>JAJRRU010000031.1 GCA_024279135.1 Alphaproteobacteria bacterium
CCTATCCAGGTTCACAAGAATTGGACGAAGCAACAGTCATCCGGGCATGCCCGGATGACTGTTGCAATAACCGCCCCAAAAGGGCATCAATTGGAACAGGGGCTCTGCTTATGAATGGTAGGAAGTTGGGGAACAGGTCACCCCCGCAACCACCGAAAGTTGACTCTCTGCTTTTTTAAGGGAGTTATCTTCGTTAATAGCCAGTATTCCTGCCAATTCCCCATAGAGCTCAGCATTTAATTCTCGGGGATTATTACCGGGAGAGAGAACAACCTTGTCAACGAGGTTGCGAATAATCTGCGAGGCTTCGTTCCGAACACCCTTGTCATCCAGAGCCTTCCCAAGATTCTTAACTATCTTTGCGTAAAGCGCTGGCAGGTTCGGATGTATATAGATTGGTGCAGGGTCTGGTTTTTTGAGTTCTTGTAGAAGGGTAGATTTATGATTCTCGAGCGTCGCCATCCGCTTTTTCATAGAGGCTGAATACATTCCGTCTTCTATGGCTTTTAACATACCAGCAATTTTACGTTCGATACGGTTTAATTCTTTTTCCAGAGTCTTACGTTTCTGATTAATGTTTTTATGCAGTAATTTGATCTCGGCATTGTAGTTCTTAACGAATATATCAAGCAGGTCTGGCGTCATTAGTTTATCGCCTAACCCTGAGAAAATACGTTCTTCAATTGCCTGACGGGTGATTGTGATTTTATTTGTACAGGTGCCTTTGGTGCGGCGGGTTGAGCAACTGTATCTATCTTTTCCAGACATGGTGTAATTGTCACCACATTCGCCACATTTAAGAAGGCCACTGAAGATAAACTTCTTTCGATGCGCCCTGTTTAATGCATTGCCTTTTTCATCGCGGCCAATTTCTATGTGAACTTCGTGCTGACGTATTTTTACACGCTCCCAAAGCTCATTGCTGATGATACGCAAGTCTGGAACGTCAACGACTTCCCACTTATCTGGTGGGTTCGGACGGGCAAGGCGTTTTCCTGTGCCTGGGTCTTTTATAAATGAACACCGGTTCCATTCCAGCTTTCCAATATAGGTGGCATTATTCAAAATGCCGGTTTCTCGGGCCACTTGACCACGAATCGTCGTATCTCTCCATGGTCTGCCTCCTGGGCCTGGAATATTTTCGAGATTTAAATCCTTGGCAATAGCCCTCGGGCTTTTACCCTGGGCAAAGTCTTTATAAATCCTGCGTACTATTATTGCTTCTTCAATGTTGATTCTGCGCTTGCCACGGTCATCATCAGATCCACCACCTATAATGTCATATGCATACGCCTTCCCACCTGCAAGCCGTCCTTGCCTGATTCTGCCGAGTTGTCCTCTTTTTGTCTTATCTCGAAGGTCGGCTAGAGTAAGTTGAGCCATCGTTCCCAGTAGGCCGATGTGCATGGGTGTAATCTCACCGGTATTGACGGCATCACTTTGACGTTCCTGAAAGTCAGCCTGTCATGAAGATCAGCAATATCTGCAAGCTTACGGCCCAGACGGTCGAGCGCTTCAGTGACAATTACGTCGAAATTTTTTGTGCGGATATCTAAAAGTATTTCCTGATATCCAGGGCGTAGTGTTGTTGACCCACTGATAGCGGCATCAGAATAAATTTTTGAAAGTGACCAGTTCTCCCGTTGAATATGTAAAGTGCAATCACGTGCTTGATCCTGAATTGAAGATTCTGATTGCAGTTCAGACGAATACCGGGCGTATATAGCCGCACGCATGTTAACTCTCCTTGCTTAATAGGCTCTCGACTTCGCTCAAGAGCAAATAGGCTTGATCGAGTGCGCGAGTATCGCCGTGCTCCTTGACTAGATTGGTTCGGTCTTGCGCATATTGAAGAGCCGCCTTGCCAAGGCGCTCGATCAGTTCTCTGGCTTTATGGTGTATGGTGTCGTTATCTTTGCTCATTTACATGCATCCACCTTGTTCATGGCCTTTGCTGTAGCCTTTCTCATTATGTTATTCCCGGCTCCAGTGTTGTTTATCATCTGGCTGATTCCTAATATCGGCAAGGACTTTATGAAGGATATCTACAGCTGCAGTCATCTGGGATTGATTGTAATGACGCTGGGTCGTTGTAATGGATGCATGGCCGAGAATGCGCGCTATAGCCAAAATATGTTCCGGGTCTTCTGTGGCAAGGGCAGACGCCGCACAATCTCTGAACAGATGTGGATTAATACGTTGTCCAAAAAGCTCCTCGCTCAGGCGGCATATATCCCAATAAACTGTTTGTTCACTCATGCGCTGTCCCCGGATTGATATCCACAAGTCACAACTATCCTTGCCCTTGAGAAGAACGGGCCGGTAAATATCAAAATAGATTTCAAGATAAGGGACCAGACGCTCAGGGAATGAAAATGCAAGTGGACGGTTGTCTTTCATCTCATCAGCTTCAAAGCTGCAATGCCATCGCTCATTATGAAGGATTAACTGCTGGCCCAGGGATATACTGGTTATGTTCGCAAGACGAATAGGTCGGCAGGTGAGGAAGGCAATGATTAGCCCGTCGCGATATTTAGTGGCCTGGCAGGTATTGTTGCTGAACTTGGCATTAGGGACATTATCTAACAATGCTAAAGCACCTGAGAGCAGGACATCAGGATGCATAATCCTTGTATGTTTTACCCGTACCGGTTTTTCTCTGGCATGAAGAGTTATGGTAAGCTCTGTAATCAAGCCTAAATCGGCATCAGGCTCCATAACACGAAGGGCTTCTCTCAGATCACGGATACACGATGAGATTGTGGTTGATGCGTTACTCCTTGCTTCTAGCCACCCTACATAACCGGTCAGGGAGTCTTTGCTGAGGCGCTCAGATGGCTTGCTGTCATCTACCAGTAAATCAACCGAGGTAAGGTATCCAAGCCATAAGCTATAGCGTTTTATGACCCCATTGCGGGTCTTTGTTTTCCAGTGAGCCGCTTTTCCATCAGGCTCCAGGAATTTTCCGCTGCTGTTCGCTGCTTTCCAGAGGTCTTGATCAAGCTCAAGCCATTCCGATAGGTGTAATGCTGTTCGTTTGCGTATCATCGCCGTGCTCCTTTCAAAAATGGATTGAAGGGATCAAGGAAGGGGGCGTCATCATTTACCTCAGCCTTGCCCGACCGGCCGTGTTTGCGCTCCAGTATCACCCGATCATAAAGATCGATCGCGGCTTGCGTTTCCGCACCGGCGTAATGTTCGTATGTGGTCGCCATGCTCATGTGGTCAAGGAGTTTGCGGGCGACCTCATAGTGTCCATGTCGATCGTCGAGCAATAGCTTGGCTGCGACATGGCGGAACTGGTGCGTTGTGAGGTGAATGCCTGTGCGATCGAACAGGATGTTAGATATATGCCTTCGAAGGGCTGAATCGTCCTTGGGACCACCGTTGCGGCCAGGGAAGAGAAATGGATTGGCCTCGGGTCTGAACATGGACCGAAAGCGGTCAATATATTCACGGACCATAATTGACGGTTCGTGTGGAAGGATGAAGTTCAGTTCCTCATTGTTTTTTACTTTTTCGGCTGGGATATTGATGTGAAGACGGTCATCTATCCAATTCAGGTTCTTGTCGATGTTGAGCTCTTGTAGATTCTTGAGGCGCATGGGAGCGAAGATGAGAATCAGGGTGGCGACGGCGGTCTGGGCAAGCAGGGAGGCTTTCTGGCCGGTGGATTTTTTGGCGACCTCGAACAAATCGTCAGGGTAATTTAAAAATCGGAAAACGGCTTTTTTATCATCAAATTGCTTGAGGGTAGCGGTGTTCTTTACGCTGAGCCATATTTGGTGAACACGTAAAGATTCAATCGCCTTTTTATATAATTGCGCCGTCGCATCATCACAATCTAGGTGTTTTACGGCGATGCAACGGACGGTCCAGGAAATCCCACTAATCGAGCACGATGTCTTGTTGTTATTCCGCTCCCAAAGCCATTCCATAGCCCGTTTGAAGACAGGGAAGGCAACCATACCCTCAAGGCTGCGGAGCGACATGACGTCAAACCCACTATGGTGCAACGCGGAGAGGTAACGGTGAATATTACCCTTGGTCGAGGAAATGCTGGAGGGACGAAAAGGTTTGGGGAGGCCCCCGAAGAGCTTGCTGCCTTCTAGGAATTTCAGATAGCTATCATTGGCACATTGCAATTCTGGGTGGATCAAGTCGGCATCGATCGCGTAGGTGCGGTCTATATCATAACACTTCACGGTAAGTATGGTTCGGGGCCAGTCTTCGTCGGCCTTAGCCATCTTGTTCCACAGTCGGCAGACGGATTGGTAAAGTACTTTCGGGTTCTTTGTCAGGCTTTCAATTTTAAGTGCCTCTAGGAAAGACTCCAGAACAGCATTATCCACTTCGCTCGGTAATATGCTCTGCTTTGAGCAATACCGCATAAACCGGGAAAGGGTTGTTCTGAAGTAACGGTCAGGCAGGGTATCGTATCGACCTTGCCAATCCTTAGACATGGTGAATTGATAAGGTGCCAGTTTTGTAGAGAGACCGACCGTACGCATCGACCGTAGCGCTAATGACTTGACATTCCGCACGCGTCGCTTGGTTACGCCGGCCTGAATATGGCGAAAGTTCTTGAACTTTTGACGGAGAAACTCACCATTCGCCGGGATCATGGAGAGCGGCAAACTGAAGCATTTCTCTAGTACATTGATGCCCGATACAAGATCCATGCGCGGTTGGTGCGGGATAGAGTAGTCAGACGCAATCTGATCTCGGACCTATTCGAAGGAGGGGATGGAGGCGTTAGAAAAGGGGTTATCGCAGGTCATGGTGGCATCCTTTCGTGAAGAAGTATAGTAGACAATGATAGACAAGTGAAGACAAGCTAAGACAAATATAAGATATAGTGAATATAGGCAACAATTAACCGTGCTATTTACTTGTGTAATATTTTCACTAATACTTATGAATTGCATTCAAAGCAGCGACAAAGCATGACAAATTACGTCAACCATCGCCACCAAATCGATTTTGTTTTATTGTTTCCAACAAATCATCCATGATGAAACGTCTTGTCCCACCCAGGCGCACAATGGCAACAATGCCTTGTGCCACCAGGCGGTCTAAAGTGTGATTAGAGATACCCAGAAAACGGGCAGCCTCCGGTTTAGTCAGTAGGCGTGTTGGTCGAAATTGTTCAGTGTTTTTCATCACCAATCTCGCTTTGGGGTGAATTTATGGACGTATCCACAACGGTATCTGACATCACTTCACGGGCTGCCTGGCGGGCGAGAAGACGGGCTAATTGCTTCAATGAGGTAATGTCGAGGTCACCCGATCGTCGGGCCTGATGATTGTCGGAATACTGATTGTGGTTTTTAGTTTCCATCTGCTGATTATATTGCAGGTGTTTAGGAAACATGTCGTCACAACCGGTACGGATTTTGGTGCGGTTGTGACGATTCAGGAAATTTTATAGATCAAGGCGGGATAGAGTGCGGTCAACAGCACTTTCTACTCCGCCTGTATCCATATCCAGTGTGCTCAGAACCAATTCGCAAAGAAGCACAAATTGACCAGTTTTAGGGATCGTGGTATTTTTAGATAATCGGCCTGGTCTCGTTCGGGTTGGTTCTTTCTCGAAAATATCCTGATACAGAATGGCTAATTGCTGGATAACGTAGTTTAGATATCTTCGACCAGGATTACCACCTTTTGCCTGGCGTTCGATTTCAAGAAATTTAGCTAGGGGCGTATTTAGCGCACCAGCCAACCTTTGGAGGAGAATATGAGTGGTATTCTGCGCAATACTTTCACGCTCAAAAATGTAATGGACATCGTCAAGTGCATCGTAAAGCCCGTCACGGCTCTCAGCATCATGGCTGTCCAGATCATGAATTGTTGGAGGATGTGGTTTTGGGTGTCCAGGCAAGAGATGTGCCAGCCCTCGGTTCCCGAGAAGCTCGGCAAGCTCACGGCTGAAAATAATCGATAGCGTTTTGTTGCTGTTAGGGTCGCTGTTGGTAAGGGTTGTCTCAAGCTTTTCGAGAGGTTTTGAAATATCATGGAAGTATTTAAGTATTTCCGTCCGATCACGCCCCTTTGAAACTTGGGTATCGAAAGCAATATTTTTATTAATGGCTTTGACGATCTCTACAACACCATTGCACAATTGCTCTGCTCGGGTTTTTGAAAGATCAAAATTCTTGATGACCTCTTCCCAGTTATCATCATCAGGAGGTTCGAAAAAGATAGAGATGAGGATTGTTTGGGCATTGATATCCAGGGTATGTGCCAATATGGATTAGATTGAGCGCTTCAACTTTTGCCCAGCTTTAAAGCGGACTGCCTTTGAATCTTTGATTCGAAATGCTTCGCCTGTTTGTGGATTGTGACCTTAGCGGCCTGCACGCTTTGCAACTGTGAACGATCCGAAACCAACAAGTTGGAGTTTCTGATTTTTCTTAAGAGTGCTTGTGATCGTACCGATCAAACTATCCATAGTCTCTTTAGCAGCTTTAGTCGTACAACCGGTACCTGTCTGGATAATATTGTTTAGGTGGTGGCGGTCACTAATACCTTCAGGTTTCGCTTTATATCGTTTTACCGGTTCCTTGGCTGGTGTAGTTTTTGTCGTGGCAGCCTTCTTCATAGTTTTTTTGCCATCCTGTATTTACTCCTTTTCAAATTTGTTATTACGCTAGCATGGTACCAGTCCCACTGGCCAGTTCTCAGTGTAGTTGAGAACCGGACGTACGTCATCACTGTTCGTGGTCAGGGTATTTAGACAGATGAGGGTTTGAATTAAGAAAGATACTGGCTCATCTGTTGTTTGTATTATGCGGCAGTTTTGCGGTATTGCAAACGCCGTGCTTCAATGGTCTTTCGTTTGATCCTTTTCCTTCGATTTAAGATTATTTGTCCACGCTCGAAGTAGATATCTGCAGGAGTGATATTTTGCAGGCTCTCGTGGTATCGTTGATGATTGTAATATTCGATGGAAGCCTCGATCTGCTGATTTAAGTCGCCTAGTAGAAAGTAATTTTCTAACAGGATGCGATTCTTCAGGGTTTGATGCCAGCGTTCTATTTTGCCCTGGGTGTAAAGCCCCCTTGTTATGTACCACTTTGCTGTAGAGTTTCTGGCACCGGTGAGCCGCTACCATTCCTTGGACCACCCGGCACAGGAATTTTCCGGGGTAATCGCTCAAAGCGGTGGTGCCGCTTGTGAGTCATTCAACAATGATATCGGTGGTTTATTCCCGATAGCACTGTGTGGTCGGACTTCATTATAGTCCTTACGCCAATTCTCCAGTTTTGAGCGGGCATCGTCAAGGCTCATGAACCAATGTGTGTTCAGACATTCCGCCCTGAACTTCCCATTGAAGGACTCTATGAAGGCATTATCGGTCGGTTTGCCGGGACGTGAGAAGTCCAGAACAACATCTCTTTGATAGGCCCACAAATCCAGATCGCGGGAGATAAACTCGGAACCATTATCCACACGAATGGATTTTGGATAGCCAATTTGCCGACAAGCATGTTCGAGAGTTTGCACGACATCTTCTCCTTTATAGCTGAACCTGGGATCTACGATTGGCGAGAATCGCGACCAGATATCAATAACTGTTAAAATACGCAGTTTGCGACCCGTTGCCAGTTGATCATGGACAAAATCCATAGCCCAAACTTGATTACTATGTGTCGCATCCTGGCGATCTTCTCTCAGCTTTGCCTTAACTCGCCGTTTAGGTGTTTTATTGCGCAATTGCAGGCCCATCTCCGTATACAGTCGATAAACTTTCTTGGCATTTACCATCCAACCTTCTCGTCGTAGCAAAACATAAATACGTCGATAGCCGTAACGGACACGTGATTGTGCTATTTCCTTGATCCGGTCTTTAAGAACGGCCTGATCGCTACGCTTAGACTTGTAATGATAGGTGGACCTTCCGAACAAAAGTGCCAAACAGGCGCGTCGGATCGATACTTTCCAGTCCTGTTTGATCTCATCTACAAGTTGGCGTTTGCGAGCAGGCCTTAGAGCTTTCGCTTGAGGACATCCTGTAGCATTGCCTTGTCCAGTGACAAATCGGCAACCAGTCTTTTCAACCGATTGTTTTCTTCATCAAGTTGCTTCAAACGCCTCATCTCTGAAGGCATCAAGCCTGCGTATTTCTTGCGCCAATTATAAAAAGTAGCATCCGAAATGCCGGCCTTGCGGCAAACTTCCGCAACCGCCGTGCCTTCTTCTGCCTGGCGCAAAATAAAGGCCATCTGTGACTCCGTAAACTTTGACTTCTTCATAGAACTCTCCTTCCGCCCAAAGGGCATCATAAATGGAAAATTCCTGTGCCGGGTGGTCCAAGGAATGGTAGCGGCTCAATAACTAAAATATTTATACCACAAGTGGCTCAGTTATAGGGGGCAGGACAGGCGGACTTTTATAACCAAAGAATCCAGCAACTCAGCGCGGACGGAAAATTCATCCGGCAATGGGGCACAACGGGCGTGGTTGGTATCCGCTCCGGTGAGTTTAACTATCCCAACGATGTTGTTCTGGGCCAGGGAGGCGTTATTCTTGTCGGCGACGGTTATAATGACGGGGTGCAGGCATTCGCCCCTGATGGCCGTTTCTTACGCAAGTGGGGCGGGCCTTTTGGCATGAACATTTTCGGCCCGTTCAACGGTTGGTTCGCCACGGTAACGAGCTTAGCAGTTAATGGAAGTGGAATGGTCTTCGTTGCTGACTTTTATAACAATCGAATTCAAAAATTCACCCCGGATGGAACCTTCCTGTCGTCATTCGGAGATAAAGGCAACGCCGCCGGGCAGTTTTCCTATGTGACGGCTGTCGCAGTGGCGGACAACGGAACCGTTTTCGTCGTTGATTTCGGCAATAACCGGATCCAAAAGTGGCGGCCCCTGGCGGACAAGGTAGGGCAATGATGGTGGATGATGATAGGCAGAAAGTGGGATTTAAGGAGGTTCTTTCGGTGACCCGTTCGCCGGAGATATCTGGGGGGAATCGGGGTAAATTATAAGTCGCCTATCCCCTGGACAGTCATAATTATGAAGTTGTTTGTACTGAATCCATTATTGACAACATTAAATATATCCAGTAATCATGATATATGGATATATTAGATGCTACTACGATTTTTTCAGCTTTGAGTCAGCATACACGACTCGACGTTTTTCGCCTTCTCATAAAAGCGGGCCCTGAGGGGGCTTTATCTGGCGAGATAGGCGATATGCTAAATGTTCGTCAAAACACCATGTCAGCCAATCTCACTGTCTTGTTGAACGCAGGACTTGTGCAAAATGAGCGGCAAGGCAGAACAATTCGTTATTTTGCAAATTTTGAGGCTGTACGTCGCCTGCTTGCGTTCCTGATGGAAGACTGTTGCGGGGGTAATCCAGCTACTTGTCAACCTATCATTGAAGAAATTGCCTGTGATGGCTGAGGGTGAAATTATGAAGGACAATATAGGAGATCCGCTGGTTATCGGTGTGTTTGAAAGATGGCTGTCTATTTGGGTCGCTCTTTCAATTTTTTTGGGAATTCTCTTGGGTCAGGTTTTTCCCGATCTTTTTCAAGTGTTCGCTAGCATCGAATATGCTCATGTTAATCTTATTGTAGCGATTCTCATATGGGCGATGGTCTACCCGATGATGATATCAGTTGATTTTGGCAGTATCACTCATGTCACTGATGAACCTAAAGGCCTTATTATCACTCTTGTTGTCAATTGGCTGATAAAGCCCTTTACCATGGCGGCACTCGGCGTGTTGTTCTTCAAATACCTTTTCGTGGATTTCGTGTCTACAAGCGATGCGGACTCCTACATTGCTGAGCTGATTTTACTTGGCGCAGCGCCATGTACGGCTATGGTTTTTGTTTGGTCACAACTCACACGCGGAGATTCAAACTACACCCTCGTTCAGGTCAGCGTTAATGATTTGATTATGATTTTTGCCTATGCTCCCATCGTCGCTTTGCTACTTGGCGTTACTGATATTCCTGTGCCATGGAATACGCTTGCTCTTTCTGTTATTCTGTACGTCGTCGTGCCGTTGCTCGCAGGCATAATTACCCGCCGAATGCTTATTGGGGGCACCGGCAATATTGAAGCGGTTTCCAGCTTTACCGCCAAGCTAAAACCGTTTTCAATTGTTGGCCTCTTGGCAACGGTTGTTCTGTTATTTGGCTTTCAGGGCAGTGTGATTCTGTCACAACCTCTTCTCATTGTTCTAATAGCAATACCTCTTTTGCTTCAATCGTATGGCATCTTCTTTATTGCCTATGCGGCAGCATGGTTCATGCGCGTTCCATTCAGGATAGCAGCCCCGTGTGCCATGATTGGAACATCTAATTTTTTCGAACTTGCAGTAGCTGTGGCAATCAGCCTTTTTGGGCTCAATTCGGGCGCGGCACTTGCGACGGTTGTTGGTGTGCTGGTTGAGGTGCCTGTGATGTTGTCGCTGGTCGCATTCGCAAACAAAACCCGCAATCATTTTCCACAAAATTAAATCAGAAAAGATGACTATATCATGACCAAATATAAAGACTGCTATGGAACGATGTTTCACGACAGCTTGCACTTTTCAAGGAACCGGAACATGCAAGGTAAGGTTTTCGGATTTGAGTTAGATACAAAAGGATTGGTATCCTCCGACAAAAGCATCAGTTTTGACGTAGCGGAATGGGATGAATGTCAAAAATGCCCTGAATTTGAGCATTGTTACAAGTTGTGCATGGCAAAGTTGGCATTGGAAACCGCGATTTCAAAGGGTTAAGGTTACCAAAACGGAGTAAACATATGACCACTGTAATCCATCACAACCCGGACTGCGAGACTTCACGAAACACACTTGAAAGATCCGTGCGTCCGGAGAAGAGCCAATAGTAATTGAATACCTGAAAACTGGATGGACAAAATCGCAATTACAAGCCCTGTTTGCTGCGGCAGATATAACGCCAGGGTCCGCCCTCCGAACAACTAAATCGCCGGCTGGAGACCTTGGACTTCTAGAAAAGGAAGTTGATGATGAAACGATTCTACAGGCAATGCTGGAGTACCCAATATTGGTGAATCCCCCAATTGTATGTTCACCCAAAGGCGTTAAGTTGTGCAGGCCATCTGAAACAGTTCTCGATCTTCTCGCCATTGTAAATATCGCTTCATTTACCAAAGAAAGAAGTGGCTCGGGAAATCTGAACAGTTAAGATAAGTGGATTTTTGGTTTGTACCTGGCATACTTTGCCATCAACAGGAGAACCATAATGACACGACGTCCACGCCGGAATCACACACCCGTTTTCAAATCCAAAGTTGCCCTTGCAGCTGTTCGCGGAGAACAGACGCTCGGCGAACTTGCTCAACAGTTTGATGTTCACCCCAACCAAATTAAACAATGGCGCGATCAACTTCTTGCTGGAGCAGATGATATTTTGGCCGTGATAAGAAGCCGTCATCAGATGATGCACCTGTCGATGTGAAAACACTGCACGCCAAGATTGGCGAACTGACCCTGGAAAATGATTTTTTAGAAGGGGCGCTCACCAAGGCGGGGTTGCTGAGCGCAAAACGATTATAGACCGTACCCATCAACTCTCCATCACCAGGCAGGCAAAAGCTTTGGGGATCAGCCGTGGCAGTACCTATTATACACCACGCCCTGTACCCAGCGTCAATCTGGCCCTGATGCACCGGGTCGACGAGTTGCATCTGGAGTATCCATTTGCTGGCAGTCGGATGTTGCAAGGGCTGTTGATTGGCGAAGGCTACAAGGTTGGCCGCTTGCACGTTCGCACCTTGATGAAGCGCATGGGAATTGAGGCAATTTACCGGCGCCCGAATACTTCAAAGTCTGTGCTGGGACACAAGATCTACCCCTATCTCTTGCGCAAGCTTTCCGTTACTCGGCCCAATCAGGTCTGGGCAATGGATATTACGTACATTCCCATGGCTCGTGGCTTTGTGTATCTGGCCGCTGTTATCGACTGGTTCACACGTCGGGTTTTATCCTGGCGGCTTTCCATTACCCTGGAGACGGACTTTTGCATTGAAGCGGTTGAGGAGGCACTGGCCCGGCATGGCAAACCGGATATCTTCAACACCGATCAGGGCAGCCAGTTCACATCCATTGCTTTTACCCAGGTGCTGAAGGATGCCGAAATCGCCATTTCCATGGACGGCAGAGGAGCCTGGCGGGATAATGTGTTTGTGGAAAGGCTGTGGCGAACAATCAAATACGAAGAGGTTTATCTACACGCCTATAGCAACGTTCCCGAGGCTCGCGCCGCCATCGGGAAATACCTGATCTTCTACAATACCAAGCGTCCACATTCATCGCTTGACGGACAGACACCCGATCAGGTTTACTTCAATGTGCAGCAACCAGTACCGTCTGCAGCATAACAAGGGCCAGCATCCACTTATAAAACCCCTTCATACTGTTCAAACAAACCGAGCCACTTCTCTCTTGCAACTCTGCAGTTAATCAATCCTATAGGTCACTTGAAAAGAAAAATGACCTAACCGTTTCCAGCTAAGCCATTGAAAACATTGGTGGGCGCAGCAGGACTCGAACCTGCAACCCGCTGATTAAGAGACCGAGGCAAATGAATGGCCAGGATCACCCCAGATCGATAACGATAATGAAAATATTGAGTTAACTGAAATCGACTTTCACCCTGTATCCCCCTTATTCACCCGTTTTCATCAGCAAGTGCACCATGAGTGCACCACGATCTTTAACTCCTTGCTTCAATTTTTAAACTGCAAGGTATCTACAAATCCAGAGGCTATTCAGGGAAACCATCCAAAGTCGCCATTACCGCAGTTATGCAAAAGCTTATTATCCTGGCAAACACTCTCGTGAAAAATAATCGAATGTGGTCTGAAATCAGGACTTGATTAATACGGATACTCTAGCGTTTTTCACAGGAAACCAAATATAGTATGAAAATATTCGTTACAGCTCTTTGTTTGCTTTCTCACGGTCATGCAGGGCAGGGCTCAATGAAACAATGCTGCGCGTTCCATCAATTCATCCAGATTAGGCTCGCTCATATCACGCGGTTTTCCGGGATGGATAATTGAGACCTGGCAATTCTCAGCCGCCTCGACCAGCTGGCGATAAGTACCAGCCGAAAGATCAGCAAGAAATGCCTGCATATTATCGTTGTAGGAGAACATCTGTGGATTGATATCGGTACACTCATTGCACGTTGTGCAGCGTGGTGTTTCGATGACAGGATCGTCGGTGGAAACGCTCTGGGCCTGCTCCGGCTCATCGGGTGTTTCCGGCTCACTCGGTGCGGCTTTCTGATCGCTGATTTTCGTGGTACTGTCTGCTAGTGCCGTCGTTCTAAGTTTTGCTATTTCACTGTCTTTTTCGGCCTGCCAGAGTTCGCGTTCAAGCTCCAGAAGGTTCCGGGCGTGGGAATTATGGACGCCGCCCATTTCTTGAAGGCTATGCCACATTTCACGACAGCGCCGTGCCGCACGGATCAGCCTGTCATCAACAACGAGCCGGTGCAGAATATGATTTTCATCGACCATCAGAACATAGGGGATGGTCTTGCCCTGCTCATCAGAGTTCGCTTCCAGGTATTGGCCAGCCGGCACCATGGCTTCGCTCCATTCCCTCCGCGGGACCCGGGCGAAGAAGTTTGAGAACCTTTTGTCACTGGCGACAAACTCGATAAAGGTAAAGACAATATCTTCCGATAACCGCTGTAAGTCTTCATCTTCATAGGAAAAGCTATGGACCGGCCAGTCCTTATCCAGTTGCGGATTGTAACTAATGGAAAGCCGGGAAGCCCAGTCAGGGCCTTTTGAGGGATCATATGACAGGGTTGGGAAAGCCCGCGATTCTGTTGCTGCGGCCGATACCAGATAAGATGGTAACCCGGGGCCGTTGAGGTCTCCACTAGAGAACACACAAAACAGCGCAGGCCCATAATATGTCAAACCGTCCCAGAGCTTGTCGCGCACCTTGTAGAGGTTTGCACTGCTCGATTGGAGCACGAATACGTCGTTGAGGCTAATAGCCATATTGGCAAGTTGCCAACTCTTGTCGCCAAAAGGCAACCGTTTTTTGGATCCCGTCAAACTATCCAGGATATCCTCGTTTTGCGCCAAAATCTTGACTGGCATACCCGAAGAAAGCAGTTTGAGTATCCGGGCTTTGTCTTTTGCACCTTTGGGTCCCCCATCGAGCCAGATCAGATAGGTCGGGAAAAAGGCCAGATCTTCCGGCAGCAAGGAGGATTCATCGAACTTCGCAAAGAATGCATCATGCTTTGCCGGTTCATAGCGGTTTGCGATTTCGAGCTCGGCGATGGAGATTACCCTGATCAATTCGACCATATCCGAAATACGACTTTCAATCGCCCTTAATGCTGAAGCAGCACTTTTAAACAGAAACGAAAAGGGACCGGCACGACGGCTTTTCTTCTGACTCCATTTTGCCGATTTAAAGAACCGCTGGGATTGCAGAACTTTAAGGGTGTCAAGGATGCGTTGGCGGCGGCCTTCGGGTAACCGGTCTCGCGGATTGGCCGGTGTCAGAACTCGTGACATGACCTCGAAATCAAACGCATTCTCGAAACTTGAGCCCACCGAGCCCTTCAGGCTGTTAGGCGAAAGAGTTTCCTTGGATTTTTTTATTTCGGCTCCAAGAATGTGCTCCAGCCTGAGGATCAGTTCATCCACTCTTTTCCGGGAGGCGTATGCCTTCTTCCTCTGATCAATCGCCCACGCCTGTCGCAACATGGCTATGGGTAACGCAGCATTGCAATCGATGATCTGGCCATCAAATTTTAGGGCGCCCCAGATATGTTCCAGGCATTTATCGAAGGCCTTTAGCAAGTTGTTATCGATACGAGAACGGAGATTATGAGTGGCGGTCACCCATGCTTCCATCAGGGATAAGCCAGCACTGCCAGCGATGTTTTCACGAATTTCCTGTTCGATGTTCAGGATTTGGCACCGCATGAATTCGCCTTCCGAACCCTGCGGGGCATTTTTCTTGAGAATGTCGTTGACGATGGCCGAAAGGGAACGAGCGAATGAACCCGCATCATCATAATTACCAAGCACCACTGGGAAGTCGTGACGGAGCTTATTCAAATCCGTGAAGCCAGCATAAAGAGCAGGTTGAAGGTCCAGCCCGCTAATGTCATCAAGTCCGCTTTCTGCGGTCTTTCCGATAAGGTTAAAGGCGATAAGGTTGATCGTTTTGTTCATAACAACACAGGTTCTTTCACGCACAGGCTAGATCGTAAATTTATCAAATTCCTCATTGAGAACCGTTTTGATCATCTGCGGTGTTCCCAGCTTGTCGGGATACTCGACATCCTCATGACGCGGAGCATCGGGATTATGATAGAGAATTCCGATCGGTATACGATCCGTCATCGCCGCTATTTCCCTTGCCCGGTCAGCATTGCTGGGGTCGTGTTTTTCCTGGTTGCGATAGACTTTGGAAAGGTCAGCGCTGATCTTGAGTCCATTTTCATGGCTGAGCAGGAGAATTTTTGAAGGGTCTTTGACCGCTTCTTCAAACAGAACCGGGACATATTCCGGACACCGCTGCAAGATACGCACGAAGGAAAATCCCTTGTGATGGAAAGCCCGCGAGATCGTCTGATACAACAGATCCGGTATCCAGTCGACGGCTTGGGCAACAAAGGACGCGTTGGCAACCCCGAGGGTGACGCTGAGAGGGTTGATCGGCTGTAACTGCGTACCGCGTGGACTGGTATTACTGATCAATCCCAATGGTGAGGTTGGAGAAGTCTGCATCTTGGTCAGGCCATAAATATTGTTGTCGTGCATCAGGACGGTCATGTCCATATTGTATCGAATGGCATGAATCCAGTGTGCCGTGCCGATGGAGCAGCAATCGCCATCACCGGTATTGACGAAAACATGGAGGTCCGGGCGGCGCATTTTGATGCCCTCCGCGATCGGTAATGCGCGGCCATGAAGACTGTGGAAGCCATATGTATTCATATAATGAGGGAAGCGGCTTGAGCAGCCTATGCCCGATACAAAAACCGTTTTCTCCCGTGGCAGGCGCTCATCGCGGCAAAGTTTTTGCACGGCTGTCAGGATCGCGTTGTTCCCGCATCCCGTACACCATCTTGGATCACAGCGTTGATAATCCTCAATCGGGAGACGGTCGGTATCAGATTTCAACAAACGGTCGGTTGTGGCTGATGACATAATCAGCTCCCTTTCAGATTTAGTTTTTCTTGTATCATCGCGCAGATGGCGCCGGGTTTTAAGGGCTGGCCCTTAACCTCGCCCCAGCAATCTATGTCGACCAGGTATCGGCTCCTGAGAATCAGCGCCAAATTTGAAATCCGGCGGTTATCCTCATCAATGAGGTCGCTCTCCAGGTCGTCATTCCAATTGCTTTCCACTGTCATCACCTTATTGAAACGCTGAAAGATGTTCTTCAGTCCAGATGGCAGAGGTTGAATGAATTTCAAATTCAGCGACGATACCTTCAAATCCTCGGCCCGCGAGCGCTCGACGGCCTCCTGGATAGCCCCCTTGGAACTGCCCCATCCAACGATCAGCAAATCACCATCACCACCGCCATACACCGGAGGTGTTTTCAGGGTTTTCTGAAAAGCCGCCAGCTTCAGGCTGCGATGGCGCATGCCTTCCTGATTAATTTCAGGGTCGTAGGCGACGCGACTGTTACGATCATGCGCCAGCCCGGTAATACAATGCATCCCATGTGGCTGGCCTGGAACCAGCCGACGTGCCAGTCCGGTCTGGCCATCCCAGTCATAGGGTGTCGTACCTTCAGGCAGGCTGTTTTGGTCGACCGGTTCGGCGACCCAGTTTTCTGAGAATTGCGGGCGTACGAACGGTTGTTGAGCCGTTGCAAGATTGGCGTCCGTCAAAACAACAACGACCATGTGAAACGTTTCGGCGATACGCCGTGCGGTGATCATTGAATAGAAACAGTCTTCGATGGTCGATACCGCCATGACGACTTTCGGGGCGTCGCCGTGAGAGCCGTAACAAGCTGTCAGCAGATCACTTTGCTCTCCCTTGGTCGGTTGTCCGGTGCTTGGACCACCACGTTGAACATTAATCACGACCAGCGGTATTTCGGCCATCACCGCCAGACCGATGGCTTCCTGTTTGAGGGAATACCCCGGACCGGATGTAATGGTCAGGGCACACTTGCCTGCATAGGAAGCGCCGATGGCAAAAGCACAAGCGGCAATTTCATCTTCCGCCTGATGGACAACGCCGCCGACTCTCTGGAAAACCTCGCTAAGATAATGCGAGGCAGAGGTCGCGGGTGTGATCGGGTACATCGCACAGACCCGCATGCCCGATGCCATCACGCCCAGCGCAAGTGAGGTGTTGCCGTTTACAACGATTTGAGTCTCCTCGGACTTGGTCGTCGGGATCTGGTATTTAATATCAAGATTGCTCTCGGCCCATTCATAACCGGCCTGTAGAAGGACATGGTTTGATTCCACCACAACCTTGCTTTTTTTACGGAATATGAAGGCAACCTGCTCGCGCGCCATATCCATATCCATGCTGTAAATACTGCACAGCATACCAAGGACGAACATGTTCTTGCCTTTTTTGGGATCCTTGACGTAGCGCAGGCATTCTTCTTCCATTGGAATTTCGAAAACATTATAGCCTTGTTCGATAATCTCATCACGGGTTTGGCTATACGATGCGATGATTCCCGGATCCCGGTCATGGAGCCATTTGTTTTCTAACAAAATGGTACAGCCAGGCTTGAGTTCCTTGGCCCGCAGGCGTCCGATCAACACCTGCTCGTTGAAAGCGACAATCAAATCCGTTTCATCGCCACCGTTGGATATTTGTTTTGAGCCCACCCGAATTCGATTTCCGCTGGCTCCTTCAATGCTGCGTGCCGGTGGTTGGATTTCGGCCGGAATGATCTCTACGGTCCATATCCCATTGCCCATTCGTGCGGCAATGGCGGCAAAGGTCTGGCCGCATTTCTGAGCCCCTTCACCTGAATCACTCAGTATCTCGACAATGTGTTCGCGCAAGATCTCCACAGGTTTTTTCATGGGCTTTTCTGTCGTTTTTTTTACCGCTTTTTTCGTCGACGTTTTTAAAGGAGCCGTCATCGGTTTTAATCTTGTAGTCAAGGCCACATCCGAATTTGTTTTCGTATCCATTTTTTTTCCGTTCGTAAATCCTGCGTTCGTACGTCCGGTGATTGCCTATGCCAGGCGGGCGCGAACGAAGTTCTTTTCTTCAATTTCTATGCCGAATAACATATCGTTCATATCTTCTGGTTGCTGAGCGTAAACAAAGCTGTTGTCGCGGACACCGAGGTAGGCTTTCATGTTGTTCGCAGCCTTGCGGCCCGCCCCCATTGCCAGGATAACCGTGGCCGCTCCGGTTACGATATCTCCGCCTGCGTAAACACCGGCAATCGATGTGGCGAGTGTTTCATCGGTCTCGATATAGCCCCATTTGTTGAGTTTGATCTTGGAAGTCTGGCCGATGATGGGGTTGGGGTTGGTGCCGATGGCATAGACCACCATATCGGTTTTGAATTCATATTCGCTCTCGGCGATTGGGTTCGGTCGCCGCCGGCCGGAGTCATCGGGTTCGCCAAGTTCCATGCGTATACACCGCATGGCCCCGACATTTCCCTCACCATCACTCAGTATTTCCACCGGCGCGGTGAGCCAGTGAAACTCGATGCCTTCTTCCTGGGCATGTTCCAGCTCTTCAATCCGTGCCGGACATTCGGCTTCGGTGCGCCGGTAGACGCAATAGACGTTGTCCGCGCCAAGTCTCTTTGCGACCCTCAAGGCATCCATCGCCGTATTGCCAGAGCCGATTACCGAGACATTCTTGCCGAGACCAAGCGGGGTATCATGGTATGGAAAATCACCGGCCCCCATCAGGTTACAGCGGGTCAGCAGTTCATTGGCCGATAGCACGCCGTTCAGGGTCTCGCCGGGAATTCCCATGAATGTAGGGGACCCGGCTCCAGTGCCGATGAACACCGCATCAAAGCCCATCTCTTCACGCATTTGCTCGATGGTAAACAGCCGGCCCACCAGGGTATTGCATTCGATCTTGACGCCTAGTTTTATAAGATTGGCAAGTTCTGAATCGATAACCCGGTTGGGTAGCCGGAATTCGGGAATACCATATCGCAGGACACCACCGGGTAGGTGCAGGGCCTCAAAAACCGTCACATCACAACCAGTCTTGGCCATATCGGCCGCACATGCCATGCCTGCCGGGCCGGAACCGATGATTCCGATCTTGAATTCAGATGGTTCCTTGTAGGGGTTTGCGGCCCATTTTTCCTTGATGGCAAGATCGCCGAGCCAGCGTTCCAAACGTCCGATAGCTACCGGCTCAAGTGTGTCGCCGACCGGGCAAACGCCCTCGCACTGATCTTCCTGGGGGCAGACCCGCCCACAAATAGCAGGTAGAAAATTGGCGTTGCTGAGGATATCGTATGCCTCGCGAAAGTTCCCGTTCGAAATTTCCTTGATGAAGCCCGGTATTTCAATGGCAACCGGGCATGCCTTGACGCAGGCCGGTTCCGGGCACAGCAAACATCGCTCGCACTCATTCAGGGCTTCGCTTTCGGTGTAGCCGAGTGCCACTTCGTCGAAATTCCCGATTCGCTCTTCGGCATCCTGTACCGAGATCGGAGTCCTTAGTTGTGGGATTGTCCGAATTGTTTTTTTTGCCATGCCAGTTTCCTATGCCCGTTCTTTAGTCCTTGAGTTTTTCCTGGCGGCAGTGCTCCGACCATTTTTGTACTGAGAGTTTTTCTTCATCCAGGAACCGACCCAAACGGTTCATCAGATCATCGAAATTTACTTTGTGGCCGTCAAAATCCGGGCCGTCGACACAGGCAAACTTCTGTTCACCGCCGACAATAACCCGGCACCCCCCGCACATCCCGGTACCGTCGACCATGATTGGGTTCAGGCTGACTATGGTTTTGATTTTATGGGTGCGCGTTGCCTCTGCGGCGAACTTCATCATTATAGGTGGCCCAATAACCACGACTTCATCAATGTCGCTATGTTTATCAATAGCAATTTTGATGCCATCGGTTACCAGGCCCTTGATGCCCATGGAGCCGTCATCGGTACAGATGATGAATTCATCGCACACATCTTTGAATTTATCGTGCCAGAAAACCAGGTCTTTGGAGCGAAAGCCGACGACACCGATGACGTAGGCTCCGTTTTCCTTGAAGCCACGAGCCTGCGGGAAAATTGGTGCCACACCGAGCCCGCCCCCAACGCAGATCACTTTCCTGGCTTTACTGATCTCCGAAGGAATACCCATGGGGCCGACGACCCCGAACAGCTTTGTACCAACCTGGCAAATCTGCTGCATTTCTCTGGTTGTCTTTCCAACGGTCTGGATAACAAGCGTTACGGTTCCCCGTTCACGGTTAAAATCCGCAATAGTCAGGGGAATTCGTTCGTTATGTTCGCAGGCGATGACGATTACGAATTGTCCTGGATGAGCCGCTCTGGCCATTTGCGGATGGTGGAATTCAATGAGGAACGTCACATCGGAGAAATCTTCGCGTGTAACAATCTCAAATTTATCCATTTCGGCGACTTCATTGGCGGCGATGGAAACATCCACACAATGTTTTTTATCGACAATTGTCGTGTGGCTCATTGTCGGCCATCCCCAAACAACATTGTAAAATATCCATTAAACTTAACATTTGGCGATCGATCCCGCATTGATCTCAATCAGTTATTCTGAAAATAAGGGAATATTTGCAAAGGAAAATAATAATAAAACCCTACTATTTTTATGGTTTTAAAAAGTGTATGCTCATAGCATCTGAACGCAAATTCTTACAGAGGGAAGTTTAAAAATTTAAGCTGTTTCCCGTGGATCAAAATCGATAGTTTTTGAGAAGGTTAGATATGTCCAAAATACATAACCGCGTCTCCGAACAGACGGTTACATTTACAGACAACAGAAACGGTAACAATTGGGAGTTCCCAATCATTTCAGGCACGATGGGGCCCGACGTAATCGATATTCGACGGTTTTATAATGATACCGGTATGTTTACCTATGACCCAGGCTATACCTCGACGGCAAGCTGTGAATCGGCAATTACCTACATCGATGGTGATGAGGGAATATTACTCCATCGTGGGTATTCGATTGAGGAACTCGCCGATCAATCAGATTATCTGGAAGTCTGCTATTTGCTGCTTGAAGGTGAATTACCGAACACTTCTGAAAAAAGTGAATTTATAAATAATATAACCTATCACACCCTGCTTCATGAAAAACTTAATCACTTTTTCCAGGGCTTCCGGCGTGATTCGCATCCTATGGCAATTATGTGTGGTGTCGTCGGAGCATTGGCGGCGTTCTATCCTTACAGCTATGAAAATAGTGAGCCGGGACAACGAAAACTGGCAATTCACAGACTCATAGCAAAAATGCCGACCATTGCAGCCAATGCCTACAGATATTCCAAGGGGCTGCCGTTCGTTTTTCCGGACAACAGCCTGGGATTTGCTGAAAATTTCCTGCATATGATGTTTTCGACGCCTTGTGAAGAATACAAGGTTAATCCGGTAATGGCGAACGCCATGGATCGCATCCTGGTCTTGCATGCCGATCATGAGCAGAATGCCTCAACTTCTACTGTAAGGCTGGCCGGGTCGTCACACGCCAACCCGTTTGCCTGTGTTGCATCGGGTATCGCATCGTTGTGGGGGCCAGCGCATGGCGGCGCCAATGAAGCCGTCCTGAACATGTTGATGGAAATCGGCAGTGTCGATCGTGTCCCGGAATATATTCGCCGCGCCAAGGACAAGGACGATCCATTCCGGCTGATGGGGTTCGGGCACCGGGTCTATAAAAATTATGATCCGCGTGCCGCGATTCTAAGGGGAAGCTGCCATGCTGTGCTCGAAGAGGTCGACACTAAGAATGAGCCTTTACTGGAACTGGCCGTTGAACTAGAGAGGATTGCGCTTGAAGATGATTACTTCATTGAAAAGAAACTTTTCCCGAATGTGGATTTCTACTCTGGCATTGTTTATCGCGCCATGGGTTTCCCGATATCAATGTTTACCGTCTTGTTTTCCATTTCGCGTGTCGCCGGATGGATCGCCCAGTGGAATGAAATGACACATGACACAATACAGAAAATTGGCCGCCCCCGGCAACTTTTCAATGGCTCAACGCCACGCAAGTTTGTGCCGATTAACAGGAGGGCCGGGTTAAAGCATAGCTGACGAACAACCCTACAGCCATCACGAGTTTTAAGTTATTTACCAATGCTTTTCATATTTTTTGCGCAATTGTATCAATACACCAAAGTTACTGATTGTGTGTATGGGTTTGTAACTTCCGATAAGTAAATATTATTGGAGGTTAGATGCTGTGCCATCTCCATCACTCCTTACCTGCTATATCGGTTCTGATCTGATTTAGTAAGGGTAACTCAGCCCCCAAAATGTCGGTGGCTTCGGGAATATGGTCCACAGAGATACCCGGACAGCACAGGCCAGCGCGTATCTGAATATCGCCCCCTAAATCCCATTGCATCCGGTTCGCCATCAAACCGCCCTCGATGGTAAATAATATGGCGGTGATAATTTTCGGCCAGTTCTTCTCCAGTGCCTTCCCATCCAGATATTCCCGCAACCTTGGTGATTGTTGCACCAAAAACCTAATAGATTTTCTGCCACTTCTGGTAAAGCCATCGAGAACACAACTGGGCATCCCCCTGATGGTTGTTTCATGCGGGAATTTATCGGACACGGGCTTGCGGGTTTCTGACTGTGCTTCGTGCCAAACCAACGGCAGGAGAACAGGCAGTGGATACCTGATCGCATTATCCGTGCCCCTGAACGCCGCAAGCTCGTACCTTTCAGCGGTATGCACATCTGGCGTCTTGAACAATCTGGGGTCTTTCCAAAGCGTATCAAATTAGGCCCGAACAGTGTTGGCTGGTCTTTGAGTGAAATCATGGACTGGATTGATGCACGTAAATCTGAGCGCGATCTTTCCAAAATTGGGGGCGGTCATGCATAGTATTGCCTCTGAAATCGTTCGCTCTCTAGGCGGTCGTAATGGCGTCTGTCGCTGTCCGGCCCATGACGATAAAAACCCCAGCCTGTCGCTAATTGATAGCGATGACGGTGATGTTATTCGCATTGCCCTGAAGCATTTGCTTGATTGTTTGCCAGCCGGGGGATGTGGTGCATTAAAGTGACTATGAAAGTGCTATTGTTACCCCTGGCGTTACCCCGATCCTAATTTCAAAATCAAAAGGCTCAGTAATTTTCAGCTAAGCCTTTGAAAACAATGGTGGGCGCAGCAGGACTCGAATCTGCGACCCGCTGATTAAGAGTCAGAAAGCCTAATCCCAATTTTTCATCCATTATGAGTAAATCAAGGTAGTTGCATCGTAAACTCTCGGTGGTTTGGTGCCTCCGCAACCAACTATGTCGTTGAATCGACGAATGCAGAAATTGGTGTACGAAATCATTGGTATCGAGCCCCCGCAACCACCTATTCTCGATATGTATGATGGATTCTCTATAACACAGCTACAGATTGAAGGTCAAGACCCGGTTCACGGAGGCGCTTCCAGAGAAAGGAGGCGGCAACTTAACTTCCCCCCACAAAAGCAAAAACCCCGCAGCGACAACTGCGAGGTTATGCGGGATAGAATCCCTTAAGAATATTAGCCTGTTCTTGAGTTGCATTTTATCTCAATGGAGACGTATGTCAATAGTAAAGCGCAGGTTTGTGCGGTTTATTGATAATCAGCTTCGGGTGGAATTAGCCGAAAACTATATGCAACTTCAATCCATTAGAGATGAAAATATCCCCCCGCGTGGAGCGGAAATTCTTGATGAAAATTATTTCAACGACAAGAATATAAGGCCTTTTGACCTGTTGCGCCTGGTCCGTGATATAGGGCATCAGATCGGCTTGTCCGGTGGTGATATTCAGCACCTGGACTACCTTATCAGTCATACCAGAGAAGTTGACTGGGTAGCGGGAGAGAGACCGATTGTCTATAAATCTGTCTGCAAGATGGCCCGTGAAAGGGGTGTCTCGGAGCGGCAAATTCACCACCGCGAGGCCAAGCTCCACGCCCTGGGTTGTATTGCCTGGAACGACATGGGGAACTTCCGGCGTACTGGCGGACGGAAAAAAGACGGGCGAATCGCTTTCGCTTACGGCGTAGATTTATCGCCCCTCGCTCGTCGATACGACGAGTTTGCGATTATGAAGGAGAAACAAATTGAAGATTTAGCCGCTTTTGATGCGGCAAGACGGTCTCTCTCATCCACGCGAAGGCGCATACTCGTGAAGATCACCCGCGCACAAGACGCTGGGGTGGACGTTTCAGACACCGTAGAGCAGTTTTCTGCCCTTGCTCAGGTCCGCGCCCGGACATCATCAGGTTCTCTTGATACCATTCTGACTTGTGCAAATGACCTCGAAACGACCCTTGATGAAACCCTTCTTTCCTGTGGATTAACCCAAAAAACTTCCGACCAGCCGGAAGAAAACTTCCGACACATACAGCCTACAAACAATCCTCAATCATCTAAAGATGATACTTGTAACCCGCGCGTTGATGACGGCAAGGAAGATGTAGGTAAAAAATCAACAGGGTCAGAGCACCTTGAAATTCGTCAGGTCATCAATGCTACCGGTGATAATTTTATCGCCTATATGCGGCCCATCGGTCGAAAGGTCTGCATATCCGACGTTGTGGATGCGGCGGGCCGCCTTTGTCATGATCTTGGCGTTCACAAGAGTGCCTGGGCAGATGCCTGTTCAGTTATGGGGCGAATGGCGGCGGCTATTGCGATCATCATCATCGACCGCAACATGAGCCACCCTGAATGCCCCATTCAGAACCCCGGCGGGGTGCTTCGTGCTATGACGGCCAGAGCGCGGATCGGCGAGTTGCATCTGCACCGGTCCATCTTCGGAATCCTCGAACGAGATAGAAAAAGCGGGATGAACGGTGGTATGCGATGAGCGGAGTTTTAAAACGAGTCTTTCTGTTTGTCGTAATTCTGATTTTTTCAATACCTCGCGCCAACGCCGGAGAAATAACCTATGGGATCGCCACAGTCTCACAGATCAAATCGGTTTATGATGGAGATACTTTCCGCGCAGATATTGCCGGTTGGCCGGATATCATCGGCAAGAATATTCCCGTGCGTGTGGCCGGGGTGGATACACCCGAGATTAACGGCCAATGTGAGGCTGAATCCCAACTTGCTATTCAGGCGCGTAATACGGCGGCGACAATACTACAGAGCGGGGAGGCTGTTGTTCTGTTAAATCTGCGCCGAGGTAAATATTTTAGAATTGTTGCTGACGTCTGGGTTGGCAATATCAATCTGGCAATGGCATTGATTACCCAAAGACTTGGACGGCCATATTATGGCGGCAAAAGGAAGGGGTGGTGTGATGGTTAGATTAGCTTGCAAAGTGTACGGCAATGCCGTATAGTGTCCTATGATTGAATTTGACCCGAATAAAGACTTTGCCAATCAAGCTAAACACAAGGTCTCACTGGCTTTTGGTGCCAAAATATTAGCCGATATTAACCGGCTGGATATACTTGATACACGTTTTGGCTACGATGAGGACCGGTTTGTTTCCTATGGCATGGTTGATGGTAGAATCTGGGTCTGTGTTTTTACATCACGCGATGATGTAGATCGTATTATCAGTGTAAGGAAAGCCAATGGTCGAGAAATATACCGCTACGAAAACACCCCGCGATAAGCCCGATGTTGACGCGCCACTTACGGACGATGAATTTGAACGTGGCCGCACCGCAATGTTAGCCAGGAAAGCGCGTGCTGAGACTGGTCTTTCACAGACCGAATTTGCATCCCAATACGGTATTCCTGTTGCTTCATTACGTGATTGGGAACAAGGTCGCCGAATGCCTGATAATGCCGCACAAAGCTACTTACAGGTTATTACCGCTATGCCTGATGATGTTGCACAAGCATTACACAGCACAGAAGCTGCTTAACGGGCTGGATTGTGCAAGGCTATCGCAAATCCAAAAACAATTTAAACCAATTATACTCAACCGCAATGCCCTGGTTATTCGTGATCGTGAAGCGGTTGAACCACGGGAATATCTCTGGGATTATCTTCTGGTCGTTTGGGGTTGTATACAGTGGTGCTATGGTTTTGTTCAGGGCATTGAGGATGGCTTTTGCCTCATTGTCCTCAATGTGGGCAATGGGGGCGTATTGTTTGTTTAGCTTGTCCAGATCGTACTTGATCTTGAGAATGGCCGCTTCCCGTTCGTCCAGGTACTGCGTTGCTTCCGGCACGGTGCGCCGGTTGGCAAGGGCATCGTAGATATTGCGCAGGGACTGTCTGGCGGTTTCCAGCTCACTTTCCTTTGCCGTGATTTTGACCTTCAGGTCATAGCTGCGCTGGCGTTGCTCCTTGATTGCCGCTTTGATCTTGGTGATGTCGTTTTGCTTTATAGCTAGAAGGGCCAGACGCATGAGGCTGTCATGTTTCAGGTTTCGGTGTATGCACGGCTTTACAGAGCAACTGTATAGTTTCTTGCGTACCACCGAGATCGGTCTGTTGTGTTCCAGGCACCACAGTTTGCCAGAAAACAGATACAAATTAACCTGACGTTGTTTTCGCCGGGGTTTGGCCTGGCGTGATCTGATTTGCCGTTCTCGTTTTTCAATTATTTTTGGTTTGTCAGTTTGGTCCAGAACCTGGTTCAATCGCCGCTTTTGATTGCGCAGGTATGAACGTTGTTCGATCATGTCCTGGACGTGATCAAAGGTGTCATCGCTCATGATAGCAAGTTCTGGTACGGGAACCTGAATCCACTCGCTCTCAGGGCGCATGAAAGATTGCCTGAGACCTGTTTCCGGGTTTTTGCGATACATCATGCGATTAAAGGTTACTACGCCCTTATAGAGGGTTTGGCGTAGCAGACCGGTTCTGCGCGCCGCCTGACCAATCAGGCTACTATTGCCCCAGGAACCGCCCTTGGGGGCGGGGATGCACTGGTGATTTAGACTATCGCAAATTTGCGCCAGTGTTGCGCCTCTGGCGTATTGATCAAATATCAAGTTTACTGTTTCAGCCTGATCCGTATTGATCTTGCGAATGCCGCGCACTAATTCCTGCTTCTCATCCAGTTTATGTACCACATCATAACCATAGGCTCTACCGCCGGGGATGGAGCCCTTCAGTACAGCGGCGATCATGCCGCGCCGGGTCTTGTGTGCCAGGTCCTTCAAATAGAGCGCGTTCATGGTTCCTTTGAGGCCAATGTGCAGCTCATTGATTTCTCCCTCTTCCAGAGTTTCCAGCTCGATACCGAGATATTGCAGTTTACGATATAAATTGGCAATGTCGCATTGATCCCGGCTGATCCGTGAGAGGTCTTCCGATATAACCCGGTCAAAGTAACCGGCGACCGCCTCATCGATCAGATTCGAGATACCTGGTCGGTTGATGATGGAGGCACCAGAGATTGCCTCGTCCTGGAAGACCTGGACGATTTCATATCCAGCGTTCCGGCAATGATCTTTACAGCATGCAATTTGATCTTCTGTGGAATGGGATTGTTTGTCGGTCGAATGCCGTGCGTAGATGGCCACAGAAATTGGCAATTTAAATTTTCCAAAGTTATTTTAAAAATATTTACGCGAAGTCTAATCTAATATTATTAAGAAGCAAGAAGGCTACAAAGTTTTAAATCTCTGTTTATCTCTAAGTATCTCTGTGTTTAATTTGGAAATATTCTAAAATATAAAAAATCTCTAAAAGTTTCATAATATCTCTATTTATCTCTATGATTTTTATATTTAGTTACCCATCTCTGTTTATCTCTAAGTATCTCTGTCGTTAAGAGGGCAGGATAGGTAAAGTGGTACCACATTTACACCTGCCCAACCAAAGGTTAGGTTTATTCGCACCGGAGGTGCTCAACAATTTAAGATGGAAAATCGGCAAAAATAGAAATTTGGAAAGTGATTGCAAATAAAATATTCATACAATTTATAAGAAACTATCATTCTTTAAATTCGCCTACGTATTTGGCTAATAAGTGCAGACGATGGACAAGCTTGATATTACATTCTTCAAAATGATATAAATACATTAATTACGAATAGGGGAAAGTCTTGGCTAACGAGCTAAAATTTAATCCAAAAGCCCGCATAATTCGAACCATTGGTGATCAATTGATCAGTGGACCGGAAGCGGCTGTCATTGAACTTGTAAAGAATTCATACGACGCTGATGCTTCTTTTGTACGTATAAAATTCATTCCTCCACTGAATAAAGGTAAAGGCCGAATCATTGTATCCGATGATGGCCACGGGATGAGCCTTGACGATATACATAGCAAATGGATGGAACCGGCAACCGCATCCAAAACCAAAACACGTAAATCCCCTAAGGGTCGCATATTGCTGGGTTCAAAAGGTATTGGACGTTTTGCTGCTGCCAAGCTTGGAGAGTTTATGGCTCTCAATTCTAATGTACAAATTGGTAGTTCTGGAAAAGAAGTCATTATTCCTGAAATTGACTGGTCAATCTTTAATGAGGACACATATCTTTCAGACATAACCATTGAATATCTGGAAGAAGATACGGAATCGCCTTCAAGCACAGAAATTGAAATTTCCGGCTTAAACGAGACGTGGGCCGAAGACAAAATCCATCGTCTCCATCTTGAACTGAAAAGATTGATTTCTCCAATGGATGTATCCAAAGAAGATACATTTTCGATATATTTGGATTTATCAGAATGTACAATAAAAACCGCAGGGTTTGACGGATATAATCTATTTAGTGCTGCGGATTCAACTGATAACTTAAAACATGAATATGAAGTTACTTCTTTTCCTCTTTTAACTGCATGTGATTATGAAGTTGAAGGGGCATTTGATTCAGAAGGGAATTTTACTGGATCGATTTCAATCCATAGGGGCAATCAATCACCTACAAGTTTATTATTATCTGTACCATTAAGTGAAGAAGAAGATGAATGTGGTGAATTACAAGTTCATTTCTATATATTTGATCGTGAAGGACAGACATTAAAGTCAACCATGCGCAAAGCTGGTATGGGAGATGTCACTGTCAAGAAAGCTAGGGAAATACTGGATGCTGTTTGTGGCGTTGCCATATACAAAAATGATTTTCGAATTCGACCCTATGGTGATCCAGAAAATGACTGGCTGACTCTCGATAAACGAAGGGTGCAGAATCCTTCACTGAGAATTGGTCATAACCAGATTGCTGGATACGTTACTGTACACGATGAAGAAACTTCTGGTTTGTTGGAGAGAAGTAGTCGAGAAGGATTTGAAGAAAATTCAAATTTCAAGCGATTGCAAAGATTAATCTTTACTTTATTGACAAATGAAATCGAGCCGCGTCGGTATACTTTCCGCGAAAAAGCAGGAATCGGTCGTGGTAAAGGCTCTACTTTCCCGGAATTACGCCAACTGGCTGATCTGAAGAAAATTAAGGAACTTATAAAAAAATTTCCTGAGGTGGAGCGCGAAAAAGCAGAAACTATCATTGATCATCAAGCAACTGAATTGAGCCAGAAAATCAATGCTCTTGAGGATCGACAGGCTGCTCTGGAAGCAAAATCTTCTCTTGGTTTAATTGTGGGTGAAGTACTTCACGAAGGAACATCGTCAGCGACTTATATATTCAAAACAAGCGGAAAACTTTGGGGATGGCGCCTCAAAATGGCTGATGGGGGAGCCGAAGGGGAAGAAATCCGTCAACTGCTACCCAAAAAGCTAAGGTTGTTACGAGAAAATGCTAACAGTTTGAATACCCTGTTCAACAGCCTGAAACCACTTGCCGGAGGGAAAAGAGGGCTCGTAAAGGAATTCAACCCCATAAATGTTGCATTGGATGCCAAATATATCTTTGAGGAACATGGCATTAGCATCCAGATCATCAATCCTGGAGGATGTTCTGATATAATAGGCTACCCTCAAGACCTGTCAGCGGCATTTGTTAATTTACTTGTTAATTCCCTATATTGGCTGGAAGAGTCTAAAACAGAAAACCCAGAAATTATTATTCGTTTTGAATCTGATGAAAGCCATATAAGAATTTTTGTAGAGGACAATGGCCCTGGAATTCCGGTTGAATTTGCGGATCAAATTTTTGATATTGGGTTTTCGCTTAAGGAAGGTGGAACCGGGTTGGGGTTGAATATTGCTCATGAAGCAATATCAAGGTCTGGCGGTGTTTTGCAACATCATCCCTCTTTTAAAGAGGGTACAAGATTCGAATTATGCTTTAAGAAATAAGGGGAATAAAATGGCGGAAAGATTATTATTGGTCGTTGAAGATAACGAAGGTCAATTTGATCTCCTTCAAGATGTAGTTGTGGAATTAAATAAAAAGGACGGTGATAATTTTAAGATTTCCCAAGTTGCTGATGCTGCGTCAGCGGCTAAGGCCTTGAAAGAAATAAGACATGATTGCGCTATTGTCGACCTGAGGATCCCAACAACTCAGCATGTACGTGCCAAAAAACCATTAGGGATAGATATCGCTTTGTCTGCGATCAAAGAATATGGGATACCCGTTGTTATCGTCAGTGGACATATCGATGAAATTGGGGATCGACTAGATAACTATCCAATGATTGAGAAATTTGACAAAAACGACCATCAGGCTTTTGAGAAAGCACTCGATTGGCTTCAGGAGCAGGGTCCAATGATGACATCGCTGGCACATGCTCGCGGAAAAATTCAGAATTCTGTGGCTGATATGTTTTCAAAGCGAATATGGAATCAATGGTCTGATTATTTAATGATAGCTGACTCAGATCAGCCTAAACTGAATGAGATAGTGACTCGCCAAATTGTGACCCATATTGCAGAAATACTTGGACTCGACCACAATACCAATCCTGACTGGCATCCCTTTGAGAGCTACATTCGCCCCCCTCTTCATGCAGATCGTGCACAAACGGGAGATATTTTCGAATTTAATGATGGTATCTGGGTAGTCCTTACACCTCAGTGTGACATGGCAACAGGAACAGTTGACAATATCATTTTGGCTAAATGTGAGCCTGGAAAAATTGACGGCTGGGAGCAAAAATGCACTGAAGCGAAAGATAATACGTCCGCAAGGCAGGAAAAATCTCAAAAATTCATACGAAAGCATACAAATCAGGATTTACCTGTTTCTCAACATTTCTTGCCTCCATTAGATGCAAGAGGCCCGCTGATAGTTACATTCAAAGTTTTGAAAACAGTTTCCAAAGATAATTTAGCGGATTTGCTTGATAAAAGAACGGCGTCAATGGCCGCGTCCTTTACCCCCAATCTAACGCAAAGATTTGGCGCGTATATAAGTAGACCTGGGCAGCCTAATCTTGATCCAGAACATTTCTAGGAAAGCAATATTTGGAATAAAGACGCCTCATTGGTTGGAATCAAAATAAATTCTGCGCATATGAATTTTTGGCATTTCGCTCTTTAACATGCCCCAAAAATTCTTCCAGATTCATAAGCCAGTTTAATTGAGCAGAGCGGTAAGTGGTATGAAGTGCTGTGGGTAAAACCAGTTGTAGTTTCATAGCCTGCATTTCATTTGTCTGGTTTTCCGATATACCGGGCTCAAGGGTTATCAGGTGTTTGTGTTCAATACGCGCCGCTTCGGCAAGAACCTGCCGCCATCTGTCCTTGCAAGTGGTCTTGGCACCCAGCATTACCAGGCTTTCAATGGGAAAAACCTGGTCATTGTAAGCTTCCACAGACGGGAATAGAAAATCCGGCCTTGAGTTGTCTTCCGTTTTCTTTCCTCTGGTATTTTGGATGTTATACAGGGCGAATATTGCTTCAAGATGATTTTCAAATGCCAGACCGGCCCTGACCATACGTCGGTTAAGGACGCTCCGGGATAAATCAATAAAGCTGTCAACATCAATCCCGTCAATACTGGCAAAGCCGTCTTTCAACTGGTTTTCAAGAATATGTCGCTCCATCCTTCGGAAAAGAACTTCTTCCCGTTCCATCCAGGTCATGAGGACTGAATCCGGGTTATCGGTAGCGCTGACATCATCCAGTGTTGATCTTGCAAATTCCGAGAAGATACGTGTGTCAGGCAGCTTGCCTCCAAAGCGTTCCAGCATTAAATCAAGATGGCCGGTCTCCGGTTCTTCCGGTTCCAGCCCCAGCTCTTCAAGTATATAACGCGTCGCGAAGTCTGAATCTGCCCGACTGTCGTTCTGAACTTCTTCATAAATAAACTGTAATTCCAGTTGCTCCCGGACACCAAAAAGCCAGGCAAGCTGATTTTCCATCGTGCTGTTTGCTGGCGACAGGATAACCATCATAGAGCCGTCAGGACAGGTGCCGAAAAAAACGGCATCACCTTCACTGGCCATTTCCATAACTGTTGTCGTCTTGAAATACAGCCGGTACTCATCACGAGGGGGTTTTCGTGATTGATACCAGGTCATAAAACCATCTTCTGAAATTGCTTCCTGTTCTCCTCCTATCCATAAAAACTGCGTCTGGATGCCCTTTCTGTCTTCAGTGCCTAAAAGCTGTTTAAGCGCTACGACACCATTAAATTCATGCTGGTTTGACTTATGAGGGCTTGCCTCTACTGCCCTCAATCTCTTGATGGCAACACCTGTAAAACATTTTGCCAGTAACCCTTGCGTCATGTGTTTACCCCCCCGGTGATTTCCCTGAAAGCTATGTCGCTTTCCAGCCACATAGATGTTTCTTTCAGTACGTCATTAACCAATTTACGTGTTTGGCCTTTGAGAGCACACTCCCATATGTGGAGTGTGCGCCAGTCGAGTTTGGCTAGAGCTTCAAGATTTCGAGAGTCTCGATCCTGATTGCCAGTAATTTTTGTTTTCCAGAAATCCCGCCGCATGTAAGGCCACTTGAAAAGGTGACAGTCATGGCCATGCCAGAAACAACCTTGCACCTGAATAACGGCCCTGTATTTCGGGAACACCAGGTCCGGTTTGCCAGGGAGGTGTTTGCCGTGCAATCGAAAGCGATACCCCATACGGTGCAACCCTCGACGAATTATCAACTCAGGTTTTGTGTCCTTACCCTTAATCCCTGCCATCATTCGGCTGCGGGTGGATTTGCTTACAACATCAGGCAATACGTTGCGCGGCTTTCTGATCCTGTATGACCTCTTCCAGAAGCCACGGGACTAAATGTCGTGCTACAGCTTCCACAACCGGTACGGCAACGGCATTGCCAAACTGTTTATAGGCCTGTGTATCAGAAACCGGAATTTTAAAATCACTGCCGTTCAGGCTGTCAAAGCCCATCAGTCTGGCGCATTCGCGTGGTGTCAGGCGACGCGGGTTCTTGCGTGACCCCTGGTCCACAAGAATTTCGGATCCATCCTTGTAATAACGGGCAGAAAGTGTGCGGGAAACACTGTCAGGATAGACAAGACCAAAACCAAATCCGTTGCCTTTTGCCTCGTGCTTTGCCTTGTAGTTTTGCAGGTATGCCCAGAGCTTGTCAGAGAGTGTATATTTATCAAGAACCTTTCTCTTTGGCCCGCCAGTAAACTGGGCATCAAATGGTTCAGTTCCGTCTCCTGGATGAAGAATATCTTTCATGCGGGGGCCAGTGGCTGATGCAGGAATTGCGAGATCATCAATGTCGAAGTCGTTTGCATCACGGAAGCCAATAATGAAAATACGTTCCCGGTGCTGGGGAACGTAGGCCTTCGCATCAATTACACGTGTCTGAACCTGGTATTCCAGGTCATTTTCAAGTGTGTTCATAATACGTTTGAATGTATTGCCTTTATCATGGCTCGCCAGATTTTTGACGTTTTCAAGCAGAAAGACCCGAGGTTGATGGTACTCGATAATGCGAGCAACATCAAAAAACAGGGTGCCTTGTGTATCACAATGAAAACCATGTGCGCGACCCAGTGAATTTTTCTTGGATACTCCGGCAAGTGAGAATGGTTGACATGGAAATCCGGCCAATAACAGATCATGCTCTGGGATGTCACAGGCCTTGATATCCGTTATGTCGCCATCAATAATATGGTTGTCGTCAGGGTAATTCTCACGATAAGTTTGCGCAGCGTATTTGTTCCACTCGCTGGTAAAAACACATTCCCCGCCCAGAGGCTCGAAACCCCGGCGGAGCCCGCCGATACCTGCGAACAGGTCGATAAATCGGAATTTTGAATCTAGTTTGGGTGCTTGCCGATCCTTAATGATACTTTTAAGGGTATGAATAACAGCAGGGCGAGGCTCTGACTCTCCGCTTTCAAAGCGATAAAGCATACGAGTTGAATAGCCAAGTTTCAAAGCCAAACCTTCATCTATATGAAGATTAGCCTGTTCGCGGAGTTGAGTAAATTTTGTCATTAATTTTTGCATTTTCGGTATCCCCTGGGACGATTTTTGACAGTATGGCACGTATGAGTCCCAGAAGGCAACATAAAAATGAGTACAAACAGGGAACAAATTACTATTGATCGAACATCCTCTGAAGCCGACTGGTCGATAAGTTAGAAGGCAGGGAGAATGTCTAAGATTAGTGTTTGATCTGGTTGGGGTGAACATCGAACTGTTGGCGAGTTCGCCAATCGTTTGCTCCGCACGAACGACTGCAAGGGCAACCTTCAATTTGAAAACGGGTGTGTGATTACGGCGTGGACGTTGTGTCATGATGGTTCTAATGTTGATGGCAAAGTAAGCCAGATATAGGTCAAATACCCACTTATCTCAACTTTTCAGATTTCTTCTCCTGCATACTCAGCCCCTCAATCAATTTCTTTTGAGCATGGATAATTGCCATAGCCAACGGATCCTCGATGGCATTGTAAAGTAGGAAATCCCGCCAGGTCTTGATTGCGTTGGTCGTGAGGCTATCGCGACCTTTACGAGTAGCCAGATAGCGCCGCCATAGACGGCTCTGACCTCGTTGTTTGGTGATTGGTGTGCGCTTGTATTGCTTTGTGGGTTTGGTGCGCTCTTTGGCCTTATCTGGGGGCCGGTAGGGGCCAAAGCGTTTCTCCAAAGCAGATTTTGAGCAGGAGCGATCCAGGGCACTGGCCTTGATGTGGTGGGTTCGAGTGGCGTTGCTGATGATCAGGCCATTGCCGCGCTTTTTGAGGCGTAGATCGTAGGTGTCAAATGCTTTATGGAGGTCTTGCCAGTCTTTGGCTTTATCCAGTGCATTCAGTAATGGCTTCTTGTGGCCCTGGACGTAGCTATAGAAGCTTTGCTCCCAGGTGTGAGCTTCCATGTTGCGGGCGGCTTCCGGCTTGCGGTCCGTGACCTGTTTGTCTTCCCGGCCTAGATCGACACTCAGGCTGTGCTTTTTCTCCATGGCACGGCTGACCTTTTCCAGGGCTCGAAAATCCCTGTGCGGCGTGTGAATCCTTGCTGTCGTTGGGTGGATTTTGTTGAACGCGATATGCATGTGGTAGTTATCGGTATTCTGGTGGGTTGCCGCCACGCGCTGGTGATCGGCGAAGCCCAGGGCGGCGGCGTATTCGCGCTCGATATCCTTGAGGGCTTCCGGTGTCGGTTGCTCGTCTCTGAATGACACGACCAGGTGGTAACTTTTATCACCTTTGACACGGGTGTTTAGGCCTTGCGTTGCCTCAATCTCAAGGATGGCCATCTCCAGATCGGCGGGGCTGTCACCGGCGGCGGCATTGACGATCCAGAGCTGATCGAGCTTTTCGCCAGGGTCTTTGGCCGCTGCGATGTATTCTGCCAAACGGCCATAATTACCGCAGGTTTCACGGTTGATGCGTTTGGCGATCATAGCTCTCTGATCTTTGTTTTGAGTTCGATTTGAGTGTCGCGGATGTCTTCATACAGCTTCTCAATATCCAGATTGCTTGGAAGCAAGGAATCGTCTTCATCCGTAAGGGCCATGCGTAGAAGGTTTCCTAGACGAGCAAGGTCTGCATTAATTTTGACCATCTCAATGACCATCTTGTGACGGTTGGTATCGGGCAACCTTTGCCCAAGGACAAGGCGGCGGATCAGTTCAGAAACAGAGAGACGCGCCTGTTCTGCAAGCGCGTCCACTTCTGCTTTTTCCTTGGCCGTAACGTAAGATTTGATTTGCTTTCGTGTCACTACCGCACCCAGATCAATGTATGCCCATCGTCTTGCTCGACCAGGTTGGCGTAGATCGGGGCAGGCAACGTGGGGTCTTCCAGTTTTACCGCAAGATACGGTTTGTCGTCTTTATTTGTTTTGCGCCAGGCGGCACCCAGATCGACGCCCTGGTCATTGACCAGGCGAAAGTCCGGGGCCTTGTCGTTGTCGTCGCTCTCGACCTCTTCAAACGTGCAAGGCACGTTCAGGGTCATGCTGTGGATATTGCCGGAGTAGCCGGTCGCTGTTTGTGTAAAAGTTCCAATATTCGCCATATGTCCGTTCTTTCCTGTTTTGGTGGTGAGGTTGATTACATACCGAGGCCAACGGCCTTCTGTTTGTCTTTGGTCTTGTCCGGGGTTTTGTTCTGGGCTTTGTCCTGAACCTGTCGCTGCCTGATTTGGCTTTGTATTTGGCGAACCACTTCCACGCTATGCGAGGCGTTTGCAAGATCGTTCCAGTCGCTTAAACCTTCGGCTTTTTGTTTGCCGTTAAACACAGGGGCCACAACGTAGCCATCGACCGCATGGGCGGCCTGGATAGACTTGATAATGCCCACATTTCCCATGGGGCGGCTTTCCAGCTTGTGATCGTTATCCGCTGCAATGACGATATGAGCGTTCGGATGTTGCTTGCGGATAGCTTCGGCAACCGGCTTGAGGTTGCTGGCATCAAAGGCCACGACCGTGGGGCGGCTCATAGCCTCATAGACACTTGCGGCGGTGCTGTATCCCTCGGCAATGAAGATCGTGCCGGTGTCGATCCCGGTCGAACGCTTCGGCCCCGGATTTTCATCCATGAGCTTGAGAGGATCAATAACATGCATCAAGCCGCTCTTGCGACCGCTGATCGTAAACCGCTTTAAGCCGTCCTCGGAGATGCTCTGCACCGACCACAGTTTGCCGTCCGTATCGCGCAATGGCACCAACGTGCGGCCCTTGCTGTCTTCTCTTAGATCATACCCATCGACCTTCTTGCCTGTTAGGTAAGTCGTCATTTTATCACCTATGTTGACAGCCTTGTCCCATTTGCCTTGGGCAACGATTGCCGCTTCTTTCTGTGCAGCCAATCGTTCACTGGTTCGTTCTGCCGACCGTTGGGCGGCTTCGGCCTTCAAAGCAGCACGTTGCTCATCGCTCAAACGTTCGCCGCGTGAAACCCAGCGGATCAATTCGCCAGATTTAAAGTTCTGAATTTGACCGTTAGGAATACCATCGAGGAAGGCGCGATAACTGGCGTTGTTTTCACCCTTCTTGTCGTCCTCTAAAGAAACCCGGTGCCATTTTCCATCCATAACGGGCGTGGCCTTTATCACCACACCGGCGGCTTTCAGCTCGTCGGTAAACTCGGCAACAGGATCATGCTTTTTTTCATTGAGCACCGGCTGGTTTTCCGGCAACCATTTATGGAGTGACTTCCAGTCAATCCCGACCGGCATATACCAGCTCTTGGCCTTACGGTCCCATTTGGCCCCACCCGCTTTAGCCTGGTCTTTCTCTTCAAAAGGAACATCAAGGTAGACTCGATTAGCCTTTGAGGGCGATGGTCCGGGTGGAATATATTCGGCTTCATGCTCTTGTTTGGTTTCCATGACTATACCCTTTCGATTGTCCTGGGCCTTGCGTTCTATCTCGGCCCGCAATTCTGGTTCTTTGATCCAGCTTGCGATTTGGTCGGCATCACGTGCGGCCTGAAACAGCACGTTTCGATCTTCCTTGATGGCCTTGAGCCAATTTCCCACATATGAAGCGTGTCGCGCCGGGTAGTGACCAAGGCCCAATTCGCGGCTAACCATGTAGCTTGCCATTTCAGCGCGAAGCTCTTCCTTGGCATAGATCTCGGAACCAAATGGTCCGAAGTCCCGCGCCATGCGGGAACTGTGGCCCGTGGCATGACCCAGCTCGTGCAGGGCCGTGGCGTAATACTCATAAGCACCCTTGAACGATGATTTATCGGGCAGATGGATTTCATCATGGGCAGGACTGTAATAAGCCCTGTCAGCCTGGTCATGTTTGATAGGAACATTACCACCCGCAAGCAGCTCTTCTGCTTTCTCAATAGGATCAAACCCCGGTTCAGGCGCGATGTAAGGCTCCAGGCCGTCAATCTGAGAGGCGTTGAAGACGTTTGCATAGAATACCTTGGGGCGATCCAGCTTATATGTGATCTTTTTGGCGTTGCCATGCTCATCGAGCACCGGCTTGCCTTTGTCGTCTTTGAGAACGGCGGTTTCACGCCACTTCCAGTATTCGACCTGGCAAGATTTTTCACCGGCGCGTATCTGAGCGTCCAGGCTTACGGCCTGTTTGTAGGTCAGCCATCTAGGATCGTCATGACCTTGCATGTTCAGCCATAAAGCGTTGATGCCCTGGTAGGCCCGTTTGCTGATTGGATTGTGCGGTGCGTTGGTAATTACGCCATGTTTCCAGGGCTTTTGAAACGGTGCAGTTCCTGCCTCAATCTGGCGTATCATTTCCTCGGCAACATTTTCCCGCCACGGCTTGCGATTTTTACTCATGGCTACCCTCCGTGCCTTTAGAATCATCGAGGACGATGCCGGTTGCCGGGTCCACGTCGAAGCGAGAATTGTCGGCTTCAACTGCACTCAGGGCGGCTTCCTCAAACGCGCCCATGGTATCGGCGACATCCGGGTCCACACTCACCGGCACACCGCTTGTGGTTGCGCGTTCGATGGTTTCAATTTCAGCCTGGGTATGATCGTCATTTGGCATTTTCATGACTTATTCCTTTTGGTCTGCAAGTTGTTTAAGGGTTGATTGATAGAGAGAGGGGTCAGCTTGCTCTGGGCCTGGCTGAATTGTTGCCGGCGTAATTGCCGGCGTTACCGGAGCGGGTAGTGTTGCCCGGGTTTTTAGAATTTTGTTTTGAAAATATAAACACTGTCGGCCATAAATAGGGCTATTACCGGCAACAAATATGAGCATGTCGCCGGGGATGACCTTGCCGAACAGGTTCTTGCGTAGACCAGGCATGGTCATGCATTCATCCGGTGTCATAAGGGCACGAGCCACTTCACTAATTGAATCCGATACGTTGGTGCCACCCTTATTCATGGAGCGGGAACGCTTGCTCTGAACAATGGTGGTCTTGCCAGTCATTTCAGAAAGCAGTTTCGCGGTCTCAATTTTATTCGGGGCAAAGGCAATACGAATATGGCAATTGGATATAACCGCTTCTTCGCGCCCATATTCTTTTTGGAGCTGCGTTAAATCCTGAACAATAATAAAAGCTTTCAGGCCATACCCGGCCATGAATGCTAGAGCCTTCTCAAAAATCTCTAGTTTACCGATTGCCGTAAACTCATCGAGCATGAGCAATAAGCGATGTTTGTAGTGTTTTTTCGTCGCACCGCCCTCGAATTCCATTTCAGATGTTAATCGAGTGAGGAACTGGTTCATCAATATGCGGATTAAAGGCTTGAGCCGTTGGATTTCCGCAGGGGGGATAATGATATAAAGGCTTGTCGGATTTTCAGCGTTCATAAGGTCCGCTATACGAAAATCACATTCAGCAGTATTCCGCGCTACGATGGGATCAGAGTAAAGGGCCAGTTGCACGGTTGCAGAACTATGAACACCGCTTCGCTCCGAACCGGCGCGTTTGAGCATCCGACCGGCAGCGCGGCGAATTTCTTCATTGACGCTGGCACGGCCATGATCGAACTGAGCCATATCATCGAGAAGATTATCGAAACCCTCATCGCCTCCGGAGATTTCGCCGCCGCTATCATCCCCCAGAGACATAAACCCGTGAACGTCGGCAAGAGTTGCCGTGCGTCCATCATCACGCTCAATCCGGTAGAGAACATGCAAGATAGCCCCGGCCAGCCATTCCCAACCCGATTGCATCCAGAAATCCTTTAAACCCTTGCCGTCCGGGTCGATAATCATGGAAGCAATATTCTGGCAATCGGCAATCTCGTGATCGGTGCCAACGCGCACCTCGGCCAACGGATTATAGCGAACCGATCCAGATAAGGCCGCAGGATCGAAACGCAGCACGGTTTGCCCGATTGTCTTACGCCAGCCGGACGACAGGGCATAGTTTTCCCCTTTGATATCGAGAACCAGGACAGACTCCTGCCATGACAGGAGGGTCGGCAAAACCAAAGAAACACCTTTGCCCGACCGGGTAGGTGCAAAGCACATGATATGTTCCGGGCCATCATGGAGCAGGGGCGTTGTGCCGGTGGCACGTTTAAAGCCGCCGACTGTGACACCGGTCTTATTAATTAACCCGGCCCGCTTCACATCCCGCCAGCTCGACCAGTGTGCCGATCCGTGGGTGTCGCGGGCATCCACCCCCCCTGTAATGTTGCGTGTGCCGGGGCGCAACATTACAAACATGGATACCGCAATAGCCACAACCATGCCTGCACCGGCCCAATATATTGGATGCAGTAACTCATTCGGCAAGCCGCCTGTTTGCTCGATTACCTGAGCTATCCATACCCACCACCGGGTATCAAACGGATCGAAGCCGACCGCTAGATGCCAACCAATCAGGATTGAAACAAAGCAGCTCAGGATGATGAGTGATAAAATTAATCTTTTCATAAACGGTTCCTCAATAATTCACTTCTGAGTGAATTTTTTGGATTAATTTATGGTCTGGAAGCAATAGAAGTTGTTTCATTCTGTTACGTAAAAATTTGATCAGCACCGCATCTACGAGCTGAGGATCAGACTGTGCTTTCAGCTTTTTTCTGAGGCTGATTTCAAATGAATTGATTTGGCTTTTAAATTCTAGTTCCCGCTCAAACCGATCATTCATTCTTTTTGCGGCAAATATTACGCTTGTATGATTTAAGCCGCCAAAATGACCAGCGATCATACATAAGGAATAGGGTGTTAGTTGTTTTGTCAGATAGATAGCAATGTGGCGACACATTACATCATGCGCCTGGCGAGACCTGGACGTGAAAACGGTCTTAGAAACATTAAGTTTTCGGGCTATAAAATTTTGTATGATTTCCCAATGGGGTCTGATGATTGGTGTTGTCATGGCTCACACCGCCTTGTCATATTTGAGTACATAATTATCAGTGCGTGGCTCGTAGATATCGGTGATCTGCCGCCAGCCGTCTTTGTTACGGCGTATCTGGACCACCACGTCCACAAGCTCGCTCAGGAACTCAGGAACCCGTGGCATGGTTTCTCCGGCCCAGGCTATGTTCTGATCAAATTTGCGGTGAATGGCCTGATAGGGGCTTTCTGCGTGAATTGTACACATAAAGCCGGTGACACCGGAGTTCAGGGCGGCAAGGGCTGCAAATGCGTTCTGGGTAGAGATTTCACCGAATAGAATATGATCCGGCGTGACCCGCATAAGATGATCATAGAGCTGTCGCCAATCGAGCATACCAGACGCACCGCTGGCTTCTCGTTCGGCCAGCAAACCTACACCGTCCCAGAACCGTTCAATGTACAGCTCCGGCGTATCCTCTACCGCAATAACCCGCTGATCATCGGGCAGGGTTTCAATCATCATATTAAGCAAGGTTGTCTTGCCGGTATTGGTAGCCCCCGATACGATGATATTCTTCTCTGTACGCACTGCGGACAGTAAATAATTCTTGATATGTTTATCAGCTCCAACCTCTTCCCAGGTCGGCGTAAAGGGGTGTTTACAGCGAATAGCTAGAGACACACCCGATTGAACACTGGCACCAACCAAGCATTCAAATCGGTGACCGCCCGGCAGGACACAGGACAATTTAGGGTGCGAGTCCGAATCAAACTTGATCCCGTGTCGTGTGGCAAGGGCCGTACAGATGGTTTCAATTTCTGCCAGATTGAGTTCTGGCGCGAGAACGGCCATTTTTCCTTTCCCTCGCAGATCGGTAATCACCTGACCCGACTTAACCATACGCAATTCGATAGTATCAAGACCACTATAAAACGCGCTTAAAGGTTCAAGAACCCGGTGGAGTAATGCTTCATTTGATTGAATAGACATTAGTATAATGTCCACCCCTGTGCGGTGTTCCAATTTAAAGAGGTTGGTGATCCAACAGTATTTTGGCATGAGGGCGGTACAGCACCAGCTCCTGTTGGATACCATTGATTAAATTCATCAACGCCATTTATGTAACAATAACTACCTGTTCCACAGTTTCTATTGCTGGTTGCAGTTGAATTAGTGATTACAGCACCATCTTCACGACTTACAACATATGTACCCTCGTATACACCAGTTCGTCTTGCTTGCGCTCCACCAGATTGAACGCAATTAGTTTGAACACCTGAAACATTACTGCTTATTAAAGTCCATACAGAAGGCCAGGTTGTTACGGAACACGCAGTCGTCGGGCCTATCTGTGAACCGGCACCAATCGCTTTTTCATAGATAGTATTGTCCGGACGCTTCCATTGTTCAAAATTGCTGGTTTCTGCAAACTTGGAACAACCTTCATAGGAAACAGTGCCATTTTCCCTTTCTTCTGTACCTGTTAAAATATATGGCATTTGCACAGCACCAGATAGAACCTGGCTGACAGCAATATCGTAACGTCCGGATGCTGGACTAATATAAACTGTGGAAAGCTCATATGAATAAAGTTGATCGTTGTTATCTTGCCAGCCAGCGACCTCTACTTGGTGGGCATAAACCTCCGTTGATTGCTGGCAGTAGGTTACATAATCACGGAAGCCATTATTCATATAATAAAATCGCTCCATGCCATAACTGGCCCCGGCAGTTAAATCATGTTCCCATGTTGATGGTGCATTACATGTGTCAGTGGTGGAAACAACTGAAGTAGATGAGGTTGGATCAGGTGTGCATTCAGAAATGTATTCAATAGCACCGTTAATGCTAATTTCCGTTCGATACTGGAACGTCGTTTCCATGGCAGTCATGTCTACAATTTCAGTGCAAATATTATTTCCTGCTGAAGTTGTGAAGGCTTTGTTATGAACATAAGTAATGCCGGTTTCAATGCAGGGTGTCGCCTGATAAACGAGCCCTGCATCTGAATACACCCACATAGCAAGCTCATAAGAAACATTCGCATTATAATCATGGCGCATGGTGCAACCATCTATGGTCTGTGCCATAGGCAAGGCTACTTCAATGGTAGAAGCTTCACAGCCACGCACCTGTATTTCTACATTGCTATCATCTTGATAGATAAGAGCCGCTTGAGGCACCGCCTCAAATGCAGCGTAATCAAGATAAATGGAACAGCTTTCTGGTCTCTCCACAATGGGAAATACTTTTTCACTATCATCAGCACACGATGTTACTTCCTGTCGTGCTCCACCGGCATCGGTGTAGTACAGCACATATTGAGCCGTGGCCGTAAATGCGGCCAGATCAACATTTTCAGAACACACCGAATAACTATTTTGCAACGGGAATGCATTGCTTAAATCGTCGGTACATTCAGACGTACTGATCACGGCACCGTCCTTGACAGTCTCGGTGCGGCTTTGCTGGTAGGCTTGCATTTGTGGAATATCAATCCGTACCGAGCAACCCGCTACGGTCACATTAATGACCTCTTCGCCGTCAGGAGCTACGTAAACAGATTCCGGTGCCTGGTACGCGCCCGCCAGGTCGTTGCTCTGACCACTGCCACTGTTTTGTTGCTGAGAACCGGGATCATTCTGGGTGATAATGGTTTCTTGCTCTACGGCCTCGTCTTCTTCTTGTGCCACAGTTTCGGTTTCAGCCAGCTTTTCCAAAGCGGCAATTAAAGAAACCGCATCGCCTTCTACAATAATATCCTGTCCTGGTTCCAAACGTGTTTGGTCCATGTTGAATTGGGCATTAAAGATGTTTGATGGCAGCAGTTCCCGCGCACCGTTCTTTTCAACCGCTGTGAGGACCAGTTGACCGATACGTTGACCTTCATATTCCACGTATCGAGTAAAGGCTTTGACGGTAATGCCCGTGGTCAATGAGGGAGAAATACCAGTAACAGACAACCCGCCCAGGTCAATGGCAACCGGCTCGTTCAAGGGAACGTCTGTAATCAAAAGAGGCCGTACCAGTATTTGAGTTTTCTCGATGATTAAACCCGGGGACACTCCTTCCGGAGTTTGCTCACCTTGCGTTAAGGTGATTTGTGCGAATACAAATCCATTCATGACAATAAAGCCCAGGCTAACAATCAATATTGATATGATTTTTTTAATAATCATTATTCAGCTCCTATTTTGTGGATATACCAGTCTTTGGCCGGACGGATTTGTACCCGTGTGCCTTGAGCAATGGTAATAATTGGGGCAAGATTTACGGTTTGCTCCAGGACAGAAGCGGTGATTTCACCGAGTTTCTGGCTCAGTTCTTCTGAACCCTTGTCAGCAACGTTCCCTAAAGGGCTGTTTTCTGAGTTAGAGGAAGCAAAGGCAGTGGCAAAGCGCACGGCTGTAGAAATACCAGTTAGCAGAAACGCCGTGCCGTAGCGTTCCCAAAAGCGATTATCTACTTCACCAGAAACTCCGGCGCGGCCCTGCACATCACCTGCCGTGGCACTCAGTTGGAGAATTTCTGCCCGGTGACCGCCCATTAAAATTCGGGTGCATTTAAAGGCAATACGGGTATCGCCCTGGCGACCAGGAGATTCATAATTACAGATCAGGCGTGACCCCTTGGGGATCAGAACGTTACGGCCATGATAGCCGAATACATCCCTTGTGGTCTGTATAATAGCCTGACCACCTGACCCACTATCGAGCTGGCTGTTCAGGCCGGTTTCCAGAATACCGCTGATATAGCGATCTGCGGCCAGAATCCGGCTGTTGTCCACCGGCAGACTGGAAAGCACCCCGTCTGCGTCATATTTTTCTTGCGTGGTTTTCGGTTGTAGTGACAGCGCGTCACCGGGCAGGGTCAGCGCGGCAGGTTCAATCAGGGAAGCAGTTTGCACTGCCGGTATAACAACTCGCTCACCCCTTATACTTCCTATAGAAAAATTGGTCGCATCTGACGTGGTAAAGACCGCCTCCAAAGCCAACCGATAAGGATTTGGTGGCTTTGGAGGCGGGGCCGTGACTGCTACAGGGACAGTCAACGGAGGGAGAGGCGGCGGAGACTGGGCGGCTTGCCTGATAATAACGGCAGGGAATGGTGGCACCGCCTGTATTGGTTCAGGTGTGGGCGGCAAGGCAGCCCATGCCTTTTTATCATCATCGGGAAGAGTCGGGATTGTTGAAGCATCATTCACGGCACAAATGCCGCCAAAGGCAAGGTTGAGAGCGACCAGGGCTTCGCAGAGAATACTCATGCCTTGCCCTCATACTGAATGCAAATATATGACAATCCTGATTTGAGAGTGATCAAGGCGCGAGTACTCTCAATGATAAAGGTTTGTCCCTGGACACGAGTATTGACCAGCTCGTCAATATCATCGACCACCACATAGGCTGTCGGTAGCTCTAAATCTTTCCAGCGATTCCCGAAACGAATATAGGTAAAATGATCATCACGAAACACGGTTTCAGGTTCGAGCAAGGCACCGTCCGGGCCACCGGCCCATAGTTTGTATTGCCCCCATCCACGAAGAGAATTTATATCGAAGGGGGCTTCCTGGACAAAATCGTCCGCTTTACGCTCCGGCTCCGGGGTTTTCATCCCTTCGACGGCTGCTTTTTGCGCGTCCGATAAAACCCCCGTTTGTAATGGTGGAAGTGCCGTTTTCGGGCTTGCAGAGGGCAAGCCTTCGATGCCATCAATGGCAATATCTGTGATCGTTACTCGTCCTGTAATTCGCACGATCAGGTCCGGCACATTGACAGAGTTAAAACTCTCCGCACGTAAATAAATTGGGTACACCGCCCCTGATGCACCATAAATAATCAGGTTGCTATCCACGCCAAAACCAAGCGGTTTAACGGCAAGGCGGCGCGTTCCCCTGGTTTTTACATCGAACGATCCACTATCGCCAATATCGGCCCGCTCAATGACCTCACCGTCTGGGAGTTCAATGACCGTAACCATGTGTTCGCGGGTACGCACCTTATAGGTGCAAATGCTACACACGGGATATAAAAATACCCCGATTTCATTATCTGTATCGTCCCAGGCATCCTGTATCTGACCGCCCACACCGGCACGGTTCATGCTACCGAATTTACCGTTAGCCTGATCTTCGGCCTGTTGCACAACACTATCTGCGATAGGGCGCATTGCCTGAGCTGGCTGTGCTGCCGAGGGTGTAGGCGGCAATGTCTTGATGGTTTGCGCGTTGGCCTGTGAAGACAGGGCAAAAACACAGACTAACAGTAAAAAAAGAATACAATGTTTCATGAATTCCCCCTTGGTTTAAGAATTAGATCAAGAACCGTTACACCGAGAGGATTCTCGAAACGATCTGTGCCGGTGGCACTTTGTGGCCTCGTGGTCATGTTGAGATAAACCCGAAGTTTTTTCTTCTCCACAAGCTCCTGTTTGCGCATATCCGTTTGCACAATATCCACGGCATATTTGTAGGTGCCGTGGGTGTTCTCAATGAAGTCTATGCTTTCAACGGTTATGGATCGTGTCAGTCCGGAATTGATGGCTTTTTGCACTTCGCCCGATTCAATGCGTTCCTTTTGAAAACGCCTATAAAATTTATCGTCTGTCATGCGGAAGGCTTCGCGGAATCGTTCGGTTTGAGTGATGCTATCAATCTCCAACAGCAACCGTACATAGCGTCTCGCCATGCTTTCCATGAGCAGATCGAACCCCTGAACTGTCAGTGCCCTGGCCGGTTCAATGCGGTAAAGCCTGTCGTCGGACGGATCGGCCCGCACCAGGGCGATCTCCGTTGTCTTGAGGGGAAGCAGTGCGGACCAGGCAGATAGCGATATTATTAAACAGGCACCCAGAATTATAATAATCCCGGCCTCAAGTCGGGCAATCCATGCCAGACGTCGGTAGGCCACGGCAGAGCTATAAGGATCAGCCAGGCGCACGGACTCGTGGCGATCAAGGTCGAGAGGCTCGACAGCCATGTTTTCTTTAGACTGATTTATAGAACTCAACCACGCCATTCAAAGCCGCTCCCGTTATAGTCTTCAATTTGTTGACAGGCACACGGACTAAGCCGCATATAATCGGAACCACCGCTATTATTGACGGGCATTTCTGTTCGTTTACTGCCACAGGCTGAAAGCAGGAGAGTAAACGTTAATATTACAATTATATTTTTCATAGATAACCTCATTTGGTTTGTCCGTAATTTTTGGCTTTGTTTATCAAGTCCTGGACCTGAGAGGCCGTATTACCGGCAGCTTGTGAGAATGCGCTGCCAGCTCCCCCAGGATTAGTTACAACTCCTGCCGCTCCCCAACCGGCAGCAGAACCGACAGATTTAGCACCCCCCACTAAAGCACCCACAGCAGGGTGATTTTTCATAGCAATAGCCGTTGCGACTGATCCTGCCGTAATCACAGCGGCGGCTGAGTTTGTCAGGGATGATCCAGCGATAGAGTTCGCCATGCCGGTCGCCTCGGTCATGAAGGCAGTTCCAAGCCAGCCCATGGCTACAGCAAGCAGAAACGTGGGGTTCGTGATACTCACCAGCTCGTAAGCGGCCTCTTCGGAGGTAAGGCCAATTTCAAGCCCACTTACGCCGTAGAGCATGACGGCCAGTGCCGCCGTTGCACCGAACAGCACCATGAAAGCAGATATAAGTGTCCGGATACCGGCTTTCATCATGTCACGACCCCAGCCGAAGCCGAAACCAAGCATTAAAAATGGACTGAGAGTAGCCAGCATCATGATACGGAAAATTGAGACAACCACTTGTGAAAAGTAGACGATCAATACGAGAAAATACGGCAGGACAAGAACCAGGGCGTAAAGCGATGGCATCCAATCTGTTAAGGTTGTAAGTCGGGAAATACTTCCGGCAAGTCTAAAAACAGCCATAACTCCTAACTCAGCCGCACGAACCAGAGCAACCATACCTTCGTCAAGCGGAATTGCGCCGTTTGATGATGTGACCATGACGGAGCCATGATCGCCAACCAGGAGAGCCAAACTAGCCGCACTGCCCATCATTCCAAGAGAGGCAGAATAAATGTTATTAACCAGTTCTGGACCCTGGCCCGAGAGCAGAAAACCTGCTATTAATACAAACATAAACTCTTTGGAAATGTCACCAAGAGTTGTCTGGACAAGAACCAATCGGAGGGCCTGAATGACTATCCATAAACCGGCAAATGATAAGAATAATAACCACATTGGACCGAGCAGGGTTTCGCTCAAATCCTGGGTAAACTGGTTCGCCAGTTCCACGTATTCACTGACGATTTTACAGGTGAAGCAATTGTCGCTAGGAGTATTAACGGCCATAATTAGCATCCTTATTATTTCTACTGAGGGGCACGCTAAGGTTAGTAAGGACGAGGATTTTTTTGATTTTGAAAATGCAAAAAATATGTGGGTAGAGATTGAATCCTACGATCAAATTCTTTCTTATTATGACCGGCATTGTCCTGCTGAAACTGGTTTTAAAGGTTGGTATAAAAAATTTAAAAGAAACTCTCAAAAAGCTTTGAATGATTTGCAAAATCATCCAAATGTAGATGCAATAAAACTTTGCTACGATTGGGAACTTCTGACTGATCAATGGAATGAAATATATGGGACATGGCGAGACAGTCTTTACGCCTATGGGGGTGAAGGCTGGAATGTGAATGATAATCACCGGATGCGGGGATTGATCGAATACTTGAATATCTTTACGGGTGAAATCAACGATCTGCCGGATTGGAGACACCCTAATAATAAAGCCGATGATATTAAAAATATGGCAGTTGGGAATGCTCGATGGTGGAACAAAAGAACCAATGCTGGTAACTAAGGAGTTCATTCTGTAACCCCGCCTTCTTCATCGCTCAGATCGACCAGTCCCACGACCGGCACACCGGCCCGCATCGAGAACACAGCTTGGACTTTCAGCATTTGTGCAAGTATCTGGTTTTGCTTTGCCAGGGCTCTGGCGATAACCACCTGGCCCTGCCCTATGACCTGTAAGCGATCATTGCTATCAACAGACGATGCAAGAGAGCTTTCCAGCTCATTTGCAGCTTTGTTGGTTTGCTCCACATCCTTTGCGGCAACGTCAGCATGAGCCATGGCTTTTGTAATGCTATCAACGAATATCCGTTCCCGGCGTTCCTTGACGACTTTCTCTGCGGCTTCGCGCTCATCCCAAGTTGGCATTTCTGTAAATTTTTTAGGATCGACCCACAGTGTGTCGCGGTAGATCGGCGCACCCTCACACACACTGTTAATTTCCAAATCCTTGAAATCAATATTTGGCATGAGCTTTGAAAAGTCAGGTTTCAGGCACTGCATGTCACGCCGGATTGCCGAGCCTAGAGCATCGAGACCAAAGGTAGGTATTGATATCTGGCCCATTTTGCCAACAGCATTAATTTGATCCTGCACCTTGTTAGATACATCATTTATTGCATCTAATTGCTCCTGCAATTTTGTGAGTTGGCTACTCAATTTGCCTATCGCCGCAGAATCAATAACGGCCATAGCTGCCCAAGCGGTTGCCGGTAGCCCCATAACCAGGACAGTTGATAATACAAAGGCTTTCAAGCGATGCTTTCTGATTTTTAAAGGTGGTCTTGCCATTTGTTCCCCCACTGATTTTTCAGGTTTTCAAGATGTTGATTGGCGTCCACACCGGCGCGGTAAAACCGTAAGGCATCCCCGAATGGTGTAAGATCAACGTCGATGATGGCACTCTCATCGAGGCCCGCCGCAGCATCACGCTTGATAACAAGTGCCTGGCGAACATCAGCCATGCCGGTGCCACAAGTGATAAAAGAAATCTGTTCTTCGTTGAGATTGAACGGCTCAAGACTCGGTATGCTAACCTGGCTGTTTGGCAAAAATATAAGCGTTGCGGTGTTCTCTAAAAACGCCTCGGCAGCACCGGAACGGTGCAGAGCTGCCGGGTCCTGGAACGCCAGGCCAACCGATCCGTTCAGCTTGCGGTATTCGCGGAACATTTCTATAGCCAGAGACTTGAAACTATCGTTCTGTAGCAGCTTTGCGGCCTCATCAATGAAGATACAAAAACCCCGTGAATTATTTGCCGCCGATTTCGATATGGCTTCGGCAATATGTGCCACCACCGGCGGGCCGAGAACCGGATCGTCCAGGGCTTCATTCATGTTAATACCCACCATGTGAGCCGTAGAGAGGAATCCGGCCAGACTGTCATGGGCTGCATTGAAGACGTGGGCGTTACGCCCTACCCTTCCCTTGCCGTCAACGACCCAACGGGCAAAAGCCCTGCGAAGCGGGGTTCGTTTGGCAAATGACATTTCAAATATCTGGTTGAGGGTTCGTTCAGGTGTATCCAGCTTGAAAGCCATTTCTACAGCATGATTGAAAACCTGATCATCATCCTCATGTGGGGTGGAGTCTGCGGACATAGCCCGCAGGATCATATCAATACGGTGACGGTTTTTGGGTGTGTCTTCGCCTACATCGAGCGGGTTAAGTTGCAGATCATCATAGCCTTGATAAATACCACCCATGGCTTCCACCATGAACCTTGCCCCTTCCTTGGAATCAAATATATAACTTCTGACGTTATCAAACTTGGCAAGCCCGCCTAGCAAGTGCATGAGTAAGGTTGATTTACCGCCACCCGAAGGGGCAAACACCAGATAATTACCGATGGATTGAGGACGGCCTGAAACATGGAACTGGAAGGCATAGGCTTGACCACTTGGGGTATTGAAAAACCGGGTTGGCCTATCCCCAAAGGGGCTTTTCATCATGCCGCCTGGGGAGCTGGAAAAGGTCCAGAGAGCGGCAATATTATCGTTACGCAGGGTCAGAGGGCGCAACAGCCCACTGGCCCCGTTTATCTTGTTTACGCCCGTGGGAAGCCGATTAAACCAGCAAATAGGTGCGCCGGTGGTTTCTACGCTATAAGAAATCCTGAGCCTACCCAGAATGTCGCTTATTCTGGTAACGATTTCCTTGAGTTCAACCTCGTCTTCACTTCGAGCAATAATTTGAAGTTGTGTGTGAAATAGTGTTGTTTCGCCTTCTGATAATAACTGGATAGTGGCGTCACACTCATTGGCTAAAGTTGCATTACCAATAAAGCCTTTCCGTTGCTCATTTGATTTTCGTTTGAGCAGACCAATACTAAGCTCGGTATCCCAGGGAACACAGATTTGAGAGATTTCAAGGTCCCCGGGCAGGGCCATAAGATCAACAAGAATTTTACCATTTACAACTTCCGGCCATGCGCGGATAGCTATGACCTTGTGCAGTTTTTTTGTGGGCGTAAAAGTCTCGATTATGCCGTTCTTATGAATATGCAAATCACTGGCCGGGATATTGCCTGAAATGTTTTCAGATACAGCCAGAAGGTCGTCACGCAGATCGCCGCACACGAGGAAGTTCATAAACCCGGTGAGCGGGCAGGGTTGATCTTGCTTAATTGGTTTTTCCAACAATTGAGGTGCGTATTCCCCGGCCATGGCTATCAGCTTCTTGGACGATTCAACAAGTGGCATGACCGATGAGCTGGAAATCAGCACATACCAGTCAATATAATAACTTGATTGAAATTGTTCCCGTTCCGCATCGCCAATTTCTTGCAAGGCCTGGGACGGCCAGGTGGCGTTAAAGCTTATGTCCCGGTTGCGCTTTATGCCAAACAAACGGATCGCACAGCCCAGCATTCCCATACCATGCAGTAACTCAGATCGGACCTTGAGCATGGAATCTTGTTGTACCTGGACCTTGGCATCATAACTGACACCATCCAGTTTAAAGACACGGAACATCACGCCGGATTTAAGCGATACCGTACTACCGTCAGGCTCGATGCAATCCAGATCAAGCTCTTCGGCAAGCCAATCATGTTCAATAGTGCCTAACATCCAGTTTCGGGCAACGGGATTAATCAAGGCACCCGCCGCCACCGCACTTAGTCCGGTTATGAGTAGGTCACTCCACATTACTGGCGGTCTCCTTCTGAGGGTGGCAAGCCGGCAATCAAATGACGGACCTTGCGACCCCGCCAGAATTTAGACGGCACCAGAAGGGTGTAGACAAAGTGATGGTCCTGTCGGGTTTTGCGATAGGAAACCATGAGCAGATATACCAGGAGAATGACGGAAATCGGAATTGCCAGAAACACTTGCTTTATGGAAACCAACACAGCAAAAGACACGCTCACGACAGCAGTTGACATCATGAGCAACATTGGCGGTATGCCAAATAAGGTCATTGGTTTATGAAGACCGGTGTAGATGTAACTCTCTGCTTTCATGGGAGCCACCAGATCTAGCTTGTAGCTTCAAGCAGCAGAGCGATACTTTCTGGCCCTGCTATGATCAACAGACCGCCAAAGATAATCATGCCGAGTCTTTTGAAATTTGGCTCACCGGAAAAGGTGATATAGATACCAACACCAATCACGGCCAGACCAATGACAATCGCACCGATCTGCACCAGGCCGGAGCGCAGGGCTTCAATCAGGCCTGTGGCTGGTTTGACCCATTCAGAATTTTGAGCATGTGCAACTTCCGGCATAAGAAGTACCACAGCGAAGAGGCTCAAAGTTGTTAAGACAGATAAATTTATTGATTTAACAATCATGTGAGGGTTCCTATTTGAGAATGATAAAAGCGAGAATGGGGATGCAGATAAGAGCTGCAAACATACTGATTGCAGACAAAGTTCTGACAGGGCCGTGGTGCCGAGCAAGCCGTAATAAATTGGGTTCCCCAGAAATAATGATGCAAATACCAGCTCCAATTATGAAAAATCCGATGATAATCGCACCAATCTGGTCCATGTTGGAGCGCAAGACTTCAATGAGGCTAGTCTCTGCGTTGACCCATTCAGCATTATTTTGAGCCAGAGCAACTTCCGGCATAAGAAGTACCGCAGCAAAGATGCTCTGGATTACGACGACAGGCGGGGTTAGAAATTTAGGCATCATGAGACAGTTCCTATTTGAGGAAGAGAAAAACGAGAACGGGAATGCAGATAAGACCTGCAACAATATTGATTGCAGACAAAATTCTGGCGCGGGTGTATTGCCGAATGAACTCCTGTTCAATCCTGTCTGCCAAACGTACCTGGTTCTCAAGGTGATCAGAGAGAGCCTTTTCCGTGAGGCCCGATATTGCCGATCCGATCACGGTGGTGATAGCCTGGTTATGACGGGTGAGCATGGCCTCATAATCACCCATAAAACCTTCGTGCAGCGTGACCATCATCAATAACGGATCATCCGCATCCAGGCCGCTACTGTGACGCTCCATTATCAGCTTGCGGGCAGCTTCAATACTGAAGATGGCGGGAAAGGATGGATTGCCATCTTCACCCTTTACCTCTCCAGTTTCAGGATCGTATTTATCAACCATGACAAATACGCCTTAAAGATTTGCGGCTGTAATTTGGGAGTTTATATCTCGCCAGATCATGGCAAGGCGCTGGCGAGCCATGATGGACAGGCTCTCATTACTGGCCGCTTCTGCAAATGTTGATTTATCGCGTAGCACCTGGTCGAGGTCAGCACCGAAAGTTTCTTTTCTTCGTGCAGATATACGGATGAGGGAACGAATGCTTTCTGAGTTCTTCTTGAACAGTTCGGATTGCTCGAAGCTCTTGCCATTGCGTTCTGTCTTGCCGAAAAACTCATTCAACCAAACAACAGAAGGAGTATTTTTAAAACTTTTGAGAAGGTTGTTAAGCCCAACGAGTGTATCTCCCATGGCCTGACCACCGGTCAGAACCGAATGCAAGATTAATTCAACACCGGCTTCTTTGAAGAATGAAACGGCATCGTTTTCTAACATCCATGAGCAGAGCGGCACAAAAGTAGAGGCTCCACTGTCCACAATAAATATGCTGTCGTCTTCCGCGTTCATGACCAGTTCGACCAACTGATCAAATGCTCGCGGGTCAAGATCGTCGCCAACCATTAATTCAAGCCGTGTAACAGGGAGAGCTTTATAACTGGCAAAGGTGGCATTAACCGGATCGGTGTCAATGCAGATAGGCGTGATCCCCTTAGCCTGATAATGTTGTGCCAGAAATGAAGCGACCAGGCTTTTACCTACGCCGCCTTTGCCTTGAAGAATCATGTGCAGTTGTTTCATAGTATTGCTTTCCTTGTTGTCTAAAATTGTGAGTGCAAGATTCAGTTACGAGTCATCACCCCAGATTTCGGAAATTGTTTCTTCCGTTGCCTCAGGTGAATGGTTGAAGTGTGAGGGGGGGCTATCTGTGCTTGGTCGTAATGGTTTGGGTGCCGGTGTGCTTGCTCCCAATATTCCATTAACTAGGCGCGAGGGCGTTGGCCGGTTCGTTATGTCAGGTAAATGGTGTTCGGCCTTGATAATGGCCGAGGCGTGTCGCTTGAATGTGCTTTTGCCGGTTGTCAGACGCGTAGAAAAGGAATGAAATATTTCTTCAAGGTTTTGCCCCTGTAGATGCAGAGTCAAAATCTCACTTTTGAGCGCGTAAACTACTACCTTTGCTTTGCCCCACGATGCTCGTGTCATTCGGCCAACCTTTGTTAGTTGACAGAACCGAGAACTTTGTGGTTATTTTGTTAAGGATTTCCAAGTAGATTCGCTTGGGTATCCATTAAGGAAGCACTTTAACCAAATCGCGCCCCCGCAACCAAACTTTTAGCCGCTATCCCAATTGATTAGCGGTTTTTCTGTGTCTGAAATTCAGCTTGAGATCATTGAGATCATTGGGGTCAGTGTGAATCGATAATGGTTTATTACGCTGAGAGCGAATCATGGTGGCACGTAACAAGTGCATGTCACCATAATTCTTACGTTCCACAATGACCGCTACAGGTCTCAAGCAGGCATAAATACACGGTCCCAATGACGTACGCTTTGCCTCCATATAGTAGACATTAAGCGCGGAAATGTAGTTTGACGTTGTTTGTGTATTAATTCAGAATCGCTTTTGTGAATTTACAGGGTCTTCTGAATTCTCTTTACTAATTAATTTGCTCTGCAATAAAGTATCCCTATACTCACGTCACATATTTAACGAATTACCGAAGAAGCAGCCCTATGCTAGAAAGCACGTCCTACCCAGAGTCCTGGTACACTGCAACCCGAAATCTGGACATTAATTATCCTGCGTTGGAAGAAGAAATCACAACGGATGTGTGCATCATCGGTGCCGGATTCTCCGGGTTAGCAACGGCATTGTTTCTAGCGGAACAGGGAACCAATGTCGTCCTGATTGAAGCAGAAAAAATCGGCTGGGGAGCCTCGGGGCGCAATGGCGGCCAAATCGTTTTCGGTTATGGCCAAAACACCTCAGAGCTTCTTTCAAAAACCATCAGCATTGAGGCAGGCGAGAGGGCCTGGCAACTGGGTCTTGATTGCAACACCATCCTGAAAGATGTCATTCATCGTTATGAAATTGATTGTGATCTGAGCTGGGGCTATTTGCGGCTGGCTATGACGTCCCGTCAGGAACGCCACCTTCATACAATGATGGAAACCTGGAATAAACGTGAGATGCCGGGTAAAACGACCTTTATCGAGAACCGGGTCTTACCCAATTACATCGGCTCAAGTTCCTATAATGCGGGGGTCTACAGTGACTTTGATGGCCACCTGCACCCCCTCAACCTGGCCCTTGGTGAAGCCAAGGTTCTCAATGATCTCGGCGTTAGAATTTTTGAAGACACAATGGCGTTGAATATCGAAGATGCCACACAGTCAAAGAAGGCCCGCATTACAACACCCCATGGCATTGTGAATGCCGATACGCTGGTACTGTGCGGCAATGCTTATCTGGATAAGGCAGAGCCCCGCATTCGCTGGGGATTGATCCCGGGGTATAGCTGCATGATTGCGACGGAGTCGCTTTCCGATGAGACCGCTCACCGCCTGATCCCGCAAAATACAGCCGTTAGCGATATGCGAACCGTGCTCGATTACTATCGTTTGTCCCGGGACAAACGTATGCTCTGGGGTGGCCTCGGCCACTGGTCAGGCAATGACACCCCCAATCCCGGACCGCATTTGTATGCCAGAATGCTCAAGATTTTCCCTGAGTTGGAAGGTGCAAAAATTGACTATACCTGGTCCGGGCGTATAGGCATCAGCTCCAATCTCAACCCTCAGATCGGCAGACTCGCCCCCAGCACCTATTACGCCCAGGCCTATTCAGGCCACGGTGTGGCCTCGTGCCATCTCTCTGGAAAGATGATCAGCGATGCCATTTTGGTTGGCTCAGAAGACTTCGAGATGTTTTCCAAATTGCTACCCATCAAGGTGCCGCCTATTAAGTTGGTCCAGCAGGTAGCACGAGCCTGGGGTATGAATTCACGACGCATGATGGAGTGGTTTTAATGGTAGATGAGAGATTTCCCATCTGTTGTTTTTCCATCGCCCTATTTCTTGCTTTTTAACGTCGTCAGTTAATTTCGCAGCAGCCCGATAAGATCGCAGTCTATCTGTAGCAATTGCATGAGGTTGACCATAGCGTTTCAAGTTTTCCTGAGGAAAACCAGAACTGTTTCACGGCCTCCAAGCTTGCTAATAAAGGCTTCCAGAACCTAACATACATCATCACAGCCAGGCGGATAACCTCAGGTGATGTAATATAGTAGCGAAATGGGTTTTCTTCTGACAGCATCCCCGGATGTTTTCTAATAACCTTGTAGACACGCCATGGCGACACGGGGTTCTATGCCAACGGACAGGGCCGCAGTATAGGCGAAGGCAGCCAGTCTTTTTTGCTCTGCAGTGGCGTATGTCTCTAATGCCCCAAGGTCGGTTACAATGACGGCCTTGTCGTTAATGTCATCGATCAGTTGTGAGTCACGGATATAGACACCGCCAGATACGGAAGAATGCCCCGATACAGGTACAACAACCTGCTCATCCGCTAATTTAAGGCCTTCGTATATATCACGGCTGATGGGGTCATCGACAGAAATGATCGCGGTTCGTGGTATGGTCTGGCGGTGGAATATTTCTTTCATGCTGCTCAGGGTATGGTCTGTCATGGTGTTTTCTGCACCCAGCCAGACCGCCGTATCAAAAGTGATTGATACCGTCATGTTCAGTTTCTCTGGCGGCATCAATAAGACGTACTGACCGCCCAGGTCCAGAGGGTGTGTGCCCAGTATCGGGTGCATTTCGGTCCCACCCAACTCGATGTCTTTACCTGCCACTTCCAGAACCTGGGTTAACATGGAACACAGAAAAGCATCATCGCCGACCCCGGTAATGCCCATAAAAGTAGCATCCCGCTGTGTTCTCGCCAGAAGCTCCGCATCACTGATGACCTCGCCTCCGGCTTCACGCACACGACCGACAACAGGGTCATGATGGGCAATGTCTGGTTCGATAACCAGGCTGACAATTTCACGGATGTCACAGTCATATAAATCAACCAGTGTTATATCTTCTGCCTCGGCCTTGTCGCGGCGTTTTTTGTCCTGGTCCCAGGCCCAGACTTCCGCGCCACTTAACTGTAAAGCGCGAGCGGTCATTAATCCATGGTCGCCCAATCCCAGAACGCCAATAATAAACCCCGAAAAGGGAAACAGATCGATCATATTCCGGCCTCGATTAATTTAATGCAGATAACAGCGGCATATTGAAAAGTAAATTCTGCGGCTTAAAAAGTACACGTTTATTTGAATCCATACTTAACGCCATATAAACAGGCCGGCCCACAATATCTTTACGGATAGCGGCAGTATCACTGAATTCAAGTCGGAACAGGGAGAGTATCTGTTCTTTACGGTCATTGGAAATTTCATGATTTTGATAAAGGTCATTCAATAAGGCAGAGCTGTTTATATCCAGGCCCGTATGCCAGACCCAGTGTTCGTCAATAATTTCACGAAGTGGCGATATGGTTACATCGACCATCAGCAAATGGCGCATCCATTGTTCCATAACCCGACACAAAGCACCCAGTCCCGGACGCTCAAAGGTTAAATCCAGAACAAAATCGAAGTGCTTGCTTCGTTGGTGGTATTGTCCGGCATTATCATCGTTCAAGACATCCATTTCGTTGGGGTTTGGTATGACGCCGTCTTGTATGATAGAGCGCCCAAGGATGCCCAGGTTTGAGTTTCTTTGTTCCAGCTTCGAAGCTGTTTCATGATCAATGGATAATATTGCACCTTCATGAATGTTAATGGCCTGTTTGCGAAATAACAACTCACTGGCCCGTAACCTGTAGGGATCGCCTTGACCCTGAAAGATGCTCTGGCATATCAGGGCGACCATATGATTGAGAAATACGAACGGAATGGATTTTTTAGTATTATTGAAAGCCGAAAGGTAACATCCTTCGATGGTTTCTGCGCCAAGCAACCGGTCGCGAAATTCCAGCATGACGGCATAGTTTTCCGCAACATCCCTATCGGACAGCGCATTCAACTCTGATGTAGGAACGGTACGGTATGGGGCTTCCAGCAAGGATGCATGCAAGGTTCGCTCTGCCGGGCACGATTCCGCCACAAGGTTCAACTCCGGGCGCAAAAAGTATTCTCGCAGGAATTCATCCGTTATGCACAGAAATCCACTGTCCTGTTTTTTTAGTAAGTGAAAATTGGACTCTGGCCATAACTCCAGAAATGGGGAAGCGGGCATCATTCTTCAACCAATTCCCAGATCCGGTCAACATTTTCGACACTGTTGGGATTGTTAATGCTCCGGACAACTTCACGCAGACCGTCCGGGCCGGGTTCGCGAAACAGGGAAAGCAGGACGCCATCGTCAAAATCACATAAACCAGCGACGTAGAGAACCTCATCTCGTGCAACGGGAAAGGCTGCTTGCCTGTCTGGTGCACCGTAGTGCTGTACGAACATGTCGGTCAACATGGCTGTGACAAAATCAACATCGGCTTCTGATGCAGTTACAACCTGGACAAGTGTGGAATGTCCACCGGATTCTATCCCCATCCAACCCGACCGATAGGCAATAAGCTGCTTGCTGTTCAAATCTTCAATACGGGTATCACTGAAGGAAAAGCTGCCCGTAACGGCCCATTCTCCGGGTGTTGCAGCCGCTTCGAAGACGTTGATATCAGAGATATCTAACTGAATTGTTTTTGGTAACTTCATATAGTTTTTTACCTGAATTCATTAATAAAAACGTACCATACGAATGATAATGGGACATTGATTTTTTTTGGACACGGTAGAACATAGCTTATCACTGTTTTGTATATACCTGTTATATTGCAACAAGATACAGCTTATGGTAAAATATTTATATACTGTATATCTTTAAATTCAGGGCAGGAGGTTTTTATGAAAGCAATATGGGCAGGAATATTTTGTGCTGTTGCAATCGCATTTGTGGCGGGGCTGGTGCTGGACGCAACTGATTCTACAACGCGTCAGGAATTCAGCTCTTCAAGTACACGTCTCTGAGTTAAACCCGTTATTCAGCGGGCTCACTTTTTTTATTCTGAATTTCTTCAAGCCACAGACTATGATGTTCGCGTGCCCAGTTCTCGTCGACTTCGCCCGTCGTCACGGCCTCAATAGCACCATCCATCCCTACGGAACCGATATAAATATGACCGATGATGAATACAATCATACCGATGGCCACAAGCGGGTGAGCCAACAAGGCGATCTGTGCTTCCAGCACGGGTGATAAATTGGTTGGCAAACTAAATCCAAAGAGGTTCAACACAGCGGTTATCGTGCTGATCGGGGCAAATTCGAAGGGAAATAATAGGCAAATTCCCGTAAAGCTCATGGATAACCCGCCCACGACCACCGCCCAGAAGATCAACTTCTGACCTGCATTAAACTTTTTGGCAGGCGGATGGACATTCTTGCTGAACAGGCCGCCCGCCACGGATATCCAATTAAGGTCCAGGCGGTTGGGGATATTATCACGCACCCAGATAACAATCATCAGTATGATGCCCACAAAAAAGGCAAAGCCAATATAGTTGTGGCTCAGTTTTCCGTAATAGGAGAGGGCTGCAAAGGCGCTTTTCCCGATGAGCGGCATCAAAACAAACTTGCCGTACAAGGTATTTAACCCGGTTATTGCGAGAACGATAAACGAGGATGCCGTCAACCAGTGGGTAAACCGTTCGAAAAAATTAAACCGTGTTACCGTTCGTCCCGAGCGGCCCGAATCAATTTGAATCCGCCCACGCATGGTGTAGAAAAGAACCAGGACGATAAAGATACCAAACATTGACCATCCACCAATGCTTGACAAGGGACCATTGCGAAGTTCGCGGAACTGATCGCCTTCCGATTGTACGAGGGTGCCTGCCTTTTTATCGGGAATTGATACCTTTCCGGTTACCCCTTTACGTATCATCCGCCATAATTCGGCATCATTAAGATTGCCGGCACTATTACCGGGAACTTTACCCTGTTCCTGAGCAAGCACAGCTTGCGGCTCAAGGGCTATACTTCCGGTTATACCGATCGTTAATCCGTATACGACAGCAAAAACCGCAATAGTATTTAACAGACACCTGCGGAGACACCCTGCATTCATCATGCACCTCGTACGCATCAATATTATGATTTGGTTCTGTTAGAAATTGGGGGCATTGGCTTTATGTCATGAACGAGGCCAACACCCCCTTATTTCTATCAGGTTCCAGATTTAAGTTTGTAGGCTGTGCCCCAACCCCAAGCCCCAGACCCAAATCCACGGGAGACAATACGCTCGCGATAGATGTTGGAAACCATGTCTCCATCACCACCGAGCAATGCTTTCGTAGAACACATTTCTGCGCATATGGGCAGTTTTCCTTCGGCCAGTCTGTTGCGACCGTATTTCTGGAATTCTGCTGTGGAATGAGTTTCTTCAGGGCCACCGTTGCAGAATGTACATTTGTCCATTTTGCCACGACTGCCATAGTTGCCCACTTGCGGGAATTGAGGAGCCCCGAATGGACAAGCATAGAAACAATAACCGCAACCAATGCATAAATCCTTCGAGTGCAACACCACACCGTCTTCGGTGGAGTAAATGCAATCAACCGGGCACACCGCAATACACGGCGCATCAGAACAATGCATACAAGCCACGGAAATTGAACGCTCGCCGGGATCACCGTCATTAATCGTCACCACACGTCGGCGGTTGATGCCCCAGGGAACTTCATGTTCATTTTTACAGGCCGTGACGCAGGCGTTGCATTCAATACACCGTTCGGCGTCACACAGGAATTTCATTCGTGCCATTGTTTATCTCCCTATCTCAAGCTGATTCAACACGACACAGGGTGACTTTAGATTCCTGCATTTGTGTCACCGAGTCATAACCATACGTTCCACACATGTTGGAAGCTTCACCAAGTACATATGGGTCGGCACCATCAGGATACTTGTCGCGAAGATCCTTTCCTTGCCAGTGTCCGCCAAAGTGGAATGGCATAAAGGCCAAACCAGGGGCAACACGATTAGTCAGCATAGCCTTGACCAGCACCTTGCCGCCTTCAGGACTGTATATCCAGATATCCGAACCTTCCCTGATGCCCAGATTGTTAGCGTCACGTGGGTTGATTTCTGCAAACATATCCTGCTGTAACTCTGCAAGCCATTTGTTGGCGCGGGACTCATCACCACCACCTTCGAATTCCACGAGGCGCCCGGATGTAAGGATAATCGGGAACTCTTTGGAATAGTCGTTCTTCTGAATCGACTCATACAGGGTGGGCAAGCGATAGGCCTGTTTGTCCTTGTAGGTTGGATAATCAGCCACCAGATCGCGTCTCGGCGTATAAAGAGGCTCGCGGTGCAGTGGTACCGGATCGGGGAACGTCCAGACTACGGTTCTGGCCTTGGCATTACCAAACGGAGCGCAACCATGTTTAATCGCGACACGCTGGATACCACCGGACAGATCAGTTTTCCAGTTGGTCTTGTCACCGGCGATCTTGTCGATCGTTGCACGTTCGGCCGCCGTCAAGTCACCATCCCAACCAAGCTTTTTCAGCATGGCCATGGAGAACTCCGGATAACCATCCTTGATCTCCGAGTCTACCGGGTATGAGCCTTCGGCAAGCAGATTGGTGCCATCTTTTTCAACACCAAACCGTGCCCGGAAGCAAAGCCCGCCTTTTGCGACAGGTTTGTGTGTGTCGTAAAGGATCGGCGTGCCCGGATGGCCCATTTCGGCCGTGCCCCAGCAAGGCCATGGCAAACCGTAATATTCGCCGTCACAGGGACCGCCATTGGCCAACAGGGTTGTTCTGTCGAAAGTAATCTGATTGGCCATATGTTTCTTCATACGGTCCGGCGACTGGCCGGTGTAACCGATGGTCCACATTCCCTTGTTGAATTCCAGGGTAATGTCTTCGATCAGTGGTTCGTTATCCGTGACCTTAATGTTTTTAAACATCTGTTCTGCAAACCCTAGTTTCGTCGCGAACCGGTGCATGATCTCGTGATCGGTTTTTGCTTCGAACATGGGCTCGAACACTTTGTCACGCCACTGCAATGAACGGTTTGACGCCGTCACGGAGCCATAAGTTTCATACTGGGTTGTCGCAGGCAGAATATAGACACCGTCCTGGCGGTCAGGAATGACGGAAGCAAACGTCGGAACCGGATCGATGATAACCATCAGGTCCAGTTTCTCCATGGCTTTCTTCATTTCGGGTAAGCGGGTTTGCGAGTTCACTGCATGACCCCAAAGAACCATGGCCCGCAGGTTGTCAGGTTGATCGATATTGTCCTTGTTTTCGAGAACACCATCAATCCAGCGACTGACCGGAATACCTTTTGATTCCATCAGCTTCTTGGTGGCAAAGCGTTTGAGCAGATACTCATAATCCGCATCCCAAACCCGTGCCCAATGTTTCCACGACCCTGTTTTCAGGCCGTAATAACCAGGCAACGAATGGCTGAGGATACAGAAATCGGTTGCACCTTGCACATTATCATGGCCACGGAAAATATTAGCGCCGCCGCCTTCAACACCCATGTTACCAAGCACCAGCTGCATGATGCAGTATGCCCGGGTGTTGTTATTACCCGTTGTGTGTTGTGTGCCACCCATGCACCAGATAAATGTACCGGGGCGACTGTTGGACATCGTCCGTGCGACACGACGAAGCTGTGTGCCGGGAACGCCTGTGACACGTTCGGTTTCTTCTGGCGTCCATTTTTTAACTTCGGCGCGAATTTGTTCCAGACCCCAGACACGCTGGCGAATGTATTCTTTATCTTCCCATTCGTTTTCGAAGATGTGCCATAGAATACCCCAGATCAAGGCCACATCCGTACCTGGACGCAATCTGACATATTCATCAGCGTGGGCCGCCGTGCGGGTAAAGCGGGGATCACAGACGATCAGCGCCGCATTGTTCTGTTCCTTGGCTTTCAGAATATGTTGAACCGCAACCGGATGAGCCTCTGCCGGGTTGGACCCGATCAGGAACATGGCCTTGGAGTTGTGGATGTCATTGTACGAATTGGTCATCGCACCATAACCCCAGGTGTTCGCCACGCCAGCAACCGTTGTCGAGTGACAGATACGGGCCTGATGGTCCCCGTTATTGGAACCCCAGAAGGCGTAGAATTTGCGGAACAGATAGGATTGTTCATTGCTGAATTTAGCCGAGCCGAGCCAGTAAACAGAATCAGGGCCGGACTTCTCGCGAATATCAAGCATCTTGTCGCCAATTTCATTGATGGCGTCATCCCAGCTCATTTTAACCCATTTTCCGCCGGACAGCTTCATGGGATATTTCAAGCGACGGTCATTATGCGCATGTTCGCGGACAGCGGCACCTTTTGCACAGTGAGCACCAAGATTTATCGGGCTGTCGAAACCGGGTTCCTGACCAACCCAGACACCGTTGTCCATTTCTGCAATAATACTGCAGCCTACGGAACAATGGGTGCAAATGGTTTTAACGGTTTGCAATCCCGATGTGTGGGCCGAAGCCTTGGCTTCCTTGACAACCCCAACAGTGGACGCCCCTAACAATGCGGCGCCACCGGCGGCCAGACTGGATTGTTTGATAAATGTACGTCGGTCAATACCGTTGCCGATTGTACCTGCTTGGCTTTTTCTCAAACGGGGGCCATTCGCAACCCCGTTTGTTTTTTTCCTGAGCATAAGTCTCTCCTGTCCATAGATCCAATAAGTTGATTAACCCGGCATTTGTTGCAGAGTAAGCGTTACCGGGGCCATGCCAGACATAGCTTGCGCCAGGCCTGGTCTGATTTAAAACCGTGCCAGTTCGTAGTACGTCTTGACGTGATCGGTTTCCTGATAATCTCCAGAAGTGTCGGCAGGTGTCGCGGCAATAGCGGTTTTTGTTGCGCCAGCATAGGCAACCGCAGCACCGGCCAATCCAAGTGCGGTTCCGCCTTTTTTGAAAAACTCCCGACGTGGCAAAGATTTTTCTTTGTCAGTCATCAATCTTCCTCCTTCGGTGACGGCTGGGAAATATGCCGTTTTGTGTATCTGGAAAGGGCGTCCCACGACCCCTGGCCCGGCAGCATTATGCTGCCATGTCGAATAATTCAGTTTCGATTTTTATAAACAATCGGCCAATGGTCCCGATTGCCGAATATAAGTGTGCAGATTCCGCATTTTCAATATCTTCAAAAACCTTTTCCATCCACGATGCAACGTGGCTTTGAAAAAATTTTTTCTGACGGTCGGGTGAAACAGGGCTGCTGAAAGTATTTGAAATCATGCCATGCATCATCTCCAGGATATATCCAGCATGGTCTTCGGGTTCATTATTATGGCGCGAATGCTCGAGTCCCAGCTCGGCCATATCATTGCGCAACAAGGCGAGCGGCTTGTCATAAAGCAAACCTGTCAGATAAAGGGACTCATAGGGCTGGACTTCGCCGCCCGCCCCAAAACCATAAAATAATGTGGAATATTCTTCGTGCACGGTTTGAATGCTGATGTTTGTCGCAACCTGAGACGCTTTTCCAAGGGCTGTACCGAAATCCGTATTGTCGGTACCCATATTTTTCAGAATATCAAGGGTGTTTTGATCGGGTGGCTGAATGAGCAGTCGTGACAACAAGGCATAGTAGCTGGCGCGCAAAATATCATCTGCGTTTTGCACATAGATATTGTTGTTTTGCATATGGACTTCTTCATCTACTGAAGTCGTGTTTGCATTCCCTGCCATATTTCCCTGCACCTAGCCCTTTTGGGCACTATTCTGGGCACTATTCACTGAACGTAATAGAGGGTTCACCTTTAAATTGTGTTCATTATCTCCTGAAATTATTTCCAAGTCAAATTTTTGCAGTAACAGAAATAATAAAAAATTCATATTGTAAAATGGTTTACACGTTAAATTACAATAAGACTTGTTATGTTACGGTATTTATTCAGTTCTTTCTGTCTCCTTAGAATCATCGTCCTGTTCCATGGAAACTTGGTTCAATTGGTTTTCTGCTTCTAATTTCTGGGAAGGATCGCTTTCCAATTCTGTTTTTGCGGCTGGATCACTATTTTTGCTGGCCTCGACAGTATCCTGATCTGATTGCGAGGCATTGTCCGTGGTTTCTTCCTTATCATTATCCAGAAACCCCCGGCCAATTTTATAATTCGTGTCAAGCATGGTAATGAGCTTGTCGATAACCCGGAAATCTTCGTCGTAATCATTCATGCCGTCGAGAAAGCCAAAGCTTTTATCAAGCCGCCATAACCGGCTCATGGCCGCTTGTTTGAGCGCATCAGGGATACCGCCCTGCATAAATGGTTTAAAGTCTGAATCGGCTTCAAGGCTGTCGATTGATTGCAGCCCGTGATCTTTTGCCAAGGCATCCAGATCTTCCGGCTCAATATCTACCTCTGTTTCAGTTTCCGTTCCAGGTTTCGTATCTGCCTCCATATCTGACCGATTGTCACCTGTATCCAAGGCGGCCTTTTGAAGGGGTGTCTGATGCATACTTTCCACCGGTAACATTGGCGGAGCCATGGTTGTCATATGAAGCGGGTTCTGGCTTGGATCGTCAGCAAAGGTGATTAATGGACCGCGTTTTTTTGGAGGGGCCATCCGGCCTGATTCCAATTTGCGACGCGACCATCTGCTTAGACGGGTTTCATCATGGTTGGTCATCGGTGCTCAACATTCAATTCTTGGCCTGGGACCCTGCCGTGGATCATTGGGGTCATATCGCTTGTTTTTCCGTTTCTTAAAAGGCTCCTCCACATGATATTGATCGACAAACCCCTGTACCCAGGAAATAAGTTTGGCAGGCATGGGGACACCATCAACAATTTCATCCCCGCTCTCATTATATCCCATTGCCTCATAGGGGCAGGCTGTAACCAAAAACGGTATAATGTCAGCCTCGTCGTTTCCCTCACCCTGACGAAGTACTACATAGATTTTTGGTTGTTCCTGGGTCAGGTTATACCGATAGCCTTCGGTTTCACCCTTGAATAATTCCATTGTCAGGGTCGCGGCATGGTATCGCTCCCAACCGTCGCCCTTCGACAGCCTTTGCCATTCTACGACGGGCGATGCGCCGGGTAGCACGTCAACGGTAGACCAGGAACTTTCAACCCACGGGTTACTGGAATCCCTGCGTTCAACAACTACGCCGATGGGAATTTTTCCATATTCCATTTGCCTGAAGTCTCCTACCATTGATCTTCGCCGTACATATGGCTATTTGAATCAAGCCATCATATCTTATCACGGTCATAGATATTAAAAACGATTTTAATGACAAGGTATCATATATGGTTATGATTATCCGTAATTAATGGTCAAGTTATGAGGGAATAATGCTCAAATCAACAATATCAAATCATGGATGTACAACCCTCATCTGTGATTGTGAAGGAACAGCACCCATCAATGTCGCGGCATTAAAACGTGTTTTTAAAGACCAAGCCATTGCGCCGGCGACGCAACTATGCGGAAAACAGCTCCATCTTCTGGAACAGCAACTGGAAAATACCGAGGGCCGGGTGGTCGTGGCTTGTACTCACAAAACATCTGTGTTTGCTGATGCCGCCGACCAATTTGGTGGGGAGCATGACCTGGAGTTTACCAATATTCGTGAAAAGGCTGCCTGGTCAAAAGAAGCCGCGTCAGCCGGACCTAAAATTGCTGCCCTGTTGGCCGAGGCATCCTTGATGGCGTCTGACACCCCCCTTGTTTCAATGCACAGCGACGGCAGTGTGCTCATATTCGGCCATGATCAGGTTACTGTTGATGCCGCAAACCAGTTATCGCTACGCATGGATATCACACTGGTTCTGAGCCCTGGTGCAAACGTGGTCTTGCCTGCATTATTTGATTATCCGGTATATTGCGGCGTGCCGAGCACGCTCAGCGGTTATCTGGGTAATTTTGAAGTGGGTTTGTCTGGTCTCGTACAACTGGACCCTGCCTCACGCGATCAGTTGGTGTTTTCTGATAAACCACAGGACGGCAGTGCCGAAGCATCCCTGGTGCTGGATTTGCGGGGTGGTACACCGTTGATAAGTGCCCCGGAAAAGCGGGATGGATATTTTAATCCCGATCCGGCCAACCCGATGGTTGTGCAAAGCGCATTATTGGATCTGGTTGATATGGTCGGTGATTTTGACAAACCACATTATGTGACCTACCGCGCCAGTATATGTGCCCATACCAGCAATGGCATTGTGGGCTGCAGCCGATGCCTTGATATCTGTCCGGCCGGCGCTATTTTCGAGAGTGCCGGCGAGCTGACATTTGATCCCTATATTTGTGCGGGGTGCGGAAGTTGTGCTGCGGTCTGTCCGACGGGGGCTGTCCGTTATAATTTTCCCGACAGTACCCATATGCTGCGCCGTTTGCGGATGTTATCGTCGATTTATGGCGATGCGGGCGGTAAACAACCGTGCCTGCTTGTCCATGACATGAAATACGGCGAAGAGATGATCGCCACCATGGCCCGATATGGTGATGGTTTGCCTGCCAGGGTGATACCATTTGCCGTCAATGAAGTGACCCAGTTTGGGCTTGAAACGGCTTTCGGCGCCTTTGCCTATGGTTTTTCAAATGTGGTCTGTCTGGTCAACCCGGCCCATAGTGATGAATATCAAGGGCTGGTCGAAACAATTGTGTTGGTCAATCACGTGCTCGAAGGTCTGGGTTATGACGGAGATAATTGTATATCCATACAGGATGCCCCGGACCCTGACTATGTTGCCACTGCACTGTATGATCTTCCCGGCGGCGGTGACTTGAAATCATCGGGTTTCGAACCTGCTGGTGACAAGGCTACCTTGATCCGCCTGGCCCTTACCTATCTTCATAAACATGCGCCGATCCCGACCGATATGCTTTCGCTGCCTGTCGGCGCACCTTTTGGTACAGTTGATATTAATACTGATGGCTGCACCCTTTGCCTCTCATGTGTGGGGGCGTGCCCGACCAATGCATTGCGCGATAACCCGGAATTGCCTCAGCTTCGTTTTATGGAGAGTGCCTGTATCCAGTGCGGATTATGCAAGGCGACCTGTCCGGAGAGTGTCATCAAACTTGAACCACGCTATGATTTTACCAAATCGGCGTTAAACCTGCGAACCATCAAACAGGAAGAACCATTTGATTGTGTAAAATGCGGCAAACCTTTCGGTTCCAAATCAATGATTGAGACCATGACTTCCAAACTTGAGGGGCACGCCATGTTTTCTGAACCTATCGCCCTTGAACGATTGAAAATGTGTGAAAACTGTCGAGTGATCTCCATAACAGAAGACAAGGAACAACCGTTTTTTGCCGGACTTCGCCCAAAACCTCGCACGACAGAGGACTATCTGGCCGGTAAATATGATGATGACGATCCGAGCAATGACGATGGATGACATGATAGAAGACAGTTATATTCTCCGCCCCGATCCGGGTAACCCCAAGCTGGTTGAGGAGGTTTCGGGGATTGCTCACGATGGCACTGTCGTCAATACGGTGGTCATGGTCGAACGACCCATGACGATTTTCCTCAACAAACATGAAATCGTTACCATGATGACGATCTGTGATTACCCGGAATTTCTCGCCGTGGGATATCTCATCAATCAGAACATGCTCTTTGCCGATGATGAAATTAATGCGATCGACTACGTTGATGATATCGAAACCGTGGTGGTGCGCACCGCACGTGAGACCAACTATGAAGATAAATTAAAGAAAAAAACCCTCACATCAGGTTGCGCACAGGGAACTGTATTTGGCGATATGATGGAAAGTTTTGCCACCGTTAAGCTTAATCAGGATTGTATCGTTAAGACGTCCCAGCTCTATAATCTGGTTAAAATCATTAACACAACACCTAGCCTGTATTTAGAAGCAGGGGCAATTCACGGCTGTCTTTTATGCCAGGACGACAGACCATTAATTTATATGGAAGATGTGGGCAGGCATAACGCCGTGGATAAGATTGCCGGTTATATGTATCTGGAAGGCATGAAAGGTGACGACAAGCTCATGTACACTACAGGGCGGCTGACTAGCGAGATGGTTATCAAAACCGTTCAAATGGGTATCCCGATCCTGGCATCCCGCTCCGGATTTACGGCCTGGGGGGTCGATCTTGCCCGCAAAGCCGGATTAACCCTGATCGGGCGGCTCAGGGGTCAACGGTTTCTTGCACTGTCCGGCCAGTCCAGAATTATTTATGACACCATATAGTGATTGTGTCAGATTAACTGGTTTTAGGGCGCTGTCAGACAAATGCATACTCGTTTCAGTTTGAGATGGAAGTGCCTCTATTATGCCGTACTTAGCTGCCGCCACTCAGCAATCTAATATCGAAATTTGAACAATCCACGTTTTTGATAAATTTTGGCAGCTTCATCTATGAAGGAAGCCAGTTGTTGCGCACCGTATTCTACTCTGAGCTGCTGCGCCGCGTCCTTCATGACGGTTATGTTTTTGGCCCGCCCGGGACGTAGCAACTCGTACATTTCCATGACGACATCCTGCGGAATCACGGCCATTTCTGCAGCGCGCTCAAAGTTGGCAGCGAGCGCATCACGCCCTGCGGCGTTGGCTATATCGGCTTGTATATTAAGCGCTTGCGGCGTAATGCGCAGGTCTTCAATGGTTACATCGCCACGAATAACGCCATCCAGATCCAATTCTCTGAGCGATTTACCGCTTGCCGTGTGGATCAAATCGGGTCTTTTTTCGCCAACGGGATAATCACTTATCCCAAGCTTGTGTTTACTCATGACGTGCTATCCAAAAAGGTAATTTCTGTTTCAACGGGCGGCGCACCATCGCTGGTCATCGCTGTTTCTATGGCATATATCAAGGCGACACGACCATGGAATCGTGCACCTAGCGCCTCGCCACGGGTCGGTACAATAACGGGGTCAGGCATTGTGCCGCGCGTGTATGCGGCTGCGTTTTCACCCATCTTGAAGTAATGTTCTAGAGAGGTCAGAGGGGCATTTGAAAACAACTCCAGATTGTTATGTGGCAAGCGGTCTTTATGATGGATCACGGCTGTGCCTTTGGACTGTATACCTATCCCTACGCCAGACCCGGAAAGTCCAGCAGCGCTCAAGCCCAGAAATGACGTGTCAGCCGTATGGCAAAAACGTATCACGCGCATGGTACAGCCACCGCGTTCAATACCGCTCTGAATACGACGCAGGACCTCACTCAATGAATGTCCTGCCAACGTTCTAAACAATTTGATGCCAAAACCTGGGCTGATACCAATAACAACTTCATTAGGATTTGTGCCGGGCTCGGATGGCCCCATGTTGCGATAGCTGATACGTCTTGTTTCCTGACGCTTGAATGTTTCCTCGGTGCGCAGAACCTCACCGCGATCAAGCACATCACGAATTGCGGATATTTCTTTCCGGCGCTCCTCACTCAATCGATAGCCTGTTCCCGGACCAAGATAATCATTGGGATCATTGATCGCGCTAATCACTTTTTTATTGCGGACGATTGCCGAGGTTTGCAGATAGTCTCCCGATACTCGCAATTTAACCAGAAACATCAAGTGCTCTGCTTCTTCGATAAAACCGCGCTTGTGTAATGCTCGAATAACATCATCAACTGTAATGTTGCGAGTTTTGATTTTGTCGCTGATCTGCGAAACTTCGCGCGGTGTATAACTGACGGTTTCGTCTGATCCTGATGCTTCAACAACCGATTGTTTCATGGGTTCACCGGGCGAGGAAATCTCAAGTTCTTCAAAGACGGCGGATATAGCGTCAACGGCACGAATTCGCACGTCTAGTGCTTTTTGCTCGTCAATGGGTACCAGGCCGCCATCTGCTTCAAAATCCCTTTGCAGGACTAAAAATTCCTCCAGTTCCTCTCCATTGAATAATGACGGGTTGAAGGAATTATCATATTTTAAAATAGTCCCGAGCCCTGAACATATGAGATCTGAACCAGCCATCAAAAATGGTGCAATTTTAGCACCGACGCGAATTTCAGATTCTGAATGCCGCGAGTCATTGCCTGAAGCACATTCCAGGTCAAGCCACACAGCGATCAGGTTTTCGGCCATTAATTCTCGCACACCGCCGGTCATAGTCGCGGCCAATGGAGCACCATCGATACCACCATTTTGTGTTCCTTGCGCTCCCATACCGCGCTCCATACACAGACAACGCGCTTCGAGATAGAGCAGAGATTTAGCCTCATGGAACCCCATCAGCAGTTCCGCCGCTGCCCCGGAGGTGCAGCGCATTTTAATGCCGCGTGATGCATAGGCCGCGGCCAACCAGGCCTTGGACCACGGGGTGTCATCACCGTCGATGAAGGCATCTTCTGTGCCGTAAACAGAAACGGTTTCGGCGTAGGAGGTAAACCCAGCCATGCCGATCTCCAGCTCCTCAGCCTCTTCGCTTGAACACTGAAACAATGTCCCGGCCCGACCGACAGCAGATCCAACACAACACGCCAGGGCATTAGACCAGGAGTTTCTGGATACCCGCATGGTCGTTTCGATTTCATCGAACCCCAGCGCAACGGCAATTGCGGAGTCGGCGGCCAGTTGCAATGGGTCATCCTTGGCATTGGTAACATGGCCCTGATTACCCGGTGTTTTTCGCGCCCGCATCTTGGAATAAGCAAAGGTTATCTCAAGCGCATTGAGGCGAGCGACCACGTCAGCCAGCTTCGCCGGCGTCATGCCACGTGATAACCACGTCAGTTCTTCGCGCGATACATTCATGTCAACCAACATGCGTGAAACCTCCACGGAAGGCATAGACATAACTTGTTCTGTAATTTCAGGGTCAAGATGGTAGCGGGCAATAAACAAGTCGATCATATCAAAGTCTTGTTCGGCGACACCGTCTATAGATGTAATACGACCATCGCTCACGCTGACCTGTGGTTTGGGGTCTTTTGCACCGTTAAAGGCAGAAAAACCATGCTCCGGATCTTCAATGGCGAAACCGTCCAATCTGAGCGGACGATCATCCCAGTTCGAGAATCGTTTCCAGCGATTCGCCCTGACTGACGTCTTGTTGTCCATTTTCCCTCAATATTGAATTGCTACCTTAGTTTAATGTGCCGTCTGAATACGGAAGATGAACTAGGAGTCACCTTGCAACGATCGCTTTTTCTGTTTCCGGATCAAACAGGTGCATCCTTTCTATATCAGCATAGAGCTTCAGGGCAGACCCAATCGGTGCACGGAATGAGCGGTCAAGCCGAGCCGATATTTCTTTGCCACCTGGCAACTTAACGACCATGATGGTTTCGGGACCGAGAGCCTCTACGGCGACTACCTGTGTTTCCATACACGTATAGCGCCCATCGTTCGAATCTGTATAAATATCCTCAGGGCGTATTCCTAAAATAACGTCCTTTCTGGAATGAACATTACCATAAGCATTTGCGAAGTGCGCAGGTATAGTCAGTGTTATACCGCTGACTTCAATTTTAAGTGAATCGCCCTCCTGTTCAAATGAGCCTTCAATCAAGTTCATAGGTGGGCTAGCAAGGAAGCCAGCCACGAAAATATTGGCCGGGTTTCGATAAACTTCCAAAGGCTTTCCGACTTGTTCAATAATGCCTTTGCGCATAATACAAATACGATCACCCATGGTCATTGCTTCCACCTGGTCATGAGTGACATGAATGATCGTGGTGCCAAGATCATTGTGCAGCTTAACCAGTTCCGTGCGCATGGTTGCCCGTAATTTGGCATCCAGATTTGACAGGGGCTCATCAAACAAGAACGCGACTGGCTCACGAACCATCGCGCGGCCCAAGGCCACACGTTGTTGTTGCCCGCCGGAAAGTTCACGTGGCCGCCGTGTCAACAGCTCGCTAATTCCAAGTGTGTTGGCAGTTTTTAAAATTCTGCTCTCGATCTGATCCTTGGGAACCTTTCGCAGCTTCAGGCCAAATGCAAGATTTGCGGCAACGTTCATATGCGGGTATAGCGCATAATTTTGAAACACAATAGCAAGATCCCTTTCCGCCGGATCGATATCATTGATGAGTTTGCCATCAATGAAAATATCACCCGCCGTTATACTCTCCAGCCCTGCGATCATTCTCAGGGTTGTGGATTTACCACAACCCGATGGCCCAAGTAGCACCATGAACTCACCATCCTTGATATCAAGATTGATATTGTTCACGGCCGCATCATCGGACCCATATATTTTGGAAACATTTCGAAGTGTAATCTCACTCACGATTAATACCTTTCTAACGTAGAGATGTCATATAACGATACAGATAAATAGTCAGAGCGAGCACTATTAAGAGCAATGCTATCGACATTGCTGAAGCACGTCCGATATCTAACCCGAAAAAGGCTGCTCGGTAGATAAAGTAAGAGATTATATCGGTTGCTGTGCCGGGGCCGCCTTTGGTCATGATGAAAACAATATCAAAGGTCTTGATAGCAAAGACAAAGCGCAACAAGAGAGCCACAATGATGACCGGTCTCATCAAAGGCAGTGTAATATGGATAAAGCATGAAAATGATGATGCCCCATCAACGCGTGCAGCCTCGTAGGGTTCGCGTGGTAACGAGGCAAGTCCGGCTAGGAGCAATATGGCCATAAATGAAAACTGATGCCATATATCAACCATGACCACTGTCCAGAAAGCAGCATTTGCATTACCTAACCAATTGACCGGATCAATATTCATTAAACTGATCGCATAATTTGCAATGCCGAGTTCCGTATGCAGGATCATCCTCCACAACAGACCAACAACTACCGGATTTATCAATAACGGTGCCAGCAAGATCAAGTAATAGAAATTTTTAAAACGGGTAACAGAGTTCAGGGCCAGGGCGACCGAAAACCCGATGGCAAACTCGATCATTACAGATGCCAGGACAAACTTTAATGTTACCCAGAGAGAGGTAAGTATATATTCTTCATCCAGGACTTCTTGGTAATTATCCAACCCCACAAACGTGTCGTGATTTGGATTAATTAAGGTGTAATCAAAGAAACTTGTAATCAGTGCAAAAAGTAACGGGAAAATGATAACAAGAAAAAGCACGGCAAGACCGGGCGCCGTGAGCATAAGCCCAAAACGCCGGTCCCCCCGCTCTAATCCCGATGCGGCTCTAGTATTCATGTTCAAACCTCATCGACTTGTTCATATTCAGATATCTTGTTCTTATTCAGATATCTTGCCGTCTTTAATCAGAAGCTTCCTGTATGCTGCATTAGCTGCATCCAGTGCCGCCTTTGGCTCCTTTTCGCCAGTTGCCGCAAGGTTGAATTCCAGGCCCATTTTCTCCACAAGTTCCGTGGTGTACGTGAACACTGGAAAATCTTGGCTGCCAGCCAGGATTTCACCCAAAATTGGGTAGTAGGGCCGTTTGGCTATAACATCCGGGTCGGTGAAGATTCTTGTCTGAGTGGGAGCCCCGCCCAGCAAAGCGCGTTTCTTCGCAATCTCATAAGATTCAACCCATTGATAGAACTTCCATACGGCTTCCTTATTTTGACTTGAATTCGGAATAGCCCAGCCCCAACCACCGTTCAGACCGCCGCCTGGGTTGGATGTAATACCAACCTTACCGACAACCTTGGAAGATTCAGGGTCATCAAATCCGGCAAACATAATGTTGAAAGTTTGCAAGCTATAGGCTTTGCCCTGTGCCATGACATTGGCCGCTTCATCAAAACAGAAACTTTCCGAACCTGGAGGGCTGAATTTTACAACGGCTTCGCGATAGGCTTCCATGGCCTTTATGCCGGCATCACTATTTATCGTCGGATTCCAGTCTTTGTCCTGGAAACGACCGCCCATACCGTACAGGAAGTTTGCCCACTGCATGGAAACGCAATCACCACGTTGGCCCTGAATCACGGTACCGTATAAATCCTTTTTACCGTCATTGTCGGTATCACGGGTGAAAAACTCGACCTGTTTCCAATATTCATCCCAGTCGGTCGGGACTTTAAGATCAATGCCGTACTTCGCTTTGAAAGCGGCCTGTTCTTTCGGATCTTCAAGCAGGTCTTTCCTGTAGATAACTGCCATTGAGTAATTATAGAAAGGCAACATGTACTGTACGCCATCTACTTTGCCGACAAGGTCCGTCAATTTCGGCACATAAACCGAGGTGTTGAACTTATCGCGCTGGACCAGGTCATCAAGTGGCATTAACCAGCCAGCCTTGATAAATTCGCCTACCCAGTAGAAATCAACGACGATCCCGTCGTAACTGCCTTTCGCGGAAAGAAGTTGAGGTATTAGCTTGGCATGCATATCGTTATAGCTAATGACTTCCATCTCAACCTTGATGCCAGTCTGTTTCTCAAATTCCGGGAGTAATTCTTGGATATACTTCGTGTCAGGAACCGTTTCCATAAGCAAACGGATCGTCTCAGCCTTAACCGGGCTTGATAGAAATATGATAGAAATAATTACCGCTAATAAACGTTTCACAATCAGTCCTCCATGTTAAGGGCACTTTCAAGTACCCGATTTATTTCTCTGGCTTACAGTTACTTTATGGCCCCCAAAGACAGACCTTTTATCAGATGCTTTTTCATTAAGGGTAGTAAAATAAATACGGGTAGAATTGCACAGATGGCCGCCGCCGATAGCAGTGCTATATCGACCCCTCGATGTGATTGGTATGACGATAGGCCGACCGGCAAGGTATTTGTCTGCGGGCCGCTCAGGATCAACGCAAATAGAAACTCATTCCAACTGAGAATGAACGACAACAAGCCAGCCGCCAGAAGTCCGGGTGCCATAATAGGCATGGTTATACGCAGGAATGCCTGAAGTCGTGTTGCCCCATCAATCCGCGCGGCCTGCTCGATAATGACGATGTCGCCCTCGAAAAAAGCGACTAATAGCCAGGCAAGAAACGGTAGGCTTATTGTAATGTGAGCGATGATCATGCCGGTTTGCGTATTGAGCAGTGAAGCTTTTAAAAACAGGCTGAAAAGAGGTAGCACAAGGATAACCGGTGGCAACATTTGGCTCGACAGGACGGCGAGCCGCAATGGCAACCCGCCCGTGTTGTAACGCGCAAATGAATACGCCATGGCAGCAGCAAGAGGCAAAGCTATTAATGTCGTGCCAATTGCAATAGAAAGGCTGTTCACAAAATACCCCATGAACGAATTGTCGGCGAATATCTCGATAAAATTATTAAAGTTAGGATTGCCCCACACCGGTGGAATTTGATAGGCATTCATCTTGTTGGTCAACGCGACGCGAAGCATCCACAGTATTGGAAACAAAATTGCGCTGCTGAATACCAGCAAGACAACATGCGGCAACAATCTTTTCAATAGGCCTTTATGCATAATATCACCCGTCTATATTGGCATGCAGCATTACTGCCTCACCCCATATATACGCCCCCAGTCACATTGATCGCTTGACCCGTCATAAACCGTGCGCCATGCGAAGCCAAAAACACCACCACATCCGCAACGTCGTCTGGCCTTTCGAGGCGCCCAAGCGGGGTTTGATCAACATATGATTTCAGAACCTCATCAGGAGTCATTCCCGTCAGTTCGGCTTCCCATTCAACCTCGCGGTCCTGCATGGGGGTCTTGACGAACCCAGGGCAAACCGCATTGACACGAATCCCGTCTTTTGCATGTTCACGCGCCAGCGCCTGCGTCCAACCCACGACGGCAAATTTACTCGCCGAATAATGAGCCAGTAACGGTGCGCCCATCTTTGCTGCCAGAGATGCCGTATTGACGATTACGCCCTGAATTTTCATATGAAGAAAATGGCGGACTGCAACCTGATTGGTCAAAAACACTCCCTTGGCGTTGACATTAAAGTTGAAATCCCAGTCCTCTTCTGTCAGTTCAATCGCTGGTTTCATATTCGAAACACCAGCATTAGCGTGAACCACATCGACATGGCCGAACACCTCCGTGGCTTTAACGAAGGCTTGCTCTATGGAGGCGATATCGCGAACATCAGTTTCCATGGCAATAGCACGCGCACCAATTTGTTCTGCCAACTCTTGAGCTTTTGCCAGATCAATATCGGTTAAAGCCACGTTGTAGCTCTCTTTGGCGAATGCTAAGGCTGTTGCCATTCCAATACCATTGGCGGCACCTGTTATTAAAATCGTTTTGTTCATGCGCGCCCCATAAAAGTTCTATATTGTTTATACTATTACCAAATACGAACATTACACAACAGTTTTAAGAAATAATGTTTAAATTTGTTTGATATTGATAGTTTTTGTGCTAGCTTTTAAACACGCAATACATTTAAACGCGTTGGTAAAATAGCTATGTCTGCACCCAAAATCCCCGCTGCTAAAAGGCGTGAATATATTTTAAAAGCCATTCAACGGGATGGTTTCATCGCCGTAATTGATATGGCGAAGACCCTGCGTACCTCGGAGATGACCTTACGCCGGGATCTGAATTTTTTGGCCGAAAACGAACAACTGACACGCACACACGGCGGTGCCATTTCACCTGGGCATTTAAGTGGGCTGGATATCGACCTTGTAGAGCCTAGTGTCAGCAAGCGTTCAACCCGGCACCATGATGCCAAGATCATGATCGCCAGAACTGCAAGCCAAATGCTGTTACCAGGCCAAACCATTGCTCTTGATATTGGCACAACGACTTTCGAACTAGCCACATTGGTACGCGACATTCCCTTGAGAGTTTTTACTAACAGCTTAAAGATAGCCAAAAGGATCAACCAATCCAAATGCAGTATCTATATGCCAGGCGGTCAAATCAACGGAACCGAGCCCTCATTAGTTGGCTCTAGAACGATCAAAGATCTCAACGATTTTTTCTTTGATATTGCTTTTATCGGAGTTTCAGGCTTATCCATAGATGGCTTCTATGACTACTCGTTTGAAGACACGGAAATTAAAAAAGCCCTGATCGCCCGCTCTAAAACGTCAGTCGTTCTTCTTGATAGCTCTAAATTTGACAGGATGTCCGTCGCCCTTGTTGCAAAGATGGAAGACATCGACGTGTTGATCACTGATAAACAACCGCCAGAAATACTCAATCAGGTTCTGGAAACCAGTAATGTTTGTGTGGTCGTCGCGCGAACCATAACCAGTAAGGAATTATAAAATGATTTTCGATTTCCTTGGAAATAGAAAAAAGGCTGTCATCGCAATGGCTCATATCGGGGCTATGCCGGGTTCTCCAATGTACGATTCGCAAGGCGGTATGAACAAATTGATTGATGACGTTTGCAGTGACATTGAAAAGCTGCAAGCAGGCGGCGTCGACACGATCATGTTCGGCAACGAAAATGATCGCCCCTACCTTCTCAAAGCAACGCCGGAAAGTATCGCAGCCATGACATCTATCGTCACGGCGGCAAAAGCGATCCTCAAGGTTCCCTTTGGCGTTAACTATCTTTGGGACCCAACGGCATCGGTTGCTATCGGCGCGGTGACCGGTGCATCATTCGTGCGCGAGATATTTACCGGCGTGTTCGCATCGGACATGGGCGTTTGGGCGCCAGATTGCGCAACGCCTTTCCGCCTCAGACGCAACCTGAACCGCCCAGATATGAAGTTATTGTTCAACATCAATGCCGAATTTGCTCATGCCCTGGACCAGCGACCGATCGAACTGCGTGCCAAATCGGCTGTATTCTCGTCAATGGCGGATGCCATTCTTGTTTCTGGCCCTATTACCGGGCAGCCAGCTGATGCTTCTGATCTGCGGAAGGTTGCCGAAACCATCACCGACATACCGGTTTTAGCCAACACAGGCGTAAACTTGGATAATGTTCACGACGTCATGTCTGTGGCATCGGGTTGCATCATTGGCACCCATTTCAAAATCGATGGAGATACGTGGAATCAGGTTGATGGTGATCGAGTAAAACGCTTCATGGATGTTGTTAACGCATTACGGTAAGGATGTTCGATGGCGTGCGTACTTGGCATTGATATCGGGACGACATCAACGATAGGAATCTTGATCTCGCTGCCTGATCAAGTTCTGGCGACCGCATCACGACCCGTGGTTCTTTCTTCTCCCCATCAAAGCTGGGCTGAGGAAGACCCAGAGCAATGGTGGCATAACGTCTGTGAGCTCATCCCGGAACTCATCGAAACTGCAGGCATTGACAGAAATGATATCCTGAGCGTCGGTGTCACCGGCATGCTTCCTGCCGTCATCCTCATTGACGATGAGGGGCGCGTTCTACGCCCCTCGATCCAACAGAGCGATGGGCGGTGCGGTAAAGAGGTTTTGGAGATTGCCCTTGAAATCCCCGAATCCGAGTTTATCAAAAAGTCAGGCAACGGCATTAACCAACAACTCGTTGCAGCCAAACTTCGGTGGATTGAAAAAAATGAACCTGATGTATTCTCGAAAATTGATACGGTTTTTGGCTCCTATGACTACATAAACTGGCAACTGACCGACGAAAAAGCAATTGAGCAGAACTGGGCACTGGAAGCCGGCTTTGTCGATATATCGACCTGGGAACTATCTGATGATTTGATCGCACTTGGTCATATACCCAGAACAGCCATCCCGCATAAGACCATATCGCATGAAGTATTGGGTAATATATCTGAGCGAGCAGCAACGGCAACCGGTCTTCCTATTGGAATTCCAGTGGTTGGCGGAGCAGCGGACCATATCGCATCGGCCTATGCGGCAGGAATTAGTAACCCTGGTGATGTTTTATTGAAATTTGGTGGCGCAACAGACATTCTGATTGCCACCAGGCAAGCAGTCCCCGATCCGCGCATGTTTCTCGACCACCACCTGATTCCCGGGCAGTTTATGCCCAATGGCTGCATGGCCTCTGGGGGATCTGCATTGAATTGGTTCATTAAAACACTGGCAATCGGCGAGCGAGAAGCGGCACAGGCCGCCGGGCTCAGTCTTCATCAACACATGGACCGAATATCCGGGGAAACCCCAGCGGGTGCTGACGGGGTCCAGATCATTCCCTACTTCCTTGGAGAAAAGACCCCGATTCATGACCCTGACGCGCGTGGTGTGATTCAGGGCCTGAGCCTGAATCACGATTTACGCCACATGTGGCGCGCCTTGCTCGAAGGTTTTGGTTACGCCTTTCGCAACCATATTGAAGTCTTCAACGACATGGGTCACCCCACGACGCGTTACTTAGCATCCGATGGTGGTTCGAATTCGCGATTATGGGTGCAAATTTGTGCAGACATCCTCCAGCAACCAATTCAACTATTGAGTGGCCATCCCGGTTCTTGTCTCGGTGCGGCCTGGATGGCCGCGCTGGGTGCTCATGTGACTGAAGATTGGAACGGGGTAACCCGCTTCGTACAGTATGGCGATAAGATTGAACCAAATCCAGTAAACGCCAAATTATACGACCAGGAATACAAACGTTTCAGAAATAGTTATAAAGCGCTCGCCGCTGTTCAAAGGGGGAAGAGTACGTGAGTATTCGCGCCGTCGCCTGGGATATAGACGGCACCCTTATCGATAGTGAACCGCTTCATTTGCGGGCCTTGTTAGCCACGTGCGCAAACCACGGTGTGGATATCTCCGACCTTGCGGACGATACCTTTATCGGCGTTAATCTTCATGGTGTCTGGCAAAAATTAAAAATGCGTTACCCGCCAAGCCTTACGATGCCGGTGTGGGTCGACGAACTGAACGAATACTATGTAGCCCATGCCGATACGCTAATCCCCATAGCGCAGGCCAAATATGTTGCCACCGAGTTATCACGCCTTGGGATCAAACAGGTCGCAGTATCTAATTCCAACCGGGCAGTCGTTGACACTAATCTGCAGGCTGTCGGGGTTGAAGCGTTCATGGAGTTCTCTCTCAGCCTTGACGACGTCTCAAACGGCAAGCCAAGCCCCGTTCCCTATGAAATGGCCATTAAAAGATTGGGTTTGCCCGCAAGTGAAATTATTGCGGTGGAGGACAGCCTTTCAGGCATTCAAAGTGCAAAATCCGCAGAGCTCGTCGTATTGGAATTTTCCCAAGAAAATTTGGAATTTACGATGGCCGATAGAACGATCCGTTGCCTCACGGAAATTCTTAAGTTCATTAGCGAGCCTTTTGACCTGTATAATCATTAAAATCCAATAACTTGCGATCAATCATTACCCTTAGCCAGGGTGAGCCGGATTTCAACACACCGGAGCATATCTGTCAGGCCGCGATTAAAGCCATTAATGACGGTCATACGAAATATACCGTTGTCGTCGGCTTGATCAACGCAATCCCTGAACTATCGTACGATACGCCAAAAGGTGCATTTTATGTATTTGCAAAATGTCAGGGTTTATTAGGTAAGATAACACCTTTGGGAAATACTCTTGATACCGATATGGATTTTGCAATTTACCTGATGGAGTATGCCGGCGTTGCCGTAGTCCCCGGTTCGGGCTTCTCATCAGATGGGTTTATTCGGATCTCTTACGCGTCTTCAGAGGAAGAACTTAGAAGAGCTTGCGCCTCAATACATGAGGCTGTTGAAAAACTGACCTGAAATATTGAAACAAACCTGGACAAGAACGAAAGAATAATAGAATGAGAAAAACGAGTAAAAACTTCCGTGAAATTATGGCCAATGGTGGCATGGCCCGTGTCATGGCCGCACATAATCCACTTACTGCAATGCTGGTAGAAGAAGCTGGTTTCGACGGGCTATGGGCTAGCGGGTTTGAGTTTTCAGCATCGCAGGGATTACCGGACGTCAGTTTGGTATCCATGGCAGAACACATAAATAATATGCGTGCTATGGCTGAAAGAACAACGTTACCTATCGTTGCTGACATCGATACGGGCTACGGAAATGCGATAAACGTATTACACACCGTGCAGCAATATGAAAACGCAGGCGCTTCTTGCGTTGTGATGGAGGACAAGACGTTTCCTAAAGTCACATCTTTGATAGCCGGAGGCCGCCAGGAGCTACTACCCATAGAAGAGTTTCAAGGCAAAATCGAAGCCGCCGTTAGTGCGCGAAAGGACCCTGACTTTCTCATCATTGCACGTGACGAAGCATTAATCGCTGGTTTAGGCGAAGAAGCCGCACTGGAACGCGCTGCAAAATACGAAGAAGCGGGTGCAGATATGATCCTGATCCATTCCAAACAAAAAACGCCTGATGAAATCGAAAGCTTCATCAATGCCTGGACAGGGAAAGCACCCATCGTGATTGTACCGACAGCGTATCCGCAGATGACGGAAGAACGTGCAAAAGCTTTGAAAAAAATTGGCATTCTGATTTACGGTAACCACGCAATCCGCGCTGCCGTAACGGCGATGCAACAAATCTTTTCCAGGATCATTGAAGACGGCGGCATTCACAATGTGAACAATGATATTGTGCCTGTTTCTGAAATCTTCCGTTTGCAAAAAATGGATGAAGTTAAGGAGAACGAAAGGCGCTTCCTGCGTTAATCTAGGCCTCGAAACTGCAACCCTCCCTGCGTGGCTTCGAGGTGTTTCTGTAATTTATCGAACCTTTTAGAACTATCAACTTGTGGTATTGACGCATAAGATTCTGGCTGCTTGTCTAACGTCATTGCCAGGAATAAGACTAATTACAGAAGGCTTAGTATGTAGATGTATCAGGATATTTAGAATGACGCTTACCACCTGGCTTACGTTTCTAATTATTTGCTGCTTGGGGGCGATGTCGCCGGGGCCGAGTGTGGCAGTTGTACTGAAACAAACTGTGGGGAACGGGCGAGGCCATGGACTCGCTGCGAGCTGGTTTCATGCGGCAGGCATATTCCTTTGGGCTTTAGCCACTGTGTCCGGGTTGGCTGTTGTCGTTGAAAGCTCGGAGACTTTATTCAATGCCATTACCTGGTGCGGGGCGGCCTATTTGGCGTGGATTGGTGTGAAGGCCCTTATGGCTGGTAAGGAAGGGCCTTTGGATGTAGGTGAACCGGGAAAGGTTTCCATCTGGAAGGCCGGTATGGAAGGGGGGATGATCTCCCTGCTTAATCCTAAGATTGCTATCTTCTTTCTGGCTCTTTTCTCACAATTTATTGAAAAAGACCCCAGCCTGGCCGATCAGGCGATTATGGTGATGACAGCATCGCTGGTGGATGGATTGTGGTACACACTCGTTGCCGTAATTCTGTCTCAAGGCAGAGTGTTGAAAGCGGTACAAAAACGCAGTCAGGGAATTAACCGGGCTACAGGTGTTGTGTTGATCATGCTCGCGTTGAGGGTTGTCATTCGGTAGCGTTAGACGCTGCTGAAAATTGATGGAGCTCTCCAGGAGTTATGCAGTGACTCTGTCGTGTGTATAAGTGCTTACTGGTGGCTCTTAAGCGTTTGATAGCTTTATGGCAAATAAATTGTAAATTTCCGTGTTTTATGAGTTCTTCAACACCCTCGGCTATTAACGGCATCTAAAAAGGTCTGCTTCGGAGTGGGTTCTGTTGCAAAACTCATAGACAGAGAGACTGGCCTGCGCGCTCCGACTCGACTGCAAGAATATCGGGGGTGGATGACCTCAGGTGATTTTTTAAAATATCGAAATGGATTGTGATTTTTCATACCGCAACATTAAAAAAATGCAGCAACATGGTCAAAGTGAAGTTTCCTCTGGCAAGACCATTAATGTAACAATGCCGATATTTGACCCCATTGATATTTGGTGTATGGTATACCACAGAAAACTGGTGATCTATTAATACAAAATAAAATGGTCGCCGAATTATGGGAGGCATAGCGATGGTTATGTCAAATAATGCTGTGTTGATCCAAGATAAGGTAATTTTTCCACACAAAAACTATATCGTTGGTGGATTGTGTTCTGCTGTTTTGGGAGACGAAAACAGGGCTGGGCGTTCTGTTGCAGTCCAGATGCCAGGAATTGAAGGAATTGATCATCGCGAGAGTTTCCTTGCCTTATTAAAGGCCCAGGACCAGTCGATGACGCTTCACAATCATAATTTAGATACATAAAGATAATTAAGTGATCGTATCTCGCTCGAGATTCGGTTGAATAAAGATATTGATTACGGAGAAATGCAAACATGGACCACAATACCTCTGAAGTGACTGAGGATGCTCCGCTTACGGATGGATTTAATCTTCTTATTGATGCACTTCAATTGAATGATGTGGAAACGATCTATGGTGTGCCAGGTATTCCTATTACAGATTTTGGCCGCATGGCGCAGGCCGCTGGGATCCGCGTTATATCATTTCGTCACGAACAAAATGCCGGCAATGCGGCTGCTATTGCAGGGTATCTGACAAAAAAACCGGGTATTTGCCTGACAGTCTCCGCACCTGGTTTTTTGAATGGCCTGACGGCTCTTGCTCATGCAACGACAAATTGCTGGCCTATGATACTGATATCGGGCTCCTCAGAGCGTGAAGTTGTAGATTTGCAACAAGGCGATTATGAAGAAATGGACCAATTGGCTATCGCCAAACCGCTTTGTAAGGCAGCTTATCGTATCCTGCATGCTCAAGATATTGGTATCGGTATAGCGCGGGCTATTCGAGCCGCTGTATCAGGGCGCCCTGGTGGGGTTTATCTCGATCTTCCTGCACAGCTTTTCGGGCAAGTTATGGATGCCGCTGAAGGTCAGAAATCACTTGTTAAAGTGATTGATCCTGCCCCGGAACAGATACCGGCGCCCCATGCCGTCATCCGGGCACTTGAGTTGCTGAAAGAAGCCAAGCGCCCGCTGGTTATCCTTGGCAAAGGCGCTGCATATGCTCAGGCAGATGACGCGATACGTGAATTTATTGAGAAAAGTGGCGTTCCATATTTGCCAATGAGTATGGCCAAAGGTCTGTTGCCCGATGATCATCCACAATGTGCCAGTGCCGCCCGGTCACTGGTTTTGAAAGAATCTGATGTGGTTGTCATGATAGGCGCTCGTCTTAACTGGCTGCTTTCACACGGCAAAGGCAAACAATGGGGCGAGGCGCCAAAGAAATTTATTCACATAGATATCGAACCGAAAGAAATGGACAGCAATGTAGAAATTGCAGCACCGGTAGTGGGTGATATTGGATCCTGTTTGGCCGCATTTCTTGCGGAGATGGGCGGACAGTGGCAGGCGCAATCGGGTGAATGGCTCGATGCTGTCAGGGCGAAGGTAGAATCGAATGTCGCTCGAATGGCACCAAAATTGATGAATAACAATATACCGATGGATTACCATGGTGCTCTCGGTGCCCTGCGGAGGATCATAGAAAAACGCCCCGATGCAATTTTGGTTAATGAAGGGGCCAATACCCTCGATTTCGCCCGTAGCATCATCAACATGCACAAACCGCGAAAGCGATTGGACGTGGGAACATGGGGTGTGATGGGAATTGGCATGGGGACCGCCATTGCTGCGGCAATAGAGACCGGCCAACAGGTATTGGCCATAGAAGGTGACAGCGCCTTTGGTTTCTCTGGTATGGAGGTTGAAACAATCTGTCGATACAACCTGCCGGTTTGCATTGTCGTGTTTAATAACAACGGAATTTACCGGGGAACGGATGTCAATACTTCTGGTGGATCAGACGTTGCCACAACCGTTTTCGTAAAAGACAGCCGTTATGACATGATGATGCAGGCTTTCGGGGGGGTCGGGGTCAATGTGACATCGCCCGACGAACTGGAAAGGGCTGTAAATGAGGCCATGGATTGTGGAAAGCCAACGCTGATCAATGCAGTTATTGACCCGGAATCTGGCACAGAGAGTGGCCGAATAGGTAATCTGAACCCGCAAAGTGTGGTGAAGAAAAAATAATTTCGTAAATACATAAAATTCAATTTTAACAATCAGGCATACGTTATGAAAGCATTAGAAGGCGTCAAAATTCTCGATTTTACCCACGTCCAGTCCGGCCCAACCTGCACACAATTGCTGGCATGGTTTGGTGCCGATGTGATCAAGGTGGAGCGGCCCGGAGTCGGTGATGCGACGCGAAATCAACTGGTCGATGTTCCCGGCGCAGACAGCTTGTATTTCACGATGCTAAACCACAACAAACGTTCCATTGAGCTGAACTCAAAGGATGAAACCGGCAAAGAAGTCCTCACCCGTCTGGTGGAAGAGTGTGATGTGCTGGTAGAAAATTTTGCCCCAGGCGCCCTTGATCGAATGGGTTTCTCCTGGGAACGCATACAGGAAATCAACCCAAAAATGATCATGGCATCGATTAAGGGTTTTGGGCCGGGTAAATACCAAGATTGCAAAGTCTATGAGAACGTCGCGCAATGTGCTGGCGGGTCTGCTTCTACCACTGGTTTTCTTGATGGGCCGCCATTGGTTACCGGAGCCCAGATAGGAGACTCAGGCACAGGCCTGAATCTTTGTCTTGGAATTGTGACGGCTCTTTTCCAACGGGAGAAATCAGGCAAAGGCCAAAAAGTTACCACGGCCATGCAAGATGGTGTGCTCAATCTCTCGCGTGTAAAACTGCGTGACCAACAGCGCCTGGAAAAAGGGCCTCTCAATGAATATTCCCAGTTCGGGGAAGGTATTGAGTTCGGGGAAGCAACGCCGCGAGCCGGCAATGATTCTGGTGGCGGCCAACCTGGACGAATTTTAAAATGCAAGGGTTGGGAGTCAGACCCCAATGCCTATACGTATTTTATTATTCAGGCGGCAGTCTGGCAAAAAGTATGCGATTTAATTGGCAAACCGGAATGGAAAACCCAGGAGGGCTATGCAAAACCGCCCGAACGCCTGGATAAATTAAATCATATCTTTGAAATGATCGAGGAATGGACAAAAACTAAAACCAAGTTTGAAGTCATGGACCTGTGCAACCCATTGGATATTCCCGTTGGGCCAATTCTTTCCATGAAAGAGATATCGGAAGATAAAGCTCTTTTTGCGACCGGCACGATGGTCAGGGTAGACCATCCCGAACGCGGTGAATATTTAAGTGTCGGATGTCCCATTAAACTTTCCGACAGTTCCGTCGAAGTTGAACGGTCTCCCTTGCTTGGCGAGCATACCGTCGAAATTCTCTCTGACGTCCTGGGTTACACAGACGATGAGCTGGACCGTATTATTGATTCAGGTGCCGTAGGCAAGGTCTCTCGTGATGGTGCTGAGTAAATTTATACAGAACAGGAATGTTTGGGTTTTGAGGAAGTTATTATGCGTTTGATTGTGATGGGCCAGCAGGCCTTCGGTAAAGATGTTCTGGATAAATTACTGGAAGCCGGAAATGATGAGGTGGTCGCCGTTTATTGCGAGCCTGACCGCGAAGGAAAGCCAATAGACCCCATCAAAGAGTATGCGCTTGAAATGGGACTGCCCGTTCATCAACCTGCCCAATTTACTGAGCAGGCAACACTCGATGAACTGGCTTCATATGACGCAGATCTCATGATCATGGCTTATGTCAATATATTTGTGCCTGAAGCCGCCCGCGATACGCCCAGGCAAGGATCTATTTGTTTTCATCCATCTCTTCTACCGCTCCATCGTGGCCCCGCTGCCGTAAACTGGCCCATTATTATGGGTAGCACCAAATCTGGCTTTTCGTGGTTTTATCCAACCGATGGTCTGGATGAAGGCGATGTCCTGATGCAGTGGGAATGTGATATTGAAGCAGACGACACTGTTATTAATCTCTATTTCAAGAAAATTTACCCGTCTGCCGTGGACTCAGTATTGGAGGTTTGCGATCTTTTCCGACCCGGTAATCCGCCTCATATTATTCAGGATGACGCACTGGCAACATATGAACGCCGCTGCACAAAATCACACGCACGCATTGATTGGAATAAACCTGTTGCTCAAGTTTACAACCTCATTCGCGGGACCAATCCGGCACCGGGTGCCTGGACCACGGTGAATGGCGAAGAACTGGGCATTTTTGATACGGTGCGTATTGGCGGGGATGGCATTTCATCAAAAGTAATGGAAATTTCCGAAGACGGGATTTGTATTCAAGCCGTTGGTGGCCGTTTACTGGTTAAACGTGTTCGCCCGGCTGGAGGCGCAAAGGTTCCTGCCCATGAGTGGGCTGTCCAGAGCGGAATTTCGGTCGGCGATAAAATTGGTTCATAGGAATAATTGATGACTATAAAATCAGATATTGGAATCGTCCGTAACACAGACAAAAACCAATTCAGGAAATTGGCGAGAATTTCATAAAGTCCGTAAAAGGTCTTTTTTAGGGAGATACGTGTTTTGTTGCATAAATTGATAGTACCAGTGCGAGGCGATGGCAACGGCGAAAACGTTATTGCCCATGCCGCCGTCCTTGCAAAAAAATTTAATGCACATATCGTCGTGACCCATTGTCGGCCAAGGCCAGAAGATTTATTGCCGTTTGGTGTCCCTATCCCTGCCTTCATGAGAGAAACTCTGTTAAAACAATCCATGCAGGTTGCGGATTATGAAGAAGAAGGGTTGAAGGATGAGTTGATTTCAGTCGCCCGTCTCCTGGACCTTGAAATGACGGACGTGCCATCGGGTAAATCAGCATCTGTATCCTGGGTTGAGGAGTCCGGCCGGCAGGTCGATATTATCAAACATCATGGCAGATTGGCGGATCTCATCGTGGTCTCGAAACCGGATGTAGATCGAAATTTAGGCGCCAATACGCTGAAAGCGGCTCTGTTCAATACGGGGCGTCCCGTACTCATGTGCCCACCCAGCGAAACACCACCAACAATACTCGGCACAAATTTGGCTATAGCCTGGAATGGGTCCACGGAATCGTCGCGGGCTATTGCCCTGACAATGAATTTAATAACCGAGGCCGATTCCGTTATCATCATATCGATCGGCCCGGAAGTACAAGGTGCAAGCTCGGCAGAATTGCAACAATATTTATCTGACCGCAATGTAAAAAGTGAGGTCAAACGCTTTGAAGCGAGCGACGGTATTGGCAAGACCCTGCTGGAACAAAGCAAGGAATGTGGGGCTGATTTATTGATTATGGGTGCCTATGGCGATAGCCACGAACGTGAAACAGTGTTTGGTGGCAACACCCAGTACATTGTCGATCATGCAGAAATGCCTGTTGTTCTGGTTCATTGAGACATGAGTACATTAAATAAGATGCTAACAAAACGACGGAAGGAATTTTAAGAGTAAATCGATGGTCGGTTTACACAAAACGCGTAACGGATATACGCACAATATGCAGTCAAGTACTGTAGGGAGGTAGAATATGATTATTAATAAAAGACAATTTATAATAATGGTTGGTGCTGCCGCATTGGCTATTTCATCGTTTGCAAGTATTACGCATGCATTTGAACCCAATAAACCTGTCAATTTTATTATTATGGCCGGTAAAGGTGGGGGCGCTGATAAAATGGCGCGTTTAATGCAAGCCATTATCGAGAAAGAAAACTTCTCCCCGAGGCCTTTTGTTCCAACTAATAAATCTGGTGGTTCCGGTGCAGAAGCCCTGGTTGCAGCCAAAAATACAAATGATCCAGACCACACCATAATGGTGACCCTGAACTCGTTCTTTACAACGCCACTGCGCCAGCCTGGCATTAATGTGGATATTATGCAATTCGCCCCTGTAGGGCGTATGGCAGAAGATACATTCCTTTTGTGGGTACATAAGGACTCAGGCATTACAACGTTTGAACAGTATCTGACCAAAGCGAAAGCCGATGGCAATAAATGGGTTATGGGTGGTACCGGAAAGAACTCTGAAGATAATATCATTACGGACTATCTAAATTTGACCTATGGACTGGATATGAAATATATCCCGTACAAAGGCGGCGGGGCGGTTGCCAAACAGGTTGCTGGCAAACAATTGAATTCTTCGGTCAACAATCCATCTGAAGCGCTCGGGTTCTACGAGTCCGGCGATATGGTTCCATTGGTTGCCTTTACCGATACACGTCTGCCAATGTTCCCTGACGTTCCAACCCTGAAGGAAAAAGGCAGCGATTTCTCATACTTTATGCAGCGCGCTGTTGTTGGTGCTCCTGGTATGTCTACTGATGCTGCCGATTATTACACAGGTGTCTTCCTGAAGGTCTACAATTCGGCTGCCTGGCAGGATTACAAATCCAAAAAATCACTGATGGGTAATTTCATGTCCGGCAGTGACCTCAAATCTTACTGGGTAACACAAAGAGACCGTCATACTAAAATTCTAAAAGAATCCGGCGCTATAAAATAAGTGCCATTGAGACGATAATAGAGAAAGGATGCCAGGAAATGCGCAGAGCTGAAATTGTTACATCGATAATTCTTGGTATTCTTTCTCTATATTTTATGTGGAAAAGTGGCGAAGCCCCGTCCTGGAATCCTGATATTGCCCGATTTGACAATATTGGGTTCATTGATGGTGAGGGACCTGGGAGTGGCTTCTGGCCGTTTTGGCTTTCGGCTATCATGCTTATTTGCTGTATCTGGATCGGTATTAACTGGTATCGCAAAACATCACCACAATCCGTTTCCGAGGAGCCGTTCCTCGATAGTTACGGGAAAAAAATGCTGCTGATGGTTGGTGGCGGATTGCTTGGCTTCCTGGGCTTGATTCATATCGTTGGCTTCTATGGGGCCATGTTTATTTTTCTTTTTTATTATATGAAGTTTTTAGGTCGTCACTCCACAAGGATTACACTGACAATCTCTGTATTTATGCCGGTCATCAGTTTTTTCTTTTTTGATATTGCCATGCGTATCGTGTTGCCCAAGGGGTATCTGGAGCCTCTGTTTATTCCGCTTTACGATATTTTTCTCTAATCACCATGTGATGTCACACAATCGGCCCATGTGGCGATACAAAACACCATAAATTTATAGTTTTAAGGATCGGACAGGATGGAAGTATTTATAGCATTAATGGACGGTGTCGCCGTGGCTCTGGAGCCTATGAATCTCGGCCTCGCTGTCCTGGGTGTGATTGTCGGTCTGTTCGTAGGTGCCATGCCGGGCCTCGGCTCCGTCAATGGCGTTGCTATTTTGTTGCCGTTCACATTTGTTATTCAAGGTATTACAGGTTCAGCGACATCGCCAATGATTTTCCTCGCCGCTATTTATTATGGCGCCATGTATGGCGGTGCAATCTCGTCGATTACGCTTGGTATCCCTGGCGCCTCGACAGCCGTTGCAACCACATTTGATGGCCGACCGATGGCGTTAATGGGAAAAGCGCATGTTGCCCTTGTTGTTGCCGCCCTTGCATCATTTGTCGGTGGCACCGTATCCAACATCATATTTACAATTTTTGCGCCTGCCCTGGCATCTGTTGCCCTGGACTTTGGAGATCCTGAGATCTTTGCGCTGATGCTGTTGGCGTTTGCGACATTTGTTGGGTTGGGTGGTGATGATATTCCAAAAACTATTTTTTCAATTTGTATCGGTCTTGTTCTTGCGACCGTGGGATTTGACATTATTTCAGGCGAACCGCGTCTTATCTTTTTCGATATAACGGGTTTCTCTCATGGCATTCGTTTCCTGGTTCTGGCGATCGGGGTTTATGGTATTGGAGAAATGTTATGGACCATCAATACGTCTCGTTATGGCAGTACAATGACTAAGGTAGATGTGAGTTTTGCCAGTATCCTGTTTGCTATTCGCGAATTTAGAAAAGCCTGGAAGGGGACGGCTATTGGTTCCAGTTTAGGGTTTTTCGTCGGCATTCTTCCGGCGGCTGGAGCAACACCAGGTTCGTTGATGTCCTATGGTGTAACAAAACTTGTTTCAAAAAACCCTGAAAATTTCGGCAAAGGCGAAATTGATGGTATTGCAGCACCTGAAGCGGCGAATAATGCCGCGTCCACAGGCGCCATGTTGCCTATGATGACCCTGGGCATACCGGGCTCGCCTACGACGGCTGTGCTTCTGGCCGGCATGGTCATTTGGGGACTTCAACCCGGTCCACTGCTGTTTACAGAACAGCCGGATTTTGTCTGGCCGCTAATCGGCTCGTTCTATATCTCGAATGTCATTGCTGTCATAATAAACTTGGCGTTTATTCCTGTATTTCTCTGGATGTTGAGAATGCCCTTCACAATTCTCTCGCCGATGATTTTTGTTCTTTCCCTTGTTGGCACTTATGCCGCTTATATGGATATGTTTGATGTGTGGTTGATGGTATTGGTAGGTATCGCAGCATTTTTCCTGCGAATTCTGGACTATCCATTAGCCCCTGCCGTTCTGGCTATTGTTCTTGGTCCCATTGCCGAGCCCAAACTCCGACAGTCATTGTTATTCTCAGATGGTGATTTCAGTATTTTCTTCACGAGACCGATCGCTGGACCAATTACTGTTGTTGCCATTATTCTAATCCTGCTTCCATTGTTAAAGTTCATTCGAGATAAATTTAGGGGAAATAAGAAGGTGGTCGATGATACGTAGACATTGCCCCTTTTTTTCTGCAATCTGATCGTATGTGAGAATAAATAGGTTATTGGAAACATATGTCTGAAACAAATGGCACCTCTGCATATGATGCTTGGAATCCGGGTCTGGAATCAAAAATTCCAGATTACTTACAGCCAAAAATTACATTATTCCACCCGCAGAACGCTTTTGTAGAATACGACAAGGCAAAGGAGCTTTCTGAATTTTTTGGACTGCCAGCCTCAGATTTTATCGCTTTAAAACCTGAACGGCTTGTTATTCATGAACTATTATTTCGTGTTACAGCCGATCTGTATGTTCCTGACGGTCCGAATTATGCGGATTTGGGTATTAATCTCAGATCAATGGTGGCCAATATTTTTATAAATTTTGTTCGACCAGAAATAGACCAGATTGAAACTGCCTATGAGCAGGCCAGAAATGAGGCTGAAATATTTGTTGAAGCTCAACTGGAAGAAAAAATTTATGCTCATCAATCCGCCGCACCACCAACAAAGAAAAAATCTGGCTTTATAGCCCGACTTTTTGGTAGCTCTAAGGTCCTGCCGCCAGCGCCACCCCGTATGCCGGAGCTAGGTGCGGTCACGACCTGGCAGGCTGAACTGAAGCAGAATGACAATCCCATGCAAATTGCCTGTTTGAAAGGGCTGATAAAATTTGTCGGGAGTATTTGCGGTCTCCGTGGACGGCTTGTCGCAGATCGCGACTTGATTAAAAATCTGGCACTCAATTTTGCTTGTAATTCTTATGGCAGTAATAAAATCGGTGAAATTCTTGAGCCGATTTTGAAGCATGCCGCCAAACAAAAAAATTATTCATTCCTGCCCACTCAATCTAAACCTGTAGTGATGAACGTTAAGGGAGCATCAGCTTCCGGCAAGAGCACAATCAGGCCACAACAACGAGAATTAGCCGGAGAGCTAGGAATCCCTTGGCAGGAGTTTGCTCTTATAAGCCCGGATTACTGGCGGAAGTACCTTTTGGACTATGAGTCTCTTGGTAAAGATTCTAAATATGCTGCGATGCTGACAGGACAGGAACTGGAGATTATTGATAAAAAGCTGGATCACTATATGGCACAAAAAGCATCAAAGGGGAAAATGTCTCATCTGCTGATTGATCGTTTTAGATTTGATAGTTTCACGTTAATCAAGAACCGCAGTGCCGATAGTAAATTACTGACCCGGTTTGGTGATAGGGTATTTATGTTTTTCATGGTAACGCCGCCAGAAGAGACCGTAATGCGAGCATGGATACGTGGTCAGAAAACAGGTCGTTACAAGGCGGTCGACGACCTGTTATATCATAACATTGAAGCCTATGAAGGGATGCCCGAGCTGTTTTTTTCCTGGGCATTATCAACAGAAAAAAAAGTTCATTTCGAATTTCTGGATAATGATGTACCAGAAGGTGACTTACCAAAAACAATAGCCTTCGGCTGGAACAATTCGATGGTTATCCTGGATATCGAGTCTATGATCAATATTGATCGATTTAAGAAAATCAACATCGAGGCCCTTTCCCCGGAGGCGATCTTTGCATCCCATGATTTGACCCCGCAACAAAATCTAGGATTTATGTCTCGTTGTGTTGAATTAATCGAGAAAATTACATTTGTTGATCAGGCCCATGGAAATGTATTTGCTTGTGTTGAAAAGGGGAAACTTATTTGGAGTGACAAAGATTATCTAGATAAAAAACCCACCGATTCAAGTGTTCAGATATTCCTTGAAACACTTGGATATCAATCATCGAACCCGGATAATTTTGAAATTCCTTTGTCGCTCAATCTTGAACACGAAAAGAAATTTACTTTTGGCCAATGGTATTGATGTCCTTCCAACTTGTAACACAGGCATAGTTACGGGACATCTGTGAGACTTGATTATAACTTTTCTCTGAACGCTTCGTAAGGGGTTTTCCATCGTGTGCGCCATGGGGCCTGGCGAAGGTATAGAAGCGTTCCTATTCAACGAGTTTAGCCTCCAGATCGACGTCACCTTTATAGCTTAATGATGATAGAATTCTCGCTGATCTGATCGAGATGGTATTTACGGCGAAGGTGCAAAACCTTTTCTTCAATCCCAGGTGCTATTTTATTTGCATGCCATTTTAGTATTGGTGGAGCATTTATCAGGTCAGCTTCACCCCGGTCCCGATAGATCGTTCGCCAATGGTAAAAACTTGATCGGCCAATACCAAAATATCGACAGGCTTCACTGACTGAGCCGAATTTTCTGCATAATGAAGAACACGAAGTGTGTGTAATATATCTCGTTTTTGAGCAGTCAGGAAATACATCCTCTGGTCCAAATTTTGAGTCTACAGAAGATGCCCCGTGACTACCTACATATCTAACAGAAGGCGCTATTCATTTTATTGGTATCAGTCCAATTTTGTGAGGTTTGAAATATAGCTTTGCTGGCTACTAATAATTGATAGCAAAATGATCTACATCATTGCAGAACATGGCTTATACACCTATAGAATCATTAATATTTATGATGGTTGGGGTGTAATGGCTATTATTATGAATTTAGGCTGTAAAATCACTAAAAAAAGCATTTGGATAGCGGTTCTTTTCTTGGCTATCCAGATGGCCGTGCCCTTTGCTCAGGTCGCCGCCAAATCTCACGAGGTATCGGGAGAGCAATTGGAATCCTCACCCCCTGAATCCTCAAAAATTTTGTCTGCAGATCACTCCAGCTTTGATGTTCTCAATAAAGACTTCGCATCTGGCTTGGAGCTGACAAAGGCGTGTCTGAGTTGTCACAATCAATCCGCCAAACAAGTTCATACATCACCCCACTGGGAGTGGTCCGGTCTAAACAGTAAAACAGGCCAAACGGTAGGTAAGAAGAATGTCCTGAACGGCTTGCTTATGACGATTTCATCGAACGAGCCTTATTGTACGCTGTGCCATATCAGCAATAAATGGACAGAGGACACCTTCGACAATAAAGCGGAGGAACAGGTTGATTGTCTCGCCTGTCATGACACCACCGGGACCTACGCTTTAAAAAAGATGCATCAATTAAGAGCTAAATGTTCGGCCTGTCATGTAGATTTCGACAAATCAAAAGCACGCGATGTTGTTCGCAAACCAGATCTTACCAAATTGGCAAAACTTGTAGGCAAATCAAGCGTACAGACCTGTGGTTCGTGCCATTTCTTCAGCGACGGAGGTGATGGCGTCAAACATGGTGATCTAGACTCATCACTATTTAGCGCGACCAAGGAAGTCGATATCCATATGGCAAAGGATGGTGAAGGATACGACTGTACTACGTGCCACAAAACCGAAAAACACAAAATGCAAGGCAGCCGCTATATGCCTGCAAGCAAAGACATTCGTGGCATGGATGTGGTGGGTGGAAGTCGCGCCACCTGTGAATCCTGTCATGGAATTGAGCCCCACCCAGAAACGGTTAATGACAAGCTGAACGATCATGTAGCACGTATCGCCTGCCAGACGTGTCATATTCCGGCTTTAGCTCGCGGGGGGGTTCCAACCAAAACCTATTGGGATTGGTCGACTGCCGGAAGATTGAATGATGAAGGCAAGGCTATTATTGAAAAGGACGGGCAGGACCGTGTTACTTATTCATCACAGAGAGGCTCTAGCCAGTGGGAAGAAAATGTGGTTCCGGATTACATTTGGTTCAATGGTCGTATTGAACATCTGACCCTTACGGACACGATCGACCCCTCAGGCGTTGTACAGCTCAATTCATTTGCGGGTAGCTCGGATGATCCTGAATCTCGAATTTGGCCGGTGAAAGTCCTTCGTGGTAAGCAGCCTTTTGATTCTGAAAATATGACCCTGGTGACGGCCCATCTGTTCGGGAAAGAGGGTGACGCGTACTGGAAAGCCTACAATTGGGAAGAATCGATTGATACCGGAATGAAAGCCGCCGGCCTGGAGTTCAGTGGCAAGGTTGGCTTTGTTGAAACTGAAATGCGCATTCCCATCAATCACATGATAGCGCCAGCAAAAGATTCTCTTCAATGTGAGTCTTGCCACTCCAAGAATGGTCGGTTAGCGGATGTGCCAGGCGTTCACATGCCCGGTCGTGGCGCCAATCCCATTATCGATTATCTCGGCATCTTCTTAATTTTATTTTCTCTTGCGGGCGTGATCGGTCACGCTACGTTGCGCGTTGTCTTGAGACACCGAAATAATAGGAAGGCGTAGATATGACCAATCGGATTTACCTTTTTACGCGTTTCGAGCGGTTCTGGCACTGGACCCAGGCTGCACTGATTATTTTCATGGCGGTTACGGGTTTCGAAATCAGGACTCTTTATCATCTGTTCGGTTTCGAACAAGCCGTGTTTCTGCATACATTTGCTGCTTGGGGACTGATCGGATTATGGGTCTTCGCCGTCTTCTGGCATGCAACGACCGGCGAGTGGAAGCAGTACATACCGACCATGGACCAAATCGTCTTAATAATGAGGTATTACTCTGTTGATATCTTTAGCGATGCTCCACACCCCTATCAAAAAACACGTATGAAAAAACACAATCCTCTACAGCGTCTGGTTTATCTGTCGCTTTGGGTTTTCATTTATCCGGCGATCTGGGTTTCAGGTATTTTGTATCTGTTTTACCAAGACTGGCAGGCTTGGGGAATAGCGGCATATTTGAATTTGGAGGTCATTGGGATCATCCACGCTTCGTCCGGATTCCTGATCATTACGTTCTTAATTGGGCACGTTTATCTTGTGACCACTGGGCGCACCACTTTCATCCATATTAAAGCGATGATCACTGGCTGGGAAGATGTTGATCACACTGGGAGAGAAAGCGATTGACTACTACAAAATCGCGGAACCACCAAATTGCAGTACTTGAAGCGATTATGTGAATATAAAACGACTTAGCTCATCTCAAATTTTACCTGAAGTAATATCCAAGGAGGATAATGATGAAGATCAATCGTAGGGACTTTATCAAGAGTTCAGCCGCAACCGGTGGCGTCATCGTTACAGCGGCAATGGCACCCGACACCAGGGCAGCAAGCACTGCGGGAGATGGTCCTTCGGCGCTACCTGCTTCACCCGGAAAGGGCGAATGGATGCCGACTGTATGCCAGGGCTGCACATCTTGGTGCGCAGCGGAGGCCTTTATTCAGGATGGCCGCGTCGTCAATGTTCGGGGTCATTCCCTGTCGAAAAGCAGTGGCGGTTATCTTTGCTCGCGCGGAACCATGGGCATCTCGCAAATGTACGATCCTGACCGTATCAAGGTGCCGATGAAGCGTACCAACCCACAAAAGGGGCGCGGCATTGATCCTAAATTTGTCCCCATTTCATGGGATGAAGCATTAGACACCATCGCCGACAAGATGATGGAGTTACGCAAAAACAACGAAACCGAAAAATTCTTGCTTACGCGTGGTCGTTACACCTATTGCCGCGACGTTATCTATGATGCAATGCCGAAGATCTTCGGATCGCCCAACAATATCTCGCACAGTGCCATCTGTGCCGAAGCGGAAAAATTCGGGTCTTATTACACAGAGGGGTATTGGGATTACCGGGATTACGATCTCATAAACACCAAGTACGTGATCTGCTTCGGTGCCGACCCGATCGCCTCGAACCGCCAGGTGCCGAACGCCATCCGCCAATGGGGCAAGGTGCTCGACCAAGCGACCGTGGTGGCCATCGATCCCCGGCTTTCAGCAACCGCTTCGAAGGCACACGAATGGCTGCCGATCAAGCCGGGTGAAGATAGTGCCCTTGCCCTTGCTTTTGCCAATGTCATTCTGACCGAGGGTCTGTGGAGTCGTGAGTTTGTCGGCGATTTCAAGGACGGCGTAAACGCCTTCAAGTCCGGCGAGATGGTGGATGAAGCCTCATTCGAGGAACAACATACCAACGGTGTCGTCAAGTGGTGGAATCTGGAAGTTAAGGACCGCACCCCTGAATGGGCCGAAAAGATCTGCCTGATTCCAGCCGAACAGATCCGCCGCGTCGCCATCGGTTTTGGCAAGGCGGCCCCGAATGTCATGGTCTGGATGGCCCCGGGCGTGGCTATGCAACCACGTGGTGCCTATGGTGCCTTAGCTGCTCACGCCTTGAACGGACTGGTCGGTGCAGTTGACAACAAGGGTGGCACACTTCAGAAGATGAGTGCCAAATACACCCACATTCCTCTGCGTGGCGACAAGTTCAAACCTTACCTTGACGACATTGCTATAAAGGGCTTGAAAAACAAGAAGATTGATCAACGCGGCACACTGGAATTCCCAGCCCTGAAGAAAAAATCAGGCGGTGGCGTAGTCACCAATCGTACGGCCGACGGTATCCTTGATGAGAACCCCAACGAGATTAAGGTTGCCATCGGTTATTGGCACAACTTCGCCTTTTCAGCCACCGGCGCAACACGCTGGGAAAAGGCGTTAACGAAACTTCCGTTCTTCGCACACATCGTAACCAACCCTTCGGAAACGAGTCAGTTCGCCGATATCGTCTTGCCGGCATCGTTCCACATGTTTGAACGCTGGGGCCTGGTGGTGAGCAAGTACAATCGCCATAGCTACATTGGCCTGCAACAACCCTTGGTGAAACCACTATGGGATTCCCGCACAGACGAAACCGAAGTGATCTGGTTATTGGCCAGGAAGCTGAAGGAAAAAGGTTTTGCCAACCTGTTCGATTATTTCCAAAACGAAATGACGGATCCTGAAACAGGAAAATCTGCCGAGAATGAAGCCGAATTTGCTAAAATCACAGTTAAAATCATGACTGAGAAACAGTGGAATCCGGCTAAATATCACAGCGGTGAAAAGTTTAGTAATTGGGAAGAATTCGCTAAAACGGGTCTGTGGCAATCTGATCAGTACCCCTTCAAGAAACTGTGGAAGAAGGGCTTCAAAACTAAAACCAAGAAGTTCGAGTTCTATAGCGAAACGTTGAAGGATGCACTGGGCAAGCACGCCAAGAAGCACGAAGTCAGCATCGACAAGGTTATGGAAGTGACCCAGTATACAGGACGCGGAGAACAAGTCTTTGTGCCTCACTGGGAGCCTGCTAAATATCACGGCGACGAGAAGGAATATCCTTTTATCTTCATGGATAGCCGCAGCCGGTTAAGTCGCGAGGGCCGCTCGCAGAACCTGACGGAATTTTACGAATTCAAGAAGGTAGACCCCGGCGATACTTCCCATACAGACGTTCTCAAGATCAATCCGAAAGATGCCGCGGCGCTGGGCCTGAAAAACGGTGATCGGGTCAAGCTGACCTCACCTGAAAAGAGCGTAGAAGTTCAAGTCAAGCTCTGGGAAGGTGTCCGCCCCGGCACGGTCAACAAAACATTCGGTATGGGACACTGGGCTTACGGACGGGTGGCTGCCGAGGACTACAGCAAACACATCGCTCGCGGGTTTAACAACAACGAGTTGATGCCCGCTGACTATGATCGTCTCAGCGGCTCAACAGCCCGCCACGCCGTGACCCGCGTCAAAATTGAAAAAGTTTGATTACCGATTTCAGCATAAAAGGAGCTTACTATGTCAAAAAAATATGGAATGGTGATCGATCTTCACCTATGTGTCGGTTGCGGTAGTTGTGCGTTGGCTTGTAAGGTTGAAAACAATACCCAGGCTCGCGCCGATGGTCAGAGCTTCAACTGGGCCGACTTCACCATGGAAACGAATGGGGAGTTCCCCAACACCACCTACACCCAAATGCCGGTGCTGTGTAATCATTGCTCTGAACCTCCCTGCGTTGACGAATGTCCTGTCGAACCAAAGGCCATGTTCATAACGGAAGACGGTATCGTCCTCTTCAATCAGGAACGATGCATCGGCTGTGGCGCATGCCTGGACTCCTGCCCCTACAGCACACAGAAACTGGACGAAAGAAGCTACAGCGGTGAAACATACAGCACCATCAGCTTCAACCAGTTTGATAAGCCGGTTCATCCCAAATGGCTCGACGAAACTTCGGCCATTCCTGGATGTACGGCCTCCGGGGCTGAAGTGGCCAAAGTTGCAGGATCGATGCCACCAGCGGCGAACAAGTTCAACTCGGGAGATTACCCGGTGGTGCGTAACGCGGGGATTATTGAGAAGTGCACTTTCTGCTACCACAGAACGATCAATGGCCAACTCCCTGCTTGTGTCGAGGTTTGCCCTTCCAAGGCGCGGATCTTCGGGGATCAAAACGATCCCAACAGCGATGTATCCAAGGCACTTGCCGCCCATACCCCAAGAGTGCTGAAAGAAGAAAAAGGGACTAAACCCAATGTCTTCTACATCCGTAGCTACAACAATTCTGCCGCTTAAGGATTGTTTACACTATGATCAGGGGTGGGGCCAAAACCCCACCCGTTTTTTTAAGGGCCTTCAATGAGTGATCTTGGAACCGAAGTGCAACACCTTTATCTTGCTAAAGCAAATGTCTACCGACTTCTCAGCGTGTGCTATTACGAACCCGAACAGGCATTTCTCGAAGAAGATATTTTTTCTCAACTGGAGACGGCGTTAACAATACTCTCAGGGCAAAGTACAGGTGTCGCTACGGCGTTGGGCAACTGTTTCCGCGATACCGATAGAGATGCCCTGCTGCTCGATTACACCCGTCTGTTCCTCGGCCCCTTCGGCGCCCTGGCCAGGCCCTATGGGTCTGTCTATCTTGAAGGAGAAAATATCGTTATGGGCGATACGACCATAGGCGCGATGGCGCTTTATGGGGAAGGTGGGTTCCAGGTTGATGATGCATTCCGTGAAGTACCCGATCATATGACCGTAGAACTGGAGTTTCTCTATTTGCTGAACTTTTGCATCAGCGAAAGCACGGAGAAAAGCAAACTGGAGCATCTTGGCACTCTAAAAAGAACATTCCTGGCCGAACACCTGGGCCAGTGGGTTGTTCCTTTCTCCAAGGCCGTGCGGGCAGGTGCAGGCACAGATTTCTACAAACATCTGGCGGACTTGACTCAGCGGACAGTCCTTGACGATATGCAGGAGTAACGGAAGGGTACAAAAAGATGATAGGGCTTTTGAGTGGTAATACGTTGAAAGCACTAGCTGTGGAATCATCGATTACCGTTGACCGTTCCCGATGCGTGCGCCACCGTTGCACCAGTAATGCCTGCACCAAATGTATGGATGTTTGTCCCGCGGATGCTATATCCTGGACAGGTAAGAGCCTCCAAATCGACGACAATGCCTGTACCCATTGTCTAAGTTGCCTTGCCGTTTGCCCAACGGCAGCACTTGCCTCCCCTGAATTTACTCTACTGAAGCTGCTCTCTGATTTAGCGGAACACCCCAAACCTGTTATAGGTTGTCAGGGAAAACCTGATAGGCAGGCCCACGCCAGAATACCCTGCCTTGGTTATCTGGCCCACCCTGAAGTCATGACGCTATGTGCACTGACTTTCCCCACCGGGTTGCAAATTAATTTGACGGCCTGCGCAGACTGCTCGAACAGTCAAATTGTAAATTCTGTTATTGCAACGCAGAAGCGTCTGGACGACTTGATCCCAGACCATGAGATCAAGTTGGTGCTGGAGGAAAAGAAGCTCGAGTATTTGGCTCCCAGTATATCACGCCGTGATATGTTCTCCCTATTAAGACAACGAACCACCCACGCAGCAGCGTCCATGGTAAACCGTCTCCAGGGCCCGGTTAAACAGAATTCTTACGGCAATAAGCAGGTGCCCGAGTTCCGTATTTTACTGATACGTGCACTGAGTACATCAACCAAGGCTCTGCGCTTGAAGGTCAGGGACCTGCTTTTCGGAAAAATCACATTTACACCCACCTGCAACCACTCAGAACGTTGTGTCGGGGTCTGCCCGACGGGTGCGATCAAACCTGCCGCCGAAAACAGTAAATCGCCCGCTTTCGACCATAACTTATGCGTTTCCTGCAATTCCTGCCAAGCATTTTGCCGTAATCAAGGTGTCCAAATGGCTAATTAATGTGGGTTGGTTCAATCCGCTGGTCAATGCGATACGGGCTGCTTCTTGTTTAAATTCTGTCGTGTGTCGATGTGCCATAATTGTTCTCCTTGATGATTAGTATTCCATTCAAAGACATTTCGTTCGATTTTACTCGGCCAGACCGCGCCACGGCAACGATAAGTACCGAAGAAGGCATCTTCCGGTCGCTATCGGTCACGACGGGCTTTATCGACTGACACCCACCGATCACTTCGGTGGGATGCCCCACGACAACTTGATCGCAGTCCGGGGGCAGTGGAACGACGACCAGTCACTTGCGTTAAACTGTATGAACGTGGGCGATCCCAATCACGCGACCTGATCGTAAGCCTTTCAGAGGATCAAATTTCTATCTCAGCGGATTTTGAACCTGGTGGGTCGAAACTTATGTTGAAAGGACAAAGAGCTTTGTGATGGGACGGGGTAAAACAATTCAACTCGCCGCCACAAATCTTTCATAAGCTCGGCTGGCAGAAAAGATAGATGTTTCAAATAGCTCCAAACCGATCTCGGAGACAAATATAGTTGGGTCTTGTCCCATCAGGCCACCGGCAAGACGCCTATGATAAACCCAGCGTCATAAATTGGATCGTCGGGGGCAAGTTCGAGGCGACTTAGCGGGCATGACTTTGGGTCCACGAAAGGGCTGTTCTTGACTCAATTCGAAAGTCTACGAGCACGTTAACTGTGTCGCATTCTTTTGAACCATACCCTGAGCTTTCCTAGCCTACGGTAGCGTTTGTGCATAAGCTAGAATGTCAACTATTAAGGCCATGTCTAAAGCCTGAAGCGCTGGCATTGACTCGTCCGGGTGGCCATTTCGGATTTTGTGAAGTGCCTCCCAAGGGTTGTTACGCACGGCGTCACCTACGTCAATTCCAGTGAGTAGCGCTTTTCCATCTATGCCGTGGCAGTGAGCGCAGAGAGTATTGAAAAGGTTTTGAAGACGCTTGGGGTTCCCTTTGGCAGCACCCGATTCCCGATCTATATAGATATCGGTGTCAATCTGACCCTGTGTGACAAAATTGGCCAGATCGTTCAAGTCCTCCTTATTAAAGACAGACTTTTTCCACTGGACACCGAAATACTGGTGATTTTCGTCCATCAGTATTTTGATAACGGTTTGTGGATTGCCACCGGAGAATGCTCGGATGCCTTTAATTCCAGTACGGTGGAGGCCAGATTTATAGATACCATCGTTACCCTTATAATCCCATCCATGGCATTCCTTGCACCGCCAACTCGTTATATGGGACCTCGAATGATTATCCTTATTTGGGTAAGCTGGGTGTCGATAGTTCGGTGGGCTTACTCCAGTTTCCTTCGGCCAATGATCATAAAGCCTGCCACCTCTAGTTATAGATCCCAAAATGTTTTTTGTGGGCAAAGTTTGGGTATAGGCGAGCAAATCGCTTACCTGTTTAGTCTTGAGGAAACGCATCGGCGGCATCCTTTGCCCTGGATGTCCATTGAGGATCTTGTGCAACGCCTCCCTGGCATTGTTGCGCACATAAGTGCCGAGGGGGTCTATGTTTTTAATTTGGCGACCATCGGTACCGTGACAATTAGCACAAATGGTTTCATACAGCCCTACCTCGCGTGTTGCGTTACCACGAGCGAGGTTCGAACCGCGCTCTATGTAAGGGGGAAAATCAATCAGTCCATCGTTGATAAAAGCCGCAAGATCAGAGATATCCCGGTCAGTGAAGATTTCAACGAAAAGGTGATTATCATCTTGCAGGATAAACGCAAGAGAGGCGGGGGTTCCGCCCGAGTCGCCGCTTATGGACCCCGTCTTTTGGTTTGTCATGCCATTGTAGTCCCAGCCGTGACAGGTAACACAACGCCAACTTTCTTCAGGGTTTGCGTTGGTTAAACGAGTATTGATGTATTTCGGATGGAAACTTGTTGGGGGGTAATCTTTCATCTCCAGGAACCAATTATCAAATAACCGGCCACCCCGCGCAATTGATGCATCATCAGCAGCAAAGCCTGTTCCGTAATCTATAAATAAAGTGAAAAATAGGGCCGCTATAATCCTTAAAATACCGGTTTTGAAAGCATGGTGCTGAGCGTTTATTTGAAGAGGGTAAAACATCGTTAATTGACCTCCATATTTCAAGACCCCTCAGCAGGCCACAGATACAAGACCACTTAGGGACATATTTATAACCACCGTATATTATACACTAAATATTATGTGAATTAAACCCTTCCTAGATTTAATTGCCTGTCTTAAGGAGGTATTTTTAGCTGAAATTTGAAATTTCTTAAATGAAAAAAAGTGTAGTTATGTACGTACTCGCGGGACATTCTCTGTAGACTCCAAATTTGGACCAGAGAATGTATTCAATGCCCCTTCAGAATCGAGATATTAAACACAAACTTCGCATTCTTCTTCATGCAGACAAAATTGGTTCGGTTAGTAAAACCTACCGATATTTTGGTATTGGTCGATCAAGTTTCTACCGTTGGCGAGCGGCTTATCGTGACCGGGGTGAAGCTGGCCTGATAAATGCACCACCAATACCAAAGTGGCATGCAAATAGAACAGCACCTGAGATTGAAGAAAAGGTTTTGCACCTTCGTCGTAAATACCATCTCGGTCCGATCAGGATCGTTTGGTATCTGGAACGTTACCATGACATCAAAGTTTCTGACATTTAAAGATAAATCTGGTGCGAAAATTCGGCGATTCCAGTATACAGCAATTGATGATGCAACCAGGGTTAGAGCGTTAAAGATCTATGAGAAGCATACACAGGCTAGTGCCATAAACTTTGTCGATCATATCATTGAGACATTTCCGTTTCGTATCAAAGAAATCAGGACCGATAACGGACACGAATTTCAAGCCAAGTTTCATTGGCATGTAGAAGACTTTGGCATCCGCCACGTTTATATCAAACGCGGTACGCCGCAACTCAATGGAAAAGTTGAACGTTCACATCGATCCGATCAACAAGAATTCTATCAATTATTAAGCTATAAAGGTGACGTCGATCTGGAGGCTAAACTTGTTGAGTGGGAACGCTTCTATAACTTCGCCAGGCCTCATGGTGCACACGATGGAAAAACCCCTTACGAAGCACTCAGAGAAAAGCTACAATCAAGTCTCAGAAATGTCCCGTAACTACGCCTATATTACATTTAAGCCGGTCGCATTGCATACGTACTCTCTCTCGCTCATTCCTTCGGGCTAACGCTAAGCCGCTAATAATACTGCACTGCGTTTGTGTTATTAGTATACCTTAGCTACCTTAGCCATCAGTCACTCCCTCAGTCGGTACTGCTCATGCTCCCTGATACAGGGTAGGTTACAGACCCCTACAGGATTGCCCGTGGCATTGGTAGTTGAATGCATCCGTTCATGCAGTGGTAAAATGTGGGGCTGGATGTGGGGCTATCAATTGCCAAAAAGAAAACCATCTGATAAATCAAGGGGTTCTCAGAAATTAATGGCGGAGGGAGCGTCCGCTTGCAACGACTGTGTACAACGATTAAGAGCGAATAAAACTGCTATACCCACAAATACACCCCCAATCAAAACAATACTCAACAGACTGTATCATGCCAATGCGGAGAGATGCCGGAGTGGTCGAACGGGGGGGTCTCGAAAACTGCCCTACTCCATATCGACTAATCCCCTTTAGTCTCTTAAAGGGCTGTTCTATTGGGCGTTACCACTCCGCCCATCCCGCTTAGTTTTATCGTATCCTGCGCCATACCTGCGCATTCCGATCCATTCCGGCCAGTGATTCCGATTTAATCCGGCCACCTGTTCCAGTGAAAACGGCCACTAAAAACGGTCGATATTTTTGGGGTGGAGATGGGACGTGATTAAGTTCGTTGGTTGATCCTTATCG
>JAJRRU010000032.1 GCA_024279135.1 Alphaproteobacteria bacterium
AGCAAAACATTGTTGACCAGCTAACCGAAAAATGACATCAACGAATCAACCAACGGCGTTAATCACGCTCCAAGATTCTACTTCCGGCCAAGGTGGCCGTTTTGAATGGAATCAGTGGCCGCTTTCAGTGGAATGTGCACGTTACCGGTATAGTGGAAATAGAATTAATTTCCTACCTTGTAGGGACCCATTGTATAGACCTACACTTTGAGTGTTGTTACTGAATTTTTTGTGCCAAACTGGATAGAAATTTAGCATCAAAGGATAAATTGATAGGCCTCTAACATGACCAAGCGCGAAGAAACAATCAAACATCTACGGACCGAGATAGCCGCCTTGGAGTCCAGGCTTGATTCGAAAAATTTTCTGGTTGTAGCTCTCCAGGAACAACTGCATGCGCATGAGACGTTGACCACCGATGACCGGCGTAATCAAGTATTTCGCCGCGCCGCTATTGATATTACACCGGATACATTGAACCGGGAATTTTCTAACAGTGAACCGGTTATACTTAAAAACATGAGCGACGCTCTCATTGCGTTAGGTGGACGCTTGGATTTTAAGTTTGCCGAGATAAAAGCCCTTAATGAAATTACCGACAAGATCAACTCGGGCATGTTTTTCGATGAGGTGCTTGACCATGTTTATGAAAATTTTCACGCGCTCATTCCCTACGATCGAATTGGTGTTGCACTGATTGAGAATAGTGATTCAGCACGTCCATTGATTCGCGCCCAATGGGCGCGCTCGCAATACAAACCAATACTCCTCAACAAAGGCTATGCCGCAACCCTGAAAAACAGCAGCTTGCAAAAAATTTCAATCACCCATGAGCCGAGGATAATAAATAATCTGGAGAAATATCTGAAGAAAAATCCAAAGTCACATTCGTCCCGGTTGATGGTGAAGGAAGGAATTCGCTCCAGCCTGACCTGTCCTCTTGTTACCAAAGATAATGTAATCGGCTTTATATTTTTTTCCAGTCTTGAGGTAGACACATACAAGAATCAGCATATTGGACTTTTCTCACAGGTCGCAGGTGAACTCGCCATAACGCTGGAAAAGAGCAGAGCCTACGAAGATCTCTATCTCCGTAATGAATTTATCAAAAAGGTTTTCGGCCAATATGTTACAAACGAAGTTGCCGAAGCGGTTTTAAGTAATGATGGCCCCCTTACTCTCGGAGGTGAGCGACGTAAGGTTACGGTATTAATGGCTGACTTAAGAGGTTTTACGCCGATGTCAGAAAAACTTTCGCCGGAAGAAGTTGTCGATGCCCTCAATATTTTTCTTGGAACCATGACCGAGATAGTTATGAACCATGGCGGGAACATCGATAATTTTATTGGCGATGCCATCATGGCGGTATTCGGCATTCCTGTGAGTAAGCCCGACGATGCTGAACGCGCTGTAGCATGCGCAATCGAAATGCAGAATGCAATGGCATTTGTAAATGCAAAAATTGAAGGGAGGGAACTGCCCGCTCTTTCAATGGGTATTGGGTTAAGTACAGGCGAAGCTGTGGCCGGTAATATTGGTTCAGAAATGCGAATGAAGTACAGTGTTATTGGCGCAATGGTGAATTTGTCAGCGAGAATAGAGGGCATGGCAAGCGGCGGTCAAATTTTTGCTTCCGAAGCCACTTTTGATGAAGTTCAGGGCATTGTTCGTTCTGCCGGACATTTAAACGTCCAGCTAAAGGGATTAAGTCAACCCGTACCAATTCATGAAATTACAGGAATTGGAGGCAATTATAATCTCGATAAAGTAATGCAGAACGATTAATTCCAGCCATAACACAACGATGGGATGAATGTTCTTATTAACTCCGTGACCAACTCTCATATGAATGTAATATGCCGTCCGTTTCTGGCTGAGGCTGTTAAAAAAAACTCGTCGATTATATAGTTTCGATATCTGCCATAGATAATTGCGGACATTTTGATTCCGCTTCGGTGTAATACCGATGCGGATTTTAGTTTTCCTGGCTATATGGTTGCGGTTCTGGGGCATTGTTTAGGCGTTCATTGATTGCGGTGGTAGAATTTGAACCTACGGCCTTCAGGTTATAAGTTTGATTAGCTACCCTGGAGATAGGCGCTGACGTCAAACACTCCCCCATCCGCGATCATGCTATTTTTAAGAAGTCGGAGTTCCAGTGTTTGCCCGGCGTATGTCCTTGAGATGAACGGCGACAGCTACAGCCTGAACCAAAGTCACAAACGGCGGAAGTCAAAAAAAACCTGGCCAACGAGACCATGGTTGCCCCGGCGGGGTAATTTTACTCCGACCGCTGGTGTATTTTTACCCCGGCGTTGACAGAAAGTTGCTTAGGTAGATACTGATACAGTCGAGATATTATTAATCCCGCCTGCTTGTTTCAAGATATTCATCGAAAAATATGATTAATAACAAGATGAATTTAATTTCAATTTTATTGAGGGGAATAAATTTATGACCAAGAGTAGCGAAATTAAACAAGGTGTTGCAAAAGAGGAATCTCACGATTTATCTGATGTTACACGAAGGGTGTTCCTGACAGGTACAGCAGCAATAGGTACAGGCCTGATCGCCGCCGATTTGGGAATGTCATCAGCCCATGCCGCTTCACTTTCAGAAGATGAAATTTCCGATTTACCCCGCGTGAAGCAAGAAATGGTAGCCCCTCCGTTCCTGCCAAATCATGACCAGATCGCCAAGGGTGGGCCCAAGGTGGTTGAAGTTACATTCGTCATTGAAGAAAAAAAGATAGTCCTCGATGATGAAGGCGCCGAAATCTGGGCGCTGACCTTTAATGGTTCTGTTCCCGGGCCTATGATTGTTGTTCATATCGATGATTATGTGGAACTTACATTGATCAATCCAGATACCAACGCCATGGAACATAATATTGATTTCCATGCCTCTACGGGCGCTTTGGGTGGCGGTGGCTTAACCCACGTATCACCGGGCGAACAATGTATCTTGCGTTTCAAGGCAACGAAGGCCGGGTGTTTCGTTTATCACTGTGCCCCCGGTGGCGTCATGATCCCTTACCATGTTGTCCACGGCATGAATGGCGCTATCATGGTATTGCCGCGCGAAGGCCTGAGCGGAAAAGGTGGCGTACCTATTAAATATGACCGGGCCTATTATATCGGCGAACAGGACTACTACCTGGCCAAAGATGAGGATGATGAATACATCAAATATGATTCAGCAGGTGAAGATTACGCTGATGCCCTGGAAGTCATGGCGACCTTAACACCTTCTCATGTGGTCTTTAATGGTGCCGTAGGTGCTTTGACGGGCGAGAATGCCTTGAAGGCAAATGTTGGTGAAACGGTTCTGATCATTCACTCACAGGCTAACCGGGACACTCGTCCGCATATAATTGGTGGTCATGGTGATAACGTCTGGCAAACAGGTTCCTTTTCCGATGAACCACTGACCAATCTTGAGACATGGTTTATTGCCGGTGGCGCCGCAGGTGCGATTACCTATACATTCAAACAGCCAGGCATTTACGCGTACGTAAACCATAACCTGATTGAAGCTGTCTTGAAGGGAGCTGCCGCACATATCTCCGTCGAAGGTGCATGGGACGATAATTTGATGAAGCAAGTTCAAAAACCTAGCCCGATTACTTAACTCGGAAAGGCTTGGAACAATGATATTATCATCGAAACTTCAGGAGGTTACTGTGAAATTCTCAAGATTACTTTCCCGAACATTATCTTTGGCTATGGCTGCAGCCCTCATTGTGATGGCGCCTGGTTCAGCCGAAGCCGTTGATATCGCAAACGGCAAGAAGCTAGCCAAGAAATGCCAAGTTTGCCACACACTGGAGAAGGGTGGAAAGAACAAGCTTGGTCCTAATCTGTATGGGATCATTGGCAGCGATTCAGCATCTGTCCCCGGATACAAATACTCAGACGCCATGAAAAATTCAGGTGTTATCTGGGATGGCGGTACTTTCAAGAAATTCATTACCAAGCCAAGAAAGTTTATCAAGGGCACAAAAATGAGTTTCAAGGGGATCAAGAAAGCCAATCAACGCCTTGATTTGCTGGCATACTTTGAAACCCTGCATGATGTAGTCCTGGATTCAACTCATGTAGGTGATCCTGCTGCCGGTGCTATTGCTGCTATCAAGCATTGCACGGCTTGCCATAGCTTTACTAAAGGCGGGAATACTATCTTCGGGCCTAATTTGTGGGGTTCTTACGGTGCCAAGGCTGGTGAAGAAGAAGGCTATAATTACTCTGATGTGTTGAAGAATTCCGGGATTTTCTGGACGGACGCTAATATTATCGGGTTCCTGGCTGATCCAAAAGGGTTCCTCCCTGGCACAAAAGCCCAGTTCCCCGGTGTCAAGAATCCGGATGAAATAGTCGATATTCTGGCTTATATGAAGACACTTAAATAACCGGTCGCACAAAGCACTCAATTACCGCTCATCAAATGAGGTCTTCGCCAAGCTCACAGCCCAGCCCAGCCCGAAGATTATGCATTTGGTATGGCGATGGAAAATATGTGACATAATATATCCTTATTTTGCGGCGTTTGCGACACGGACCCTCATACGCTCACCCTTTGGGTCATAGGCTGCTGAAATTGTTGATTTTCCTGCAAAATGTTTGCCGGCAATATCTATCTCCACAGAAAAATCATCTAGACCGTACATCTGGGCCGGATCAATATATGCCAGTGCGACTGGTTTGTTTATTCGGTAACCGAACGTCGCCGATGTTGTTTTACCAATGATCCTGCCATTCAGACAAACCGGTTCATTGCCAAGCGGCACCGCTTCTTTGTCATCCAGGATAACTGTTACCATTTGAGAAATTAACGGCTCTTCACGGCGCTTAAGCAAGGCTTCTCGACCTATGAATTCCTTGTCCCAAGCCACGGCAAACCCAAGCCCAGCCTCTAGCGGTGAAATATCGGTATCCAGATCATGACCATAGGCGAGAAATTGTTTTTCGATACGCATAGAGGACTGGGCGAAAATCCCTGCTGGGCGTGCGCCTTGGGCATACAGCGCATCATATACCTTGCTGGCGTTTTCGGCTTTACAGGTGATTTCCCATCCCGCTTCGCCAACATAGGACAACCGCATGGCACGAACATGGGCGCCGTCTATATGAGCCGGGCCAGCTTCGAAATACTTCAGATTGTTAAGTTCAGGTGCTCCGACCTCGGCAATTATTCTGGCAGATTGCGGCCCCATTAAACCGAGGACCGCGTAATCTTCGGTGCTATCAGTCAGGGCCACATCCTCGCCGTCCATTAAATGGCGTTTTAACCATGCCATATCCCGTTTTATCGCCGTCGTCCCGACAAAAAGACGGTAATGATCTTCGGCAATCCGGATGGCTGTCAGGTCGCTCTCAATGCCACCGCGTAGATTTAGTATGGCCGAATAGATCGCCCGGCCAGGCAGGCGGTCCATCTGGTTGGCACACACTCGGTTCAGGAAAGCACAGGCGTTTTTGCCGGTGACTTCAATCTTGCCAAACGTCGACTGGTCAAAGATGGCAGCCTTTTCATGACAGTACATGACTTCAGATTTAACCTGCTCAAACCACTCTGGCTGACCAAAGGTCAGTTCGGGTTCTTGAGTTTTGCCAAAATACAAAGGCCGTTCAAATCCGTAAAACTGTCCGAAGTGAGCTTTTTCCGACAACCATGTGTCATGCAATGGTGTTTTACGCAAGTGTCGAGCTGTAGACCACTGCCGTCCAGGGAAGGTTATTTCATAATGCGTGCCAAGAACCTCTGGAACGCGTTCTGCGAGGGCAGCCGCTGAACTAAAGCAATCTGGATAGCGTTTCGGATCGGCTTCGTGCAAGTCTACTGGTGTATGGCCATGGATAATGCAATGAGCAAGAGCCATACCGGCACCACCTCCTGTGGCGACACCAACAGAATTCATGCCACAGCCGAGGAACATTCCGCGTGTTTCGGCGGCCTCGCCAAGCAGGAAAGAACCATCCGGCGTAAAACTCTCCGGGCCATTGACGAGTGATGTCACTTCGGCCGTCTCAAGCGCAGGAAGGCGGTGCAGCGCGTTCATCATCATCGGCTCAAAATGATCCCAGTCTTCCTGCAACAACTGAAAGGCGAAATTTTCTCCAATACTCGCCGGATCAATCGCCTTGCCCATGGGCTCGAAACATCCGACCAGCAGGCCGCCACTGTCATCCCGAATATAGAGGTGGCTATCATGGTCTGACAGCGTCGGCATGTTGCCGATGATGCCATCAATTGGCTTGGTCAGCATATAAAAATGTTCACATGGCCAGATCGGGATTTCCACTCCGGCCATGCTTGCAGCCTTTTTGCTCCACAATCCTGTACACAGGGCTATGGCATCACAGCGTACCAGGCCTTTATCCGTTTCGACGCCAACAACCTTATTATTTTTTGTCAGGATACCTGTCACACCTGTTTCTTCAAAGATTTTAGCCCCATGCATCTTTGCCCCTTTGCCAAGGGCGGCGCAAAGATCGGAGGGACTGACCCGGCCATCATCGGGGGACCACACGGCACCCAGAACATCATCCGCGTTCATCAAGGGCCAGAGTTCCAGGGCCTCTTCCTTGCTGACGGACTTGGCTTCCACGCCAAACATGTGTGCCAGCGATTCCTGGCGCTTAATATGGATCAGACGTTCTTCGGTAGTGGCAATGGAGAGCGACCCCTTGTTAATCCAACCAGTGGCTTGCCCCGTTTCCTCTTCCAGTTTTGAGTACAAATCGACAGAATACCGGATGAGGTTGGTCAAATTTTGGGTTGAACGCAAAGCCCTGACCTGAGCGGCAGAATGCCATGTCGTGCCAGACGTTAACTGGTTGCGTTCGATCAGGATTGCATCCGTAACCCCACTTTTTGCCAGATGGTACAATGTTGAGCAGCCCATGACGCCACCACCAATAACAACGACAGATGCATGGGACGGCAGTATGTTCGTCGACATGATTTAAACCTCAAGATAACAAGTGTTATTTTTCTATATCAAAAATTTGATCATACGCTATCGCGGCTACATGCCGTTTCCCAAGTACATCGACTTCCGATCGTGCTCCTGGTTCCATGCAAGTGCTATTTACCCATCCATCCGACGGGCAGAGTTTTGTCGGATACATAAATAAAGGCTACACTGGCTGTCGGAGCACACCGAACGTCAAGTCGAAACAACCCGCAAGGGCGCAGATGTGTGAATTTGTGGACGACGGTCGAACCAGGGCTTGGCCAGTTCCAGTTGTCTCGCCAAACTCAGCAACGTTGCTTCATCACCATAACGGCCTGCAAACTGCACCCCGACCGGCAAACCGTTTTCTGTCCAATGCAACGGCACCGACATGGCGGGTTGCCCTGACATATTGTATGGCCAGCAAAATGGAGAATACGAGGATACTGTTTCGAAGTAGGTTCGTGAATCTGAGTAACTGTTCTCATAAGTGTCTAGGGGCCACGGGGGTTGCGAAACCACCGGTGATAGAACCACATCATAACGATCGAAAAAGGCAGCGAGTTTCCGACCCATCCGATGCATCACATTGATCGCATTTGCATATTCAGTAGCAGAAATTTGAGTGCCTTCATCTGCCAACAGCTGTGTGATCCATTCCAACTCATCTTGTTTTGGCTCTCGCCCAAGTGTCTGAGCCACACTGGCGGCCTCTTGTGCCGCACCGACCTTCCAAAATAGAGAGCCTATTTCCAATCCTTCGTCACCATCAATTTCCGGTTGCGCCTCTTCAACAATATGCCCAAGGTTTTCACATAATTTTGCGGCCAACTGAACCGCCTGATGACATGCAGGGTCAATTTTTACAGAGCGATGTGCGTCAAGATGAAATGCAATCCTGAGCGGCTTAAGCGGTCGGCTAATGCTATCCAGAAAGGAACTATCATTGTCCAGGCCTCGGTAAAGAGAACCCACCGGGACAATGGCTGTTGCATCTAGAATGGCTGCGCTATCGCGAACAGACCGGGTAATAGCGTGATGCACACCCATGCCACCAACACTTTCGTACACATCTGGCCCGCAAACTACGCGCCCCCTGGACGGCTTAAGCCCAAATACACCGCACCCAGAAGAAGGGTTTCGAATGGACCCGCCACCATCCGAGGCATGCGCCATGGGAGCATAACCCGCAGCGACCGCAGCCGCAGCACCACCGCTGGAACCACCCGTTCCCCGGCACAAATCCCAGGGGTTGTGACATTTTCCGAGAGCCTTTGATTCCGTTGAACCGGAAATAGCAAATTCAGGCGTGTTGGTTTTTCCAAAAATGACGAGCCCGGCTTTTAGATAATGCTCGGTCAGCTTGCTATTATATGTAGCAGGCAGCGCGCTGTGAAAAGAACTGCCACCACTGGTGTGCGTACCTTTCAGATAGATACCGTGATCCTTTAGTAGAAATGGAACACCCGACAAAGGACCATCATTTAATCCCTGTTCGATTTGTTTCCGTGCCTGAATCTGCAGATCCTGAACAATAGCGTTGATATCGCCATCAAGCGCATTGATACGGTTGACTGCAGAATCCAGTAATTCATTAGCTGAGACTTCTCCGCGCCGCACCAAATTGGCCAACCCGATTGCGTCAAAGTCAGTATATTCCGAAAAAGTCATTGTACTCCATTGCTTATGCATCACCCCTAATCAAGGCTGAACATGCCTCAGTCTTGAGAGTGCAATATTTAGTTATTTTTGGTTCTTGTCAGCAGGTGATAGATCACCAACAGACCAATGGTGATCCCGATAATAAGCGTCGATGCCGCATGGAGTTTCGGGCTGAATTCGAAACGGATCATTGAAAAGATCTTAAGCGGGATCGTCACGACACCGGAACCGGCGTTCATATAGGTAACGAGAAAATTGTCGAATGAAACCGTAAATGCCAGTATCATTCCACCTACAATGCCAGGCAAGGCAAGCGGTAGCGTGACCTTGAAGAATGTTTCAATTTCAGTTGCCCCCAGATCCTGGGCTGCCTCTTCCAGTGTTGCGTCGAAATTTGCGAGGCGGGCCGCAACGACGGTAATTACAAAAGGCAACCCGAGCAGTGCATGTCCGCCTATAATTACGAAGAACCCCCCTTTCAGGTTTAGTGTCGTTGAGAGGGTCAACAAAGCGACCGAGATCACGACTTCAGGGATGATCAGCGGTGACATAAACGTCGCCCGCAGAAATTTTCGTAACCCGAATGAATAGCGAACAAGTGCAAGAGCCGCCAAGGTACCAATAATCGACGCGATCAATGCCGACACGATCGCAATCATTGCACTCGTGCCGATCGCCTGCATAATTTCGGGATCTTCAAATGCCTCCGTATACCACTTAAGCGACCAACCGGGTACAGGATACCTAGAGAACTTTGATTCATTCAGCGACATCACCACAACCATGATGATAGGAGCAAATAGAAATATGTAGACGGCTGCCGTCCAGAGTTTTTGAGTTAAATCGCGTGCCATTCTATTTGTCCTCTTCCGAATCAAGATCGAAAACCTGATTGTAGACAAACACAAACCCCAGTGCGAACAACAGGAATACAATCGACAGCGCACTTCCGAATGGCCAGTTGAACGTACCGAAAAATTCAGACTGAATGACGTTTGATATCATTGCATCGCTCGGACCGCCGAGAATATTTGGAGTCAGGAACGAATTAACCGTCATCAGGAATGTCAACATACAACCAGTGGCAATTCCCGGCATGGTCAAAGGAACAACCACCTTCATAAAGGTCTGAATACGTGTCGCCCCCATGTCTTGAGCGGCTTCTTCCAGGCTGGTATCGAGGTTCTCGATAGAGGCATATAGTGGCAAAATCATAAACGGCAAGAAGATATGTACCAAACCAATTATCACGGCTGAGGTGGTAAACAGCATCTTCAAAGGGGCATCAATAATTCCGAAATCCATAAGGTGATAGTTCAAGACTCCATTGGTACCCAACAAAATTTTCCAGGCGTAGGTACGCACCACCAAGCTTGTCCAAAACGGAATAATCAATCCAAGAAATAATATTTCACGGTTACCCCGCGCTTTGCGGGCAATAAAATGTGCAACCGGATAACCGAGTACGAGACAGATAACCGTCACGACCAAACCCGTTAACAGGCTCTTCAACAATACCTTTGCATACAGGTATTCCGAAAAAACAAGTTTAAAATTGTCAAATGTGAAATCCTGGATAATCTGGGCATCAGCGAAGGAATTGAAGCTCGTACGTAATACAAAAAACATTGGAAGAGCAAAAAATATCAGTAGCCACATAGAACCGGGCAGGGTTAACCCCAAAATTCGGTTCCGTCGGCGCCGACGAAAAAGGATAGCCCCCTGTTCAGCTGATGACGCGACATTTTTTGTCGGTACGCTGGTCATGTTACTCTCACCATAACAGGCACCCCGCGTTCTATCGGCCAGCCGATATTAACCGTTTCGCCCACTGCTGCGACCTGATGGCCACCATTATTTGTTATGTCTACACCTAGCTCCAGGCCGTTAGCAGTCACGACTCGATAATGAACGACATTCCCTTGATAAATCGTTTCGCGAACCGTTGCCTCATACGCATTTGTTGCTTCATCGGCAACTGCTCCCCAAATAATTTTCTCAGGTCGTATGGAAACCCCAATGGACGTACCTTCCGGTAATTTTTCGTCAAGTTGTACGTGGATTTCCTCTCCGTCACACATCAAACTGGCGGATGTACCTGATCCTTTTTTGATTTTTCCTTTGAACAGATTCGTTTCACCAATAAATCCTGCGACAAATTCAGTTGCCGGGCGTTCGTATATGTCGCTGGGACTTGCCATTTGTTCAATGACACCTTCATTGATCACGGCGATCACATCCGACATGGTGATAGCTTCTTTCTGATCATGTGTGACAAAAACAAAAGTAGTGCCGATTTCATGTTGGATGCGTTTGAGTTCGAGTTGCATTTGCTCGCGTAACTTTAGATCAAGAGCGCTAAGCGGTTCATCAAGTAGAAGCACCGCTGGTTCATTGACGAGCGCCCGGGCTATGGCTATACGCTGTCGCTGCCCACCGGAGAGCTGTCTGATCGTTCGGTCTCCAAGCTCAGGCAATTGCACGAGTTCCAGCATGCGATTAACTCGTTTTTGGATCTCCTCACGTGGCTGTTTTTTTATTTTCAACCCAAATGCAATATTTTCAGCCACCGTCAGATGCGGAAACAGTGCATGATGCTGGAAAACAAGATTGGTCGGGCGTTGAAAGGGTTTCTTGCCGCTCATATCTTCGCCAGCGATCCGCACAATGCCCTCTGTCGGTGTCTCAAACCCTGAGATCATCCGCATAATGGTTGTCTTGCCGCAACCACTCGGTCCGAGCAGAGAGCAAAACTCTCCCTTTTTTACCTTAAAAGAGACATTCTTTACGGCAGTAAAGTCGCCCCAGCTCTTGGTTATATTTAACAGTTCAACATCGATATCAGTCACACGAGTGCTCCCTCTGTCTTACCTGCCTTTGATGATATTACTCAATATCAATTTGTAGAATAGCGCCCCGACACACGGATGCCGGGACGCTTTTAATTAAGCTTTCAACCGATTGACGATCATATTCCATTGATCCATGTTAGCTGCCTGATAAGCGGCATCTGGAAATTTTGCACCGTCAAATATTTCAGGCGTGGCGCCAAGGAAAATTTGTTCATCCCTGCTCAACTGCGTCTTGACGTTCGATGGTGCATACGAGATGCCCTTCGTGCAGAAATTGCGCTGCACATTCGGGTCCAGCATGGTGTCAATAAAGGCTTCTGCCGCATCCCGGTTTTCGCAGGATTTCGGGACTACCATTGTGTCCAGCCATGACGGCGCACCTTCCTTGGGAACAATATAATCAATTGGCACGCCTTCTTTCTTCAGGTTATTAACCCGTCCACGCCAGAAGTCGGCAATCCAGACTTCTCCGGAGGCAAACAACTGGGTAAGTTCTGACCCGCTTGACCACCATTTCAGCAAGTTTGGTTTTAACGCCGTCAACTTAGCCTCGATTGCAGCAATGTCGGCAATATTATTCATATCCTGACCAAGAGCCATTGCTGCCATGTAGATCGGGCCTGGGTTTGCACCATAAGCGGCGACACGGCCTTGGTAGGCCGTATCCCACAGCGCAGCCCATGAATCTGGGGCTTCTTTAATCATATCGGTGTTGTAGGCTATCGCCTGATCACCCCAGACGAGTGCGGCAGAGTAATTGTTTCCATCACCTACCTCATATGCCGGTGCCTTGAAATTAGGGTGCTGATCGGCAAAATTTTTCACATTTTCCAATCGTAACGGAAGCAATGCTTTGGCCTTAATTGCCACATAAACGCCATCACCATTTAATGACGACACATCAACTCGGCTGTTGCCAGCCTGCAATTTTGCAAGTTGCTCGGCATTATTGCCGAAGGATGAAAGGCGTACCTTGACGCCATGCTTGGATTCGAAAGGCTTGACGATGTGTTCCTTGATGGCTTCGGCGTAAGTACCGCCAAAAGTTTCAACCACAATTTCGCCGGACAGCGTTGCTCTTGCAATATATGGAGTGAATAATACTCCTGCAGTGGCGATACCCGCTACTTTTACGAACTTTCTGCGATTGATCCCTGTTTTTGAATTGCCAAGCTTACTAGGTTTGGTCATTTTAATTCTCCTGAATATCATTATATGACATTAAACATTGATATGTGACATTTACAAAGTATAGTATAATAATAATTGTGTCAATCGATAGGATTTGGACGACCATACGTGGAGGAAACAAGGTGGTAAAAGGTACGATGATGGAAAAAGGACAATCGCTTTTTGTGAACTCTCTGGCCAAAGGTCTGCAAGTGTTGGACGCTTTTGAAGTTGGCCATCGAGAACTCGGGATTACTGAAATTGCTGAATTGTCAGGAATTGAGAAGAGTGCCACGAGCCGTCTCGTGCAAACGCTGTGTAAACTTGGTTATCTCGACCGTGTTACACGAAGTCGGAAATATACACTATCGGCCAAAATTCTCTCGAATGCCTATAGTTACCTAAAGGCCAATCCAATAATTGAAGTGGCCATGCCGCGGCTTGTCGGATTAGGAGATGAGGTCAGCCATTCGGTCACATTGTGCATGTTGACCGGCGTTGATATTATTTATGCGATCCGCCTTGAGCGACACGAGTTTTATCATCTAACTGGCTATATTGGTGAACGCCAACCAGCCTATTGCACGTCTGGCGGGCGGGCGATTTTATCCCGTCTTCCCGAGGAAACAGTCCTTAATATTCTTGAACGCTCAGATCGACGCAAGATCACACCGACGACCAAAACAGATATAAACGAGATATTGGAGGAACTGAAATCAACCAGAGAAAAGTCTTATTGTCTCCAGGCTGGTGAGTTTATTCGCAACGAGATCAATCTGGCTGCACCAATTCTTGATACCAACAACACCCCCGTTGCGGCGGTCGTTATTTCTCAATTGTACAGGAATGAAGAGAGGGGAAAAATTGAAAAAGAATTAGCCCCTCCACTGCTTCAGACAGTAAAAGAAATCTCTAGCGCGCTAGGCGCACGTTATTAATTATTTCAAAATATTCTACAGACAATTAATATCAGGTTTTGCCCTGAGACCACTAAGCGAACATTAGATTCCTAGTTGACACCATTTGATACCATAGGGCGGTTCTCCCTCGCAGGTATCACGATAAGTAATATATCAATAATGTCCTGCCTCCGAATAACTGAGCCACTTGTGGTATAAATATTTTATTAGTTATTTAGCCTGCCCCATAAATGTCGTGGAAGGCATCTGAGTAATAAGTAGAGAAAATAGCAGCTTTAGTTATAGATCTGCAGAGATTTAAAATTCCTTTTTATCCACCAATACCCGTGGTTATCACCAGCATCTATCCATGAAATGCCCTCAATTAAAAATTAGGGTCTGATCCTTAGATTACGGCATCAAACTAACCTGCTTTCCAAAAACTGATAGCGGCTCAGCACGCATTAAAAAATTTTAGATGAAAACTGTATAAGTCAGTCCAGCTAAAATTGATCCCACAAATGCAAAGCCAATATAAGTTAAAAATACTGGAATTCGAGCTAGAGCAAATACCGCAATTGCCGCAGGAATACTGGTAACACCGCCAGCAATCATTAAGGCCATTCCGGAATCTCCTATAAATTTATCTATCAGCCCTCCATTCTCATGAATAACCGGCACGATACTTTCAAAAAAGGAATTTATGAACTCGAAAACCTCTTATGGCTGCATGCTTTCTGAGAGCGTCGTGAAGTTACGAATGTCCGAGAACACGACCGTGATCTGCTTTTCGATATGGTTACCCAGTTCCACTCTGGTCAGGTCCTTAACACCAAGCATTTTTAGAAATTCCTTAGGCAAGAAACGGTTAAAATTTTCTACCGTATCTTCGGGTTCATCCTTTATCCTCAACGCTTTATTCGTATCGATCGACAGGCAAGTGTCGACAGATATAAGCAATTCTTCTCCGGTGAATGGTTTGGTGAGAGATGCGTCGGCTCCCAAGTCTGAAGCATGCCCCAGATAATCATGACCATCTATTGTTTCGCCACCCGATATGGCAAGAATCTTCAGTGTTTCGTTGGTGCGTTTTAATTCAACAATCGTACTCAATCCCCCCTTATTCGGCATGATTATATCGGTAATGACAAGATCAAGTGGTTTCGTCTTCTGAATAGCGATGCCTTCATTACCGTTGACAGCTTCGCTTACTTCGTGCCCGGCGGCTTCAAGAATTTCCCGGATAGTGAACCGGGCTAACTCCTCATCATCAATAACGAGTATACGCACCATCTGTCATTCCCCCTGATCAACCAGCGGAATATAGATATCAAAGCTTGTGCCAACACCAAGCTTACTGGAAACATCAATAGCCCCATCATGCTTGGTGATTATTCCGTGACTCATAGCCAGACCGAGCCCGGTTCCTTCACCGACTTTCTTGGTGGTAAAGAAGGGGTCAAATATATGTTCGAGAGTCTGAGCGTCCATACCCTTTCCAGTATCAAACACGGTTATTTTTGCATACTTCCCAGGCTTTAAATTTGATACTTTTAGAGCCAACCCTTGCTGAACGAGTATCGAAGTAACAGAGACACTAAACTCTCCGACATGCCCTTCCAAAGCGTCACTAGTATTGCTCCCCATATTCATCAGAATTGTGCTGATTTGAGAGGGGTCACAGAGAACCATGCCGATATCAGGGTTGATTTTTTCCGTTACAGTGATCGTTGACGGGAGTGTCGAACGCAAGAGATCCAATGTTTCGTGAACCAGATCGTTTAGATTGATTTCCTCTCTCTTTACCTCCAGATCGGAACGATGACTAAATGAAAGTATCTTGGCGATCAGATTTTTTGCTTTAATACCCGCCTCTACGACTTTTTCAAGACGCTTGCGTTCTCTGCTCCCTGCCGGAAGATCTTTAATGGTCATCCCGGTTAGAGAAATGATAGGAAGGAGCATGTTATTGACATCATGGGCAATACCACCGGCAAGGTTACCAAGCGCATCCATTCTTTGTGATTGGCGCAAGACTTTTTCCATTTCCTTACGCACAGTGATGTCACGAATGAACCCACCAAAATACACACCATCGTTGCCTTTCCAGGAACCGAGCGTCAATTCTATGGGAAACTCACCTCCATCTTTTTTAAGCGCTGTCAATTCAACTGTTCGCCCGAGTATTTTAGCTTGTCCAGTTTCGGTGATGCGTTTAAGGCCAGTTATGTGAGTTTCTCTGAACTCTTTAGGAATGATAATAATTAAAGAATTTCCGAGCATTTCCCTTGCGGTGAAACCGAAGATATTTTCAGCCCCCTTATTCCAGGAAATAATATCACTTCGCGAATTTATGGCGATAATGCCATCTGGCGAGGAATCCGTTACGGAACGATAACGCCACTCTTGTTCGCGCAAGATACTTTCGGTTTTCTTTCTGGCCGAAACATCTTCAATAACACCCGTCATTCGTATGGGTTTACCTTCATGATTTCTCGTGCACTGCCCACGGGAATGAATCCATTTGTATTCGCCGTTCTGGCATTGCATCCGGAACTCTACGGAGTATGGAGCATCATTTTGTAAATGGTTTTTAAGTGCTTTATCAACGAAACCTTGATCTTCCGGGTGAATAAGGGAGAAAAAGAACTCCCCCTTCGGCTCAAGATCGCCTTCTTGATATTCCAGTATTTCCAACCATCGCGGAGAGAAATAGTCCTCATCCGTTTTTATATTCCAATCCCAAAGCCCATCCGATGTCCCCTCGATCGCATATCTGTAGCGTTCCTCACTTTCTCTGAGCGTACTTTCAACAGTACGAACTCTGCAAATAACAAAAAATGTCCCGATCCCTGTTAAGGCAAGCAGCGCCACGACAAACAATCGCAATTCTACGACACTTTTTGAATGAATAGATTGGCTGTTGGAAAGAAACTCTGCCGCTTTGACGTTGGCGAAATCAACCAAACCATCCACCTGATCCATTAATAAAGCAACATGAACCGCACCATTGTTTTTTGTAATTTCTACCGCTTCGTCGTACCGTGATGCTCTTGTTAATTCGATTACTTGTGACCGAATAGGCTTCCAGTCAGAGAACGTCTTGCGAACGTCAAGTATCCTGGATTTGTCCCCAAGAAACCGATCCATAATAATCTCAAAGCGTTGATAGGCAGCCTTCTCATCTGCCCTTACTTTAGAAATTGCGACCTCCAGGTCTTCGGTATTTCGCGCCAGCGCAACATCCTTCATATAACTGTGCATCGAGATAATATTTATATTAACTTCCAGAACAGCATTACTAACCATAAAAGGATGGCGGTATATTTTTTCGATCTGGCTGGCCAGTGTATTGATATAACGAACCGAAACTACCCCCATGATGATCAATAAAAAGGTAAAAATTACAAACATCACTATCAGAAACTTTATAGATAAATTTCGGATTTTCACGCTCTAACTCCTTAGATTGTCATCTCACGACACAATTAAAGAATACGAAGTAAATATATTTTATGCGACCCCATCCGCATGCTACATAATGTTGCAGGATCAATTCAACATCAACTTTTCGCGCTTATTATCTTCTTGTATAAATCAACAGGGTTCATCAGATAATCATCGGGTACCCAACCCTCCAGAGATAATGTAACAGGTTGCCCTCCGACGAAGTCAAAGCCTGCGCACACAGCGGCAACCGTCAAACTCATTGATTTCAAACCAAAGGCGTGCGTTCTCATGGTGTAGCGTGAAGTTCTGGAAATAAATATTTCCAGCTCCGCCATAATTTTAGATTCTGGGCGATCATCATGTTCAACATCCACGCCAATGGAATAAACGCCAATGTTCTCAAGAGCTTCGAAACTGTCAAAATTCCAGGGCACCGTCACCAAAAGGCCATGGTAGAAAACCTGAAATGAGGTGATCGATTCAACCAGTACATTCGGTTCAACGTCCTCAGGCACCCTCCCTATCTCAAAATACAAACGTTCCGGTGTGATCGGCCATATACGATTAACGGCAGCCAGATATTTGGTTTTAAGGTTGCTGTTGGTAAGAGTATCGTAATGCACTGGCAGGGTAAACGAAGCGAATCGGTCATGATCATAAACGTCGTTTATATCCTTGGCAGCCTCTTGAAGAGTGGCCAAATCAATTGCCAACTCCATGCCCGGTTCAAATAATTGCTCAAGTTCACTATCATCTTTGGTGTCATTTTCACCTACCGCCCAGCTCGCTTTTAGACGATAAGACAAAATACGATTACGACGCACATCCCAAACCGGTACCATAGAATAGCCTACATCCCCAAGCACGTAGAGTTGTTTATTGCTTTCAGTATCCACAGGCATTGATAACGTCGCGTCAGCCGCCAAGCCGTCACCATTGTCCCCAGATTGATAAATCAATCCATCCTCCGTCAGGGCTATAATCTGTTTGGCTGTTATAATGTTCTGGGATTGCTGGGTACCAAATAATTCTCGCTCGGCCTTTAATGCTATTTCATGAGCCAACATTGTGGCGGTCGTTGTCTGCAATCTGGATGTTATCAACAGATAAGAAAAGTTACCAAAACAAACAATAAAATCACCTTCCTCCAGTATGCCTGCAGAACTGTTTTCCAGGTGACTGCGAACGCGTGGCTCCATCTGATCCCATGTCCGCAGCATGAGGTCGTGCAGCCCTGCAAAATCAATGAGGGCCAGCCGGTTGGTGTCATTATCAAATGCTTCAGAGACAATACAGGAAAGAATTTTCCAATAATCTCTGATAAATATCTGTTGGGAGAGTTGTCCTGGGGGTCCGTACGGTATCTTAACTTGTGCCATAACACCCTCCAGATTTTACAAGATTAAACCAACCTCAGACGGAACCCTTAAGATTGGATAATTTGATCGTTTTCAATATGTTGCTCTAGCCTTCTAACGGGGCTATTTTTGATAAAAGGAGTTCCCTGACGGCGGTATTCATTTCTGTTTCAGTGAAAGGCTTTGCCAGGATTTTATCCGCGCCGAAATCCTTAGCCAGCTTCAAAAAATCTAGATTTTTTGTTCTTCCGCCGCCGGATACTGCAATTATTAACAAATCGGGAAAATCCTGTTTCAATTCTATCACCACCTGCACACCTTCTTTCTTCGGCATGATGATGTCTGTAACGATAATATCCGTCGGATCGGCTCGGTATCTCTGGACTCCTTGCTCGCCATCGTTTGCTTCAGTCACCTCGTGACCGGCGCTTTCAAGGATCTCCCGCATGGTAAAGCGGGCCAGTTCTTCATCATCTATCACCAAAATTCGTGCCATGCCCCAACACCTTTTTCAGATTCGAATTAACCTTTTGTATCGCGTTACTATAATTATAACACCGCGCTAAAGATAACACCTGAACTTTCGTTTTTTTTCTCAGATACTTAAGCGCTATGGTTTATCTTGCTCACGTTCCTGCGCATAAAACCCCGCTTCTGCCAGAAAAACCCTTATTTCCGCCATTAGATTCTCGACACAGTCTATTCCCCTGCATTTATCAGGCCAGCTTCACCCCAGTCACGATAAGCCGCTCGCCAGCGATAAAAACTTGATCGGCCAATGCCAAAATATCGGCAGGTTTTACTAACCGAGCCAATTTTGTCTGCATGAAGAAGATTACGAAATTTGCGTTTAATATCTCGATTCTGAAGGGGCATTGAATACATTCTCTGGTCCAAATATGGAGTCTACAGAAAATGTCCCGTGAGTACGTACATATCTACAATTGTCACATTGGGAAATTTGGGGGAACACCAAAACGGCGCTAAGTCATTGAAAAAAATGGTGCCGCCTGGGTGATTTAAACACCCGACCCCCGCATTACGAATTGGAAGGGCCTATCTTAACCAATTGATATTACACGAATAATTATATCGAAATTCTAAATGTGTAATTTTTGTGTAAATTCAAGTTGTCGATACCAGTATAGATTATTCTATTAAGCATCCGGTCTAAATTTTTCCGTCAACATTCCATAGCGACTTACCTGATAATTTTAGCTCCTTATCATCCGTGCGGATTTTGACCTAATGCCATCATCCAATGGTGTAACTGGTGGTGGGTGCCAGAGGCCATCATGCCAAAAAAACAAGTGCTTTTATCTTTGCCTTATCGCGCGGCGGAACGATCACGGTAGCCAAAGCTCCGCCTTCAATTTTTTGTGCCGTGTACTTCCAATCGGTAATCCCGTCCATGACGGCTGCGTGTGCAAAGGTCATACGACGAATGGACGGCGTCACGTCAGCGGCGCCGATCACGGTAAACTGCATTCCGCCGCCAATCTCTTTGGCCTCCACCACCGCATCAATGGTGACCACATCCATATCCCGTAAATGCTCGCGCAGACCACTTATGTCGATAGTATTCAAATTTGTACCGGGGTTGGATTCAAGCTGAGTCACATTTTCGGCAATAGCGGCGAAAGTGCCCTGACCCGGCTCGGAAACCGGCACACTAGGTGCTTCAATAGTCGTTACGGCGCTATGGTTCATCGTGTTGTGGTGCATAGTGTCATGATCCATGCTGCCTGAATTGCTTTGCGCCCATGCAAAGCCAGTAACGGCAATGGTGCTGACCACAAGCCCGACGATGATCAGTTTCTTTTAAATTATAGGTAATTTCCTTTCCTTTTCAAATCTGACCGTACATTACCCGATCCAAATGCCATATAATATGATAATGATCATGTCATGTGAATTTCACACCTACCTGTCTTCGTTGCCAGGCATTTTCCAACGTCAAACAATTGCAAGACGACAAATAGAGCAATAATCAAATTTATTGGTCTATTTGCATATAAGTAATTTTTATTACGGAAAAATGGTGCCGCCTAAAACCGAATGAAACAGATTAAGCGTGTCACGATTTTGTCACGCTTAATCATTAAATTAATATTCAGCGAAGTGAATTTGTGATGCCGTATTTGTTCGGACATAATATTCTGCTAATGTTTTCAGAGTTCATCATTGGCAACATCATGTTTTTTGCCAATAAGTTTGAAGTCGTCCATGATGCAATAAAGTGCAGGCATAAGAAAAAGAGACAGGACGCTTGCAACGGCAAGGCCAAAAGCCAGACTGGTGGCCAACGGGGTAAGGATTTGGGCCTGTGTGCTGCGTTCCAGCAACAAAGGCAGCAAACCGGCGACTGTGGTTAACGAGGTCAGGACAATTGCGCGGAATCGTCTCCGCCCGGCATATGATGCTGCCTCATCCGCTGTTGCCCCGATTTCGCGTTCCTGACCAATAAACTGCATCATCAATATGGAATTGTTAACAACGACACCGGCAAGGGATGCTCCCCCGATCAGGCTTGGCATTGAGATTTCCAGTCCCAGAAGCAAATGCCCCCAAATCACCCCGATCATGGCTGTCGGTATGATGGCCATAATCAGAATTGGTATTAAATATCCTCGAAATTGCACGGCGAGAAGAATGTAGACACCGATTAATCCCATCAGCATATTTCGACCCATGGATTTTTGCGTCTCTCCGGAATTTGCACTTTCACCCTCAATTTCAAAACTCACGCCGGGATAGCGATCTACCAGGTCCACCAGGAACTGGTTCTTCAAAGCGGCGGTGATTTCGGCTGTATTGGTGAGCCGTGTATCCACGTCCCCCTGAACAGAAACGGTTCGTACACCATCAAAGCGATTTATTCTTGCCCAGCCCCGGACTTCTTCGATTTCAACAACAGATTTCAAGGGGATGAGAACACCGTTGGGTCCGATCAGATTAATTTGTTCCAAATCCTGTTCGCTGTTGCGGTCGTTGACTGCAATGCGCAAATCAACCTCGAAAGTTTCAAGCCCTGCGGGGAACTCGTCAAGAATCAGTCCCTGAAAGCTGGCACGTAACTGATCGGCAATATTTCTTGCACTCAAACCCAGCACCGAAGCGCCATCCTTAAGATGAAGACGAAACTCTCTCTTGCCTGGCCGTAAGTCATCGCTTAAATCATTTACGCCTTTATATGTGCCGAGGAAGGTCAGCGTTTCCAGAGAGGCCGCTTTGAGTTGGGTGAGGTCGGGACCGGAAAGCCGTACATCAATAGCGCGTCCGGCAGGGCCGACCGTTGATTCGGTATATTTAATCGCAATGACATCTGGCAGGTCGCTGCTTAATTCGCGCCACCTGGTAAAGATTTCATCAATTGTGGTCTTGCGAGTTTCTGCACTAAGCAGATCAGCCGAGACGGTTGCAACATGGGGCCCGGTTTCATAAGCATCGTTGTTGGTTGAATAAATTGCAGCAACATTGACGATCAATTCAGCCTGATCGGGCTGTTGGGGTTTAAACTCGTCATTGATCAGATCCAACTGTGCAATCAGATGATCAACGACTTTCTGGGTACGCGACAACGGGGTTCCCTGAGGCAGAAGAATTCGGGCCTCGATCACATCCCCTTCAATATCTGGAAAACCACGGACCTTTAAAACGCCTCCGGCAAGCATTGAAAATGATATCAAAAGCAACATGATAACCAAGCCAATGGTGACATACCGCCAACGAATGGCAATATCCAGAATAGTGCCGTAGATATCTTCTTTCAGGCGATTAAAACCGCTTTCAAAGGCCTTGCTAAACCGAGACGGTTCACTGTTATTCATATGTTCCAGAGAATGAGACAGGTGGTTGGGCAAAATGAAAAACGCTTCGATCAAGCTCACTGACAGGGTTACGATCAAGACGATTGGCAATACACCCAGTATCTGGCCAAGCCTGCCATCCAGGAACACCAGGGACCCGAAAATTAAAACGGTTGTCAAAAAAGATGATAGAATTCCGGGTAGAACTTCAGTGACGCCATTGATCGCTGCAGGGATCGGTTTATCGCCTTTTTTCAAGCGAACAGCGATATTCTCAGAAATAACGATCGCGTCATCCATTAAAAGGCCAATCGCTATGAGCAAGCCAACCATTGTGATCTGATTCAAACTCATGTCCAGTTGCGACATGACAAACAGGGTCCCCAGGAAAGAAACGGGCAACCCCATGGCGACCCAGAAACTAAACCGGAGACTGAAGAATAACGTCAGGATAAGAACGACAAGCAACAACCCTTGCAAACCATTGGAAACAAGCAGATCAAGACGCCCCTGGACGATGGTTCCCACATCACGGGTCATTGTCAAAGAAATTGATTTTGGCGCGCGGATGCGTTCTTCCTCAATAAAACCTTTGACCTGTTCCACAACATTCAAAACGTCACCGGATTTAGCTTTGAAAATATCGAGCATGGCGGCGCGCTGCCCGTTAAATTCAATTTTACTTTCGTCGGTTTCAAAGGTGTCGGTGATGTCCGCTATATCGCCCAAACGAATTTCAGCTCCCGAGACCGAAGATATAATAACAATATCGTGAAAAGCGTCCGGGGTTTTGCGTTGATCATCAAACCGCAGAATTAAATCTTCGGCGGGTCCTTCTATCCGGCCAAGAGGAATTCCGATACTTTGGGCGCGAATTGAATCAGCGATATTTACAGCCGATAAACTATATTGTTCAAGATATCTTGCCGGGATTTCAATACGAATTTGCCGATTAGAGAAACCTCGCAAGTCAACCTCTGCAATGGTTCGCAACGCCTGTAGGCGGGCTTTCAGGTCTTCTGCATACGCCTTCAGATCAATTGGATTTTCAGGGCCGCTTACAGCCAATGAGGCCAGAAAAACCGTCCGACCGATTTCATTTATAACAGCCTCTTCAACATCCACAGGGAAATCAGAGATAGCTTCAATATCGGATTTAACATCATCAAGGAACCGCTCTATATCAGCTGTTTCCTGCATTGTAATGACAGCCAGAGCAACGCCTTCCCGCGCTTCGCACTGGGTCTCTTCAAGGCCGGCAATTCCTTCAACCGCTTCCTCAACACGACGACACACGGCGTCTTCGACTTCTTCAGCCGTGGCACCTTTATAGATAATTTTAACCTGAACCTGATCATTTTTCAGCTCAGGGAATGTATCGCGCTTCAGGTTTGGCAGAGCCATAATACCCAGGGCTATAATGCCGAACATTAACAAATTGGCGGCATTATAATGTCGCGCCAGGTATGAGATCATTGTTGTGCTCCATTAGCCAAGGCCGCATCTTTAGTAAATTGGGACAGTTGCACATCGTGTTCTGTCTTAAGGGCCATACCTTCTACGGCAGGGATAAGATCAGAAACTACAATTCGTTCACCTGCCTTCAGGCCTCCGCCGACAATGCTGGCACCGTTTTGCGAAAAAAGCACATTTACCATTCGGCTTTCCAAACGGTTTTCAGCATTGATTACATATACACGGCCCTGACGAACAGCCGTGCGCGGGATAACCACGGAATTTTTTATTGCAGCGCCACGAAAAATAATTTGAACGAACATCCCCTTTACCAAAGGTGGACGGACACCGGGTTGAATGTCTTTATAAGGATTATCGACAGCTACGATTATACCGACAGTTCTGGTTTTGGTATCAATTGTGTCCAAAAATCGTACGACCCTGGCAGCCCATTGTATAACATGGCTACCCAGTTCCATTTGAACGGTTGCGCCCAACCCGGTCGCATCGGCCATGGAATTCAGCAGACTATCGTTTGAGTTTTCGGTTCCATTTTTGCCCATTAACAATGATGGCATTAAATTCAGGGGAACCTGGGCGACGATCTCAACCCGGTCTATGGCATCACCAATAAATAATGTTTGTCCCAGGGTTACATATTGATTGTTCTCAATATTTAAATCAGCAACACGGATATCAAACGGGGCACGTATAACTGTTTGGTCAAGGTCACGTTGGGCCTGAACAATTTTGGCTCTCAAGACATCGCGTTCTGCCGGAATTATGGAAAGCGTATTCCGTAAATTTTGAATAGATGCCTGCTTGGATAATACGGACTGTTCACTCTGATCCACAGTGGCCTGTGCCGTTACCCCTTCAATGCGTAAGGCCTGCTTGCGTTCCAGATCTTCCTGAGCGAGTTTGACATTGCGTTCTTCAATAACCAGTGAAGCCCGGGTGTTTTTATCGCGTATACCAATTTCGGTCAATTCCGCTGAAAGCTGTGCGAGACTCAATTCATAATCAACGGGATCAATGCGTAAAAGAGTACTGCCTTTGCGCAGGATATTGCCTTCCCTCAGACGAGAATTGATTTCAATGACACGACCTGAGACCTCGCTGATCGCATCCCAGGTCCGTTCCGGCTCTGCAGTCCCATGAACCATAATTGTGGGAATAACGTCCAGACTTTGCGCCTCCACCATCCGTACGGTATGGACAACTTCCCGTGCTTCGTTTTTGGGAGGCGGCGTTTTGCCTTTGACCATCAACATGAAGACCCCAATACCAATGGCTACAGGGATAATAATCAGTAGTTTTCGTTTCCAGTCTGATGGGGATGATTTCATTGGGATGCTCCGTTCATGCACGGCGGTTATCTAACAGGGAATTCTCAGATATTAATTCTGCCATTATATTCAGAACTATAATCTGACAATAATTGAACAATCTTGGCTTCATCAATCAAGGAGAAAATTTACAAGTTTTTATAAACTAATGGACAGCACCCTCGTGATCAAGGCGTGTCCGCCAGGTGCCATGATATTACCCCACCCACAATCAGGCGGCTTCAATATACTTGCCTGGTTTGGATGGATATTGCATTAGTCTGCTTAATTGGCTTCCGTCGTATTTTCGGGTTGAAAAGTGCTACGCAAGGTATTTGGTAGCGCAAATGCAATGACAATAATCCCCAGCCCGGCAACGATGAAGAACAAGGTATCTTCGCGGCCGGTTGCGGCTATCAACAGACTGGTTCCCGGCATCAATAACACCACCCATAATTCCGCAGAACATGAGGACTAAGGAAACACCTAATGCGCCCCCGATTGTTCGGAGAAATTGACAGTGTAGGTCGAATATATTGGGCATGTGATTTTGAGACATCACCACTGGCGAAGGTGAACCTCACATACACGACGCGGCTGAGCCCATGCCATCAATTTGGGCACAGTGGAAAATATGGGCTGCCAAAACAGGCGTAAGTCATTGAAAAGAATGGTGCCGCCTGCAAGATTTGAACTTGCGACCCCCGCATTACGAAGTTATTAGCCCCCGATATAAATCATTGAAAATAGGCCATATATAATAATGTTGATTACATAATTTATGTTAATTTATTTAATTTTTTAATCTAAATATTACAATTGAACCAAAGACCCTTGCATAGAATTTAGGGCATCAGCAGCATCCTTCAAATACTCAGGGGAATGTTTCGCATACACTTGTTGTGTAATTCTACTATCGGAGTGTCCCAACATAGCTGCAACACGATCAATTGATACTCCGCCCTGAACCATCCAAGATGCTGCGGTATGACGTAAAGTGTGTGCACTTACATCTGATAAGTTTGCTGCAACGGCTGCACGTTTAAACGCCTTTTTAATTGATTGCACTTTCCCACCATTCCATTCAATTACAAAGTCTGATTCTGCTCGTTCAAGCGCAACTAATAATGCGCTCTCTAATGGTTCATTGATAGGGACTATTGTACGACGCTTCCTCCTCATTGAATCTCCTGGTTTTCGAAAATCGATTTGCTTCAATTCCAAATTAACACGGTCCCAAGTTAAGTCTAAAATTGCCCCGGACCTTGCTGAGGTATTGATAGCCAAAATAACAAATAATCGTAAGTGGAATGCTTTGCATTGATCAAGCAATCCCCTCCACTCATCTGGTCGCAACCACCGCTCCCTAGGTTCAGGTTTTGGAGGGCGATGCACATATGGTGCATTTTCTATCCACCCTTCACGTTCTCCGTACTTAAACGCACTTGATAAAGTACTCAATTCAGTCCTAATGGTTCCATCCCCGACACCTTCATTAAGTCTTTTTCGAATATAAAAATCACACCGCTTGCGATCTATATGTCGAACTAAAGTTCGCTTAAGAATGCGTTTCAGATGTGCCGCCCGATTCTCCATTGACACAGGATGCAATACATCGTTTTTTCTAGCGACTACGTATGCGTCAACAATGGACGCAACGGTCGCTTTAATTTTCGAGTTTTCTTGCTTGGCTTCAAAGTCTCTGAGGACAACTTCTGCTTCTTCACGGTCTTCAGTATTGGTGCTTTTCCTTTTTGTGAAGGTTCGATTATTTTCGTTTCTTTCCGTCCATTGAATATGCCAATTTTTTCGCTGAGAGATTTTGAGAAGCCGATATCTTGGCATGATGCCACCTCATACTTTTCTATATATGCAATAGGAATACGAATAGCGCTACCAATTCTTATATGTGGCAATTCGCTTCTACTAATAAGGCCATATACATGGCTGGGGCTAACGGACCAATGTTCCGCCAGCGTTTTGACAGTAAAATGTCGTGCCGGTTCTGCCATTTTACAGAAACTCCTTTATATATTTTAGCAAATATTATGATTAAGTAGTAAAGGTTACCATATTTTATACATAAAGTCAATATAAATAACAATTTAGAAGTAAAGAATTAAATAAATATTTCAAAGCCAATTAAAAAAAACTCAAGTTAGTTGCAGATATTTGCAATAGCTGCACAAAACATAGTTTAAATCTTAATTTCATTTCCACAATACTTTGACTTATGTACAATTTACAACCAGCATACATCGGCTATCCATTCGCCGAAAAAGCTTTTGAACAGTGCTTGGATACCAAATTCCTCCACGAGCAGAAGAAATCCCACGCAAATTTAATGCGTCCGAAATCCCCTTGCAGGTCGTTATGCCCGTTTTTTTAATATCATTGATAATGGGAAACACATTGGAAGCAAATTGGTCCGCACGTTGCAAACGTACAGCAAGGCCTTTCCTTTGAGCATCGGCAAGATTAGTGAGGTTACCAAGTTTCACACCCGCCGCTATTTTTATCTGTAATGCGGCTTTGGTTCGCTCAGAAATTAAACGACGCTCTTTCTCAGCAAGGGCGGCATAAATGTGAAGCATGAATGGATCAACGTCTGGACCAAGTTCTGCAACCAGAAAGGAAACCTGTTTTGCTACAAGCCCCGAAATGAAATGAACATCCCTTGAAAGGCGGTCTAGCTTCGCAACAATAACCGGGCATTTTAATTTCTTTGCTTCACCGAGAGCAGTCGCAAGCTTTGGGCGTCGATCAAGTGCATCTGCGCCTTTGCCCGTTTCGATCTCGGTGTACTCATTGATAATTTCATATCCGTGTTGAGTCGCAAATTGTTCACAAAGAGACCTCTGAGCAGCAAGACCTAAACCGCTCTTAGCCTGACTATTTGTTGAAACTCGAGTATAGAGAATAAGTGATTGCATGATAAAAACCCTTTATTAAACGAACGAATAGAAAGAGTATTCTGTTCACCAATATCTTACCAAGCAATCACAAATTGCTGTTTCGTTCAATTAGTAGTGTAGTGATGTGTTCCCGTAAAATGTTCACGATTTTGTGGTAGCGTCCGTTCTATTGATGAAGGAGATGGATTATGAAATGTTAACGCGCAAGTCAATTTTTCCAAAATAAACTGGATTCTGAAATGAGTTATTTACTATTCTTGACTTTTAAGGGCTGATCCGTAGTCCAATATTATGAGTTTTCTGGAATAGGATTAAACATTGATAAATTGTATATTATGATCGAGTTCGTGATTGATCAATAAAGACTTTGTGCTCATTTTTATAACGATTAACTATAGCAGACTACACGGAGGGTGAACAAATACCCTCCCCCCTGAATAACTGTTCTTATTCTTAACCTGAACGAAGTGCAATCTACGGAACGTACTGAACGACTTTAGATTGAAAATCACTGGAATCTATCATAAATAGCACACGATTATTATTTATCAGTACAATCATTATTTTGTTTCCAACGTAACCGCCCATTCTATTTTTCGCATTGTATTTAACGTTTACAGCGTATCCAAACATTCCACGTTTAGCTATGTAGTAACCTTTTTCTGTAAAAATCGGCCCAGAAGTATATGCTTTTGTAGGACTACCAACATTAAAGTTCCTTAATGAATCTGGATCAATCAAGACTTCATCCAGATGTTGTTTGACTATAATTTTGGGGTTTTCAGGCACTATTCCATAGTTGGCATTTTTTATTTGCTCCAGAGTTATTGGCCTTGCAGTAACACACGCAGATAAACTCCCAATAATTAAGATACATATCAATAACGGCATCCCGAATCGGGACATTCTCATTATTGGTATTAGCTTCTTTTGATTTAACATTTATTCTCCTCCCTATACTGTAAACGTTCATGTTTTCGTATTGAACACCTAAATTCTTACATCATTTTGGTGTACACACAAACTGTGTTTATAACTTTTCAGGTCTTTAATTTGAAACCTGAATACCAATGACACGCTCAATAAGCTCAGATACCTATAAACGCTTTCGCGAGTTGCTTATTAAGCAGCGAAGAAAAGTGGGCTTGTCGCAGGTTAATCTTGCTAACCAGCTTGGGAGGCCTCAGCAATTTGTCTCTCGATATGAAATCGGGGATAGGCGCATTGATGTCGGGGAATTTCTTGAGATTGCAGATTGTTTAAATCTAGATGCTGTAAATCTGATTGCAGAACTTAATTCATGGCGCAAGAGACACTAAAACAACTTATTTATAAATCTGCTCAATTTTGAAATCAAGAATGTTGATATAGGGCTTCTATTTCCCTTCCTCGGTTCTGAAAAATCTGTATATATACAAATAATCTGCAATGTGCGTTTTATTGATGAACGTCAATTAGCAAATGTGCATAACAACCTAACGTGTTGATTTTATTGAAAGCAATCTGCAATGTGGATTTTCAAATAACGGTAAATTTTGATATGAGTATCAGTGTTGATAATGTAATTTAGAATAATCAAAGAAAGTTTCTTACTAGATAGATCAACTCATTAACATTATGCATATAGCTGCTGTGTCCCCCCGATTTTTTATGTCGCTTTAATCCCCCTGTTATATAAAATCTATATATTTGCAAATGTTTGCAATATGGCATTATGGATAAATCAGCTTTACATATAACTTTGGTAATCTAATGGAATATTCGAAAATTAAGACAGAACGATTCATTGATAGCATTCTTCAACATAATCTCCCCGCGAGTGCTCATCATTTATTGTTGGTTCTTTTTAAAGAAACCATTTTAAAGGATCATAAGGATACGGGCTTTATTTCAAAAGATGATTTATGCAAAATGACTGGAATTCCAAAAGGGACACTGGGAGAGGCTATTAGGAAACTAGAAAATACAGGATTATTGGTATCTTCACATGCTGGCAGAAATGGAACTGCCCGTTGTCTACATATTCCAGGTCACGGCCCCCTATATGACCTCCCCAAAATTAGTAGTTTAAAAAAACCCCGTAGGAGAATTAACTTAAAAACACCCTAGAATATGGGAATCCATATTTTAAAAGTAGGTTACTGTCTATATACGCGCGCACATGAGGCGCATTATTTAAAATATGGATATCCATATTAATTACACTATCGCATGTTTAATTATTTAGTCGCCTGTTTCCGAAGGAAATAGGCGACTAGGGCCGCAAACGAAAATACGCCAATACAAGGATACTAACCAATCTCAAGCCGGTTATTACAGCGCGGTTTGCTAATGTAACTGGTGTATCGACTTTCTTTGAAAATCTCTACATTCAGGTAGAGGGATTTCTCCCCCCGATTTCACAGGGAGGTTTCCCCCCGCGTTTGCAAACAATTGCAAGATAACTACTACCTGCTGTCGCTGTCAGGCAAGCAGACCAGATATAATATATGTGATAAATGGAAATCTATATTTTATGACCTAAGATGCCGCGTTTCCCAAATGTGCCTCCTAACATGCCCAGCTGCGGAACCATCGCTGAATGTTCGCGGACTATTTCGGAAACGTAGCTTGGAAAACCACCTAGACGGCTCGGGGTGAAGGTTGGAAATCTGGATTAATCTCTCTAGGGATGTTGACCTTTCTTCATCGGTGGCGAGACGATGCCGTTCTCCCATCTGATTAAACCCATCTGGAACAAAGACAGAAATTCTACACCATGCGTCCGGCCTATGTGGAGCTGTCGCGTGAAACTCAGTCTCTATTTGCTGTCGATTATTCCAACTCGAGAAGTAAATATTTTCTGCGGCCTTAAGGTACTGAAGTTCATTAAGTGCAGAAACATCCCTCAGGCTGGAGGTTGATACATAGCATCCCCTTCGGTTCGGAATTATATACATATCACAGTCATAACAGATCACTAGCAACCGTGGAGAAAGCGGAAGGAAAAAGACGGCACCCGAGGAACCCAATCCAAAGTTATTCTGTTGCAGTCGTTGGATATAATACCGGCTCGTGAAAATTGCTGGGTCGTCAGAGGTAACAAAATCCATTTGAGTTCTATTCTTTACGACACAAACCTTGAGGTCTGTGATGCTCTCGCGGTGATCAGTATATGACTGTATTGAACGAAGCATCATCGTTCGTTCACTAATATCAAGTTTAGGGAGAGTGACTGGATAACCTTCATATGTCGCATTATGCATTCCCTCAAACATCATCCGCATCCGCTTCATTGCCATTTCTGTTCGTGAGTATTGTAGCAACGAAAAATCTCGTAACATTTCTAGATCATATTGTGTCGGTATATCAGTCGTACTTTCGATAACGCGAACAATGCGGGCATACTCACCTTCGAAGTATTGAAGAAGATGCTCTAGTTTCAAGTCAGCTCCATACAAATAGTCCTTGGCACACTGTCCTTTTAGTGATGCATTTGAGACAGAGACGTCACGCGATATGTTGTAGAGATTGATCGCGGCCCCTCCACGATCAAGCGAAAATGGTTTGAGATAACATCGCGGAACGTAATGCTGTCGTTTATAGTCTGGCATCGCCTACATCACTCAAAATATCACACACCAACCCACCCCATTCAGCGTATACATTATTCCACATTGGACCAGTTTTAACCCTGAATTTCCAGTTTTGACGGCAATTACCGACTTCATTATTAGACATTTAGTATCGTTAAGAGATTCAGATCAAATTAAAAAACGTTACATTGTATCAATTATACAGGTATGGGTGTGAGATGGTGATAGTAGCCACCGCATTAATGAACATTCATACAGGTTGTCCAAAGAGCTGCGTGGTCCGCAAACTACGCTAGGAAGTGTTTTCGGCTGCGTAGAGAGGCATTAAGCCCTATCATGGGGGTAGGGCACCGGAAAAGTTGAGTCGTGCATTTTTTCAACACTTATCATGCGATTCTTAAAATTAACGCTTCCAACCGTTACACAATACTGTTACCTTCTGTGTGTAACGTAGCTGTAAGTCATTATGTTTTATATGAAAATTTGAATCAGCCGGAACCTCCCCTCGGCTCCACCAATGGAAACCCCAACGTAGGAAGGTTTAGGAAACTGTAGAATCAGAAAACAAACTTGCACGTACCCAAGCACCCAAAATGCAGAGACGTTAAAACGTGTGCTCTGGAATACAGCTAAAGGGTCCCCAGAGAGAAGATCAAGAACAGTACATATATGTATACGCCCTCGAATTTTGGCACCAAATATTCGGGGGGGGGTAATTAAAGGCCTCAAAGTTTTTATCGATTATTCCCTACCCAAAGCCCATATTCATTAAAGAATTCAGAACGTGAATAACCGATTGCATTCCATAGAGCATCAAATGCTGGTTGAACTGCACGGTGGATATCTATCTCTTCTCCATAATCTTCAAGAACACATTCAGGTAGGTGCAATGTATCTTCAGGGAGAGAGATATCTCTTTCGATATAGGGGTAGTCTTTCACATAATATGATGCTTCGTGAACACCTTCTAACGTTAACATAATAATTAAGGGCGCTGGGATATTAAGTTTTTTAAGCCCAATAATGTAGGAGAATATTCTAGCGAAAAAGTGTTTTTCTAAAGCCGCACCGGCGATGATTTGGAAACCTTCTCTATCACGCACAATTTCAGCTTTCGTGGCTTCAAGAATCCCATTGCGGAATATTTGTGTATACCCATAATTTTCATTATTACCGCGCTCATTTATAAATCCATGATAATTGAATCGCGGGGAATAACTGTCGATACTGATAGGTTTGAAAAGAGAATGTTGTTGGTATGCGTGTTCTATATCTATTGAGAAAGTGCCAGAGAGCGATGCTATAGGCACTATGTGTAGAATTAATCGACCATTACCCTGAAGGGGCCGTTGACCATTTCTAGAAGTGATCGTATTCATTCTCTCTTTACGAAAACTTTTAGCTTGTTCCAATGCTGATGCTGATTCAGTGAACAACGTGCGGAGCTCCCCTACATTTGGTTCGTAAACACCTGACGAATTGCGCATATAAAAACGGTTTGAGTTTTGAGAGATAACACGATGGGGAGGATTCCAGCTGCGAGGGATTCTTAGAAGTAATATATGGCCTCCAGCAGAAAGGGGAATTGCTTTCATTCTGAGGCCGGAAATGCGAGGCTCAAGTCCGTTGCAAGCTATTTGCTCCAAACGAAGCAACTCTGCATCACTATCGAGTTCTCCCAAACCATCAGCAGCTTTTGCGATTCCTTTTGCCTCCTTCATGCCTAATATGAGGTGACCACCTTGAGTGTTCGCAAAAGAAGAAATATCTTTCAGGAATTCACGCCTTTCAGCATCTTTGGTTTTATACGTTTCAACCTTGTACTCAATTCGTAAGCCTTCAGGTACCTGTGCCGTTACAAGCTCGATTAAGTCATCTTCCGATATAGAATCAAAATCGCCCCTATCAATACTCATTGAAATTATGCTCCATTATCTTTCATTAGGGCTTTTACTGATAGCAAGCTTTTTACAATTCATTTGCAAGCTCAATATGCACCACCGATTTGAAGATGCAAACGTTTGCAAACCGCAATTAGCACTCTTCACAGAGCGGAATGTATAACTTTTGCATCAAAGACCCTTGCATAAGTTCACAAAATAATAGGGATATTAAAAAGAACCCCCCCGGAAATCCGGGGCTTGCAGTATAAGAGAATGGTGCCGCCTGCAAGATTTGAACTTGCGACCCCCGCATTACGAATGCGATGCTCTACCAACTGAGCTAAGGCGGCATGGTCCGTGTGGACTGAGGCTCCATATATACCGAGTTTGGTCATAATACCAGAGCGATTTTACGGAGCGGGAATTTGAACTCGCCTAAGGCTATGATAAGTTTATCACAATTTATAGTTTAGCAGGATTTGCCGCTGACTTCGGATTACGCAGAAAACGGTTTGATGGCTATATCGTCCGGTTTTTCATTCTCATGCTCGATAAGTACGGTAGGCTCGGCTTCATCATCTCTGGTTTGCCTTTGAACCTCCAACAACCTGGTCAGATCAACGGCATGAGGCGGAACGCGCCAAACATAGCGATCAAAACTCTGACAGTTATCACACGTCACGTGCCAGTCGCGAACCGTATGGCCACAATTACCACACACATAAGCCGGATCAGGATCAGCCATAGAGGCTTGCATCAACCATTGACGAGCCGCCGCCAGATCGCCGTGTTCGGCTTCCTCCAGTGCGGCCATCATGCGGCAAATTCGTGCCGAGGGTTCATCCACACTGATGGGTTCAAGCCGTTGCCGCGCCTGGCCCCACAAATCCGCATTCAGGGCAGCCCGGGCAATAGCCAGCTCGCTTTCCACATGGCCCGGATTATACCCGGCCAGACGCTCAACAGCCTTGACCGCAGCCAGCGTATCATCGGCGCTGCGCACCTGTTTATAAAGCTCAACCAAATCAGGATGAGGAGATTGTTTCCAGGCCTTTTCGATCATACCGCCAGCCTTGCGCCGGCGACCCATTTTAACCCAGGCCCGAACCACACCGAGCACGGCAGGCAGCAAGGTATCATCTTTCGATAACGCGGCGCGGGCATATTTCAAGGCGGCTTCGTGATCACCATCCTGTTCTGCCGCTATACTGAGCTGGAATGACAGCACGGCCTGACGCCGCTCACTTTGCTCCTGGCTTAAATGTTTATTGCGGGCTGCTTCACGAACAGTCACGCTGGCATCGAGCCACAGGGCACTGTTGGTTTGCAGATCAAATAGACTTTCCGAGACCCACTCACTATTGGGTTTCAACCGGTGGGCCTGACGGGCCAGGGCAATAGCATCATCGGTATCACCGCGGGCCATTGCCTGATTAAGCAACCCGCGCAGGCCGAGAAATTCGGTTTCCGCATTATCTGTCATGGCCTTGAAGAACCGTTCTGCGGCCCGTTCGTCACCGTTCAACTGGGCTGCCTGTGCGGACAGCAACATGGTCAATGGCGGATCGCTCAAAATACCTTCCGCCCGGCGGGACTGGCGTCTGGCTTCTTCACTGTCACCGGCAGCAACGGCAACCATGCCTTTGGTCAGTGCTGCAAAACCCTTGTTGCGTCGCCGGACCTGCCATGCCAGTCCCATATTGCCCGGCACTCGGGCTATAAATATCCAAAATCGGTATATCAGGGCCACGACAATCGAAATTACGGCAACCACAATGCTCAGCACCGCGAAGGATGTATCGATCTGATATCCTGCCCATTGCACCGATACCGAGCCCGGCTGGTCGGCAAACCACGCCGCCCCGGCAACAAATACCGCGATTAAAATAAAATAACGCAAAGTCCGCAACATGACTTTTAACCCTTCATCGAGGCAAGCTGGGCGATCACATGACTATACAAATTGTCTAGTGCGCGCTCGGTGGCCATGAAGGATTGTGCATCGGTGAGCCACCCGTCAAACGCCTGTGCAGCCGGTTGATCCAGCCCCTCGATAACGCCGATAACGGTTAGAAGATCGCCCTCACCAAGACTGGATTGAGCCCGGCTGATCCGGGCATCAACCGTATCGAGCCCGGCTAGCCCGTCGATTTTACGGATCACCACCAGACCGCTCAATTCATTCAAAACATCATTGACCCAACCATCTTGTTGCATGGCGGCATCGGCTTTCACGGCGTCCAGAATGGCGTCCTCAAAAGAAGCGCGTAACACCCCGAGCTGTTTGACCCCAGTCTTGGCATGGACAGCCAAAACATCAAGCGCACTTTGGATATTCTCGCGATTATCAGCCGTTGCAATAACGGCAGACAATTCACCGTCATAGGGTAATCCCTGGCGCACAATTGCCCGAAGCTGGCCGACGGCAAGCACCAGGCTCGAGGCCCGTACAATGGCATCTCCCTGGGTCATGACGCGAGCCGTATTGTTGCTTGCAGAGGCGGCTTCGAGCGCGTTAATGCGCTGGGTAATATTAACCAGTGCAGCCCCGTCCTTGTCACGAGCCGCATTGTCTGCCTGATTTCGTTGCTCAATGACCTGCAAGCGCTGGGTCAGAACATTGAGCGTTGAGCGGGCGTCCTCGGTGGCGTCATTATTCGATACAGCCGCAGCCATCTGTTTGAGGTCACGCATGGAACCCTCGACACCTTCGAGCCGGTTCAAGATGACGGCCATGTCCTGACGCACCTTGACGCGAGCGTTTTCCTGTTCTGCGAATGCCGCCATTTCTTGTTTCGAGCGGGCGTCCTCGACCGCTTTTAACTGAGCAGCCTGCTCCGAGGCATCCACCTGGGCCGCCTCATCGGTAATGCCTTCGTCCATCGCCATCCGGTCCAACAGGGCATTCACCTGGGGCATCCAGTATTGCCGGGACGTACCGGCCCCAATGACCAATCCGACGATCACCAACCCGATCATTACCATACCGATCGACGATCTGGATTTTTGTTTCACCGGCCCTGAAAGGGCTGCGTCCGTCGAACCGGCGGTTGGTGAAGCCGGGGAGGAGCTGCTTGCTTTGGCGCCCGCCGCAACCTTGTCACCGGATGCAGACTTGGAGTCCTGAATGGTTTTGGGGGCCGTTTTCGGCGTTGATGCCTGCGCAGCTTTTGGTTTGCCAGCAACGGGTTTTGAAGATTTCTGCGGGGTGGCCGCGGCGTCTGATTTTACGGCGGGTTTAATGGATGTTTTAGGCTTTGCCGGTGTTTTGGGCTCTACCGGTGTTTTGGGTTTTGTCGCCATCTAACTTTTCTTTCGAAGCTATACAGAAGATTGAAGCATTATATTTCATCTGTCACCAGTTGCACGGAAAACATCTTCAATTATGCAATCTTCTTGTGCGGCTGAAGCGATCGAAATCCGCTGCCAGCCCAACCCGGCCACCCGTTCGGCGACAGCCTGACTGAGACAATATGCCGTTACAGAGCGTAACAAACCCTGCATGTCATGATGGTTTATGAGTTTTACAAAGGTTTCGGCCGTTCTGGGAGAATACAACAAGACACCGTTCACCTGAGCCTGGCGAAAACCATCACAAGCCTGATCACTGAATATTTTGGCGCTCAGAGCCTCATAGAGCACCGCCCGTCTATACTCGAAACCGGCGGATTGCACCATGCCGGCCAAATCACCGGCAAGCCGGGTTCCAGCCACATGCAGCAAGGCCCCGTCAGCATGGGATGCCTGCTCAACAACCAGTTCCGCCAGGGCTTTCACGTCACCATCGGCGCTGATGACTGTGTTGAACCCGGCGTCTCGCGCCGCCCGTGCCGAACCATCGCCAACCGCCCAGACCGCCAGATCACGCTTGGTTGTAAAGGCCGCAAAGGCTCGAACACCGTTGGCACTGGTGACCAGCAAGCCCTGCACATGTACCAGATCAATCGCCTGCGTCTCAAGATAATGAATTTCCAGCAGCGGTTCGATCAACGATTGCACCCCACCGGCCAACAGTCTGCGGGCCAGTGGCTCGGCGTCCTGGTGTGGTCGGGTTATCAGCACTCGCATAATAAATTTGATCCGTTAATCCATCAAGGCCGCAAAAAAATCTTCCCCCACGGCGGCCCTTAATTCTGCCCCGAGCGCACGACCCAGCTTATCACTATCGACACTTGGCCCCTGACGCTGGGCACGCCATATCTCGGAACCATCGGCCTGGGCCACAAGCCCCTTGATTGTGATGGTTTGACCATCATCCGACAGGGTGGCAAGACCAGCAATGGGCGTTCGGCAGGAGCCATCAAGCACGTCCAACATGGCTCTTTCAGCCAACACGCACAGCGATGTGGGGTTATGATCCAACCCACGTAGCTTCGCGATAACGTCCTCATCATCTTCGCGACAGGCAAGACCGATAGCGCCCTGCCCGACGGCTGGCAGTAATTCATCAGGCTCCAGAATACGCGCCACCACATCCGTGCGACCGAGACGGTTCAGACCCGCCAGCGCCAGCAGGGTCGCATCGGCGACACCTTCGTGGAGTTTGCGTAAACGGGTCTGCACATTGCCCCGGAAGATCACCACCGTCAGTTCCGGATAACGTTCCAGGATCTGTGACTGGCGTCGCAGGGACGTGGTGCCGATCACGCTGCCGGCGGGCATTTGGGAAAAACTGCTGTATTTGGGCGAGACCAGCACGTCGCGCACATCCTCGCGCTCAAACATAGCGGCCAGAATAATCCCGTTGGGCAGCCAGGTTGGCACATCTTTCATTGAATGGGCCGCCACATTGATCCGCCGGTCAAACAGGGCCTCGTCAAGTTCTTTGGTAAAAACCCCCTTGCCACCCACATCGGACAGAGGGCGATCCTGAATCTTGTCACCGGTCGTGGTAATAGGAACGATCTCCACATCAACATCATCATAGGCCAATAACAGCTTATCACGTGTCTCGTAAGCCTGTGCCAGGGCCAGTGGACTGCTGCGGGTGCCGATTTTAATGTTCACGCCGAGTTTCTCCTGCAATGGATATTCTTGTAAACTTGTAAAAAATGTTTATGACCTCACCTGACAGTCTTTGCAACAACTGAGAGCAATCATGCTGGTTTTGGGAATTGAAACAAGCTGTGATGAAACCGCCGCTGCCATCGTCGATGGCACCGGCACGGTCCATGCCAATATTATCGCCTCACAGGTTGACGAACACCGGCTCTATGGCGGCGTGGTACCGGAAATTGCCGCCCGCTCCCATCTGGATCATCTGGATGGCATCATTTCGCAGGCTCTGACTGAAGCTCACCTTGAATTCAGCGATCTGGACGCGGTCGCGGTAACCGGCGGACCCGGCTTGATCGGCGGTGTTATTGTGGGTGTGATGACCGCCAAGGCCATCGCGCTGGCCCAAAACATCCCGTTTATTGCCGTCAATCACCTGGAAGCCCACGGCCTGACAGTCCGGTTGAGCCATGATGTGGCCTTTCCTTATTTGTTGCTGCTGGTTTCCGGTGGCCACTGTCAATTATTAATCGCCGAGGGCATCGACACGTTTCACCGCCTGGGTACCACCATCGATGACGCGCTGGGCGAAGCGTTCGATAAAACTGCCAAAATGCTTGGATTGGGCTATCCCGGGGGGCCAGCCGTGGAACAGGCTGCCAAATCCGGCGATCCGGCCCGCTTTACACTGCCCCGACCCATGAAAGGCCGTCCGGGCTGTGACTTTTCATTTTCCGGGCTTAAAACATCGATCCGCCAAACCGTTGCAACATTACCGCCGGGCAAACTTGAAACCAGGGATGTAAACGATCTCTGCGCCTCATTCCAGGCGGCGGCGGGTGATGTACTCGTTGAACGTTGCGAAAATGCAATAAAAACGTTTCAGTCCCGCTTTCCAATTGGCGACACCTTGGTTGTTGCGGGCGGCGTGGCAGCAAATCTATATCTTCGAGGCCGCCTGGAAGCACTGAGCAGCCAGACCGGTCTGAATTTTGTTTCACCACCGATACAATTATGCACCGATAATGCCGCCATGGTCGCCTGGACCGGGGTTGAATATTTTAAACAGGGTCGCTTCGATACGTTGGACTTCAAACCGCGCCCCCGCTGGCCGCTCGATCCCACAGCCCCCAGCGCCAGCGAGATCATTGCCGGTAATCGCCGGAAATAACTGAATTCAGTTGAGTATACAGAACTGACGGCATACCTTGATGCATGGAAAAAATCGGCATTCTCGGTTCGGGCGCCTGGGGCAGTGCACTGGCTTGCATGGCCAGCCGGGCTGGTCGTCAGGTGGTATTGTGGGCCCACAAACCCGAACTGGCCGCCAGCATTGCCAAAACACATACCAATCCGAAATACCTGCCCGGCATTGACCTTGACCCGGCCATCCATGCCACCGCTGACCTGGAACAGGCAATTGACGCCCATGCGGTGCTGATCGTTACCCCGGCGCAAACGCTACGCTCGGTCACGCAAGATTTATCAAGCATCTGGAAGGCCGGTGTTCCGGCTGTTTTATGTGCCAAGGGCCTGGAACACGACAGTTTGAAGCTGATGCATCAGGTCTGTGGCGAAACCCTGCCCCAGGCCCCGGTTGCCGTGCTGTCTGGTCCGACATTTGCCGCTGAATTAGCCCGCCACATGCCCGGTGCTGCCACCCTGGCCACCAAAGACCCCGCCTTGCAGTCGGCTTTATGCCAGGCTTTGTCGACCCGTCACTTTCGACTATATCGTTCCGATGACGTAATGGGCGTGGAAATCGGCGGTGTGGTCAAAAATGTTTTGGCCATCGCCTGCGGCATCAGCCAGGGACGCGGGTTAGGCGATAATGCGCGGGCCGCCCTGATTACCCGGGGGTTAGCGGAAATTGTCCGGCTCGGTTTGGCCATGGGTGGACAGCGTGCCACATTCATGGGACTGTCAGGCATTGGAGATCTAAGCCTGACATGTAATGCCATGCAGTCGCGGAATTTCTCACTGGGGGCGGCTCTGGGCCGGGGCGAGAGCCTGCAAACGATCCTGGATAGCCGGGTCAGCGTGGCCGAAGGCGTCTATTCTGCCCCTGCCTTAAATAAACTGGCCGTCCGAATGCAGATAGATATGCCCATCTGCCGGGCGGTTGACCGAATACTCAACCATGGCGCCGACATCGACACCGCCATATCTGAGCTGCTCGCCCGCCCTGCGACCAGCGAATAACCGGACCTTCAACACGCCAACTTTTCTAAGGATATTCCCCCATGCTGTTTGCCATAATCTGCCACGACAAGCCCGATGCCAGCCACATTCGCCAGCAAACCCGCCCCGAGCACCTGGAATACCTGAGCGGCTTTGTATCACATGTCCATATGGCGGGCCCCTTGCAGAGCGACGACCGGCAATCCATGATTGGCAGCCTGCTCATCATGGATTTCGAAAGCCGTTCCCAAGCCGATGATTTTGCCGCCAATGATCCCTATAACAAAGCCGGGCTGTTCGGTTCGGTAAGCATTTTGCCATGGTTGCAGGTCCTGCCAAAGCCTGAATAAAACCGCACCGCGGTCCTTGTTTTCAAACAGATATCCATGCAATACTTCAAGCCATAATAACCAGACGATCTTTCACGGGAGTTTTTAATCCATGAGCGAAGAACACATTTTTCCAGTCCCGGCAAGTGTTGCCAAACACGCACTCATCGATAACGCTAAATATAACGAAATGTATCAACAATCCGTCGAAGATCCGGACGGGTTCTGGGGCGAACATGGTAAACGGCTGGACTGGATCAAGCCATACAGCCAGGTCAGGAACGTCGAATTCAACAAACCGGGTGTCTCCATCAACTGGTACGCCGACGGCACCTTGAACGCATCAAGCAACTGTATCGACCGTCACCTTGAGAGCCGCGGTGATCAGATCGCCATCATCTGGGAAGGCGATGATCCGGACGTATCGGAAAACATTACCTATAATCAACTACACCAGGCGGTTTGCCGTCTGGCCAACGCCATGAAGGCCCGTGGTGTCAAAAAGGGTGACCGGGTTTGCCTGTATATGCCCATGATACCCGAAGCCGCCTATGCCATGCTGGCGTGTGCGCGCATCGGGGCCATCCATTCCATCGTATTTGGTGGTTTTTCGCCCGACAGCCTGTCACAGCGCATCAATGACAGTGATTGTGTCATGGTCATCACGGCCGATGAGGGTATCCGCAGCGGCAAACCCATCCCGCTCAAGGCCAACACCGACAAGGCGCTGGCAAAGTGCCCCTCGGTAACCACCTGTCTGGTGGTCAAACGCACCGGTGGCCAGATCGATTGGCAGGATGGCCGCGATGTGTGGTATCACGAGGCCACAGAGGCCGCTGACCCGGTTTGCGAACCGGAAGAAATGAGCGCCGAGGATCCGTTGTTTATCCTCTATACATCCGGCTCCACGGGCCAGCCCAAGGGTGTGCAGCATACCACCGGCGGCTATATGGTCTATGCGTCCATGACCCATCAATATGTTTTTGATTACCATGATGGTGACATCTATTGGTGTACCGCCGATGTAGGCTGGGTCACCGGACATAGCTATATTGTCTATGGCCCCCTGGCCAACGGGGCCACCACGCTGATGTTTGAAGGGGTGCCGACCTATCCCGACAGCTCTCGTTTCTGGCAGGTCTGTGACAAGCACAATGTCAATATTTTCTATACCGCACCGACCGCCATCCGCGCTCTGATGCGCGACGGCGACGGGCCTGTCAATAAAACCAGCCGCAAGTCCCTGCGCGTACTCGGCACGGTGGGCGAACCCATCAATCCGGAAGCCTGGATGTGGTATTATAACGTGGTCGGTGAGGCGCGTTGTGTCATCGTCGACACCTGGTGGCAGACCGAAACCGGGGGCATCCTGATTACCCCATTGCCCGGTGCTACCGACCTGAAACCGGGCTCGGCGACCCGACCATTTTTCGGTATACAGCCCCAGATCGTTGATCCTGATGGCAAGGTGCTGGAGGGAGCGTGTTCTGGCAATCTATGCATCGCGACATCCTGGCCCGGCCAGATGCGGACCATTTACGGCGACCATCAACGCTTCGAGGAGACCTATTTTTCGACCTACCAGGGAAAATATTTCACCGGTGACGGATGCCGCCGCGATGAAGACGGATATTACTGGATCACGGGTCGTGTCGATGACGTAATAAATGTCTCGGGCCACCGCATGGGGACGGCCGAAGTGGAAAGTGCCCTGGTCGCCCATAAAAGTGTGGCCGAGGCCGCCGTAGTCGGCGCCCCCCATGACATCAAGGGTCAGGGCATCTACGCCTATGTCACTCTGAATACATCAGCCGAGCCGTCCGATGAGTTGCGTAAGGAACTGGTCGCCTGGGTCCGCAAGGAAATCGGCCCCATCGCCAGCCCCGACTGGCTGCAATGGGCGCCGGGCCTGCCCAAGACCCGCTCAGGCAAGATCATGCGCCGGATTTTACGAAAAATCGGCGAGGATGATTTTTCCAATCTGGGGGATACATCGACCCTGGCCGATCCGGCTGTGGTCGAAGACTTAATTGAAAACCGTCAAAACAGGCTTTAGATACAATTTAATTCTGATACCGAAATAAAATCTCAGGCCGTCATTCTTTACTGTCGGACAAGTCTGACAGGAAAATCTGTGTACGCTTCAGGTTTTTCGAAATAATATGGGCTCGATTTTCCTGTCCTAGTTCCCGGTAGACCTGGATGGCCCCTTCAAAAGCAAGGGCTGACTGTTCCATGAGCGTCCGGTCCTGGGTTAGTTTGGCCAGAGCGAAGGCGGCGGCCCCCATGTTATTGGTTGTTTTAGCCCACAACACAACCACTTGCTCACGTTTACGGATATCCAGGCTGTTATCAAACGCTTCAATGGCTTTATCCAACATGGTGTTGTCGGAGGTAACCTCGCCCAGGGATGTCATTACGACACCAATATGGTTTTTGATCTCCGACCAACGGCCCGGATTGGTCTCGCGGGTGAACACAGTCAGGGATTGTTCCAGGGCCGAAATGGACTCAGACATAATTTTTGGTTGCTCAAGACGCCCGGCCAAATGATACAATGCCAATCCAAGACGGATCATGGTCAGGGCCCAGTCATGGGGGTGCTCAGTTTTGCTTAAGGCCTTGATCGCGTTCTGATAGGCTTCGACAGCCTTCTCAAATGGTTCCGGGTTCAGACTTTTTGCCCCCAAGGCCCGCAAGGCGGAGGCATATTGATTGTATAACAAGGCCTGTCTGGCGCCCTCAAGCAAATCATCGGGGATCAGTCTGACCGCCCGCAGATAGACTTCCAGGGCCTTGATCAGGCCATGGGGCCTGCCCCGGGCATTGGTTGTCATCACATTGGCGATGGCTTGCAATACGGTAACCAGTTGAACCTGATCAAGTCCGGCGATATCAATGGTGCCCAGGGGGGCTACGCGCATGGCATAATCGTTCAGTTTTGAGACCAGATCATCCTTGGCTCCGGCCTTGGTAGAGCTGCTGGCACACAATAGAGCGGCGGCGATTACATCATCGACTTCTGCGTTGTAGTCGAGGGGTAAATTTATCTCATCGCCTGCCCCGATTGCCCCGGGTCGGCCCTCCGGTGCCCCGTTAAGGGGCAAGAATCGAAGGGTTAGCTGTTTCGATGTTTCGTCAATACTGCCCCACACAAGAATATCGGCTTCTTTGCGGCACAGCCAGTCACGCCCCGTCTTGGTCGCCAGCAACAGCCCCTCCAGGGACGATTTTCGTTTGGAAACAACCAGCGATTTGCCCATGTCCATGACCTGCACATCGCCAATTTTTGTCAGCACACCTTTTAGCCTTTTGGTCGCTGTGGCACCTTCGGGTCCGGCAATTTTAGCCACCAGAATACGCACAACATAATGCATAACCGTGCCACTGGGTGCAAAGTCATTATCGCGGACCTCGCCTTCCTGATCCGCGTCGGTCCTCAACAACCAGTTCATGACACTTTTGACTTTATTCATCGCGGCCCTGTTTCAAATTCTTTTGGCACTCCTAAAAATCAATACACCGGCCATTTTTCACCCAGTCGCCATATCGCGTAGGATCAACCTGTCCGGCCGGGTCGGCTGAACCGTCTGGTGTTTTGCTGGTGGTTTTTGCTTTTTCAGGCGTCTCTGGCTCTGGGCCGTTATCTGACATGTTTTCCGTCGTATCGTCGGTCTTGGAATTCATCCGCTTTACCCGTTAATATTGTGTGCGGCAAAAACAATAGACCATATAACGCCATTGTTCACGCTTGTAATTGGTCCCACACTCGGGCATGACTGAAATTATGCCAGCAAATTCCAAACCCTCTTCAAACAAGCCGATGAAAGATCCACCACGAATGGCCGCCCTGGCGGCATTACGTGCAATCCGCCACGACGCAACGGCGTTACAAGATGCCCTGGGCGCAACCCGTTCGCGCCTGAAAGAGACGCGCGACCGGGCTTTTCATCATCAACTGGTGATGACAACGATCCGTCATGGCGGTGAAATTGAAGCCGTCCTCAAGGTTTTTTTACAGCGTAAACCCAAAGGCCGGGCAGAAATTATCATTGATATCCTGCACCTGGGCATTGCCCAGGTCCTGTATCTTGATGTGCCGGTCTATGCTGCAACCTCGACCACGGTTGATCTGGTCCGCCACTCCGGCCTTGCCGGGCATGTAAAACTGGTCAATGCCATCATGCGTCGGGTCGTTGAAAAAGGCTCCGGGGTGCTTGAAAAGCTCGATGCCCCGCGCCTCAATACGCCGGACTGGCTGTGGCATAACTGGAGTGCGGCCTATGGTATGGAAACCTGCCGCGCTATAGCCCAGGCCAATGCCTGCGAACCCGATCTTGATTTAAGCCTGAAAGAAATCAACCAGGGGCCTGATTGGGCCGAAAAGCTCGCCGGCAATGTATTGCCAAACGGATCGGTCCGGCTGAATTCAGGCGGACAGATTGAGGCGCTGGATGGCTATAAAGAGGGGTTATGGTGGGTTCAGGATGCCGCCGCCACCCTGCCTGTGACATTGCTGGGTGATGTGTCAGGACTGTCTGTCGTCGACCTGTGCGCCGCACCGGGCGGCAAAACCATGCAGCTTGCCAGTGCCGGAGCCATTGTGAGCGCCCTTGATCGGTCAAAAAAACGCCTCAAGGTGCTTCACCGTAATCTTTATCGCACCCACCTGAAAGCCCGGGTCATCCACGCAGACGCCTTGACCTGGAACCCGGACGAACTGTTCGATGGTGTACTGCTGGACGCCCCGTGTTCGGCAACCGGCACCTTGCGCCGACACCCGGACATCGCCTTGCATAAATCCCAGCAGGATATTATTTCACTGACCGCCCTGCAGGACGATCTGATTGATGCCGCGTGTAAGATGGTCAAACCCGGCGGGCTTTTGATCTATTGCACCTGTTCCTTGCAACCCGAAGAAGGCCCCGAACGCATTTCCGCGGCACTGGAACGCGGATTGCCGTTAGAGATTATACCTCCAACACCGAATGAGTTTCCAGGATTGTCCCATGCCATCACCCCGGAAGGGGCCTTGCGTACCCTGCCCAGTCATTGGCCTGAATACGGCGGGCTGGATGGTTTCTACGCCGTTCGTTTGAAAAAATCAGTTTAGGGTCAGGAACCTAGATCATGGCAAATCAACCCAACAGATATATGATAATCGATGTGGCTCGCGGCTTCGCAATTATCCTCATGATCGTTTATCATTTCTCATGGGATCTGACTTTTTTCAGGCTGGCTGAATTTGGTATTTTCAGCGACCCTGCCTGGATCTGGTTTGCCCGGTTTATCGCCGGGTTGATCCTGATTGTCATGGGAATATCCCAGGTGATGGCTCGCCAGCATTCATTTAATAGCAGGATTTTTCTCAAACGGCTGGTGATTATTGCGAGCGCTGCCGCGCTGGTATCGGCGGCGACCTACCAGATCGATCCAGCCAGTTATGTTTTTTTCGGCATCCTGCACCACATAACCGTGGCCAGTGTATTACTGGCTATGGCTATCAGATTACCCAACCTGGCATTGATCCTTTTGGCGGCTATATTTTTGAGCGGGCCGATTGTCCTGGTCCATGAAGTATTTTCAAGCCCCTGGCTTGCCTGGTCGGGGTTGGGAACACGAGCATGGTTCAGCGTCGATTATATTCCCCTGTTCCCCTGGCTGGGCCTGCCGATACTGGGCATCATCCTGGGCAGATCGATTGTGGCGTTGGATAAAACACGCCCGTTTCTGGGCTGGCAATCAGACAGCTTGTTAATCCGCATTGCTTTTTTAGCCGGTCGGCACAGCCTGGCCGTTTATATGGTCCACCAGCCAATATTGTTCGCTTGCCTCTATGGCTTTGTCTGGCTGAGCAGTACGATCAAGTTCTAGGCTTTTTTTTGGTATTTTCTGGCAGACCGGGCATCCATACCGTAACCGTCGTCCCCTTGCCATATTCACTTTCAATATTCAGGACCCCACCATTAGCCTCGACCAATGACTTTACAATAGTCAGTCCCAGCCCCGTTCCTGATTGAGCAATATGGGGGTCGGCATTCGATTGAACGAAGGCATCGGTAATGTGCGATATGATGTCATCTGGTATACCAATACCCGTATCGCTTATCTTGAATATCATGCCGTCATCAAAGGCACTGACGGAAACCGTGATCGTGCCATCGTCCTCGGTAAATTTTATGGCATTGGAGAGCAGGTTCAAGATGACCTGGGTAAGTGCTCGCTTATCGGCATAAAGCGGATTTAATTCATCGGGGATATCAACGGTCAGGTATACGCTGCACTCTTTAGCAAGCGGTCCCATGTTCGTGACACAATCACGCAGGAATGTATCAACAAAAATGTTCTCTTTTACCATCGGCTTCTTACCAGCTTCTATCGCCGCAATGTTCAGAATGTCATTGATCAAATCCAGCAGATGTTCACCACTATGAAAAATACTCCGGGCGTAATCCTGATAATTATCAGATCCCAGAGGACCGAAATACTCGGCCCTGATCATTTCGCTAAACCCGAGTATGGCATTCAGCGGCGTGCGGAACTCATGGCTCATGGTGGCAAGAAACTCGGATTTTGCCTGATTGGCTCGTTCGGCTTCTACCAGGGCGTTCTGGAGGGCCGCTTCGGATTGTTTACGATCGGTGATGTCTTTATGAATTGAGACAACCTCCGACCAATCGTCTTTGTGGTCACTCGTGATGCGGGACGTACAATTGACATCCATCCCTGTACCATCGATACGACTTGTCCTGACCTCTTTGGACATCTCATTTCCGCCTTCGGCAAACACGGAAATTTCTTCAAGATAATAATCATACCATCCAAACGTCATGACGAGGGAGGGGCCTGTATCAAATTTGCAATATTCTTCTACCGAGGACGCGCCGAACATCGTGACTTGAAAGTCATTAACATCCAGTATTTTTATCTGGTCAATGGCCTCGTCCAGGTCTTGTTTATTATTCCTGAAATGTTCACGAAAATCCCGCACCCCATTACGGGCCAGTTTATCGGTCAACCGCTTGACGCCGGAATAATCTTCCAGCGATATTCCCGCCGGTATCTGATGATAAATCGTTTGCAGTTGGCGCGCATTTTTGCGTAGCACATCCACCGCTTGTTTGCTTTCCTGTGTCGCTAGAACATGGGCCACAAGATCAGCGAAATACCCCGCAACGGTGATATCCTCATCAGACCAGTCACGACCTGGCCCCACATGTTCAAGGTTGATAAAGCCAACCGTTACACCATCACGGTTTATGGGCACATCCAGCTTTGAAGAAATCCCAGACGCCGCAAGGCAAGATAATACAAGCTCGCTGGTTCGCGGATCATCCGGTGCATTGTGTACCACCAGAACACAATTTTCCGCAAGGGCGGCAAAATAAGCCGGCCAGTCTTTTTGTCTGTGCACATGACCGTCAGAATGACTGGCGGGTGTTTGTTCATACAGATCGACACAGCGAAGCTCCAGGCGGTCATCGCCATACATCCAGACACCAACGCGTTCGATCATCAGAGAACTGGATACGGCTTCGGTGATTTCGTTAATAGTTTTATGGGCATTCCCGGCTAAAAAATTATTGCCGTTAACAATACCCATGATGGCGCTACTATATCGCAAAACACTACCATCGTTTTCAAACATCACTATTCCGATCCTGGTGCATCCATGATTATTAGTGATGCATACCTTGTAAGTCACTGTAATTATGGTTGTAATAAAGTAATCTGTCCATGCCTGTGTACACAGCAGATCGCGGGCGCATACTAATTGTTCGTCATCATCTGTTTTAAAGATAAATTATTAATTGATGGCATAGGCGGATATTAATTTCCCGTACATAAAGCCATGGCATACTCAGCCCGAAGAATTGTCCTGGCGATTGATGGAACCATGTACTCAGCGTTACAGAATGCAATATATAACTCCAGTATTTACGACTGGTCTCTGCGTGGCAACGTGCCAGAGCGTCTGCGCGGAATTCCGCCCGATTCCCTGACAGGCGATAGGGCCCTGGGCCAGGAAATCCTCAACGGTAATTATTCCATGTTTGGTCATTTCCAGCATCTGGGTGATCTGCCGTGGCGTAATACCCGATTATCGGATCAGAAAATCCGCCAGCTTCATCGGTTCGGATTTCTCGCCGATCTGAAGGCCCTCGGCACGGCAGATGCTGCCGACAAAGGCAGAGACCTGATGACCCGGTGGATTAATGACTATGGCCGCTGGCATACCAGCGCCTGGGCCCCGGAAATTATCGGCGGGCGATTGGTCAACTGGTTGCGCACATTTGATTTTTTGCACAATGAAAAACAGCCGGGCTTTCAGTTAACGTTTCTGGAGTCCTGTGCGGTGCAGATACGCCATCTGGCACGCTCAATAGAACTTGCGCCTGCTGACAGTCAGGCCATTGAAGCCGCCGAGGGCCTGATCCTGGGTGCCCTATGCCTGAACGGTATGGAAACGGTGCTGGAAAATGGCCTTGCGGCCCTTGAGATTGCCCTGGAGCATCAGATCTTTGCCGATGGTGGGCACTTCGAACGTAACCCCACGGTCCAGTTTCAGGTCATGGTCCGGTTGATCCGTATCCGTGATACTCTGAACGCTGCACAGCTTAATTCACCTCATTTCCTGCAGCACGCCATAGAGCGTATGGCCCCCATGTTACGGGCATACTGCCATACCGATGGGCGTCTCGCCCTGTTTAACGGTTCTGGTGAAGGTGACAGCAAGGCGATCGCCCACATCATCGGCCAGACTGGCAGCAAGGCGAAGGGTCTGACAAGCGCGCCCCATACCGGTTATCAACGAGCCGAAGCGGGAAACAGTGTGCTGATTGCCGATGCGGGGGCGGCCATTGTTGCGGCGGCTAATCACAACGCTCATGCCGGACTACTCAGTTTTGAATTTTCCCACAAGCAGCACAGGCTTATCGTCAATTGCGGTGCCAGCAGCAACATCGTTGATCGATGGAACTTGGCCATGCGGGCAACGGCGGCTCATTCGACGCTCTGCATCAATGATACAAACGCCCTTGAAATTCTCGAAAAGGGCCATCAGAGCCATACCCGAAGCCCGCTCGATACCCATGTGTCATGTAGGCGCAATGTCGCCGAAGGCAGTACATTCCTGCAAATGCGCCACGATGGTTATCGCAAAACGTTCGGGTTGGTACATGCCCGCGATATTTATCTTTCATCGGACGGCACGGATTTGCGCGGTTGCGATACCCTGAAATTAATGGTCGAGCACATGGGGCTTTATGCCCGCACATTCGTCGTGCGTTTTCACCTGCATCCCCATATCAGCGCCGAGATACTGGGAAACCAGACATCGGCACTGTTAAAGGTATCCAACAAGGAAGGCTGGCGGTTCAGGTGTTCTGGCGGGCAGCTGTCCATCGAGGAAAGTGTTTATCTGGGTAGCCCGGGCAGTCAGCGGAAATCTCTCCAGATTGTCATTTCCGGTTCTCTCAATACCCAGGATCTGGAGATTAAGTGGTCCCTGATCAAGGAAAACTATACCCGCCCGTAAGTATCCTCGAACCGTACGATATCATCTTCGCCCAGATACGCGCCGGACTGCACCTCGATAATACGCACCCCTACATCACAAACGTTTTCCAGACGATGAGTGGTGCCAATGGAAATATAAACGGACTGATTGACCGATAAATCCATGACATCGTCACCCCGGGTTATACGCGCCGTACCTTCCACAACGACCCAGTGCTCGGCACGGTGGTGATGGAATTGCAGGCTGATGGACGCGCCGGGGTGCAGGTATAGTTGCTTGACCTGATAACGCGAGCCGGAACCGATGGTCTGGTACCAACCCCAGGGACGGCGCATGATCGTATGGTCCCGGCATTCGTTTCGACCTGCGGCTTCAAGCTGCTCGACGATGGCTTTGACATTCTGGACTTTATCCATATGGGCAATCAACAAGGCATCATCGGTGGCCACAACAACCAGATTATCCACACCCTGAATGGCGATCAGGGCCTCATCGCTGCGCACATAGCTATCCGTCACATCCCGGGCGAGCACATCACCCAGCAACACATTGCCCTGGTCATCTTTATCACCTATATCCCAAAGTGCCCGCCACCCCCCCACATCATTCCAGCCCAGATCAACCGGCAAGACCACCGCGCGCTCGGTATGTTCCATAACCGCATAATCGATAGAGTCTGATGGCGAGGCTGCAAATGCGTCCGCGTCCAGGCGGATAAAGTCAGCGTCTGTTTGTGCCCCCTCCAGGGCGGCTCGACAGGCTTTGACCATGGCGGGGTTGTGGCGGCTCAACTCAGCCAGATAATCCTTTGGCGAAAACAGAAACATACCACTGTTCCAGACATAACTACCCTGTTTGAGATAACCCTCTGCCGTTTTCCGGTCTGGTTTTTCGACAAACTGATCGACCGTGAAACAACCCTTGATACCGGCGACGGGCGGGCCGCGCTTGATATAACCATAACCGATTTCCGGTGCGTCCGGTTTGATGCCAAAGGTAACCAGAGCGCCATCACTGGCCGCGCCGTGCGCCGTGCTGGCCGCGTCATGTAACACGTCAGGTTTGGCGATAACATGATCGGAAGCCAGTATCATCATACTTGCCTGTGGATCACGCCGGGCAATAATCAGGGCCGCCACACAGGCCGCAGGTGCGGTATTGCGCCCCATAGGCTCCAGAACAATGGCCAGGGGTTTAATCCCGATCTCCTGTAATTGACCAGCAACGATAAAACGGTGGTCTTGATTACAGATCACCATGGGCTCATCAAAATCATCGCCCAACATCCGCGCGGCGGTTTCTTGCAGCATGGTGCGCCCGGAGGTCAGCGGCAGAAACTGTTTCGGATAGGCCGCGCGTGATACCGGCCACAAACGGGAGCCCGATCCGCCGGACAGAATAACTGGTACGATTTTTCCCATTGTATGTTCCATTATTTACCCCAGTGATTAACCGCGTGACTAACCGCGCGATTAACCAGGAGATTATCCCCCACGAACACCCTCGGCACCATCCTTGTTGGATAAATACCAGTCGTAGGCCAATTTTAACCCGGCATCTAAATCAACCTGCGATGTCCAACCCATTTCAAGTAATCGTGAGGAGTCCATCAACTTGCGGGGCGGCCCATCGGGTTTGGATGTATCAAAGGCCAGTTCACCTTCAAATCCGACCGCACGGATAACACTGCGGGCCAGATCGCCAATGGAGACTTCACAACCCGTGCCCACATTTATATGCATTTCTCCAGAATAGGATTTCAGCAAAAATACCAACGCATCGGCAAGATCATCCACATACAGGAATTCACGAAATGGCTTGCCGCTCCCCCAGACCTCCAAAGTCTCAGCACTATTCAGTTTTGACGTATGAGCCTTGGAGATTAACGCTGGAATAACGTGGCTGTTTGTCAGGTCAAAATTATCACCCGGCCCGTAAAGGTTGGTCGGCTGGGCGGAAATAAAGTCACAACCATATTGCCGCCGATAGGCCTGACAAAGTTTAATACCGGCGATCTTGGCAATAGCATACCATTCATTGGTTGGTTCAAGCGATCCCGTCAGTAAGGCTTCTTCTTTCATGGGCTGTTCGGCCATGCGTGGGTAGATGCAACTGGAACCCAGAAACACCACTTTTTCTACACCCAGCTTGTAAGCGGCATGGATGATATTGGCTTCGATCATCATATTTTCATAGAGGAATTGCGCTGGTTGTGTGTCATTAGCAACAATTCCACCAACCCGCGCCGCGGCGATAAAAATCGCATCGGGTCGGTTTGCCGTCATCCAGGTCTCTACTTCATTCTGGCGGGTCAGATCAGCATCGCTCCGTTCAGCGACCAAAACCTTGCAGTCTTCCTGTTCCAACCGGCGAACAACCGCCCCGCCGACCATACCTTTATGACCGGCAACCCAAATGCGTTTGTCAGAAAGACAATAGGTATGTTCGCCTCTATTCATTTTTCAGCTCCATTGTCATTATATCGCGATGTACTCCCCCATTGAACGAAATTATTTAACCGTCTCATTTTCTAATATATCCGCTACCGGGGAATGATCTTTTTTTGCCAGAGAGCGATATAACCGTGCATAGGATATCACGCAGGTTTCCAGAGAAAACGTGGTTTCAACTCTGTTGCGAGCAGCCTCACCTAATGTGGCCCGCAAGCTGTCATCAAGGGCGAGCTTTAATATGGCATCTCCCAGTGCAGAGGGGGAGCGCGTTGGAACAACAATCCCGGTTTGCCCATCAATAACGGCTTCTGCATTCCCGCCGACGTCTGTGACAATCATCGGTAGCGAACAAGCCATGCCTTCCAGGATACTGTTGGAAAAACCTTCCTCGTGTGAACACAGAAACCCAATATCTGCCGCCGCCAGATATTTTGAGACATCTGACAATTCACCAAGCCATTGAATATTCTGCCTCAGTCCGCATTCATTGGAACGTTTTTCAAGTCCGCCGCCAATACCCTCATCGCGACCCACACATAACAGGGTCCAGGGCTGTGGCATTTTGTGTTTGATATTATGCAGGGCTTTTACTAAATCCTCGTGCCCCTTATAGGGAATTAAATTGGCAACTATCACAAGCACCACGGCATCCTGGGCAAGGTTTAGTTCTTTTCGGGCTGTTGATCTGGACACAGTTTGATTGACCATATCCAGATCAACCCCATTATAAATCAGTCCAATTTTTGATGCATCTTCCGCCTCATCAAGAAGCTGGCGACAAACAGCCCTGGAATTTCCAATTAATACAGTTGTACGTTTATGTAGCCAGTGCTCAATTTTCGCGGCAATCGGATATCGTTTCTGATAATCATTTAAACTACGCCTGCTCATGATCGTTATGGGCTGACGGCACAAGGCGCTCAGGACACCACCGATAAGGTAGGCTTCCGGCAAGAAAAAGTGAAGGATATCAGGTCGCTCAAAAATAATTTTTACAATCTGGAAACTGCTCCAAATTCGCTGCATGAAATTTGGCAACCCCGGGTCGGGCGCGGTGACCGGCACCCCGGCCTCTCGAAAAGCCTCTTCAAGACGACCGCCACCTTTGATAACGATAACAGACACATCAAAATGTTCCTGTTGCAGCACCCGTTGCAGCCTCGGCAGTATTTGCAGAAGATGACGCTCCGTGCCACCGAGCGACAATTGATTAACGACAATTATAATCCTTACCCGGTGCTTTTCAGAGGACTGAGGAGAATTTTCTGTCATGGCGAACCATTGCCTTCGCGCAACCACGATTGAAACATAAGAATTACCCATAAATGATGTTGCCAGTTACGCCTTCCTGACAAATGCTCATTCCATCGTTCTCTGATCAGACCAGGATGGAAGACGCCGCTATCCAACAACGCCGTGTGGGATAATAAATCTTCCGCCCAGTCTCGAAGTTCGCCCCGAAGCCAGCTATCAATCGGTACGCCAAAGCCCATTTTCGGACGCTCAATAAGCTTCTTCGGCACATGGCGGTACAATACTTGTCGCAATGCCCACTTGGTTTCTCCATGACGAATTTTCATGGACTGGGGCATACGCCAGGTATATTCAACAACCCGGTGATCGAGCAAGGGTATACGTGATTCAAGGGATACCCCCATACTGGCTCTATCAACCTTTGTCAGGATATCGCCCGGCAGGTACGTCACGCTGTCAAGAGCCATCATTTGCTCACACAGCGTTTTCAGATCAGGCCAACGGTCCGGGTTGCCCAGTACTGTTTCGGGTTCCCGGGAATTCAGGGTCATGCTGTCAGGGTCATGCCAAAGAGAGGTTAGACGCCAGTATGCCTGCTGGGCTGATTGTGCACTCATAATACCAGCGAGTTTATGAATCTTGTCGCCGGGGTGCTGATACGAATAGCGTTTCGGCATCAGGGTGAACAATGCATCCCACCCGCCAACAGGCACGGAAGATGCCAGTGAACATAATGCGTTGCGCACAAAATGAGGGGCAGCGGACATACCCCGCGCAATATTCTGTCCCCATAAATACCGGTTATACCCGCCAAACAGCTCATCACCTCCATCACCGGATAGAGCAACCGTGACATGCTCGCGGGCCATTTTTGCAACCAGATATGTCGGGATTTGCGATGAGTCGGCGAACGGTTCATCATATAAACCGGGTAACATGGGAATGACATCGAGCGCGTCGCGTTGCGTGACATAAAGCTCCGTATGGCTCGTTCCAAGATGCCTGGCGACCTGGGCTGCGTGTTGGGCTTCATTGTAGCGGGGCTCGTCAAAACCAATGCAGAAGGTGCGTACTTTCTGTGTACTTTGCGCCTGCATCAGGCTTGCTATACACGACGAGTCCACCCCGCCAGACAGGAACGCGCCGAGAGGCACGTCCGACACCATGCATTCCTTGACGGAATTCATTAGCCGCTCTTCCAGCCCATCAAGTGTTTCTTGATTGTCTGGAAGCTGGTTTCGTGAACCATTAATCGCGACATCCTGGAGGCTCCAGTATTTTTCTGGATTGTGTGTTGTGCCTTGTTGGACGTCCTTCATCTCCAGACGCAGAACACTTCCTGGCACCAATTTATGCAATCCTTGCCAGATACAATATGGTTCAGGAACATACCCGTGACGAAGATAGAGGCCGACAACATTACGATTCAGTTGTCGTTTGAACCCATCAAAGGCCGTAATGGCCTTTAACTCCGATGCAAAAACAAAACCCGTATCGGCCCAGCCATAATAAAGCGGTTTTTGGCCCAGCCTGTCACGGGCGAGGAATAAACAGCGTTCCTGACGGTCCCATAGTGCGAATGCAAACATACCATTGAGCCGTTCAAGAGCCGTATTGATGCCCCAGTGTTCAATGGCGGCCAGCAGAACTTCCGTATCCGATCCGCCCCGAAAAGAGAGGCCGCTTGTTTCAAGTTCGCAGCGCAATGCGAGAAAATTATATATTTCACCGTTATAGACAATAATATAACGCCCCGATGATGAGGCTTTCGGTTGATGACCTTCGGGTGATAAATCAATAATAGACAGGCGACGATGGCCAAAGCCAACTCCGTTCTCAGGGTCTGCCCACGCACCTGTATCATCAGGACCACGGTGCGCAATAGCATTTGCCATCGCCTCGCTTTGAGTGAGCAGATCTTGCTTGGAAAGATCGGGACGAGACAGGATAAATCCAGCGATACCACACATTATGCTGATCCGGTTTTTGTCATAAATTCCAGGCTTCGCTGTAAAAGTTTTGCACGGCTAAAATGAGCGAATATGCGCTCGCGGACTTCAGAGGATAATACATCACGCTCTTCGTGAACACGTAACAACAATTTACTCACCCCCGTTGCCATGGCATCGGAATCGCGAACAGGGACAACAATGCCACTGTCACCAACCACAATAGCGGCATCACCAACATCGGTAACCACACACGGAACACCACAAGCCATTGCTTCTGCGATCACGTTGGGGAACCCTTCGCCACAGATAGAGGACAAAACCACGATATCGAGAGTTGGGTAAACACGGCTCATGTCTTCAAACGGGCCAACCCAATGCACGCCATCTTCAATGCCAAGCTCTCGGGATAATTGTTTAAGGTCCATGGTAGCAGAGCAGTCAATATTTGCAGCAATACAAACAAACTGCACCCCCGGCTGTTGGTTGTGAACAATCTCTGCCATTTGCAGAAATGTCTTATGATCCTTCATGGGATCAACCCGGGCGACTAAAGCAACAAGCGTTGTTCCAGCTACAAGCCCAAGGTTTTCACGCAATGGCTCCAACTCACCTTTGCCAGGGCGAAACAATTGCGTGTCGATGCCATTAGGTATGACACTAATTTTCCTCGATTGTACCCGTGTTTTATAGATTTTTGCACCGGCGTGAGAATTGGATATCACGCCATCGGCAAACCGGCTCAAGAACCGCTCGATACGATAGCTCCATGCCGTCACCCCATCATACTGGGAAAGGTTTATATCCGAAGCACGAACACCTAAAATAACTTTTGTCGGCCCGATAAACGGCTTTGCGAGAACGGCGAGTAAATTTGCTGTCGGCAAATAACCGTGCAAGACATCCGGGCGCAATTTACGAACTGCTTTTATCAAGGATATAAGCGTACCAAAAACGTTCCACCGCCCGGATTTTTCAAGGCACTGAACAGAAACACCAGCCCTTTGCAAGGTTTCCTCCAGCACGCCGCCTGAATAAAAAGTAAGCACCGACACCTCGACACCCTGCTTGCTCAGATCACAGGCAAGATTGGTAAGCTGTCGTTCCGCTCCACCTCGATCCATGGCACGAATAAGAAAACAAACTTTCATGCCTCAGGCAGCCTTTTCAATCCGATCAGCCTGCTCCATTGGGCAACCACCAGTTCACCGTCATTGGCAGAGACCCTTAAACGAGCCGACGTACCCAGTTGCGCGCGCAAACCTTCATCATTTGCCAGGCGGATTATCTCACGTGCCAAAATATTGATATCTTCTACCGGTACTATCAGGCCACTGTCACCGTCAACTACATAATCAAGCGGCCCGGACGATGCATCGCTGACAATAACGGGACAACCGCTCGCCATGGCCTCTAGCAAAACATTCGGCACACCTTCATACCGCGACGCCAGCACGAAGATGCCCACCGTTGCATATAACGCGGTGCAATCATCGAGCCGCCCCATCCATTGTACTCGCCCGGCAATACCCAGATCATGAGCCTGTTGCTGCAATTCTTGCTGCTGAGGTCCATCGCCCACAATAATTAACGCCCAGTCAGGCAGGTCTTGTCCTGCTTTGGCAAAGGCAGAAAGCAGGATATCAAATGCCTTTTGTGGCACTAACCGTCCGACGGCAAGCAGCGTTTTTGATCTTTGTATATCATCAGTCGCGAAACGCTTTAAATCGACAGGATTGAGAACCAGCGAAAGTTTATGCTCAGGAACGAACCGGGAAAGGGTTTGCACAGCCCCGGAGCTGTTTGCCGTTATATGATCGGCACAGGGATAAATCCATTGACGAAGTCGATCCCACATGCGCCCAAGAGATTGCCTGGCTGGGTCATTTCGTTCAGAAATTACCGTTTTCCATGGCGCACCCATACCAGCCAACACAGTCAGAATATTTGTCATACCTACAAATGAAATGACAACAGATGTGCCGCTCGCACGAAGCATGCGACGGACCCGGTAAATTCGAATTAAATTGGCAATCAGGCCCTGAACGAAATTTCGCGATACTCCCGGATCACCCATAACGACGCGTGTGACATTCTCGGGCAGTTTAAAATGATCGCGCTCGTCACCATAAAATGTTGCGACCTGCACATGATACCCCTGATCAGCCCAGTTCGTCGCCAAAAGCGATAAGACACGCTGGGCTCCACCCATGCCCAGATCAGAGATAATCATAACCATGTCTTTACGTACAGAAATAGTCACAAAGTTAAATCTTCGTATATACTAATTATCGAGCGAACATGATTTTCTATTGAGAACCGTGCCCGCACATCTTTTATCAAACGTCGTGTTATGTGACGCTTCTGCGAAGGGTCAACGAGAAGACTGGCTACACGATCAGCCATAACACCGATGTCTTTCGGTCTAACCAAATATCCCGTTTGACCATCTTTAATGATTTCACGGTGCCCTCCATCATCGGCAGCAACAACCGGCGTTCCAACCAAGGCGGCTTCAACCAACGTACGCCCTAAACCTTCATTGATAGCCGGGGCCAACAAGACATCAAAACCGGCAAGCCAGGGTTCTATGGGGTGCTTCGGACCCATAAGAACGATCCGGTTTTCCATGCCACAATGATTAATCCGTTCCTTTACGGCCTCATAAATTCCTGAACGAGTTTCACCAAACATTACGAACCCAACACAGTCACCAAGCTGTTGTTTTAACTTTACCGCAGCATCAATAAAATCAAGTGGCCGCTTCTGGTCCGTCAGATTACCGATGAATCCAACAATGTAATCGACCTCAGCAAGCCCACATTCCTGTCGCACCATCACGGCCGATTTATCACGTGCCGGTACTGCGGCCATGGTATCAAATGGGTTGTAAATAACTTTGGCCCGCGTTGCGATGCCATGACTCAAAGAACTTTTACAGTAATGAGAAATAGTCAGTACCGACGACACTAACGACGAAAATAATGAGAGTCTGCGAGAATTATCTGCACCGCGCTGATGCCATATATGCTTACACGAAATGATGCGTGCCGCAAATGCCCATGTCAGATGCATACGCATATCATTGGTATGGATAATATCTATCTCGTGTTTGCGAATAAATTTCACAAGATATGGTGAGACAAACAGCATGTTGATGCATTGGGACACAAGTCCACCAGCACCAACAGGTTTTACGCTGTCCAGATATGTATATGGTATCTTTCGCTCATCAAGATAATCAGCCAGAATACCAGGACGGTGAAGAACTATTAGATGCCTGAAGCGATCTCTGGGCAACGCGTTGATTAACAACAATGTTGATAGATGACTTCCTCCAATTGAATCACCAACAAAAGGAAAACAAATAATTTTCGATGAGCTTTGCGGAAATTGATGGTTTGAATTCTTCATGGGATGATTAACTTACTTTGACTCTCTGAACATCAACGACGTAATACCCTTTATCTATATTTGACGCAGCCACAACTCGATACTTACAAGGTTCTCAATAGGGGGCAGGCCATGCCTCTTTCCTTGCCGGAAATCATTTACCACCTTACGCAGCATCTTTTTATCACAATAGCTCGCAAGGCGGCTGTCACTATCGGTTAGCAATTCCAGATAACGCCCCAGGCCTTTTTCCTCGGAGAACCAATCCAACAAGGGCAGCGTTAATCCGACCTTGCGCCTATATAACAGATCATCAGACAAATATGGTTCGGCAATTTTCTTCAAGATAGGTTTGGTTATACCTGTAGGGGCGCGCAGAGCATGGGGAAAGCTATTAACAAGCTTGAAAAGTGGATAATGTGTGAATGGAACCCGCGCCTCCACTGAGGCCGCCATAGACAGTTTATCTTGTCGCAATAACAAGGATTCAAGGTAGGCTGACTGATCAACAGCAAACATACGTGACGGGAAATCCTGGAAGCGAGTCGCGGCCGCCTCACGTGCCCCCGGTTCAGGCACCAGGTCTGGGAACAAATCCATCGTGGCAAGGAAATCACCATAAACAGAGCCATAAATTGCTGCGTCCCGACCGGAATAGCGTTGAATTTCCCGATACCGTTGCAGCATCGGCCATGCAAAAGAAGGAACGATACGTGCGTATCTCCCTTTCCGTTGCAGGTACTCCCATTGCTGATAGCGCATATAGCCGCCAAACAACTCATCTGCGCCTTCTCCAGTCAGTGTCACCTTTGAATATTTACTGATCTGATCACACAGAAGCATTAACAAGACGCACCCGGAATGAGCTACAGGCCCTTCCATATGCTGTATTGCACGCGGTAAAGCATCCGCGTAGTCATGATTAGATAACTTCACTTCATGATGAGTAATATTGTATCGGTCGGCAACCTGTTTACGATACTCGCCTTCATCATGTGGAAGTGGGTCAAGGTTTATACCAAATGTATTAAGTTGACCTTGCGTTGAACGACTCGCCAAAGCTGTAATAAGACTCGAGTCCACGCCGCCCGATAACTGTACGGTATAACCGACATCACTTTGCAAATGAGCCTTAACAGAGGCTTTCACAGCTTCGCTTGCTTGTTCTAAAGCCTCGGCCTCAGTTAAGGCATGGTCTTCTTTCAACGTATCCAGAGGATCACAAAACCGGCGTTCGACAAGGCTATTCTCCGACATGTTCAACGTGACAATTGTGCCGCCCGGTAGTTTATCTATGCCTTGAATGTTACTTAAACGGCCAGCCGCAAACTTGAAAATCAACAACTCCGAAATAGCTTTGGGGTCGGGTCGGGCATCGATGAAACGCTTCAACGGGCGTATTTCACTGGCGAACGCCGTCAGGTTTCCAGTGTGCAAAAGATAGAGAGGCTTGATGCCCAGAGGATCACGCGCGGCAATTACTTTCCGCTCCTGACGGTCCCAGATAACAACAGCAAACATACCCTCAATTCGCTCGAAGATACGTTCTCCCCAATGGATATACCCTTGCAGGATGACCTCGGTATCACTCGTGGTCTTGAAGTTCGCACCTAAAGCCGCCAATTCGGAGCGTAATGTGCGGAAATTATATATCTCGCCATTAAAGACCATTGAGTACCGCTTACTGGCATCCATCATGGGTTGGTCTGCGCCGTGTCCTAGATCCATAATCGCCAGGCGCCGGAACACGAGCCCGACTCCCGGCTCTGAAATCTGCCCGCCGCTATCGGGGCCACGATGATAGAGGTCCCGATCAATAGCATTTAACAATGCCGGGTCAAATAACCGGCCGGTTTCAAATATGGCCGCAAAACCACACATTACATCTATATCCCATCATCCGAAGAACCTAACGTCAGGAACGCCAACCAGTCTTCCGTATATAAAGATATGACGCTTCGTATATCATGCACATTTCGCAAAAATCGATAGAGTCCAAAAGCCCGAAAATGCAAACCTAGCCGGTCAAAATATTTCAGGTAGCGAAAGAGATTGTCTCTACGACGACGACCAAGCAAGAGGCGTAATATAATGGCGAGTGGTACGAGAAATACATTATACAAAGGGCTCCATGCAGTCATTGTTTTTTGAAAATCAGAAAATACCTGCCGAAAATTCCATTGACTAAAGTAATGGCGAAACAAGCGCTGCTGCACCTTATGGGCTAAGGGAATATCTCGCCAAAACTGCACGAGCTCGGGGTCCCATAATGGCAGATACCAATCAAGGCCCAAAAAATCATAGGTCCGTTGACCATTTACAACAAATTTAGCCTGTCGCTCGCGACACTCCCAGTGTTCAAAAATTATTGCTGCCTGTTGTACGTTAAACGTCTGACCCGGCTGGATTTCAAGCATCCGATAAAGCTTTGTAACAACCCCGGCCGCCTGATGCGATTGCATCAGGGATAATCTCAGTCCGAAGTGTTTATCCATAATTGACTTAATCAATTGCTCTGAAGACACTTTTTCATCGCCGGTCCAACTTCGGGGAATATGTCCCCCTGAGGTGAAATCACCCGTCTGTCCATTAATAATAACCGCATCGTCTGGTAGCTCGCCATCAGCCCTAAGCTTCAATAAAGCCAGTAAATCATTACTAAACGGCACGGAACAAAGGCCATCTGCAAAAGACCAATACTCTATGCACTGATCCGATAGATGAAACCGGCTAATCTCGTTTTTCCCGATGGCAACATAACGCCACGGAACCCCCAGGCGTTCAGCAATTTTTCGAGCCACCTCAGCATCGCTATTACCTGGCGGGCCATAGGAAAAACACTCAATCTGCTCATAGCCATGTTCTACAAGCTTTGCCAGTATCAACCGTGAATCAAATCCGCCACTCAGCGGTATCCAGATGGGGCGACCATTCACATACGCAATGGTGCGCTCAATAACATCATCCGTTACCTTCTCCAGAGCATCAATCAAATGAGACTCATCATCCGTTACAAGGTTCTCAGAGCAATATTTAAAATACCAGTCTATTTCCAGGTGGCGCTGTTCTTTGCTCCAGATCAGACACTCCCCAGCCTGCAAATGGAAGAGATCCTTATACACAGTATGTGAACCGGTGACATATCCAGCCATCTGGCATTCCGTTAACGCCACCGTTTCAAAATCATTTAATTCAAATGCGTCACGAACCTCACGGGCGTCACTGCCAATACAGAACTGTCCGTATTTTTTGCTATAAAATATTGGGCGTGTTCGTATTATATCGACAGCAGCGATGACCAAATGTGGGGTCTCGATAATAACCGCAAAATGACAATTCAGCTCAGCGATAACATTGCTGATCGCTTCTACTGAAGGATTTGGCAGATTATTAATTGCTGTAGAAAGCCGATCAGCTGCTTGTTCCGCGCCTGCCCAGTAAATATGAGAGCTGCCCACGATCTTCATATGCCAGTGACGACTTGAACCAATCACACACTGCGGTGATATTTTTAATGACTCAGACACGGGTCAATCCAGATACTGTATATTTCTGTTACATTCCGCCGCCCACTCATCCGTTGCATTTTACGCCTCACTGGTAAGGGTCTTTAGGTGGTGACAAAATTTCTCTGCTGCAACATTACCAACAATATGATCGCGATCAACCTTCTGGCCCTTTGCGGCCATTTCACAAGCTCGTTGCGGGGCAGAAAGCAATTCCTCAATTACGCTGACAAGATTGCTGACGTCCCACTGATAGGGACAATAGGTCTGATTTGGAATGTAAAGAGCAGGCCATGTTTCAAGGTGCGCCATATCAGGCTTCACCAACAAACCGCCCGTCAGGAAGGTTTCATAATCTTTATAATTTATTTCTCCCCAACCAAAAGGGGAAACAACGATCTTGCTGGATTGCATCTCTTTAACGTACTCACGGTAAGAAACACGGTCCGCAGGAGACCACTTTGCAAGCCTTTCTCGCACTGTTTTACGATGCCAGGATACGGTCTCACGATCATAATTGACCCCCATGCGGCAGGAAACATCAACCTGTCGTGCATCGCATGCATCGGTATAAGCCTTGGGGAATGCCAATAATGGTGCGAACGGTAATCGCGCATAGAGCTTCATGCGGTACCGACCGGCTGGTGACCAGTCTGCAAGTGATGAATTCCACCAAACACCAAGCTTTTCAAGCTGGTCATTTTGCAGAACCGGGACGCTATCCTCCGGGGCATCATCAAGAATACCGTATTTTCGATGCGAGAAGTCCGTGAATATCCGGCGGCCGTAATGCGTATCCTTATAAAGGTTCCGGTTAACCAGGAGCTGGTTTTTAAAATACCGGGCAACAAATGGCAGAACTTCAGGATGTAACAAAGCGGTGCTATCCGAAGTATCGAGATAAAAAAGTCGATCAACGCGCGATGCAAACAATTGCATCTCAGTAAGAATTTTATCCCTGTCAGTTGTCCAGCGCTTACCATGAAAACTGCTCTCAACAACCAGAATATCACAGTCAAACATGCGTTCGCTTGGTGCTGTAAAATTCTCCCAGGTTATGCCCGTTTTCCTAAGTGCCCGGTTATGCACAATAAGCGGAAAGAGTAATGAGCGCGTATTGGGAGCAACGAACCCGCCTGTTAGAAAATGTATATGCATTAATTATTTTCCAAGCACATTCATCACGAAGACCACATCGCTCATGGCTTACCTGGTGTCCTTTGAGCGCATCTGGCGCAGGTGATTATCGTGCAGAAGATTTCATTATGAATGATTAATTCTGGGAGGCATGTCAACTGATCGCTATTTCAACCCAAACCATTGCAACACAGGCCTCATATTGAAAAACAACATGCCATCATCATGTTGCACGGCACCAATATTCGTATGTTGAAAATACTTTTTCTTTAAGTCGGGAATCTATTTGTTCCCAGTCCATCGTTCTTTCTATGTCGGGCTCTGAGACGCCGGCCAAAAGATCGTTGGTAAGTTTTCCATATTTCAATCCGAGCTTCTCTACAATCAAAGCAAAAATCGAAGACGGGTCTATGACCATTTTGTCATAATCCACAATCAGGTTGAACTTATTCGGCTTAATTGATCGATACTGAAAATAATACGAATAACAACAGCGCTCAATTTCACTCATGGAACACCACTGATTATGCTTGTCGTCGGGCAACCAGAACGGAAAGTTTTTACCCAATTCATTTTTTACTGGCCATTTATTAGTTTTCCCGTGTAGCCCTTCATCGCTATACCAGCCCTTATTCAACATGGAGACAATGCAGCTTTCCGGCCTTCGAAGCATGGCAACATACTTCATATGAGGATAGTACGTCCGCAATTTTTCAACATATGGCATCATTTCCGGCAACTTAATACTAATGGATGTCTCTCTGGTTCTATTGACGAGGCTGCTATGTTTATGAGCAGTCGAAAGCCGTTTATCGATAACATCTTTGGCCATATAGCCGCCAACATACGTGAGGTCATTTGAATTAAAATTCAAATTCCGTCCAGCAAGTGCGGGAACCAGATAGTCTTCATAAAGAATGCATTCAAAAATAATCTTCCAGTGCTTTGTTTCAAGCTCCGTAATCATCGGCATTAACAGGTAAATTGATGATGGCTCAATAAACATCTCTGTATCTTCCAAAGATGCCAGAAGGCGTGCCATCATCGTGGTGCCAGAACGCATGGATCCGGTTAGAAAAATACTCTGGCGAACAACTGCATGGGCTTCAGGTACAAGGCAAAGGTTCATATTTGTTCAACTTGCATTCGGTCAATGAATGTCTTTTGCCTGGGTAGAGACCAGGTTTTGTTGTCTTTCATAAGTGCTGCAAACAATTCCCCGGAATTCCCATTCCCAAATGTAGAACTGGCGGTCATTCTATCGGGCAAAGCAGATATAGTTTTTAAAATTTCAGTCGCATCGGCCTGTACATTGAAAATAGCCGGGGTCCTGTTCCGATTGAGCTGGCGGCTACCTATGTTGACGCTGGGAACGCCAAAGACAGGGGCCTCACGAACACCAGAACTTGAATTGCCCATGATGTATCGAGCGTATTTAAGCAATGTAATATAAAACTCAAACCGTAATGACGGAAACATACGAATATTCGGCAAGTGTTCAATTTCCTGCAACTTCGCTTCAATTATATTGGAGCCCAGATCGTTGTTTGGCTTAACGACTATATAATTGTGTCCCGTTTTCAACATTGCCTGAACGATCTGGTCAATTTGCTGATCCAGGTCAGAAATCTCTGTTGTAACCGGGTGATGGATAAAGAGTGCATACTCATCAAAATCAATAGCGTAGTACTTCTTGACCTCAGAAATGTCCGGCAGATTTCCACCTTGCATGTAGTCGATCTCGGGAGAACCGATAATCTGGATAGTCTTTTCTTCTTCACCAAGCTGATGCAATCTTCTGCTGGCATCTTCATTGGCAACGAGATGCAGATGTGCCAGTTTTGAAATGGCATGACGGAGGGATTCATCGATTGTACCGGAGACCTCGCCACCTTCAATGTGAGCGACGCGAATATTGTTCAAGCTACCGGCAATTGCTCCCGCCAGGGCTTCCACACGATCACCATGAACAATCAGCATATCGGGCCGCCGTTCATTAATATAATGACTCAATGGAATAATTGTATTGGCAAGGACAATATCCATCTTTTCAGATGTGGATGACTCTTGATTAAAGATCGGAAAGACCTTGGTGAAACCCGCTTTATAAATTTCATTTATGGTGTATCCGTAAGTATGCAAAAGATGCATTCCCGTGGCAATAATTTCTATATCAAAATGATCATCATCCGAGATAGCGCGAATCAATGGCAATTGCTTGCCAAAATCTGCACGCGTTCCTGTAAGGAAAGTTATTTTTTTACGTTCCAACGTCAATTGATGTCCGCCCATTCAAGTTGATGATTAACAGAAATATCCCTGACAACCGTACGGCCCAGAATTGTATCGAACTCCGGCGCAAGGATCTCACCAGTTCCAGGGCGTTTCACCCATACATTTTTAAGGCTCAGTGTTTCGCCAGCTTTAATGGGGACTATGGTAACAACACTCGCGTAGGCAAAGGCGATGGTTGATGCTTCACCTTCAAGAATTTCCTTGCGTCCACCATTGGCCTGATGGATGGCATCCGCACCTTCGATCAATTGTGCCAGTTCGCCGGGATCAATCGAAATAGAAACATCCGGCCCAGGCCAGGTCATATCCGACGTAAAATGCTTCTCCAATATACAGGCACCCAGTGCAACGGCACCAAAACAGGTATAGTTGCCAAGGGAATGATCGCTTAGCCCAACCACACCGGTGGAGAAGTGTTCGCGAATTTCCGCAATCGCGCCAAGCTGTACAGCACTATACGGAGTCGGATACATGGATGTACAATGTAACAAAGCAAATGGCGTAGAGTGCTTACGCATAATTTGCACAGAACGTTCGATAGATGCCAGATCATTCATACCTGTGCTCAAAATCATCGGCTTGCCAAATCTGGCGATATGTTCGATCAAGGGGTAGTTATTGCATTCACCTGAGCCGATCTTGTAAGCCGAGACATCAATTGCTTCCAGACGGTCTGCTGCGGCACGGGAAAAAGGCGTACACAGGAATATTGAACCTTTATCTTCAACATATTTTTTCAGTTGAAACTCTTCCTCAGCCGTCAGAGCACACCGTGCCATAATATCCCAGATTGACACATCTGCATTACCCGGAATCACGTCATTGGGGATCATCTCATCCTCAATGACGTGGCTCTGAAACTTAACGCACTCACAACCAGCCGCAACAGCGTCATCGACCATACGAATAGCTTTTTCCATGCTGCCTTCATGATTAATGCCAATTTCTGCAATGACAAATGGCCGATGTAACGGGCCAATTAATCGTGATTCAATGCTGATTTCAGTATCCTGAATTATCATAAATTACTCCGCGGTTTTTGCTTGAGATAGGAAAGGTAACTCAAGAAAGCCCTTCTCTAATAAAAATTCACCCATGGGAAACTCCAAAGGACCATCGGCATCAAGGCCAAATACATAGTCAATCATTAACGGTAATGATGGTTCTGCAAAAACCTTGTTTTGTTCCAGCGCCGCTTCGCTTCGAACCAGTATGACATTACCAAACAGGAAATGTGGCTGTTTCAGTTGTTTATTGTAGGATGTGAATTGATCATCGGCAAATGCGAAACGAAGTTCTCCCTCTACGATAACACGCTGGTTAATGGCATGTTGTTGGTGTGGGCAGTCGACCACAGTTTGCACAGAACCGGCATGGGGGGAAGATTTCAATAATTCCAGGCAATCGTCCAGTTGCTCTGGCAAGATGAAAGGAGAAGTCGGTTGCAAAAATGCAATATACTCCGCAACACCACCCTCTTTCTCATTCATATCCAGCAAGAAATGCGAAAAAACTTCTGTGACCCGAATTTGATCACCGCCAAGTTCACTGGGGCGGTTATGAACTTCAATGTCAATCGCCTTGCAATTTTCCGAAATCGCAACAGAATCTGTGCTGCATATAACTCTGCTGATGCTCGAAGCAGCCTTAGCCGCCAAGGCACAGTAATCCATAAGAGGGCGGCCCGCAAAAGGGTGTATATTCTTGAGCTTTATGCTTTTTGATCCACCACGCGCAGGTATAAACCCCCAGCATTCATCCTTCATGATGTTGAGGTTTTCACTCGTCATTACCCATGTTCTTTCTATGTAATTTTAAAAAATTCACTTTCGACAGACCCTGATCGTTATATTGCTGCCTGATTTATGGCTTTTTGCTTTGCAATCGATTGCAGAACAAAGTCGGAATATCGATCTGCTGCACCGCCCTGGATACATGATACCAGACTATCAAACGACTTGCGGCGCTGTGTCATACAACGTTCGGAAATTTCGGGATCCTTGAGTCGTTTTTCAATAATGGAACGGAACTCAATATCTGTACGGGCAACATCAAACAGATCGTCCATTTGATCGCGGAAAAAGATCAAATCCTGATACCGGTCTTCGTGCATCTCATCAAGAAACGGAACGACGACCGGTTTTCCCGCAACAGCAGCCTCAAGCTGTACGGTTGACCCATAAGAAACCACAACCGTTGAACTGAATATAAGGTCCTGTGCAGAAACATCAGGTTGGATTGAAAGATTTGGGATATCGTCTATGTCAATTCCGGTATTGTGTAAGACATCAATGATTTTTTCTATCCAGTCTCCACCCCATTTCGGTTTAATGATAACGTCGATATCCGGATGATCCTGAGCCAGTCGGGCAATGGCGATATGAGCACTCCGAAAGGCTTTAAAAAAACCAATCCCACCTGCTTCATCAGGCCACAAACGGGGACCACCGAACAATTTACCCAGGCCAATTCCAGGGCCGAATGAAAAGAAAGTAACCAGCGGACGTTCTCTGGTTGACGTTTCGGCCTTACCGTTTCGAATATCATTGAGAAAGGCATCCATTCTAAGGCAGCCCAAACTGCTTATTTGATCAGGCTGAACATAGCCAGGCCGGATAAGGGCCTGTCTAACAGTATCATTATGGACGATGACATGGGTTCCTTTAAACTTTCCCAAACTGCCTGACCAGGTTTCAAATCGTTCAATCATACCGGGGCTTGTCGCAAGATTTTCTTTATGGAAAATAATAAAAGGTGTCCCGGTTCTATGTGTGATCACACCCCAATCAAAGTCCTGTGGATAATCAATACACGCACTCACAACACAATCGACCCCCAGTTTTCTATACAACCGGGGCAAAAATTCAGATAGAAACTCCCAGTATCTTTTTTGTGCCAATGCAAGGGTTTCGTCTGCCTCTGGATGATAACGAGCCCGACCCATTCCAGGGGCATAAAATTGACTTCCCAAAATTGCGAGCCAATCAAAACCAAGGCCCAGCACACGGAATTTTCCTGTTTCAATGAGATGCTGAGGATCATCCCGAAACCGCTTGGAATTTATTGCAAGAATAGTGGGCAAGCCAGAATGCCCACCAACTTCATGAATTATCCGGGAATAGAACCACACAATAGGGCCATAGAATTTAAAATAGACGAGCACGCGAAATAGAAGTTTCAATAGCGGACGAACACCCCAGGCTAGTAGTAATTTTGACAACATCAGTCTCCGTGCCCTTTGTGTTGGCATTTTTTTAATTCGTTGGCGATCAATGCTTCATATTGCGCAAGTGCTGTTCCATCAAGATTAGACACATACTTGGCAAAAAACCCTCGTCGCATATCTTTTTCATCTTCACTCAGGGTTTTCCCGGACAAACCTTGCTTGATCAGTCGAATATAGTCATCACTATCAGTTGCAGCATCAAGAGATAAAAGAGCGTCTGTAAACTTTATTTTTTTACGATATTCACCGACGCGAATCTCCGAATAGTATGGTGAAACAACGGGTTTCGACGTTAGTGCTGCTTCCAGTATTGTCGTAGTATTTATACCGCAGATTACATCGGCATACATAATCAAGTCCTGAGCATCACGATCAGTCGTAAAAGTTAGATTTTTCACTTTCGTAATATCGATACCAACAGTCCGCGCTTCAACATCCAGATCTTTCATGAATGTCTTAAGATTTTCAGATTTTAACTTGAACACTAAATCAATTTCGGGGGTCTCTACTGCAAATTTAACAAGTGGCAGATGGGCGTCTCGAAAAAATTTTCGGAATGATTCATCCAGTAAAAAACTGCTAATAATGAACGGAAAACAAACAACCATTTGTCTTTGTCTGGGTTTTGATAGTTCATTGGAAGAATAAACTCTGCGAATGAACTTATCCATTCTGATACACCCGAGTGCAGAAATCTTATCTGCCGGTGCGATCCCCATATCTACACAAAATTCTCTGCTACTACTGTTATGCACCACAAGGTGTGTGCAATAAAAGCCAAGCCTTTTCAGCCGAACTGCTAATACTTTTCTCAGGTGGGGTGCAGACGCAAACATACCTTCCCGATAGAAAATTAAATATGGGTAATAGAGTTCTCTTGAAACTGAACCCCAATCACTGTTCATGCACGCGCGCAAGTGATGACCAATAACAGCATCAATTTTCAATGCCCTGTGAACACGTGGCACAAGTTGACGATAAAAATTCTGTAATTGAATTTTACATCTTTCCATTTCTGAAGAAGGAGGAGGGTTTTGATATTCCCAGTGCTCCTTTCCCTCAGGAAAGAAAAGATACATCAACCGAGTTTGCCATGACTCTGGCATCAGCAACACCCGGTAACGTCCGGATATAGCGAGGGCATCAAGATCGCCGCGAAAATGTCGTGGCGCCAGACCCAAAATTGTTTCACGATCCGTATTATTATGGCGGAGACTTTCTTCGTGTTCAATGATGGTATGTTTGAAGATCATCACAAATGGCGTATACCAACCTATTTGCGCGAAGGTCCGGAATACTGAACGGAACAAAAATGTTTTCAGTTTGTTGAGCATAATGAGCAAATTAAATGAGGCCTGATTTTCAAGTTCTTTTTTCTGGTAACGGACCAAGATCGACAATGCCTTCTTTCAACATATACTCGGCAGTCTTGAGTTGCCACTCGTGGTCAATATCCCACGCATAGACATCGTCGATAATAACCGCTCCCTTATGTTTTCCGAACCGTCCCATGCTCAGCATTGTATCCGCACGCGCAGCAAACAGATTGGAAAACTGATACGTTGCGGGTTTGGATTGACGCGTTTTTGCAGCCGCGCGTTTTTCGGGTAAAATAAATTCCCACTCACCATTTTCTTTGATAGAGGACAGGTTATACGGATGTAATCGATGATCGAGTTGGGAGAGCGTGGTCACAGAATCGATATCTGGATTTTGAGTTAACATCAAAATGGCCTGGTCAATATGCTCGGGTAAAACGAAGGGGGATGTCGGTTGAATCAAAACAACGATATCAATTTTCGCCCCCTCCTCAACCCGTAGATAATTGACCATATGTGCGACGGCCTCATCGGCTGTTGCATGGTCTGTGGCAAGATCATCCGGTCGAATATAGGGAACTCTTGCACCCCAGGTTTGCGCTATATCAGCGATTTCGGCATCATCCGTCGAAACAAAGACCTCACTTATATGATCGGCCCGAAGCCCGGCATGAATCGCAAACGAAAGCAGCGGGCGCTCCATCAGGGGCGCGATGTTTTTTCGTGGGAATCGTTTAGACCCACCCCGGGCGGGGATAATTACGATACTTATCAGAGGCTCTGTCATCGTTAAAATATCTGCCGTTATGCCAACCGGATTTCACCGCTTTCCAGATAATGGCCGTAGTCTTCATAGACCAATTCTGCGGCCCGGCGTTCTTCCGAATTCAGAGACCGGAATGGCCGAGCGCAGTGTTCCTGAATAATACCTCTAAGAGTTAACAGGTATTTTAGTTCGGCCGAACTCTCACCATTATCCTTGTATGCGCCTTTGGGAATCCGTTTGAAGAAGGACATAACTGCTTTATTCTTAGCTCGCGCTGCGCTGATGCTATCGCCCTGAATAGTATTATAGAGATCATTCATCATTTCCGGGAAGCAGGCCGCTGTACTCGTGGTACTGGCATCTGTACCAAGGCACATGAACGAGAAGAACTGACCATCGGCAGAGCCCATAACCTGGAAATCCTCACGATCGAGTGCCAAGAATGTTTGATTAAGGCGCAAATCGAAGCCGGCGATCTTACATCCTTTTATATTAGGATGTTCGCTCAGACGCTGAGCGACTTCAAAGGGGATACCACTTGTGCGCGTTGTATTTTGATATAGCCAAATTGGAACCGGTGAATTGTCGGCTATATCACGGTACAGTGATTCAACTGCATTTCCGCTGATTTTATTATCGTAAGGAATAACATGTACGCCATCGATTTTTGAATCGCTGATCGCATCGGTGAATTCCAGTGCCTCGCGAACAGAAAATGTTCCGCCCCCGACCAGAAGATGTTGGCGACCATCATTAACCTCAGCCATTTTTCTTGCAACTTCGACCCGCACTCTAAATGGAAGGTTCATGCCTTCACCCGCAGAGCCAAGTGCAAACATGCTCATATTATGCCCAACGAGGAACTCAATTAATTTTTCCAGCCCTGCAATGTCAGGGGATTCGTCCTGGTTCAAAGGTGTGGGAACCACCGCCATGACGCCCTTAATTTTAGTCATTTAGTTTCTTCCTTTTCTCAATATTAAACGTGTCTAGCCCAGATTTTGGGCAATTGTGATTAGCTTGTAACCCAGCTTGTTTTCATCGATGTAATCTTCCAACCCGGCGCGTAGTGATTCCGGAATACTAAACTCTTCTTCGCACAAGATATCCGGTTCGCGGTACATTGTATGGTAGCGAAGGAAGTGCTCTATTTCGTGAATTTGCGGTAAAACGGAAAATTCAACGTCAGTTTTAAAACCATTGTTCTGGAGAATTTTCGACATGGTAGCGGGTGTAAAATACCAAAGGTGAGCTCGCCCGGACACTGTCGAGTTGAGTTCGCGAGTCATCCTGATAATCAAACTGTGCCCATTCGGAACGAAGAACAGGACGTGACCATCTTTCTTCAGAACTTTCTTGATGTCAGCCAGTATACCATTGGGATCCGTCAGATGTTCAAAAACACCCCACAATGTAACCACATCAAATGTCTCGGGAGCATAACCACATTCATCCAATTTCTTGTTTTGAACAGTAAGGCCATATTCTGATCGAGCCACCTGTGCAGCGTCTGCATTCAACTCAACCCCTTCTACATCCCACCCATCGGTTCGGGCAAGATCAAGAAATTGGCCGATTGAACAACCAACATCCAGCAAATATCCTTTTTCCGGACGAAGACGTGCGAGCTCATCCAAAGCTGGTTTATATTTTTTCTCAATATTCCAGGTTTGTTCGTGTGCCTTTTTTTGGACTTTAATCCAGTGCTCGGCTGTTTTTGATTCTTTATAAATACTATCCTGAACTTCGCCGGTAAGCTGAGGGTTGACATGCAGCAATCCACAACTTCGGCATTGCACAAAATCAAAACCAGATTTTTCAAAAACCAAGGTTGAATCATCAACGTCACAAACGGGGCAATTTATTCTCTCAACCATATGGGCAAAAATTTTACCCGTTTTCGGATCAATAAAACGCTGCGCCTCTTCATGCTTGATCTTCAGGAATGCTTCACGGTCCTTGTCCATGAAGCCAAAAACTTTACCCAAAGTGTTCCTCCCTGATCAACGGTGTCATAAAATCTGGATTACGCATCATTTTCCTCAATATCATCCGAGTGTGTTGTTTGAAACCGACCCCAATGATCGACAATAGTTTTTCGATCTTCACGTGCCATTTCACTAATACTCTTATCCTTATAAACTGAATCATTGTCGTAGTGTGTCGTCGACACTTCTTCAAAGATACAACCTGTTTTCGTTGAGAAGCTGTGCCAGACACCCGGCTGGATCAAGCACGTTTGACCAGGCCGCAAAATTCTTTCGTGGCCATCGATGTAAACACTGACCTCACCATGCAAAACCTGAAACGTTTCTTCCTTGCGTTTATGAAAATGTGCCGGATGTTTTTGGTTCGGCAACTGGACAATAATTTTCTTGCAGTAACTTCTGTTGATACAGTTGATAATGACAGCCCCCACCTCACGAAAACGAGCCATGCCATAGTGATGCGAATATTCAACCTCAAAATCACTATTCAATGGAATCCTGGCCTCGTTCAAAAGGGCTTTGATGTCATGCAGGGCATTCTTCAGATGGGAATGCTCGGGGACTTCAGGCAATTGAATGGCTGTTCCAGCCAAGGCCTCATCCGAATTGATCGCCGCATTAGCAATTGTCCCGTCTTTCCATTCACTGGAAGAAAGCTGACCGTCATTACAGGGCATTGAAAAATACACCTGATCACGTTCAATGATGGCACCCTTCTTTATAGCCTTCTTCGCATATACACCGCGTTTCAGGCCGTTGATCGCGTCTATTTCTAACTGAGTTGACGCGGGTCTGCTATCATCCCCACACAGTACACGTGCCTTCTGGTAACCACTGATCCAGCCATCAACCTGTTCAGGGGTTGAAGAATAACCATTCAGCGTAATTGTATCTGTATTAATACCAACATGGCGTTCAAACATACGCGCACCTTTGGCAAAAGAAATCTGAACAGGTACGGTATCATTGGGGTCTTCGTGGGTAGACCAGCCGATAGTAATCGCAGGATACCGCTTTATAAGCTGATCAATCTGGTTGAGCTGGCACCTCTCATCGGGCGTTGGATAAATCGATACACAGTGCATGATCGCGTAGTCTACGCCGCGATGATCAAAAAAGCTGACCAGATCGTCAATTTCAGCAATACTAAGCCCGCCCGTGGAGAATATAACGGGAAGGTTTGCATCTGCAATTTCTTCCAAAAGGGGCCAGTCACGTGCTGAACAACTCGCGACTTTCAGGATATCGAAACCCATATCGACAATAATACCGACGGACTCTTCATCAAATGGGGTGCATGCAGCGAGCAAACCATTCTTGCGGACTTCATCCAATAAAACCTGGCAGTCTGCTCGCGATAATCGCGTAGAAAGAAAGCGTGGTATATGCTTGTTGTCACTATTTTCCTTATGAGAGGGGTGAATAAAAGTGTCAAGTTGCCGAAACTGGAACTTGAATACCCCTCGGATTTTTTGGGCGTTCGCTACCTTGCTGACTTCGTTGATTATATTTTTGCCATGTTCGATACTGCCTTGGTGATTGTTGGCGAGATCAAACACAAAAATGTCGTTAAAGTTAAATAAGCTTTCCATAGAGCAATCCTGGTTGTTTGACGTGTTGGTTGCGGTCAGGTCAACGTACCGAAATAGCGTCGGTGACATAACCCTGAGTGTAATCAATATAGGCAATTTTATTGGTTGATGCGGAGCGGTGCGCTGCGCAAATGACCAACATCGTATCCATTCCACGGTTTAGTGAAATAGGCGAGTCGGAAACTTCTCCCCGTAATACCGCAGCGATATGCTTCAATTCGAGGATGAAATCATCGGGTCGGGTTTTGGAAAAGTCTTCATCACCACTCATGCCATTTGCGTCCTGCCAACAAACGGCGTCCTGTCCTGGGTGGCGGTTACAATACCATTCAACGTGCCCGTTTTCTCCTTGCAGGCGGGCCCATTTCCTTGGGGGTTGTGTGATAACGTCCTGAACAATACGGCCGACCAAACCTGACTCTGTTTTAACATTTAACAGACACAGGCGGTCATAATCGACGACACCGTCTGAAACATATTCAATTGTTGCGGAAACTTCTGTAATGCGGCCAGCACCAATCTGGTGGGCAAAGTGCTGCCACATATTAATCCCGTGAGAATGCTCACCACAGGCACCACCACCTCGTTTCCAATACCCCAGATAAGAATCCTTGGGTCCATCAAGCCATGGGTGGGCGTTAAAAATACCACCCCAATGCTCGCGGATTTCCACGTCCAGCGTTAGCGCCGTTCCGATGGTTCCAGCCTGTATCATCTCACCCGCTCGGCAACTGGCATCCCCGATAATATGATCATAGCCAATGAAGCAGGCAACGCCGGCACTTTTCGCGGCATCAACCAATTCCTGCGCACCTTCCATTCCTGTTCCAGAGACAGGTTTTTCAATCAAAACAGCTTTGGGGTTTTCCGCAACAGCCTCAATAGCCAGTGGTATATGAGAATCCGGTGGAGTGCCGATAAAGATCAGATCAAACCCGCCCTTTGGTGCATCTTTGGATTCAAAGAGCTGAATTGCCTCATCCCATTGACCATAACGTGATGGGTAAATATCGTTTTTTGTGCGTTCCAGCGCATCTGGGTCAATATCACAGATTGTAACAGACCATCCCAATGCTCGACTGGCATTAGCCAGATGATTTCCGATTGATCCCGCACCAATAATTTTTACGTTATACATTCATTGCTTCTTTCATTGCGAATTAAGACAGGCTTTAAGCCACTGCATATTGATCTGTGAGCAACCACTATGGCGTGGCGTTCATGGTGCCTTTTGTATAATGCTTTTCGACCTTATGAATACATCCATCTTTTAATTTGTAAACAGAATCCGCCGCCGATAAAAGGGCCGGTTGATGGGTTGAAGCCACAATTGTGACATGCCCCTTCAATTTACATAAAGCCAGACAAATTTCACGTTCCGCTTCCGGGTCTAGCGCAGCAGTAACCTCATCCAGAAGCAAGAGAGACGGCTGGCGGACCAAAGCACGGGCAAGAGAAATTCTCTGTCTTTGCCCGCCAGAAAACCTGGTGCCACCTTCACCTACAACCGTTTCCAATCCATCGGGCAAGTCATTAATAAAGTCCCAGGCACTTGCATCTTTAATTGCAGTCTCCACTTGTTGCCGCGAAATATCGGGGTCCCCCAAGGTGATATTGGCCAGTAAAGTATCGTGAAAGAGCAGCAGCTCCTGTGCTACATAGCCCGTGCGGCCACGCCATGCACCGATATCCATGTCTTCAATGGGAACATCGTCGACTTTAAATGAACCGGAAAGATGCGGCGTCAGCCCACACAACATATCAAGAATTGTGGTTTTTCCTGCCCCTGACGAGCCAGACAAACAAATAAATTCACCCGCCGAAATATCTATATTTACATCTTTCAGAATGCTGATGCCATCATACCCCAGAGAAATATTTTGCAACCTGATTTTATGATCCAGGGTGGGCTGTTTCAGCCCGCTCCACTTTTCACCCATTGCCTCGGCGCGGTCGATAGAACTTCGAACATGATGAAAAGCTGGTGTTACACTCACCAGGCTTTGATGAGAATTTTGAATTGAACCGATGTGCTGAATCATTCGTACAAGAACGAGGCCCAACGTAATCACTTGCGCAAGTTCGAGGTTCCAATATTCAATAAATACAAAAAGCATAGTGAACAAGACCGCAAGTTTTATAATCTCCTGGAACGCGCTCATCCCCTGTTTCAACAGGGCCAGAACAACATCATTTCTTTGCAAGAATGCTGTATCTTTCAGTAATAATGCCGCACCGCGATTCTCGGCATTCATAGCTTTAAGCGTCTTCATATTTTTCAGGCTTTCGACAAAGCGCGCCGTCATCGTCGACGTGACATTCGTCCTTTCAGCCCCGGCACGTTTGGTTAACCGAATGATCCAGTGAAGACCCACGATGCTCCCAAACCCAACTACGGCACCTATTAACATGGCTTGCCAGGAAAGCAGCAATGCAATAGAGCCAAAAATTGTGGCTTGTATGATCGCGGAAAATATCTTGCAAATTGTTATCACTGCTGTGCGGGCGCGGTTTACTTCCATCACGAGGGCATTGGCAGCCACACCTGAGCTTTGGGTCACGAAAAAATGCCACCGGGCATTTACAAAAGCATTAACGATCGATGCTCGCATATCGGCAGCTACCAAAGATGAAAGCCGGGTTGCATAAACCATGACAATAAAAACAAGACCAATTTTTATCATTAGCAGAGCACCGACAAAAACCAGTATGGGTCCGATAGACAATGTAAATCCAAAGAGGTTTTGCACCCCATCGAATAAAACATCAAACGGGTATGGCAGAGACGTTGCACCGCCAGTCATCTCGCTCAGAAGCGGGAGGACAGCAGCGACCCCCAATCCTTCAGCCAATCCTGCCAAAATCAGGCCGAGCAAGCACAGCCCGAGCTTCATTGGGTAACGACCTATGAAATACTTAATCAGCGTCCATTCACTTTGGTATTCGCTTGACAGTGTCGACATCGTATTAACATGCACCTTATTCAAATAAATTCATGGCAGACATCAAAGCCCTGACTTTCAGGCCTGACCACCCGCCACATCATCCCAACTTAATGGTGAACCGTATTCAATATCCCGAGTAGCAAACCGCCCCAGCAGGTCAGGAAAATATTTCGGCAATAACCCATGCCCAGGTCGAATAATCCGAATATTGTCAGAACTGAAGGCTTCTCCGGCATTTATATGCCTGGTTGCAAATACTGACCGGCGGAAACGGACATTACCCTTTTCACCTTTTGTTCGAGAGTAATTTACCGAACCAATTGCAGCCCATGCCGTATGACAGTCTTCAACCAACGTTGCCAGTTCTTCGGGCTCGAGTGAAAACGCACTATCAGGCCCGCCATCAGACCTTCGCATGGTGACATGCTTTTCAATGACCGTAGCTCCCAAAGCAACGGCTGCAACTGATGCTACATTACCAAGTGTATGATCTGACAGGCCAATTTCCACACCATAACGCTGTCGCATATCAGCCATTGTCTGCAAATTAATCTCACCGGGTAATGCGGGATAACTGCTGACACAATGGAGCAGCATCAGTTGATCACAGCCACCAGACTTCGCCGTTTCAACGGCTTGTGTTATTTCTTCTATATTCGCCATACCCGTCGACATGATGACCGGTTTTTTCGTTTTTGCTACATAAGCGATCAATGGCAGATGAGTTAATTCAAACGATGCAATTTTGTAGGCTGGCACTTGCATGTCTTCAAGAAAATCGACGGCGGTTTCATCGAATGGCGTGCTGAAAACAGTAATACCCAGTTCCCGGCCCTTTTCAAATAACTTAGAATGCCATTCCCATGGTGTGGCGGCTTCCTTATACAGATCATATAAAGAGTATCCTGCCCATAGCCCGTCATTAATTTGAAACTCCGGCCTGTCGCATGCAATGGTCATAGTGTCGGCACTATATGTTTGTAATTTAATCGCATCAGCACCAGCCTCTGCGCTGGCTTCCATAATTGCAAATGCCTGTTCAATATTGCCATTATGGTTCGCTGAAAGTTCGGCGATAATATAGGGAGGTTCCTCAGAACATATTGTCCGCCCGGAAATACGCATCATCAAATGATCTCCCGAACAACCGCGAAGGCTTCTGCCGCATGGATCCCGACGGACGATCCGCGGACACGAGCCAATGCAGCAACCGCTTCTAATGAACGGGCGTGTGGAAATGGTCGCATCTCCTGTTCATAAGCCTCAAGGGCAGCTATTTTTTTATCCATAGTTTCAGAAATATCGATCCAGCGATTTGGCCGGAAATCACAATCGTTGTTATCCCAACCGGTACTTGAAAGTGTTTCAAAACAGTAGATCGCCCTTACAGAAGATCCCGGAAGAGGGCGGCAGGCCGTCATGGCCGCTGTACTGACAATACGGTGATCGATATTCAGATCACCAGAATAATGCGTATAAACAATGTCAGGCTGAATGTCTTCTACAATAACCTCAATGGGCTTAACCACATCCAAAAGCGACAGACTATCCAGGCGGTTATCTGGTAATCCTAAAAAGACAGGTTTCTCGGCACCAAGAATCGCAGCGGCTTTACCTGCCGAGCGGGACAAGTCATTTATTTCTTCGGAGCGCGCATCCCGGTTCCGGTCGTCATCCCTTGATGTAGCACCTTCTGCTACAATCAGGATATGGACGACATCACCCTCTTTTGTGTGTCGAGCAAGCGTGCCGCCACAGCCGAGAATTTCATCATCAGGATGAGCCGCTATTACCAAAACTTTTTTTGACATTTCTAGCCCCTATCAATAATTTTTATTCTGGCGATGGCTTCTACAACGCCATCATCCAGTTTGGCAGAATCAAACTCGATGCGGTAACAACCGTGATCAATAAATGCAGGTGGATACCCCTCCGCATCCAACATGCGAATATGATCGTAAATGTTTTCGAGCTGACCATCGGTCGGCAGCACGCTTTGTTCAGGTGTCCGCCTCGGGAACACAACCGGCTCACCCTTTTGTGCCACTGGAACACATTCTTTTTCCACAATTTCTTTGATCATTGAGAAAACTTGTGTCGCGCACCGGATAAAAATCTCTTTTGCAGAACCATCAAGAAGTAGTGGGCGCTTCAGGTAAACAGGGCCAGCATCCAAATGTGATGTCATACGCAGGGCACTGATCTGTGTGTCCTTATGCCCCCGAACGATCAGGTTTTGAAGCGGGCTGCCGCCACGCCCATAAGGCACATCCGTCATATGGAAACACACACATTCTGAGGCTTCAAGAATGGCGTCAGGAACCCGCCGAGACCAATGGGGGAAAAAAATATACCGGGGGGCCAGTGAAGCGACAATATCTTCACAAAAAGCCTCGCTGTCTGAAACCAGTTCCCACCGGCCAGGCAGGGACGAGCATTGTTTGTTAAACTCATCGATGTTCCAGGATTTCTCCGTAACAACCATATATGTATTGGCGTTATCAGTCATTGTGAAACAGAATACCCGTGCTGTTGATAGTTGGTATCGCCAGTTGGTTTACTGTGAAATATGCCCGGTTTGATTTCTTCATAACCGGCACTGCAAAACAAGGCAACTGATGCCTGATTATTCTCATTCACTTCGGCTTTAAAACATACGTGCGGCAGCATTTCCCGAATAAGAGCCAAGGTAATTCGGCCATAACCTTTACCATGATGCTGAGGAGCCACGACAATTGAAATTTCATATGAAAGCAATTCAGAATACTCATCAGACGTTTTATCCAACCGGACAGAGCCCACTGGAGTATTCAAAACTGATATGACATGAAAAATAGTATCGTCATCATCCAATCGACGGGACAACCATTCAATGTGATCCTCGAATGTCATGTTTGCAGGGTTTCGGAAGTAGCGACGGGTTTCAGGATCCGTTTGCCACTGGAAAAGAAGGTCCGCATCTTCAAATTCAACAGGACGCAACATGACTTTCTGATCTTTATTCAAAGCCATTTGTCCCAGTACAGCCGCAACGCGATCAACCCCTAAACCATCGCAATGACGATAAGCGGTTTTGGCCATTTCCATCAGCCGTTCCGGGGTATTCAATAATTCTGATATGGCGGTCTGAAATTCTTTATGCGGCTCAGTTTTTGAAATTTTTACAACCCTTGCCGCCCCGGATTGCTCAAGTGCGCTAGCAATATGCTTTTGATTATCTGCCGTTACAACCATCAAGGCAGGAAGGCCGAGGCAGCAACGCTCCCAGGCCGTACTGCCTGCTGCGCCAATTGCTAAATCACAATTCGTCATCAGGCTCGCCATCTGAGCGTTGGTATAAAGAGCTACCTTTGGGTTTGCATCGGCGAGTTTTCTGATGGATTGGATGTGAGGACACGCTTGCCCAACGGCTATATCGACTGAGTCCGCGCCTGCTACCAGTGCAGCAATTGTCGCGGGTATACAAAGCCCGTCGGGATCGGCTGCGCCAAAAGATATGAATATACGGTTAGAGCCTTTTCGTTTTTTCTGGCGTCTTGAAATCCTCGCCGCAAGAAACTCAGGACGAAGCAGACTAAATCCGGAGCCTGTCAACATCATCGTGTTATCATTTGCCATCAGAACGGTATAGTCCTGTGGTAGTCGCCCCAGTGTCTGGTCGAGCAAAACATCACAGTCGTGGCGACGACCGGGAATATCATCAAATGCCATGACGCGCTCTGCATAAAGACGACATGAAGTCTCGAACGTCGCGTCCAGATCATAATGATCAATGATAACAAGATTAACCGGGCCGAGTTGCAAAATGGGCTCGGGTGATCGTGCGTCAGTCTGGTTAATTTCAACAATATTATGATCGCCGAGAGCCAGCTTCGGAACTATTGAAACGCTGCTTTTTAGCGTCACGAATGTGCAATCCCACCCTCTTTCCTTCAACGCATCAGCCAGCGTCATGCAGCGCATGACATGACCACCACCTATGACAGGAGAGGCATCGCAACGAAAGATTACGGACATTGTCATGATTTTATGTACAATTTTTGCCTAACGAACCTTAAATACGGGTTTTATCATGGTATTATCAAGCCGCTGGTCCAGATCACCGGCGTCGAGTTCTTGCACGATAACCCTTGCGGTCTTTTCATATGCATTGAGCACATGATCTATATCCTGGTTTGTCAGGGCGGCCGATACGTTATGGCTGCCGCACACCAGAACACCATTTTTCAACATTTCCCGGCGAAATACCGTGGAAATAGCGTCTGCACCGGCGGATTCATGGGAACCGATAGCAATCAGTTTCCACGGTGCCAGACCCTTGAAGCTGAAAATATCGCCCAGGCTATGAGCGGTGAGAATTTCTTCGGCACCGCGCCCCAGAGTATCACCGACTTGCCAAAGTTTATCGATAACTGGTGTTTGTTCCATCTTTTCAATAACAGCCAGGCTTGCTGCCAGTGACAAGGTCTCGCCACCAAACGTCGAAGAGAAAAAGATTTCTTCCATTTCCATCATCAGATCGGACGGCCCGCAAATAGCAGAGATCGGCATTCCATTTGCCATAGACTTGCCGAAGGTCGCAAGGTCTGGCGTAACGTCAAACAAAGTCTGTGCACCACCAAGCGCAAACCTGAATCCGGTAATGATCTCGTCAAAGACCAACAACGCACCTTGCCGGTGGGCTATGTCACGAACACCCGCCAGATAGCCTGGCTTTGGTTCCTCCACATTCATCGGCTCCATTATTACCGCTGCAAATTCTCCCGGAAAACTTAAAAGCATCTTTTCCAGAGCCGGCAAGTCATTATATGGAAACTGGTGGGTCAGCTCTTTTACAGCACCTGGAACACCTTTATCCCTGGTCGTAGAGCCAATGTACCAGTCCTGCCAGCCATGATATCCGCAAACCGCAATCCGATCCCGGCCCGTTCTGGCACGGGCAATCCGAACTGCTGCTGATGTGGCGTCTGAGCCGTTTTTCCCAAATCGTGTCATACCGGCACAGGGGATATGTTTTGCCAGTTTCTCGGCCACACGATATTCCAGCTCATGAGCAGAACTGAATGTAATTCCAGCGTCCAGTTGCCGCTGGATTGCCGCATCCACGTCCGGGTCACAGTGTCCCAGCACGACAGGAAGAAGCCCATTTATAAGATCAATGTAAGCATTCCCGTCAACGTCATATGTTTTTGCGCCGCGCCCATGAGACATGAACAGCGGGCCTTCTCCTTTCGGATACATCATCCAGCTTTTGCTAAATGTTTGTGTGCCAAGAGGTATACGTTTGGAGGCAGTATCAAATAGTGCGTTGCTTTGCCCATAACCGACGTGGTTATTTGAAGGAACCGGGATGTCACCCGGATCACCCCGCAATGAGAGTTCATTGAGTTCTGGTGAAGCCCTCAAAACTGTCAATAATTCCAGGTATGAAATCGGTTGTGTCTGTTTTTCAGCAGGCAGCAACGCCAAAAGGTTTTCCAGGAAATCCAGGTCATCTTTTGTATCAAGCGTCCAACGGTGCGCCGCAAGATTTCCAACCGGGCAGCGTATATTGTTATGACGAAAGACATGTCCATTTCGGCGCACAAGCGATGTTACGTGTTCCAGATCAACAGTGTCGACGGCCATGCTGGATAATTTATCCAAAGTGTCCCGTGTCATCACTTCACAGTCGAGACCATCCGGCCATGAGCGAGGTTCAATATTGCTGGCATAATCGGCGTTCTGGGAAATTAAACTTGCCAATACCGCGCCGCATACTTGCGGGTCCAGAAATGGGCAATCGGCGGTAAGGCGCATAATAATATCGGCATCTTCAGCCGACGCTATATCGGTAAAACGGCTCAACACATTATGCTCATCACCGGGGTGGCACGGCACATTGTTTTCGTTGCACCAATTGATAATATCAGTGTCGCCCTTTGGGCAAGCAACGATAACCCGGTTGATCCCCGGTACATGACGAGCAGCTTCGGTGATCCAGAACAGGACGGGTTTTCCAGCAAGCGGAAACAAGACCTTGCCCGGGAACCGGGTCGAGCCCGTTCGGGCTTGAATGACGGTAATAATATTCATGATAATACTTCGGGTAATTTGCATTGGCGCCGTGCAGCAACGGCAATACGTAGCGCATCAATTCCGGCATACCCGTCGGCGACAACGGTCTCTTTATCCCTGAATGCTGCAACAAAATTTTTCATCTCTGCCAGATAGTCATCATCGTTATTTCCATCTTCGATAGAATCCACACGCACAGAACCATCAATATCAAAGGCCGTGAACGTGCGGTCGGGAATGGATATAGACAGCCGCCCCTTGCTTCCCGCAATATCTGCGATACGGACCGCGGGGCGGGTGACATAATCGAGGTGGACCGAGCTCATCAATCCGGAATCATGCCTGAGAACAAGATCTGCAATATCCTCTGAATCAATCTCCAAAAACCCACTATTTCGTGCGGCGGCGGTTTCAAGCCTCGCTGAACCTAACAGATACAGCGCCAGATCAAGCTCGTGAATAACGTCGAATATTACCCCGCCTGATCGGGGATCAGCAGTATAATTTTTTCGATAATCAGTACCTGGACGCCAATCTGGCAGATAAGATGACTGGATAAAGCGAGCCCACAACGGCTCACCTAGTTCACCTTCGGCAATCCATTTCTTTGCCCGGACAACGGCAGAATTAAATCGCAGATTAAACCCGCAAGCCAACACCAGCCCGGCGGCATCAAAACGTTCCGGTAATGTTTCACATTCCTCCGTCAACACGTGCGCCAGCGGTTTCTCGCACAACACATGACAACCATGAGACAGCGCCATTTCCATATCAGACAAATGATACTGACTCGGTGAAGCAATAATAACGGCTTCGGCCTCGGCCATGGCGGCGTCGCGGGACCGATACAGCTTAACACCCAAACCTTGCGCAACCCGTTGAGCAGTAGGATCGGGATCGTATGCGCAAGCAGACACACCAAGGCGACACAAATTCTCAACGTGTCGTTTCCCAATGCTTCCCAGCCCTATTACAGCAATACTATGAACCATTTTTAATTCTCAATTTACTGACCAAGATAGAGCTCAAGAAATGTATTATCGCGAAGCATCGGGGCGCGCAATAAAGCAGACTCTAGTTCTGCCCAATCAATATCAAGATCGTTATGTTCATCAATGGCCCCAGATACAATTGCAACACGCTTTTCAAGAGCCTCTCGTGCATCTGCATGTAGCTTAACAAGATTAAAATCGATATATATAATCGACTTAGTGCTTTTTAAAATAGTGCTGACAGCACTGGAAGTCGGATGCATAAGAATTAGAAAGTCCGTGCATTGAATCTGCTCATCAACAAAGCCTCCAATCGCAGGTACATTGAGGAGACGCTTCATTGTAACGGGTAAATAGTGGCACTCAGGGTGGTATTTGTTAGCAACCTCATATCCAAGTGTCTTTAATTTATCAAACAGTCGCCTCTGCCATTTAATGGAGGCGTAAATATTTGGCTTTGGCATTGGCCGTGTGAGTTCACCATCGTAAGCAAAATCAAGATACATAATTTTATTTTGGATTGATGACGATAATGTTTTCTTGGATTTGGGTATCGATGGCGATACCACCGGGCTATCTATTGCAGTGCCCCCGCCTTCAGCAATGATCTCTCTTAACGTCAGGACCTTGGGAATCTGGCTTGTTGGACAAAACCGATCGTCAAACGACCTAGCCAGACCATCCACCTGTGCGTCCGTATATGTAATGAATTTATTACAGGCAATATAGTCCGCAAATGGTTTCAACATAGGGCTATAATATCCCGCGCCTGGCCCATGATCATGACCTATTACGCTGCCACCATTTTCTTTTACAGCGTGTCTCAATATCCTGTCCCACATATTACCCCCCGAACCCGTCCACAAGACTTGCGGAAGGGCCCGCTGGTTCGCTAGTATTTTCTCTATATGGCTTTCGCAGATTGCCGCCATGTTAACAAATAAATCACATAGATAAGCGATATACCTGTCGGGCAATTCTTCGCCGCCTGCCAGAAATGCAGCTCGGAAGACATCTCCGATTTGCTGGACAATTGGGTGTGAAGATATCAACTGCCGGTGACGGTCCTCCAGTTGGGGCGCAACGGTTGTAAACCAGGTAGAGCGATGTCCCATTACGACTCGTTCAGGGATGCCGTGCGCATGGGCAAAAGCCAGTGGATTAACACCCGTTAACACAGGAACTTTGTCGCTGTTAAATATTCGTGAGTAGGTAAAAGGAACAGGCTTGCGATAAATAAAATCACGAACTGACCGTGCCATTAATCCCAATTCGGATGGGCCAATTGGCGGCTTTCGTAACTGGTTAATTATTCCGGGTTTAGAGATAGGTTCATTATTAATAAAAGCCTTATAAATTCTGCTGCCTTTTGGCGGCGTTAAATCTATATTGTCCGATCTGAACCTCCGATAGACTGCATAAGCCTGATACATGCTCAGTGCTTCGGAATTTCCGATCAATGAAATCGTTAAACACAGAATTCTTGCGATTGCTGGATCTTCAGTTTCATACCTTTTAGATAAACTGGAGTACCCTTGCATGATACATTCAAAAACCTCAATGATTTCTTCATGCGATACAGGCCAGTGCAAACCATGTAATGCCGAATTTTCGACGATTTCATCCGGATCAAGGGCTATAGACATACGAACAGGGGGAGCCGGAGCAACCAAAGTATCATCAATGTTAGGGTCTAATTCCGTTTTCATGTACCAGGATTTCACCAACTGAATTCAGTGCGGGCCATCAGATACCAAACGTGATTTGGCGAACAACATACACTGATTTCAAGAGCCTTCCCCTACCTGGGAGGCGACCGTCAGTGATTCATCAAGGATGTGCTGAAAAGACTGTACACTATCTAATGACAGAATTTCCTCAGTATTGAGCGACCTGCCTATAATCTCTTCCAGCAAGAGGACGACTCTCATATGCCCCAGACTATCCCATTCTGGAACATCGTCCATACTGGCTTCTTCAGGAACATCTTCTGCCTGCATGTTCAATGCATCTGCCAGAACATTACGAGCATCAAGCATGCTTTTTCTCCAACCAAAAATCACGAAACATCGAAAAATGAATACCGTCGACACGTTTGCCGTCACAGAGATACTGTTTGGATTGTATGCCCTCAACTACCCAAGCCTGACGCTTATAGTTGAAAACGGCGGGCAGATTAGATGCCAGCGGCAAGCCGTTTACCTTGAAAAGGCCCAGCTCCCCAAAACAAATATCAAGCAGACCCGCACGAGCTTCCAGGATGACACCCTGACCCCAGTATTCCTTGTCACCAATCATGACGCCCTGAATACCTGTTTTGTGAACAAGGCTCACACTTAAGGAGAAATTACCAATGTGCATGTCCTTTGATTTATCAAAAATACCAAATAAAAATTTATCGATATTATTGTGGTTTTTCACATAGGCAAGAGTACTGTCGTGGTTATGTTTTGAGTTGCGTGCCTGCAAGTACCGGGTTACCTCAGGGTCATTCAGCCACGAAATATAACGATCCGTAACATCGTCTTCTGTGAGGCACCGCAGTACAAAACGTCCGGTATCAATTGTTGGGATCTGTTCAGTCATATTCAGTCCTTATTCGACTTAAGCTCAAGGCAATAGGCGGCAACGTCTGCACGATTAATTTTCCCACGTTCATTTTTTGGTATCACATCGACTTGAAACCAATGGTCTGGCACCTTGTCAGAGACGATATATTTCCGACACCAGGTCTTTAAATCGCTTATGTTAAGATCAAGACTGGATACGCCTGTAACAGCAACGCCGATCATCTCACCGGCCAATTCATCCGGAACAGAGAATGTACATGCCTCTTCAATGGAATCGTGGCGTTCCAGAAGTTCATCAATTTCCTCTGGCATTACTTTCATGCCGCCTTTATTAATCTCGTATTTATGGCGCCCAACGAGAAAAATACGCCCATCTTCACGAATTTGACCAATATCTCCTGTATGGAACCAACCGCCCTTTAGGACCTGATCTGTAAGTTCCTGTCTTTGTAAATATCGTGTCATCAAGGCGGGGGACTGTATCAGAAGTTCACCTTCTCCCTTGGTTTCAACGCATCCATCGGGTGTCTTTACGGCAACCTTGCAACCCCAACCATAACCAATATCACCCGACTCGTAGTTTTCCACGTCGGGAAGGGCGGCAGATATCCAGTTCGCTGTCTCCGTGATGCCGTACATATTAAAAACACGATCAGTCTGCGCCCAATCCACGATCTGCGACCATTGTTGAGCAAATAGCGGCGCTGAACCTACATGAACGCGATGCAGAGACTGAGACTGCGGGGGAGGGCTCATTTTTACGACCAGCTTCCAGAAAGATGGCACGCTACTGACAAATGTAATCTGATGGTCATCCAGAATTTGTCCAAACCGCGCGGCAACCCGCCCCACATTCTCATTGGCAAGTATTAGATGCTGACCAGCGAAAAGCGGTGTCAGACAGTTCCCAATCAAGCCATGGCCAAAATGTGTTGGTAGAACACACAAGGTATTTTGCAAATCCCCCGTCCCGATATATGCCTGGTTCAGAGCGACGCGCGCAAGCAATGAGCGAAACGAGTGGACAACCCCCTTGGGTGTCCCGGTTGTTCCGGACGTGAATAAAATCAAGGCGTCACTATCCAGATTTGATTCAGAAAGTGGCAGCACATAATCGGTGCCATCGAAAGCGCCCAGCGTCTCGCTTTGAACATGCAAACAAGTCAAATCATCAATTTGCCGCGAGTTTGCAGTGATAAGCAAAGAGGGTTTTGCAAATGATATAAGATTTCTCAGCTCAGAGGGCGTAGAGGCTGGATTGGTACATATTGCACAGGCACCAATACTCCAAATGGCAAACAGATCAGCAAAAAACGCTCCTCCACCATCATGGCATATCATGACTCGTTGGTCTGATTTTACCCCATGATTGACAAGGGCCGCTGCACGACACCGAATTTCCGATGCAAGTATTTCGGCAGACCATTTCTCTCCGGTATTTAAATTTGTTATTTGAGCAGATGGATATCCAGTGGAAAACATCATTTAACTGTTAAATCCTCGTCGGTAAGGGAGACACTTTATTCAAATTGAAATTGTTAGTGACCCTTACATTTGTAATTTAATTGGCGCCTTTACGTGCTCGCTTTAAGAATCCTGTTTGCACGCCTCGATGCAAGACAACACCGTACCTACAACCCGCTCCGGATGGGCTTGCTCCATACCAATAAATAACGGAATTGAAAGAACCCGGCTGGCATAACTCACCGCGCCGGGAAGATCAATCTGGCCATAACGTTGCACATAATATTGCTGTTGATGAACGGGTAAATAATGAACCTGAGAACCAATATTTTCACTATGCATACGCTGCATCAACGAGGCTCTGAATACCTGAAGCCCATCGAAATCAATCAAAATAGCATACAGGTGCCATGCCGGAATGCTAAACCCGTTCTTGCTGACCGGGCGAACCCATGGTGCATGCGATGCAAAAAGGGAGTCATATTGGCAAGCAAGGTCACGCCTGCACTGAACGAATTTTTCTAATTTCTGAAGCTGGGATCTGCCAAGCGCACAATGAATATCGCTAGCCCGATAGTTGAAGCCCAATTCTTTAAGTTCGTGATACCACGGCCAGACCGTTGCGTTTGTCGCTGGGGTTGCTTCGGTCATGTCAGGTTTGCACCGCTCGAGACCATGCGAGCGCAACCGCGAAATTCTTTCGGCCATTTCAGGATTTGCAAGTGTTAATGCCCCGCCTTCACCCATGGCGATGGTCTTGACCGCGTGGAATGAAAAAGCTGTTATCTCTCCAAACCTGCCGTCACCGACACGCCCGCCATCTTGATACTCTGTACCCAGGGCATGACAGGCATCGACCAGAATTGCCAAATTGTTTTCTTCTGCAAACTTTGCGATCGTGACCATGTCGCAGGACTGACCATTTAAATGAACCGGAGCGATTGCCTTGATCGTCAAGCCGTGCGCGCTGTGCAAAGCGGCCTTCGCCGTCTCGACTGTCATCAGCCCGCTCTCCGGGTCGACATCTGCAAAGACAACCTCACCGCCACAATACCTGACAGCATTGGCCGTTGCAGAGAAGGTTACACTTGGCACAATTACGCCATCACCCGCGCTGATATCAAGTGCCAAAATTGCCAAATGCAATGCTGCGGTTCCAGAAGAACAGGCTACAGAAATTACGTCATTTCCAATGGCTTGTGACAACGCCTGTTCAAAACGTTCGACCTCTGGTCCGGTCGTCAGAAAATCGCTTCGCAACACCGCGACGACAGCCGCAATGTCATCGTCATCGACGCACTGCCGTCCATAAGGCAAAAATGTGGAATTCTTTGAGATCAAAGGTCTTTAATCATGTTGGTTAAATTCTCAGATGAAAGCCATTGATCATTTGTATCGCTGGCATACGTAAAATTCTTTGGGACCGGCACGGCCCCCGGTATCTCTGATCGATCACTCGTCCACATTGCAAGGGTTGGTTCGATGATATAACGATCAGGCAGTTGCAACGTGCTTCTGGCATCATCTTTTGAAAACATCATCTCATGCAATTTTTCACCGGGACGAATACCAATTATCTTGGTCGCCATTCCAGGTGCCATTGCTTCTACAATATCCGTTATGCGCATGCTCGGGATAATAGGAATAAATATTTCTCCGCCGCGCATGATGTTCAAACATGAGCAGACAAAGTCTACACCCTGTTGAAGCGAAATCCAGAACCGTGTCATTTCCGGATCTGTAATGGGAAGCTCTGTGCAATTATCATCGATTAACTTACGGAATAAAGGAACGATACTGCCTCTAGAGCCTACAACATTTCCGTATCGCACGACGGCAAAAGTAGGCCCGTCTCCGCCTGCAAGATGGCCGGCCGCAACGAATATTTTATCTGAAGCCAGCTTCGATGCACCATACAAATTGATTGGGCTGCAAGCTTTGTCAGTAGAAAGTGCAATAACAGATTTCACTTTATTTTGAATAGCAGCCATAACAACTTTTTCTGCGCCCATAACGTTTGTCTGAATGCATTCAAAAGGATTGTATTCGGCGATTGTTACATGCTTCATGGCGGCGGCGTGAATAATATAGTCGATGCCGCGACATGCGATATTGAGACGTTCTCCATCACGCACATCACCAATAAAAAATCGAAGCTTTTTATGATGTTCAGAAAGTTCATTTGCCATATCGAATTGTTTTAATTCGTCACGGGAATAGATCACCACGCGTTGGGGATTGAAGTTTTCCAGCAGGGTTTTAACAAATCGCTTTCCGAACGACCCGGTCCCCCCGGTAATCAAGACCTGTTTACCGTTAAAGTCTAGGCTATCACCGAACTCGGTTTTCATACCTTAAATTTCCAATTTTTTAGAAGAAATAACAACTAATCTGCAGATTGATCAAATGTGCTCCACCCAGAAAACCACAAAGAATATAGAAGCCGCATTGTCTTTGATGTTTGGCACGCTACCGCACGGCGGGTGAATTACAACCACCGTTAAAATAGGAAACCAGGTGCTCAATACTCTCCCCATTCACATCATTTTATACGACTTAGAGAACAATATTGAGGGTAACACTTACACATCGCACACAATGTGAATTTTACATGGGGCACGACACACAGAAGAATATACGTTCACGCAGTGAACGTCAATAAATACACGGTAAATATGTGATTTTTCTGGTGTTTTATAACACCTGCACTCTACTGCTTTTAACAGTCGGTATAATGATTGTAAGACTTTAAAACCATGCAAATCACGAGAGAATTAGATAAATTATTATCAGCAAGCCTATTGAAGCCCGGCATGTTCAGCTTTTTGCAACCAGGCATCACTTTTCCAACGTAAATTTTTCCCTATTAACGACATTTTTTCTGAAATAAATAATATTTTATAGCGCCTTAGCTGATTTGCTTTCATTCGTGACTTTGTCTTTGACTTCCGCCCCAGCAAAAACAATGCGCAAACAATGAAAACCTTTGCTACTAATTCCTGCCATTTGGATGACGGACCAAAATTAAGCCAGTAAACCTGCTCAGTGCTACGACGACACAAAACTGCAAACTCATCGTCTTTCAAAATACCCGCCGTATGAGCTTTCGTTGCCATATAATGCGCATACTCAGGCAAGCGCATACCAATACAAATTGCAATATGCTTCAAAACCATCTTGCGCCTGGAATCATTGTCCAAATCCATATTCAAAATTGAGGCTATTGACCGGATATACAGCACATCACCGGACATGGAGTAACCGAATACAGACTGATCATAAGTTTTCGAAAATAGCAGAAAACCCACCTGCATCGGCGGTCACTTGCCAGTTTATTTCTTATTTCACACACAACGTTGATTGTTCTAAAGATTTTTGGGCGCCTTTTAATGCCAAAAAATCAAAGCCTTCAATATCTGTTTTTATAATATCAGGTGCATTAATTTCACCCGACCCAACCAAACTATCAATTGAACGTACGACAACATCAATTTCAGTAACGTCTTGCCGGCCATCTCCATCTTCACGCTTGGTATGGAGTCGCCCGACAGTAGACTGTGCAAAGAAACGAGCCTTGCCATCCTTATCTGAAATCGCATAGTCGAAATATTTGGCATCGGTGCGTTTTTGTAATTTTGCAAACTCTGCCGGAGCAGGCTCAAATCCAGTCACACGAACAGGGAACTCCCCGATCACATCACCAAACAGTGGATCGATTCCACCAGAAGCTCCGATATCACTGATTGTAATCGGTGTGTTCAAAAGTGCTGAATGAAGGAAGTTCTCTTTATGTGATGAACTAGACAACTTTTAACCCTTTCGATGTATGGTGATCTTATTATTTTCCTGAAGGCGCCAGCAACACCGTACGCAGCCCGCCTGAATCACAAATAAAAGTTATGGCATCTTCTGGTAAAATATTTTCAAAGATAGCCCGCTCAACATCATCAGATCGAACTGTTTGCAACGGCTTATATCCCTTGGAAGAAACAATTTCCGTTCCTGTTTCTGTTGAGGACCCAGCAAGGGTAACACTGTAGCCTGCTTCAAAAAACCGCCGCAGTGGTGCACGCATATCATGATCATCGTTATAACGTGTTCTGTGCGTCTCGAAAATAATCATCGGCGCCATGTCACCAGCTTCAATAGCCGGCAGCATACCGTTGAAAACTTCAACCTCATGGCCTTCCACATCCATGCGGATCAGATCCAGATGCCGGCCAGCCATCACACCGGGCACGGTATCGGTCTGAACCTTTGCCACGGTGCCATTCAGGTGCATTTCAGCACCACCGGAAGCGTGAAATGTATTCAAATTTGACATCTCTGACATGAACAGTTCTTTGATATCCTTGGTATCGGAAATAGCCATCTGGCGAACCTCAATATCGGTATAGCCATTCAACGCCAGATTACGCTTGGCCAGCTCGACATTCGAGGCCGATGGCTCCACGGCAATCAGCGTACCTTGCTTGCCAATCAGACCCAATTCCATGAGAGCGTAATACCCGATGTTGCAGCCCAGGTCCAAAACTGTCATGCCCGGTTTCAGGACTTTCTCCAGCATGATCTTGTGTTCCAGTTCGCGTTGCCCAAACAGCAATAAAGTGCGCGAAATGCCACGATCATGAAGATCCAGATACATTTTATAATCATAAATATTTTTTTGAATAAAGCGCCGCCCCAGAAGACGATGCACACGCCCCACCATATGATAGAAGCTGGCACCCAACACTGCAGCCGGGCCACGCGTCCGAATAGCTGATAGTGCCGAAATTATTACGGACATAAAATTACTATCTCTTTAGGTCAAAGGTTGTCGTGGTGTGGGGTTATAGGCTTAAGCACATACTCACGCAAAGCAAAATTCTCAACAGTCGTACCATCTACGTGTGTACAACTATACTCCATCCTGTCAAATATTTCCGTCAACTCAGCAAGACTATGACCCATCATTGATATCTGATGGGGATGAACAGACAGGAATATAACTGGCTTGGCTTTTTGAATTAATTTCTCGGCACCTCTCAGGACACCAACCTCGGCCCCCTCAACATCAATTTTAATAATGTCAGGCAAGAGGTCCCGTTGCTCACAGAACGCATCAAGGCAGATTTGGTCCTTGGTTGTTTTTTTATATTCATCGGCTTTGGAACTCTCGACTTGAGAGTTCATACCGGAGGCATCATCCATTTCATAGAACGGAATATCTGTCTCATTATGCGGTCCAACAAGCTTGTCTTCAATATGCACTATTTCACTGAAACCATTAAGGGCAACATGTTTTTTTAGCAAGTTGCGATTAGCCCGCGAAGGCTCGAAACTGAAAACTTTGCCGCCGGGCGCCAGAACCGATGCGACGGGAAGGGTAACCAGCCCAATATGTGCACCCACATCAAGAACGCACAATTTGTCATTGCACATCTGCACACAAGCCTCAAAACCATCATTATGTCGATCAGCCCCCCAGGCGGAAAAATTGCTGAAAGCGAATTTTATATCCAGCTTGAAGGGACCGTAATCGCCGATCATCTGTGTCACACAGCGGTTTGATTTACGCATTGCGAAACGAAACAGATTGCCGCATCCAACCCAAAACCAGCCAAAACGGCGTAACGGTCCGTGCCTGATTTTACGTAATGTCGAAAGTATCATTCTTGAAATCGCACTGATAAAATTTTCATGATATGGCGGCCAAACTCTTAAGTGGCGTGCGCACCCTGACGATCCGGCCTAATAGTTCCAAAAGCAAAACAACACGTTTGCTACCGTCCATTTTTTCAAAGATCCCTATGTTATCAGCAAATGCGCCGTCCATAATATTAAACCGATCGCCTTTATTCAGTTTCGGTGGCGTAAACGTAAACAGGCCCTCATCATTCTCTCGATTTTGGATTGTTTCGATAACTTCAGACGGCACAGCAACGGGTTCATCACCCTGAGATAAGATATAGGAAACCCCGCGTGTACCGTTGATAGAGCGCCATCCACATTGTTGAAGGTCTATTCGAATAAAAAGATAGCGCGGAAACAGCGGTGACAAAACATGGTCAATCCGCCTGGCGTGTCTACGCTCTTTGCGATATCGCGGCATGTAAACATCAAAGCCCTGGTTCTGCAAATGATGCAGGGCCAATTGCTCCTTTGATGGCTGCGTATACACAACGTACCAGTTTAACATCGACTTGCCCTATGTTATTTCCGCACCGGACCGACTAACACGCAATAAAGGCGGTGTTAAGATGCAACGATGGTCAATTTTTTTACGAAGTATATCGTAAGTGACCTGCGGGTTACTGACATCCGTAATGACCACACTTTGAATGGCAAATAGTTCACATGCCTGCTCATAGGAACGAACCACGGGTACGCCACAAATTGTCTCAACGTTTGAAGTGGGATCGATTACCACGCACAATTTTACAGTAGTCGCACCCGCAGCCAAAATAGCTATTTCAGCAAGATCGCTTGCGCCATACAAAGCGACACAATCCCATGTGCGATTTTCGCAAAACAACATGACTTCATCATATTCTTCACGGGCCTGGCGGAAAAAATTGAGAGAAGTTGATAGATACTCAGCAACCAGTCGGCTTTTTTCTGAAAATCCTTTAGGCGTGAGATAATATGCGAAACGTCGCGCGGGGGCTTCTTTAATTTTCAGCAACCCCATACGTGTACATCTTTTAATCATCGCATTGGTCAGCCCAAGGGCAACCCCGAGCTGTTTTGCCAGGCCTCGCTGTGACGTTGGCTCACCTGCCTCCACAGCCCCCAGCAACTCAAGAGTAGATTCAACCACATTGGCTCGATTTTGACCGTCGTATTTACTCTCTGGCATCAGACCCTCTTGTTTCTAACGAGAACATACAGCGTTCACGCCATGAACGTCAAGTATTTATCAGAACCAGAAGTCTTGAAATACCATATAAATCAACATCATGACCCATAAAATCTCTCTTCATGCCAGACGAGCAGGGACAAATTATTCTTGAAGCTTTGGTCATACCCCTCTAATCCTTTCCCAACAGCAAGTCGTCGCCTCTTAAGTAACCGGAGACTAAATAACATGAATACCTTAGTGCCAAAACGCGTCCTTGTTACTGGTGGGGCAGGTTTTCTTGGGTCTCACTTATGCGAACGCCTGCTCAATGAAGGTTGCGAAGTTTTATGCCTGGACAATTTTTTTACCGGCACACGCGGCAACATTGCACATCTCCGAGGCAACTCCAGGTTTGAATTCACCCGCCATGATGTAACATTCCCGCTCTATATTGAAGTTGACCAGATCTATAATCTGGCCTGCCCGGCGAGCCCCATTCACTATCAGCGCCGCCCTGTACAAACGACTAAAACCAGTGTCCATGGTGCCATCAACATGCTTGGCCTCGCCAAGCGGACAGGAGCACGCATCTTTCAGGCTTCCACCTCGGAGGTCTACGGTGATCCTACCTGCCACCCGCAAACCGAAGAATACTGGGGCAACGTAAACCCGATTGGCCCGCGCTCCTGTTATGACGAGGGTAAACGCTGTGCGGAAACACTGTTTTCGATTACCACCGTGAAAATGCCGTCGATATCAAGGTTGCCCGCATATTCAATTGTTATGGCCCGCGTATGCATCCCGATGATGGCCGCGTGGTCTCCAACTTTATCATGCAGGCACTTCAGGGAAATTCCATTTCGGTCTACGGTGACGGTTCACAGACGCGCAGCTTTTGCTATGTTGATGATATGATTGAAGGTTTCCTTCGGCTCATGAACAGCCCTGACGGTGTCACGGGCCCGATCAACCTCGGGAACCCTGTGGAAATGTCAATCGTGCAACTCGCCGAAACAATCTGCTCTATCATCGGCACATCGGTAGAGCTGAACTATCACCCTTTGCCAGAAGATGATCCGAAACAGCGTCAGCCAGACATTACCAAGGCCCGCAACACCCTAGATTGGGAACCCCATGTTGCCTTGGAAGATGGTTTGAAAAAAACCATTACCTATTTTGATAATCTTTTGAAATCTACATCCAGTAACTGAGCATATAACTCTTTGATTTTTTCCATCACCACAACAGACGAATAGTCAGCCTCAACCATGGTGCGGGCTTGTTGTCCCATATTTTTTCGCAAAGTCCGATCATTAACCAGCGTTTCGATCGCATCAGCAAGGGCTGATGCATCATAGGCCGGTACCAAAATACCGTTTACGCCATCCTTGACCAATTCACGACAGCCCGGCACATCCGTGGCTATCAACGGACGCCCACAGGATGCGGCCTCAAGTAAACTCATGGGCAGCCCTTCGCGATATGACGGCAGTACGGCAATATGGGAGCTCGCCCAAACCTTGGCAATCTCATTATTTTGGCCCGAAAATTCGATGATGCCTTCTGCTTGCCAACACGATAGCGTCTTCTCATCAACCGTTTTGGGGTTTCCGGGATCAGGTGACCCAACGATACGAACCCTGGCAGAACACCCGCGCTGTTTTAACAATCGCGCCGCCTCAACCAGTTCTCCGATACCCTTGTCCCACAACAACCGGCTCACCATGACAACACGAACGGGCGTATCGGGTTCGGGTGTTTGAGAGAACAATACCAAATCAACGCCCGAACCCCTGATCAGGACGGTTCGTTCTTTAATAGAAATTTTCAAAGTCTCGAGCAGTGACAAATCATCCTTGTTTTGAACGATTGTATAAACATTTTTTGATCGCATCAAAGACCGAAAGATAACAGGCAGTATGCTGCGTAATAATTCGCGATCATTTTGGCCGGTGAAAATGACACCCATCCCGATAAATGAATTCACCACATGCCCAACAGGACTGAACAGGGCGGCAAGAGTCCCATCCAAAACCAGTTTAACAGCAACATTATGCACGATGTCAGGCTTTTCTCTGCGAAAGACAGCGGCGAGCCGGAAAACAGTCAGAAGCTCTTTTAGAGGGTTCAGGTTTCGCCTCTCAAACGAAAACGGAATAACGCGAATCCCTGCATCTTCAATAATTTTCTGATGTTCGCAGAGTCGTGTGACGACTGCCACCTCGCAACCCAAATCAGCGGCGGCGCGTGCCATGGGCAAGCGATGTGAAACAAAGGCCCAGTCCTCGGCTACAACAAAGAGAACCTTTGGCTTTCTCTGTTTGTGAGCTATAGACGCCAAAGATCAATACCATCGGGAAGGCTTTTACGCTCCAACAGACCCTTTATGTCGCAGATAATTCCACAATTATTTTTCAATAATCCAGTGACAAAAGGCCACCCACCGTCCTTGTATTCCTCATGCGATACACCGACAACCACAGCATCGGCGGGGGCTAAATCTGAAATATTACTTAATTTTATATCCAACACCTTGTGTACAATGGTTGAATCCGCAACAGGGTCGATAACCTGCACTATAATACCGTATGTCTTCAGTTCATTAATAATATCAATAATTTTACTATTTCGAACGTCAGGTACATCTTCTTTAAACGTTACGCCCATAATCGTAACAATCAGGTTGGTTGAAGCTTTTCCGTTGCGAAATAAACGTTTAACCAGTTCACCCGCAACATAAACACCCATGCCGTCGTTAATTCGCCGCCCCGCCAATATCACCTGGGGATTATAATTTTCGCGTTCTGCACGGTACGTCAGATAATACGGATCCACCCCGATACAATGGCCGCCAACGAGACCGGGAACAAAGGGCAGAAAATTCCATTTTGTTCCTGCGGCTTCCAAAACATCTCGCGTATCAATACCGAGTTTATGGAATATCATGGCAAGTTCGTTCATCAGCGCAATATTGATATCACGCTGGGTATTTTCAATAACCTTGGCCGCCTCAGCCGTGCGAATATTTGGTGCACGATGAATTCCAGCGGTTACAACGCTACCATAGACATTTGCAACAATATCGAGGGTGGCGGCATCTGAGCCAGAAACGACTTTCATAATCGTCTCAAAGCGATGCTCCCTGTCTCCGGGATTTATCCGCTCCGGTGAATATCCGACACTAAAATCAGTGCCAAAATTTAACCCGGATTCAGCTTCGAGTATGGGAATACACTCTTCCTCGGTTGCACCAGGATAAACGGTGGACTCGTAAACAACGACATCGCCTTTTTTAAGGATTTTACCAACTGTATGACTAGCCGATAACAAAGGAGATAAATCAGGGCGACGAGATGTATCTATGGGTGTCGGCACCGTAACAATATGAAAATCAGCTTTTTGCAAATCACCCGGGTCAATCGTCAGATATAATGCTGATGACCTTAAATCTTCAGCCGAGACCTCATTGGTCCTGTCTTGGCCGGACTTAAGTTCATTAATACGGCCTTTATCAATATCGAATGCAACAACCTTCTGCCCGGCGCGGGCAAAAGCCACAGCAGCGGGAAGGCCTACGTATCCCAATCCGATAATAGAAATCTGGCGATTATTGTTCATCAAGTCATCCTCTATGAGATGCCTATAGGTAAATCGCTTCAACGAGTAGGTCCAGCCAAATTATCGGCCTTTCCTGCACTGTGCCGTGTCTTGCCTGAGTAAAATGCCCGTGTATATTACTGATAGGATACTTATAATAAATATCAACGGAAATTTACACAAATCAATGAATAGAAACATCCTTTTTATTGCCGTAAAATTTCTGATATCTGCGGTCTTGATAAGTTTTCTCACCTCGAAGTTCGATCTTAATCAAATCGGTACCAAACTAAGTGACCTCAACTGGTCCCATGTGGCCCTTACCGCCCTGTGTTTTGTCTTCTTACTGATTAACAACACGGCAAGATGGAATACGATCCTTGGCGCGATTGACCGATACTATTCATTTAATTTGATTTTCAAAATTCAATACATGGGCAGCTTCTTCAACCAAACCCTGCCCTCTACCATCGGCGGTGATGCCGTAAGAATTTATATCATTCATAAAGCAGGTGCCACACTCACGGTCGCTGTAAATGGCATCATTCTTGAACGGATCGTAACCCTTGCATGCCTGATCTTTCTTGTAACGCTCGTTCAGCCTTTCATGGCCATACCAGCGGATAATTCGGCAATCCATTACATTTTTCCGTTTCTCAGTTTAATCATGATGACGGGAATTATCGTTCTGACACAGTTTGACCGCTTCCCTGAATCCTTAAATCGGTGGAAAATAATTCAGGGATTTTTTAACCTTGCCAGTGACGCGAAAGCCTTGTTTTTCTCACCCGTTTTTGCTTCAAAGTCTCTTTTCTTCGGATTATTTGGAAATATCCTGCTGAGTTTGTTTGCGTATCAATGCGCGCAATCACTTGGAATTAATCTCGGGCTGACGGACGCCCTCGTCCTCATTCCTCCTGCCATATTAATATCCGCCTTACCCATTTCAATAGCTGGCTGGGGGGTCCGGGAAGCCACAATGGTCGTGACCCTCTCCATGGCAGGCATATCCGAAGCCGATGCGTTCACCCTGTCTGTTTTGTTTGGCTTGCTCATGGCGGCCTACAGTGTGCTCGGTGGCATTATCTGGTTATTCCATCGCCACAACAACTGACAATTAAGAACTATTTATTTCCATTTCCCATATTGTCCGCTATACCAGCCCTATGGACTGGCATCTTGTATTAATACCCTTTTTTATCTCCTTTTCATGTGTTGCTGCTGGAATGCCGCTGTTAATTGCCTATCTCAAAAAACGGGCAATATTGGATCACCCAAACCACCGATCAAGCCATACAACACCGACCCTCAAAGGCGCAGGCTTGGTTATCATTCCTGTCATAACAATCATCTGGGTTATCCTCCAACGATTGTCGGAAACTCACTATAATTTTGAAATTCTGATAATCTCGGCGATAGCTCTGGTTATCGCAGGTGTCTCCTGGATCGATGACCTACGAAACCTGTCGGCACTATTCAGGCTGGCCACTCACTTGATCGCCGTCACGGTAGCCTTGTATTTCATGCCGGACGATAGTTTGGTCTGGCAGGGGTTATTACCGCCATTTCTGGATAAGGTCTTTGCCGCCTTGGCCTGGGTCTGGTTTATCAATCTTTTTAATTTTATGGATGGCATCGATGGCATTTCAGGTGTCCAGGCCATGTCCATTGGTATCGGCGTTTGTCTGATTGGCCTGCTCGGCGCCACACCGCAGACCGGGTTACTGCCCTTCGGGTCGGTTATCGTCGGTGCTTCTCTGGGTTTTCTGTTCTGGAACTGGCATCCGGCCAAAATATTCCTGGGCGATGTGGGCAGTGCCCCCCTGGGTTTCCTGTTGGGATGGCTACTGCTGTCACTGGCATATAATGGTGCGTGGGCCGCCGCCCTGATATTGCCCGGGTATTACCTGGCCGACGCCACCCTGACCTTGATAAAACGCATGGTGCAAGGAAAGCGTATCTGGCAGGCTCACAACGAGCACTATTATCAAAAAGCGGTTCAGTCCGGCATGAGCCATACACGGGTTTGTGGCGCCATTATCATAACCAATACAATTTTAATAGGCTGCGCGATTTACGCCGTTGCAGGTTCTCGCGTTACAGGCCTTGTTATTTCGGGCATTACAATCATTGCGCTCTTATGGATGTTTACATATAAGAAGCATACTTCTTAACCATCGACAATTTACCCCGCCAGTCTCGAGACAAGTGATGATCCACAATCAGGCAACACCCTTAACGTTTCTTGAAAAAACAATTGCCGTGCTGACAGGTATAAGCCTGCCATTGATTTTTATTGGTCGAACACCCATGGGGGCCGCACTGATTATAGCGGTTTTGCTCTATTCTTTTCTACCTGATCGCAAGCAATGTTTCGAGCTGGTCAAAGGGCTGATATTTACCATGCCCGGGTATTTGATAATGGCCGTTTTCATAGCCTGGACACCCAATATAACGGCGTCCCCTATACCGCTGGAGTCACTGGAAACCATTGGTCGGTCATTAATATTTCTTGTCTGCGCCGTACTGGTATGGTCCGCCATGGCACACGATAAAAGATTAGCTGACCTGGCCTTAAAAAGCCTCCTGGTTAGTGCCGTCCTGTTAATTCTGCTGGCCGTCATTAATCTGACGTTTCTGCCGGAACTCTATGGCCTGATCCATTTCGATGGCTGGACCATAACGGACGTAAAAAGTGGCTTTAAATCCTCGGCCTCGACGGCGGCCCTTCTAATCCCCATGGTCTTGTGGGTCGGTTGGCGGTTTAAAGGGCCCTGGCAACTGGCCGCCTTAATGGTAACGGCAGGGTTTTTATTTATTATCTATCAAACCGGTAGCCGCGCCGCCATGGCCGGGGTTATTGGGCTGATCGTTATGGCCGGGTTGTTAATAACCTGGCGGCAAAAATCATGGAAGCTGACTACGGTCATGTTCGTCTGTGCGGTCGCAAGCATCTGGGCCATTCTTTATTGGCTGCAATCAACACGCGGGACACCAACGAACCTTCCGTTTGAACTCTACCTTCCACACTGGCTGGTTGATTGGCACCGCCAGGAAATCTGGCAATTTGCCCTGTCGGCAGGCGAAGGATTTCGCTGGTTTGGTACCGGCATTAACGCCATCGATAAACTGTCTGGTGCCCGCGACATTATCCCCGGCACAAACGCCGGAGTTCTGCCTTTTCACCCCCATAACTGGATGATAGAAGTTCTGGTCGAAACCGGTATTATAGGGTTTACAGCCATGATAACCGCCATCGCCTATAAAACGGTTACCATGATACGGGATTATCTTCACAGTGGAGATAATGCCCTGTTATGTGCCATTTTAGTCTGGGCCGTTTTCTGGACATCCAGTTTGTTTAACTTTTCATACTGGGCTTCATGGTGGCAAGTTACTTTTGTTACGGCGACGGCAATCTGTCTGGCCGCCCGATCAGACACCACCCATGATTAATACCGGCCTTGATTAATACCAACCATACAAAACAGCCAGACTAGACGCCTGTGCTCAGCATGATACAAACATTCATAGATGACCGTGGAATATTAAAATGTTGAGACGTATCAATGCCCGGGGAATGATTGCCTATGCTCATGACATCGTCATGACGGCGCTGTCATTCGCCATTGCCCTGTACCTCAGGATAGGCTCTGATATTTTTCTGTTATCGCCCGATAACCTGTATTTGGGCGCCAGTACACTGGTTTGCACCGGGGCTGTCATCTATTGGTATACCGGACTTTATCGCGGCATCTGGCGCTATGCATCCATTCGTGATTTAGCCGCATTGGCGCGCGCGGTCAGCCTGACTTTACTGATCTTTATCCTGGTCATGTTTTTATGGACCCGGCTGGAAGACCTGCCGCGTTCTCTTCCGTTAATCAACTGGCTGGTATTAATGGCCATGCTGGGTGGACCCAGGCTGGCCTACCGGATTGTTCGCGACCGTCGCCTAGAATTTAAGAATATGCCCGATGGCAAACGCCGGATCCCCGTTCTGCTCGTCGGGGCCGGCGATGGGGCCGATATTTTTATTCGCAGCCTGTCGCGCTTTGGTAATTCGCAATACCGTGTTGTTGGCATTCTGGCCGAAAAAGACCGTCGCGTGGGCCAGCAAATTCACGGCGTCAGTGTTATCGACACCCTTGAAAACCTGCCCCGGGCTATTTCGTCTATGAGCAAAACGGATGAAAAACCCCAGCGGTTGATCCTGACCACAGACAGCTTTGATGGCGCACTCGTGCGTCGGCTGTTTGATCAGGCCACAGAACTGGGGCTGACCATCGCACGAATGCCCGATGTTACCGAATTTAAATCCGGCGATCCGGACAAAATTGAAATCCGGCCCATCGATGTTGAAGACCTGCTCGGGCGTCCCCAGGCCAATCTGGACCGCGAGGCCATGGCGTCACTTATCAAAGGTCGCAAAGTGCTCGTCACCGGGGCCGGCGGCAGCATCGGCAGCGAACTGGCCCGCCAGATTTCCGCCTTCGAGCCTGCCGTGATTACCTTGTTGGAAAATTCCGAATACGCCCTTTATACCATCGACATGGAAGTTTCCGTTAATCACCCGGCGCTCGATCGACAACCGGTGATCACCGATGTTCGTGATGCCTTGCGTCTGGAACAGGTTTTTTCCCAGTTCAAACCAGAACTGGTGTTTCACGCAGCCGCCCTCAAACACGTGCCACTAGTCGAGGAAAATTGCTGCGAGGGGGTGGCAACTAATGTGTTTGGCACCATCAATGTGGCCGATGCCTGTGTGCGCCATGGCGTCATGACCATGGTCCAGATATCGACCGACAAGGCGATCAATCCGACCAACGTGATGGGGGCGTCCAAACGCATTGCCGAACAATATTGTCAGGCCCTCGACATCGCCAATCATGGCGACACGCTCACTAATTTTGTAACCGTACGATTTGGCAACGTGCTGGGTTCCACAGGCTCGGTGGTTCCACTATTTCAAAAGCAGTTGGAAAAGGGTGGACCCCTGACCGTAACCGATGTGGAAATGACGCGGTATTTCATGACCATTCGCGAAGCCGTTGAATTAATTTTGCTGGCCTCGTCCAAGTCCCGGCCCGGCAGCAACGAAGATGGCAAGATCTTCGTTCTCGATATGGGCGAGCCGGTAAAAATTCTTGACCTGGCACAACAGATGATCCGGCTGGCCGGGTTTGAGCCCGATGTTGATATTCCCATCACCATTACTGGCTTGCGCCCTGGTGAAAAGCTTTTTGAAGAAGTTTTTCATGCGGGCGAAAATCATATTCAAACCCAGTCTGAGAGCATTTTTCTGGCCGCACCTCGTGTAACGGCCATGGATGAAATACGTCATATGCTGGGTAAACTGCAAGCCGGATGCAAGGCGGGTGATGAAAATACCGTTCGCACACTATTGGCAGAAATGGTCCCGGAGGCCACCGTGCCCAAACCAATAACGAAACCTGTACCACAAACCGTCCATAAACCCTGAAAGAAAAAGGAAAAGCCCCGTGTCTGGCAAGATCAAGCGTGCTCTAATATCCGTTTCCGATAAATCCGGTATGATCGAATTGGGTCAATATCTGGCCGAGAAAAACGTCGAGATTCTATCCACCGGCGGCTCGGCAAAAGCTCTGCGTGATGCCGGGGTTCCGGTTATTGAGGTCGCCGACCATACGGGCTTCCCGGAAATAATGGATGGCCGGGTAAAAACCTTGCAGCCCTCCATCCACGGAGGATTGCTAGCTATTCGTGACAACGACGAACACGTCAAGTCCATGGCAGAACATGGCATCAAGCCCATCGATATGCTGGTCGTAAACCTCTACCCGTTTGTGCAAACCGTTGCGTCAGGAGCCGATTTCGATACCTGTATCGAAAATATCGACATCGGTGGCCCGGCCATGATCCGGGCAGCAGCCAAAAATCACAGGGATGTTTCCGTGGTCGTTGACCCCGACGACTATCACCGTGTAATGGCCGAGATGGATGCCCACGATGGCGCCACCACATCGGCCTTCCGCAAAAAACTGGCCGCCACGGCCTATGCACGAACCGGATCTTATGATGCGGCGATTTCCACCTGGTTCGCCGATCAGGTCGATGATACCTTCCCCCACCGCATTGTGGTGAGCGGTGCCTTGAAACAACACCTGCGCTATGGCGAGAACCCGCACCAGTCCGCCGCCTTCTATACCACCGGCGAGCACCGCCCGGGGGTTGCCACGGCAGCCCAGTTGCAAGGCAAGGAGTTAAGTTACAACAACCTCAATGATACCGACGCGGCCTTCGAGCTGGTCTCGGAGTTTTCCGGCCGACCGACCTGTGCCATTATCAAACACGCCAACCCGTGTGGTGTCGCCCATGGGGCTAACTTGCTGGAAGCCTATGAGCGAGCCTTACAGTGTGATCAGACCAGCGCCTTCGGTGGCATTATTGCACTGAACCGGACCCTCGACGGTGCGGCAGCCAGAAAAATTACCAAGATTTTTACCGAGGTTATTATCGCGCCCGACGCCGATGAAGAAGCCCGCACCATTATTGCGGCAAAACAAAACCTGCGCCTGTTGCTGACCGGCGCAATGGCTGATCCAACCACACCGGGCATGACCATTCGCACCCTTTCCGGTGGCATCTTGTTGCAAAAACGCGATAACGAGCTGACCGATGAAGACCTTAAGGTCGTCACCAAACGGGCGCCCAGCGACAAGGAGATGGCCGATCTGTTGTTTGCCTTTACGGTCTGCAAACACGTGAAATCAAATGCCATCATCTACGTCAAGGACGGCGCTACCGTCGGCATTGGTGCGGGGCAGATGAGCCGCATTGACTCCTCACGCATTGCAGCCTGGAAGGCCCAGGAACAAGGCCTCGCAGCCGATCTCACCGAAAGCCCGGCCATCGGTTCGGTCGTTGCCTCGGACGCCTTTTTTCCCTTCGCCGATGGCTTGATTGCAGCGGCCGAAGCCGGTGCCACGGCGATCATTCAACCGGGCGGTTCCATGCGCGATGACGAAGTCATTGCGGCGGCCGATGAACGGGGCCTGGCTATGGTATTTTCCGGGATGCGGCATTTCAAACACTGATTATTTCTTATCAGATACGCCGCGCATGAGGATCAGCCCGAGAATAAAGAAACCCAGGATCGTCGCCATACCCCAGCGCTGCGATCCTGTGGCCTCAGTGACAACTGCCAGCAGGGCCGGGCCCAGGAAAGCTGTGGCCTTGCCCGACAGGGCGAACAGCCCGAACATTTCCGTGCGCAGTTCCGCCGGGGCCAACCGCGCCATCAGCGAGCGGCTGGCCGATTGGGCGGGGCCGACAAAAATACCCAACGGCAAGCCGAACACCCAGAACATGGTCTTGGTTTGAGCCAGCACCAAGGCAAGGCCGAGCAGGCTTAAACCCGTAACAGAAATCATGATCACCACCTTTGGGCCAAACCGGTCATCGGCCCAGGCAAAAGCCAGCGCACCGAGACCAGCGGTCACGTTCATGGCGATGCCGAACAGGATCAACTCTTCAAAACTCAGCCCGAACGTGCCAACGGCATAAATCCCGCCAAAGGCAAACAGGGTATTCAACCCGTCCACATAAATCATCCGGGCGATCAAAAACCGTACCATCATGCCATGCTCACGTACCCGGCGCAGTGTCCCGATCAGGGATTTCAGGCCCCGGCGGGTCGCCTCACCCATAGACAAGGTCCCTTTAGGGCGGTCGGGAACCATAAAAAACAACGGCAAACAAAAAAGCCCGAACCACACCGCGACCACCGGACCGGTTATCCGCAAATGTTCCGCTGCATCTTTGGATAATCCAAACCACGGTGTATCGGCCTGCACAAAGCCGACCAGCACCAAAGCGAGACAGCTCAACCCGCCGAAATATCCGAACCCCCAGCCCCAGCCCGACAGCCTGCCGATTTTCCCCGGCGGGGCGATCTCGGGCAACATGGCGTTGTAAAATACCATACCGGTCTCGAAAGCAGTATTGGCAACAACCACCAGAACCAACCCCAGCAGGGCAAAGGACGCGTTCGGTTCGACCGTCCAAAGGGCCGCGCTGGCAAGCACACAAATCAGTGTAAACACCGCAAGCCAGGGCTTGCGCCGCCCGCCATGATCGGCGATGGCCCCCAAAATGGGTGCTAATACGGCAACGATCAACGCCGAAATAGACATGGCATATCCCCAATGCGCCGTGCCCGTCGTCACATCCACGCTGACACCCTTGGTGAAATAGGCGGCGAAAACAAAGGTGGTTATTACGGTGGGAAAGGCTGAATTTGCCCAGTCAAAGGAACACCAGGCGAGCAGGACAGATTTTTTAATTGCGGCTCTTTCTACCATTCAGCTTATAACCTCTTGATATATTTGAAATATCTTCAATTGCAGAGGACAGTTTAACGGATTATGATGCGCGCACCTACGAAAACATGATCATTTTTTACCCATACAAGATGAGGCAGTCCATTATGAACCGTGACAACCGCGTCACAGCAATCGTTGTAACTCATAACAGTGACGCTGTGATCGGCGACATGCTGCGCTCGTTACCGGACGATCTGCCGTTAATCGTGGTTGATAATGCGTCCCGGGATAACACTCTGGATATCATCGAAGGTTTGCGCCGCGATGCCGTAATCTATAAAAATCCTATCGGGCTCGGTTACGGCAATGGCATGAATGTGGCTTTAAAAACGCTCACCACAGAGTTTGCCCTGTTGATTAACCCTGACACCATCATTGAACCTGACACCATAAAACAATTACAGGAAACCGCCGACCAGTACCCCGAGGCCGGATTGTTTGGTCCCAAGGTTCTCAACCCCGATGGCAGTGTGGAAATTTCCTATGACGTGGAAATTCACAAACGAACACGCTTTGGCCGACGCGATGACAGCATTATTCCCGAAGGCCCGCTCTGTGCAGACTCGCTGTCGGGTGCGGTTATTTTCGCCCGCATGACCTGTTTGCGCGATATCAATTATTTCGACCGGGAATATTTTCTGTACTTCGAAGACGAAGACATGTGTATGCAGGCCAGACGGGCCGGTTACAGCCTGGTATTTGATCCGCGAGCCGCATTAACCCATGTGGGCGGTGGTTCCATACCGGCCACACCGGGTTATCACTGGGAGAAGTTCTGGCACATGTCCTGGTCCCGGCTTTATTATGAAAACAAATTCAAGGGTCGTTTGTCCATGTGGGGGGTTTTTATAATGAACGCCCCAAAATTTGCCTTTAAGACATTGGCATATGGTTTAATATTCAAGTGGCAAAAGGCACGGCGTGATGCCGCGCGCTGTATGGGCATGATTGCTTATGTAATAGGTATCCGGGCATCCCGGGTTCCAAAAAGCTGAATACGATGTCAGGAAAAAATATGAAGGCTGTAATATTAGCAGGGGGCCTCGGCAGCAGGCTGGCGGAAGAAACCACCATGAAACCCAAGCCCATGGTCGAGATTGGCGGGCATCCTATCTTGTGGCATATCATGAAAATTTACAGTGCCCACGACATCAATGAATTCATCATCTGCCTGGGATACAAGGGTTATATGATCAAGGAATATTTTGCCAATTATTTCCTGCACAACGCTGATGTGACCATCGATATGGTTAACAATACCCACGACTATCATCTGACAAAAGCCGAACCCTGGCGCATTACGCTGGTCGATACCGGCATGGACACAATGACCGGCGGACGCATCAAGCGAGTTGCCAGATACCTGGACGACAAAGAACCTTTTTGCCTGACCTATGGCGATGGCGTGGGTGATATAGATATTACCGCCAGCATTGCCTTCCACAAACAACACGGTAACAAGGCCACCATGACGGCCGTTTCACCACCGGGGCGTTTTGGTGCTACGGTTATTGAAGACGACCGGGTCATAGAATTTACCGAAAAACCCCAAGGCGATGGAGGCCGCATCAATGGTGGATTTTTTGTCTGCGAGCCACCTGTGCTGGACTTAATCGAAGACGACAACACGGTTTTTGAGCAGGGCCCTTTACGTGAGCTGGCCAAAACGGGGCAGCTCAATGCCTACAATCATGATGGTTTCTGGCAACCCATGGACACCTTGCGCGAAAAAACAGAACTGGAAAATCTATGGCAATCCGGTCAGGCACCCTGGAAAGTGTGGTCATGATCGACCCGGTATTTTGGGCAGACCGACGGGTCCTGCTAACCGGGCATACCGGATTCAAAGGCGCCTGGCTGGCACAATGGCTTAGAAACCTGGGTGCCCATGTCACCGGATTCTCCCTAGCCCCCGCCACCGATCCCAGTCTGCATGACTTGTTAAGCAACGGCCACCATAGCCCGGCAGAAATCGGCGACCTGCGCGAGCCCGCAGAAATTATAGCCGCACTCCAACAAAGCCGGCCCGAGATCGTTATCCACATGGCGGCCCAGGCCGTGGTCCGGCGAAGTTACGATGATCCGGTGGAGACGTTTTCCACCAATATTATGGGTACCGTTAATCTGTTTGAAGCCTTGCGTAACAGCCCGGACCTGAAAGCCGTTTTGGTTATCACCAGCGACAAGGTGTACGAAAACAACAATGCAGGCGCGGCATTTCGCGAACAGGACCATCTGGGTGGCTCTGATCCTTACAGTGCGTCAAAAGGCTGTCAGGATATTATCAGCCATAGCTATCGTCGCAGTTTTTTCGAGGCCCGGGGAATAAAAGTTTCAACCGCGCGGGCCGGAAACGTGGTCGGTGGCGGCGACTGGTCGCCCGATAGATTATTAAAGGACGTGGAGGCCGCCGTTGCTGCCCGACAAGCCGTCATTATACGCAACCCGCTGGCAACCCGGCCCTGGCAACACGTGCTGGAACCCCTGGCAGGCTATTTGATGTATGCCCAGGCCATGGTTCAGGGCGCCAGCCTGCCGCCAGCCCTCAACTTTGGTCCCCACAGCAGTGCTACGGTGGAAACCGTGGTCGATATGTACCTCAAGGCGCGTGCCGCCAAAACCGGCTGGCAGCAGGATCAGGGCAGCAATCCGGAAGAAGCTCATGCCCTGGGGATCGACGTTACCTTGGCCGGAGAAACCCTGGGCTGGCAGCCCCGACTGGATCTGGAAACAACCATTGCCTGGGTAACGGACTGGTTTAATGCCCTGGCGTCCGGTCAGGATATGAAATCCCTGAGCAATAACCAAATCAGTACCTATCAATCACTCATCAACAATGCAGCATAATATGACCTCAGAAACCTGTCGGTTTTGTGCCTCAACGGGCCTGGAAACATTTATTGATCTGGGCGAGACCCCCTTGGCCAATTCCTATGTCAGCCCGGAGGATGCAGCCTCACAAGATGCCTGTTACCCGCTTCATGCCAGAGTTTGCAGCAACTGCTTCCTTGTTCAGGTCGCCGACGCCGTGCCGCCGGATAAAATTTTTTCTCACTACGCCTATTTTTCATCCTTCTCAACGAGCTGGGTCAGCCACGCAAAAAACTATGCAACCATGGCCGCCCGACGTCTGAATTTGTCACCGGACAGCCTGGTCGTTGAAGTTGCTTCCAATGATGGTTATTTGCTGCAACATTTTGTCGCCATGGATATTCCCGTTCTCGGGGTCGAGCCCGCCGCCAATATCGCCCTTGAGGCCGAACAAAAAGGTGTCCGCACCGAGGTTGCTTTTTTTGGTCATCAAACCGCCAGGGATTTGCGCTCACAATATGGCGCGGCTGATCTTACCGCGGCCAATAATGTTCTGGCCCACGTTCCCGACATCAATGATTTCGTCGCCGGCTTCGCCGAGATTCTCAAGCCACAGGGTGTGGCAACATTTGAGTTTCCCCATTTGCTGTCATTAATGGCCGAGACCCAGTTCGATACGATTTATCACGAACACTTTTCCTACCTGTCGCTTTATGCCGTCGAACAATGTTTTGAGCGTCACGGTATGCGGGTTTTCGATGTGGAAGGCCTGCCAACCCATGGCGGATCCTTGCGTGTCTGGGCTTGCCTCGCCGGGGCCGACTACGAAGTTTGTGACGGGCTGGAAAAAGTTCGCCACCAGGAAGCCACCGCTGGCATAAACCGACTGGAATCCTATCAGGGTTTTGCCCCGCGGGTTGCTAAAATTCGTGATGATTTGCTTGGCTTTCTGCATGGTGCTCATGATCATGGTAAAACCGTTGCCGCATATGGTGCCGCGGCCAAGGGCAATACTTTGCTGAATTTTTCCCGTGTCACACCAGACCTGATCACTTGTGTGGCCGATGCCAATCCGCATAAACAGGGAACCCTACTGCCCGGCAGCCGCATTGCGGTGATATCACCCCAGGAGCTTGATAATCAAAAACCGGATTATATTCTAATTTTGCCCTGGAACCTGCGACAGGAAATTTCATCTTCCATGGATCATGTGCGACAATGGGGTGGACAGTTTGTCGTTGCCATACCAGAGCTTGAAATTTTCTGATGCAATTTTCAAAAACCCCCATTGCCGGATTACTGGTTGTCAAGACGACACCGCACGCCGATGAACGGGGATATTTTGCCCGAACGTTTTGCGAATTCGAAAACCAGGAAGCCGACACTCCATTTCACGTTTGCCAGACCAACATCTCGCAAAATACAAAACGAGGCACCCTGCGCGGACTGCACTATCAAGGCGAGCCCAAGCCCGACCCTAAAATGGTTCGCTGCATTCGCGGCGCGGTATGGGATGTTGTGGTTGACTTGCGCCAAGGGTCCGCAAGCTACCTGACATGGTTTGGCCGTGAACTCAGTGCGGAAAACAAAATCGCCATGCTGATCCCCGGCGGCTGTGCCCACGGATTTATCTCCCTGCACGATGACACGGAACTTTTATATCTGATGGGTGAACACTATGTTGCCGATCTGGCGTGTGGCGTGCGATGGAATGATCCGGCCTTTGCCATCGACTGGCCCATTAAGCCCGTCACCATGGGCGATCGCGATGCCAGTTACCCGGATTTTATACAAACATGAACCGTGTCCTGATCACCGGCGGTAACGGCTTTATCGGCAGACACACGACCCGTAATCTGCTCGACCAGGGATTTGAGGTCATCGTCGCAGGGCGAGCCGGTGGACATAAAACAGACCTGCTTGAGCCCGGCGCACCCCAACGCCTGATCGCCCAGACCCGACCGGATGTTTTAATCCATCTGGCCTGGGAAACCAGCCATGGTAAATTCTGGCACGCCGAGACAAATTCTCCCTGGCTGAAAGCCAGTATCCAATTGCTCGACAGCTTTTTAGAGCACGGTGGAAAGCGGGCGGTATTTGCCGGTTCTTGCGCCGAATACGACTGGACCACACTCGACCACACGGGCCGGGCTAGCGAAACAGACACCCCGCTTCATCCAGCCACACCATACGGTCAGGCAAAGCACGCCATGTTCTCGGAAATTACCCGGGCCATGGCGAACGGTGCCAGCATCGCCTGGGGCCGCTTATTCCTGCTCTACGGTGAACATGAACATCGCGACAGATTTATCCCCAGCATCATCTGCAACCTGCTGGCTGGCAATGAAACACCCATGAGTTCAGGCAACCAGGTGCGCGATCTGATGCACAGCCGTGATGCCGGGCGGGCTTTTGCGGCACTGGCGACCAGCGATCTATGCGGTGCCATCAACATCGCCACGGGAAAGGGCAAAACCCTGAAATCTATTGCCAGGAACATCGCCAAAGTACTGGGTCGGGAAGAGCTTTTGAAAATTCATGCCATGGCCGATCGCCCCGATGACCCACCGGCCCTGGTGGCAGACGTTGACAGATTAACAGATGAATTAAATTTTTCTCCCGCCCTTAGTCTCCAGAACGGTCTGAAGCAAACTATCGAGTACTGGCGACATGAGCAAAACAAATAAAAAGGATTGGGGAAATGGCGGATAAATCTCCCGCAACGCAGCCCCCCACGGCGGTCGTTTATTTGCTGAGAAGGGGAAACGACCCGGTCCACCTGAAACGTTTTGTGCACTCATACCGCACCTGCGCCGATATCTTGCCGCACCAGTTGATTATTTTGTGCAAGGGGTTCCAGGCGGCTGAAAATATACCCGGACTCGATTGCCTTGACGGCCTTGAATTCACCTCTATCCCTATACCCGATACGGGTTTCGATATTGGTCCTTATATGGATGTGGCGCGGGCCCAGAAACATCAATATTTCTGTTTCCTCAATTCGTTCAGCGAAATATTGTCGCCGGACTGGTTAACCAAGCTTCACACGGTGATCAAAACTAAAACCGATGCCGGTATCGTCGGGGCAACGGGCAGTTGGGAAACCACCGCCGATAATATGCAATTTCCCAATTATCACATGCGCACCAACGCGTTTTTGATTTCAAGCGCACTGCTGAACGATCTTGAAATATGGCCGATGGTTGAAAAACACCATGCGTCCCTGTTCGAAGCCGGGCCACAAAGCCTGACCCGTCAAATTCTGGCCCGTGGGTTGCAGCCCTATGTGGTCGACCGCTTTGGTAAAGCCTGGGCCAAGGAAGACTGGCACCGCGCCAACACATACCGCGCCGCAGGCCAGGAAGGCCTGCTGGTCAGTGACAACCGGACCAACGCCTACCAAATGGCCGACCCCGCAACCCGCGACTATCTTGCCACACTGGCCTGGAGCGATAAACATCCCGGGCCTGATCCCGCCAAGCGAAATAAATTGAGCCGACGTCTGCGCCGCTGGCTGGGTATATCAAAAAAATAATTTCGTCATATTGTATATCCCCCACAAAGGCCCGATATATCACCATATGAGATAATTATTGGCATCATACAAAGGTTTGCGAAACACCGATGACGACTTATAGTCCATGATAAATCACACGGTAGACACTCGGTTCCATATGGCGATCTGTAAACAATCAAAAGGCAAATCACACGATGACAGGCACGACTTCCACTGCATTACAGGACGGCAAGGATAGCAACACCATTATGCCTGCAACCCGTGAGCGGTGGGTTCATAACCCTAAGACAAAATGGCAATTCGATATCGATGTTGTGGGAACCTGCAATTTGCGCTGCCCGTCTTGTCCGGTCGGCAACCTGAGCGAGGCCAGGACATCGGAAAAATACATGCGACCGGAGATGCTCGATCGCATCATGGCCAAGGCCACATCGGAATGCCGCGTGTATGGTGTCTACCTTTACAACTGGACCGAACCGTTCCTGCACCCCAACCTGCCGGAGATGATCAGGGTCGTGCGCTCCTACGGGGTGCCATGCGGATTGAGTACCAATTTAAACCTGATCACCAATATTGACGGCATCATGGAAGCCAACCCCAGCATGTTAAAGGTTTCGCTGTCGGGCTTTACCCAGGAAGTCTACGGCAAAACCCATCGGCGGGGAGACATCGAGCTGGTCAAACAAAACATGGCCGAGGTCGCCCGCGCAAAACAACGTGCTGGCAGCACCACGCGGCTGGTGATCGCCTATCACCGTTATCTGGGCAATCATGAAGACGAGGCTTTGATGCAGGCCTATGCGCAATCCCTCGGTTTTGAATTTGAACCGGCCTGGTCATACCTCATGCCACTGGAAAAGATGCTGGCCTTTACCGACAGCGACGCTATCGATGTGGAAATTAACGCAGAAGATCAAAAGACCATCGACAGTCTGGCGCTGCCGCTGAGCGACGCGGTAAAAGCATCGAAAAACGCACCCCACCAGCCATGCCCCTTGCGCGCCCAGCAAATGGCCATTACCGCCACTGGTGACGTGATGCTTTGCTGTACGGCCTTCGATCAAAGCAAATACAAAATCGGTTCGTTTCTCGATACCCCTCTTAGTGAATTACAAGAGCAACGATACCGCCACAGCTTATGTGGCTCATGCATGAAAAACGGGCTGCATGTATTTTTTACCTACGGCTCGGACCAACTGGATGAAATCGCACTCAAGCATATTGCCAAACACTACCCGGACGCCAAATTAAAAGGCGTTAAAGAGGTCATGAACAAAGACCGCCCAACCGGTATCAAGGCCATACCCTATAAACTGAAACGCGAATGCAGACGGATTTTGGTCAAACTCGGTGCCCTGTCCTGATACGCTGATATTTTAACAAGCATATTGCCTATTGCACTGTGCGATATTTTCACCCAGTGTTCCAAATAAGATAATAACACCGACTAACGTGGTTATAATTCAGAGGGGTTGAATGTCACATACCAGTAAATATTTCAATCAAGTCGCCATGATCGCAGACAGGATTGACCAGAAAGCCCTGGAAAAGCTGGTCAACAATCTTGTCAGGCTGCGCGAGCAACAAGGCAGATTGTTTGTCCTGGGCGTTGGTGGCAGTGCGGCTAACGCATCCCACGCAGTTAATGATTTTCGTAAATTATGTGGCATTGAGGCTTACGCACCAACCGATAACGTTGCCGAGTTAAGCGCGCGCACTAATGATGACGGTTGGGAAACGGTGTTTGTAGAATGGCTGAAGATCAGCCGCCTCGGACCCCGCGATGGCTTGTTTATCTTCTCAGTGGGTGGCGGTAATGTGGACAAAAATGTCAGCGTTGGCCTGGTTAACGCGCTTGATTTAGCAAAAACTGTCGGAGCGGAAATCTACGGTGTAGTCGGCCGGGATGGAGGGTATGCGGCCCAACTGGGTGATTGCATTATCGTCGTGCCAACCGTGGATGGTGATCTGGTGACACCCCATACGGAAGCCTTTCATGCCGTGATCTGGCACTGTCTGGTTTCTCACCCCAAATTACAAATTCAAGCCACGACCTGGTAGAAAGCATCGTTAATGTCCATAAACAGGGCCGTGTTTTTTGATCGTGATGGTGTGCTGAACCACAGTGAGGTCAGGGACGGCAAACCCTACGCACCAACGAACATCGAGCAGTTTCATATCTATGACAATGCGCAAGGCCTCCTGGGTAGCCTTAAAGCCGAGGCATTTAAACTGGTTGTGGTGACAAACCAGCCCGATGTGGGAAACGGAGTTACCGAGCGCCGCGTTGTCGAAACCATGCATGAGCGTTTACGCGAAGTGCTGCCGGTGGATGAAATATACTGTTGTTACCATTCTCAAAAACAGGGGTGTGATTGCCGCAAACCCAAACCGGGCATGTTGCAGAGGGCCGCACAAAATCTGGATATAGATTTATCTGCAAGTTTTATGATCGGTGACCGCAAAGGCGATATGACCGCAGGTGCCGCCGTAGGGTGTTATACAATTTTCATCGACCATGATTATAATCTTGCAGAGAAACCCTCAAATCCTGACTACGTAGCACGCTCTCTCAAAGATGCCGTCGCCAAGGTATTGTCTATCCGCCATTGTGTGCCATAAATTAAGTCCTATTGATCAAGATGACGGATGTTGAATATGAATGATGTTAACGCGCTTAAGGTAAAAATATTTGCTGATGGCGCCGATCTGGACAGCTTTCGTCGACTTGTTGCCAAGCCCTATATCAAAGGGGTGACAACCAACCCGACTCTCATGCGCAAGGCAGGCATCCAGGATTACGAAGCCTTCGCCCGCGACCTGCTTGCGCTCATCCCGGACATGCCGGTCTCGCTGGAAGTATTTGCCGACGAATTCCACGAAATGGAAGCCCAGGCACTGAAAATTTCGTCCTGGGGGAAAAATATTTACGTGAAAATACCCATCACCAATACCCGCAACCAGTCTTCATGCCCGCTAATTGGCAAACTATCTGCCAGCGGCGTTGCGTTGAACGTTACGGCCATGATGACGCTCGATCAGGTCCGTGACGTTGCCGAGGTATTAAACCCGGAAATTCCCGCCATTGTTTCCATTTTTGCCGGACGCGTCGCCGATACCAGCACCGATCCTGTGCCGGTCATGATGCAGGCCCTTGAGATTCTCAAACACCTGCCAAATGCCGAATTGCTCTGGGCCAGTCCGCGTGAAATATTAAATATTTTTCAGGCCGACAGCATCGGTTGCCACATTATTACCGTAACTGACGATGTGCTGAACAAACTCGATCTGGTTGGGAAAGATCTGGGCACGTACTCACTGGAAACTGTAAAAATGTTTCGCCGCGACGCCGTTAATGCCGGATATACCATCAAGACTGATTAATAATACACAGCACTGGCAAAATATACTAATTCGACGTTGACATGAGCGCCACATTCTGGCTTTTCTGCAAGCATGAAAAATCATATGATCATCTTTGACCTGGACGGCACCCTGATCGACAGTGCGCCGGACGTTTGCCGTGCCCTCAACCGCACATTGACAAAAATCGGCCGCCCAGACCACAGCGTTGCAGAAGTAACCAGCTACCTGGGTTTTGGCGCTATTACCTTGATGGAAAAGGCCTTACAGACATCGGGCACAATACCCGATAAAAAAATTGTCGCCGAACTAACCGAACAGTTTCTCGACGATTACGCACAATACCCCGTTGTCGAAACGGTTATTTTCCCCGGCGTACTGAAGGCCCTTGATGAGCTTCAGAAAAAAGGTGCGCGGCTGGCTCTGTGCACCAACAAACCCAGCATCACAGCAACACCGGTACTTGAGCTTTTGAAGATTGATACTTATTTCGAGGCCATTGTGTGTAGCGATCAGGTCAAAAACAGAAAACCCCACGGCGATCATATTAAAGAGACAATCAAACGGGCAGGGGGCAATGATACGACCCGCGCCATCATGATCGGCGACAGCGAAAGCGACATCAATTCAGCCATTCACGCCGGCATTCCATCCGTCGCGGTGACATTTGGCTATGCCCACGGCACACCACAATCGCTCGGTGCCAGTGCCATGATCGATCATTTCGACGATCTGGTCGGAACAATCGAGACCGTCATGGCAAACACACCCTGACCTCGGTACAGAACTGATCTTAATTAATCATCCCGGCACAAAGAGCGCATCTGTCGGCTGGCAACGGCGATCATGGAAATATTGTGTTCGTCACTAGTCCATAGCTCGTTCAGGATATTTTCGGCACGCCCAACGGTCTCAGAATTTATCTCTACCCACAGATCAACATCCTGTTCGACTGTTTTCTTCGCGCTACTCAGATCGACTATTTGTGACACCAGATTTAACTGGTGGCTAAAGGATTCTTCGATCAATGCGTCAGCCGCCAGCTGTTGCCAGTAACCTTCGGCCCCGAGGTTTTCTGATATGTGGCGCAATCGACCAAAATGGAACCGGGCACCGACCACGAAAAAGGATTCGGCGGCCTGCACCACCGAAATTTTCTTGGCACAAGCCAACCGTACTAGCCCACATCCGGCATACAGATTTACCAGCCCTGAAATACGCACCGCCAGTGCCTTGGGCACACCGGCTTCGATTAAAGGCTGGGCCCGCTTTGCCAGATCATTTTGGTAATAAAACGGAATAACCTGATCTATCTTGCTGGACAGTTGAGAAATGCCATCAGCAAATTCCTGGATATGTGCCTCAATCTCCAGCCCGCCAGCACCGTTATTCATAAACCAGTTCGTGACGCGTTCCAGCAGGCTGTTGACCTCGATTTCCATAGCGGTCTGAACGCTGGCCGCTACCTTGTTATCGAGCGCCTCAATGTCCTGCCACAGGCCGTATACGCCGAAAACCTCCCGAGCGATAACATAGGCCCGCACAATATAGGAGATCGGCATGCCGGTTTTCTCCGCCAACTCGTAAACGAACGTATCACCCACCCGGTTAACCAATGAATTGGTAATGCGCGTTGCAACGATTTCACGGCGCAGACGATGTTTTTCAATGCCCGTTTTGAATTTAGATTGCAAGGCCGTGGGGAAATAGCGAATAAGATCAACCACCGTTGCCGGATCATCGGGAATGTCAGATGCCAGAATATCGTTATAAAGGCCCAGCTTGGAATAGGACATCACCACGGCAAGTTCGGGCCGGGTTAATCCACGATGTTCGGCAATGCGTTCGGCGATCATCTCATCGTCAGGCAGGAATTCAACAGCCCTGTTGAGACGACCCTGTTTTTCCATTCCACGCATCATACGGGCTTGATTTTCCAGCGCGCCCACACCTTTTGACTGGGATATGGTAATCGCTTTGCTCTGTTGATAATTATCAACCAGGCACAGTTCGCCCACTTCATCAGTCATACTGGCCAGTAATTTGTTGCGCTGATTGACCGTCATTTTACCCGATGCAACATGAGCATCGATTAATATCTTTATGTTAACCTCATGATCAGAACAATCAACACCGGCCGAATTATCGATGGCATCGGTATTCAAACGGCCACCCGAAAGCGCATAGTCAACACGGCCCAACTGGGTCACACCCAGATTGGCCCCTTCGCCGATAACCTTCGCCTTGATATTTCCACCATTGATACGAATAGCGTCATTGGCACGGTCACCAACATCGACATGGCTCTCGCTGGATGCCTTGATATAAGTCCCGATACCGCCAAACCACATTAAATCCACAGACGCCGTCAACAAAACCGTCAACAATTCGTTGGGTGTTACCTTATCCTTGGTGAATCCAAACAATTTTTTGATCTGTGGCGTCAGGGTCAGGGATTTTGCGCTTCGTTCGTATATCATCGCGCCCTTGGACATGACCTTTATATTATAGTCCGTCCACGATGAGCGCGGCAGATCGAACATCCGTTTTCGTTCAGCCCAGCTTTTTGCCGGATCAGGGTCAGGATCAACAAATATATGCAGATGGTTAAAGGCAGCCAGCAAGCGGATATGTTTAGACAACAACATGCCATTACCGAACACATCGCCCGACATATCGCCGACACCAATAACGCTAAAATCTTCGCTCTGGATATTGGTGCCGATCTCACGGAAGTGGCGTTTCACCGACTCCCACGCACCGCGCGCCGTAATGCCCATGACCTTGTGGTCATAACCCTGACTGCCACCAGAGGCAAACGCATCACCCAGCCAGTGCCCGTAAATCTCCGATACGCCATTGGCAATATCAGAGAACGTGGCGGTTCCCTTGTCGGCGGCGACAACCAGATAAGGATCATCATCATCGCGCCGGATAACCCGCTTGGGCGGGATTATGGCGCGACCCTTGATGTTATCGGTCAGATCAAGCAGGCCGGAAATAAAGATCTTGTAACAGGCAATACCTTCTTCCATGAACCCGTCACGGCCACCTTCGGTTGGCGGTTGTTTGAGCACAAAGCCGCCCTTGGAGCCAACCGGTACGATCACTGCATTTTTAACCTGCTGGGCCTTGACCAGACCAAGAATTTCCGTGCGAAAATCCTCCGGCCTGTCGGACCAGCGCAACCCGCCGCGTGCAACCAGGCCAAACCGCAGGTGCACGCCTTCCAGTCTGGGGCTGTAAACAAAAATTTCCCGGAAAGGTCGGGGCAGGGGTATGTCATCCAACCGTTGTGAATCGAGCTTGAAGGAAATACAGGGTTTATACCCGCCATCATCGGCCTTCTGATAATAATTTGTCCGCAATGTATTCTCTACTGCGTTCAGGAAACGGCCAAGAATACGGTCTTCATCGGCGCTGGAAACACTGTCTAGCCCGGTTTTAAAACGTTTGATTAACCGCGTGACATGAGCCTTGGATGTCTTGGTTTTTGACGGATCAAACTGGACCAGAAACAATTCCACCAACAGGCGGGCCATGGCCGGATTATTGGACAGTGTCTGCTCCATATAAGATTGGGAAAATGGAATTTGCACCTGGCGCAGATATTTACAATAGGCCCGCAGCACCGATACTTCGCGCCAATTCATTCCAGCCTGACAGACCAAAGCATTAAAGTTGTCACTTTCAGCATGGCCATACCAGACACGATTAAAGGCCCGCTGGAAATTTTCCCGGATCGCGCCACAATCTACCGGTCGCCCGTCCTTGGCCTTCAGGCCAAAGTCATGCAGCAAAACCGTTCGTGGCGATCTTCCCGCAACCTCGATACGGTGGGGCGATTCTTCTATTACCGAGAAGCCCATATGTTCGATAATTGGCAAGACATTAGACAGTGGAATGGGACGGTCGGGGTGGAACAACTGGAACCGCACACTGATGTCCTGTTGATCAGGCACGTTGTACAAGTCCATGGCAATGATGCCAGTATCCATAACACCATCAATTTTGGGAATATCCTCAACGGCAATTGTAGCGCCATACTGGATCTGAAAAGCCGGGTTGAAAGCATGGGCATAACGCGCCATCAGGTCGTGCGTTTCACCCTCGGAATATACTTCTTCCATGGCGGCTTTCAAATTGTCTTCCCAGGTGCGCGATGCATAAAACAGGTCTTTTTCAATTGCGGGAATACTATATTTTGGAATTTCGCCGCGGGTGGTTTTGATAATAAAATGAACCCGCGCCAACGGACCATCACCGAATTGGGTATGAAAAGCCACGATCTTGCCGTTAAAAGCCTTGGCCAGAATATTTCCGGCTTTGAGGCGCAGGCCGGAATTAAAACGGTCACGCGGTACAAAAACCATACATGACATATGCCGCTCAAAATCATCGCGCCGGATAAACAAGGCGACCCGTTGACGTTCCTGCAAATGCAATATACCGATTGCCGTTTCATAAAATTCGTCGTCAGACACCAAGAACATTTCATCCCGCGGATAAGTTTCCAGAATATTCATCAGGACTTTGCCGTCATGGCTGGCGGGACGGAAACCGGCGCGCTGAATGACCCGGTCGAGTTTTTGACGCAGCATGGGAATCTCACGCGGCGAGTAATTGTATGCCGATGATGTGAACAGGCCGACAAATATATACTGACCGATTATCCGACCTTTAGCGTCAAGTTTTTTGATGGCGATAACATCCATATGTACCCGGCGGTGAACGGTTGCCGGATCATTTGTCTTTGAGACCATAACCAGTCCGGGGTTGCGCAAAAATGCATCCACATCCGGGGCTGTTTCACCTTGGGCGCTGGGTACTTCAAAAACATTTGTCAGTGGATTGCGCAAAATGCCCAATTCACTTTTATGATCGATAATAACCTTGACGTTTTTACCGGAAGCCTTGAAGGAATAATCACGGTAGCCCAGAAAGGTAAACTGGTTGTCATGAATCCAGCGCAGAAAATTGCGAACTTCGGCAACATCTTCCGCAGAATGTCCGGGCACAGAACTGGTTTCAAACTCTTCGATTAATGACCACATGCGGTGTCGCATGGTGCGCCAGTCATCAACGGAATATTTTACATCTTTCAGCACCCTCTCGATGGCCAGCTTAATTTCTTTTAATCGCTTACCGCTTACATGTGTCATTTCAATGTGGATAAACGATTCACGTAATGAGTCACTGGGGCTGGCCTGACGCTCGACAATATCCCGCAACTTTCCCGCTGGCGTACGCATGACCGTCATGATCGGGTGGGCGACCATGTGCAGAGTCAATTCCTGATGATTAAGTTCCGCCGTAATGGAGTCCACCAGAAACGGCATGTCATCGGTGATAATCTCCAGCACAGTCCGCTCAGATTCCCAGCCATCGGTTGAAGGCTGCGGGTTAAACACACGAACGGTGGCCTTGCCGGGTTTGCGCGCCTGAGCCATTTTTAACTGGCCCAATGCCAGGCTTGCCAGCTCGTCGGATTTCCTGGCGATAAGATCGTCCGGCGGTATATTCTTGAAGAATTGCTTGATATAGCGATCGGCCAGTTTATTTTTTGATTTATCCAATCGCTTGCGCGCTACGGAAATTATTTTGCCAATCATACGAGCTGATTTTTGCTCCATTTGTGCGATCATCAAGATGCCTCCGGATTGTTATTGGTCAGGAATTGTTACTGGCTAGGGATTGTGCCTTTTCAACATTTAATACTATATGGAAATATAGTATATGCTTTCACTATCAGACCAAGAATAATATTTCTCTTAAGTGAATTATCTATTACCAGAATTATAAATTTATTTTATTTTCAGGGTTCAAAACGGGTTATCATTTTGCCTCAGTCAATAGCTGGCTTAACACATCGACAAAGCCGAAGATGTCCTCCTCCTCTATGATCAGCGGTGGATCGATACGAAACGTGCCACCCCGGTTGCACACGATATAGCCCTTTTCCAGAGTTTTGATAACTTCATGGGCAACGACCGCGCCCAACGGGTCGTTCTGGCATTCTGTGACCGAACTGAATGATTGGTGAGACTGCCCGTAAAACCGTCAAGCGGTTCACAATATCAACAAAGCCAAAACCATACGATAGACCGCTATCCTCCGCAATGCGGGGCTGGGCCACGATCAGGTTTGTAAATTCAAGAAAAAAAGCACCGGTAACGGCGCAAATATCACAGGTATACAATTTTGGAAATTGGAGCGGGCGATGGGATTCGAACCCACGACTTCAACCTTGGCAAGGTTGCGCTCTACCCCTGAGCTACGCCCGCATTGCGCTTTACAGTCCAATGATGAACCTCGCGACGGGCGGATAATACGCACCGCGTCGCGCATTGCAAGACTGAACTTGCTTCCAGACAACCTTTTTTTAAATATTTTAATGCCGCACGACAAGACTTGAGGCAGCGTAGGTGAATGTTCTAGTATCCGACCATGAAAAATACACAGACAAATACACTGGCAGATGCCCAGGCAGATACGACGGTACATACACGAGCCGAACTGTTTGAGCGGCTTGATAGCCTCGAGGTGCAAACAAGTACGCGCAACCACCCGCCGGTATTTACCGTAGAGGAAGCCCGCGAACATTATGGGGACTTGCCCGGCGCACACTGCAAGAACTTGTTTTTAAAGGATAAAAAAGGCGTTTTATGGCTAATCGTCACACTGGATGACCGTGTCTTGAACATGAAGGAGCTGCGCACTATCATCGGCTCGCACCATCTGTCATTCGCCAAACCGGAACTGTTGATGGCGGTGCTCGGTGTGGAACCCGGATCAGTGACGCCTTTTGCCTTGATCAATGATAGGCAAAACCGCGCAAATGTCGTGTTGGACCGCGAAATGATGGACTTTGAGCTGGTCAATTATCACCCCTTGCAGAACGGTGCCACAACTACCATCGCGCCGGAAGATTTATTACGCTTCATCCATTCTTGCGGTCATGAGCCACGCATTATCAGCCTGGGGTAACGCAGGCCTTGCATATCGGCTCTTACACAGCCATCTTATTGACAGATTTGACACACGAAATCGCTATATTCCCAGCGTTTAAATTAAAGGTAATCCAACCATGGCCAACCTTGTTGACCCAAACTCCAAAAGACCGCCCCTAAACGGAAATGAGCCCGCACAAAGTGCCGCCCCGCAAGCCCTCATCGGTGGCTTGGGGCCTGACCATGCCACACCCGCCCGACCAGTCAGCGCTGCGGGCTTGCAGGCCTCTGAGGATGTGGTCAAAGACGGCTCGCAGGATACCTTTGCTCTCGACGTCATCGAAGCCTCACAGAGTGTGCCGATCATCGTTTATTTTACAGCCCCCTGGTGCGAGCCTTGTAAAAAACTCGGTCCGGCAATGGACAAACAGGTCCGCAAGGCTGGCGGAACGGTACGCATGGTTAAAATCAATGTGGACAATAACCAGACCCTTGCCAGCCAGTTACGGGTTCAATCAGTTCCCATGGTCATTGCCTTTTCCAAAGGCCGTCCGGTTGACGGTTTCCAGGGCGCGGTACCCGACAGCCAGATTAATCAATTCATCAAACGCCTGATCGGTGATGCCAAACCGCCCATCGAGGCCGCTCTGGAACAGGCCGCCGAATTGCTTGCGGCCGGTGATCCCGATGGTGCCCACGAAATCTATATCCAGATTATGGATGCTGATACGGATAATGCCGTGGCGGTTGGCGGACTGATCCGCTGTGCCGTGGCGACCAAGGAGTTCGAAACAGCCCATGAAATCATCGCAGGCCTGACCCCGGAATTATTACGCCATCCGGACCTGTCGGCGGCTGTTTCCGCACTGGAACTGGCCGAGACATCAAGCACGCCGGACGATGTGGCACCCTTGCAAGCCCAATTGGAGGAAAACCCTGACGACCATCAGGCCCGCTATGATCTGGCGATGGCTTATTACGGTGCAGGCCAGAACCAGCCTGCCATAGACGCACTACTTGAAATTATCCGCCGTGAGCGTTCCTGGAATGACGAAGCCGCGAGACTGCAGTTATTGAAAATTTTCGAAGCCATCGGTCACGCCCACCCCATAACCATTGACAGTCGACGCCAACTTTCAACGATCCTGTTTTCATGAGCACGCCTAAATACACCCTTACGGCCAGACATACAGAACCGGATACAATTGCGGATAAATACCCCGCAATCATTCCGATTTTTCCCCTCGCCAATGTATTAATGCTGCCATACTCAAAACTGGCATTGAATATCTTTGAGCCCCGTTATCTGGAAATGATCGAATACGCGCTCGCCCATAACCGGGCAATCGGCATGGTCCAGACGCGTATCGTCCCACACGAAACAGATACCGAGATTACATCCGATGCGGTCAGTAAAGTCATGGGCAATGTATTGGATGATGTGCTGGATAATGTTTTGGACGACAGGCCTGCGGTTTATAAAACCGGCTGCCTTGGGCGCATTATTTCATTTGAAGAAACCGGCGATGGCCGGTTTAGCATCACCCTCATGGGAGTTTGCCGTTTCACCATCACCGAAGAACGACCCCAAAGCCATAACTTCAGACTGGTCCATGCGGATTATGAAATACCCACCGAAGATATTAATGACGCCACCATCAGCCCGCCTCAGCGCGCCAATCTTATGAACACAGTCAAGGCTTACCTGGTGGCCAAGGAAATTGATGCCGACTGGTCATCCATCGAACGGGCGGCCGATCTGGATCTGGTAACCTCGCTTGCCATGCTTTGCCCGTTTAATGCCGGTGAAAAACAGGCCCTGCTGGAATGTGATGACATCCTAGAAAGAAGTCGTCTGTTAACCAATTTGATGACACTGTCATTACATGCCGACAATACCGGCGAAAAACCTATTATTCACTAAGCTGGAATTATTGAAGGAGACACAGGTCTTATGAGCCACCGTAAAGCTGACCCCAAATTACTCGAAATACTGGTTTGCCCACTCACAAAGTCCGCCCTCGAATACGATGCGGACACCCAGGAACTGATCAGCCGCCGGGCCGGGCTGGCTTACCCCATCCGTGATGGTATCCCCATCATGTTACCCGATGAGGCCCGCCAGCTCGACAGCACGCCCGCTCCACACCTGGTGGATGATTGATGAGTAGCTTTGGCACCCGCATTCAGCCCCTGGAAATCCGTCTTAAACGAGAAGAAAGAGTACTGGAAGTAGATTTCAAGGACGGACAGTGTTTCAGGTTTCCGGCAGAATTCTTGCGTGTCGAAAGCCCTTCTGCCGAGGTACAAGGCCACAGCCCTTCACAAAAAACCCTGGTTGCCGGACGTCGGCATGTGGCCATCACATCCCTGGAGCCGGTTGGCAACTACGCCATTCGGATAAAATTCGACGACAACCATGACAGTGGTATTTTTACCTGGGACCTGCTCTATCAGTACGGTCAGGAGCAGGAGGAACGCTGGCAAACTTATATAGAATCCATCAAGGAAAGCGGACTGAGCCGGGATCCGAAATAATAGTCCTTCGTACTATGCGGCATGATACAAGGTTAAATCGGCTGACCACGCATGAGCTTGGGCAGGTCTCCGCTCAATCCCATGGCCTGTAGCATAAACTGCTTTTTAAGCGGCGGTATGACATCGACCACCGCCAGACCTAAAACCCGGGCTAACCGCAAAGGCTCGATGGAGTTCGAAAACACCGCGTTAATCATATGGGTCGCCCCCATCATCAAGCCGTTATCGAACCGGCGCCAGCGTTGATATCGATCCAGTACGCTGTGACGACCAACATCCAGACCCAGCCTGTGGGCATCAATCAGCACTTCACCCAAAGCAGCCGCATCGCGCAGACCCATATTCAGGCCTTGCCCGGCCAGCGGGTGCATCCCGTGACACGCGTCCCCGGCCAGCACCAGTCGATTATCGATGCTATACCCGGTATATTGCAGGGACAAAGGATAACACCACCGCGGACCGGTCGGTGTGACGGTGCCCAGGAAACTACCGAACCGTCTAGCCAGTTCTTCCTGAAACTCCCTATCAGACAAGCTCATGATATGATCGGCCAGATCAGTTTTTTCAGCCCACACAATAGAGGACCGGTTGCCCAGCAAAGGCAGAATGGCAAAAGGCCCGGTGGCCAGAAATCGCTCATAGGCAACCTGTTGGTGGGGGTGTTCATGGTCAACGGTACAGACAATACCCGACTGGCCGTAGTCATGACGGGTCAACGCAATGCCAGCCAACCTGCGAATGATCGAGCCTCGCCCGTCACTGCCGACAACCAGATCGGCGGTGATAACACGGCCACTGTCGAGTGTCGCGCTGACTTTATGGCTGTCGCGTTCTATGGCGACCACCTGACCGGGTGCCAACACTGTCAGATTTTTTAGTTTTTCAATAGCCCGGGCCAGGGCAACCCGGAAATGTCTGTTCTCGACCATGAATCCCAGCGGGTTGCCGGATCCATCCCCGTCATTGTTTGGAGTGACAGCAAAATCACGGTGGTCATAGTGCAGCGATAAGGGCGACTGCTGGTCGGAAACCCGAATATCGAGGATCGGCGAAGCCACCTCATGGAGAAACTCCCACAAACCCGCACCGTCCAGTACCCGTTGTGATCCAAGCGCGATGGCCGATGCCCGGCCATCATAACTGTCTGCCACCTGTACAGAGGGAGCCTCGCGATCGAGCACCACGACCCGCATACCTGAGGCCGCAAGAATGCAGGCGATGGTCCCACCCACCATCCCGGCCCCATTGATCAGCACATCATAATCGTTCTGCATGGCACACCTGAAATCCGTTCTTCAAAAACAAATGGTATGCCTTAAATAGGCGATTTTCGGTGCAATCTCCAGAAAAGTCTGTTTCTTAGGCATAAAACTGTAATTGCATAAAAAATAGGCAATTTTACCACGATTCAATGCAGCATCATAAATAACCCCAGACAAGCTGTTGAAAACAAACAATAAATACTATCAAAAAAACTGGCATACTCCTTGAAAAGGAATCACCAACAAGGAATCCCCGTCATTTAATTTAAACCAAGGAAACCCCCATGCCCGTATCCCCGGAAACCAGTTATATTCTGAACAGTTTTTCTTTTCTCATTCACGGCGTCCTGGTCATGTTCATGGCCTGTGGTTTTGCCATGCTGGAAGCCGGGCTGGTGCGGACGAAAAACGTTGCCACCATCTGCCTGAAAAACATTGCCCTCTATTCACTGGCTGGCGTGATGTTCTGGATTTCTGGTTATAATCTGATGTACCTGAACGTGGATGGCGGATTGCTGGGCACCCTGTTGCCCTGGGTTGGCGATACCAGTGCCCTGCAAAGCGCTGATTATGTTGATGGCGGCGGCTATACCGCACATTCTGACTGGTTTTTTCAAATGGTCTTCGTGGCAACCACCGCTTCAATTATTTCCGGTACGGTCGCCGAACGTATCAGGTTATGGCCATTCTTGTTATTTGTCGCCGTTCTCGCCGGGGTTCTGTATCCCATTCAGGGTGCCTGGCACTGGGGTGGCGGTTGGTTGGCCGAGATGGGGTTTGCCGATTTCGCGGGCTCGACACTGGTCCATTCCGCCGGAGGCTGGGCGGCGCTTGCCGGGGTGATGATCATCGGTGCCCGCAAGGGAAAATATACTAAAACCGGACAGGTTTCTCCCATGCCGGGTTCATCTCTACCGCTGGCTACACTGGGAACCTTTATATTGTGGTTCGGCTGGTTCGGCTTTAACGGTGGCTCACAACTGGCCCTGGGCAGCGCCGCCGATGTCACCGCCATGTCAATTATTTATGTCAATACAAATATGGCCGCGGCGGGTGGTGTGCTGGCCGTTATGGTGTTGACCCAGATTATTTATGGCAAGGTTGATCTGTCCATGGTGCTCAATGGAGCCCTGGCGGGACTGGTTTCCATTACCGCCGGGCCCGATACCCCAGAAATCTGGCAAGCTATCCTGATCGGTGGTGTGGGTGGCATGATCGTCATCATTACCGTTCCCTTGCTGGATCGCTTGAAACTGGACGATGTGGTCGGTGCCATTCCGGTTCACCTGTGCGCCGGTATTTGGGGCACCCTGGCCGTGCCACTAACCAATGCTGATGCCAGTTTTATCACCCAGCTAACCGGGGTGGTCAGCATTGGCTTGTTTATGTTCTTCGGCTCATTGATCGTGTGGTATGGTATCGACAAGCTGTTCGGTGTCCGGGTCAGTGTGGAAGAAGAATTTGAAGGCCTGGATAAAATGGAACTGGGGCTGGAAGCCTATCCGGAGTTTGGCATGGGATCCCATAAAATCTAGCACGATGCAAATCAAAACAACCACAACTCAGGCCCGCTGAAAAAATACTGACAACAGTATAATTTCAGCGGGCATAACTTTTTTCACTTGCAGAACACAATCAAACCAAACATTGTTCGGCAATGAATATCAATCCCAGGTTATCCACATTACCCGATTACCCATTTGACAAACTCCGGACCCTGTTAACGGGCATCGAGCCGTGCGAAGGTGTGTCACCCATAATACTGTCGGTTGGCGAACCGCAACGGCCCGTTCCGGGTTGGGTGCGCGACATTATCAGCGATAACTTCCATACCTGGAATAAATACCCATCCTATAAAGGCAGCCCTCAATTGCGCCAGGCCATCGCCGGGTGGCTTCAGCGTCGCTACGGCCTGAACGTGCATGACGTGGACCCGCAGCGACATGTATTGGCGTGCTGTGGAACCCGCGAGGCACTTTATTTATTGCCAACCTGGCTGGTGCCCGAACACAAAAATGCTCAACGTCCACTGGTCGCCCTGCCAAACCCTTTTTATCACGTTTATGGCACAGCCGCTCAGGCCAGCGGGGCGCAATGTCACTATATGCCGGCCACAGCTGAAACCGGCTTTCTGCCGGATCTGGCGACCCTGGACCTCGAAACTTTGAGCCGGTTATCTTTGCTGTTTTTGTGCACCCCGTCCAATCCACAAGGCACACTGGCCGATACCGCTTACCTGAAAAAGGCCATCTCATTAGCCCGCGACCATGATTTTATCCTGTGTGTGGATGAATGTTATGCCGACGTCTATGACAAAATAGCACCGGCTGGCGCCCTGCAGGTTTGCCGCGAGATGGACGGAAGCGGGACCGATTATAAAAATGTGATTGTTTTCCATTCCCTTTCCAAACGATCCAACGGCGCGGGCCTGCGTTCCGGTTTTTTTGCCGGAGACGCAGAGATTATCAAACATCATGGCCGGTTCCGCAGCTATATTGCGGCCTCCATGCCCTTGCCCATCGACGCTGCGTCAACCGCCCTGTGGAACGATGATGCCCACACCAATGATATCAGGGCCTTTTACAGCCGCAATTTCCAGGTAGCAGAAAATATTCTGGGCAAGCGGTTCGGGTTCTTCCGTCCGGCTGGTGGTTTTTTCCTGTGGCTCCATGTGGGCGATGGCGAAAAAGCTTGTCAGACCCTGTGGCGCGAAGCCGCCATCAAGGTGCTGCCCGGGGCTTATATGGCCCATACGGATCGCGGCGGCTTCAATCCCGGTGCGCCCTATATCAGGCTCGCTCTGGTCGATGATGAAAACATCATTGGTGAGGCTTGCGAGCGACTTGTTAAGGTCTTGTAAACGGGCATTTTGTACTATGGCGGGATGACAAAAACTCTAACATCCACGCAACCATCCCTCGTCACAGCCTGGCTGCCAGCGGGACTGACAAAATTTCTCAAACACCGGGCCTGTGAAAGTGCCGGTTTGTTGCTGACGGCTATGGGCTTTACCCTTGTCACGGCCCTGCTCAGTTATACCTCGAGTGATCCGTCCCTGAACAACGCAACGGATATGCCGACCCAGAATATACTTGGCACCCCGGGTGCCGTCTTTGCCGATATGAGCCTGCAAACCTTTGGCGTCGCCGCGATCCTGCCCGCCATCGCCCTGATCACCTGGGGTTTACGATTATTTACCAAACAGCCCGTTACTCACCTGGGAGTCCGTCTGATTTTATTAATGTGCGCCATGATCCTGGCCGCTATTTCTGCCCACGTATTATCCACGCCCGGTAACTGGCCGCTGATCACCGGATTGGGTGGGTTTACCGGCCAGGCCCTCTATGGCCAGATCGCTCCGTTGGTAATGATGCTGGAAACCAATTACGGCCCGGCTATGATCTCATTTTTGTGTGGCGCTACGGCATTAGCATTATTGGTATATGTTTTCGGCTGGTCGCTGCGTGACTGGCGAACCGTTGGTGAGGCTTTCCAGATGACCTTCCAGGGCCTGGCCCAAGGGTTGTCAGCTTTGCGACGTGTGGTCGGTTTTCTGCTGCCCCGCAAAGTCCTGATGCTCGATCTGGAGACCAGCCCGGCAGATATTCTTCAGGCAAAAGAGCCCAAGCTCGCCAAACCTAATAAAACGGACAAGGCCAAGACCGTGGTTGCGGCCAAAAAATCTCACGTTAAAACCGGCCGCAAAGATGCCCGCGAACGCCAGAGCAAGCTCGATCTGGGTGACGCGCCGGACTATCATTTCCCGCCTTTATCCCTGTTGAAAGAAATCATCAGGTCGTCCGCCCATTCCAAACTTAACAAAGAGTCCCTGGAACAAAATGCCTCATTCCTGTCATCGACCCTGGAAGATTTCGGCATTCGTGGCAATATCGTCAAGGTGCGACCCGGACCGGTTGTTACCCTGTACGAACTGGATCCTGCGCCGGGCACAAAAACATCCCGGGTGGTGGGGCTATCCGATGATGTTGCCCGTTCCATGTCGGCTATTTCGGTTCGAGTTGCCGTGGTACCGGGGCGCAGCGTGATCGGCATTGAGCTGCCTAATGCCACGCGTGAGATGGTCGGCCTACGCGAGTTGCTGGCATCGGACGTGTTTGAAAAAGCACCGGGCAATCTACCCATGATCCTGGGCAAGGATATCGGCGGGCAACCCATCTGTGTCGATCTGGCGCGGATGCCGCATTTGTTGATTGCCGGAACCACGGGGTCCGGTAAATCCGTCGGCATGAATTCCATGATCCTGTCATTGCTCTACCGTATGCATCCCGATGAATGTAAATTTATCATGATTGACCCCAAAATGCTGGAACTGTCCGTCTACGACGGCATTCCCCACCTGTTAAGCCCGGTCGTCACCGATCCCTCGAAAGCCGTCATGGCGTTAAAGTGGACCGTGCGGGAAATGGAAGATCGCTATCGGTGCATGTCCCATCTGGGTGTCCGCAATATCGGCGGTTTTAATGCCCGTTTGGCCCAAGCCCGCAAAAAGGGCGAGACCCTGACACGCCGGGTCCAGACGGGGTTTGATACCGAGGGCAAGCCAGTTTACGAAGACCAGCCCATTCCCAACGACGCCCTGCCTTATATTGTGGTTGTTGTCGACGAAATGGCCGATCTGATGCTGGTCGCAGGTAAGGATGTAGAAGCCGCCATTCAACGACTGGCACAAATGGCGCGCGCGGCAGGCATTCACATCATCATGGCCACACAACGGCCATCTGTCGATGTTATCACCGGTACCATCAAGGCTAACTTCCCGACCCGGATCAGTTTCCAGGTAACCTCTAAAATCGATAGCCGCACCATCCTGGGTGAGCAGGGTGCTGAAAACCTGCTCGGTCAGGGTGATATGCTGTATATGGCTGGCGGTGGACGGATCAGCCGCATCCACGGGCCTTTTGTTTCCGATGATGAAGTCGAGCAAATCGTCTCCCACTTATCCGCTCAGGGTGAACCGAGCTATCTGGAGGCCGTGACACAAACCGACGATGACCCGTTCGCCGAGACAACCGGGCCGTCTTCCAGCTCTGACGAACTATACGATAAAGCCGTTGCCATTATTGCCCGCGAAGGCAAAGCCTCGACAAGTTTCATTCAGCGTCACTTGCAAATTGGTTATAACCGGGCCGCTCGGATTATCGAACAGATGGAAAAAGAAGGCGTCGTCAGCCCGGCCAACCGTGTGGGCCGTCGCGAAGTCTTGATCGGCAATCATTAAACCTGTTATACGAAGGTAACGAATTATCAGATTTGACAAATGACAGGTCACCATTTGCAACATCTGGTATTACCCCTCAATTCACGGTACCTGATATGTCTCAATGCCTGAACTTTACCATAAAATTCGCTGTTATACTGTGTATCAGCTTTGCTACGCTGGTCATGCCTGCCGCCGCCCAGAGCGTTCTAGAGCCGCTTATATTGAATACCCAGGACAGGGCAGACATCAAACGCATAGAAAATTACCTGAATTCCATCGAAACCCTTAAATCGCGGTTTATCCAGATGACCTCTCAGGGCGATACATCACAAGGCGAGTTTTACCTGTCACGTCCGGGCAAATTGAGAATTGCGTACGATCCGCCGGTTCCGGTATTGATTATCTCCAATGGTATTTTTCTGCTTTATAAGGATACCAAGCTCGATCAATCCAGTTACACGACCCTCAGCAGCACCCCGGCATCGGTTTTGGTCAAAGAAAATATCAGACTGAATAAAGACGGGCTGATCATTACCAAAATAGACCGCGATGCCAATACATTCCGCATATCCCTGAAACAGGGCGACGACCCCTATAGCGGCGCCATCACCCTTATATTCTCCGATAAGCCATTAATGTTACGGCAATGGACCGTTCTGGATGCGCAGGGCATCACCGTTGAATTTGCCCTGATAGAGCCAAGATTTGGCCTCGATCTGGACCCGGAATTATTCAAATTTTCCATGATGCCGAAGAATAGACGGGAAAACTAAACCTTTGAATATTTATAAATGACGGCATGATGCGATGAAAATAAAAATAGTTTCATTTTTATCTTTATTATAATTTAAATGAGCCTATATTAATAATTAGACTGATTACAGACGTAGTCATGTCAATGATAAAGGGCTGGTACCCCCCTACCACCCTTAGGTTTCTTTTTAGAACCGATATGCGCCCGGTTCCCCCCAACCGGGCGCTTTTCGTTTATCTGTATCATGCAATATATTTGTGAGAGTTGGCCGTCAGGGTATCAACCGGTAGCCGCCCGGCTCGGTGACCAGGATCTTGGCATTGGACGGGTCCTCTTCAATTTTTTGCCGCAACCGGTATACATGGGTCTCAAGTGTATGGGTAGTAACACCGGTATTGTAGCCCCAGACCTCATCAAGCAACACATCGCGGCTGACAATGCGTTCACCGGTGCGGTACATATATTTCAAAATAGCGCCTTCTTTGTCGGTCAGCCGGACTTTCTGGCCGGTTTCATCATGAACCAGCATTTTTGCCCCCGGCTGGAATGTATAGGGACCAATAGTGAACATGGCATCATCGCTGCGTTCATGTTGGCGGATATGAGCACGCAGCCGGGCCAGCAGGACACCCAGACGGAACGGCTTAGTAATATAATCATTGGCCCCCGCATCCAGACCGAGGATCGTGTCAGCGTCCGTATCGGCACCGGTCAACATGATGATCGGTGAGCGCACCGCGTTGCGGCGCATGACCCTGCACAGTTCCCGCCCATCCATATCGGGCAGGCCCACATCCAGGATAATCACATCATAATAATCTGATTTAACCAGATTGAGAGCATCCATAGCGCTCTCAGCCGTGGTGATGACAAATTCTTCATGAAGCTGAAGTTGTTCTATCAACATCTCAACTAGCGTTGTATCATCATCGACGAGTAAAACGCGCTTACCAGTGCTCATATTAGTACAACCCCTTTGTCAGGTTTTTGATTTACAGCCCGTGATGTAATTGCAAAAACACCTGAAGAAAATTATTATTATGTAATATAAAAACACATTTTATTTGTAAAAGCTTACACTTTATATGATAACCAAGCACTTTTAACCGGGTTTAAATACAATTTACCAGAGTCAATCCACATGACACGCCGTTTTGAGCTTGTACAGATGCCAGCCTCCCGCGAACCGATGTCTTTATTATCGGTAGACCGGAGCGTGTCTGAGCTACGACGCGGTCGGATTATTGCAATCCGGGGCCACGAAGGCCGTTCTACCTTGATACTGGCCGCCGAAGCCGTCACCGATGAAGGTTTGCAAAATCTGGCAAAAACCGCGCAAGGATTAACCGACGAAGCCACTGACAACACCGACAACACTGACAGCGCCCACAAAAACGCCTTGAATAGTGTTTTAAGCCTGGCAGTGACCGCACGACGGGCAACCGTCCTTGGGCTGAGTTCAAATGAGGAACTGGCTACGATCCTGTCTTTTGAGAATAATCTTGTATTGACGGCGGACTTGATCGCTCAGTTCTCTGACCCCTTATCAATGGCCGGAGAAAACCTGCCGCTGAAAGATTTTGAATCCATCCGGGCTGACGAAAGCGCGACCTTCAGCAACGAAACCGCCGCCATTGCGCTGGCCAAGGTCGCCCGACTGCTGCCGGCCTGCGTTGTTGCACCCATCAGCGATCCCATGGCCGAAGATCTGGATGCCTGGGTAAAGCGGCACGACCTGTTCCTCTGTGATGCGGGGGATGTTTTCCAGTATGACAACACACAAGCCCGCTCCCTGTCCATTGTCAGTCAGGCACGGGTGCCACTGGCCGGTGCCGAAGACACCCATATTATTGCCTTCCGCCCAGCCGATGGCGGGTTGGAGCATCTGGCAATTGTCATTGGCCAGCCCTCATCCGAACAGCCTGTTCTGGTCCGTCTGCATTCTGAATGTTTTACCGGCGACTTGTTATCCAGTCTGAAGTGTGATTGTGGAGACCAGTTGCGCGGGGCCGTTGAAGAGATTTCCCGCAAAGGCCATGGTATCCTGCTTTATCTGGCTCAGGAAGGTCGAGGCATCGGGCTGGTCAACAAGCTCAGGGCATACGAATTACAAGAACGCGGGTTTGATACCCTGGATGCCAACGAACAACTTGGTTTCGATGCCGATGAGCGCATCTACCTGCCCGCCGCTCAAATGCTGCACACCCTGGGTTTTAATCAGATCCGGCTCATGACAAACAATCCGGACAAGGTGGCTTCGCTGTCTGCTTGCGGCATGGACGTTGTTGAACGTGTCACCCACACCTTCCCGACCAACAAACATAATGAACACTATCTGGCCACCAAGGCCCGGCGCAGCGGCCACTTTTCCTGAAAAACCTGCATTTGGGGGCGGCAATATTGTCTCTGCTGACAGGCAGTTTTTTCCCTGATCCTACATTTTTCCCATATGACGCCGACTAACATATTGTAATTAAATAATTTTATCTGGCACACCATTTGCAGATCATTCCTCAACACAAGGAAAGCTTGTAAATGATGAATGACATTACGCACCTTCAGGCAGGCGCCAGCCATGCCAATAATCAAGCCGTCATGCAAACCGTAGCCAGCCTTTCTGTGCAAGCACAGCAATCGGGTGATGCGCCCAGACCAGCGGGTGAAACAAAGGGTAACACAGAAGATCAGGGTCTGACTTTTTTTGACTTTCTGGATATTATCAATCCCCTGCAACACATCCCGATTATATCAAATATATACCGGGCGATTACCGGCGATGAAATGTCATCTACTGCCCGGTTTATCGGTGACAGCTTGTATATGGGACCCATCGGGGCGGCGTCGTCGATTATTAATATCGCCCTGGAAGAATCGACCGGCGATGACATTGTCGGACATGTAGCCTCCTTGTTCTTTGAAGACCAGGATGATGCAGAACCTAGCTCGATTGTTGCCGAGAACCAACCCGCCCAATCCAATCAAACCGTCGTTCAGGCGCAATTAGGCAACCAGACCCAGGCAATGAATGCGCCCCTCAACCCCGGCGCTGTTTTCACGTTCCCTCAAGCCCCGGTAGGCCAGCCAAATGCCGGACTGAGCGCCCCCCCCATGCCCGCACAAACTTCCCATATGCAAGGGGTTCAAGATACTGCCGAGGCAACATTACAGCCTGCCGCCGCATCAAACCTGGAATCGACTTCTCTAACAAGTTTCAACGCCACCTCGCAACCCGTCGCCCTGGAATATCTGCCTGCCGATATTCTGGCTGCCCTTTATAGCGGTGCTCCGCTCAACACTGGCTTAAAACCATTATCAGCCCATACAAATGAGACACCCGACATGCAACCGCGTTGGAACCTGTGGAACAATCTGGAACAGCAAACAGAGCGTCCCGAGAAGACCGCTGCGCAAGAATCTATCCCCCTGCCCCTGTACCCAAATGCCATCGTCGGGGTCTTGAACAGCTACGAAAATTCTGCCAATCTGGGCAGACAGACACAGAAGACCTTTATCAACCTTTATCAATAGTGACCCTGCATGACAAATCTGGTGCCTTATATTGACGTATACGCACCGGGCAGGCTCCTGTTACAGGGCCACCAGATGGTCTGTGCCCTTGGCCCAAACGGTATCGCGCCCGATAAAAAAGAAGGCGATGGCATAACCCCGGCTGGAAGCTTTGCCTTGCGGCGGGTGTTTTATCGCCCCGATCGCATAGACCCGCCCCAGACCGGACTATCGGTACAAGCCCTGCAGCCCGCCGATGGCTGGTGTGATGACCCCGCAAGAGCCGAATACAACCGGTTTGTCATCCTGCCGTTCACCGGCTCCTTTGAGGCCTTATGGCGCGAAGACCACCTGTACGATATCATCGTCGAGATCGGGTATAACGACAATCCGCCCATCGCAAACCTGGGCAGTGCCATCTTCATGCATGTGGCACGCGAAAATTACCAGCCAACACAGGGCTGCGTCGCCCTTGCCATAGACGACATGCTGACCATGTTACGGTCCTGTCACCAGGAAACCCGATTACGCATTAATCCAACGACGGTTTAAGCGGCGGGCGGCTGCCGAATATTGCTGTGCCAACCCGTACATGGGTTGCGCCAAATTCAATGGCAATGTCAAAGTCCGCACTCATGCCCATACTCAATTTTGCCAAGCCATTGCGGCGAGCAATTTTTCTCAACAGGGTAAAATGAAGCGACGGTTCCTCATCGGCTGGTGGAATACACATCAAGCCGATCACTGGCAAGTCCAGCTCATCACGGCACAATTTGACAAATTCGTCACACTCATCCGGCAGGACCCCGGCTTTTTGCGCTTCTTCCCCGGTGTTGACCTGAATAAACAAATCTGGCCGGGCACCTGTCTCCTCCATCAGCAAGGCCAGCCTGCGAGCCAGCTTGGGCCGGTCGAGGGTCTCGATCACATCAAACAAACCGAGCGCGACCCGGACTTTGTTGGTTTGCAAGGGACCGATAAGATGGAGCATGATATCATCCGTCTGCGCCTTCAGGTCCGGCCATTTAGCCTCGGCTTCCTGAACCCGGTTTTCACCAAACACCCGGTGACCGGCAGCGATCACCGGCTCAATCCCGGCGCCCTGGATGGTTTTGCTGACGGCTACCAGTGTCACATCAGCCACAGACCGGTCACACGATTGCGCGCTTTGAGATATGCGACGTTTGATATTTGCAAGATTATCGCGCGACTGTATGATTGCGCTCTGGCTATCGGCTACCATGTATGCTGGCCCCTATAAGAAAACGTATGAAGACGTAAAACGACAGACATCAATGTAAAACATTAAATTATCCGAGATTGTATGACGACAAATCTATCAGACCTGAAGCGAACACTCAATTTAGTCTGTATTAATAATCGGCTTGATTATAGGTTACCGGACTTTTTTTTACTGAGTGATGATCAGCGCCTGGCCGATCCGCTTAAAACGGTGGCCAGAATGCCCCGTGGCAGCGCTATTATCGTGCGCCACCGCCATAAAGGCGAACGCAGGCGGCTGGCATTTGCCCTGAAACCGGTATGTCGTCGCCGGGAAATCATGCTCTTTATTGCCAATGATATTGACCTGGCCATAGGGTGTGGGGCGGACGGTATTCATTTTTCTGAAGCCGCCATATGGCGCAACGCCACGCGGCTGCGAACCGTTGCAAGCAGGCATAGCTGTCATAATGGCCACCACCGGCCTTTCTTAATCAGTGCGGCGGCCCATTGTCTCAACAGTGCCTTGCGGGCGGGGCGGGGCGGGGCGGATGTCATCTTGTTATCACCGGTATTTGCAACCCGCAGCCATCCAGAGGCCCGCACCCTGGGGGTTTTGCGCATCACGGCAATTACCCGGGACCTTTCAACACCCATTTATGGCCTCGGCGGCATCACAGGACCGAACCTTAAACGACTTAAAAATACCGGGCTGGCGGGGCTGGCGGGCATTGAATATTTTGCCAAACTCCTAAATAAGGCCTGAGGCGTTTGCCTTCCTGAATTTTTGGTTTAAAAAGTAAAAACCTTATCCGTATTTTTCCACCCATATCAAGGGATCGTCATTCCGTGTCGCCACTCAACACACCATCACGTTATAACGTGAAAGAAAACGAACAGAAATGGCAGGCTGCCTGGGCAGAAAACGGCTGTTTTAATGTTGACGAGCAATCCAGCCTGCCTAAATATTATGTGCTGGAGATGTTTCCCTATCCATCGGGCCGCATCCACATGGGTCATGTACGTAATTATACCCTTGGCGATGTTGTGGCGCGGTATAAAAAAGCCTGTGGATTTAATGTCTTGCACCCTATGGGTTGGGATGCTTTCGGGCTACCTGCGGAAAATGCCGCCATCGAAAACAACACCCATCCGGCCAAATGGACCACCGAGAATATCGCCACCATGCGCACCCAGCTCAAATCCATGGGGCTGTCCTATGACTGGTCACGCGAGCTTACCACCTGTGATCCCGAGTATTATCAGCACGAGCAAAAAATGTTTCTCGATTTCCTGCAGGCCGGTTTGGTCTACCGCAAGGAATCCTGGGTTAACTGGGACCCGATGGAAAATACAGTGCTCGCCAATGAACAAGTCATCGACGGTCGCGGATGGCGCTCCGGCGAGCTGATCGAAAAACGAAAATTATCCCAGTGGTTCCTTAAAATCACCGCCTTTGCCGATGACATGCTCGAGGAACTTGCCAATCTGGAACGCTGGCCTGAGCGGGTTCGCCTGATGCAGGAAAACTGGATTGGCCGGTCCGAAGGTGCCCATGTGAGCTTTGAAATTCAGGGCCGCAACGACCGTCTTGAGGTCTATACCACCAGACCGGATACCCTGTTCGGTGCATCATTTTGTGCCATTGCGGCCAATCATCCACTGGCCGTGGAACTGGCCCGGGACAATGGCGAGCTGCAAACATTTATCGACGAATGCAACCGCATGGGCACCAGCGAAGCAGCAATTGAGACCGCCGAAAAGAATGGTTTCCATACGAGCCTGTCGGTCCTTCATCCTTTTGAAAACGGAAAGACGCTGCCGATTTATGTGGCCAACTTTGTTTTAATGGATTACGGCACGGGGGCGATTTTTGGTTGTCCGGCTCACGACCAGCGCGATCTGGACTTTGCCCGCAAATACGAACTGCCTGTGACCCCCGTGGTGGCCCCGCCAGAGGCCGATGCGGCCACCTTTGCGGTGGCTGATGAGGCTTATGTGGGCGACGGACGGCTGATCAATTCAGGGTTCCTCGATGGCATGTCTGTCGACCAGGCCAAATCTGCTGCCATCAAAAGCCTTGAAGGCCAGGGGGCCGGAGCCGGTGCAATTAATTACCGACTGCGCGACTGGGGCGTATCGCGTCAACGCTACTGGGGCTGCCCCATACCGATTATTCACTGCGATGACTGCGACATTGTACCAGTTCCCGCTCAGGAGCTACCGGTGATCCTGCCACAAGACGTTGACCTGACCCAGGCAGGTAACCCGTTGGTCCATCATGCAACATGGAAACACACCACCTGTCCCCAGTGCGGCAAACCGGCAGTACGTGAAACCGACACCTTTGATACGTTTTTTGAATCTTCGTGGTATTTTGCCCGCTTCACGTCCAACGGTGATCATGAAAACGGGTTTGGCAAATCTGACGCAGATGACTGGCTACCGGTGGATCAATACATTGGCGGCATCGAACATGCGGTTTTGCACTTGTTGTATTCCCGGTTTTTTACCCGCGCCCTGAAACAGTGCGGATACCTGAACGTCAAGGAACCATTTGCCGGATTAATGACACAAGGCATGGTCTGCCATCAAACCTTCCGTACAGAAAACGGCAACTGGGTTTTACCCGAACTGGTAGAACAACGCGGCGACGGACTGGTTCACATAAAAACTGGAGAGCCGATTACAGCCGGGCGGACCGAAAAAATGAGCAAATCCAAACGTAACGTCGTCGACCCGGAAGCCATTATCGGCACCTATGGCGCCGACACCGCGCGCCTGTTCATGCTTTCTGACAGCCCACCGGACCGGGACCTGGACTGGACCGATTCCGGTATTGAAGGTGCCTGGCGCTATGTTAACCGCACCTGGCGCAGTGTATTTGGCGACGACAATTCATTAGCCGACTGTACCAGCCCGCAACCCGAAACCATGAGCACCGACGCCCAGGCCCTGTACCGGGTGTGCCACAAAACCATAGCCAATGTTACCTTCGATCTCGACCGCTTTCATTTCAATAAAGCAGTTGCCCGCATTCGCGAAATGACCAATGCCATTGAAGGTTTAAGCGAACCTGGCGACGGTCATGACTGGACACGGCTTTTCGCCTGGCAGACATTTTGCAAACTGATCGGGCCCATGATGCCACACCTTGCCGAGGAGCTTTGGCATGGTCTGGGCCACACCACACTTTTGGTCAATGAAGCATGGCCAGTTGCAGACCCGGCGCTTCTGGTAGAAGATACGGTTAAAGTTGCCATTCAGGTCAATGGCAAGCTGCGCGGGACTGTAAACCTGCCCAAGGACTGTGATCAGGCCACGGCAGAACAGGCCGCTTTTGATGTGGAAGGCTTGAAGAATGCCATCGAGGGCAAGTCCGTGCGTAAAATTATTTTTGTAGTCAACAGGATCATTAATGTCGTTGTCTAGATTTACCGCTTTAACGATTGCCCTTGTTGCACTTCTCGGCCTGAGCGCCTGTGGCTTTGAGCCAATTTATGCCTACCAAAAACACGACCTTATCAGAACGCAGCTTGCACAGGTCCGGGTATCACCGATCGCTGAACGGATCGGCCAGGAGCTGCGCAACAACCTGTTCGATATCCTGACGCCGCGCGGAAAACCGGACAGCCCGCTCTGGGACGTCACGATAACTCTGTCTGAATCTGAACAACATATATCCCTGGAGCAAACCTCATTCTCGACCCGTATCAATCTTAATGTTAGTGCCCAGTATAATTTTAACTATTTAGGCAGCGATAAATCCTATGCCTTCAGCGGTGCCTCCAAATCCATCAGCAGCTACAATATTCTCGATTCAGATTATGCCAATCTGATTGCCAAGCGGGATGCTCGCTCGCGGGCCGCCAAGAACCTCAGCATTGATATCGCCCGCCAGCTTGCCCTTTGGATGCGCGAACTGGATGAATGATCCAGGGCGCAATAATGCAAAGAACAATGATGCAAGGAACATTGATGCATGAAGATCCAGCCCCGGGCTATCCAAGCTTTTCTGCATAAACCTGACCCGAATATTGCCGCAGTACTGATTTATGGACCCGACAGCGGGCTGGTTTCACAACGATGTAAAACCCTCGGCATGGCCATTGTCGATGATCTTTCCGACCCCTTCAGTGTACTCGACATTTCTTCTGCCAGCCTGATTGAGGATCCCGCTCGACTGAATGACGAAGCCCGTGCCATTTCCTTTGGCGGCTCCAATCGGTTAATTCAATTGCGCGGGGCTACCGAGGCCCTGTCAAAAATTCTAACCGGATATCTGGATAATCCGGCACCCAGCATATCCAGTAACGCCGGCACGATGATTATTGTTGACTGCCTTGAACTGACCCCGCGATCTTCTTTACGAAAACTGTTCGAAGGCCACGAGCGGGCGGCGGCTATTGCCAGTTATCCTCTGGAGGGTCAGGAACTGGCCAATACCTGTAAGACCATCCTGAACGAACACGGCGTCTCCATCGATCAGGCAGCCCTGCAATCCTTGTGTCAGGCCCTGGGGAATAATCATGGCGTTATGCGCAGCGAGCTTGAAAAACTTGTTCTATATGTCGGGGATAAAAAATCTGTTGAGCCGCAGGATATCACTGACTGTCTTGCCGATATTGCAGAAACCTCACTCGATCAACTGGCATTCAGCGTCGGTGACGGCAATACCCCCCTGGCCGATACATACTACCGAAAAGCCATGGCCGAGGGCACGTCGGAAATCGCCATCCTGCGGACCTTACAAAAACATTTTCAACGTCTGGACTGGATAACGGGTCAAATCGGTCAGGGCAAAAATACCGGCTCGATCATCGCTGGTTTGAGACCACCGGTATTTTTTAAACATCGTGACCGGCTGGAAAACCAGACCCGGCGATGGTCAGCGGAAAAAATCCACCACGCCCTGAATATCCTGACCCATGCAGAGATTGCCTGCAAAAGCACCGGAACGCCGACCCAGTTGGTGTGCGGCCGGGCTATCATTGCCATTGGACGAAGTGTGAAATAATTTTCTACTGCGCGGGCTTAGGTCTTATCACCCAACAGGGGCTCGTCCATTTCAGCCATGAGTTTATCCAGATCATCGACCGCACCAACCTGTTCGGGATCGACCAGAGCGGTCGAATCAGTCGAGTCAGTCGGATCAGTCGGATCAACCGCATTCGGATCATCGGTATGAACTGGATCATCCGGCTCGCCTGACACGTCTGCCAGTCCCGGTTCAACGGGCGCAACGGGTTCCATCTCGGCGACCGGCGGTTCATCCATGAGCGTCTGATCAGGGGTTGATTGTGAGGACTGACCTCCTTCTTTAGGATCATCGGACTGAACCTGGACCTCGCCATCCTCTTCGAAAATATCCTGCAAGTCAGACATATCCTCAGAAAACGATATATCGTCGGCATCGGCTGGAATGGAAGATGCCCCGCGTGGGCCGTTGCTCAGACGATGCAGAACATCATCCAGTTGATCTAATGTTTTATAGTGGATGGTTAACACACCCCCGGTCGCCCGGGTTGCGATATCGACCTGCAGCCCCAGAAGGGCCGTCATATTACGCTCCAGCGCCAGGGTATCGGCATCCTTGGACGGTATCGATGACGGGCCTGACTTGCGGGCTGACTTCCCGGCCTTGTTGGCCAGCAGTTCGGCCTGGCGCACATTCAGACCTGATGCGACGATTTTGCGGGCCAGTACCAGCGGTTGTTCACTGCCAATCAGAGTACGGGCATGACCGGCGGTGAGCTTGCCGGCTTCCACCATAGCCCTGACATCTTCGGGAAGTTTCAACAATCGCAAAGTGTTGGCGATATGGCTGCGGCTCTTACCGACCACCTGGGCCATAATTTCCTGGGTATGTTTAAACTCATCCATCAGGCGTTGATAGCCATCGGCCTCCTCGATAGGCGACAGATCCTGGCGTTGCAGATTTTCAACCAGCCCCACCTCCAGGGCCTCGGCGTCACTGAACTCTTTCACAATAACCGGCACTTCATGCAATTGTGCCTGCTGGGAAGCCCGCCAGCGTCGCTCACCGGCGATAATTTCAAATTCCCCGGGCCGCTTACTGTGCTGGCGCACCAGCAGGGGCTGTAACACACCTTTTTGGGCAATAGAGGCAGACAGTTCGCTAATGGTCGCAGGGTCCATCACGTGGCGGGGCTGATACTCGCCGGGGTGTAAAAATTCGATGGGTACCGTGGTAATGTCACCGTCCTGCCGGGGGGCAGTTGTGGCCGGGGTTTCTTCACCCAACAGGGCGCTCAAGCCGCGGCCAAGGGTTTTACGTTTTGATTTGCTCATTGTGATGCCGCCTGTCGTTCCCGGTGTATCAGTTCGCTGGCAAGGTTCAGATACGCCTGACTGCCAGCGCATTTAATATCATAAATCAGTACCGGTCGCCCATGGGACGGGGCTTCCGAGACCCGCACATTGCGGGGAATAACGGTATTATACACCGTGTCGCCAAAAAATTCCCGCACATCGGCAGCGACCATTTCCGACAGGTTATTACGCTTATCAAACATGGTCAGCACGATACCGCCAATTTCCAGCCCCGGATTAAACCGCGCCTTGATCCGCTCGATAGTCATAGTGATATGGCTGATCCCTTCCAGGGCAAAAAATTCACATTGCAAGGGGACCATGACCATATGGGCGGCAACCAGCGAATTGATGGTCAGTAAACCAAGGGCCGGCGGACAATCGATCATGATATAATCATACTCACGCTCAATCCCGACGATGGCATCGGCGAGGCGGAATTCCCGGCGTTCCACATCGATCAGCTCAATCTCGAGCCCCGATAAATCCATCCCCGAGGTCATAATGTCCAGCCCCGGAATATCGGTCGCCAGAACGGCTTGGGCGATGCCGGCTTCCTTCATCAACACATGATAGGTGTTGACCGACCGGGCTCGGCGATCAACCCCCAGGCCTGTGCTGGCATTGCCTTGGGGGTCCATATCGATAATCAGAACACGTTTCTGGATAGCCGCCAGGGCCGTCGCCAGATTAATCGCCGTGGTTGTCTTGCCGACCCCGCCCTTCTGATTAGCTATGGCGATAACGCGAGGTTTGTGCGCGCCTGTGGCCGGCTTAATCATCGAACCATCTCTTTGTTCCCCGTCAAGCGGATCATGGGCATCAACAGACTGGGTCATCGTAATTCAAGGCCACCAATTTCAAGAATAACGCCGTCCGGATCACAATGACTCGGATGCACCTGAACGTCTATATGCCACATTGTGCGTGATTGCGTCAATTCATCTTGCCAGCGGCGGCCCTTCAGAAACAACAAACGCCCACGCCGCTGACACAACCCGCTGGCAAGGCTCAATAATTTATCCAGCGGTGCACAGGCCCGCGCCGTGACAATATCGGCTTTCGGCCCGTCATAGTGCTCAATGCGGGTCCGGTGAATGACCGCCCCCGCCCCCGTTGCGCGGATAACCTGGCGCAAAAATTCACATTTATTGGCATCACTTTCCACCAGATGCACCTGGGTCTGGCCCAACACGGACAGGACCAGCCCGGGAAATCCGGCCCCACTGCCCATATCGACCAATACGGCGTCCCGGTCATCAATCCGCTCAAGCAATTGTGCGCTATCATAAAAATGTCGTTGTACAGACTGTTTCAGGGTAGACGGACCAACCAGATTAAACCGTTTCTGCCATTTATGCAGCAGCGCTTCATAACTGACCAAAGCCTCACACACCTGTTGATCGAAACCCAACCGGGCTTGCAAATCTTTAATGCTGGAAATTGGTGATGGTGGCATCTTCATGATAGGCATCTTAGAATAAGGCACCCCCCCGCAACAAGGTCATTGTTTCACGTGAAACAATGACCCTCAAACTCGCGAGTCCGTTTGTCGGGCACGGCGAATATGGGTCAGTAACACGGTCAGGGCGGCCGGTGTCATGCCTGATATGCGGGCCGCCGCCCCCAATGTGGCTGGTTTAGAGCGGGTCAGCTTATCGGTTACCTCGTTGGACAGCCCGGCGATGCCGCGAAACACCATGTCCGGTGGAATATGCAGGGCTTCATCACGCCTGAACGCCGCAATGTCGGCGTCCTGACGGGCCAGATAACTGGCATAAAGGCCCTCGATTTCCAGTTGCCGGACAATCGAAGGTTCGATCTGTTCCAATTCAGGCCAGACGGAGACCAACCGGGCCATGGTCATACCAGGATAGCTCAACATTTCCCAAGCCGTCCGGCGAACCCCGTCCAGATTAACATCGACACCGCTTTTCTGTAATTGATTGGGCGAAGCACCGAGCTCAAGCAGCAAATCCCGGCCGTATTGTAAATGCCCCAGCTTTTCGACTAATTGTGCGGCCCTGCCCGCCCCCACACAGCCCAGGGCCATGCCAATTTCCGTCAACCGCTGGTCCGCATTGTCGGCCCGCAAGGACAATCTGTATTCGGCGCGTGAGGTGAACATACGGTAAGGCTCACGAGTACCCAGATTAACCAGATCATCGACCATAACCCCGATGAAAGAGCTGGCCCGATCAAGCACCAGCCTGGTGTCGCTCTGGGCGTCTTGATCATTATGGCCGGTCTGGCCGGCGCGCATGGCCGCGTTGATACCGGCCAGGATGCCCTGACCCGCGGCTTCCTCATACCCCGTAGTGCCATTAATCTGTCCGGCCAGAAACAAACCGGGTGCCACGCGGGCTTCCAGCGTGGGTTGCAGATCACGGGCATCGATATAATCATATTCGATGGCATAACCGGGCTGAATTATTTTAGCCTGGGCCAGGCCCGGTATAGTCTTGAGAAACGCGGCTTGCACATCCACAGGCAAGGATGTTGATATACCGTTGGGATACACCGTGGTGTCGTTCAGTCCTTCGGGTTCGAGAAATATCTGATGGTGATCACGTTCGGCAAACCGCACCACCTTGTCTTCTATAGAGGGACAATAACGTGGCCCGGTGCCGCCAATTTGGCCGCTATACAATGGGGCACGGTCTAGATTGGCCCGGATGATGGCGTGCGTTTCCGGGGTCGTGCCGCTTAAATGACAAGAAACCTGGGGTGTATCAATGGAACTATTGAGGAAGCTGAAGGGCACTGGCGGTTTGTCGCCGGGCTGTTCCTGCAACGCCTCCCAGTCGATGGTGGTGCCATCCAGCCGGGGTGGTGTACCGGTTTTCAGCCGCCCCATGGAAAATCCAAGCCGGCGCAAGGTGTATGCCAACCCAATGGCAGGGCTATCACCGACCCGGCCCGCCGGGATCATAGCCTCGCCCACATGCACCAGCCCGCGCAGGAATGTGCCACTGGTAATCACCACGGCACCACAGGCAATGCGCTGGCCCGACTGCAACACCACACCTTCGATGCGGTTGTTTTCCGAGACGATCAAATCGTCCACCGCACCGGTCATGATGCTCAGATTATCCGTTTCGCCCAGTAAATCCTGAACCGCCTGCTTGTAAAGCCCGCGATCTGCCTGGGCACGGGGGCCATGCACGGCCGGCCCTTTACTTTTGTTGAGGATGCGAAATTGGATGCCGGCCCGGTCAATGGCCCGGCCCATGAGGCCGTCCAGGGCGTCTATTTCGCGCACCAACTGCCCCTTAGCCAACCCGCCGATGGCCGGATTACACGATAATTCACCAATGGTATGGAGCTTGTGGGTAATCAGCAGGGTTTTAGCACCCAGCCGCGCCGAAGCCGCCGCGGCTTCCGTACCAGCATGGCCGCCACCAATGATGATCACGTCAGCCCGGTGGGCTGGATCTGTCCTATTGGGTGTCATGGTTTGTCACCATATAATAAAAAATGTTTCACGTGAAACATGGCGTTCTCATTTACCAATGCAAAATTCCGAAAAAATTACGTCCAGGACATCTTCCACGCCCACATGCCCAACGATGCACCCGAGTTCGCGCATGGCTAGTCTGACATCTTCCGCCCACAGCTCAGAACCCGTCACGCTGAGTGCCCGCTTCAGATGATCACCACAACAAGACAGGGCCTCGCGGTGGCGAAGTCGAGTAATAATACCCGCTTCTGAGTTGCCGTAGTGCTCGCTCAGAGAATGTTCCAGCGCCGTCATAAAGGCCTCGATGCCCACCCCCGTTTTCACGGAAACAGCCAAAAAATCCATATGATTTAAGCGAAGCGAGGCGCCATTATCCAGTAGATCTACTTTGTTGACCAGACCTATGGAAGGGCCAGACAAAAAAGCCATGAGATCTTCATCAATGACGGGCCAGGTTTCCCCATCAAACATGACCAGACATAAATCGGCATCTTGCGCCACATGGCGGGCCCGGCGCATACCTTCACGCTCGATCTCATTGTCTGTGGCACAAATACCAGCCGTATCGGACAACACAACCGGGAAGCCGCCCAGATCCAGCTGAACCTCGATAATATCACGGGTGGTCCCGGCATGGCGCGACACGATGGCAGCGTCTCGTTGGGCCAAAAGATTTAACAATGATGATTTACCCGCATTGGGCGGTCCGATAATGGCCACCATAATGCCGTCTCTAATACATTCACCGCGTTTACCATCACGCACTGCCTGGCTGATTTCTTCACGCACCGCGTTCAGGGTCAGGCGAGCAACGTGGGACAAGGTATCGGGCAGGTCTTCATCGGAAAAATCGATGCTTGCTTCCATATGAGCCAAGGCTTCCTTCAGCCGCTCGCGCCAATCCTGACATACCTGGCCCAGTCCGCCAGCCAGCTGGCGCAGTGCCTGGCGTCGCTGGGCTTCTGTTCGAGCCGCGATCAGATCGGCCAGAGCTTCGCTCTGGACCAGATTGAACTTGCCGTTTTCATAGGCCCGGCGGGTAAATTCACCAGGCTCGGCCATACGGCAATCTTTGAGTGTGCCAAGTGCCGATAACAGAGCGGCTATGACCGCCCGCCCACCATGGATATGAAATTCTACACAATCCTGCCCGGTAAAACTATGGGGGGCAGGAAACCACACCACCATAGCCTCGTCTATCAGGTCAACAATATCACCCGTGTTGCCTGTATCACTGTTGGGTTGAAAAATCTGTACCCTGACCAGTTTTCTGGGCGGTGGTGGCGGGCTGCCTGTTAAGGCCTCCACACAAAACCGCGCCCGGTCACCCGAGATGCGGATCACCGCCAGACCGGCTGGCGGATGCCCCGAAGACAGCGCAAATATCGTGGGTAAAGATACCATATTTAGTGCAATAGTAATTATTAATAACTAAATCTGTGATTATCAGTCACTGGGTGACAATTTTAAACGATCCACAATTTGGCCTTGCCCAATATGACTGGCTAATATTTCATCGATGTCGGTCTTCGAGCTATAGGAATACCAGACACCTTCAGGATATATCACCATGACCGGCCCCAATTCACAGCGATCAAGACATCCGGCTGAATTAATCCGGATATTCTTGTGATGCTGGTTTTTAGCCTGCGCCTTCATATAGGTTCGTAACTCGATAGATTGTTTATCCTTGCAACAGCCGCGCGGATGTCCGGCGGCCCGTTCATTGGTACACATAAATACGTGCACGTCATAATACAACGAACTTTTTATTGCTTCTGACCCGGTGGACCCAACAGGCGTAGTGATAGTCATGTTATTCTCCGGTATGTTTTTATGAGCTTTATTTTTTGGGGGTTTTATTATCTGGGTCTTTTTGCACATTTGTACTCGATTGTCCCATCATTTGTGACCAAAAGGAATTTTGTAAAGCTTCGAACCCTTTGAGTCCGGACGGCATCCCCATGGACAATACCGAAGCCATAGAGTCCGGATCCATTGATTTCATGGCATCACGCATACGTTGCTCGATTTCTTTTAACATGACATCGTGCAGCGCACTCACATCTGGTAAACCCAGAAAGGTTCGTGCCTCCTGAGGGGTACAATCGATATCGACGGTAATTTTCATGGTATGTCCTGCTCAAACATCATTTCATGGTTCGAAGGTGTTGTAACGTGATATAACAGTACCAATCTACAAACCCTCGACACTACCCTTTACAGTAAAACCCGCTCCAGCACAAAAAATAGAAATCAAATATGACAAAAAATCTTCTCGACCAGGAGACCAGCCCCTATCTTCTGCAACACAAAGATAATCCCGTCCACTGGCAACCCTGGAGCAAACAAACCCTGGAGCGAGCCCGACAACTCAACAAGCCTATATTACTTTCGGTGGGATATTCGGCCTGTCACTGGTGCCATGTCATGGCCCATGAAAGTTTTGAAGACCCTGTTATTGCCAGCCTGATGAACGAGTTGTTCATCAATATCAAGGTCGACCGGGAAGAGCGGCCCGACCTGGATAGTGTATTCCAGAAATCCCTCAATTTAATGGGCCAGCACGGTGGCTGGCCCTTGACCATGTTCCTGAATTCTGACGGTCAACCGTTTTGGGGTGGCACGTACTTTCCCCCACAATCCAGCTATGGGCGGCCCGGGTTCAGTCATATACTCAATCAAATATCCCATATCTATCAACAGCAGCGCGACACGGTTCACGACAATGTGTCGCGCATCATGGCCGCCTTGCAAGATCAGCAGAACAATAGCACTTCATCCAACCCGTCCACCCTGAATGACGGCGGGTTAAACAGTGATAAAATTTCCCATGCGGCGCAGGCTGCCATGTCCATGATAGATATAAAAAACGGCGGCACCCAGGGTGCACCAAAATTCCCGCAACCGGTTTTTATGAAATTTCTCTGGCAGGAATATTTACTTAAACCCCAGCCGGAACTGCTTCATGCGGTTTGTATTACCCTCGATAATATCTGCCAGGGCGGTATTTATGACCATCTGGGTGGCGGGCTGGCACGCTATAGCGTCGATAATGTGTGGCTGGTACCGCATTTTGAAAAAATGCTCTATGACAACGCCCTGTTTATCGATTTGCTGGCCGAAGTCTGGAAACAGGTCCAATCCCCTTTGTATGAACAACGGGTTGTTGAGACCATCGACTGGATGGTGTCGGATTTGCGCATAGATCAGGGCGACGTGTTTGGATTGGCCAGTGCCCGTGACGCCGACAGCGAGGGTGTCGAAGGTAAGTTTTATGTCTGGGATAAATCTGATGTCGACCAGATTTTAGGCGACGATGCAGATCTTTTTTGCAAAATTTACAACATCTCCCAGCCGGGAAACTGGGAAGGCGTCAACATCGCGTTCCGCAACGTTACACCCGAAACCTTGACACAAAACGAGAAAGATATCCTGGCCCACTGTCGTGAAAAACTGCTCAATGTCCGCAAAACCCGCATCCACCCGTTGCGCGATGACAAGGTTTTGGCCGACTGGAATGGATTGAGCATTACTGCGCTGGTCCATTGTTCTGGTGTTTTTGATCAGCCCAAGTGGCAGGAGCACGGCGAAAAAATCTATGGCTTTATCAAATCCACCTTGTTTCAGAATGGCCGGTTATCTCATTGTTGGTGCAAGGGTGTTGCCAGCCAAAACGGGGTTCTCGATGATTACGCCAATATGGCACGTGCCGCCCTTGCCCTGTTTCAGGCGACCACACAAACCAGCTATCTGGAAGATGCCTGCGAGCTTGTCGAGATCATCAATACCTGGTTCTGGGATAAGGATCATGGCGACTATTTTCTCAGCGCCGTTGATACCGATGATATATTTTTACGGCCCAAGGTCACGTATGATAACCCCACACCCAGTGGCAACGGTGTCATGGTTGAAGTCTTGGCCCGCTTGTTTGTGTTGACCGGTAAACCCGACTATGAAAAGCGCGCCAGACAAACATTGGCCGCGCTCTGTCCCGCCACACCCCATGAGTTGATCAATCAGCCCTCTTTAAGTTTCGGTTACGAAATCCTGAGCAGCTGTGCCCAGGTTGTCATTGTGATAGATGAGAGCGAAGACCCGGCGCGCCATCCGTTATACAAATCGGCCTTGCGCACGGCCCCCATGAATTATGTCATATCGCACACAACCCCCGGACAGGCCGGGCAGGATATGGCAGCCGATCACCCGGCTTTCGCAAAAGGCCTGCATGACGGGCTGGCGGCGGCCTATGTTTGTCGCAACCGGTCATGTTCGCTGCCCATCACCGATACCGAAAAACTGGCGGACATTTTATCGACTATTGGATAGACTACCTCTATGGCCCATCAATCCATTAATACTCCGGTCGGAATTGTCAGTGTATTTGAGCACGGCCATAAAATTATTGCCCTCGAATGGGGCCGGGCACCCGACGGATCGACTAGTGATCTAACCACTCTGGCCATAGAACAGTTACGAGCCTATTTCGACGGCAACCTTGAAATATTTGATCTGCCTTTAAATCCGGCCGGGTCAGATTTTCAGAAAGCCGTCTGCACAGAAATGGCCAAAATTCCCTATGGACAGCAATGGAGTTATGGCGATCTGGGCAAACGCCTTGGCAAACCCGCCCAAGCCATTGGCGGGGCGTGTGGCCGCAACCCTATTCCCATCATTATTCCCTGTCACCGGGTCGTCGCGGCAAACGGCTCCATGACCGGTTTTTCCGGGGGACAGGGTATCGAGACCAAAGTATGGCTGTTACGTCACGAGGGGGCGATTATCGCCTAGGTTCTGGACGCCAGGTTTGCTCAGGTATTCTCACGTATTCTCACGTATTCATTGAATCGAAGAAATCATCATTGGATTTTGAATATTTCAGTTTATCGAGCAAGAAGTCCATGGCATCGGTGACCCCCATGGGTGTCAGGATGCGGCGCAGTACCCACATTTTCGACAAGGTGGATTTATTGACCAGCAATTCTTCCTTACGGGTTCCTGATTTGGTAATATCAATGGCAGGCCAGGTCCGTTTGTCGGAAAGTTTACGGTCCATAATGATTTCAGAGTTACCCGTACCCTTGAATTCCTCAAAAATAACCTCATCCATACGCGAACCTGTATCGATCAGAGCGGTGGCGATAATGGTTAGCGAACCGCCTTCTTCGATATTCCGCGCCGCTCCGAAAAACCGTTTGGGGCGTTGCAGGGCATTGGCATCTACACCGCCGGTCAGCACCTTACCCGATGACGGCACTACCGTGTTATAAGCCCGCGCCAGGCGGGTGATGGAATCCAACAAAATAACCACATCACGTTTATGTTCGACCAGCCGCTTGGCTTTTTCCAGTACCATATCGGTAACCTGAACGTGGCGCGATGCCGGTTCATCAAAGGTGGAACTGATCACCTCACCCTTCACAGAACGGATCATGTCGGTTACTTCTTCGGGTCGCTCATCGATCAACAGCACAATCAGATAGCAATCAGGGTGGTTCTCGGCGATGGCGGTGGCAATATTCTGTAACATCACCGTTTTACCCGTCCGCGGTGGGGCCACGAGCAAAGCACGCTGGCCCCTGCCAATCGGACAAATCAAATCTATCACCCGGTTCGTCGGATCTTTTACTTTTGTTTGATCCGACAATTCCATGATCAGACGATCATCGGGATAAAGTGGGGTAAGGTTATCAAAGTTTATGCGGTGGCGGACTTTTTCCGGATCCTCAAAATTAATCGTATTGACCTTCAGCAAGGCGAAATATCGTTCGCTTTCCTTGGGCGAGCGGATTTGACCCTCGACCGTATCACCGGTACGCAGGCCGAAACGTCGAACCTGACTGGGTGAGACATAAATATCATCGGGACCGGGCAGATAGTTTGCTTCCGGGCTACGCAGAAAACCAAATCCGTCTTGTAGTACCTCCAGCACACCATCGCCAAAAATAGCGGTACCGTTTTCGGCAAGATGCTTGAGAATGGCAAACATCATGTCCTGTTTGCGCAAGGAGCTGGCATTTTCGATTTCCAGTTCTTCGGCCTGGGCCAACAGATCTGCCGGTGGCTTTGTTTTGAGTTCTTTGAGATTCATAACGATGGATTCCACGAATACGAATAACAGCGAATGCTGTTTTGAGAAAGGAAGGTTAAAAACACCATCAGGAATTCTGCTGTAATTTCTTTCAGCCCTGTATCAGGGGAGCAAAGTATCACTGATTTTCAGAAAATGGTGCCAGATATGGAATAACTGGAGAAGACATAGCCAAGATAAGAAATGAAGTCAATTGGTGTTTTGAGTATAGCACAATATTAGTAGGAAAAAATATTTAACGCTAAAACGGCCTGACGATGACAAAAATAACAATCACAATCATCAATATTGTGGGAATTTCATTAATGCTACGGAAAAAAGTTTCGGTTTTTTCATTACGATCATATACGAAGTCCCGCCGCCATAACCACAAGGATATGTGAAAAATCACTAACACACCAACCGATGCCAGCTTGATATAGAGCCATCCCTCCTGCCAGACAGAAACCGGCATGGCCATCAGGATGGGAACCCCAAATCCAAAAGAAGCAATTAAAGCCGGGTTCATAATGGCGTTTTGCAGGCGACGTTCCATGACTTTCAGGGTTTCAAATTGCTGTGAGCCAGGATCACACTGGGTATGATAGACAAACAATCTGGGTAAATAGAGCAAGCCCGCCATCCACGAAATAACACTGATGACATGACCTGCCAGCAGCCAGCGTGACAGCTCGTATGAAATATCAAGTGAAAAATCAAACTCCAATGCCGCCCCCTATTTTTGCGCATTGTGAATGTTTTTCCAGGCACTGACAATGGCTATCATGGTCAATCTGGCCTTCAGGGCCCAATACCGTGTCATGTTTCGCCATCTGCTGAACCAGTAGCGCCAGACCAGCCAGAAAAGCCGGGTGTGTCGCAACAGCCTCAACACGGTCATAGCGTGCGATTTTTAAATCCTGTGCCATGTGACGATACTGGATATCCAGCTCTACCAGGGTTTCGGAGTGCTCGGAAACAAAAGAAACAGGTACGACAATAACATCAACATGGTCTTCAGCAGCACGGTGCAATTCCTGATCCAGTGAAGGCCCGATCCATTCCAGACGGCCGACCCGGCTTTGATAACAAATAGACCAATCAGGCGTCGAGTGATATGTGCCGCTTATCAACTTCATGATCGCATCACAAGTTTGCTCGACCTGCCATTGATAAGGATCGCCCCGGGCAATTGTTTTGACCGGCAGACCATGAGCGGAAAATAATATCCTGTAGGGCTGTTCAACAGGCCGGTTGTCGCCAATCATTTTGCAGATTAAATCAACCTGCGCTTCAATCCATCCTTTGTTTGCAGGATAACAGCACATAATTTGGGTTGGCTTGGTAACACCCATAGACCGGCAGGCCTGTTGCCAGGCTTTAATGGACGAACCGGTGGTGGTGGATGAATATTGCGGATACAGGGGCAACAGGATAATTCTATGAGGATCATAGGCGGTAACCTGGCGCACGACCTCCTCGGTCATGGGATGCCAATACCGCATGGAAACAAATGATTTAAAGGCTCGTGATGGTGAGGCACCGTCACGGGGCTTGTTCAAAATCAGATCGAGGGCTGTTGCCTGTTCACGGGTTAATTCCAGCAAGGGCGATTTACCACCAATCTGATCATATATTCGGCGGGCTTTCGGGCCTCGCCGGTGGGAAATATATTTAGCCAGCAGCCACCGAAATGATTTAGGTAAATCAATAATATCCGGATCATTAAACAGATTAAACAAAAACGGCTGGACGTTTTTTATAGCGTCAGGGCCACCCAGATTAAATAAAATAACGGCAACTTTTTCCAGTTTCATGGCTCCCTGCAAACTTAAATCAGGCTCGATTAATAAGATCGAATGCACTCAACAACCCGTGCCACATGTTCGGGCGGGGTCTGGGGCACAATGCCATGGCTTAAATTGAAAATAAACGGTCCCGTATTCAAGTTTGCCATAATTTTTTGTACACCGATTTCCAACTGATCACCACCAGCCACCAATAACTGATTATCAAGGTTTCCCTGAATTGTAACACGGGGTTGTAATACATCCTTTACCCATGACAAAGGCACGTTGCAATCAAGACTGATACCGGCGACACCGGTTTTACGGACATAGTCTTCAACCAGCAATCCGCTACCTTTTGCAAACCCGATTATGGGAACATCCGGATGAACCTTATGCACACCCTCGATAATCCGTCTGGTGGGATCAATAACCCAGCGTTCGAATTGCTCTTCGGCAAGCAAACCCGACCAGGTATCAAACAATTGCAGAACCTCGGCACCATGATCGATCTGATTGATCAAATACTCGGTGGTGGTCTCTACCAGTAAATCGATCAGGGATGAAAATGACTGGGGATCCTGATATGCCCAGATCCGGGCTCGTTCACCTTGCGTGCCTCCACGTCCCTCGACCATATAAATCGCGACAGTCCAGGGTGCCCCGGCAAATCCGATCAGGGTTTTATCATCGGGCAGTTCTTTACGCAGACTCGAAAGAACCTCAAATACTGAGGAAAGATGGTCGAGCACCCCTTGTGAACTTAATGCCTTGATATGTTCGACGTTGCGAACAGGTTCTAAAACCGGTCCTTCACCTTCCTTGAACTGGACCTGCTGGCCCAATGCATCGGGAATGACCAGAATATCGCTGAACATAATAGCCGCATCGAAATCATAACGGCGAATGGGTTGCAGCGTAACTTCAACAGCCAGATCGGGCGTATAACAAAAATGCAGAAAATTCCGGGCATTCTTTCGAATTGCACGATATTCAGGTAAATATCGCCCTGCCTGTCGCATAAGCCATACAGGGGGCGTTTTAAGTGTTTCGCCATTCAAGGCGCGAACAAGAAGTTTTTTGGATGTTTTCATGTAATCTTTATGTAAATTTTGGGTGGTGTTAAAGAGAAAAAATGTCTAATCAGACGGTACAGATAATATTATAGTATATATAGATAAAAAGGTTGTTGTTGTAGTTATGGTGTGGATATCGGGGATAATTTGTTATCCACATAATTATCCAAATTACTCTATATTCCTATAAAATTCTGGATAAAATTCGGGATAACCGGATTAAAACCAAAAAAGTTCCGCCAATTGATTATAGTTAACGCAACATTAATGATGGTGATAAGTTTTTAATCTGATCATTTGGAGTGCCTTTGTCTGATTTATCCCTATGCATGTATTTTTTTATTCATAGTCGGGATGTTTATGTATCGTGGATCAATAATATGTGAGTGATATGGCTTCGCCAACAAACATCCGGGTTATACACAATATGTTAGGCTACTTATAAAGGGGTTATTAGATTTGCAAACCATGCATCTTCATTTGATTTCAGACTCTACGGGCGATACCGTCGAACATGTGGCACGGGCATCGCTGGTTCAATTCGGCGATGCCAACTTCGAAGAACACCTGTGGTGTATGGTTCGCTCGGATCAACAGGTAAAAGATATTCTGAAGATTATCAAACTGAAACCGGGTTTCGTGCTTTATACCCTGGTTAGTTCGCATATTCAGGATTCTCTGGAAAAGGGCTGTAAAGAACTGAACATACCCTGCGTATCGGTTCTGCAACCCATTATCGATCATTTACGTAATTTCCTGGGCCAGGAAGGTTTACCCCGTCCCGGTGGGCAGCATGTGCTCGATGCGGAATATTTCGATAGAATTGAAGCCATGGATTTTGTCATGGCCCATGATGATGGCCAGTCGGTCCAGACTTTAAACGATGCCGATGTAATCTTGCTGGGTGCCTCGCGTACATCTAAAACACCGACCTGTATTTATTTGGGTAACAAAGGGATCAAAGCGGCCAATGTACCGCTGATCCCCAATGTTGATATACCGTCTGAAGTATTAGCGACCGACCGACCCTTGATTATTGGCATAACCAAAGATCCCCGGCGACTGGTTGAAATCAGGCGACAGCGTCTGAAAATTCTCAAACAGGACGAAAACACGGATTATGTTAATCTGGATGTTGTTTCCAAGGAAATAAACGATGCCCGCCGCCTGTTTAGCCGACAGGGCTGGCCCGTTATCAATGTTTCACGAAAATCCATCGAAGAAACCGCCGCGATGATCATACAGCTCTATCACAAACGAACAGAATCCAATGTTGAAATTTGAATTCTTGCAGCCGATGGGTGATTTAGGCCGTTGAAACAGTCTGGTTTGATTATTCTGGCGTCACAAAGCCGGGCGCGCCGGGCATTATTACGCGGTGCGGGTCTGGAATTTGAAACGATCGCGGCCGATCTGGACGAGGCGTCCATTCGCAGTGAGGCGAAAAAAAATGGCGATACGGTATCGCATACAGCCCTTAGCCTGGCCCAGGAGAAAGCCCGCATTGTTTCATCAGTTCACCCGGATCATTATATTATAGGTGCCGATCAGATCCTCGATCTTGCGGGCCAGCTTTTTGAAAAACCCGGCAACCTTGATGGAGCGCGACAACAGCTCCTGCAACTTTGCGGTCGGACCCACCGGTTGCACAGTGCGATTTGTGTGGTAAAGAATAATAACATTTTATGGTCCCATGTTACCCATGCCCATATGACTATGCGTCAATTCGATGCTGATTTTCTGGAGGATTATTTGGACGCCGCCGGGTCTGAAATTTTCGACTGTGTCGGGTGTTATCAACTGGAAGGTTCAGGCGCTCATTTATTTGATGATATTGACGGTGATTATTTTTCCATACTGGGCCTTCCGTTACTGGCATTGTTATCGTTTCTACGTACAATAGACGTCATAAATTAACTGAAATAATTATTCTTTTAGGGCTTTAGTGTGTCTGGTATCAGTGGAAAAGCAAAAATTGCAGGTGTTATAGGCTGGCCCATCAGGCACTCTCTGTCGCCCCGGCTTCATGGCTACTGGCTCGATCAATATAATATCGATGGCAGTTTTATTCCCCTGCCGGTCGAGCCATCTGATTTGGGGACAATAATCCCGGCCCTGCCCCGCATGGGTTTTCACGGTGTTAATGTGACGCTTCCTCACAAGGAAACCGTCATGGCGCATCTGGATCATATCCATGAAACGGCCCGCAGGATAGGGGCGGTCAATACGATCATTTTTGATCAGGACGGACAAAGCACGGGCCACAACACCGATGGTTTCGGTTTTACTGAAAATATCCTGCAAACTTTGATCCATTGGGATTTCCCTCAGGGTCCGGTCGTTGTCTTGGGCGCCGGGGGGGCGTCGCGGGCAATCTGTGTCGCCTTACTGGACGCCGGAGTGCCGGAAATCAGGTTGTTGAACCGCACCCATGAGCGCGCCCGGGTACTGGCTAGCGAGATTAATAATGTTTGCGGCCGAGGTGATAGTGGCGGGACCATTACCGTGGTGGACTGGGACCGGCGCAGTGAATGCCTGGGTGATGTGGCCATGGTTGTCAACACAACGACCCTGGGCATGACGGGCAAACCCCCGCTGGAGATTGATATAAGCGGCTTGCCAGAACAGGCTTGCGTAACCGATATCGTTTATGCGCCACTTAAAACGGCTCTGCTTGTTCAGGCTGAACAATGTGGTTGTGCCATCGTTGATGGATTGGGCATGTTATTGCATCAGGCCCGTCCGGGATTTGAGGCCTGGTTCGGCCCGACACCCCAGGTCACCGAGGACCTGCGCCGTCATGTTTTATCCGGTGCAGGATAAGGATGATGGTGATTATCGGACTGACGGGCTCAATCGGTATGGGCAAGACAAGAACCGCTGAAAAATTTTCTGCCTTGGGGGTGCCCACGTTTGATTCCGATCTGGCGGTCCACGGTTTAATGGCTCCTGGGGGTGCTGCTTATGCTCTCGTAACAGATCGCTTTCCCGCCATTACACACCAAGGATCTATTGATCGTCAAAAACTCGGCGCTGTGGTCTATCAGGATGATCAGGCTCTCCATGATCTGGAAAATATCCTGCACCCGCTGGTCCGCATGGCGCAACAGAACTTTATAAGACGCTGCGTGCTTAAAGGAATGTCCATGGTTTTACTGGATATTCCGCTGCTTTTTGAAACCGGCGGTCAAAGTCGGTGCGATGTGGTGGTGGTGGTATCCGCCCCGGCATTTCTACAGGCCCGGCGTGTGTTGAGCCGGCCCGCCATGGACGAGGAAAAATTCCGTTCCATACTGGCTCGCCAGTTACCCGATTACATCAAGCGCCAGCGGGCTGATTTTGTCATCTCTACGGGATTGTCACATGGTCATTCGTTTGAACAAATTGTGACGATTATAGATATTTTGCAAGACTATGATGGTTCGGTATGGTCGCCCGGTTGTGCACAAACCCGGAGAATATAGGGATATGGAAACGACGATGCGTGAAATTGTTCTCGATACGGAAACCACCGGGCTCGATCCGCTTGGCGGTCACAAGATTGTTGAAATCGGCTGTGTTGAGTTAATCAATCACATGCCGACGGAGAATACGTTTCATCATTATGTTAACCCACAACGCGATATGCCCGATGGTGCCTTTGCGGTGCATGGTCTGAGTGAGGAGTTTTTGTCCGGGCATGGCTTGTTTGCAGATATCGTCGATAAATTTCTGGACTATATCAATGATGCGCCGCTGATCATTCATAATGCCAGTTTTGATATGGGGTTTTTGAATGCGGAACTGAAAGCCCTGAAGTACCCGCCTCTGGACATGAGCCGGGCCATTGATACGGTTGCCATGGCGCGTCGGAAATTCCCCGGCTCGCGGGTTAACCTGGACGCCTTGTGCCAGCGCTTCGACATCGATAATTCTGATCGAGCACTGCATGGCGCGTTAAAAGACGCACACCTGCTTGCCGGGGTTTATCTGGAGCTGGTTGGTGGGCGACAACCTGATTTGGCCCTTAAATCGGAAAAGCGGACAGCCACTGTTGCCGTCGATCTCTCATTTCGCGAGCCCCGCCCCTATGTGATCAGCGATAAGGAAATCCAGGCTCACAAAGACTTTGTCGCAACGCTGAAAGACCCACTCTGGAATAAATAATGCTCGGTTATTATTCAGGGACGATAGAATTTTAAAAAGGTAAACTTGCCGGGATATAAATCCAGCCAGGCATTGTCGTCGCCATATAATTTAGCCAGACAACCGGGCGAGAAATCACTCAGCGCTTGTTTATAAGCCGTTGCCCCCGGCGCGTTGGCCAGTTCCAGGGTCAATGTCTGCAAGCCAGGATTGTGGCCGATGACCATGATATCTTGATGCTGTGTGGCGGATCTGGTAATCGCGGCACGGATATTTTCGGTATGGGCTTCGTAGATATTCTCTTCGAAGCGTACTTCGGGCATGTCGGACCAGACGTGTGAGATGCACTCCAGAGTCTGGCGGGTTCTGATGGCGGTTGAACACAGGATGAAATCCGGTCGTATGGATTCAAGGCGTAATGTTTCGGCAATAATTTTACAGGATTGACGCCCCTTCTCGCTCAGTTGGCGGTCGATGTCCTGTTTGCCTGGCGGGGTTCGCTCGGCATCAGCATGTCTTAAAATATAGAGCGTGTGCAAAACAGCCCCCCATAGACGGCTCAATAATTAATCGTTATGCCAGCGTACAGCAAGCCATATAGTGGTGAAACAAGAAAGGTGAAATTCCCGGGTATAATTGCCCCAATCCCCCCAATCCCCTGAGGGTGCAACTGGGTTGTGGCTTTGATAAGGCAGCTTGCTATTATATTGCGTTGGCTACGAACTGTGTGATACATCAATCGTGTGCGCCCGTAGCTCAGTAGGATAGAGCACTTGATTCCTAATCAAGGGGTCGTGAGTTCGAATCTCGCCGGGCGCACCATTTAAAATGTGTTAGACGAATTTAGCTTAAATATATTTTTATAAAGTCACCAACGGGCGTCAATAATTGGCAATTTCCCCATATTTTGAATTACTAAGTACACATATCAAGTGCATTATTTTCAGGCGGGACTGTGAGCTTGTCGAAGGCCTCGTTAACCTACGTAACCTCTCTATATAATATACTATGTAGAGAAGTTGCGTAGATTTCTAATTGCCAATTGATGGAAAAACAATGACTGCCCTACCCCCTCATACCTGACATCTTAACTGGGTGCTGATATAGTCTCATATTAGCCAACAAGAGACATCGTGGACATCACTTGACCTAACATATGCATGATGAAACAATTCCGTTCCAAATAAATGAGGATAGTTTTTTCTGTTGGGGCACGAGCCGTTCTTAAACATTTTGAATAGACTTCAGCGATTGTTGATTTTGCAAAGTCGTTTTGCAGAGGCTGAACTCTTGGCGCGCTCAAAGTTCAAATATGAAAAAAATAGCTATCTAAAATATCCTGCACTCACTGTAGGGGTATTTGCAAATGCGCTTTACGTTCAAAACCGGTACGATGATGCAGCCTTTATAGCCAAAACAACAATTGGGCTTCATTATAGAAAATGCTCGGAACCAGACAGCATACCTGCCATGGAAGCTTGGCGAATTTTGTTAATGTCACTTTCCGCACAAAATAAGTGGGCAGAAATTCAAGTTGAATTGGAGTTCCTAAAACGCGATCTAAATACGCTACCGGGTCGCTTTGAAGAACTATTTGGTAAAAATCCAGACATCCTGATAGCTCGTGCTCTTGAAAAAAATGATGGAGAGTTACTCGCCGAATTGAATCGCGCTCTTAATTCAAAAACGACCGTATCAAGTTTTAATGGCATCTTCAACTCGCTAGGCCTGGATGAGTCAGAGACTGCCAACAATACGGCGAGCCGTGACGTTCTGGAACTTAGGCTAATTCGTGGGTTGGCTCTACAGCAGGCTGGACGCAATGCAGAGGCCTTCGCCGATTACCATAAAGTTAATAAACCCTACCTTTATGAAACGCTCACACAAAGGAGCTCAACGAAGTCAGGCGGAGGACCAAGCAGGGCGAATTTTTTCCGACAGAGTTATATGGAATCACTAACATCACCTGATGGACAACACGCTGCCAAAGCAGCCAACATTAATGTCGCTGCAGAGCTCTTTCAGATTGCGACCATGATTCCATCTGGCAAGGTGCAGGGATCTTTTTTGGCATCGGCATCACGCGCCGCGGCACAAGACCCAGAGCTGGCGACCTTGGTGCGCCAAGCACAGGATCTGGATGAACAGGCTCGCGACACTGCAGACGTTCTGGCATACCTGCAAACCGCACCCTCCGAACAGGTTGAACGAGCAACACTGGACGATTTGCGTCAACGTGTACCTGATCTCAACAATGCCAAGCTGACGTTAGAAAAAGAAATCAATTCCCGTTTCCCGGCCTACGCCGATTTAATGCACCCACGCACTCCGCGCTGTTCCCTGGCTGGCGCGCAGTCACGTGGTGACCATGTTACCATCCGTTACGGCACTGCAGGCGCTTCGCTCCAGTGTTATCTCAATGGCAGAGCGCCGCCCTTTCGTCGGGTTTGGTGATCCGTATTTTACAATCATTCAGGCCGCTGAAGCGGACGCGCAAGAAAACATTCAGGTTGCCGATGCTGGCGATACACGCGGAGTTTCTCTTAATCTTCGCAGCACGCCACAGACTCGTAAAGTGGACAGTGCCTCGCTTGCCCTATTGCCTCGTTAGCCCGACACCCGCGACGAGATCATCGCCGTGGCTAGCAGCATGCATGCAGACCTCACTCGGGATGTTTTTCTCGGTCGCGATGCCAGTGAGTATCGGGTCAAGACCATGGATTTATCCGGCTACAAAGTGTTGTCGTTTGCAACCCACGGGTTGGTCGCCGGTGATCTGGATGGTCTGACACAGCCCGCGCTGGCTTTTTCGAACCCTAGAGTTACCGCCGAAGGTGATGAGAATGACGATGGTCTGTTGACCATGGGTGAAATCCTCTGCCTCAAGCTCAATGCGGACTGGGTTGTCTTGTCGGCGTGCAATACAGCCGCCGCCGATGGGCAGGGCGCAGAAGCCCTCTCCGGTTTGGGGCGGGCATTCTTCTACGCCGGAACCCGCGCCATAATGGCCTCAAGCTGGCCAGTACATTCGGCAGCCACCACGGAGCTCATGACCATCCTGTTTGAGAAACAGGAAAATAATGACAAGCTTGGTCGAGCAGAAGCTTTACAACAGACACGGGTTGATTTGATCGAATCAGGGACGTTTAAGAATGCACAGGGTAAAGAACTGTTCAGTTATGCCCACCCGATCTTCTGGGCGCCGTTTATTTTCATTGGTGATGGTGGAATTTGAAGTTTCGAATTCTCGAATTATTTCGTCGTGATGAGGCGGTAGCCAACGTCGTACTCATCAAAGTTGAGCAGCTCTGAATACTGTTGCGCCCAATTATCGGTGGCCAGGTCGCTCTCAAGTTTTCTCAGGCCCTCAGATATTTTATCTACCACCCAGAAGGAAGACATAGCGGCCGTAATTCTGGGGTCGAGATAGGCCGAGGGCCGTCGCCAATAGGCGTACAAGAAACCATCAGAACAGTCATGCGGAATTGGAACGGCCGAAACCTCTACTGGCCCAAGCCACTCTTTAAAATCTGCTATTCTTGGCATAATCAACTCGTCTAACTTCACAAGTTCCGGAATGTAGTCCGCAAGCCAGAAACCCCGATGCGAAGGGTCGAATGTCAGTATGACGACTTTGCCCCGCGTCACGCGACGCATCTCTTTGATGCCTTTCTCTTTGTCGGTCCAATGGTGAATCGTCAGGACCGCCATCGACGCATCAAAGGAATTGTCATCGAACGGTAAATCTTCAGCATAACCCTGAATGGTAGAGGCCGCTGAGGCATTGCGCTGTCGGATCATTTCGATCGAAGGCTCGATAGCCATGACTTGCCTGTCGACAGGCTCATACGAACCCGTTCCAGCGCCAACATTCAGGACAGTTTTTGCAGACCCGAGAGCCCTTTTAATCACCTTTTCGATTCTGGCGTCAGGTTTTCTAAGGTCAGAATATTTTACGCCGATCGTATCGTAGAAAGTATTCATAGCCATCAGTCACCGATAGTCAGCCATGCGCCTTGTTGCGATGATGAGACTATGCCATGGATAACACGTTCGATGTGCAGGGCGTCGTCCATATTGGGATAAAGGGTTTCCCGGCCTTCAAATCCACGCAATAAATGGGCGACCTCGATAACTTTTAAATCGTTAAATCCTAACCCATGACCCGGCGCCGGGGTGAACTGGCCGTATGGCGGGTGTGCGGTGTTGGTCAGGATGGTCTTGAAACCCTGGTCTGCCACATCGCCCCGGTTGCGATAGATCCGCAATTCGTTCATGCGTTCCTGATCAAAGGCAATCATGCCAGTTGAGCCGTGGACTTCCCAGCACATATAACTCTTGCGTCCCCAGGCAACCCGTGAGGTGCCGATAACCCCGTGCACACCATTGCGAAACCGGATCAGGGCGTTGGCCTGGTCCTCGTTTTCCACCGTGCCTGGCTGGCCGTTATTTTCCGGGTCAGGGCGTTGGGTGTGTACGGTTTTAATGTCGCCCATGACCTGGACGATCTCATCAATCAGATAATGGGCGACACTGATTAAATGAACGCTTAGATCGCCGAGCGCCCCCGTTCCAGCGTCTTCGGTGCGACAGCGCCAGGTGTAGGCTAAATCCGGGTCAGCCATATAGTCTTCGTCGTAGATGCCACGAAACTGGATTACCTGGCCAATGGCACCGTCCTGAATTAACTTTTTGGCATAAGCCAGTGCCGGGTTGCGTAAGTAATTGTATCCCGTCAGGGAGGCCACACCGGCTTCTCTGACCGCCTGGGCCATGGCGATACCATCGGCCAGGGTCAGTGCCAGGGGTTTCTCGCAATACACAACCTTGCCGGCTTTGGCTACGGCCTCGGTGATTTCCCGATGCAGGCTGTTGGGCGCGGTGATGGAGACAATATGGACGCCCGGATCATTAACCACATCCCGCCAGTCTGTTGTCCAGCGCTCAAAGCCGAAGTTTTCGGCACTGCGTCGTGCATTTTCTGCATCAATGCTGCATAGAATTTCCAGTTGCGGTGTCGGTACGTCACCAAATACAGCCTTGACGGCGCCGTAAGCCATGGCATGGCATTTGCCCATAAAACCGGTGCCGATCAGGCCTATTCCCACTTGTTTCATCGATGTTGTTTTCCTGTTTATAAAAAAGCCGAGTTGCAAAAATGTACGCTCAGATATGCAATTAGATCACTACTAAAATCACCGGAACGACAGTATATTCAAGCATCAAATATACGAGATAACCACCCTATTAAAAAGGAAATGCAGCCATGATGTTTGATAAAATTATCACCAGATATAATCGCTGGAAATCAATTCACGAGACCATCAATGAATTAAACCGACTCGACAACCGCGAGCTCAATGACCTGGGTATCAGCCGTTGGCGTATATCCGAGATAGCCCACCGCACGTCCGTTTGATGGTGCGTAGCAGGAGGGGGGCGGCATAATAACCGCCTCCTCCCACAGCAAGCTTGTTTAAACCGTCCCGCCCAGTGAGCCTTCCAGCTTGGCAAGTTCCTGACCACCCGCCATCATGTCTTGCAGTTCTTCGGGCGTGATCTCGTCGCGTATGGCCGTACCCAGTGTCTTGCCCCGGTTAAGCACGGTATAGCGGTCACCGACGGCCATGGCATGGCGCACGTTGTGGGTGATAAAAACCACGGCAATGCCTTCATTGCGCACCCGGTCCACCGTGGCCAGAACATTGGCGGTCTGGCGCACACCCAGTGCAGAAGTCGGCTCGTCAAGGATCAGTATCTTGGCGCCGAAATGCACGGCGCGTGCAATGGCAACCGTTTGGCGCTCACCACCAGACAGGGTGCCCACGGCCTGATCGGGGCCGCGTAAATTTATCCCCATCTTGCGCATTTCTTCCATGGTTACCCGGTTGGCAAACTCATGATCGAAGAATGAGATGCCGGCGATTTTTTTCAAAGGCTCGTTGCCCATGAAAAAATTTCGTGAAACCGACATGAGTGGTATCATGGCCAGATCCTGATAAACCGTCGCGATGCCAGCCGAGATAGCGTCTCTCGGGCGATTAAAATGCAATGGTTTTCCTTCGAAAAATATTTCACCCTTGGTGGGTTTGTGAACCCCCGACATGGTTTTGATGAAGGTTGATTTGCCGGCCCCGTTGTCTCCGAGCAGACAATGGCATTCACCGGCGACAACATCCAGGGACACACCGGCCAAGGCAATGACCGAGCCAAAGTGCTTTTCGATGTTTCTCATTTGGATGATTGGTTCGCCCATTTTACTTCTCCCCCGTAATAATACGTCGGATATAGGTGTTCAGAATAACGGCCAACAACAAGATGATGCCCAGGAACACCCGGAACAGAGAGCTTTCAACCCCGGCGAAGAACAGACCTTGCTGAACCACACCGAAGATCAGCGCACCGAGCGCGGCCCCGACCACCGAGCCATAACCGCCGGTCAGCAGCGCGCCACCGATGACCACTGAAATGATCGCCTCGAATTCTTTCAGCAAGCCGCGGTCGGCTGCGGCCGAGCCAAATTCCATAACCTGACAGGTGGCAAAAACCGTGGCACAGAAAGCGGTGAACATAAACATGGTAATTTTCACCCGGTTCACCGGAACGCCGGCGTAACGGGCCGCCTGGGCGTCACCACCGGAGGCATAAATCCAGTTGCCGAAACGGGTGCGGGTCAACAGGATATGACCGCCAATGAGCAATATTATTGCCCAGATAATGAGCATGGGTACGCCATCGACAATAGGCTGTCCTATGCGCGAGCCACGGGAAAATGTATCGATCCAACCCAGGTCGGCAAACCACTGAAATAACCCGGTAAAAACCGTACCGCCGAATAATGGTGCTAACCAGTCGCCTTGGGCGACGTCTTTAACACCGCCGATAATGGTTTTCTGGGTGGTGAAAATAGCGCCGAAAATGGTCAAGCCCCGCAGGATATATAAAAATGCCAGGGTCACGATGAACGAAGGCAGCCCGGTTTTTATCACCAGATAGCCGTTTAATGCCCCGATTGCCATGGCCAGAATAAAGGCCGTAATGATGCTCATCCATACTGGCCAGCCCCAACTGACCGAAGTGATGGCAATGACAATTCCGGCAAAACCGATCATGGAACCGACGGATAAATCAAATTCACCGGCGATCATTAATAAACAGGCACCCACGGCGATAATAACAAATTGGGCAGAAACCGTGCTCCAGGTCATTATCCCTTCGGGCGAAAACATACCGGTATCACGGGCAATGCTGAGAAAAAGTAAAAAAACAAGAATAGTCCCGGCGATGGCGCCCAGTTCCGGCCTGATCATCATTTTACGAAAAGTCGATAACTCTTTAACACGCTCATCTTGAGGGGGCGCACCTGGCGCCTCTGCAGTGTTAGCCATTAGATTCTCCTAATTTGTATCAGGTAAAAGGCGGAAACGGGCACAAATGCCATTTCCGCCTTCTCAAGAGAGCCTTACCGGTATTTTCCGGCGTACTTCTCGACCAGTCCGATGTTGGCTTTGACCACAAATCCGGGGCCTGAATTGATGTGCCCGGAAGGCAGTACCCCGTACCGTACCAGATTGGTCAGGATGACAACCGGCAGGTAGCCCTGCAAGTATGGTTGTTGATCGATGGCAAAGGCGATGGTATCGGCCTTGATGGCTTTGGCGATCTCACTCGATAAATCGAAAGTACCGAAGTAGATATCACCGGCACGACCAATTTCTTCGAGAGCTGCCAGTGTGGGATGGGCCGAGGTTGGGCCCAGGGTCAGGATGCCGCCGGTGTCGGGGTTTGTCCGCAGGAAGGCAATGACCTTGTTCTTGATTTCAGACGGATCCTGGCCTGAATCAATCATCGAGGGTCCGACATCTGCGCCGATGGCGTCGGCATAACCCTTGCACCGTTCGACCGATGCCGGGTTGGTGATGTAGTGGTTGACGCACAGGAATGATTTAACTCCCTGGGCCTTGGCTTTTTTTCCGGCACCAAACCCGGCGTCATATTCAGGTTGGCCTACATGTAACAAGGCGCCCAGTTTTTCCGATTGTTCCAGGGTGCCTGAATTGATCGTAATAACCGGAATGCCCCGGTCCACGGCACTTTGTACCGGGCCGGACAGGACGTCGAAATCGGCGATGGTGACGATGATACCATCGGGGTTGGATGCGGCGGCTTGTTGAACAATGCGTGCCATATCAGCCAGGTCACCAGTTGACGGATTACGGTATTCTACCGTCACGCCCATTTGATCGGCGGCGATTTTTATGGCGTTCTTGATGGTGTTCCACCAGGAATCAGAATCCGGGGCGTGGCTGATGAGGACGAACCGCTCACCTTCAGCCTGCGCCGGGGATGATAGGGTACCAATAGTACCCAGCGCCATAACGGCCCCTAGCACCATGAGAGAAATTTTCTTGAATAGCGTTAACATTTTTGCCTCCTGATGTGAGTTGTTCGCTCTTTGCGAGCTTTTTTACATATCAATATCGAAAATCTTGACTTGCGCACGATAGTCTAGAAATATTATTGTAAAAACACAATAGAAAATATATTCTATTTTAGGCGGCCATCTTTTACTCTTCACAAACCGAAAAGTCCGGGTCCCTTGAAGTAAGAGTACCACGATTATTAAAGCCTTGTTGAGGATATATAGTCAGAGTAATGGCGCACCTAATCGGGTAGATGCAGCTGGCCATCCATAATTTTGGTCGCCACACTGCCAACCTGTATGCGCTCGATGGACTGGTTTTTAAGTAATATAACTGAGTGGATCGAGCCGGGTCGGAAAACAGCCCTTAGAATTATAGAGAAATACTCATTGTTTTATTGCAGGCTTGGTCACGGCCCTGAAGCCGCAATTCGTTCTGCTCGGGCGGACGCTTTATGACCTAGCACACCGCAAAAAATAAAATCAGCCATCATAGTAGCCATCACAGTATCTGACTCCTGTAAAAGTTCCAATGATTTGTGTGGGTATAAGCGGTTATTATACGATGCATAAAGTTTTAGGCTGATAAATCCAACGGACTCATGTAAGCCGGGTTGTTATAAAGCCGGGTTTAATAACTGGGTCCGCCCTTGTCGCCCAGTTTAAGCACACCCATGCGTCCGCGGATTTCGTTTATGACCCAATCGAGGGTGTCTTCGTCCAGTTCCTGAATGGTTTGCGACAGCATATTTGCCAACTCTGTCGCTTTGGGACTGAGACCGCCAGTGTTGATGATGGCACGCGGATTTGAAAGGCCCGCCAGGCGTTTCAGTTCTTCGGCCTCATCCCAGATCAGATCGAAATAGCCGCAAATCTGCATGATCATGCCCGGAGCCGGTTGGCCACGGTGACCATGTTCCAGGGCTGACAGATAGGCACTGGATACACCGAGGTCCCTGGCCATTTGTTTGAGCTGCACGGATTTGGTTTTACGTAAATTCCGGACATGGGCACCAAACGGGGTCATGGTCAACGTCTCCTTTTTAACAGGATATAAAGCGCACCCTGGCCACCATCGCGCTGGGTGGCATAACTGAACGCCAGGACTTTCGGGCGCAATAAATTATCATTAAGCCAGATGGGAACATTTTGGCGCAGTACCCCGACATCACCATCGGTTAAGCGCAGGCCCTTGCCTGTAATAACCAGCACGCATCGTTTGTCGCTCTGAAACGCAGCATTTATAAAGGCTTCCAGTGCGCGGTGCCCGGTTGCCATGGTGTGGCCGTGCATATCGAGGGTTGCTTCAATGGGTATTTGCCCCCTAATTAGGCGCAAGTTAGTGCGCTTGTCTAAGCCCGGGGCGAGTCCGTGGGTCAACTGAACGGTTCTTGGTAAGGTGGGATGTTTGAGGCCTGACGGGGGTGTTGCAAGACGGGCTGGCTTTGATCGGGCGGATTTTGGCCTGGCGAGTGGGGGGCTGGATGGTGAGTCCGGGTCGAGCGGGTTTTGGGCGGCCTGGCCCGAATGATCTAAAATCCGGTTTTTACCCCGGGTCAGGGGTTTAACAGAGTGGGTGACACCTTGCCACAGGGTATTGCCGTTCTCCTTCCCTCCCTCTATGGATTTTTTGTCAGACCTGGGTATGTTTTTCTTGCCGGTCATGGTTACAGGCTGTCAATCAGCAAGATAAATAAACGCTGAGGTCCGTGGGCGCCCATGAGCAATTTCTGTTCGATATCGGCCGTGCGCGATGGTCCGGTAATGTAGGTGGCCATGCGCGGCATGTTGTCGCCAATAAGCTCAATGGTTTGCTCATAATTTCCTACCAATCGGCTGGCCGGCAATAAAACAATGTGTGACAGGGGTAATAAATTCACCATGGCCGGGGATTGTGGGGAAGATGCCATCAGCACCGTGCCGGTTTCGGCAATACCGGCCAGGGCCAGGTTCAGTCCCGTCTGATCGGTCCCCGTAGCCGGGCCAGACTGTACGGTGAGGAAGCTTTCTGCCTGCCACGGAATGGCTGACAGCAAGGGGTCTGACCCGATACGCACTAATCCATTCTGGCCATGTTGCTGCAAGTAGCCAGCCAGGGTCACCGGCACACCGCCCAGCGCGCTCAGGCAGCTCACCTGGGCACCGGCGGCCTGTGCTTCATCAATGAAGGTCTCTTTCATGATCTTATTATCAGGCCGTCCCCGGTGGGGCACAATATTGGCCCTGGTTGCCGTCAGGCGCTTGCGCACCGCGTCCGGGTTGCCTTGCCCGCGTGCCTTGGTGGCGCGCCGGATAACCTTTAATATTTGCTCCCGGTTTGGGTTGATCATGACCGGTCCCCGGAATTTGGGCGCGATTGTTGTTTGGCCCATTGGCTCATAAAACTGTCCCCATGTGGGGCGGGTAGGTCGGCAAACGGCCTGAGGCGGGGTTTGATAATACCAAGCAATTTCAGGGCCATGGAGGATAGAGGGTGGTAAAGCCGGGGTCTGATGGCCAGCCAAGTCCAGACAGCCAGGCCGAAGCGCTGGACTAAAGAGGTGCGTTTGTCACTAAATTGGCGGGTTCGCCAGCGGCGCAATAAATCTGGCAATGGGATGTGTACCGGGCATACGGATTCGCAGTGCCCGCACAAGGTCGATGCATTGGGCAGGTCGTCGGCGGTGCCTGTATCCAGCAACCCGGGGCTTAATACCGCCCCCATAGGACCCGGATAGACCCAGCCATAGGCATGACCCCCGATGGTTGAATAGATCGGGCAATGATTGATGCACGCACCACAACGGATACAGCGCAACATGTCGTGGAATTCACCGCCGAGCATTTTGCTGCGCCCATTATCCAGCAGGACCACATGAAATTCATCGGGCCCGTCCAGGTCCTCCGGTCGTTTTGGTCCGGTGATAAAGGTGGTATAAACCGTCTGATCCTGTCCAGTGGCCGAGCGGGCCAGTACCCTGAGCAGGCTCCAGGCGTCTGCCAGATTGGGCACCACCTTTTCGATGGAACACAGCACGATATGGACCCTGGGCAGACCACAGGTCATATCCGCATTGCCTTCATTGCTGACAATGACCACTGAACCGCTTTCCGCCACCAGCATATTGGCACCGCTCAGGCCAACGGCAGCACCGAGAAATTTATCTCGTAATCTGGTACGGGCCTCATCGAGCAGGGCGCGCGGGGTCTCAAGGGTTCGCTGCTTGTCCAGGTCGGGATGATTTTCGCGGAATGTTTCGGCTACCTGGGCCATGGAAAGGTGGATCGCCGGGGCGATAATGTGGCTGGGTGGTTCTTTTCGAAGCTGGATAATGTATTCGCCCAGATCGGTTTCTATGGCTTCAATGCCCTGTTCCTCCAGGTAATCATTGATGCCAATCTCTTCGCTGATCATGGATTTGCTTTTGATGACGGAACGAGCCCCTACTCGATGACAGATGTCAGAGATCACGGTGCGGGCATCGCTAGCATCGCCACACCAGTGAACGGTGCCGCCATTTTCTATAACGCGGGTTTCAAATCGCTCCAGATAAAGATCCAGGTTGTCCAGCACGTGGGCCCGGATTTCGGCGGCTTTCTGGCGCAATTGGTCAAATTCCGGCAGCCTGGCCTTGGCCTGTGCGCGCTTTTTCGGAAATCCTTGAGATAAATTACCCAGGATCTCCTGCAACGGTTTGTCTGACAGGGCTTTGCTTACATTTGCGTTAAACTGGTGGGTCTTGCTTTGCATGATAGAGTTTAGAGTTCTTCAGGGTTAATGGGGGCATGGTCTGGTGACGTCAAGCCAGCCAGTATTTCGGCCACATGCCAGGTTTTTATGGGTACCTTGCGTTTGGCCAGATGACTGGCAAGTTGCAACAGACACCCCAGATCACCAGCGATCACCGTATCGGCACCGGATTCCAGCAGATCGTCGATTTTTCGATCAACCATGACACCGGAAATGTCAGGGTATTTTACACAAAACAAACCGCCGAAACCACAGCATGTCTCTGCCATCTGGCATTCATTAAGCTCTAGTCCGTCGATGGTGGCGAGTAGCTTGCGAGGTTGATCGCGAATATTAAGCTCGCGCAGGCCAGCGCACGAATCATGATAGGTTACCTTACCATTGTAGCCCTCTTGTTTGGGGGTGACATCCATAATATCGGATAAAAAAGTTATCAGTTCCCAGGTTCGTCCAGCAAGATCATCGGCCCGGGCGGAAAGGTCGACGTCGTCGGCAAACAATTTGGGGTAGTGGGTGGCGATCATGGACCCGCATGAGCCGGATGGTATCACCACATAATCATAACCATCTAGTTCGTCCATGGCTTTTGTAGCAAGATCACGGGCGTGAGCTTGATCGCCAGAATTATAGGCGGGTTGCCCGCAACAGGTTTGCATTTCGGGAATGCTGACCCGGCATCCGGCTTCGGTCAGCAATTTTACCGCGGCGAAACCCACACTGGGGCGAGACAGGTTCACCAGGCAGGTTACATAGAGGGCTACATTGGGTGTTGCGATAGAATTTTTCATGGAATATCACCTATTAAGAATACTTAAATGATCTTATTTCGGCAATAATAAATAATACATGCCCTGTTCATTCATGACACCGGCCACCGCTGCTGCTTCCGGTCCGGAGCCCCAATAAAGGTCACCGCGCACCGATCCCCTGATCGCACTGCCGGTATCTTGCGAGACGACCAGGCGTCGCAGTTTGGTATCGGGGTAGAGCTCTCGCGGGTCTGTTATGTCGAGCCAGATCGGTATGCCATAGGGAATAAAGTTGTTATCAACAGCCAGGCTGTAACCCGGGCTCAATTCGATGCCCATGGCCCCGATCGGATTGGGTTCTTTCAGGATGCGAAAGAATATATACGACGGGTTGGTATTCATAAGCTTCAATGCGGCCACCGGATTGGCTTCCATCCAGGTCCGGATGGCCTGCATGGACATTTCGTACTGGGATATAATTCCCTTGGCGATAAGCTCACGGCCCACGGCCACGTAACGGTGGCCGTTACGACCGGCATAACCTACCCGGATGGCGGTACCGTTATCCATGGTGATCCTGCCTGATCCCTGAATATGCAGGAAAAAAGCATCCACAGACGAATTGACCCATAACAGTTCCAATTGCTGACCGGTTAGCGCACCTTCGTTAATTTCGGCCCGGCTGAAGTAGGGTAAAAGCTTGTCATTTATATTTTGTCCGATGAGCACCGTACCGGCCAGCTCAGGCCTGAATTTACCCAGATTAACGCTGATCAGTCCCTCTGGTTTAGTATAAATCGGCTGGTTGTATAGGCTGCTAGGCTGCCATGATCCCTGCAGTTCCGCCTCGTAATAGCCGGTAAACACGCCGAGCGGATTGCCATCGTGAAAAACCCGGTAGGCTTTGAAATTGGTTTCAAAAAAATAACGTATAGCCTGTCGGTTTGGATTGATCAGGCTTGCGGCTTTGGAACACAGTTCCAGCCAGTCACTGATGGTGCCGAATTCCTTGACCAGTCCGGGGTTTTGATCCGCGGGTTTGTTTTTGAATTTGACACAGGATTTTAAAAAAACCGGTAAAAAGTTTCGCATGTCATCGCCACCCCACCCGGGTAACTGGGGGTAGGGTGTGTGACGCAGGGTAAAGCTCGCATAATTGAGATTACCCTGGGCTGACTTTAACTGGGGAACGTCGCTAGGCCCATCCAGAATATCGTATTCTGAGGTACATCCCGTCAGGGCAAGTCCAGCGAGCAGTAACCCGAAGATTATTCGGGGCGTTTTAAAACTTTTAATCAAGGCTGCTGGTTGCAACCAAGGACCAGTTAGGGTCTCTTGAACGCAGATCACGAGAGAAAGTCCATATATCGGTGACGGTAATTATTTCATTTGGACTGCCATCCACTACATCTCCGTTCTCATCGAGTGTAACGTTAACCTGGTCGCTGATAAATTTAACGGTTACAAAAGCCTGACGGGCTTCAACATAAGCTTCCAGATAATCAGCGCGTTTGATCTCAACCAGGGTATCGTCAAGAATTTCACCGGCCTGTTCACGTTCTTTGATGGCTTGGGAGAAGTTACTATAGACTTCCGGGCTGAGCAGGGTTTTCAGGGTCGCCGTATCGCCGGAAGCATACGCGTTCAGGATCATTTCAAAGGCAATGTTCGCACCATCGAGAAATTGTCCGGCATCGAAATTACGGTCTGACATCTGGATTTGCATCATGCCTTCGGCCAGGGCGTCATCGCTGTCCTGATCGCCCGCATCATGACGGGGTCTAGGTGGTGCCAGGTTTTCTTCCACATCTTCGGTTTGTTCATCCTGGTCCTGATCCTGCTGTTGGCGATCAGACAATTGCACAACGTTATCGTCTTCGTCTTCGTCATGGGGTTTGTTTTTTTGATTTTTTGATTTGAAGGGGTCATGATAATCACCTTGCTGCCCGCCATGTTTACCCAGCGTGTTGCGTAGCCGAAATACCAGAAATGCTGCGATCATTGCAAATAAGATGATATCAATAAATTGAAAGCCGTTACCCATTACCGTCGAATTCTCCATAAGTCTGTTGCTGGACCAATGCTGCACCTTAGGTTAAACAAATAGAATCGTAGGTGTGCTCACTGGACGTTTAAGGCTGCATATATCATTAACGAAGTATCTACCTTTATCAGCAAAAGCTGATACCCTAAGAATAGCTTATCTTGTGATAAGCGCAACCGTAACCGTAACCGTAATTATAGGTCAAACATGGCTTTGGCACTGTTTATTGTATTGATCGTGGTTCCTATCGCCGAAATCGCCGTGTTTATCCAGGCCGGTGATGTTCTTGGATTCTGGTTGACCCTTGGTATCATTATCCTGACGGCGATGATTGGAACCTTCTTTTTACGCCTGCAGGGGATCGGCGTGCTGGCCCGTATTATACAGTCAGTACAGAATAATAATCTGCCGGTTCACGACATGTTTGATGGACTTTGTCTGTTATTTGCCGGGGCATTGTTGATAACACCGGGTTTTATTACCGATGGGTTCGGGTTCGCATTATTGATCCCGGCAGTGCGACAGGTTTTGGCCGCCATGATTATAAAGTATCTTGTGCGATCGGGACGGGTGACGGCCTCGTCACCGGGCATGGCCTCCCAGGGATCGAGTAATTATCGGAACGGTGCAGATGCTGCAGGTGCCGCAAGAGGCGCGGGTCCGGTTATCGATGGTGATTTTCAGGAAATTATCGACCCGGACAAACGACTTGGGGGTGACGAGCCCGGTGATGACATATCTGCCAACAATCGACCGGGGCCGCCCCGCTAGCCTTATTGGGTGGTTGTTGAATGATCCGATCCATGATAGCCACCATGACGAAGATAATTTTCGACAAACTTTTGTGACGATCAAGGAGCAAGCATCAAAATGGCTGACGAAACATCGGGTAAAACATCCGAAGAAACAACCCAACCGGAAGAACAGCTTCAACCTATTGTGGTCGATGGGCAATACACCAAGGATTTATCATTCGAGGCACCGGAAACCCCTGATATTTTTGCCATTATGCATGAAGGCGCACCCGATATTAAAATCGATGTGGATGTCCGAGCCGGTATACACGGGGAAAACAGCTATGAAGTGCTGTTAAGCATCAAGGCGCAATGTAAGATTGCCGATAAAACGGCCTTTCTTTGTGAACTGGTCTATGGCGGATTGTTTACCTTGCATTTGCCGGAAGAAACCCTGAAGCCCATGTTATTGATAGAATGTCCCAGGCTGTTATTCCCCTTTGCCCGCAATATTATTGCAGATTGCACCAGAGACGGTGGGTTTCCGCCATTGATGTTAAATCCGATTGATTTTGTCACGCTTTATCGTCAGGGCCTGGAAAATGAACAGAAAAAAGAAAAGGACGCGCCTGTCGCCCATTGATATTGAAACAAGACGGCCGGTTATAAATTTGCGTAGCAAGTAAGAGAAAATATATGACAGACTCTTTAAAAACCTCGTTGAAAGCCAAGGATGCTCCGGATCTGGGTTCGTTCGTATGGGATGATGCCCTGTTGCTTGACGGCCAGATCGATGATGAGGAACGCATGATCTGCGAGGCGGCACGGTCCTATGCCCGTGAAAAACTGCAACCCCGTATCATAGACGCTTACCGTGAAGAACGCTGCGACGCAGAAATTTTTGTCGAGATGGGTGACATGGGACTGCTCGGCGTTACCCTGGATGAGCAATATGGCGGTACCGGTTCAAGCTATGTGGCTTACGGTCTGGTGGCCCGCGAAATTGAGCGTGTCGATAGCGGTTATCGATCCATGATGAGTGTGCAGGCCTCGTTGGTGATTTATCCCATCTATGCCTATGGATCAGAAATGCAGCGGGCCAAATATTTGCCCGATCTGGCGGCAGGAAAGTCTATTGGCTGCTTTGGCCTGACTGAACCGGACGCCGGATCAGATCCTGGTAGTATGAAGACGCGGGCAGAAAAAACTGCCACCGGGTATAAATTAACCGGCTCGAAAATGTGGATTTCCAACAGCCCTATCGCCGATGTGTTTGTAATTTGGGCCAAATCGCTCGCCCATGACAACAAAATTCGCGGCTTTATCCTTGAAAAAGGTATGGCTGGGCTGAGCGCGCCTAAAATTGGCGGCAAACTGTCCTTGCGCGCCTCGGTGACCGGAGAAATCGTGATGGATGGTGTAGAGGTCGGTGAAGATGCTTTGCTGCCAAATGTTGAGGGCCTGAAAGGACCGTTCGGATGTCTCAACCGGGCCCGTTACGGTATCGCCTGGGGCGTCATGGGCGCGGCGGAATTTTGCTGGTATGCGGCCCGTCAGTATGGGTTGGATCGCAAGCAGTTTAATCGCCCGCTTGCCCAGACCCAGCTGTTTCAGAAAAAACTGGCCGACATGCAAACCGAAATCACGCTGGGGCTGCAAGGCTGCTTGCGGGTCGGACGTTTGATGGACGAGGCAAACGCCGCACCGGAAATGATCAGCCTGATGAAGCGCAACAATTGTGGCAAGGCGCTGGATATCGCCCGGATGGCGCGCGACATGCATGGCGGTAACGGCATTTCCGAAGATTTCCAGATCATGCGCCACATGTGCAATCTGGAAACCGTCAATACCTACGAAGGCACCCACGACGTGCACGCCCTGATTTTGGGTCGCGCCCAGACTGGCTTGCAGGCATTTTGCTGAGACGGTTTATTTTGTGTCCTGGATTGTTTCATAACGACCGGGGATGACAACCCGGCTGTCGCGCACATGCCATTGACCGCGGGCCATAACGTGCTTGATGCCGTGTTTTTCATCGAGCACCACCAGGTCGCCGTCACCGCCGCAAACCAGTCGGCCTTTGCGCGGTAACCTCAGCAAATCCGCCACATTGCAGGTAAACGGCGCCAGGGCTTCTGCCAAATCGACGCCGCGCTCGACAAGCTCTTGCACGGTTTCGATCAAGGTGGAGGACCGTCCAACACCCATCCGCGTTAGTTGACTATCGTTATCGAAGTGAGGCAAACACCCGCCACCATCGGAACTGATGGTAAGGTGAGCGGCCGGTCCGCCTTTATCCCGGTAGCGCAAGAAGGCATCGGCCGCGCTCAGACCCTGATGATCTGATCCGTCCGGCTCTTTGGGAAAAGCGGTCAAATCAATCCGGCAACCATGGTGTGACAGCTCAAGAGCCTCTTCAAAAAGATATGTATTGCGATTGACGTGGGTTGGATTAAATACCCGCGGCGGTATCTCGCTGGTCTCCAGAGCATCACGGATTATGGCCAGGGCGCGCCGCCCGTCACCCATATGAATGTGCACGATGCCGGCTTTGCCGGTCATTAATCCGGCCACATGGGCCTCGCTGGCGATGCGCAGAAATTCATCCAGGGTGGGCTGACTGGACCGGTGATCGCTGATAGCCAATTCACCAATGCCTATGATGGGATCGATAAAAACAATATCGCCGCGCACACTGCCGCTCAGGGTGGTCGGTGGCACATGATAACCGCCGGTATGGCACCAGGCGGAAATTCCCTGTTCGCGCAGCCCGTAAGCCTGGGTCACCAGGCCTTGAGTATTGCGTGTCAGATCATCAGTACCCAGTACGCCGATCACACTGGTCACCCCGGCGCTGGTAAAGGCCGAGAGGAACACCGGTGGTACTCGGCTGGCCGGCCCGCTTTCGCCGCCACCGCCGGTAATATGGGCGTGGCCGTCGATCAGGCCGGGAATAACGCTCGCCCCTTCAACGTCGAGAACCGTAACATCGAGACAGGAAGCCAGATCGGGCAGGTCTTCACCAAGGTAAACGATGGTATCGCCTGCGGTGAGTATATGACACAATCCGAGCCGGTCGGGTGCGAAAATGTTTGCGTTTTTTATTAAATTGAACATATAGAATACTGTTTGTTGATGTTGTCAGGCCAATTGGAGCTTACCCAACAGGCATTGTGATTGGAAGTGTTTTTCCCTGATCTTATTGGTATTTTGGTCTTTAAGTCGCGGTACCCTATCGTGTAATATTCTGCCTAATATACCATCATAAGGATGTTGCATATGTCGTATAATCAGCCCCTTGGGGGTAACGAGATGCCACGGTTTGCCGGCCCCGCAACCATGATGCGGCTGCCGGTCCAAGATGATGCAGCCGGTCTGGATGCCTGTTTTGTTGGCGTGCCTTTGGATATAGGCACGTCAAACCGTGCCGGTGCACGGTTTGGGCCGCGCCAGATCAGGGCAGAATCATCCATGATCCGGCCCTATAATATGTCGAGCGGCATATCTCCTTTTGATACCATGCAAGTCGCCGATATCGGTGATGTGCCGATCAATACCTTTAATCTGTTAAAATCTGTTGATATTATCGAAGATTTTTATGATGATATCGTGCGGCACGGCGCGGCACCATTTACCATGGGCGGCGATCATACCATCGTGCTGCCTATACTGCGCGCCCTGAAGAAAAAATATGGTCCCCTCGGCGTAGTCCATGTGGATGCCCACGCCGATGTCAATGATCATATGTTTGGCGAAAAAGTTGCTCATGGCACGCCGTTCCGCCGGGCCGTGGAAGAAAACCTTGTAGACCCGGCGCGGGTCGTACAAATCGGCCTGCGGGCTACAGGCTATAGCGATGATGACTTTAACTGGCCCCGCGAACAGGGTATGCGCGTGGTTCAGGCCGAACAGTGCTGGCATAAATCCCTAAGCCCGCTTATGGAAGAGGTCCGGGCTCAGATGGCCGGTGGCCCGGTTTATATCAGTTTCGATATTGACGGACTGGATCCGGCCTATGCGCCAGGCACAGGCACGGTGGAGATTGGCGGGCTAACCACCATTCAGGGGTTAGAAATTGTTCGCGGCTGTCGCGGACTGGAAATTATTGGCGGTGATCTTGTCGAGGTTTCGCCGCCTTACGATCCATCTGGCAATACCGCGTTGCTGGGGGCCAATTTGTTGTACGAAATGTTATGTGTCCATCCCAAAGCGACACCCAGAAATTTATAAACCAGGAGACTACCCATGAAGACAAAAATGACCAATGCAGAGCTTATAACTCGTCGGGAAAACGCCATACCACGGGGTCTGGCATCGGCCACGTCGGTCATTGTCGAGCGAGCCGAAAATGCCGAGGTCTGGGACGTGGAAGGCAATCGTTATATTGATTTCGCCGCTGGTATTGCAGTGGTCAACACCGGTCATTGCAACCCCAAAGTTTCAGCGGCGGTCAAACAACAACTTGATAAATTCAGCCACACGGCTTTTCAGGTGCTGGCCTATGAAAGTTATATTGCCCTGGCCGAGCGGCTGAATGCCATGGCGCCGATCAAAAATGCCAAGACCCTGTTGATGACAACAGGTGCCGAGGCCGTTGAAAATGCCATTAAAATCGCCCGTCATTATACCAAGCGCCCGGCGGTTATTTCATTTACCGGCGGATTTCACGGACGTTCTTTGCTGACCATGGGGCTGACCGGCAAGATCGTGCCCTACAAAGCCGGTTTCGGGCCATTCCCGGCCGATATCTATCATGTGCCTTTTCCTATTGTCCATCACGGGATTACCGAAGAAGATAGTTTTACCGCCCTGGAGCGGTTGTTCAAGGGTGATGTGGACCCGGCCACTGTGGCGGCCATCATTCTAGAACCGGTACAGGGCGAAGGTGGCTTTTATATCGCCCCGCAGTCGTTCATGAAACGGTTGCGCCAGCTTTGTGATGACCACGGCATCTTGATGATTTGTGACGAAATTCAAACCGGTTTTGCCCGCACGGGCCGTGTTTTTGCTACTGAACATTATGATATTGAACCCGATATGATTACCGTTGCCAAGGCATTGGCCGGGGGATATCCGCTTTCCGGCGTGATCGGCAAACAAGCCATCATGGATAGCCCGACCCCGGGTGGATTGGGTGGAACCTATGGCGGCAGCCCGATTGGTTGTGCGGCGGCCCATGCGGTACTGGACATTATCGAAAGCGATGATCTGTGTGCCCGAAGCGTTGAAATCGGCGATCGGTTGCGCCAGCGGCTGGAAAAGATTCGTGATCGAAATGATACCGCCCCAATCGGTGATATTCGTAATCTTGGGGCGATGGTGGCGTTTGAGCTGGTCAAGCAGCGCGGTGGACATGAACCGGCACCGGAGCTGATTGGCGAGTTGATCAGTCGGGCGCAAGATAAGGGGCTGGTGATTTTGTCATGCGGGATCTACGGCAATACAATTCGCATTTTGACCCCGTTGACGATCTCAAACGAAACCCTTGACGAGGGAATGGATATACTTGAAAAATCACTGGTTAATCTAGGCTAGATTATAATCCTGCCAGCCATGCTACCAGATGAGACCTGTCTGACTACAATGGTCCATGGATGGCGTAATAATAAAACATGAGAGTTCGCTAAATGAGCAGTTCGCAGGATCAGGATATCATTGATATTTTTGTCGTTGGTGGCGGGGTCAACGGGGTTGGCATCGCTCGCGATGCCGCAGGCCGCGGATACACCGTACACCTTGCCGAACAGAGCGATCTGGCCAGCGGCACATCATCCGGCTCGACAAAATTAATTCATGGCGGCCTGCGATACCTTGAACATTACGAGTTTATGCTGGTTCGCAAGGCCTTGATTGAGCGGGAAATTCTGTGGCAGATGGCACCGCATATTATCAAACCCATGCGGTTTATCCTGCCTCATCACAAAGGCCTTCGCCCGGCGTGGTTGTTGCGCCTCGGGCTGTTCATGTACGATCATCTGGGCGGGCGTAAGTTGTTGCCACCGACCCGCGATGTGGATTTGAAAACTGATCCTGCCGGATCACCCTTACTGCCCATGTTTACCAAGGGGTTCGAATATTCCGATTGTGCGGTCGATGATGCCCGTCTGGTCATATTAAACGCCATGGACGCACGGGCCTACGGCGCGGTCATTAATACCAGAACCCGGGTTGTCAATATTCAACAGATCGATGGCTTGTGGCACATTCGAACCGAAAACAGCGAAACAGGTCATCAGCAAACGACTCTGGCCCGAATTTTGGTCAATGCAACGGGCCCGTGGATAGACCGGTTTTTACAAGGTCCGGTTGGGCAAACGTCGGCCCACAATGTCCGGCTGGTTATGGGCAGTCATATTATCGTTAAAAAAATGTACGACCATGACCGGTGTTATATTTTCCAAAATGCCGATGGACGAATTATTTTTGCCATTCCTTACGAGGATGATTTTACCATGATCGGCACGACCGATCATGATTTCGAGGGTGATCCAGCTGATGCAGCCATCACCGAACATGAAATCGAATATCTGTGTACTGCGGCCAGTGAGTATTTTAAACAGCCCGTCGAGCGCGATCAGGTGATCTGGCAATTTAGCGGTGTGCGACCGTTGTTTGACGATGGTGCATCGAAAGCCCAGGAAGCGACGCGAGATTATATCCTGCGTGTGGAAAACCAGACAAAACTGGGTGGATTGATTAATATATTCGGCGGCAAAATCACTACATACCGTTGTATGGCCAGTGCCGTACTTGAAAAAATCGAAGTCATGCTGGGGCCGAAAAAATCTGCCTGGACCAAACGGTCAACCCTGCCGGGCGGAGACTTTGCGGTTAATTCGCTGGATACGCTGAGCGCTGGTCTGAGTGCTGAATATCCGTTTATCACATCGGCTTTGGCCGCAAGGCTGGCTCGACTTTATGGCACCCTTGCCCATGATGTTCTGAGCGGTGCTGCCAGCCTGGATGATATGGGCGTTTGTTTTGGGGCTGATTTATACAGCCGGGAAGTGGACTATCTGATGGATCGCGAGTTTGCCATGTATGCGACCGATGTGTTGTACCGGCGGACCAAGGTTGGCCTGCGGTTCGATGAACAGCAAACCAGTTCATTGGCGGGTTATATGCGTAAGAGGTTGAACGGGGGAGGCGCAGCATGAGTGGAGAAAAAAAATATATCCTGGCTATTGATCAGGGCACAACGTCATCACGCGCTATTGTTTTCGATGACAGCTACAAGACCGTTGCTACAGGTCAGCAGGAATTCACCCAGCATTTTCCGGACTCGGGATGGGTCGAACATGACCCGGAAGATATCTGGCAATCGGCCATGAATAGTTGCCACGCGGCGTTGGCGGACGGTGGGGTTGAGGCCCGCGAAATTGCGGCAATTGGCATTACCAACCAGCGCGAGACCACCCTTGTGTGGAACCGCGAAACCGGCCAGCCTGTTCACCATGCCATCGTCTGGCAGGACAGGCGGACGGCTGATGCCTGTCGGGCTTTGCGTGATGCGGGTCATGAGGCGAGGGTCACGCAAATAAGTGGTCTGTTACTGGATCCGTATTTTTCAGCCACGAAAATCGCCTGGATTTTGGACAATGTGGCTGGCGCGCGTGACGCCGCCGAGGCAGGTAAACTGGCTTTTGGTACGGTTGATACATTTCTCATATGGCGGTTAAGTGGCGGTAAGGTTCACGCGACCGATGCCACCAATGCATCGCGCACCATGCTTTATGATATTCATTCAGGCTGCTGGTCTGATGAATTGCTGGAATTATTCAATATTCCCGTCAGCATGTTGCCATCGGTCCATGATTGTGCTGCTGATTTTGGCCACACCCAGGGCGATATATTCGGCGTTGAAATTCCCATTACCGGGGTTGCCGGGGATCAACATGCCGCACTGGTCGGCCAGGCCTGTTTTAAACCGGGCATGATGAAATCGACCTATGGAACGGGCTGCTTCGCCATGCTTAATACAGGTAAGAGCGCCGTGACGTCCCGCAGTCGCCTGTTGACGACCATAGCCTATCAAATAGCGGGCCAACCGGTTTATGCGTTGGAAGGCTCGATCTTTATCGCCGGGGCTGCGGTGCAGTGGCTGCGCGACGGGATTGGCATTATTGAAAACGCGGCCCAGTCGGGCACCCTGGCAGAACAGGCCAGCAGCACAGAGGAGGTCTATCTTGTGCCGGCTTTTGTCGGTCTCGGCGCACCCTGGTGGGACGCCGATTGTCGCGGCGCAATGTATGGTCTGACCCGTAATACCGGACCGGCAGAATTAGCCGCAGCGGCGCTGGAGGCGGTTTGTTACCAGACACATGATTTATTGCTGGCCATGCGTAATGACTGGGAACTCGCGCAGGAAACCGTTCTGCGGGTCGATGGTGGTATGGTAGCCTCAAACTGGACGATGCAGCGGCTGGCCGATATTCTAGATGCCCCGGTTGACCGGCCCGGTGTGCTGGAAACCACGGCACTGGGCGCGGCCTATCTGGCAGGAATGCATGTTGGATTTTATGCGCAACCGGAAGAATTTGCCAAGATCTGGCAACGCGAACGGCGGTTTATCCCGGCATTGCCGGATGATATTCGTCAGCGGAAACTGGCGGGCTGGAAAGATGCGGTCAGACGCACACTGTCGTCTTAAGGGGTAAAGAAGGCCACAAGTGTACCGGTTTAATCTTTATAGCGAATTTCCTGAAGGTAGCTTTTAAAATCCATATCGGCAGTGATCATATCGTCAATAAAGATGTCTTTAATCATCTTTATAGTATGAACACATTTATTGCTGCAAATTTTATGGGCGGCGTAATCCGATACTAATTTATTAAAATTCTGAGTATCATTATTGTGCTGTTTTTGGTGGTTCGCAAGATTTGGATAACCCAATTCGGCCATTATTTTTTCTTCATTATCATAATGCTGTATTACATATTGATATATTGCCTGGTATTTCTCGAGGCAATAACAGGCTTTGTCAACAACCAGCGTATTGGCACATTCACCGATCAGATCGGCAATCTGTTGATGTTCAGCATCAATGGCACTGTGTCCTATTAGTAAATTTTTATTTATTATCAGTGATTTCATAACGATTAATTTGGCTGCGCTTTCGTATCAGATATTAGTATGTATTTTGTGTTTTACGGCATATCAGGACATCACAGAGAGACTGAGCTTCACAAGATATTTGCAGTCAAGCACGATCAGATAGCCTGAAATTTAAATAGCACCTAACCATTAGTGATCGGTGTTCAGGAGCTCAGAAAGTTCATCATGCCTGCCGCCTTGAATATAGGGTTTTAATTGCAGGTCTTCTTTAATGACATGGTCGATGAGCCAATGTTTGAAAAAAGCTGATATCTCTGAGATTTTTACGTGCTTGCGCTGTTTAATCTGTTCATGGAAGTCGTGTAACGCCTGGATCAATTCCTGATGCTGGGATTTGTGGTGCATGAGATGAGGATAGTGGACAGCCGCCATGAGTAGCTCCTCTCTCTCAAAATGGTATTCGGTGTAGGCACGGAATTCCGTAAATACACGGTCTATAGCATTGAGGTCCTTATCAATTATTGCTTGTTCATAGGTGTTGATAAGGGTGATTAATTTTTTATGGTCGTCGTCGATAAACTCGCCGCCCACAGCCAGTTTCGGCTGCCATTCAATGGGCATCTTAACCTCCGGGATTGTAAAAAGTTATTATCCAAGGATATGCTTGTTTAAACATGTTGGAAACAGAATTTTTGTTTTGTAGATTATATTTTCTGTTAAACACAAACATTAGAATTCATTCAAATATCAAACACAAAAGCCAGCAGGGTGTTTCCTGCCAGCCTTTGTTTTAACTTGGAAAAATGGTGGGAACGACCGGGATTGAACCAGCGATCCCTGAAACAATGTTTCACGAGGAAAGAATATGTTTGCGCTCCATATACTCATCTTTTTCAATCTTTCCCTGTGCGAAACGCTCATTCAGAACATCCAGCGCCGATTTTTCATTTTCATAAGTGGAACGACTGGTTGAACTGCCACCAAGCCATCGAACAACAAGGCTGATAACCAGGACAAGCCCGCCAATAAACAATATCATCATCAGAAAGCCGAATAGCATGTGTCCCCACCCTCCGCCAAATCCCCCACCATATGATCCCATCATGCCGTAACTATCAGCAAAGGCTTGCTGGCTAAAAAGCGAAATCAATAACAGAGCACTGGTTGAAGCGGTTAAAATTCTGGAAAATAGTTTATTCATTTTCTTTCCTTACATTGTAAATTTCAGCTTCCATAAATATACAACTTCAATGTCTCCAAAGTTTGTCAATAAAATACAAAATTGTAAATTTTTGTATCAATCACGGAGTATCGAACGTTTAATATAGCCAACAAGATTAGCCAGATACTACTTTAGACCAACTCATGCTTTGTTCCAATTGCATGACGACGGACATTCTGACCGAAGTTTCTTAAGTCCTTAAAAGGGCAATCTTTAAGGTAGACCCTAGAGAATTCATCCTTTATTTAAATTTTTATATTTTTCACGCCCTCGCTTGAATAACCATACAGACCAAATGAATAGTAGCAATGACTACACTAATTTATCCTTGATCCTTATTTCACCCGGCGTTTCGACCACAACAAAATAAACGCTTTATATGCAAATCAGAAAGATGAAACTGCTAGCGATAAAAAAACCCATCATTTTAATTTTATTGTTTTCTGCAGTCATCATGAAGCTCAGGCCGATTATCGGTGCTATTATCATGACGATAACCACAAACGGTATTAGCTCGTCCACTGTATACCTCCCCTTGCTTCTATCGATTAATCAGCTAAACGTTAGCTCACTAAAAAAAATGCAAAAAATCTCTTATCGTCAAAACAACTACAGCAATAACGATGATTAAGATTAACACGGCGATTGTTTTATTGAACAAGGGCGTTTCACTTGCCGTTACAATTTTTATCGCACAACGAACAATTCCTACACATGCCCAAACCGTCCAAGGTAGAAAAACGGCAAGTACAGAATAAACATTCAAACCTGTTGGCAAAATCATATCAATTAAAGACATCGCGGCTATAATCGCCACGTACAAAAGCAACCCATTGAATAAGGCAGATTTTGTTAATGAAAGCTCTCCACGCCAATGAGCTATAAGATACTTAGTCAAGACAACGCCCCCTCCCATATAAGTTTTGTATATTCGCACCATAACAACTTATAGGATTCTACACTTGTTTTTCTATACTAAAATATCTAGAGCAAGATTTTCTGGGGGTCATTACGCGAGGAAAAGCATAGTTTTGAGATCAATACGCACACGCAAGGGAATGCTAGAGTTCTCTACCACTATAAAAAAGGCTGTTTCCTGCCCTCGTGATTGCTAGGGCGTATTTCGCAAAAGATACGAATACCCAACCTCACAAAACCTTACCCCGAAAAAAGCAGAAGCCCCAAGGCTTTAGACCTTGAGGCTTCATGGTGGGAACGACTGGGATTGAACCAGTGACCCCTGCAATGTCAATGCAGTGCTCTCCCGCTGAGCTACGCTCCCTGTAAGGCCACGGTTATATTGATTTAGCGTAGAAATGCAAGTCTTTCCACGGCAACACTGGGGATTTATTCAAACCAGGCAGGCTGCACCGTCCGGTCTGGAGATGTTACCCGTTCGGTTCCATATTCGACAGACAAACCAGCTTGCGAATTTCGCCCATATCGACCTCGGATAACGCCTGTTGCGGGTCCGGGATGTGGCTGTCAAACCACTCTTTAACAGGCCGCAGGGCCGGGGTGTCCAGGGAGCGGGCTAGCAGGTTCATGACCCGGGGGATGTGACAGAGCATCCCGGGGTTATGATCGCGCAGACAAAATCGGGTGAACCGCCCGGCGACCTTGGCATGGCGCTGAACACCAAGCACCCGGTACCAGGTATCAAAATCGGGCTCAGCCATAGAGGGCATTTGCACGGCGTAACGGTTCCGCATGGCGGCCGCCATACCATCGTCCATATCCCTCCGGGCATCTTCCAGCAAGGAAACCAGATCATAGGCCGGATGACCGATCACCGCGTCCTGGAAATCGAGAATTCCGCAGCGCGCAAGACCCTCGCGATCCTCCAGGACCATCAGGTTGTCCACATGAAAATCGCGCAACGTCAGGGTTGTGTTGGGGTTTGGCATGGCCGCAAAAACCGATCGCCAGGCGTTTACATATTGACTGCGGGCGGTGGGATTTATGATCGCACCGGTCAGGGCCGGATAATACCAGTCGACCAGTTCGCTGGCCTCATTGATCAGTTTTTCCACCGTGTATACAGGGACATCCACATTACCGATCTGCGGATGGCGGTGCAGGGCCGCCAGAGTGTCGACTGCCAGCCCGTACAGGGCGTGATGATCGGCGCCATTTTCGATCAGGGCGGTATAGGTGCTGGTGCCAAAATCTTCGATGATGGCAAACCCTTGCACGTCATCCAGGAATAGAATTTCCGGCGTGGAAAAATCCATTGAGCGCAGATGCAAGGCGAGCTTTATAAAAGGCCGGATATCTTCCTTGTTTGGTGGGCTATCCATGAGCAGGGCGGTACGCGCCCCATCAGTCAGGCGGAAATAACGCCGGAATGACATGTCGGCAGGCAACGCTTCAACCGCTGCTGCCGACCAGCCGTGCTCTTGCAAGAAAGACTTTCGTGCTGCATCGCGTTCGGTTGTTCCGGCCTCATGTGCGCGGGACATAGGTGAACTACGATGCCATCAATTGACGCAACACATAATGCAGAATCCCGCCATGGCGATAATAATCGACCTCGTCCAGGGTGTCGATGCGACATAAAACCTGGGTCTCGATGGTGGTGCCATCGCTACGGGTAATCCGTAAATCAAGATCCATGCGCGGCTTCAGTCCGGCGGCTTGCCCGGTGATGTCAAAGGTTTCTGAGCCATCCAGTTTCAGGGTTTTACGGTTTTCACCGTTTTTGAACTGCAAGGGCAAAACCCCCATGCCGACCAGATTAGAGCGGTGGATGCGTTCGAAACTCTCAACGATGACGGCTTTCACACCGAGCAATACGGTGCCTTTGGCGGCCCAGTCACGTGATGATCCCGTACCATATTCCTTGCCACCGATCACCACCAGCGGCGTGCCACTTTCCACATAATCCATGGCCGCGTCATAGACCGGCATTTGTTTTCCGGCGGGCATCAGCTTGGTCACCCCGCCTTCGGTGCCGGGCACCATTTCATTGCGAATGCGAATGTTGGCGAAGGTGCCACGCATCATGACTTCATGATTACCCCGTCGCGATCCATAGGAGTTAAAATCCTCGGGACGGATCTGATAGCCGAGCAGGTACTCTCCGGCCGGGCTTTCTTTGGTTATGGCTCCGGCGGGCGAGATGTGATCGGTGGTGATGCTGTCACCCAGCATCAGCAACATGTGGGCGCCGGTCACATCCGAAATCTCGCCGGGTTCGGCTGTCATGCCTTCGAAATATGGTGGGTGTTTGATATAGGTTGAAGCACTGTCCCAGCTGAATGTGCGTCCGGCGATACTGTTGACGGCCTGCCATTCTTTGGGGCCTTCATACACATTGCCATAGCGTTCAGCGAACATCTCACGGCTCAGGCAGTCCTGCACCGTCTGGGCAATTTCGGCATTGCTGGGCCAGATATCGCGCAAATAGACGGGCTGTCCATCGCTGCCTTTGCCCAGTGGCTCGTTGATGATATTGCGGGTCAGGGAGCCGGCCAGGGCGTAGGCGATGACCAGTGGCGGTGAGGCCAGATAGTTGGCCCGCACATGGGGGCTGATACGGCCCTCGAAATTCCGGTTGCCTGATAATACGGCCGTGGCGACCAGATCGCCGCTTTCGATGGCATCGCGGACCGGTTTGGCCAGCGGGCCGGAATTACCGATACAGGTGGTACATCCAAACCCGACAATCTGGAAGCCCAGAGCATCCAGGTGTTCCTGCAAACCGGCCTTTTCCAGATAATCGGCGACGACCTGTGAGCCTGGTGCCAGGGATGTCTTGACCCACGGTTTGGTTTGCAGACCCTTGGCTGCGGCATTTCGGGCCAGCAGCCCGGCGGCAACCAGCACTGATGGGTTCGACGTGTTGGTGCACGATGTAATGGCGGCGATGACCACATCACCATCACGCAAAGGATAATCCTCCCCATCGATGACTTGTTCGCGGGGTGCTGAAATATCGGCCATGTCCTTCAGGGAGGCAGCAAAACCTGCTTTGGCATCGCTCAGGTTGATGCGGTCCTGGGGGCGTTTGGGGCCGGAAATGCAGGGCTCCACAGTGGAGATATCCAGTGTCAGGGTATCGGTAAACAGGGGGTCTTCATCGTTTGCATCACGCCACAGACCCTGTTCGCGGGCATAGGCCTCAACCAGAGCGACGGTTTGATCATCGCGCGCCGTGGCGTTGAGATAATTAAGGGTTTCATCATCGACCGGAAAAAATCCACAGGTGGCACCATATTCCGGGGCCATGTTTGCGATGGTCGCCCGGTCGGCCAGGCTGAGGTTATCCAGACCGGGGCCATAAAATTCCACGAATTTGCCGACCACGCCTTTTTCGCGCAGCATTTGTACCACGCACAAGACAAGATCGGTCGCCGTATTGCCTTCTTTCATGGTGCCGGTCAGCTTGAAGCCGATAACCTCAGGGATTATCATCGACACTGGCTGGCCGAGCATGGCGGCTTCGGCCTCGATACCGCCCACACCCCAACCCAGGACGGACAAACCGTTGACCATGGTGGTATGAGAGTCTGTTCCAACCAGGGTATCGGGCATGGCGATGGTCTTGCCGTCTTCATCCTGTGTCCATACCGTGTTCGACAGAAATTCCAGATTGACCTGGTGACAGATTCCGGTTCCCGGTGGCACCACCGTAAAATTGTCAAAGGCGCTCTGGCCCCATTTCAGGAAAGTATAGCGTTCATCATTGCGCTTGAATTCCATTTTGATATTGTGAGCCATGGCACCGGCGCTGCCGCTTTCATCGACCATGACAGAATGATCAATAACCAGATTACAGGTCGACAGAGGATTGATTTTCTGGGGATCACCGCCGAGCGAGGTTATGGCATCGCGCATGGCGGCCAGATCGACCACCGCCGGCACACCGGTAAAGTCCTGCATCAATACCCGGGCAGGCCGATAGGCGATTTCATGTGTCGAGGTCCTGGTCTCTAACCAACCGGCCATGGCCTTGATATCATCCACATCGACCGTTCGGCCATCTTCATAGCGCAACAGGTTTTCCAGTAGAACCTTGAGGGATTTTGGCAAACGCGACAGATCGCTCAGGCCAGTCTCTTCGGCGGCCTGAAGGGAGAAATAATCGTAAGATTTACTGCCGACATTGAGTGAGCGGCGGGTGTTCAGGGTATCGCGACCGGTAATGGGCACAGCGGCTCTCCTTGTGAGGGTTTGTCTATGGGTCTGTTATATACAAGGCGGGATTACTTGGCATGTCTTTTTTCGCAAGTTCATTGCATTGCACAGGCAGTCAAAGCATCACAGAGCATCACTGCCGATAACTTTACTGTGAAGGGACGTTATTTGAATATATCTGCCCCCGTCGCACATGATATAGCAATGTCATAGGGTTATCGATATTACGGAAAGAATTCAAATGGATCTGATCTTTACCGGCCTGCTGATCGTCCTGGCGGGCGCATCATTTGTCTTTGCCCCCCGGGCGATATATACAAACGGCTTTTTCAAGGGCATTGCCCCCAATGGTCGGGTGCCGGGCATCGTGGTACTGACACTCTCACAAGTGACGACCTGGTTATTTGCCCGCTCGTTGCTGACCGCTGCGGTACTGGGGTTTTATTACGGCATTGCCGGTGGATTGGCTTATGCTGCCTATTATCTGTCCTTTATCAGTGGTGGTGCGATTATCCGTTCCATCAGGTTCCGCCATGGTGCGCGCAATATCCAGGATTTCCTGCGCGAGCGTTTCGGGCGCGGCGGGGTGGTGTGTTACAACATTGTCATTGCCGTACGTCTGTTATCGGAAGTTTTTGCCAATTTGCTGGTGATCGGCATTATATTTGGCGAAACGGGCAGCAACGGTTATTTGCTCGCTATCGTCTTGCTGGCGTTTGCCACGCTGGGATATTCCATGCTGGGCGGCCTGCAGGCATCCTTGCGCACCGACGTTTTCCAGATGGCCGCTTTCCTGGTGCTGTTTGTGGTGGTCCTGGCCATGCTGTTTACCATGGATGGTTGGTCCTGGCAGGCCGCATTGGGAAGCAGTTCCGGGGCAGAGTTTGCCACCAGGGGGGAGCCGGGCTGGATCTTGCTGGGCGTTGCGGCTTTGCAGTTCTGGAGCTACCCCTTGCATGATCCGGTTATGATGGACCGTGGTTTTATTGCTGACAGGCGGACCACATTGGCCAGTTTTGGCCACGCGGCCTGGATCAGTATCATCTGTATTCTCGGATTTTCCATGCTCGGTGTGTTTGCCGGACTGAACGCCATGGAAGGCGAGGCCATGATGAGTGCTTTATCGCGGATGCTGGGCCCGCTTGCCCTGATGTTGATTAATCTGGCGCTGATTGTCTCGGCCGCCTCGACGCTCGACTCGACCCTCTCGAGTGCCGCCAAGTTATCGGTTGCCGATATGGGGCTGTTCCCGGTAACCGTGAAGAATGGCCGCATCGCCATGGTATTGTTCATGCTGGGCGGATTGCTGTTCTTGTTCGGTGGTACCAAAGACCTCTATAGCGCTGTGGCGGTCAGTGGTACAGCGTCCATGTATCTGGCCCCGGTGATTTTCTTCTCGGTGTGGCTGGGCAAGACCAATATTCCGGGCTGGAGCTATTATCTGTCTTTCATTACCGCTCTGGCCGGTGCTGTTTTGTATTATACCGAAGCGGGCGGGATGAGTAATATTCTGGGACCATTGAGCGGGCTGGAACATAAATACGCCAAACTTCTGCTGATTTCGGGTTTTATCATGGTTCTGGGAAATGGATATTTTTTATTGGGAATGCTGTTTAATCGGCGGCCTCACGACCTTGTGAACGAAAGCCGACAGGAAAATACATAAAAAATTGTGAAATACTACCTTAGGGACTTAATATCGCCATATTTAGTGCTTATATCTTAGATCATAGACCTCCTCGTCTATACCCCTGCCAAAGAGCCTCTCCCCCTCGCTCTTTGGCTCCCTATAGTGGCACCACGTGCCATAAACTTGCGGCCGGTAACTCCGGCCGCTTTTTTTTCGTTTTTGTTGGACCTTATTATATCCCGTGTCATAGGTTCTGGTATGAACATCTTTAAATTTATGGTGAGTTCACCTCGCTTCCTGGCTTTTGGGTTTTTGGCGGCATTTTTTTCGTCATTCGGGCAAACTTATTTTATCTCCCTGTCCGGGGCGGATATTCGCGAAGCCTTTGATTTGTCCCACGGCGACTTTGGCATGATCTATTCTGCCGCGACCTTGACCAGTGCCATGTTGCTGGTCTGGGCGGGTCGCAAAATCGATGATTTTGATCTGCGGCTTTATACGGTTTTGGTATGTGTCGGTTTGGCGTTGGCGTGTCTTGGCATGTCGATTGTGGCCAGTGCTTTCTGGCTGTATCCCATCCTTTTTGGATTACGGTTTTGTGGCCAGGGCCTGTTATCGCACATTTCGGCAACCACCATGGCGCGTTATTATGATGCCAATCGTGGCAAGGCAATCAGCATTGCAGCCATGGGATATCCGGTCGGTGAAGCCCTGCTCCCAATTATGGTTGTCACGGTTATTGCCGTTTTGGGCTGGCGTCAAATGTGGGGGGGGATCGGCATTTTCCTGGCACTCAGTATGGTGCCAACCTTGTTATGGTTGTTGAAAGGCCACGGCGAGCGACACCGAAAACTGGAAGAAAATACCCGCAATGCCGCTTCGCAAAGCAACGATATCCAGAGCTGGTCGCGTCGTCATGTGTTGCGTGATCCGCGATTTTATATCCTGTTGCCCAGCATTCTGGCCGCATCATTTCTGGTTACCGGGTTTTTCTTCCATCAGGTCCATCTGGTACATAGCAAAGGCTGGAGCATGACCATGTTTGCCGGCGCGTTTGTGGTTTATGCGGCGGCTCAGCTGACGACATCCCTGCTTGCGGGCGTTCTGGTCGACAAGTTCGGGGCGGTAAAATTAATCCGGGTTTACCTGTTTCCCATGGCATTTGCGTTATTGCTGTTGGCGGGTTTCGATGAGGTCTGGACCATGATCGCTATCATGGCCTTTCTGGGGGCGACCGCTGGCATGGGTCAGGTTGTCAACAGTGCCGTGTGGGCGGAAATTTATGGTATAACCCATATCGGGGCCATCAAGGCGCTTGGTACGGCACTGGGTGTTTTGTCATCGGCCCTGTCGCCTCCCATTATGGGCTGGGCCATAGATCGCGGCGTGAGCATGGAAGCGATCGCCCTGTATGGGGTCGTCTATATTTTTGCTGCGGCTAGTCTCGCCGGTTTTGTATTCCCGCGGTTTGATCGTTTCAGGACTGCCTGAGCCAGTCATCGATCAGCCAACGGGCGATGGAATCACGACTTGATAGTTCCCGATCCTGATCGTTGTGTTGATCGATATCGATAATTTCCGCCCGGGAAAACCAGCGTGCGTCTTCCAGCTCATTGCTGCCCACATCGATCTCGTGGCTCAGGGCGCGGGCCGTAAAACCGAGCATGATTGAGGATGGAAATGGCCAGGGTTGGGATGCCAGATAACGGGGCTCGGCGGCCCGGATGCCGGATTCTTCCCAGACCTCGCGCAGCACGGCGGTTTCCAGGCTCTCGCCCGGCTCAACAAAACCAGCCAGTGATGAATAGCGCCCGTCGGGCCAGCTTGCCTGTCTGCCGAGCAGACAGTGGGGTCGATCGTTCAGGGTTGTGGTAACCAGCATGATCACCGCCGGGTCGGTGCGCGGAAAATGCTCGACCCGGCAATCTTTGTTGACGCACTGCCGTACATGGCCGCCCGAATGGGAGTTTGTCGGTGCCCCACATGCCCCGCAATACAGATGGCGATGGTGCCAGTATGCCATGGCGCGCGCCATAGCCAGCAGTGAGCCTGATTTTTGCGAAATCAAAGGCCCCACACTGCGCAGGCTGACGAATGTGGCATCTTCTGGCTGGTTGCTAACGACCTCGATGGCTTCGGCTTCTTCCAGATGGGACAGATCGGCCATAAAGACTGCCACCTGGTTTTGTAAACCGAGGAAGATCGGTGGCAATTGCTTGCTGGTCATGTCGATTGCCCGGGTACTTTGCTCGCCCTGCAGGAATACAGGATGCGGATTATCGCCGGGAATGATCAGGTTGCAATCTCGCCATACCACAAGCAAAAGGCTTTGGCTGGACAGTCGTTGGCGGTCCAGCCAGTCTTGATCATTTCGAAAGTCGGCGGCCCGGTCAAGTGGGACACCTGCATAGGTCAGGCGATGTGGCATGGACATAACCGTGACACAGGCGCGCACCTATGACAATGTCGGGGCTGGAAGAATTTGTGTGTTGTTGGTATCAATAGGTGTCGAAAATGCTCGCGGGACAGAAAACATGAACCATACCATCACTGGTTTGATATTGGTGGCCACGATTTTTATATCCGGGTGTTCGGTTATCGATGCTGTCGGCGACACACTGGTGGATGCCTATGACGGGGCTCGCGAAAAACTTTCTCCGCCACCTCCGGTAAATTATTCCGCCATAGACGCTAAAGAAAACCCCCAACGACCGAATAGGTTGAGCGACTGCGAGGTGCGCACGGACCAGCAGCTCAAGGCCGCCAGCTTTGTCAACGCCGCCCCCATCGAATTGGTGGTGCGTCACGGTGAATATTCCCCGATGATCATTCGTATGCACGTAGGCCAGACGTACGTTTTTCGGCTGCGCAATCGCGATCCGGTGTTGCGCTCATTTAATGCACCTGAATTTTTTGACAGTATCGCGGTTTCCGTGGCGGCCATTGATAATGATATTCTGGCGACACGCTGTCTGGGGCCTGTTGTCAGTCTGAAGCCGGGACAGTCCTTTGAGATGAAATTTATTGCCGTGACCGATGGCCGCTACGAATACCGCGATAAGGGCCGGGACTTTTTTGATTATAACAGAATTTTAAATAATGTGCCGCCCGGTGGAATTATTCGTATCGAAGAACGCTACTAATTGATGGTGCAAAGTTTATTTGCCAGAATCTCACTCTAGGGCTTGCCTATTGGTGTTTGGGATTTCTATATTGCAGCGGGTAGTCGGCGGTGGGCAGATCCCTCGTCAACTCGGTCAGGTCCGGAAGGAAGCAGCCGTCCCGAGATTCCGGTCTGGGTCATTGTCCGGCTACTCATTTTTATCGCACTTTGTTGCGGCTCACTGGTTGGAAGGGGTGCCCGATGACGGATAAAAAATCCCCTGATACTGCCGAAACGGCACAAACCACCGAGAATTCCACCCCGCAAGACCCCGGCCAGTACCGGGTACTGGCCCGCAAATACCGTCCCTCAATGTTTAGTGAACTGATCGGTCAGGGCGCCATGGTTCGAGTGCTCGACAATGCCATTCGCTCCGGCAGGCTGGCCCATGCCTTCATGTTGACCGGTGTGCGAGGCGTCGGTAAAACCACCACGGCGCGGATCATCGCCCGTGGACTGAATTGCATTGGCCCGCAGGATGACGCTGACTATGGCCCGACAACGCAGCCTTGCGGGAAGTGTATCCATTGTCGCAGCATCGCCGAAGATCGTCATGTGGACGTGCTGGAAATGGATGCGGCCAGCCGCACCGGCGTGGATGACATCCGTGAACTGATCGAAGGTGTGCGCTACCGTCCCACATCGGCACGTTACAAGGTTTATATCATCGATGAGGTGCACATGCTGTCCAAGAGCGCCTTTAACGCCTTGTTGAAGACCCTGGAAGAGCCACCGGCGCACGTCAAATTTATTTTTGCCACCACGGAAATTCGTAAAGTTCCGGTTACCGTGCTGTCGCGCTGTCAGCGGTTTGATTTGCGCCGGGTTGGTGTGGGTGAATTATCACAGCATTTTGCCAAAATTGCCAAACTGGAAGACGGCGATATCAGCGAAACCGCCATCCGGTTGATTGCCCATGCCGCCGATGGCAGTGTGCGTGACGGCCTGAGCCTGCTTGATCAGGCCATTTCGCAAACGGGTCATGCCATTGGCGAGGCTGAGGTCCGCGATATGCTGGGGCTGTCTGACCGCAGTCAGTCTTTTGATATTCTGGCCGCCGTGCTTGCGGGTGATGCCGCATCTGCCCTGGATATTTTTGCCCGTCAGTATGAAGCCGGTGCTGATCCCACGCAGGTTATGGAAGATTTGCTGGAAATCACCCACTGGGTAACCCGTATTAAGGTTTCTCCAAATATTGTCGACGATGTAACGGTGGCCGAGATTGAACGGGTGCGCGGCACCGAGCTGGCCGGTGGACTGGCTATGTCGGCAATTTCACGGGCCTGGCAGATGTTGCTTAAAGGCCTGGGTGAGGTTCGTGGCGCTCCTTCGGCGGTTCAGGCTGCTGAAATGGTGCTGGTTCGGCTGGCCCATGCAGCCAGTCTGCCGAGCCCGGAAGAGGCCCTTAAGTCGCTCTCCGGTACGTCCCCGGTACCCGGTGGTACGCCACCCTCTCCGGTGGGGCCTTCTGGAGGGCCAGCGGCCTCTGCCATTGCCCAGGCAGTGCCCTCAGGTGGTCATGGTAGTGGCGGTGGTGGCGGTGAAACCCGTGCAGAATTGAAAGTGGTCAATGGTGGGTCGACGCCGACACCTGCTTCGCAGACGGCCGCCAAACCTGAACCTGATTGTGAACCGGTTAAACAAATCGTGTTTAACAGCCTGGCAGATATTGCCGCGCGTGCCGGGGAATGCCGGGAAATGAAATTGCAGGCATTTTTGTATAATAACCTCCGCCTTGTTGGCCTCGCTCCGTCGCGTATTGAAATCCAGGGCGGTGATTTTGTCGATGCGGCGATCGTTCAGAAGTTGCGTCATTTTCTCAAGCAGGAAACCCGCGAAGACTGGGTTGTCTCCCTGTCCAATGAAACAGGCCAGGCGACCCTGAAAGAACAGGCTGAGAATGCTCAAGGTGCGCTAAAGGATAAAATGCGCCAGCACCCGGTGGTCCGGTCGGTGCTCGAGGCCTTTCCCGGTTCTGATATTACCGATATTCTCGATCATCCGCCATCAGGTCATGACGGGCAAGATGAGCAAGACGGGTCTTAAACGGGATATTTAAACAAGGTGTGTGGTTATCCTGATGGGTGAGTGCAGGGTTTTGTGGACCGGGCATTTATCGGCAATTTCCAATAATCTGGCCCGTTGTTCATCATCCAGATCACCGGTAATGGCTATTTGCCGTTCAATATGGTCAAGTTTGGCGGTACCTGCTTCACAATCGGCACAGTCATTGGCATGGATTTTTGCATGGCGTAGTGAGACCTCAACGGACTCCAGGGGCCATTTTTTCCTGTTGGCATACATCCGGATGGTCATAGCATATACATTTAAACATCAATGATTTCAATGTTCTACAATTATAAGCACAACGGAAAAACGGATTATCGGAGAAAAAAGTTTAAGTAACAACTGAACTACAGGCACAACAAGCATTTATGCAACAAGGAAAGATGCCATAATATACTAAAATATTAGAATACATTTATCCCCATAGTTTTAGCATTACTTCACCAGCATGTTGTATTCTATGTCCGATTATAGGACCCGTAAACTGATTTATTTCAAGACTTGTTTTTTCTAATAGTCCAACAAGCTCAAGTATATCTTCTTTAGAAGAAGTGTATATTTCTTTCGTGAGTGTATCAAACATATTTGGCCTGTTGGTTACTCGTTTAACTTCAACTTTCCCAGTTTTTCCATCAGTGTGTGTTACCCACTTACCATGAATAAGACGATTTCGTTTTTCATTAAGTTTTTCTAATTTTTTAGCAAAATAGGTCACACTTTCTTTAGTCTTATTATTTGTAGGATAAAGTATAGACGGGGATGCAGTGGGGCTACTTAAATGTCTAATAATCTTTAGTGCCTTACTGTTGTCTAACTCTGCAACGATCATTTGAGTAGAAAAATGGTCCATTCCAGATACCACTTGGAAAAGCGAATTTATATTATGCTCTGTTTGATCCCATGCAGATTGAAATAATGCCCACACTTTTACTAATTCTGGTTCATTAGCAAGAACATGATCGGCTGGAATTTCTATTGGCATACAAACTTCCATCTTTCTAAGTATGATACTTTTACTATCATCTACATATAGTTTTTTAATAATTCCCCCAATGATTAACAGTGGGATATCATAGGTAGAAAAATATACTAGGGGATAGATAATAAATGATCCAAATTACAGACAGGGAAGGGATCATGCTGAATGCTATTTTTCTTCCATTAGGACAGTATTGATTCTGACCGGAGAATGCAGCGTTCGGTGGACAGGACACTTGTCAGCGATCTCCAGAAGCTTGTCGCGTTGTTCAGCCGATAGATCACCGCTTAACGTCAATGTACGGTCAATCACATCCAGTTTACTGTTCGAGGTCTCGCAGCTTTCGCAGTCACGGCTATGAATTTTTTTATGACTCAAATTTACCGAGACATTATCCAGAGGCCATCCCTTACGATCTGAATACATGCGCAGTGTCATGGACGTGCACGCCCCCAGCCCGGCTAGCAATAAATCATAAGGCCCCGGTCCGGTGTCATCGCCGCCAATTGAAAGCGGCTCGTCGGCCCGCATGATATGGGTGTTTCCAATGGAAATAATTTGCGAGAATGAGCCCTCTCCGGTTTCCTTGACAACGACCTCGCCTTCGCTTGAGAGGCTCCGGTTGTGTTTAATATCTTCAGAGCCGATGTAATTTTTGAGCCACGCTGAAATCATATTGGCGACATATTCGGTATCTTCACGTCGTGATAACAGGTGATCGGCTTTATCGAGTGATATAAAGGACTTGGGATGTTTGGCAGCCTGGTAAATGCGGGACGCATTATCGATGCTGACGGTGGCGTCCAGAGGGGCATGGAATACCAGCAGGGCTTTTTGCATACGTGATATCTTTTCCTCCAGCGCCTGATAAGAAATATCATCAAGAAACTGCTTTGAGATAGTAAACGAGCGACCGGCCAGTTCAACCTGGGCGGACCCGGTGGCTTCAATTTGCTCTATGTGGGCCGAAAAATTATGTTTTACATGGTCCGGATCAGAGGGCGCACCAATGGTGCAAACCGCTTTAACATCTGGCAGGTCCACAGCGGCCGCCAACACCGCCGCGCCGCCCAGGCTGTGACCAATCAGGATTGTTGCCGGTTGGCGGGCTTCTGACAGCCAGTTAGCCGCAGCGACCAAATCGCTTACGTTTGAGCTGAAGTTGGTATTGGCAAACTCTCCGTCACTATGGCCCAGGCCGGTAAAATCAAAGCGCAGGACAGCGATGCCGTTTTCAACCAGTTCGGCGGCAATGCGCTTGGCGGCGAAAATATCCTTCGAACAGGTAAAGCAGTGGGCAAACAGAGCGTAGGCTTTGGGTTTGCCGGGTGGCAGGTCAAGCCGGGCAGCCAGGTTCTCACCCATTGAACCTGGAAAGGTAATTCTCTCTGTTGTGCCCCAAGACATGGCATTTTCCTATCGCTGATCGATTATTTCGGCCTTGCTTTCAGGTAGCCCGGTATTGTTATGGTTATTTAGCGATAAATTCTTCGAGAATGCGCACGACTTCCTTTGAATGCTCCGCTACGATGGTTATTTCATGCAAAGCCCCGTCCAGATCATTATTCTGGTACAATCGCGCCGCATTGATGCCGTGTTCGTGGACCATTTTGTGGGGGTCTTTCAGGGCAATAAATTTGGGATCGTTCTTGATGGCAGGGTCTGTGACACTATCATACCATTTACCCAGCCGGCACGAGTGATGGTCCGCCAGTTCATCCGGGTTAAGTCGGGCACGGCCAACCATCATCTCGGCAAGCTTCTTTTTCCAGATGATATGATCTGACATGGCCCGGTATACGGTCATGCCTGGTATCTGTTGATCGAGGAAGGCGTCCATCCTGCTGCTCAAGATGACGTCGGTTGAGGCAAGCAGATCGACAATCGTTTCGATCTGGTTGACGTTATTGGCTGTTTTACCGGCGATATTGGCGATCCGGCTGGCGATTTCGTTGCTGGCCTCGGTTTGCTGGCCGAGAATGTTGGCGATATCATCCATGCGATTGGAAATGCCGATTACCTGGGATGATACTTCCTCCATTTCGGTGCTGGTATTGGCGATGACTTCGCGCCCGCTTGCCACCGCTTCGGAGCCTTGTTCCATAGACGCAACGATTTTCTTCATTTCCGACTGTAACAGCTGAATCCTTGCCCGGATATCTTCCGTGGCACGGGTCGTCTGGTTAGAGAGGTTTTTAACCTCAGAAGCGACCACGGCAAATCCTTTGCCTGCTTCACCCGCCCGGGCGGCTTCGATGGTGGCATTGAGGGCCAGCAGGTTTGTTTGTTTAGCTATCGCATCGATTTGACTGACGATCTCGCCTATTTGTTCGGACGCTTCGGCCATGGACTGGACCTGCTGGCTTGCCGTATCGACAGCCTGGGCGATATTTTCCATGGTATCGATCGCTTTTTCAGCCGAACGCACACCCTGGTCGGCGGCCTGGCGGACCTGTTTGGCCTCTTCTGCTGCATTTTCCGTGTTGCGATTAATCTCGTTGACAGAAGCCACCAATTCTTCCGCGGCCGAGGCAATAGTCTGGGTGCCGTTGTCGACTTCTTTTGTGTCACGGATCATGCTGGCCGATGCGGTTACGGCCTCATTGAGATTGATGGACATGGAGACCAATGCTTCAAGCGCCGCCCGGCCTTTTTGTTGCAAGGTATCCGCAATTTGTTTCACGATTGGCTGGGTTTTATTCGTCGCGTTCAGAATATCTTCGAATTGACCGTCGTTGATGCGTTCCAGGTCTGTCGCAAGACCTTCTGGCATGGCTTGATTTGACTCATCGTACATTAGAATTCCTTTCGTATGTCCAGATGGCGGACACAGTTGAAAACTTGGGTATTATATACAGAAAAACAATAAGGACTTGGAAATACCCTGGGAGGTAGCCAAAAATTGCAAAAACCATATGTGGTTTTTAGGATAATTAAAATAACTAAAGTTAAGCACTAACCTGCCGTTAAGTATATTTTTTATATAGTAAACGAATTTTGAGAAGCCATACTCCAGGCATAGAGAAATTCACGCAAGTGTGGCCTGGCCTCGCCTTCGGTCTCGATCAGGGCAATGATATCGCCGATTGCCAGGTTGTAACTCTCGGTGGTTATCTTGCCACGGTGGTGCATTAGCCGCAGGTACACAAGGTACGTATTGAGCACATCGGTTTCGCAGTAATCACGCACAGCCTGTACCTGTCCATTTTCGACCATGCCGGTCACGTCGGCGCCATCGACACCGAATTTGCCGGGGAAATCCATCACCGAACACACTTCATTGAGTTTTATCCGCGCTGAGCCGCCATAATCTGACAGCACTTCAAGCAGATCGCAGTGCCAGTCGTCTGCGTAACGAGAAGTATAGCTGTTCCATTTGTCGCCATCACTATAGAGAAACCGGGCAGAAATGCCGTGCACCATGGCGCGGTATTTTAAGACCGACAGATCAAAACCGCGGCCATTGAAGCTAACCAGCCGAGGGCGCAGGCGTTCCAGATAGCTGAAGAAACCCTGAATAAGGGTTTGTTCCGTGGCATTGGCTTCTCCCCCGGAGCGCAGTTCGCGCAGATGATAGATTTCCGACAGACCGTCGCGTTCTATTTCGGCTTCAAGGAAACTGATCGCCACGACCTTGTGGAATGGCTGGCGCGGGAATGCATTGCGCCCATCGGTGATTTCCAGATGGTAGCGATCCAATTCCGCCCGGCAATCTTCGGCTTTGGTCCCGTCAAAACCGGTCAGATTACGCACGGCTTGTGTATCGGGTACGGTTTCAATATCGAAGACGAACAAGTTTTTGTGCTGCATGACTCTGCCTCTCAGTCCTGTTATACACGGCTTCATCGCACTATAATACTGATTTGACCGATGGAGATCTGACCATGTTAAATATGGGCAAAATGATGAAACAGGCTCAACAAATGCAGGAACGTATGCAGGAATTGCAGGGTGAGCTGGAAAAAATAGAAATAACCGGGGTTTCCGGCGGTGGCATGGTGAAGGTCACGCTGACCGGCAAGGGAATGGCCAAAAGCTGCGTTATCGATCCGTCTCTGGTTGGTGAAGGCGATGCCGATATGCTGGAAGATCTGATTGTTGCCGCCATCAACGATGCACGAAGCAAGGTAGATACATTGTCCAGTGAGAAAATGTCTGAACTAACAGGCGGCCTGCAATTGCCACCCGGTATGCAGTTACCATTTTGAGTAATTTATAATTATGCGTGACGCCGCTATTGAACGACTGGTGCAGAATTTATCCCGCCTGCCGGGGTTGGGCCCGCGTTCGGCCCGCCGTGTGGTGTTGCATCTGATCAAACGGCGCGAGGGTTTATTACAGCCGTTGATCCGCTCTCTGGAAGATGTCCATGACAGCATCCGGACCTGTTCGCGGTGTGGTAACGTTGATACAAATGATCCGTGTGGTGTGTGCGTTGATCCCAAACGTGACGGCTCACTGATCTGTGTTGTCGAGGACGTGGCTGATCTGTGGGCACTGGAACGCACGGCGGTCTTTCGCGGACTTTACCATGTCCTGGGTGGCACGTTGTCGGCGTTGGACGGTGTCAGGCCTGAGGATTTGAACATACCAAGTTTGATCAGCCGGGTCCGTGATCTCAATTCAACCGAAGTGGTGCTCGCCCTGAGTGCAACGGTCGATGGGCAAACCACGGCGCATTATATTGCCGATCATCTGGCCAGGACCCCGGTGCGTGTTACAGCCCTTGCACACGGTGTCCCGGTGGGTGGTGAGCTGGACTATCTTGACGAAGGCACCCTGTCCATGGCCATGCGATCCCGCCGCCCTGTTTAACGATGGGTTGTCAGACGTTCGGAAGAAACCGCCGGTTCCAGATTTTCCTCATCAGCACCTTCATTGCCCAGTTGCATGGCTTCGATCTTGTCGCCATGGGAGGTAATCTTTTTGGCCGAGGTTTCGATGCCGGCGATGTCTTTTTCGGCCTGGGTGAAATGAGTTCTCAGGCTGCCGACACGCTTGTCGAGGCGCTCCATATCGAGCATCATTTTCAAGACTTGTTCTTGTATTAAGCCGGCCTGTTCTTTCATGCGGGCATCTTTCAGGATGGCGCGTACCGTGTTCAGGGTTGCCATCAGGGTGGTTGGTGAAACAATCCAGACCCTGCGTTTGAAACTTTCCTCGACCACGTTGCGGAAATTGGCGTGCAGTTCGGCATAAACGGCCTCGGAGGGTAAAAACATCAGGGCCGATTCGGCGGTTTCCCCAGGAATAATATAACGATCGGCAATATCCATAATATGCTTTTTAAGATCGGTCGTGAAAGACCGTGTCGCTTGTAGTTTGGCGATGTCGTCTTTTGCAGCGCGCAGGGCCTCATAAGAGTCCAGCGGAAATTTTGCATCGATGGCTATGGAGCCCGGCGGTAGCGGTAACAACAACATGCAATCGGGCCGTTTGCCATTGGATAATGTGGTCTGGAATTCATAGGCGCTGGGCGGCAGGATGCTGCTCACCAGATCGTTGAGCTGGATTTCCCCGAAGGCACCGCGAGCCTGTTTGTTGGATAGGATATCCTGCAACCCGACCATTTGCTGGGATAAATCGGTAATGTTTTTCTGCGCGGCGTCGATAACCGCCAGCCGTTCGTGCAGGGATTTAAGCGATAAGCCGGTTTTCTCGGTTTGCTGTGTCAGGCTGCTGCCTAAGTGGGCTTGCAGGGTATCGAGACGCTGGTTTAATTGGTGCTGGCCCTGTTGCAGACGGTCCGCGATGATGGTCTGGCTGGCGCCGAGTTGCTGCGCATTCTGGTGCATGGTGTTCAAAATATTTGCCAGATTGTCTTCGTTGCTCTGACTGGTGCGATAATGTTTTATTATCACGACGGCCAACAGGCACAACCCGGCCAGCACAATACCCACAATGATCATAGAATAATTGGATTCCATGACTTCTTTGTAGCACCCGGTGTTACGGATCGGTAGGGTCAATTTTGAAAAAGTTTTCCTGCCCTGCCTTGACGACAGTCAGACAAGGCAATATGTGAAGTCACATGATTTAGTATCTATATATAATTTTTATATTATCTTTGGAGAGTTCCGTTGTGGCCAGACTACCCATTATTGTGGCACCCGACCCCCGGTTGAAGAAAATTGCCCGGCCCGTAGAGGTCGTTGATCAAAAAATACGTCGACTGCTCGATGACATGCTGGAAACCATGTATGACGCCAGTGGCATCGGTCTGGCTGGCCCGCAAGTCGGATCGATGCTGCGTGTCATCGTGCTTGATGTGACAAAGCTCGATGACACTGCGGACCCGTTGAGGCTGGTTAATCCGGAAATTGTCTGGCAATCAGACGAATTATTGGTCAAGGAAGAAGGCTGTTTGTCCCTGCCCGAGTACTACGGCGAGGTCGAGCGGGCCGATACCATCAAAATACGCTATCTTGATCGTGACAATAAACAACAGGAGCTGCGCGCCGATGAAATGCTGGCGACCTGCATTCAACATGAAATAGATCATTTGGACGGCATTTTGTTCGTCGACCACATGTCATCATTAAAGCGAAATATGATCTTGCGTAAATTGAGTAAAGCCAAAAAGCAAGGATCGCTCACAACCGCCTAAAGTGATCGATGAAGGGTGTAAAAACGTGCGTCTGATTTTTATGGGGAGCCCCGACTTTTCCGTTGCCACCCTGCAAGGGTTGTACGGTGCAGGCCACGAAATCGTCTGTGTTTATAGCCAGCCACCCAGACCGGCCGGGCGGGGACAGAAGGAACGACCCTGTCCGGTTCATAGCGCAGCACAAACAATGGGTATCGCGGTTCGCAATCCTGAAAATTTTAAATCCAGGGCCGATTGCCAGGCCTTTACCGATTTACAGGCCGACATGGCCGTGGTCGTCGCCTATGGGTTGATCTTGCCTCAGGCCATCCTGTCGGCCCCCCGTCTGGGGTGTGTGAATGTTCATGCCTCGCTGTTGCCGCGCTGGCGCGGAGCGGCCCCCATTCAGCGGGCTATTCTGGCCGGAGATAAACAAACCGGCGTTTGTATTATGGCCATGGAACGCGGTCTTGATACGGGTGCGGTTTATATGCGCCGATCACTTGCCATCACCGAGAACATGACGGGTGGCATGTTACACGATGAATTATCAGCTATCGGGGCCGAGCTTTGTCTGGCGGCAGTGTCGGCTATTTCTGATGGGACCATGACAGCTCAACCCCAGCCGCAGGACGGCGTGACGTATGCCACCAAGCTGAACTCCGTTGAGTCCCGCCTTGACTGGAGCCAAAGCGCCAGCAGTCTGGCACGTGCCGTGCTGGCTTTTGATCCCTGGCCCGGCACCTGGTTTGAGCATAATGGTGAGCGCATCAAGGTGTTGGCCGCCAGGGCCGAACCCGATGCAAAGGGGTGGGCAGCCAGAGAAAAAGGCGTGTCGGGAAAAACAAATAGCGGTCAGGTTCTCGATCTCCGGCCAACTGTTGCCTGTGCTAACGGGGTGTTGGTTCTCGAACGTTTGCAACGAGCCGGGCGCAAACCGCAAGATGCTGCCGAGTTCATGCGCGGCTACCCGCTCGCTATCGGGGACGATTTAGTTTAACCCGGAAGCGCTCTAACTCAGTTGATGTCAGATAATTTTGGTGCGGCTTCTTCCAGCTCAAGGATTTTATTGATGCCTTGGCGTATATCCGATTGCAGCAGTTCTACACGGCGGTTGGGACTGCCGGACTTTGACGTCGGAAAAGCTTTGGCCCAGATCGTCATTTTTAATGTCAGGGCGCACAACACGCCGCCGTTTGTAACGTGGTAACCTCTGATCAGGTTTTCCACCCGGCGAAACTTTTCGGCCGAAATATCCTGCCACATATTGCTCGATGACCGGTCAAAGGCTTCGAAGCGGCCGGTTAGTCCGGCCATGCCTTCGTTCAGGGTCGATTCGATGTTCATGGCAGTTTCCTGAAGGAAACGATCATCCTTCAGTTGATATGATTTTTTAAGTTCTTGCAAACCATCGAGGAAACTACTGATAGTGGGTTCAAGTTCATCAAGACATTGTCTGTAATAACTCAGAGCCAGGAATATATCGCCATAATCCTCCAGGAATGTTGGCACCTGATCGGAGCGGATCGACAGCTTTTCGGCCATTTGTTTCAGGCGTGCCAAGGCATTTTTTTTGTCAGGCGAGCGGAATAATGCGATGATATCGGCAAAATCCGTTATATTTGCGGTTTCATCATCACCGAAAATTTGCAGGATTAACGGGCGCGTAAAGGTAGACATGTATGATGTCAGTTCATCTGTTTTGTCCTTTGACAGGCACAAGGCATCGATGTCGGCGATATCGATATTCATTTCGCGTACCGCAAGACGCAAACTATACACATCGTAGCTTGATAAAGCGGCCAGCTTGTTCATCAAGAGCATATCAGGGTGATTGGTTTTCCAGCCAAATTGAACGGGCAGTTCAGAAACCGCCATCTGGCCACTGCCGGTGCTGCGATCTGAAAAAAACTCGACCATTGTTTCAAGCCGGGCATTTTTAATCAATCGGGAAGTTTTTAGCGCCGCCGTTTCCACCGGCATCATACTCAAGGGCATGGAAAACAGGGAGTTCCGATCATCATCGGAAATAGTAATTTCGGTTTGTTTGTCCGATTTTGTAGAATCGTTCATCTGCGACTTTCGGTAGCGATGATTGAATTATTACACTTTACCCTCGTTCCTTGAGATTGACAAACGATGTAAGGGTGTTGCCGGCACGAATGCAGGCCTGTTGAGGTGCTGTTCATACTGCAGGATTGAGTGAGAAATCAGTTGATAGCGGACAGTTTTGGCGCATTTCTTTCAAGGTCGCTGATCTTTTCAATGCCCTGCTTCATATCGGACTGGAGAAGCTCAACCCGCCGATTGGGGCTGCCGGCGTTGGCGTTGGGGAAGGAATTGGCCCAGATCGTCATTTTCACCTTTAACGCGCACAACACACCGCCATTTGTTTCGTGGGATTGGTGAATTAATTTTTCTATTTTGCGAAAGCGGTCTGCGGAAATCTCTTTCCACATGTTGGATGATTCCTTGTCAAAAGCTTCGAAGCGACCGGTTAAGCCTGCCATACCCTCATTCAGAATTGACTCGATATCTTTTGTCATGGCAAGCAGGCCACGATCGTCTTTGAACTGGTAGGTTTTGCGCAGCTCAATCAATCCGTCCAGAAAAGCGGTAATAATCGGCTCTATTTCATCAAGGCATTGTCGATAATAGCTGAGAGCCAGGAATATATCGCCGTAATCTTCCAGAAATTCCGGTACGCCGGTAACGGGTATACCCAGTTTATCAGCCATTTGTTTCAGCCGTTTCAAGGCGTCCCCTTTGTCAGGGTTACGAAACAGGGTGATAATGTCATCGAAAGATTTAATATTCTGCGCCTCGTCGTCACCGAATATTTGCAAAATGAGCGGGCGGGTGAACGAGGTCATATAGGATGCCAGCTCTTTGGTCTTGCTCTCGGATAATGTCAGGGCGGCAATATCTGAAATATCGATACCGAGCTCGCGCAGACTCAGTCGCAGGCTGTATACATCATAACTGTTCAGGTTGCCCAGTTTGGATATCATGACCATGTCTGGATGATTGGGGTTTTCCCATTTGAATTCCAGAGGTAGATCGGCAATTGCCAGTTGGCCGCTGCCGGTTTCGTCATCGGCGAAAAGCTCAACCATGGTCTCCAGGCGAGCATTTTTGATAAGGCGAGCGGTTCTCAGTGCCTTTGTTTCCAGAGGTAACATGCCGAGGGGAAGGGAATACAGAGAGTCCCGATCCTCATCTGATATGAAAAATTCTTCGCCTTGTGACATTATTTTAGCTCATATCCCATTTCGTGTTTTCTGTTGTTTCGTTATACCATACGCCATAATTGTAAATATGCTGAATATTGATTATATCATCGTATCTGTATCGTATACTTTTTAATTATAGAGTGTACAGATAACGTATCTCCCATGAATGACAACCAAAACAACAGATAATAATATGCCACGCTATCGTATAACCATTGAATATAACGGACAAGCATTTGTCGGATGGCAAGCGCAGGATAATGGTATTTCCGTGCAACAGGTTCTGGAACGGGCTATTACGGTTCTGTCCGGTGAGCAACCCCGGCTGTTTGCCGCCGGGCGGACAGATGCCGGGGTCCATGCCCTGGCCCAGGTGGTGCATTTCGATTTAGAGCAAGAAGTGCCCGAATACAGGATCATGGATGGCTTGAACGGTTTGGTCCGGCCCCATAAGGTATCCGTGCTTTCGGCGTGCCGTATTGATGATGAATTTCACGCCCGATTTTCCGCGACGGGGCGATCCTATATATACAAGATTGTCAATCGCCGGGCACCCTTGACCATGGGTCAGGGGCTGGCATGGTGGCTTCCTGTTCCTCTGGACAGTCAAGCCATGCACAATGCCGCACAGGTGTTGATTGGAAAACATGATTTCAGCACCTTCCGAGCTGCCCATTGTCAGGCGAAATCAGCCCGCAAAACACTGGACAAGCTGACGATTCAGCGCGAAGGTGAGCATATCCGAATCGATGTTTCTGCACGGTCCTTTTTACACAATCAGGTTCGTATTATTGTCGGCACATTGCGTTTGGTGGGAGAAGGTAAATGGGATGCAGGCAACCTGAGCGCAGCCTTGCAGGCATGTGACAGGAAACGCGGCGGGGAAACCGCTCCGCCCCACGGCCTGTATTTAAGTGCCGTTCGTTACGAATAACAGGAAATTTTTTATGGACCACGAACCTCAGAAACCCATAGACTTAAAACTTGATACACACGGTGGTGATATAATAAACCCCGGCCCGGTCCCAGATGGTCACGTCGTTCAAAAAAAATCGCCGATCATCGGCTGGTTCGCTGTCGGTTGCGGGATTTTGGGTTTGTTTACGGCCTCGATCCTGTTTGTGCCCCTGACCCTGATATTCTCTATCATTGCCCTGTTTATGGGTCAGTTTATCTGGGCGCTGGGCGGTGTTCTGCTGGCCATTATCGGCTTTCTCACGTCGCCCCAGTTACTGTTAATCGTTGGATTGGGTGCCCTTGCCAGCTATTTTGGCCTGTAAGTAAAAATCAGCTGGAAAATAGCAGCATATCGACCCAGTTGCTGAGTATCATACTGATCATAATATCGATGCCAACGACGACCCAGGCGGCAGAGGTTTTGATGTCGAGCGCCGTTTTTGTGACAAACCAGCTATAGCTGATAATTAAAATAAATACGATTAAAGTCAGTAATCCGGCACCGGTTGCACCGGTCAGGCTAATGATAGCGAGCGGCGTATAGGCCAGGTTTTGTATGACGGCCGTCCAGTTGTAGGCAATGATCGAGCGTTGATAGTTTGCCTGGCGGTCAAAGGCCCGTGCCACGTAGGGCAAAATAACCGGATATGCCGTCCAGGCTATGACATAGGCAATGATCTGGACCAGTAAAAAATACAGCACCGATATATCGCTGTCCATGCGATCCCAGCGGGCTAATACAGTTAAAAGATAAAGTGGGAAAACCCAGATTGCGGCCTGAAATGAGTGCCAGAAGCCTGCCGGGGTATCTTCGAAATGTTTCATGCCGGCGGTGTCGAATCTAGCCAGCCGGTAAGTGCCGTACAAGGCGTAGAGCGTTTTTGAAAAGTTGCTCATGGGTGTCCTTTGATTACGACAGGTATTGTTCAATAATAGCTTCATAAATATCGCTCAGGACGATGATGTCATCCACCGCGACGTTTTCATCTGTTTTGTGGGCCATCTCACTGGTCAGGCCAAATTCGACAACCGGGCAGTAGTCCTTGATGAAACGGGCATCAGAGGTGCCGCCTGTGGTACTGGCTTCGGGTATGTGCCCGGTAATTTTTTCGACGCACTGCGCAACCACCTCTGTCAGCTTGCCGGGCTTGGAAATAAAGGATGTCCCCGAGACATTGACGTCAAGTTTATAGTCATATCCGCTGTCATCAAGCCGTTGGCGGATAAGCTGTTCCATGGACGCCGCACTGTGCAGGTCGTTAAAGCGGATATTGAAAGCTGCCGTGATTTCGGAAGGGATGACGTTGCTTGCTACATTTCCCACATCAACAGTGGTGATGGTCAGGGTGGACGGCTGGAAATGATCACTGCCCTGATCCAGCGGCGGTTCGCTCATCATTGTCAGCATTTTAAGCATTCTCGGAACCGGGTTGCTGGCCAGATCGGGATAGGCTGAATGGCCTTGTGTGCCGGTTACGGTGAGCACCATGTTCATGCTGCCCCGGCGACCTATTTTCATCATGGTGCCGAGGGTTTCGGGGTTTGTCGGTTCGCCAACAATGCAGCCGTCCAGGGTCTCTCCCATGTCGCTGATCCAGGGTAACAGCTTGACCGTTCCGTTAATGGACGGCCCCTCCTCGTCACCGGTTATCAGCAGGCTGATGGAGCCGTTCAGGGTGTTCTCCGGTCGTTTAACAAAACGGGCCGCCGCTACGGCAAAGGCGGCGATGGCGCACTTCATATCGGTAGTCCCGCGGCCGAACAACCGGCCATGGGCGATCTCCGCGGCGAACGGTGGATGAGACCACAATGTTTCATCGCCCGGTGGCACAACGTCGGTATGTCCGGCAAAACAAAGGTTTGGTGCGCTGGTCCCAATCTTTGCATAGAGGTTGTCAACGTCATGGAAAACCTTGCGTTGACAGATAAACCCGGCAGCTTTTAGAAAATCCTGCAAAACATCCAGCGCCCCGGCATCCTGTGGTGTCACACTGGGGCACGAAACAAGCCGCTGGCTCAGTTTCACGGCATCATGACAGGACATATTTAATCCCTGAGCAAGTCGTTTATGGATGTCTTCGAGCGTGTTTGTTCGTCTACCCGCTTGACAATAACGGCGCAATAGAGGCTCGGCCCCGGACTGCCATCGGGTAACGGTTTGCCCGGCATATTGCCTGACACCACAACCGAATAGGCAGGCACCCGGCCATAAAAGATTTCGCCCGTTGAGCGGTCGATAATTTTTGTCGAGGCGCCAATATAAACCCCCATGGACAACACCGAGCCTTCTTCAACGATAACACCCTCGACGACTTCCGAACGAGCGCCGATAAAACAGTTGTCCTCGATGATGACCGGGCCAGCCTGTAACGGTTCAAGCACACCGCCAATGCCGACACCACCGGAAATGTGACAGTTTTTACCGATCTGGGCGCAACTGCCGATGGTCACCCAGGCATCGATCATGGTGCCATTATCTACATATGCCCCAAGATTGACAAAGCTCGGCATGAGCACAACGTTGGGTGCAATATAGGCCGAGCGGCGGACGATACAATTGGGCACGGCACGGAACCCGGCATCGCGAAAGTGGTCTGCGCTCCAGCCCTTGAATTTACTGGGTACCTTGTCCCACCAGGACGTCTTGCCCGGCCCGCCCGGGATCATCTTCATGCCCGACAGGCGGAAAGATAATAATACGGCCTTTTTCAGCCATTGATTAACCTGCCAGCCATCCGCCGTTTTCTCGGCGACGCGAAGCTTTCCGTTATCAAGCAACCTCAGCGCCTGTTTTACGGCTTCGCGCGCATCGCCCGAGGTGTTGGTATTGATGGCGTCACGGTCTTCCCAGACCGCATCGATGATAGTCTGTAATTGTGCTGGATCTTTCATGGCTTTCCCAAATCATTTTTTATGGCGGCGTGGTAAGGGACCATGGGACAGTCGGTTCGACCTGTCAATTGATTTCATATGGCGGCGGTGCCAGTTGCGAGTTGTGACAGCCAAACGGTCAGGTCATCGATCGTGTGGTGGATAAAACGACTGTTGAAATCTTCCACGGCCCAGTCGTTATCGGTACGAATCCACACGGTGGTCATGCCCAGTTCTGCCGCGGGCAGCAGATTTTTTGCCATATCCTCGACCATGATGGCTTTGTGCGGGCAAATGCCAAATCGTTCGATCATGGATAGGTAGACGGCTGGCTCGGGTTTGGGAATAAACCGCGAGTCAACAATATCGAAGCAATCATCAAAATGCTTATGGATGCCCAGGTGCTCGGTCACCCGCCGCGCATGATCGGTTGAGCCATTGGTGAAAATCATTTTTTTCCCCGGTAGTTCGTTAAGTACATCATTTAAGACCGGGTTTTTTGGTACACCGGATAGGTCAATTTGATGCACGAAATTGAGATAATGATGTGGATCCATATCATGGTGTAGCATCAAGCCATTCATGGTCGTGCCATGGTTCTTGAAATATTTTTTTTGTATACCGTAGGCTTCACGATGATCGAGTTTGAGAAATTCCATGACAAAACGGGTCATGTTTTTTTCTATCTGGGTGAATAATTGGCAATGGGCGGGATAGAGCGTATTGTCCAGATCGAAAATCCAGAATTCAGCATTATGAAGATTTTCGTAAGGTATTGGCCCCTGTTGGCCGTCTGCGGGTGATTTATGATCATTTCGGGTTGCCGCTGTGCTGATTATCATACGCTGTACCATATATTGTTGTTATAGTTTATGGAGAAATTGTGGATAGTTTGTGTAAAAATATCATAATTTAGATATCAAGACATTCAAATTTTTTGTAGTGTTACTCAACTATTTAGAATTGTTTGGAATGGAGTGTACCATTTTTCAGCAAGAAACTCTTCAGGGATATGCTGGCGCGGCTTTAATTATAAAACCCAATGGTAAAATTGGCGAAACAAACGCCAAGGGCGAAGCGTTTTCACTGCTGGTAGAACAAAACAAATTCAAAGCACTACAAGACAGTGCACAGGATGCCATTACATCCCAGACTATGTCCGTGCGCCAGATTCCTCTTGATTACGGTCAGGGTGAAATTTTACTCGAGGCCACGTTTATTCCCTTTATCAAACGTAATGAGACAAATAATGCCTATAGCTGTCTGGTGTTGCTGCGCGACTTGACCATGGAAAACAATCTGCGCAGTGCCTTGATCGAATCACGCCAAAGGTACAAGGACCTGATTGATATCAGCAGTGATTTTGCCTGGGAGGTCGATACCAAGGGTGTCTTCCAGTTTGTTTCCCCCAAAGGAGCGTTGGGCTTCAAGGCCGATGAAATTATCGGCAAAAACATCATCGACATGGTTATCGATCTTGAACATTATGACCCTGTGCCCTTCATCAGTGAGCAGGCCGTTGGCAATGTGGATTTGTGGCTGACGGCCCAAAACAATACGACCGCCTGTGTGTTGGTTTCATGCATGCCTTTGTATGACAGCCACGATAAATGGATCGGTGTTCGCGGTGTTTGTCGGGATGTGACCATCGAGCGGGAAAATGAGGCGGCTGTATTACGGGCACGCCACCGGGAATATTTACTCAACCATATCGTGTTTGCCATGCGCGATGTCATTAATCCGCTGGATACCATAAACGTTGCAGCCGAAGCGACCATTGAAGCTATGATGGCCCTTGGCGCACGAATATACCGGATCGATGATAAAGGCTCCTTTTTCGAATTTACGAGTGTCGGTGAAACCCGAAGCCTCGGCGGATTGCAAACCTTGTTAGACGGCCTCGGAAACGAGCTGACAACCAGGGACGCCGTGTTGAATGGCAACCGAATACTTTACGCGCCATTGCTCTATCGCAATACTGTTAATGGTGCCTTTGCGATCTGGCGACACAGCGATGATGCGCCGTGGGCTGATGACGACCGGTTATTATTGGGTGATATTGCCAATCAACTGGGTATCGCCAATGAGCAAATATCCAATCACGAACGTATCGTGACCCTGTCACGGACCGATAGCATGACGGGGCTGTTGAATCGTCGGGCTTTTATCGATGAAGAATTGCCAAGACGTATTCTGCGCCTTGAACGAGAAGACAGTTCGGCCGCATTGTTTTATATTGATATGGATAACTTCAAACAGGTTAATGATGTGCATGGCCATCAAATGGGTGACGAGGCGATTCTTATGCTGCGCCAGTTAATGATCGCGAACTCCCGACCCGGTGATGTTATGGCACGCTTGGGTGGTGACGAGTTTGCTCTCTGGCTGGATAACATTCCGGAAGAAATTGCCCTGAAAAGGGCCAAGGCATTTTTAAATGAAAGCCGGAAACTACGTCAGTTCTCCGGCCATGAAGACAGCCCGCTTGGTATTTCTGTGGGCGTTGCTATTTTCTACCCAAGTAATAACGAAAGCCTCGATAGCTTGATTGCGCGCGCCGATGAAGCCATGTATGAGGTCAAGCGAAATGGCAAGGGTGGTATCAGAGTCGCGCCGCTACCACGGCCTAAATCCAGGAAGAAGGGCAAAAAATAGTGGCCGACCCCAACGCTGAGGTTTTAACGCCCAAGGAAATCAGAGACCTGGTGGCCAGCAATGATCCGGCCGTTCGTAAGGCTATTGCCGACCGTCAGGACGTACGCCCGGAAATTCTATATTACCTTGCCAATGATGATGTTTCCGAAATCAGAATATCTGTTGCTCTTAATCCCCAATCGCCGCCTCAGATTTTTATGTTGCTGGCCAATGACAAGAGTACGAATGTTAGAACGGGGCTGGCGTCACGGTTTTTGAATCTGGCACCGAACCTTAATGAAGAAAGCCTTAGTTGTCTCTGGAAAGTGACCCATAAGGCATTGCGCGTTCTGGCGCGTGATCAGGTGGTCAGGGTACGCCAGGCAATGGCCGAAGCCCTGAAAGGATATGTCTCGGCACCGCACGATATCATCAACGTTCTGGCCCATGATCTTGAAACTATTGTTTCGGCGCCTGTGCTGGAAATGTCACCGGTCCTGAGCAACGAGGACTTGCTGGAGATAATTTCCCAGGGAACGGCGGGCGATAATCTCATGGCAATTTCTCGCCGCAGTACGGTCAGCCCTTCGCTCAGTGATGCCATTGTTAAGACGGACAATGCCGAGGCTATTGCAGAGTTACTCTATAACCAGTCCGCCCAGATCAGGGAAGAGACCCTTGATGTTCTCATTGATAGGGCACCGGAATTTAAATTTTGGCATTCACCCCTGGTCTCGCGGCCTGTATTGCCAAGTGGTGCGCCACAGCGTCTGGCCCTTTTTATTGCCGATAGTCTGATCGAGAAGCTGAAAGACCGCAATGACATTGATTCCCAGGTTCTGGCCGAAATAACCGACATTATGCAGGAACGGTTTGGCGACAACAAATCTGAACCGGATAGAATTTTTGTCGGGGCCAATTTATTCGATTTTCTTCAAGCACCCCTGCCCATGTTCCGTGCCAACAGACTGGTCGCACAGGGAGTGCTCGACGAGGGTGAGATTATGCAATCCCTGCAGGCCGGGGACTTTCCCTCGGTACTCGCCGCGCTGGTTGCCCTGACTGGTATTGACGGTGCGGTTGTGAAACGGATTTTTAAGGAGCAGAACGCCAAAGCGATTGTCGCGTTGGTGTGGCGGGCCGGTTTGTCACCAGAGCTGATGATTGACCTGCAACGTCAAGTCGCCAGACTGTCACCCAATCATGTGATCAAACCACTGATCGGCCAAGGTCAACCGCACCACGATACGGTGTCGCCGGGGTTGGAATTCCCCATCTCTCATAAGGAGATGGATTGGAATATCCAGTTCTTCATAACCCTTGTCGACAGAGACGCAGAAACCTAACAGACCCAGGATTTATTCACTTGACCCAGAAAAAAATATCGCTCTCATATACTGAATCACGCGCTATTGCCTACACCGGAGATGATAACGCGCGCGCCCGGATCGCCGAACGTTCGGACATTAAACCGGAAATTTTGTATTATTTGGTGGATGACGAATCCCATCAGGTCCGTTTGAACCTTGCCGCGAACCAAGCCACGCCCCGCCTGGCTGATGTGAAGCTGGCCAGGGATACGGAAGAAGAAATCAAACTGGAGCTGGCTGTTAAAATCGCCCGACTGGTGCCCGATCTGGAACCCGACGAACAGGACCGGGTTTATCAGGCAACCGTTGAGACTCTGGAAATTCTGGCCCGCGATCAGGCCACCAGGGTTCGCCAGATACTGGCAGAAACATTGAAGGATGTGGCAAACGCTCCGCCCAGCGTGATCAAACATCTGGCCCGCGATACCGAGAGCATCGTCGCCGAACCGGTGTTGTTATGCTCTCCGGTCCTCAACGACGATGACCTGCTTGAGATCATATCTGCCAGCCCGCTTGGCGGACAGCTTAGTGCTATATCCCGTCGTGATATGGTTTCTGAACTGGTTAGTGATGCCATTGTCGCCTCGAGCGATATCACGGCCATTGCCCTGTTACTTGGCAATAATAATGCCCAGATCAGGGAGGAAACACTCGATGCGGTCATCGATCGGGCCCATGAATTTACTGACTGGCACCTGCCCCTGGTGGAGCGCCCGAAATTACCGGCCCGCGCGGCCGTGCGACTGGCAAAATTTGTTGCCGGCAGCCTGATCAATATGTTGCACAATCGGGGCGATCTGGACGAGAAATTTATTGCCGAGATTATCAGCGTTGTCGAGCAACGTGTTGAAGAGGGCAGCATCGATGCAGGTTCCGTGGAAACGGAATTTCGAGACCCGGACCGGCTCAGCCATCCCGTTCCACCAGAAAAAGAAGCCATCCAGGATGAGCCAGATGAGAACGGTAAGGATGATGAGCCCGAAGAGGTTGATGATTTGTGGCTCGATCAGAAAGTCAGAAAAAAACCCGTCATTAGCCCACTCGATGTTGCGCGCAGCAAGATGGAGGAAGGCAAGCTTGACGAAACATCTATTGTCGAAGCCCTGAACCGTGGTGATGTGGATCTGGTGATCGCCGAAATTTCGGTGCTTGCGGAACTGGATATGGCACAAGTGGAAAAGGCCGTCGATGCAAAGTCTGCCAAAGCGGTCATGGCGGTGTGCTGGAAAGCCGGTCTTCCAGCCAGGCTATCGCAGGATGTTCAGGGCAAGGTTGCGGGCCTTAAAGACGATCAGATGTTACCGGCGACGGGTCATCAGTACCCCCTGGCCAACAATGAATTAAAGGCTGAATTGCTCGCCTTGTCTGTCGATTAGCTGGCTGGTTGGTTTTACGGTCTGCCAAAAACCCGGTTAAATATCGTATCAACCTGTTTTGTGTGGTAACTCAGAGAGTCTTCATTGAGCAGCGCGCCCAGATCATCCAGGCTCAGGGTTTCTGCCAGTTTCTGGTCCTTCGACAGGAAGAAAAATAACCGGTTGTCATGTTGGGCGGCCTGTTTATCCATCTCGTCCAGTTCGGCTTCCTGGTCAGGATTGTCCGGATCAATACCGAAACTTTTCCACACGAGCATGGCATTGCGCTGCACGATTTTGTAGGCGTCTTCGCGAGAAACACCGTTCTGGGTCAGGTGTAAGAGCACCCGCTGGGCATCGTGGATACCCCCGAAAGCGTTCAAATGATCGAGCATGTTGCGCGGATAAATCACCAGTTTGGCGACTAACCCGGCCAGCCGGTTCAGGGCAAAATTCAGGGTAATGGTGGTATCGGGTCCGATCATGCGTTCGACCGAAGAATGGGAAATGTCGCGCTCATGCCACAAGGTAACATTTTCCATGGCCGGGATTACCGCCGCGCGGACCATGCGTGCCAGGCCGGTTATGTTTTCGCTCAGGATCGGGTTGCGCTTGTGCGGCATGGCGCTGGAACCCTTCTGACCGGGGGCGAAATATTCCTGGGCTTCGCGGACCTCGGTGCGTTGCATGTGGCGGATTTCGGTGACCACGTTTTCCATGGAACTGGCGATCACCCCGAGCACGGCAAAAAATTGTGCATGGCGGTCGCGTGGGATGATCTGGCTCGAGATCGGTTCGGCAACCAGGCCCATTTTTTCGGCTACGTATTGTTCGACCCGGGGGTCGATATTGGCAAATGTACCCACCGCCCCGGAAATGGCACAGGTGGCAACTTCTTTACGGGCCTGGATCAGGCGTTCCTTGCCGCGCTGGAATTCGGCGTAAAATCGCGCGAACTTTAAACCCATGGTGGTGGGTTCGGCGTGGATGCCGTGGCTGCGCCCCATTACCGGCATAAGCCGGGTCTCAAAGGCGCGGTCTTTCAGAGCGGCCAATACCTTGTTCATATCGGCCAGCAGGATATCACAGGCCTGGGTCAGCTGGGCATTGGAACAGGTATCGAGCACGTCGGATGAGGTCATGCCCTGATGCACGAACCGGGCTTGTTCGGCGCCAATTTGTTCTGACAGCTCTGTGGTAAAGGCGATCATGTCGTGTTTGGTTTCCAACTCGATCTGATCGATCCGTGCGATCCGCTCCGCGCTATAGGGTTTGTCGCCTTTTTCCCAGATGGCCTTGGCAGCCTCACCGGGGATCACACCGATTTTGGCCAGGCCGTCACAGGCGTGGGCCTCAATTTCGAACCACAGACGAAATTTGTTGGCGGGCTCCCAGATTTGGGTCATTTCGGGGCGGGAATAACGCGGGATCATGTTTTATACAACTCATTTGCTCAAAGGATGGATTGGGCGGATCATAGGCGCTTCACGGCGATTGGAAAAGGCTATATGTTGTTGATTTTCAGGAGCGATAATAAATGACCTTTCGGGTGGCAATAAATGGTTTCGGGCGTATGGGCAAGTTGATGTTGAGGGCCGCCTGGGACATGGCGGAGCTGGACATCGTGCATATCAACGAGCCTGTCGGGAACGCTGCCATGGTGGCGCATCTGTTACAGTTCGATACGGTCCACGGTCGTTGGCAACGCAACATTGTTTCAAGCGAAAATGGTATTGCCATTGATGGCGAGGAAATTACCGTAAGCCATCATGACTCACTATGCGATCTGCCCTGGTCTCGTGAAAATGTTGATCTGGTGCTGGAATGTAGCGGGTCCTATCGCACGGTAGCCGGTCTTCAACCCTATTTTCAGGCTGGCATTAAAAAAGTTCTGGTGGCCGCTCCGGTGCATGACGAACAGGCGATTAATATTGTCATGGGTATCAATGATGATTTGTACGATCCGGTACGTCATAACGTGATAACAGCCGCTTCGTGCACCACCAATTGTCTGGCTCCGGTGGTCAAGGTTATTCACGAAAATCTGGGCATCAAACATGGTTCCATGACGACTATTCATGACATCACCAATACCCAGACCATTGTCGATGCACCGCACAAGGATTTGCGCCGCGCCCGCTCGGCGCTTAACTCTCTGGTGCCCACTTCGACCGGTTCGGCCAGTGCTATCGGTCTGATATACCCGGAGCTGAAAGGTAAGCTCGATGGTCATGCCGTGCGGGTTCCCACGTTGAATGCATCGTTATGTGATTGTGTGTTTGAAGTCTTGCGCGAGACCAGTACCACGCAACTCAACGATATGTTTCGTGATGCGGCCAGCACCACACTGGAGGGTATTTTAGGGTTTGAAGACCTGCCGCTGGTATCGGCCGATTATGTGAACGATCCGCGCTCGGTGATCATCGATGGACCGTCGACCATGGTGGTCAATGGAACCCAGGTTAAAATTTTCGCCTGGTATGACAACGAATGGGGCTATGTCAACCGCATGGCGGAACTGGCCCGAAAAATTGCGACCCTGGCACCATGACAGACGTGCGCAGTTACGTCGTCGTAACCGGGTGCTATTGGGGGTTAACCCTGAGCGATGGCGCCTTGCGCATGTTGGTCTTGCTGTATTTTCATGGTCTGGGGTTTGATCCCATTCAAATCGCCCTGCTGTTTTTACTCTACGAGGCCATGGGCATTGTAACCAATTTTGCCGGTGGCTGGCTGGCCGGCCTGACCGGGCTAAAATTTACGCTCTATCTGGGCCTGGCGACACAGGTGGTCGCCCTGGTGATGTTGTCATTCCTGCAAGACCGGTGGGCGATAGAGCTTTCAGTATTTTATGTTATGGCCTCTCAGGCATTGTCGGGCATCGCCAAGGATCTGACGAAGATGAGTTCCAAAAGTGCCGTCAAACTCGTGTTGCAGGAGGACAACCACGGGCAGTTGTTCCGTTGGGTGGCTTTGCTGACCGGCTCAAAAAACACCCTGAAGGGTGTGGGGTTTTTCCTCGGTGGGGCCATGTTGTCGGGTTTGGGGTTCCAGTTTTCCCTGTGGCTGATGGCCGGTGGTTTGGCGGTTGTCCTGTTGTTGGCTATGGTTTTGCTGGGCAACACTATGGCTGGCATGGGCAGGGTTAATCAAAAAATACGGTTCCGTGACCTGTTTGCCAAGGCTCACAATATCAACATTTTATCGGCGGCGCGTATCTTCCTGTTTGCCTCGCGCGATGTGTGGTTTGTGGTTGGTCTGCCGGTTTTCTTAAGCACGACCCTGGGCTGGAGTTTTACCGCTATCGGCAGTTTTATGGCGAGCTGGATTATTGGCTATGGTATGGTTCAGGCCGCAGCCCCACGATTGATCGGGGGCGATAAGGGTTTGAATATTGCGCTACGTTCGGTCAAATTATGGGCCTTTGTGTTGGCGGGCATCCCCATAGGCATTGCCAGCGGATTGCCCTCAGTAACTGTTTTGCTGGTCGGGCTGGCGGTGTTTGCCGTGGTGTTTGCCATCAATTCTGCGTTGCACTCCTATCTGATTGTGGCTTGTTCGGATACCGATAAAGTGACCTTGAATGTGGGGTTTTATTATATGGCCAATGCTGCGGGGCGGTTTGTGGGCACGTTTTTGTCCGGCGCGGTTTATCAGTATGGCGGGCTGACAGCCTGCTTGCTGGTATCATCGGTGCTGGTGTTGATCTGTGCCATAATATCACTGGGCCTGCGAGGGCAAGGCGGGGTGCAATATGGAGGCACGTGACCGCAGCACACTGGCACCCCGTGTGCCCATTCCACTGGTGGAGATCGGCGGTCAGGGCGCGTTGGCGCTGGTCCGCGCAGAGCCCAGACGCATGGCCGATATATTGGAGAAAGCCGCCGACCATTATACCGGCCCGATCATGGCTATGGCCGACCGGTTGTCAGAATACTGGTTGGCACGTAACGATAATCCATACCTGGATGAAATTTTTGCCGTGGCAGATTATGTGAACTGCCCCGGGCCATGGATGCTTAATTTATCCTATGAATGGTCGTGCACGGCGGCCATCGGGCCGGATTTGCACCGCGGCGGCAACCGGTTGCTGCGCACCCTGGACTGGCCGTTGCAGGGTCTGGGGCGCAATGTGATTATCGCCCGCATGGAAGGCGAAGAAGGTTTGTATGATGCGGTGACCTGGCCTGGTTTTTCCGGCGTGTTGACGGCCATGGCACCGGGCCGGTTTTCCGCGGCCATTAACCAGCCGCCCATGCGACGGTGGAGCGGTCTCTATGGGCTCGACTGGATCATAAACCGGGCCTTGATGTGGCGCGAGGATAGCCTGCCGCCGGTTCATTTGTTGCGCCAGGTATTTGACCAGTGCCGTGATTTTGACGAAGCCTTTGAAGTTCTGACCAATACGCCTATTGCCATGCCGGCTTTTTTTACCCTGAGCGGTGTTGGCCTGCGGGAAAACGCCCTCATTGAGCGCACTGCGGTGGATGTGAGTTCCCAGATCGGGCCGAACGCCATATCCAATCATTGGAAAAACCTGAACATTCCAGCCTATATACGCGGTGTTGACTCACCAGGTCGATTGGCCCAGATGGACAGTTTGCGTTATGATACGGCCAATAATTTTGGCTGGGTAACGCCACCTATCCTCAATCCCATCACACGATTGTCGGTGATTGCCAATGCCGCAGCCGGTCATCTGGAAGTGCTCGGGTGGGAGCAAAAACCCGGCGCTGACCCTGATGACCTGCCGGTCCCGGTCACCCAGGTTTATGACGGCTATTGCCCCGTATGAAGGATATCGTATGATACTGGTCATACGAAAAAACTATAATGCGGAGTCAGTCCATGCCCGAAGACAGTGTTGAAACATCCATGCCCGAAGACCGTATCCCCACCATTCGCACCGTTGCCATGCCGGCCGATACAAACCCGTCGGGCGATATCTTCGGCGGCTGGATCATGTCTCAAATGGACCTTGCTGCGGCCAGTGCGGCCTCACGTCATGCCAGAGGACGCTGTACGACCGTCGCCGTGGACGCCATGGTTTTTCATCACCCGGTCAAGGTCGGCGATGAAATAAGCATTTTTACGGAGATACTGAAGACCGGCAATACATCCATGCATATCAAGATTGAAACCTGGCGGCGCAGTCGGGACGGAGACCACACCATTAAAGTTACTGAAGCTGTCTTTGTTTTTGTCGCTGTCGATAGAAGCGGGCGACCCCGCCCTGTCCAGAACATGTCGAGTTGATTATCGCGGGCATGTTCCAGACATTTACACAGGTCAGTTTCTAGGGGTTAACACCGATCAGAACCTTGCCAAAGGCCGCGGCTTCGACGGCTTCGTGTGCCAGTACGGTATCTTCCAGATCGAAGGTTTCGTTCATGTGGTGGACCAGGTGACCCGCGTCCAGCCACCGGGTTATATCGGCCATGGCCAGATCCTTGCCGTCTTCCGGCATGATAAAGACTAGCTCATGACGGACCTGAATGTTTTTATAGAGCAGGCGATAGAACGGGACAGTCGGATTTTTTTCCGCATCTGAAGCGTAGGTGGCAATCACCCCGTTATTTTTAATAATCGCCGTTGATGTGTTGATATTGCCGCCAAATTCGACCTCGACAATGCGGTCAATACCCGCACCGTCGGTCAGGGCCATGATGCGGTCTTTCACGTCTTCGCTGCGATAGTTGATGACGTAGTCGGCCCCGGCGCGATGGGCCAGATCGGCTTTTTCATCACTGCTTACGGTGGTGATCACTGTGGCACCGCCCAGTTTTGCAAACTGAACGGCGTAGTTGCCAACCGCACCTGCCCCACCGGTGACCAGAACGGTTTGTCCATCAACAGAGCCATCACCGTAAACACAGCGGTGCGCCGTCATGGCCGGAACGCCCAGACAGGCACCTTCATCCAGGCCGGTATTATCGGGCAAACGGACGGCGCGATTTTGTACGATACAGGTATAATCGGCGGCCGCACCAAAAGGCTTGCCCCATTGGGCTTCGTATATCCAGACACGTTCTCCGACGCGGGCGGCATCGACGCCCTCGCCGACGGCCTCGATAATACCGGAACCGTCCTGATGGGGGATCACGAAAGAATCACGCATCCCGGCGCGTCCACCGACCCGGACTTTTACGTCTACCGGGTTGATACCGTTGTAGGCGATTTTGACCAGGACTTCACCGGCGGCCGGTGTGGGGGTTTCTTTTTCGCCGAAATTCAAGACATCTTTGGCGGGGCCAAATTTTTCATACCATATAGCGCGCATCGTCACGTTCCTTTTTTAAAATTCAATCACGTGGATCAATGAAAATTTTAAACCACCGTGATGATATTGAATATGGGTACGATAAAAAAATACCGTTACGTAAATTGTGAATAATCGATGGGGTTGTCCTTATTCAGGCTGTTTTCAACCGCCGCCATGGGATACTTCAGCCCGGTGGCGCAATTAAACAGGATTGCCGTATCGTCTTTGGAAACCAAACCATCGCGCAGGGCTTTTTTATAGGCCGCCGCCGTTGCCGCACCTTCGGGGCACAACAGCAAACCGTCGATCTGGGCAATATGGTCGCGCACGGCAATAATTTCTTCGTCGGGCAGGGCCATGCAGAAACCATCGGATTGGCGAACGGCGCGAATAATCAGGAAATCTCCTACGGCGACAGGCACCCGGATACCGGCGGCAACTGTGTGGGCGTCGGGCCACAAAGGTGCGTGTTCCTCGCCCGCCGCCCAGGCTTTGACAATAGGCGCACAGCCTTCGGCCTGGACCGCGACCATGCGCGGCAAGGGGCCATCGATCCAGCCCATTTCCTTCAGCTCGTGGAACACCTTCCACATGCCTATCAGCCCGGTTCCGCCACCGGTCGGGTAGAATATGACATCGGGTAACTTCCAGCCCATTTGTTCGGCAAGCTCCAAGCCCATGGTTTTTTTGCCTTCAATGCGGTAGGGCTCTTTCAGGGTCGATATGTCAAACCAGCCAGTGGCTTGTTTGCCATCGCCGACGATCTTGCCGCAATCGTTGATCAATCCGTTGACCGGCCATACGGCGGCCCCTTGCTGCTGGATTTCACGGATGTTGATGTCGGGCGTATCGGATGGGCAAAATACCGTTGCCCGCTGTCCGGCACGCCGGGCATAAGCCGCCAGTGCGGCCCCCGCATTGCCATTGGTCGGCATGGCCAGATGTTCGATGCCGAATTCCTTGGCCATGGAAACAGCCAAACATAGCCCGCGTGCCTTGAAAGAGCCCGTTGGCAGTCTGCCCTCGTCCTTGACGATGGCCTTGCCGGGCTTGGCGCCCAGACCATCAGCGGATCGTTCCAGTGGGATTAACGGGGTGATAACCTCGCCCAGAGATATCCTGTTTTCGGGTCTGGTGACCGGCAGCATGGCCGCGTATCGCCACATGCCCGGATCGGTGGCTTCGGCAATGGATTGTTTGGTAACATAACGGGCCATTTGTTCCAGATCATAGCGCACCAACAATGGTCGTCCGGCCTCGGAAAGTCCGTGAACCTGCCCCGCTTCATAGTGTTTGCCGGTTATGGAGCATTCCAGATGGGAAACGAATGTTTTTACCATGGTGCTGGTATCCTCGTTTAAATTTTTCAAGGGTGTTGTTGTTCGCGATGTCGTTGCGGTTTCAGGGCGTTAAGTCCACGTCCTTGCCGTCTTTGGCGCAGACCCAGAGATCGTCGCTGTTGCGGATTATTTTTGTATCATCCAGAAAATCATGAAGATGTACCAGCACTTTGTCATCGTCTATGAGAACGACCGCATAGCTTGGTGGCTCATAACTCCGCGGTACATAACCAGTCGTGGTGAAGTCCAGCGGTACACTGTGGTTCGTGCCGCGCAAGGTGGTAAAGCTGATGTTCTGCCAGCTACCGGCGATGGGCCGGTGGACGTGGCCAAAAAACAAGTGGCGGATATTATCAAAACCAGAGAGTAATTCAGCGAAGGCTTCTTTTTCATCCAGTCCCAGAGCGTCCAGACTGGGCAGTGCCACATCGAATGGCGGGTGATGCATGAATAAATAAACCGGGCGGCCTTGTGTCTGGTCCAGAGATCGGCGTAGCCAGTCACGCCGCGCCGAACAATAGAGCCCGCTATCGCGGCCCTGATCGAGGGTGTCGAGAAAAATAAAATCTCCCTCGTCGCGACGCAAGTGGTTCTGCACAAAACCGTTATGGTCTCTTTGCAGTTCAGGAAAGGCTTCACACAGATGTTCGCGGTGGTCATGGTTGCCGGGTAACAGGATGACCGGCGGGCTCAGGGGGGAGAGAATTTCAGACAGGACATTATAGGCTGCCGGTTTGCCCGCGTCGCTCAGATCGCCTGTAAACACACAGAACGCCGCATCGCTATGATTGGTCTCGATATCGGCAACACATGCCGTTAACCGCTCGATGGGGGAAAGTCCGCATATGCGTTCGTCAGGTGCGCCAATATGGGTATCGGTAATCTGGATGATTTTCATGGATATTCTTTCAGACTGAAACAGGTGTGGCCGGCGGGATCGCCATGCCACGGGTTTTCAAAATTCGGCGCAGACGGTCGGGATAATCGGTGATAATAGCATCTACATCCATTTCGATCAGGGCCTCCATTTGCTCAGGTTCGTTGACCGTCCAGACTTTTACTTTGAGGCCCAGATCATGGGCCTGCTGAATTTTTTCAGCCGACACCTCGCCGTGATAGGAAGACCATGTATGGCCACCGGCCGCCTTGACCATTTGTGGGATATTACCGTCAAACTGATCGATGGAATAACCGGCGGTCCAGGGTGAAGGCTCGTCTTGTCCGGCGTACATGTTATCGTACCAGCTCTGTTGTACCGTCAGATAGCCTGTGGGAATGCCAGGTGCCAGGCGTTGCAATATTTGCAAAGGACGCCAGTCGAAGGATTGAACAGCCGCCCGGTCGAGAAAATTATAATCCCTGAGGTCTTTTAACAGAGCCGCCACAAAGTCTTCCGGGCTCAGGGAAAGCCCTTGTTTGGTTGGCTGCAGCTTCATTTCTATATTGAGCTGGACGGTTTTGTTTGAGGAGCGCTGTATTAGTTCAAGCACATCGGTGAGTGTCGGGATGCGCGATCCGTCGACGGCTGTCTGGCTGGAAAAATCCTCCTCATAGCAGGTCCCCGGTTTAAGCCTGCCCACATCGAACTGTCGTAATTCTGCCAAGCTTAGAGAATGAACAGCCGGGCCTTCTTCATCCAGCCAGTTGCCGGTTTTATCGCGGGTGATATCGGGTTCAAGGGTGGGATTGTGTGTCACCACGATGATACCATCCCGGGTGGTCCCCACATCCAGTTCAAGACAATGAACACCAATTGACAAGGCTTTGGCGAAGGCGGCAAGGGTGTTTTCCGGCATCAACCCGCGTGCTCCGCGATGACCGTGCAACTCAAAACTATGGGCGAAATTCATCATGTCAGGCACACTCGATATGACAGTTTAGGCGTAAATGATTTCCGGCAGGCCAGCCGCCGATCGGTGGTTCAATTATCCTAACACCCTGTTAGTTGTCGGGCGGGGTTGTGTGACCTTCACCATCGCCATGCTAACGATAAATACAGCCAGAATCAGGTTGATCAGTTTTTAGCAATTATAGCTCCTAAGCTCAATCATTATTGAGCCGGAAATTTCTGTAAGGCTATAAAATCCCGAGATCTTTAAACGAGGTGCTACCGGATTTCGAGACGATGATGTGATCGTGCAGGACGATATCGAGTTTTTCGGCAATATCGCGGACTTCATTGGTCATTTCGATATCAGCCTTTGACGGTCGCGGATCGCCGCTCGGGTGATTGTGCACCATAATTATGGCCGTGGCGTGAAGTTCCAGGGCTCGCTTGACTACCTGGCGGGGATAGACCGGGGTGTGATTGACGGTGCCACGTTGCTGTTCTTCATCGGCGATCAACTCGTTGCGCTGATTAAGGTAGAGCACGCGGAAACTTTCGATTTTGTTGCGGGCCATGTTGGCACGGCAGTATTTTATCAACTTGTCCCAGTTTGATAAAACCGGTTTGTTGATAATCTCGTCACGAGTCAGGTGCTGGGCGGCAAAGTGAATGGTTTTCAACGCCGCAATAACCGACTGTCCGGCCCCGTTAACCTCGGCCAGCTCAACCGGGTCTGCGTTGATCACATCGGCAAAGCTGCCGAACCGTGCCAGCAGGGACTTGGCTAGTGGTTTCATATCGCGCCGCGTCTGGGCTTGAAACAGGATCATTTCAAGAATTTCATAATCAGCCAGTGCCCCGCCACCGGCCTTCAGAAAACGTTCGCGTAAACGCTTGCGATGCCCCGCATTGTCAGTTGTAGTCTTACTGGCAGTATCGGGCGTTCCGCTCAAGGCTATCTCTCTGCGTAGGGTGGCTTGTCGAAGCCTGCGGGTGACAGGGTAAAAATTTCATAACCATCAGCGGTGACACCCAGGGAGTGTTCAAACTGGGCAGACAGGGATTTGTCTTTGGTTACCGCTGTCCAGTTGTCGGCTAGAATCTTCACATGGAGCCGTCCGGCATTGATCATCGGCTCAATGGTAAAAAACATACCCTCGAGCAATGTAGGACCCTGTCCGGGTTTGCCATAATGGAGAATATTGGGCTTGTCATGAAACACCCGGCCCAGACCATGCCCGCAAAAATCTTCTACCACGGAATAACGCAGGCCTTCCGCGTAGGTTTGAATGGCGTGGCCGATATCACCGACTGTTGCACCCGGCTTGACGACGCGGATGCCTTCCCACATGGCTGCATGGGTGGCTTCAACAAGCTTGGCGGCTTTAACGCCGACCTTGCCGATGGGGAACATGCGGCTGGAATCGCCAAACCAGCCATCCACAATAACCGTCACATCGATATTCATAATATCGCCTTCTTTCAGGCGTTTGTCACCGGGAATACCGTGGCACACCACATGGTTGATGGATGTGCAGATGGACTTTGGAAACCCGCGATAGTTGAGCGGTGCGGGAATGGCATGGTGATCGATGATAAAGTTATGACACAAGGTGTCAATTTCCAGCGTTGTGACGCCGGGTTTGATAAAGGGCGTGATATAATCGAGTGTTTCGGCAGCCAGACGACCGGTTTTGCGCATTCCCGCAAAGTCAGCATGGGTATGAATTTTGATGCCGTTACGGGCCTTGCCCTCAGACTGGGCAGCCGGATCATTCATTGTGATTTCAAGGTCTTTCATGGTGTTTCTCTAAAATATAACCGTGATCTGATGTGATACATCTATGTCGAATGGGCTTAATTTGCAAGTATAGCACAATACTTCGACACCAGATTTGATAGCGTTATCCAACGCTTTACCATAGACAGGATCGATATCACGGGCGATGGTGAAGGTCTCGGCATCTTCACGCTGGACCAGATATACCATGACGGCCCGGTGACCGTCAGCAACCATTTGGGATAACTCGGCCAGATGTTTGGTGCCGCGACTGGTGACGCTGTCGGGAAATTCAACGGGTGCTCCCGGGGTTAAATCGCGCCGCAGGGTGACGTTTTTAACTTCCACGTAGCATGACGGTTTTTCGTCATCTTCGAGCAGAATATCAATCCGCGAGTTCAGGCCATATTTGACCTCGTTGCGCAAATGTGCATATCCCGACAATTCCGAAATGGTGCCGTTTTCGATAGCCCTTGAGACCAGCTTGTTGGGCAGGGCCGTATTGATGCCGACCAGGGTGTCGCCTATGCGGATCAGTTCCCAGGTAAATTTGAGTTTGCGGTCCGGGTTGCTGGCCCGGGAAATCCAGACCTCTGCGCCGGGCTGATTGACACTGAGCATAGAGCCGGAATTTGCACAATGGGCGGTAACCATAGTGCCGTCGCCCAGTTCCACATCTGCCATGAAACGTTTATAGCGTTTAATCAGTGTGCCTTTTATCAGGTCAGATGGAAATATCATACATGGAATTTAGTTATCTGTGGGCTGTCTGGCAAGGCTGTGTGTTCAAAAAATTTCAGTCATGGATTGCTGTGCAGAGCCCGGGCGTAAAGGTTTTTGCTGGTCTGGTGCCGGTGCCCAGCCGCTCAGGTTGATGACCTGGAAGGTGGCTGGAACGGGGCTTTGCGGGTCGCCGGGCTCAGCATAATTTTCGCGGTAGAGCGCCATGGCATACATCAGGGTTTCGCGACGCATGACCGTTAACCGCCTGTTCAGCACGGCATTGCTTTCGCCCATACCGCGCAGATCAAACAACAACTTCATGGGGTCACTGTAATGTACGGTTATGGTTTCGCTGTCCAGCACGGGCAGGTTAAATCCGGCCCGTTGCATGAGAGCCCCAATATCGCGAATATCGGCGAACGGCGAAACACGGGGGGAAAGCCCGCCTTCCAGGGCGATCTCCGCATCGCTCAGCACGGCGCGTAGTTCACACAGAGTATCACCACCAAACATGGTCGCCATAAAAAGCCCGTCCGGCTTTATGGTTCGCCGGATCTGGCTAAGTGTGCCGGGCAGGTCGTTTACCCAGTGCAGGCCCAGATTGCTCAATACCAGATCAAAACAGGCCTCGGTGAAGGGCAGAACCTCTTCGTCACCGACACAGACGGAACCATCCGGGTGGTTGGGGTTGCGGGCCATGTGTTCCGACAGCTCGCAGCGGAACATTTTATTTACACCACCACGGGCGGCGATCATGTTACCAAGCAAGCCCGTTCGCGCCCCGAGATCCAGCGCGACGGGAAATTTGCGCACCGTATCATCGAGCCGTTCTAGCAGGCGTTCGCCAATTTCGCGGAGCAAAAAGTCATGCTCATCAATCGTGCTCGCGGCTCGCTCACGGTGTTGGCGGAAAACAGAACGGTTGAATACGGTCATGGAGTCAGACATGGTATGGTTATGACACAAGGTCACGGGATGATAAAACCAAACAATCGGCGCCATAATGCCGTCGGGAATACAGCCGGGAATACAGCCGGGAATACGGCCGGGCATTATTTGCCGTCCTCCGCCCGGACTGTCAGGGCTATGGGGACCTTGCTAGGGCGGGTGCGCGATTTGGTCCTGCCGCCGTTGTGTCTGGGTTGTAGCTGTGTGGTGGAGACCGCCGATACGGTGTGCGTTTCATGCTGGTCCGATTTCACCATGATAGGCCCGTCTGTCTGTGGGATTTGTGGGGCTCCTTTCCCTCATGACCAGGGGGCGCCGTTATGTGCCACGTGCGCGGGCCACACGCCTCCTTTTGCCAGGGCGCGCGGCGCGGTGATCTATAATGCTGGCTGTGCCTCGATGATCCTGGCTTTCAAGTATGGCGACAGGACGGAGGCAGCCGCCTTGTTTGCCCGCATGATGATTGCTGCGGCTCAGGATCTGATCGAGCAGGCCGATGTGCTGGTACCTGTGCCGCTGGACCGTCGCCGGTTATTTCACCGGCGCTATAATCAGGCTGGCCTGATTGCCCAGGAAATCAGCAAACAACAGGGTACGCCGGTCTTGCTCGATGCGGTCGAGCGTATCAAACCAACACCAGGGCAGGGGGACAAAAAAACCAAGATCAGTGCCGCACAACGCCGCCGCGCCGTTCGCGGTGCGTTTCGGGTGCGCCCGGCGTTTGCCGAACAGCTCACCCAGCGCCGAATTTTGGTTGTTGATGATGTCTATACCTCAGGTGCGACCGTCTGGTCGCTGGCGCGGGCACTGAACGGTGTTGGGGCGGGGGCCGTCGATGTGCTGACGTTTGCGCGGGTGGTACGGGAATAAAACCAGCGGATAAACTATAACCAGCCTTGAATTGTACGCCCGAAACCCCGTTATGAGATTATCAAATTCGATTATGAAGAATATATGGAAGTTTGCCGGTTATGGGCTGGTGGTCAGAAAATCGCTGATTTGATCTTCAAATTTTTCGGTTATGGGTTTGATGATCACACCATCACAGCCGGCATTGAGGGCGTAATTTGATTCGGAGGTTAATGCCGATGCCGTGAGCGCAATAATGAGCCCGCCATAGGCATTGTCACGCAGGGCCTTAACGGCATCGTGACCACTCATGACCGGCATGTGCATGTCCATGAGGATAAGGTCAGGAGGGCTTTGTGTGGCTTTTTCATATCCGATCTTGCCGTTTTCAGCGGTAATGACATCATAGCCTGCAATCTCCAGGCGCAGGCACACCAGTTCCTGAATAGGCCCATCATCTTCAACTAACAATATGGTTGCCATCGGGCTGCCTTCCAAAATGAATTTCCCTAAATCGTGTATTGGGTTACCGGGGCCAGTGGGATAGTAAACATGAATGTGCTGCCATGACCGAGGGTGCTGGAAATGGTAATCTGGCCACCCTGCAACTCGATCAGGCGTTTCGTGATTGCAAGCCCCAGACCGGTTCCGCCAGCCTTGCGGGACGCCGTCTCATCGACTTGTTTAAAGCGTTCGAATACCGTCTGGTGATCACATTCGGGGACGCCGCAACCGGTATCGGCAATGGAAAATTCGAGCAATTCGCCTTTGCGCATGGTCGATATGGATATACTGCCTTGGTCGGTATATTTCAGGGCATTGCTGATAAGATTTATCAGTATCTGCTTGAGCCTGATCTCATCAGCCAGAACAATCTCTTGGGTTTCCCTGAGGGATATTGTGATGTCTTTATCCGTGGCGATTTGCCTGAATTGCTCGATAATCGAGCGAATGGTGGAATTGGCACAGACGTGCTGGAGGTGGATTTCCATTTGCCCGGCTTCGATCTTTGACAAATCAAGCATGTCGTTAATCAACATCAGCAGGTGGGACCCCGATGTCTCCATTTTTTTAATGTATTTGGAAATTTCCGTTAACACAGCCTCAATATTTTCTGTCGTTTCCTGATGACTGCTATGTTTGTTTTCCAAAGCGGTCATCATGTGTTTTACCGAGGGTAGATTTTTGGGATTCGACAATATAGGCGTATAACCCAGAATGACGGTCAGTGGTGTTCTGAGTTCGTGACTCATGATGTTGAGAAAATCAGACTTTGCCCGGTTTGCCTCTTCGGCTTTTGTATAGACGTGAAACATATTATACAGCAGGCCCGTCAGGACACATATGTAGCTGACTTTCTTCAAGGTGTGGGCAGCATCAAATTCAAAATCAAACAGGCTGCCAGAGAATGACATGAAGACAGCCTGGCTGGTGAACCCGATAATCAGTGAAATAACCAACCAGTGTTCAAAGGCGTTGTGGCGCCAGTATCCTTTATGAAGGTAGCCGATCAAAGCCAGACCGAAAAAAAGAGCGGGAAGTAATTCCTCAGGCCGGTGGAAAACAAATTCCGGGTAATAAGCCCGTGGCAACGGCACAAAGGTAAAAAACAAAAAACTGGCCAGCGTGAAGATTATTGAAAATAGATAGACGTTTAATTCTGATATGGGCGCGCGATTGGCTTGCTGGGTTTCGCGCCGCCACACCAGGAAACTCAACAGCATAAAAATTGACAAGAACTCCCGGGATGCGACCCAGCTCCAGGGAATCAATGAGATATTATCTGATAGCATGAACGGTTTGAAATAGGCTGACGTGACAATGGCGTGATAGCCATCCAGGAAGGCCGTGCCGAGAAAACCCGTGCCAATAAATAAAAACATATTATTTTTTTTCGTGTAAAACCTGACCAGAGATAATGCGCCGACAACAAGTGCCAGCAGGGTTGCCAGGGCTTCCATCAGGGTGTGAAGCTGTTCATTTCCAACCCATGTGGTATCGCGCAGCAAAACAAAGCCGATCGTTAATCCAACACCTATAATCAAATATGTTACAACGCGTAAATTTATCATGACCTTATATATAGGTGGTCGATTTAATCATACCACCTGCAAGGGTGTTGGGTAGTATAATAAAATATTATACACGCTATAGTTGTTTATATAACACAATGCAATATGACAGATGAGTATTCTGTATTTGCTGAGATTATGCTTCAGCAAAATGTGATGGCTGGCGGGTTAAAGAGAATTGCCTTTTCAGCAATATTTGCTTATGTAAATGAACAGGCATCATTTTAACGAAGTGAAATACAATGAAATCATCTATTCCCGAAATCATGGCAAACGTCCGAGTTCAAATTTATACCTCACCGTTTTGTGGTTATTGCATACGCGCCAAGTCACTGCTTGATGACAAGGGTGTGGATTATGAGGAATTTGGCGTCATGATGGATCGTGGCCTGCATAGCGAAATGTTGAACCGGTCAAATGGTAAAACATCGGTACCGCAGATATTCATCAATGACGAACACATTGGCGGTTGTGATGAACTGTATGCCCTCGACCGGGAACAGGCTCTGGATGCCAAGCTCGGACTGGTATAAAACGGTGTTTAATGTCTGAAAAATTCCGTGTTGCCCTGATCCAGACCACGACGGGGCGCCATATAGAAAAAAATATTACCCTCATTTCACCCTTGATTGCGCAGGCCGCAGCGCAAGGCGCAGATTTTGTCATGCTACCGGAAACCGCCGGGCTCATGGAACCAGACCCTGCCATGTTACACGAGAAGGTGTTTTCACAAACAGACACGCCGGACCTGAAGGCTTTTTGCCATGCTGCGGCTACGGCCGGTGTGTGGCTGTTGATCGGATCGCTGGTGGTGAAAACCTCGACTCCCGGAAAGTTGGCCAATCGTTCTTTTTTAATCGATAGCACCGGCTCCATTGTGGCGCATTATGATAAAATCCATCTGTTTGACGTTGAACTGGATGGGGGTGAGCATTACCGCGAGTCTGCCAACTATCGCCCCGGTGACAAGCTGGTCCATGCCCAAACACCGTGGGGTCGCCTGGGCATGAGTGTATGTTATGACATGCGCTTTCCCCATCTCTACCGGTCCCTGGCTAAACGCGGGGTTTCGTTTTTAAGCGTGCCTGCGGCTTTTACCCGTCCCACGGGTCAGGCTCACTGGCATACTTTGTTACGCGCGCGGGCCATCGAAAATGCCTGTTATGTTTTCGCACCGGCCCAGTGTGGTGTGCACGAGGGGGGGCGTAAAACTTATGGCCATTCCCTGATTGTTGACCCGTGGGGTGAAATTCTCGGTGATGGCGATGAAGCCCCGGGCATGATCATGGCCGAGATTGACCCGCAGCGAGTGACAGCCGTTCGTAACCAGGTGCCATCCTTGCAACACGACCGGCCCTATAGCTGATTAATCGCACAAGGTTCAGGGCTATTGATGGCGGCAATGCGTTGTTTGACCCCCAACCCGCTGGCGGCATTGACCAGGCCACCTTCGTAAGCAATGATTTGCAGGACGCCGGAGACCCGTTCGATCAATTCACCGGGGCGCAGAAGGTGATCGGGGTTACGCGGGCGGGTAAATTTTTCATTGCCAACGGCAAAGGTTTCATAGAGCAGCACACCACCGGGTTTCAACGCCCCCAGTAAACCGGGAAACAATCCCCGGTGGAGATAATTAACCACCACGATGGCGTCGAATTTATGGTCCGCCAGGACACCGTTTGAAGCAAATACATCTCCACCATCTTCCAGATCGGCAGTGATGATGGTTAGTTTTTCGTGGCCGCCCAGGCGCTCTTTTATGGCCTCTGTACTGCGATCCAGGGCAGTGACATGATGGCCCGCTTCCAATAGCAGCTTACTATGACGGCCACCGCCACAAGCAAGATCCAGGGTCTGAGCGTTGTCACCCAGCAGGGGTATGAAACGATCTATCCAGCGTTCCGGACTATTTATTTTCAGGTGGCGGTTTTGATATGCTAGGGTATCGTTGCTCGTCATCGGACTTTATTACCTTGGTAATCTTGTCGGTGGTAAATTACGTAATAATATATAGGGTAATCAGATACCGGGTTTGCCGGTTGATAACAATGATGATTTAAAAGCTGCGCTTGAACGAGCCCAGACATTGGAATGATAAATATGATCTGTTTTCAACTACGATGTTTTTCCGGACATGAATTTGAGGCGTGGTTTCGCAGCAGCGACGGCTATGAAGAACAACGGGTCTCTGGCGATGTGATATGTCCGGTATGCGGCGATCAGGAAATTGACAAGGCTCTCATGGCACCGGCCGTTACGACGAAAAAAGGCCAGCCCTCCAAGGCGGAAGTCCGGGCCCGGGAAGTCGCCCGCGAGGTACTCGAGGCGCTCGGCAGTGTGCGCAACCAAATTGAGGAACAGTGCGATTATGTGGGCGATAAGTTTGCCGATGAAGCGAGGCGCATTCACTACGGCGAAACAAAAGAACGCGGCATATACGGCGAAGCCACCGCCGAAGAATCCCGAGAGCTTGATGATGAAGGCATAGAAGTATTCCAGCTGCCCAAATCAACCAGGCGAAATAATTGATGCCCGATATCCGCCCGCCATTAAGTGTATCTCGGCACTTAACCGTTAGTCCTTGGTAAAAGACGCCAGATAATTTACATCCAGCTTTTCAGACGCGAACCAGTTGTCGTGCAGCGGGTCAAAGCCGATGCCCTGCATGGAATGAAGGTGGACGCCTAAAGGTTCCAGGCCCTTGGTCAGTTCTGATGGCTTGACGAATTTTCGCCAGTCGTGGGTGCCTCGCGGCACCCAGCGCAAAATATATTCGGCCCCGATTTTTGCCAGGGCAAGCGACTTCAAGGTTCGATTAAGGGTCGCCAGTATGATGACGCCACCGGGTTTTGTCAGGCTGGCCAGGGCACCGAGGAAGGCATTTAAATCGGCCACGTGCTCGACGACTTCCAGAGATACCAGCACGTCAAATTGCAAGCCTTCGTCAGCCAGTGATTCGGGCGTATCATGACGGAAAGCGATATTCAGTCCGCTTTGTGCAGCATGGTTGGTGGCGACATCGATGGCTTCCTGACCGGCGTCAATGGCAGTGACATCAGCCCCCAGCCTGCACAGGGGCTCGCTGATCAGCCCGCCGCCACACCCCACGTCGAGCAGCGCCAGACCGTGCAGGGGAAGTGCCGCTGTGATATCACGGTCATAATGAGCGGCCAGCATATCACGGATGAAAGCGATGCGGACCGGGTTGAGTTTGTGCAGGGGTTTGAATTTGCCCGTATCATCCCACCATTCATCGGCCATGGCAGCGAAGCGGGCAACCTCTTCGGGTGACGCCGTAGAAGCCCCATGAGGTGTCTTTTGCCGATTATTCATCCTTGATCCATCAATACCGGGTTGTTTGAGTGATTATATCAGAGTATGTATTCGCCGCGAGATATACAACTCTATAAATCTGTTAGAGTGAATAAACACGTCGATTAAAAAAGTATGCGAGTTTGGTGAAAATGGCACGAATTGTCCAAAAATTCGGTGGAACGTCCGTCGCAGACCCGGAACGGATCAGGGCCGTTGCTTTGCGTGTGAAACGTGAGATCGACGCGGGCAATGAGGTTGCCGTCGTGCTTTCGGCCATGTCAGGATCAACCAACGAACTGATCCGGCTTACCGAACAGACGGCTCCTATGCATGATGCCCGTGAATATGATGCGGTTGTTTCTTGCGGCGAACAGATCACAATTGGGCTGCTTGCTATGGCTTTGCAGAGCCTGGGCATATCGGCGCGCTCCTGGCTTGGCTGGCAGATCCCCATTCATACTGACGCGGTCCACGGCAAGGCCCGTATCGAGCGTATTGAAACGGCGGAACTGAACAAGCGCATGAAAATCGGCGAAGTCCCGGTTGTCGCGGGTTTTCAGGGCCTCGGCCTCGATAACCGGGTCACCACACTGGGGCGTGGTGGTTCCGATACCAGTGCAGTAGCTCTGGCGGCGGCTTTAAAGGCTGATCGATGTGATATTTATACCGATGTGGACGGTGTTTTTACTGCTGACCCGCGGATCGTTACCAAAGCCCACAAACTTGATAAAATCACCTATGAGGAAATGCTTGAAATGGCGTCTCTCGGGGCCAAGGTCCTGCAGACACGGTCTGTCCAGCTCGCCATGACAGAGGGCGTACGACTTCAGGTGCTCTCAAGTTATTCAGAAGAACCCGGTACGTTGGTTGTAAATGAGGATGAAATCATGGAAAAATCCATTGTAAGCGGCATTGCCTATAGTCGTGATGAAGCAAAAATTACGCTGGTTGGCGTTATGGACCAACCCGGCGTGGCCGCTGGTATCTTCGGTCCGCTTGCCGATGGCAATATCAATGTGGATATGATCGTCCAGAATATATCGTCGAAAGATAATACCACCGACATGACGTTTACCGTCGCCAGTGATGATCTGGCCGGGGCCGTTAAAATTCTTGAAAATAACAAATCCGCCTTGCGTTACTCCGATCTGATTTCTGATGGCGACGTGGTAAAAATATCCATTATTGGTGTCGGTATGCGATCAAATGCAGGTATTGCCCAGCACATGTTCCATGCCCTGGCTGAACATGGTATCAATATCCAGGTTATCTCAACCTCGGAAATCAAAGTGAGTGTGTTGATTGCCGAAGATTATACGGAACTTGCTCTGCGAGCCTTGCACACGGCTTATGGGCTCGACGCTGATTAAGGTGTTGCCTGGCAATACAATCGGTGTGAATTTAAAGGCTTGCAACAATGCCTTCTGATACCACGCATTCGGACGGAGATCACAGGGCCCAGGCCCTGCGCCGGTTGCTAGCCCAAGTACGGGCTACCATGGCCGAATCCCAGAACGTTCAACAGCGGCTTGACCGGATCGTCGAGGTTATTGCCGTCGATATGGTCGCCGAGGTCTGTTCGCTTTACGTTCGCCGGGCCGGTGACCTGCTGGAGCTGTTTGCCTCTCAGGGGCTGCGTTCCGACGCGGTTCACAACACTCATTTGAGGATTGGTGAAGGCCTGGTCGGTGATATTGCCGCCCATGCCCGGCCGCTGGCCCTGTCCGATGCCCAAAGCCATCCGAATTTTGCCTACCGCCCGGAAACCGGTGAGGAACGGTTTCATTCGCTGATGGGGGTTCCCGCCATTCGCAATGGCCGGGTGGTGGGTGTGCTGGTCGTCCAGAACCAGACCCAGCGCCACTATACGGAAGAAGAAATCGAAATCATGGAAACCGTCGCCATGGTGCTGGCGGAAATGGTGGTGGGCGGTGAACTGGTGGATCGGGCCGAACTTTCTCCCGTTGACGGTCTGGGAACCCTGCCGTTACGCCTGGAAGGACTGCGCCTGCATGGTGGTCTGGGTATGGGCAAGGCCATTATTCACCAGGCGTTTTACCGGGTCGATGAGGTGGTCGCCGAAAACATAACCGAACAACACGAACTGCTCGACGCGGCCTATCTGGCCATGCACGGCGAGCTGGATACGATCATGTCGACCAGTGAACTGGCCGAGGCCGGGGAACATCGCGATATCATGGAAGCTTACCGCATGATTGCCAACGATGCGGGCTGGTTTAAAAAACTGCATGGTGCCATTGATACCGGCTTGACCGCTCAGGCCGCTATTGAGCGGGTGCAAAACGATCTGAAATCCCGCATGAGCCAGATTGCCGATCCTTATTTGCGCGAGCGTGCCCATGATATCGAAGATCTTGGCATCCGCCTGATGCGCCATTTGCATGGTGATAAAAATGCCTCGGGCAATAACAGTCTGCCCGATCATATTGTGCTGGTTGCCCGCTCGTTGGGCCCCGCCCAGTTATTCGATTATGACGTTTCCCGGCTGCGTGCCGTTGTGTTGGAAGAAGGCACACCCAACAGCCACGCGGCGATTATCGCGCGAGCCCTGGATATTCCTGTTATCGCCCAGGTCAAAGGCATCATGGCACGCCTAGAACATCATGATTTAATCGTGGTCGATGGCGACGCCGCCAGTATATTCCTGCGCCCGGGGGAAGACGTTCAGCAAACCTTCAAGGAAGCCATCGAAGAGCGCGGCAAACAGGTTCGTGCCTATGACACTTTTCGTGACTGGCCATCGCGTACAAAAGACGACGTGGATGTTACCCTGTCGGTCAATGCCGGATTGCTGGTTGACGTTCGCCGGGCCCACGAAACGGGTGCTGCCGGGGTCGGCCTGTTTCGCACGGAAGTATCATTTATGGTTCGCCCGGAATTTCCCAATGTGGATGAACAGGAGTTCATCTACCGGAAAATTTTTGATACCGCCAAGGATCAGCCAGTTGTGTTTCGCACACTGGATGTGGGTGGCGATAAAATATTGCCATACTGGGAACCCGAGTTTGAGGAAAACCCGGCTATGGGCTGGCGATCAATCAGAATTTCCCTGGATCATCCGGCCATGCTGCGTGAGCAGTTGCGCGCCCTGGTTCGAGCCGCCGCGGGCCGTGAGCTGCGGGTCATGTTTCCGATGATTTCAAACGTCCATGAATTCAAGGCCGCCCGCGCTTTGCTCGAAATAGAGCTGGAACGTCATTGTTCTCGGTCCGGCAAACCACCGGCAAAACTCGTGGTCGGGGCCATGCTGGAAGTCCCCGCCCTGGGATTCCAGCTGGAACCATTGCTGGAATGTTGTGATTTTATTTCCATTGGCAGCAATGATCTTATGCAGTTCCTGTTTGCCAGAGACCGGGGCAACCCTCATTTGGTGGAACGCTATGATACCTTGTCGCCGTCTGTGTTATCGTATCTCAGGATGATCGTTCAGGGTTGTGAAAAAAAGGGTAAACCGTTGAGTTTGTGTGGAGAAATGGCGGGTTATCCCATTGAGGCCATGGCGTTGATCGGCATTGGTTTTCGTCATTTGTCCATGGTCTCGTCATCTATCGGGCCTGTTAAAGCCATGGTTCTGAGTCTGGATATCAACAGTCTTGAAAACTATTTGCTGCCAATGTTGAGTGCTGGAGACCTGTCTTTGAGATCAAAATTGCGATGTTTTGCCCTTGATCACGGCTTCGCTATTTAAGGAATTCATAAGGTGTGGGATTTTTTAACCGTATTTTGATACTATAGCGGCAAGATAAGCACGTTAATGACTGGTTTGCACTGGTTTGTACGAGCTTTTGAGTATTTGCCTAACACGAATATACCAATCGCGTTTGATTAAAATGTGGGTTCAGATGGAACGGAAACAAAACTCGATGGATAAAACCACCTCAACCGAGGCGCCAACGAAAGGGCGTGCTGTGGGCGACACATTACGTCATGCGCGCGAGGAACGCGATGAGACAGTCCGCGATGTTGCCAAAATTCTGTGTATCAATGCGCGATATCTGCAAGCCCTGGAAGACGAGAATTTCGACGAGTTGCCGGGTGCGGCCTATATTACCGGATTTATCCGCGCCTATGCCGAACATCTTGGGGTTGATGGCGTGGAAATGGTTGCCCTTTACAAGCAGGCAAATGACGTTGATCAAAAGCGTATGAGACTTGATTTTCCGTCGCCGGTCCCTGAATCAGGTGTTCCGGGCGGGGCGATTTTATTTACCGGGTTGGTGCTGGCGGTGATTGCCTATGGCAGCTGGTATATGCTGACCCAGAAGGATAGTTTCCTGACAAAATTGGTTAGCCCGGTGCCCGAGGTTTCGAGCACATCGGAAACCACCCCGGACGAATTGTCGGAAAACATCAAAGAGTCTCCGGTTGAGCCCGATATTGTTGATACCGTAGATGCCACGGTTGCTGTGATCGAACCAACGCCTGAAATAGTGGCAGAAACAGCCGCGGCTGTCGAAGAACCGGCTGTCGAAGAACCGGCTGTCGAGAGCGGTCCGGTCATCGTTGAAACCGTTGCAGAACCCGAACCGGTTGTGGTTGAAAGTCTGGCCGAACCGGCACCCGAACCTACACCTGAAACCGTTGAAGATGTTGATGAAACTGTTGATGAGCACATTGATGAGCCTGTAGAGGAGGCTATGAGCAGCGCCGTACCGGCACCCGAAGTCATTGTTGAAACGCTCGCCGATGCAGCTCCTGAATCAACCCCGGCTCCAACTGTGGAACCAACCCCCGAACCGGTAACTCAGCCAGGGCCTGAGGCCGACCCGACACCGGCGGTGACACCGGACGTGGTTGAAAATACAATCGAACCAGTGCAGGAGATTGTATCTGAACCCGCCGTGAATGAACCCACCGTATCTGAGCCTACCGTATCTGAGCCCACCGTATCTGAACCTACCGCATCCGATGATGTGGCATCGGGGATCGTTGAAACGGCTTCGGAACCGGCTGTAGAACCCGCTCCGGATGCCGATATATCCTTATCCAATGAGGATCAGGCTACCGAACTGGCGACCGTAGAAGCCGTCGTCGATCCGGCCTCGGAAGCAACGCCCGAGGCGGAAGCGACACCCGAGGCGGTCTCAGTCGTTGAGCCAGTCCCGGAACGTGTACTTGAGCTTGAAACAGAACCTGAACCGGTTTCACAACCTGAGACCATAGCCAGTTCAGAAACCGAGCCTGTTTCCGAACCTGGAACTGAAATAGCCGACGCACCTGAAGCAACCCCGGAAGCCGAGACGGTTTCTGATAACGAACAAGACACTGTTGCAGAACCCCCGGTAGAACTCGCGGAAGAAACGACAATAGAACCCACGACTGAACCCGTTATTGAAACCGCCGCCGTGCGGCCTGTCGATGCTGCCATCACGGGCCGGGTTTACGGCGAAACCGGTGATGTGCGTGTGATCGTGGTGGCCCGCCAGAATAGCTGGATTCAAGTCAAGAATAACAGCACCGGGGCATTGCTGCTGACCCGGATGTTGCGTAAAGGAGACGCTTACCGCGTGCCCGCCCAGACCGGCTTGACCCTGTTGACGGGTAACGCCGGGGCGCTTGAAATTTTCGTCGATGGCAATTCGGTTCCACCGATTGGGAAAAGTGGCGATGTGCGGCGTAATGTTGCGCTCAATGCGGATTTATTGCTCAGCGGCCAGGCGACTTCCGAATAGTATTCGGGTAAAATCTGCTAAAATGTATTATTCTTGTGATATCGGCGTTGACCGGGGCGTTCGGGTGCGTCACATAAACGTTTAACCTGAGAGTGATTGAGGATATGGCAGAGACTATAACCAGTAACGAAGTCAGACTGCGTCGACACAGTACCACCGTCAGGATTGGCACGGTCAGGCTCGGCGGCGACGCGCCTATCGTTGTGCAGTCCATGACAAATACCGATACGGCCGATATTGCGGCCACGGTTGATCAGGTCGCTGCACTGGCAAATGCAGGCTCGGAGCTGGTCCGCATCACGGTTGATCGCGACGAAGCCGCCGCGGCCGTACCCCATATTCGCGACAAACTTGCAGCCCGAGGGGTCTTTGTGCCGCTGATCGGTGATTTTCATTATATTGGTCATCAGTTACTGGAAAAATATCCCGGTTGTGCCCAGGCCCTGGCAAAATACCGCATCAACCCCGGCAATGTAGGTTTTCGGCAAAAACGCGACAGCCAGTTTTCCTCCATGATTGAGACCGCTATGCGCTACGCAAAGCCGGTTCGCATCGGGGTCAATTGGGGCAGTCTGGATCAGGATCTGATGGCAGAACTGATGGATAAAAATGCCGCCCTGAGCAACCCGGCAGGGTCCGATACGGTCATGGCACAAGCCCTAGTCGCCTCGGCGGTCAACAGCGCCGAACGTGCAGTGGAACTAGGCATGGCCAGTGATAAAATTGTCCTGTCGTGCAAGGTCAGCGATGTGCAGACCCTGATTACGGTCTACCGCACACTGGCGGCAAGCGGCCAATACGCCTTGCATCTTGGCCTGACCGAAGCCGGTATGGGCTCAAAAGGTATCGTTGCCTCCAGTGCGGCCATGGCTATTTTGCTGCAGGAAGGCATTGGCGATACGATCCGGGTTTCGCTGACACCCGAACCGGGCGGTGACAGAACCCAGGAAGTCATCGTCGCCCAGGAATTATTGCAGACCATGGGTTTGCGATCTTTTACGCCGCTTGTGACGGCTTGTCCGGGGTGTGGGCGGACCACCAGCACGGTTTTTCAGGAACTGGCAGACAGCACGCAAACATTCTTGCGCCAGCGGATGCCGGTTTGGCGCGAACAATATCCCGGTGTTGAAGAAATGAACGTGGCGGTCATGGGATGTATCGTCAATGGCCCCGGCGAGAGCAAACAACACCATATTGGCATAAGCCTGCCCGGCACCGGAGAGCAGCCTGCCGCACCGGTTTATATGGATGGTGAAAAGGTCGTCACCCTGCGAGGGGCCAGCCTGGTGCAGGATTTTCATGCGTTGATCGAGAAATATGTGGTGGAACGTTTCGGAAAAACCAAGCATAACTCTTCTACTGCCGCTCAATAATCGGGAAACAGCCATGTCTTCACTCAAGCCGGTTCGCGGCACACACGATTTGTTACCCGACGATATTGCCCGTCACCGCATGGTCACCGATACGGCGGAGCGTATTTCCGCACTATATGCTTACCGCGAAATTGCCACACCTATTTTTGAGTCCACCCAGGTGTTCTCGCGGACCCTGGGCGATACCTCCGATGTGGTGACCAAGGAAATGTACACCTTTGCGGACAAGGGCAAAGGCAGCGACACCTTGACCCTGCGCCCGGAAAATACCGCCAGTGTCATGCGGGCTTTCATGTCCAACGGTATGGCACGCGAGGTTCCTTGCCGGTTTTTTTATCGTGGTCCCATGTTCCGTTACGAGCGCCCGCAAAAAGGCCGCCAACGGCAATTCCACCAGATCGGCATTGAATGTATCGGTATCGCAGATGCCCTGGGCGACGTAGAGGTTATTGCCACCGGTGCGCATATCCTGAAGGAACTGGGGGTGTTGGACCGTACTACCCTGGAGATTAATACCCTGGGTGACAACGAAAGCCGTGATACGTATCGTACCAGACTGGTTGAGTATTTCAGCCGCTATGAGCAAAGCCTGTCCCATGACAGCCGCCAGCGATTAACCCGAAACCCCATGCGAATTCTGGATTCCAAGGACGAGAGCGACCGGGAAATCGTCGCCGGTGCCCCGGAAATGGGCGATGCCATGAACCATACGTCACGGGTATTTTTTGACAAGGTTCTGGAACACCTGGATTTATTGGGCATCAATTATCGGAAAAATTCCCGGCTGGTGCGCGGGCTGGATTATTATTGCCACACGGCTTTTGAATTTGTCACCACCGAACTTGGCGCACAAGGCGCGGTCATGGCGGGTGGGCGTTATGATGGTCTGATCGCCCAGATGGGTGGTCCGGCCACCCCCGGGGTTGGCTGGGCGGCTGGTGTTGAACGGCTGGCCATGATGATCGAGCAACCGGCCATCTCTAACCGGCCGATCAGCGTTGTACCGCTCGGCGAGGCGGCATTCAAGGTGGCCTGCAAACTGGTCGATCAATTGCGTCATGGCAATTTCAGCATTGATTTCAGCGTTTCGGGAAATATGAAAAAACGAATGAAGCGGGCTAATGCCATCGGTGCGGTTGCGGCCCTGATTTTGGGTGAGGATGAACTGGACCGTGATGTTGTCACGGTTCGAAACATGCACAGTGGAGAGCAGACTGAGGTGGCTCTATCTTCGATTGAAGAGCACCTGACCTGCTATAAATAGCTATATGAACGGAACGACAGACAATTATCTGATTCCGTTTGTGGTGGGTGCCAATCACCGCTCGTGCGGGCTTTCCATGCGTGATCGGTTATTTATTGAAGACCCCATGGTGCCCGAATTTCTACACCGGCTGCGAGACCAGGGACTAACTCAGGCGCTGGTGTTGTCGACCTGTGACCGGGTCGAGGTGCAGGGTGTGCACGAGGACCCGAACAGTATTATCCCCGTTATCCAGCAGGCCCTTGCCGATCATGGTGAGATGGACAGTGCGGCGTTTGGCGACCAGCTCTATGGCCTGACCGGCGGGGATGCATTACGCCATATTCTGCGGGTTGCCAGTTCACTGGACAGCCAGGTTATTGGCGAGCCTCAAGTGCTTGGTCAGGTCAAGGCTGCACACCGTATGGCTCGTGAGGCCGGTACGCTGGGCGGGGCGTTCGAAACAATTTTGCAGGACGCCTACAACACTGCCAAACGGGTGCGTAGTGAAACCGCCATTGGTGAGCGGGCGGTCTCTATTGCGGCGGCGGCCGTGCAACTGGCTCGCGATGTACAGGGCGACCTTGAAAAATGCCGTGCCTTACTGGTCGGCGACGCCGAAATGGGTGAGATGGTTGCCGCCCAGTTGCTGAGCGCCGGTATCGATGTGCTGAGTGTCATGAATGATCGCACCCCCCAACGGGCCCGGGATGCGGCCCGCAGGCTCGACTGTCATGCCGCGCCCTGGGAAAATCTTTCGGGTGAACTTGAGAAGTCAGACATTCTCATCATGGCTCTGGGGCGCAGGCAATATACCATTAATTCCGATATGATCCACAGTGCGCTGGCCGGTCACCGGCGCAAACTGATGTATATTATCGATCTGGCCCTGCCCGGTGATGTGGACCCGGCAGTCAACCGCATCGATGCTGCGTTTCTTTACGATCTGGGTGATCTGGAAAGGGTTGCCATGGAGGGTATGTCGCACCGTGAAGGCGAGGCCCGTCACGCCGAGGATATTATTGATCAGGCCCTGACCTCAATTGGCCGCGATACCGCCGAACGGGCCGCCGTACCGGTTCTGAGCAGGCTCCGCGCCCATGTGGAAGGCTTGCGCGATCTTGCGCTGAATGATGCCGGAGGCGACGCGGAAAAAGCCACTCGCTTGCTGGCCAATCGATTATTGCATGACCCCAGCGTGGTCTTGCGACACATCGCGCTCAATCAGGACGACGGGGAACTCGAAGCCGCCGAACACATGATTGAGTACCTGTTCGGGCTGGATAATAAAACCCATAACGGAGATAAATAAGGTGAATTTAGAAGAGAGTCTGGACCGGGTCCTGGCCCGACATGAAGAACTTGCTGCCCTGTTGGCCGATCCGGTTCTGGCAGGCACAGAAACCTATGTGGATTATTCGAAGGAATATGCCGCCTTGCAACCGGTTGTCGATGTGGTGACAGATTACCGTCAGGCCTTGAGCGTGCAGGACGATCTGGAAGACATGATTGCTGATGCGGGGTCCGACAAGGACATGGCCGATCTGGCGGGCGAAGAATTACAGGAACTGAAAGAAAAGTTGCCCGGTCTGGAGCGTGAGGTTCAGTTAATGTTGCTGCCTGCCGATGAAGCCGATGCCAAGAACGCCATTCTTGAAATCAGGGCTGGTACGGGTGGCGATGAGGCCGCCCTGTTCGCGGCCGATTTATATCGCATGTACCAGCGCTATGCCGAGGCCCACGGCTGGAAATTTGAGGTCATCGATGTGACGGAAAACGAAATTGGCGGATTTCGTGAGGCCATCGCTTCGATCCGGGGGAATAATGTGTTTGCCCGCCTGAAATTTGAATCCGGGGTGCACCGGGTTCAGCGCGTTCCGGTTACCGAGTCGGGTGGGCGCATTCATACCTCTGCGGCAACCGTCGCGGTTCTGCCCGAGGCCGAAGACGTTGATGTGGAAATTCATGATAAGGATCTGCGCATCGATACCTACCGTTCGCAGGGTGCCGGCGGCCAGCACGTCAATACCACCGACAGCGCCATCCGTATTACCCACCTGCCTACGGGTGTTGTGGTGACCTGTCAGGACCAAAGCTCGCAACACAAAAACAAGGCTCGCGCCATGCAGGTCCTGCGGACCCGGTTGTACGATGCCGAACGCCAGCGCCTGGAGCAGGAGCGCGCATCAAGCCGCAAAAGTCAGGTCGGTTCCGGGGACCGGTCCGAGCGTATCCGGACCTACAATTTCCCCCAGGGCCGGGTAACCGATCACCGTATTCAGATAACCTTGCATAAACTGGACCGTTATCTGGCTGGCGAAATGGACGAGATCATCGAAGCTCTGATTGCCGCTGACAGGGCTGAAAAACTGGCTGAGATTTCAACCTCGTGAGACCTGGAGAACCCAATGGGCTTCCTGAAACACTTGATAAGACGCTTGGTGAGGCAAATGAGGATGTGGCAAAGATGCTCAAAGACGCTGGCATTGACAGCGCAAGGCTCGACGCCCGGCTGATTGTGTCATTTGCGGCAGGTCTGGAGCCCTCGGCAGTTTTGATACGCGGTGGGTTGCGGCTGGATGACCAATGTTGTGATAAAATTCAGGCTATGACCAACCGGCGCATAAACCATGAACCCATTTCTCATATTCTCGGTCGTCGTGAATTCTGGTCACTGGATTTTAAGGTCAACGCCCATACGCTGATCCCCCGACCCGATACCGAAACGCTTGTGGAGGCCGTCTTGTCGCGGGTAGATGGTCGGTCTCTGAGGATTCTCGATCTGGGTACCGGAAGCGGCTGTATTTTATTGTCGTTGCTCTCTGAGTTGCCCGAATGTCAGGGACTGGGCATTGATATCAGTCAGGCGGCCTTGTCAATTGCGCAGGAAAATGCCCATGGACTGGGATTATCTGAGCGGGCCCGGTTCGCTGTGGGCCAATGGGCGAGCCACATTAACCAAGCCTTCGACGTGGTGGTTTCAAACCCACCCTATATTCCAAGCGGTGATATGGCGGATTTAATGCCGGAGGTCTCGAAATTTGAACCGCGACAGGCGCTTGATGGCGGAGTGGACGGACTGGTCGCTTACCGCCATATTGCGCGAGACCTGAGGCGCTTGCTCAATCCTGCGGGGCTGGTGTTTTTTGAAATTGGCGTTGGCCAGGCCACACACGTGACACAAATTTTGCAGGATAATGGCCTTGGAAACATCGAAATTATCGCTGACTTAAGCGGAATTCCCCGGGTTGTCACTGGAAAGGCATCTTTTTGACTGAAATTGATAAAAAAGGGTTGGAATACGGTGCCAACCCGTCTACGGTCTAGATTAACAGGTGCTAAAGCGTAGGCTGTAGCACATGTTGTGCCCTCCGGGGAGTGGGTGCAAAAATAATCAATCACAGATGCAAACATGAAGAGTGGATCGAAAGAATAATCGTTCCTGAACAAGACCAAGGGTTGCATACGGTAGATTAACAATTTAACAGCAAAACGGTAAAGATGAAGAACGCTTCAAACCAAGGGTCTAACCATCGTCGCGGTCGCGGCAGGAATGTTGGAAAACGCAATCCCAATCAACGTGGTCACAATTGTGAAAGCAATGGTCCAGCCGGAAAAGTTCGGGGCACCCCCCAGCAGGTTCTGGAGAAATATCTTTCGCTGGCGCGTGATGCGGCCGTATCGGGCGAGCACATAGATGCCGAAGCCTATTTTCAGTTTGCAGAACACTACCACCGGATCACCTCGGTCGATGGTAGCAATTCCCAATCTGGTGGCAGCCAGTCTGGCAATAACCAGCCCGGTAATCCTCATAATAATCAGCGCAATCAACAACAATCTCAACAGCAGCCCGCACAACGACAACCGGCCTCACAATCTGAACAACCGGTTATCTTGCCGCCCGCCATGCCCACCACCAAGTCAGGCCCTGTCGTTAAGGCGGAACAATCTCCTAAGATCGAACAGTCAGAACAACCCGCGGATGTCCCGGTTGAAGCACCATCTGAAACCCGGGTCGTGGAGATCCAGAATGTTGATTCTGAGGTTGTTGCATCGGACAGTACCGATGATACAGGTGATGCAGGCCCAAAACCCAAGCCCAAACAAAAGAAACCTCGAAAAGTTTCGGGAAAAACAACCTCCGACAAACAAGATAGTACCGACAAGCCCCCCATCGCCGAAGCCGGTTAAACAACCACCTCAGCAATCGAGGTGCTATCACAGGCTGTCGGACGATTGTTCGTGTCATTTTCAATGCTCATAAATTATTTATACGCCATGGATCCTATAAGAATGTTATAGGCCCGCATGTCCAGAGTCTTTCCGCTTGCAGATCAGGGTATGATACGCTTGCGAAAGTTATAATTCTGACCATGTTTATTTAACATGCTGAATTGTTGGAAAATCATCTTGTTATGAGGGTAGGCACATGGAATTTGAAAAATTTACGGAGCGTTCTCGCGGATTTATCCAGGCCGCCCAGTCGCTTGCCCTGCGCAGCAACCACCAGCAATTAACCGCCCTGCATCTGCTCAAGGTCATGCTCGATGATCGCGAGGGTTTTGCGGTAAACTTGATCGAGCAGGCCAGTGGCCGTCCGGGCGATATTCGCGACGGGCTCGAAACCCAGATTGCTAAATTACCCAAGGTTGCCGGTGACGGGGCGGGGCAGCTTTATGTGGATTCTGGTTTCGCCAAGATCATGGGCCAGGCCGAACAGGTCGCCAGCAAAGCCGGTGACAGTTACGTTACCGTAGAACAGCTGTTGCTCGCCATGACATTGGCTTCGGGCAGTGCCGTGGGGATCGTCCTGAAAGCCGGTGGCCTGACAGCGCAGAATCTCAATCGGGCGATTGACAGTTTTCGCAAAGGCCGCCGGGCCAACAGCGTCAATGCGGAAGACAGTTATGACGCCCTGGCAAAATATGCCAATGATCTGACCCAGGCCGCCGCCGATGGCAAGATAGACCCGGTCATAGGCCGGGATGAGGAAATTCGCCGCACTATTCAGGTGCTCTCACGACGCACCAAAAACAACCCGGTGTTGATAGGCGAACCGGGTGTAGGCAAAACCGCCGTGGTTGAGGGATTGGCTCAACGCATCATCAATGGTGATGTGCCGGAGAACCTGAAAGATAAAAAACTGATGGTGCTCGATCTGGGCGCACTGATCGCCGGGGCCAAGTTCCGTGGCGAGTTCGAGGAACGCCTGAAAGCCGTGCTTAACGAAGTGATGGCCTCGGACGGCGAGATCGTCTTGTTTATCGATGAAATGCACACCCTTGTGGGCGCAGGTGCCAGCGAAGGCAGTATGGACGCATCGAACCTGTTGAAACCCGCATTGGCCCGTGGTGATCTGCACTGTGTCGGTGCCACCACATTGAACGAATACCGCAAGTATGTGGAAAAAGACGCCGCCCTGGCACGTCGTTTCCAGCCGGTCATGGTGGAGGAACCCTCTGTCGAGGACACCATTTCTATCCTGCGCGGCATCAAGGAAAAGTACGAACTGCACCATGGGGTAAAGATTTCTGACGGTTCTCTGGTATCGGCGGCGACCCTTTCGAACCGCTATATATCGGACCGTTTCCTGCCCGATAAGGCGATTGATCTGGTCGATGAATCGGCCAGTCGGTTGCGTATGGAGGTTGATTCAAAACCCGAAGAAATCGATGAACTGGATCGGCGCATTATCCAGCTCAAGATTGAACGCGAAGCCCTGAAGAAAGAATCCGACAAGCCATCTGGCACGCGACTGGTAAAGCTGGAAGCCGAACTGGCGGATCTGGAGCAGGATTCGGACCGGCTGACCGCCCAGTGGCAATCGGAAAAAGACGCCCTTGCCGGGACCACAAAATTGAAGGAAGAACTGGACCAGGCACGCGGCCTGATTGAACGCGCCATGCGCGAAGGCGAATATGAAAAAGCCGGTGAGCTGCAATATTCCCTGATCCCCAAGCTGGAGGATAAAATCAGTACTGCCGAAAGCATGGAAAACAACCGGATGCTGGAAGAATCTGTTACGGCCGAACACATCGCCGCCGTGGTCTCGCGCTGGACCGGGATACCGGTCGATAAAATGATGCAGGGCGAACGCGAGAAGCTGTTAAGTATGGAAGAAAACCTGCGCGCCCGTGTGGTTGGCCAGGACGAAGCCCTGAGTTCGGTCTCCAATGCTGTGCGTCGTGCCCGGGCCGGCCTGCAGGACATCAACCGGCCCATTGGATCCTTCCTGTTTCTCGGTCCCACAGGGGTTGGTAAAACGGAGCTGGTTAAGGCTTTAGCCGAATTTCTGTTTGATGATGAACAGGCCATGGTTCGTATTGATATGTCGGAGTATATGGAAAAACACGCCGTTGCTCGTCTGATCGGTGCCCCGCCGGGGTATGTGGGATATGATGAAGGCGGCGCACTAACCGAGGCCGTTCGCCGCCGCCCCTATCAGGTCATCCTGTTTGACGAAGTGGAGAAGGCCCACCCGGATGTTTTTAATGTACTGTTACAGGTTCTCGATGATGGGCGTCTGACCGATGGTCAGGGCCGTACGGTGGATTTTCGCAATACCATGATTGTGCTGACATCCAACCTTGGTTCAGACATTTTATCCCAGCAGGAAGCCGGGCATGATTCTGATGAAATTCGCTCGCTGGTAATGGACGTAGTGCGCGGTGCATTCCGTCCCGAATTCCTCAACCGGCTCGACGAGACCATTTTGTTCCACCGCCTGTTCCCCGAGCACATGGGCACGATAGTTGAAATCCAGCTTGGCCGGTTGCGTTCTTTGTTACAGGATCGAAACATGACCCTGGAACTGGATGATGACGCCCTGCAATGGCTGGCCGGAAAAGGATATGATCCGGCCTATGGGGCGCGGCCATTGAAGCGGGTCATTCAACGGTATTTACAGAACCCTCTGTCCACTAAAATCCTCGAAGGGGTACTGGATGAGGGCTATACCATTAATATTTCCGTCGCCGATGATGAGATGATGATTAATGGTGAACCGGTAATGTTATCCTGAACAACCAGGCTTAAAGTGTGGCATTTCCTTATGTGACGGAAATCACTGCGGTATGTTTGTTCTCTCAGTAGTATTGATCTATCGAAAAAATGAATTAATTGGGAATCAATCTGTTGGATAATATCAACCTGACCGCCTCCGTCCGTGATAACCTTCTTGCTTTGCAACAGGCTTCGAACAGCCGTGAGCAAAGTGCAAGGCGGCTTGCTACCGGGTTGCGGGTCAACAAGGTTCAGGATAATCCAGCCTCGTTTTTCCAGGCAAAATCCTTGACCGACCGTGCCAGCGGATTGTTTGAGGCTAAAAATGATATCGATCAGGCTATCAGCTCCGTGCAGGCAGCGTCTGTGGGCATCCAGGCCCTGGACGATATTACCCGCCAAATGCGTGGGCTGGCACTGGCAGCACGCGGCGGTACGGATGAGCAACGTCAGGCCGCCAGTGAACGATTTGATCTCTTGCGCGGCCAGCTTGACGAACTGTCCAAGGATATTTCCTATAATGGCGTGAACCTGGTGCAGTCCGGGCCGGATAACCAGGCCGTTGATTTGAATGAAACCGGCACTGCCAGTCTGTCCATTACGGGTCGGGATTCGAGCACCGGCGGATTGGGTATCAGTAGTGCGGCGTCTTTCAATAATTTCGCCAGCGATCAGGATATCGATCGTGCCACGGTCGTCTTGAGCGATGCCACCCAGACCCTGCGTTCCAACGCAACCAGCTTTGGCTCCCATGTTGCCTTGTTAAGTGAACGGCGTGATTTTGCCGATAACTTGTCCAATACATTACAGGGCGGTGCGGCAAAACTGGTTGACGCAGATTTAAATGAAGAGGCCGCCAAACAGTTATCGGCTCAGGTTCGTCAACAACTTTCAACGGGGTCTTTGCAAATTTCCAGCAACAGCGAACGTTTGCTCACCTCGCTATTATTCTGATGAGGTCGTGAATTAACCATGGGTGATGGCGCTTATCAGGCTTATGGCCAGTCAGGTAAACTGGGTTTGTCGGGCCGCACTTTGGAAGCCAAAGTTTTTACCCAGGCGGCGCAACAACTTCAGGACGCAATAGATAACACACAACACAATACCGTAGATAACCGAAACCAGGTGCTTGAGGCTTTGCGCTATAATAATCGTTTGTGGACCATTGTTCAGACCGCAGTGTCAGACCCCGACTCGACTTTGCCGCAAGAGGTTCGGGCCAACTTGATCAGCTTATCCCTGTTCGTCGATCAGCGAACCCGTGAAGCTATCGCCTCACCAACCCCGGAAATGCTGGACGCGCTTGTAGAAATTAATCGCAATATTGCCATGGCCCAGTATAAAATTTGATGAAATTTTATGCTGGGTTATAAGGTTATAAACGGGCTTCGCCCGAAGCGCGCCGCATGATCGGCGGCCTGCATTTGCAGGCAAATGCGGCTGGCAGATTGGGTTGAGGGTGGTTTTTGAATTGAGAGTTGGCAGAGTTGCTGCTTTTTAGTTTGTGAGCCCCCCGGACGAGCTTTGCTCGGACCAGCGACCAAGCGGGAGCGCAGCCTTAACGGCGCTTGAGGGAATTAAAACATGAACGAAGCAGCTTGCTGCTAAGGACCAGCGACCAAGAGGGAGCGCAGCCAGCATGGCGCTTGAATGCTATTAATAATGCGGACGAGCTTTGCTCGGACCAGCGACCAAGAGGGAGCGCAGCCATAACGGCGCTTGAGTGAATTAAAACGTTATTATTCAGACGATGCAACAGTCGTTGGTGGGGAATCCAGCGTGGCGAACTGTTCGTCACGGGTGCGGGTCAGTTGCAGGAATGTTTCCAGATTATTACCTTTGAGTTTTTCACCCGAGGGCATTTTGACTTTCATGGGATTGACCGCCCGTTTGTTTTTTAGAATTTCGTAGTGCAGGTGTGGCCCCGTCGAGCGACCGGTTGTGCCCACGTATCCGATAACTTGGCCCTGGCGGACACGCTTGCCGGATTTCATGCTGCGGGCAAAGCCCTTCATGTGGGCATAGGCGGTCGAATATTCGCCGTTGTGACGAATCCGGATGTATTTCCCGTAGCCCCCTTTGCGGCCTATATAATCGATAGCGCCATCACCGGCGGCATAAATTGGTGTTCCTCGCGGCGCGGCGAAATCAACACCCGTATGCAGCTTGTTATAACCCAGGATCGGGTGTTTGCGGTTGCCGTAATTTGAGGACAGCCGTGCGCCGTCAATGGGGGTTCGCATCAGGGTCTTTTTGGCACTGCGCCCCGTCAGGTCAAAATAATCTTCCCGGCCATCGGGCAGGGAAAAAAGGTAGATTGGCAGTTTGTCGCCACTCAGGACTAATTCGGCAAAGAGAATTTTACCATAGGCAACGATCTCTCCGTTGCCGTCCAGGTGGGCTTCGTAGAAAACGGCAAATGTATCATTTTTGCGAATGCTGCGTTGAAAATCCACATCCCACGAGTAGGCACGAATAAATTCAGCAAGAATGGGCACCGGTAAATTGGCCCGCACCCCGGCCAGATACAGGCTACTGGTGATCTGACCTTCGCTCTTGAACAGCCTGGTGGTCAGGACCTTGTCTTCCTGCCAGGCCTTGAACGTATTTCCATCGCGTTCCAGGCGAACATAACTGGTTTTCGTTGGCTCGAAACTCAGACCGCTAAATTGTTCCGGTGTCGTTTCCGTGGCCAACCTGAATTGCATATCAATACTTTGGCCAGCCTTGATCCTTCGCGGATTATAGGCCGTGGCAAAAGTTGTGACGATTTCTGCTGCTTCGTTATTAGATAAACCGGCTTTTGTGAGGATGCCCGACAAGGTGTTGCCGGATTTCAAGGTGAGCGATTTGGTGATAAATGTTGGTGGTGGTGGTGGCGGGGCCTTGACCTCGCCGATTGTATGGACCGGGCTGGTGGGTGCCGGTTTGATGGATGGATCTGTTTCCAGGTACGAATTAATAACGGAACTTGATGGGCGGGTCCGCAGTGTGGCAGCAACCGCCGGATTACCCAATGATATGGGGGCCAATGAAAAAACCGGCGTCGAGCCGGTTTCCTGCAGGTGAACCGAGTCCATCAGAACCGTTGCCGATACCATAACGACGCTTCCCAGCGCAAAAACCGATAACAGGCTCCGAAATTTCATTGATAATTTCATGTGCGCATTATTCCGTGTTTTCTCTCGTATTTGTGCGGGTACTGTGTCGGGGGTTGGATTTGGGATTCATAATACGGGCTGCACAGTACGTACGGCATTGTGCAGCCACGGGCGAACGCTAGGCAAAGGTATAAACATGGTAGCAAAGGTGTCAAGATAATTGTCCTATTTTTGCAATAGAATCAATGTAGTGGCGATGGTCTTAAAAATTAATGAGGATTTTTTCAAAGAAATTGCATTTTATTGATTTTTCCATTTGACATGTGAGCCGTGAGTTCGTACAAACCCGCTCCGCCGCACGGTGACGGATAACCATATATCTGGATCATGCGGCTGTTATTATTTAAGTATTGACGTTCTTTTACATTGTGAATCAGGAAGGGATACGTGGGCGGCGATTGCTGTTTGGCAATTACTGATCTGCCTGTGTATTCATAAACTTGCTTTATGAAGAAGAATAGCAATGACTATTATATTTATATAATTAGTCA
>JAJRRU010000033.1 GCA_024279135.1 Alphaproteobacteria bacterium
GTCAGGATGGAAGCCTCTCCAAGTCACAGACCAGCGTCCGGACCCGGTATTCCTCGTCGGTTTTCCGCGTTCCGGTACCACGTTGCTGGATACCATCTTGCGAAGCCACCGCGATATTGATGTCGTCGAGGAAATGCCAACAATTAAATACATGTGGAATTATCTGGAGCGGCTTCCCAGTGGCGATCCGGAAGGTTTAGCAGGGCTCGACCAGGCCCAACTGGCGAAAATGCGCCAAATATATTTTGCAGAACTGAACAAACATCTGGATCAGAATAATCGACCCGAGGTGGTAATTGACAAAATGCCCCTGAATATAATTGAAGCGGGGATGATCTACCGAATTTTTCCGCAGGCTCGTTTCTTGTTTGTCATGCGTCACCCCTGTGACTGTGTTTTGAGTTGTTTTATGCAATATTTCACGATCAACGATGCCATGGCGAACTTTCTCGATTTGGAAGACTCGGCGCTGCTATACGATAAGGCGATGACGCTTTGGCAACAGTACCAGGGTTTATTGCCACTGAAGGTTCATGCGGTACGCTATGAGAGCCTGGTCGAATCACTTGAGGGGTCAATAGCTCCGCTTCTTAATTTTTTGGGTGTTGAGTGGGATGACAATATTAGTAATTACATTGAGACAGCTCAACGTCGTAGCCATATTAATACGGCAAGTTACAATCAAGTGACCCAACCTCTTTACACACGAGCCCGGGGTCGCTGGGAACGGTATCGCAAGCATATGCAAGCAGTTTTGCCGACTCTGATACCGTGGGCAGGGCATTTTGGATATGATGAATGATTATGTTCCAAGAGAACGAACAGGTGGAAAAATATAAAGATGGTGAATAAAACTGAACGACACCGCCAAAATAAATCATTCGGGAATGCAAAACCAGCGCCCACGTCCAATGTTCCGGATAATTCTTCCGGACAACAGACAGTAACCATCCAGCAGGTTCTTGACCTTGCCATGCAACACCATTCGGCTGGCCGCCTGCCCGAGGCCAAAAATATCTACCAACAGGTATTACAGAACGATCCTGAGCAACCCACCGCCCTGCATTTGCTGGGGGTGATCGCCGGCCAGGTTGGCAAAAAACAGATAGCCATTGATTTGATGGTTAAAGCCCTCTCCATAAACCCCAATTACGCCGAGGCCCATAATAATCTTGGCAATGCGCTCAAGGAGCTTGGGCGTCAAAATGAGGCCCTTATCAGTTATAACAAGGCCCTTGTTATTAACCCTGATTACGCAGAAGCTCACTACAATCTTGGTGTTGTCTTGCAAGATTTTGGGCGACTGGATGAAGCTATTGTCAGTTATCAAAAGGCCCTCGACATTAATTCTGAGTATGCCGAAGCTCATAATAATCAGGGTCTTGCTTTTATGGAGCTAGGAGAATTACCCGAAGCCGTCCCGTGTTATTTTCGAGCGCTTGCCCTCAGATCGGATTATGTCGAGGCGAATTTCAATCTTGGTATTGCACTTCAAGGTCTGGAAAAACTGGATGAGGCCGCTACCAGTTATCAGAATGTCCTAGCTATAAATTCCAGCCACGTTGAGGCACAAAGTAATCTTGGAGTTGTATATCAGAATTTGGGAAAACTTGATGAGGCAATTGCCAGTCACCACAGGACTATTGCTCTCAAACCAGATTACTCCGATGCTCATTATAATCTTTGTGAAATACTAGATAAAACCAATGATACCAAAACTTTGCGTGTGGCGGTGAAGGAGGCTCTTCGAAACTGCCCGGGGGATCCTAATATTGCCCTGCGAAAAGCCCAACTTCTCAAACGTGATGCTGAATATGATGAAGCGCGGA
>JAJRRU010000001.1 GCA_024279135.1 Alphaproteobacteria bacterium
CTTAGCCCCGGCCTCGGCCTGTTTCAAAATGTTCATGATTTGGCTGTCTGAATAACGTGACTTTTTCATGTTGAATCTCCTGCGTTTACATTACGAGAAAACTCTACTCATGAAGACTATTAATTTGAGGGAGTATTACCGAGCGGGCTTGGCAAAAAATTATTCCAAGTGGAAAAGTCGATTGCCAACGAATAGGACAAACAAATGATGACAAATACAAAACACTAGATTACGCAAGCAAATGTGTTGGGACTGACGATGGAATGGTAAATTTCATCATCTCTTCCACATTCCAAACTTGATAGTCGCCTTATCGCCACGCGAACGGATATCACTGCTTGTGCCACGAATAAAGATGCCCGAACGGTTGCCAACCAAGGAACCGTATTCCTGACGCTTATCAAAAAGAAAGAGAGATTAAAAAATGACAGATAACCCATTCAACAAGTGGAACAATGATTACCTACGATTATGCAAAAGCAAAAAGTATGATGATTTTTTTAAAAATATAAAATTGGTAGATATTAAACCTTCTTATCATGAAAAGTTTGAAGGCATCCAAGAACAATATTTAAGGCTTGGATATATGTCTCCAGCACAGGCAGAAACTATAGAATATGCAAACAAGAAAAAACCAAAAAATGGTGTATCACCGAGAAGTTTTAGAGGGCTTCCCCGTGTCCTCAATGAAGGTATTTATTGAAAGTGTGAATTCGTCAGAATGTTAAAAATATGATATAATAATTTCAATGAAATTGAACAGGAGGGACCAAGGGGTTCTATGCCTAAATCAAGAAAGAAAGTGAGGAAAAATGAACAATGAATAGCATTGAGAAAGCAACAAAACGAAACACATCCAAAGGACGCCAAGCGAAAACACTCATCGCCAGAGCAACGCCAGAACAAATAGCAATAGCCGAAATAGCATTTAGCAGAAGTGCCCCAACGTGGGCAGATTTTGAGTTTGTCGGTCCTATAATTTATGGAGCAAATGAGCAGTAAAATTATCGCACAAAGTGCGAAAACGGGCTTCCTCGCGTGCTAAATCACCAACAATTTTTTAGCATTACAGTCATATCCAATGGCTTGGAAAGCCTCCATAAATATGCAAATGATTTAGATAAGGTAACAAAGCGTATTCACGGGCGCACATTCACGGTTCGTGTGAATGGAATTCAGTCCCAAATACCAAAATCTATGAGCCTTGGTAGTGCAATGTCTTTTGCATCAGAGCTCATACGACAGCATCATATAGCGATTGGACTGAAACCTAATGTAGATACCATTGGTGCTGGTGAAAGAGCGCTGGTGAAAGCTTTTGTAGCTCAACAGGCAAGGTTAGTCAGGTCTCGACCATCGGGAGGCAGGAATGCAGGCTCGCTTCGTCAGCAAGCCATTAAAGCTTTCGTTCAGGCAAATGCCATCCTTCCAAATAACAGTGTTATTGATACGGTGTTGGCGGGATTGAGAGGGCAAAAGATTTTTCAAGTATGATTGAGGGTGGGCGGTTATTGGGTTTGACATTGAATGTGACACCTGGCGGCTTATGCACGCGGCCGACACAGTATTTTTTCAGATTTTCAGCAACTAAATCCCTTGGTATCTTCCAAGGGATTTAGTATATCGCCCTCCTAATAGCAAGGGATAAGCTAAATCTAATAGTTGGTATGTTTTGAAAGAGATTAAAAAATCTCCACGAAAGATTTAAGATGAAAGGAATGATTGAAAGACTAAGTAATAAATTACCATTCCAAGTTAAATATATGTAAAAATAAAGAACAGTAGTTGTTCTCAAAATAAATATTCAATATTTTCAATCTATATTGAATAATGAAGTATATATTTATTTTTAAATTAAAAAATTAAGTAATTTTCAAATACAGATTATAACCCATTGATATTGCTGACATTTTTATGGAAGAATTAAATTTTTCTGACTGGGGATTTTGTATATTTATCAATATGTTAGTGGTTGGTTCAAATAAATGCACTGATTAAATCAATAAAATCAAGCTCTTAAACCACGACTACCTTAGAAAGCTTGAAGTAATGTAAAGTATTGAATTTATTGATTTTTTTGCCATTTCAGCCTATTCTTTTGTGACTGGACGGAGGCTGTCTCTGTCCTATTTACAAAGGAAATTGAAATGCTAAATACACAATTACTGATAGATAAATTTAAAGACAATATTGGAAGTAAGTCAGATTACCTTCCAAAAACACTAAATGAAGCTCGTAAAGATTTCATTCATCGGGCTAAAACGACCGTTGTTTTATTAAGAGATGGTCAAGTTCGTCCCTACCACCCTGCGCCAATGGCTAAGCAACAGAAAATGGCTAAAAGCTTTTGTGTCAAAATTGGCTACGGAAATAACAATGCCTATTTTGCCAATAATGTTCTTATAGCCAGCCAGGTTTTGAAATATAAAACAGCAATTGAGGCTGCTTCATGTATTGAAGAGTTGATTATTCCTTTGGCTGAAGATGGAGCATTTGATGATGGTCTTAAAGATACCCTTGAAGGGCATAAGAAGCGCGCTGAAGCCCGTAAAAAGACTGAAGCATGTAATCGTGAGGCTTTTTCTAATGCTAATCAGGCAATTGATAATGAGCCTGAGGCGATGGTCGCTGAATAGGAATATCCTGGGGAGTAATGCTGGTTGTTAGCTATTCTCCCCAGGATTTCTATTTGCACAGGAATTATCCTATGGAAATCACCACATATAAAGCAGAAGCACAGCTTCCGATTAAGAAATATTTTAGTCGGGAAGAGGCTGCGACTTGGCTCAGTGTGTCGGTGGATACATTTATGAGTTTAGAAATTCGTTATTGTGACTTTGGCCCCCGCACAAAGCGATGGGACATTGTTGATATAATCTACTATGCAGAGCATACTAAGTCCTGCGACAGCGCCCGAACCTCTGCACAGAAAATAATGAGGAGAAGGCAATTATGCGTATCTATAAAAGAAAAGGCTCCCCGAATTGGTGGGTCAACTGGAATGACCAGAGTGGAAAGCGACATCGCAGAAGTTCTGGAACTATAGACCGTAAGTTAGCAGAAGTGCTCGCGGCACAGTGGGTCAAGGAAGATTTTATGGAAGAACACTTTGGGAAAAAACCTGAAGTATTATTTTCAGAAGCTTTGTTAAAGTATGCGAAGGTTCATAAACGGGACCACTCAAAGCACTTTATGGAAAAAACCCGCTATCGACTGAAAATGCTTTCAGAGTGGTTTGGAGAGTTCAATCTTTCTGAAATCACGCTGGCGGTGGTTCAGGAATATATGGATGAAAGGCTTGCGAATGTTAGTCTTGCAACAGTTCAAAAGGATGTATCAACATTGCGAGCTATCTTGAACAAGGCATATAGAGAAGACTTTTTAGATAAGGCTCCTAAGTTCCCGAAGTTTAAAACTTTGAAGCCTCGGGACCGCTGGCTTACTTCAGAAGAAGAAGAACGTTTGGTGAGGTCTGCTTCATCACATTTAGTTCCATTAATCATTTTTGCTGTAGAAACAGGCGGCAGACTTTCAGAACTTTTGGGGCTTGATTGGCATAATGTTGATTTGCCAAATAAACGGGTCATTTTCAGAAAAACAAAAAATGATGAGGACAGAACCGTCCGTCTTTCAGATAGGGCATGTGCTGTATTGGCAGGATTTGTATCTATGGAAGATGGACCTGTATTCACTTATAAAGGAAGGGCAATAAAGCGTGTGAAAACGTCCTTTGACAATGCTCGAAAAAAAGCAGGCCTTGATGATGTTCGTTTTCACGACCTTCGTCACACCTTTGTATCACGTCTCGTTCAAGGTGGTGTTCAACTTTATGACGTGATGCATCTTACAGGTCATAAGTCGTTGGATATGGTGCAGCGATATGCCCATTTAGCCCCTAATTATCAAGATGGTGCTATTCGAGTTCTTAACGACCGCTGGCACAATTTGGGCACAGTAGATTTGAGTTGTGTTGATGGAGAGAGGTTAAGTGCTTGATTTAATTGGTCGGAGTGAGAGGATTTGAACCTCCGGCCCCCGCCTCCCGAAGACGGTGCTCTACCAGGCTGAGCTACACTCCGATACTGTGATTATAGTGTATGGTTCACTTAACTGACAGTCTTTCAGGGCTGTTCTTGTTGTGGGCTCAATAGGGGCGGTCGATACAAAATTCGATAAGCTCCAGCAATGCCTGTTTGGCCGGACACTCGGGGAAAATGCCCAGTGCATCGCGGGCGATGGAACCATAGTGGCGGGCCCGCTCTACACTGTCGTTCAGGGCATCGTGGGCGCGCATCAAACCCAGGGCATGATCCAGATCGCCATCCTTCTGGTCGAGATCTTCGAGGGTTCGACGCCAGAAAATCCGTTCTTCGTCATTGCCGCGCCGAAAAGCCAGAATAACCGGCAGGGTAATCTTGCCTTCGCTGAAATCATCACCGATGGTCTTGCCCAGTTCGGCCTGCACGGCCGAATAATCCAGCACATCATCGATCACCTGAAAGGCGATGCCCAGATTCTGGCCGAATGATTTAAGGGCTTCTTCTTCCACCGCCGGGCGTTCGGCGACCACGGCACCGATCCGGCACGCCGCGGCGAACAGCTTGGCGGTTTTTGCGGCGATCACATCGAGATATTCCGCCTCACCCGTTTCGGTGTCGTTGGAGGTCATGAGTTGCAGGACCTCGCCCTCGGCGATGACCGATGAGGCATTGGACAGAATTTTCAGAATCTCCAGCGATCCGTCTTCGACCATCAATTCAAACGAGCGGCTGAACAGGAAATCACCGACCAGCACGCTGGCCTTGTTGCCCCAGATGGCATTGGCTGATTTATTACCCCGGCGCAAATCGCTTTCATCGACCACATCATCATGCAACAGGGTCGCGGTGTGGATAAATTCCACACAGGCCGCCAGGGCAATATGGCGTTCACCCTGATAACCACACATCCGCGCCGCAGCCAAGGTCAGCATGGGGCGCAACCGTTTGCCACCGGCGGCAATAATGTGGCCGGCCAGTTGCGGGATCATTGCGACGGGGCTGTGCATACGGGCTAGGATTTGTTTGTTGACGGCCTTGATATCGTCTTCCACAAGGCTGACCAAAAGATCTAGCGATGGTTGCTTGGTCTGTTTTTCGTCCAGATTAATGACAACGCCCACGATGGAATTCCTACGGTATATAAATTAAATCTCATTATACCATATTCCGGTCTCTCGGAAAATTCTGGTATAATTGCAACTGGAAGAATAGATTTCTTGAGCAGGGTGGGTCAAGTAAAGAGCACATCATTTAAAGACGGGTAGCGGAATAATTATGTCAGATGAAACCAGTTCGGATTCTCTGCTTGGCGGACGGATCATGTTTAACCAGTTCCTGAGCGGATACCGGGCGGCCATTGACCCTGTGTTACTGGCCGCCTCAGTGGACGCCCAGCCCGGCGAACGGGTGCTTGATCTGGGATGTGGCAGCGGGGCGGCGTGCCTGTGCCTTGCCGCTCGATTGGCCAGTGTATCGATAGATGGTCTGGAACTGAATGAGCCTATGGCGCAGTTAGCTCGACAAAACGTGCTGGCCAACGATTTCCAGGACAGGCTCACGATTATAGATGGTGACATTGCCGATCCTCCGCCTGCCATCACAGCCGAACCTTACGACCATATTATGGCCAACCCACCCTACATGCCTTCTTCAGCCGGTAATCAGCCGCGCGATCAGGGCAAGCTGGTTGCCACGGTGGAAGGGGCCGCCGGGCTGGACATCTGGATCGATCTCGCCTGGCGATTGTTGCGTCACAAGGCCACCCTGACATTGGTTCACCGGGCCGATCGGCTGGGTGATATTCTGGTCGGTCTTCATAAACGGTTTGGCGGGGTCGTGGTGTTTCCCTTGTGGCCGGGGGGTGGCGGCCATCATCCGGCACGTCGGGTGATCGTGCGTGCCATCAAAAACAGTAGGGCTCCTTTGTATCTCTCACCCGGGCTGGTGCTGCACCTTGATGACGGAGAATACAGCTCCAAAACCCAGGGTATTTTACGCCACGGCGATGCTCTGGACTTACAAGGATAAGCTAAATCCTTGACCGAGTGACACTTGCGAGCCTAAAAGGGCATATGTTCGGATTCAGCTTTCAAAAGTTACTGTTTACAGGATTGGTCATTGCTGCCGTTTTTTACGGCTTCCGCTGGCTTACAAACTTGCAACACCGCAAAGAAATGCTAGCGCGCAAAAAGGCTTCTTCGTCCGGTGGCTCGCGGTCTGCACCGGCTGGCCATGACGACGCGGAATTGATGATCGAATGTAAAACCTGTGGCTCATATGTGGCGGCAAGCGGGGCCAGATCATGCGGCCGGGACGATTGTCCCTATCCGGGTTAATACCGGGTTCCCTGTGTTGACCAGTCTTTGAGGGATGGTTATTGTGCAGTGCAATGAAAGCTCTGAGGGGATCTAATCTATGGCCCAGACGGCCACCACTGGCGCTGTTATAACGGCGGACAAAAAAACCTGTTTTCAGTCACTTTTTCTCGGTTTGCAGACCTTTTGGGCTGAACGCGGTTGTGTCATCCTGCAACCCTACGACAGCGAGGTTGGCGCCGGAACGTTTCATCCCGCCACCACACTGGCCGCCTTGTGGCCCGAGATATGGAATGTGGCTTACGTGCAGCCCTCGCGCCGCCCGACCGACGGGCGGTATGGCAAAAATCCCAACCGATTACAGCATTATTACCAGTTTCAGGTTTTGATGAAACCATCACCCGATGACATCCAGGACATGTATCTCGACAGCCTGCGCCAGATCGGTATTGATCCCGACCGTCATGATATCCGTTTTGTCGAGGACGACTGGGAAAGCCCCACGCTGGGGGCCTGGGGATTGGGCTGGGAAGTCTGGTGCGACGGCATGGAAGTTTCGCAATTTACTTATTTCCAGCAGGTTGGTGGCATGGATTGCTCGCCAGTGCCGGTGGAGATCACCTATGGTCTGGAGCGTCTGGCCATGTATGTTCAGGGCGTGGAAAACGTCTACGATTTGGACTGGGACGGCGTGCCCAAGGATCGCGGCGGCAAAACCTATGGTGATATTTTCCTGGAAAATGAACAGCAGCAATCGGCCTATAACTTTGAAATCGCCGATACGGACATGCTGGTTCGTCATTTTGCCGAAGCGGAAAAGGAATGTGGCGCGATCCTGTCGGCCGGTAAACCATTGCCAGCCTATGACCAGTGTTTGAAAGCCAGTCATTTGTTTAATCTGCTCGATGCCCGCGGGGTGATCAGCGTGACCGAGCGGGCGTCCTATATTGGCCGGGTACGCGCTCTGTCAAAGGCCGTGTGCGAGATGTGGGTCGACAGCCATAAAACGCCTGATACCGGGGGGCAGGGCTGATGGCTGAATTGTTGCTGGAAATCCTGTCAGAGGAAATCCCGGCCCGAATGCAGGCCCGTGCCTGTAATGATCTCAAACGATTGATGTGTGATGGTCTGAAGGCCGCCGGGCTTGAGTTTTCTAACGCACGTTCGTTTGTTACCCCGCGCCGCCTGATCTTTGTGGCCGATGGTATCCCGCAGCGCACACCCGATATTGCCGAGGAACGCAAAGGCCCGTCCACCAGCGCGCCCGACAAAGCCATCCAGGGTTTTTTAGGCTCTATCGGCATGACCCTGGAGCAATGCGAGAAACGCCAGTTGCCCAAGGGTGAGTTTTATTTCGTGGTCATCAACAAATCCGGTGTGGACGCTGCAAGTGTATTGCCGGGGATTATCACCACCGCCCTAGCCGCCTTGCCGTGGCCCAAATCCATGCGCTGGGCCGGGTATGACATGCGCTGGGTTCGCCCCATCAACAGTATTTTATGCCTGTTTGGCGGCTCGGTTCTGGAGTTTGATTTCGGGCCGGTTTCGTCCGGTATGCAAACACGCGGCCACCGGTTTTTATCCACCGGAACAATCCCGGTTTCCGGCTTCGATGATTACAAGACCAAACTGAATACCGCCAACGTGATGATCGACCCCGCCGAGCGGCGTGAACTGATTGCGACCGGTGCGGCCAAACTGGCGGCCAGTGAAGGATTGAGCCTGAAAGACGATAGGGGCCTGCTTGATGAAGTTACCGGGCTGGTGGAATGGCCGGTGGTGTTGATGGGCAAAATCGATGATGATTTCATGGACCTGCCGCCCGAGGTGCTAAGCACTTCCATGCGCGCCCACCAAAAGTATTTTTCCTGTCTCAATGGGGACGGCGCTCTGGCCAACCGGTTTATCGTGGTGGCCAATACCGAGACCGTCGATGGCGGTAAACAGGTGGTTGCCGGTAATGAGCGGGTGCTCAGTGCCCGGCTCGCAGATGCACGGTTTTTCTGGGATACCGATCGCACCATCCCACTGGCTGAGCGGGTAGGCGCACTGGCTGATCGGGTATTTCATGCCAAGCTGGGCACACTGGCCGACAAAATCGAGCGGATCGCCTCGCTGGCCGAAGAATTAACAAAATATGTTCAGGGCAGTACACCGGAAAATGCCCGCCGTGCCGCCCATCTGGCCAAGGCTGATCTGTCAACCGGCATGGTCGCCGAATTCCCCGATCTGCAAGGGGTTATCGGGCGCTATTACGCGCTGGCTGATGGCGAAAATGATGGCGTTGCCCATGCTATTGCCGATCACTATTCGCCACTTGGTCCCGGTGATGTCTGTCCCGACAAACCGCTTAGTGTGTGTGTGGCGCTGGCTGACAAAATTGATACTCTGGTGGGTTTTTTCGGGATCGATGAGAAACCGACAGGTTCGAAAGACCCGTTTGCCTTGCGCCGGGCGGCACTGGGTGTGATCCGGTTAATCATCGAGAACAAACTGCGCCTGCCACTGGGTTTGGTTATTGCTTTTGCCGAAGACCTGTATGGTCGCAAGGCTGATGGCCTGATGGACTTCATTGCCGAACGACTGAAAGTCCACCTTCGCGAACGTGGTGTCCGCCATGATTTAATCGACGCGGTGTTTGCCCTTGGCGGTGAGGACGATCTGGTTCGCCTGCTGGCCCGGGTTGATAGTCTCGGTGTATTTCTGAAATCCGAAGACGGGGCCAATATGCTGAACGCCTATAAAAGGGCCAGCAATATCCTGCGCATCGAGGAAAAGAAAGACGGTGTTGCCTATGATGGTCACGTTGACGCGGGTGCTTTGGAACAAGACGAGGAAAAGGCCCTGATGGCTCATTTGCAGACCATCACCCCGGAGATACTGTCGGCTCTGGATACCGAAAATTTTGCCAACGTGATGGGCTGTCTGGCGACGGCTCGACCGGTGGTGGATGATTTTTTCGATCACGTGACCGTCAATAGTGAAGACCTTGATTTACGCACTAACAGGCTCAATTTATTAGCCAGTGTGCGGCGCACGTTCGATCCCATTGCGGATTTTTCAAAAATTGAAGGCTAGTCTGGAAAGACCCTAATATGAAGAAGAACATTTATACATTTGGTGGTGGCAAGGCCGAAGGCAACGCCGGAATGAAGGCTCTGCTGGGTGGCAAGGGAGCCAATCTGGCAGAGATGTCATCACTGGGTATCGATGTTCCGCCCGGTTTCACCATTACCACGGAAATCTGCAACTATTATACCGCCCATGGAAACACCTTCCCCGATACTCTGGAAGCCGAAATGGGCGTGGCTATGGCACAGATGGAAGACATTATGGGCGAGCCGTTTGGTTCAGGCGACAATCCCATGCTGGTTTCTGTTCGCTCAGGTGCCCGGGCGTCCATGCCGGGTATGATGGATACGGTGCTTAATCTGGGGCTGAATGATCAAACAGTGGTTTCGCTGGCCCAGGCCAGTGGCGATGAGCGGTTTGCCTATGACAGTTATCGCCGCTTTATCCAGATGTACAGTGATGTGGTTCTCGGTGTGGATTATGCGATCTTTGAAGATATTCTCGAAGATACCAAACTACGCCTGGATGTGACGCTGGATACGGATTTGACTGCGGAATACTGGAAAGACATCATCAACCAGTACAAACGTGAAGTGGAAAACGAAACCGGCAAGGCTTTTCCGCAAGATCCCAATGAACAGTTATGGGGTGCCATCATTGCAGTCTTTAAAAGCTGGATGAATGAGCGGGCCAATGTCTATCGCAAGCTGCACAGTATTCCCGAAAGCTGGGGTACCGCAGTTAATGTTCAGGCCATGGTGTTCGGCAATATGGGCAATGAATGTGCCACCGGGGTTTGTTTTACCCGCAACCCGGCGACCGGCGAAAACCAGTTTTATGGCGAGTACTTGATCAATGCTCAGGGCGAAGATGTGGTTGCAGGCATCCGCACCCCTCAGCCTCTGACCAACGCGGATCAGGAAACCCAGTACGGTGACTTGCCAACCTTTGAAGATACCATGCCCGATGAATATGCCGAGCTTTGCAAGGTGCGCGAAGTGCTGGAGCATCATTATAAAGACATGCAGGATATGGAATTCACGGTGCAAAAGGGTCGCCTGTGGATGTTGCAGACCCGCTCTGGCAAACGGACAGCAAAAGCCGCCCTGACCATTGCCCTCGATATGCACAAACAGGGATTGTTGAGCAAGTCCGAAGCCATCATGCAGATCGATCCTCATCTGCTTGACCAACTGTTGCACCCCATGCTGGATCAGGACGCCGAACGCACGATTATTGTTACCGGGTTGCCGGCTTCCCCGGGAGCGGCTGTGGGGCGAATTGTTTTTACCTCCAAGGATGCCGAAACCTGGGTCGCCAACAAGGAAAACGTTATTCTGGTTCGCACCGAAACCAGCCCGGATGACATTAGCGGCATGTATGTCTCGCAAGGCGTGCTGACGGCCCGTGGTGGCATGACCAGTCACGCCGCTGTGGTGGCTCGTGGCATGGGAACACCGTGTATTTCCGGCGCCGGAGATCTGAAAATCGATTACACCAGTAAGACCATGACCGTTTACGGTACGGTTTACCGTGAAGGTGATATCATCACCATCGATGGCACCTCCGGCGAGGTCATGGAAGGGGCTGTGCCCATGGTTCAGCCCGAACTGAGCGGGGCCTTTGCCGAGTTGATGGAGTGGGTCGACGAGATCCGTACCATGGGTGTGCGCACAAACGCCGAGACGCCGCTCGATGCTGCCACGGCGCTAAAATTCGGCGCCGAAGGCATCGGTCTGAGCCGAACCGAACACATGTTTTTTGACCCCGCGCGCATCATACACATGCGCGAGATGATCCTGGCCAGAGACATCGAGACCCGAAAAATTGCCCTGGCTAAATTATTACCCTACCAGCGGGCTGATTTTATCGAGTTGTTCAATATTATGGAGGGTCTGCCGGTCACAATCCGCCTGCTCGATCCACCCTTGCATGAGTTCATCCCCCACGGAGAGGAGGAAGTCGCCGATGTTGCGGTCGCCGCCGGTATCGATGTGGCGGCTGTCCATGCCCGCGCCGAGGAGCTGCGCGAGGTCAACCCCATGCTCGGTCACCGTGGCAGTCGTCTGGGTCTGACCTACCCGGAAATCTATGAAATGCAGGCCCGGGCAATCTTCGAGGCGGTCGCCGATATTACCGCCGGTGGGGGCAAGGTGGTTCCTGAGGTGATGATACCGCTGATCGTAAACTTGCGTGAATTTGAATTTTTCAAGGTACTGGTTGATCGTGTTGCCGATCAGGTCAAGGCTGAAAAATCAATAGAATTTGACTATCTGGTGGGTACCATGATCGAGCTGCCCCGGGCTGCGTTGCGGGCTGGCGAGATCGCCAAATCCGCCGAATTTTTCAGTTTTGGCACCAATGATCTGACCCAGACCACATTTGGTTATTCCCGCGATGATGCTGGCTCGTTCCTGGATGATTATTATGCCCAAGGTATCCTGACCCATGATCCGTTTGTGACCCTCGATCAGGAGGGCGTCGGGGAACTTATAACCCTCGCAAAAGAGCGTGGAGAAGCCACACAACCGGGCATGAAAATGGGTATTTGCGGCGAACATGGTGGCGATCCGGCGTCCGTTGAGTTTTGCTATCGCATCGGGTTGAGTTATGTTTCGTGCTCGCCCTACCGGGTGCCCATTGCCCGGCTTGCCGCCGCCCAGGCGGTGATTAAAGGCCGGGATACATAATCCGCTTCAAACCAGTATTAAAGGCAGTGTCTTGGATCAGTGGGATCAGTGGGGTTGGGTTGTCTTAACCCTTTTTGCCGTGGCCATGCAGTCTGTTCGCACCGCCGGTCAGCGACAACTGACCCAGCACCTTGATGCCATGGGTGCGACCATGGTGCGCTTCGTCTTCGGCCTGCCCTTTGCCGCGATATATTTGTGGGCTGTTATGGTATGGTTCGAATTATCGCTGCCGTCCTTTAATCAGGATTTTCTGGTTTTCACCCTGATCGCAGCCCTGACCCAGATCATCGCCACGGCCTTGCTGGTTTATCTGTTTACCCTGCGCAATTTTGCCGTTGGGGTAACCTATGCGCGGATTGAAACGGTGATGACGGCCTTTATCGGGTCGGTGTTTTTCGGCGAAGTTTTCGGTCTGGGGGTGTGGTTGTCGGTCGTCGTCAGTATGGCCGGGGTGATGGTGCTCAGTGCGGCACGCTCGGGAACAGAAGGTGCGCGGTTAATCGACAGGTTATGGAGCAAATCGACTCTCGTCGGGCTCAGTTCCGGCCTGGCATTTGCGGTATGCAGCCTGTCTATCAGACGGGCCAGCCTGTCCTTCGGGCTGGATGATTATTTGTTTACCGCCGGGCTGGTTCTGATCGTGATGCTGATTATCCAGAGCCTGACGACTGTGGTCTATATAGCCTTTGACAGTGCCCACCAGTTTCGCCTTGTGGCCCGGCAATGGCGGTTATCGTTGTTTGTCGGTATTACGTCTGCTTTGGGCTCCATTGGCTGGTTTGTGGCCATGACCCTGGAGCGGGCAACATTCGTGAAAGCCCTGGGCCAGATCGAGTTCCTGTTTGCCCTGGCTATCTCATACTTCTTTTTCCATGAGAAAATATCCCGTCTCGAGCTGATTGGCATGGCTCTGGTGGCCAGCGGTATTCTGTTGTTATTTGTTTATGCCTGATGATTATGTACGACGCACAAGAATGGTAAAATCGGGCAGGCCGTAATCGGTGATGAGTTCTACGGAATTGGACAGATGGCTGCGGCAAAATCCCTCAAACACTGATGGGTCCGCATAATACAGGCCATCGGGTGTGCTTTTGGCCCTGATGTCGAGCATATTGAAAGCCAGTCCTTTTTCCGTTTTATCCCAGATATCCTGTAAGGACGCCAGAACATAGGCCAGCCACTGGTTCTCATCGGCGTTGACGTTCAGATTAAAGGTACCTGATATTATGGAATAGTCGGCATCCTGTGTGGCGCGCATGGAATGATGAAACTGGACACGCGGATCATTGATACGGTCCTTGCAGGCATCGAGCAGGTCTTCACAGATATCGTAGCCGTGATAGGTGCCCCCGCGCATGACCGGGTGGCCCGACAGGTAATCATACAGCGCACCGTAACCGCATCCCAGATCGGCAATGGACGCTTCACCGCCTTTGATATCGTCTGGCTCGAAAATCTGACACAACAGCTCGAAGCGTTGCTGGACACTTTGGGCACTGCTCCAGTAGACACCACGCGGTTGCGAACCGAATTCCATAAACCGGCGACGGTAGGCCGTATTGACAATTTTCAGCATGTCCCGCGAAAGGTTCAGCACCGCGTCGCTGGTCCCCGGTTCGCCAAAGGAATTATAGCCGACCCGCCTGGTATCAGACGGGAAGGCTGCCCGGAAAAGATTTTTCAGAAAATCGCCCAAAAGGGTTTCCTCGGGGTCAGGGTGGCGTTCTCGGTGCTCAGGGTGCTTGATGTTTCAATACAATGTTTGAAATAGTCCAGTTTAACCAGCGCCAGTCCCTGATTTCCAAGGCCCGAGCGCATCTCGCCAGCATCGCGGTCACCGGCCATAATCCGGCTGCCTGGGTGGGGTGTTTTGCCGTCAATATGGACGCAGACAAGCCTTTTCTTGACCAGTCCGCGATGTTTGGTCCGGGCCGTGACTTCCTGGCCCATGTAACAACCTTTCTGCCAGTCGATAGCGTTCAGTTCATCGAAGCCATATTCCAGCAACATGGATTTCTCGGCAATCAGGTCAAGCCCGCTATCGGGTAACCCCAAAGCCAGACGGTGTTGTTCATAGACCTCTGGTGAGCCGCTGTTGTTTGATACGGCGGATGGATCATCGAGCGGCATGATGGTGCGCTGACCTGCCTTGCTGAGCCGGGGGTCGGTATAGATCAGGCCGCTGCCACGTTGTTGTGTGCTGCCAGCTTCGGATTCTTCGCTTGCGCCCCCGAACAAGGCACTGATCTGATATTGATCGCTTACATCGTTCAGGGCCACATCAGCGCGTAATTTATAGAGCGATAGTCGTTTGATGAAATCACCGATGCGGGATTTTTCTACATCCAGCAACAAGGCGCCATCCCGTTCGGCTATGAAAAAATCAAACAGGTATTTCCCCTGAGGTGTCAGGAAGGCACCGTAAAGGGTTGTCCGGGACGAGACCTTGTCTACGTCACAGGTGACGATGCCTTGCAGAAACTCACGGGCATCGCTGCCGTTGATGGCGATCACCCCACGTTGTTTCAGGATAACACAGGTACTGTCTGTCATGATGCTTCTCTCCATGGCCTATCATATTTAAGAGATACCATTATCTTTGCAAGCCCCTAGGGTCAGACCCTATTAATTCCATCCATTCTGCGGAGGAAATTTTGCCCTCTGGTTAGGCGGAAAGGCGCAGGCAACCCCATGGTTTTCAAGTCTTTTCAACGTAGCCAGAGGGCAAAATTACCCCGCCCGAAAGGGTTGATCAGGAAGGCTACGCCTACCTGCGAAAACAATGCTCGAATATGCCCGGCATGTCCTTGCGCTTGCCTTCTTGTATTCGTATCCTTCCTGACCAACAGAATTGTATGGAATTAATGGGGACTGACCCTGAATATGGACGTATAAAGCAATCTATGAAAATTCTTTTTATCACAGCTACCCGAATCGGCGATGCAATTCTTTCCACAGGGTTGCTGCATCACCTGTTAGAGCGTCACCCCGGCGCCAGGGTGACGGTTGTCTGTGGCCCGGATGCGGCAAGCTTGTTCGAGGCTGTGCCGGGGCTGGAACGGGTTATGGTCATGCGCAAGAAACGCTGGTCACTGCACTGGATTGATATGTGGCGTGCCTGTGTGGGCAATTATTGGGACTGCATTGTCGATATCCGAAATACGCCCTTGTCGTATCTGTTGGCAAATAAACAAAACTGGCATCTGGGACGATCACACCTGTCTGATCACAAGGTTATCCGGCTGGCCGCCATGATGGGTCTGAAAGACAATCCGCCGGGTCCACGGTTATGGTATAACGAACAGCAATCTCGCAAGGCAGAACAGATCGTTCCACCCGGCACCCCGGTTATCGCCATTGCTCCGGTTGCCAACTGGAAACCAAAGACCTGGTCAGCCGGTAATTTTGTCGATTTGGTGGGTAGGCTGACCGGAGATCAGGGTATCCTGCCCGGCGCCAGGGTATTGGTGTTTGGGGCCGAAAGCGAACGTCATCAGGCCACCGATCTGTTTTCGGGCATCGCCCGGGACCAGATGATTGATTGCATGGGAAAACTGAGTTTGCTGGAGGTTTATGCCTCACTGGAAAGGACGGATTTATTCATTGGCAACGATTCCGGGCTGATGCACATGGCGGCTGCCGCAAACATCCCCACATTGGGATTGTTCGGACCGTCGCGTGAAGAGAATTACGCACCGTGGGGTAACAAAGCTATGTCTGTGCGCGGCGATCTGGACTGTGCGGATGTGTTCCCGCCAGATTACGATCACCGCAATGCTGACCATCTGGATTTAATGGCCAGCCTGTCGGTGGACCGGGTTGAACAAGCCGCCCGCGAACTCTGGCAGAGGGTAAGCTGATGAGCAACATCGCCCTGAGTGCGCTGGTCGTTGCCCATAATGAAGAAGACCGTCTGGCGGCCTGTCTGGACCGGCTGGGGTTTGCCGATGAAATTGTCGTGGTGCTGGATAAATGCAGTGATGACAGCAAAATTATCGCCATGAGTTATACCCAGCGATTGCTGGAAGGATCGTGGGATATCGAGGGCGACCGACGTAATGCCGGGCTGGAGCATTGTCAGGGTAGCTGGATTCTGGAAGTCGATTGTGACGAACTGGTCAACGATGAACTGGCCCGATGTGTACTTGAGGCAGTTAAGACGTCGAGTTATGGCTGGCACGAGGTACCCATTGATAATTACATCGGCGTGCGGCTGGTACGCTATGGTTGGGGCGCGTCTTTCGGCACGTCTGCGGTGCCCCGGTTGTCGCGCAAAGGCGTCAAGACATGGGGGGCTCAACGGGTCCACCCCAGCCTGACATGGACAGGAACCAAGGGGCCGCGACTGGGCGGCGCGCTGGAGCATTATGTTGATCGCAACATATCCGATATGATCCGCCGTCTTGACAGTTATTCCACGGCCAAGGCCCGCGATATGCGTGAGCTTGGCGAGATCGGCTCGACGGCCAATAACGTGCGGCGTGTATTTTCACGATTTTTTAAATGTTACGTATCGCGCAAAGGTTATCGCGAGGGCGGTTACGGTTTGTTAATCGCCATCTGCGCCGGGCTGTATCCGCTGATTTCTCACCTCAAGGCTAAACTGGAGAACGACTGAATGCGTGTGCTTCAGGCCATGGCCGGGGCCGATAACGGCGGCGCGGAAGCCTTTTTCGAGCGTCTGGCTATAGGTTTCCAGCGGGCTGGTCTGGATCAGAAAATCGTTATCCGAAAAAATACAGGGCGTGCTTCTCGCCTGCGCGAAGCTGGCATTGAGCCGGTTCAGTTGGGCTTCGGCGGCGGGCTGGATTTCAAGACACCCCGCCAGCTGAAACAGATTGTGGATGACTACAAACCAGATATTGTGCTGACCTGGATGAACCGGGCAACAAAAATGATGCCAGCCAGTAACCATACAGATGGCGGTTACAAACTGGTCGCCAGACAGGGCGGGTTTTATAATCTAAAATACTATCGCCACTGTGATTATATTATTGGCAATACCCACGGGATTGTTGATTATCTCATCGCTGAGGGCTGGCCCGGAGAGCGGGCCCAGTACCTGCCGAATTTTGTTACCATCGATCCGGCTCAGGCGGTCTCAAGGCAAGACTTTTCGACGCCTGACGGGGCACCGTTATTGTTATCACTGGGCAGGCTGCACACCAACAAGGCGTTCGATGTTCTGCTTGATGCGGTGGCCCGGCTCGATGGTGTGTATGTGTGGATTGCGGGCGAGGGGGGGCAACGTGGTGCCCTGGAAGCCCAAGTGCGTACATTAAACCTTACTGACCGGGTGCGTTTTCTGGGCTGGCGACAGGATGTCTCGGCTTTGCTGGCCAGTTGTGATGTCATGGTATGCCCATCACGCCATGAACCCTTGGGTAATGTTGTGATCGAAGGCTGGGCCGCCGGGCGTCCGGTGGTTGCCGCAGCCTCACAAGGACCAACTGAGCTGATACGGGCCGGTGAGAACGGGATGTTATGTCCTGTTGATGACTGTGAGGCTCTGGCATCGACCATCAAATCCGTGCTGGATGATGATGAGTTATCGGTTGGGCTGTCGCGCAACGGCCGGGCGGCTTATGAAGCAAGCTTTACCGAGGCGGCTGTTGTGGCCCGGTACAAGGACTTCTTTGCACACATTACGGGGCCGGGATAATGTGTGGCATAGCCGGCTTGCAAACACTCAATGGAGAGACACCGGACCAGTCTTTGTTGGACCGGTTGTCCCACGCCATGGCCCACCGTGGCCCCGATGGACAGGGTTACCATGTGCGCCCTGGGCTGGGTCTGGTCCAGACACGACTGGCAATCATCGATCTGGCTGGCGGTGACCAACCGCTTTATGGCCCGGATGGTAAATCCGGCGGCCCGCAGGGTAAATTCAGAGTGGCCCTGATTGCCAACGCCGAGATCTATAATTACCGGGAATTGCGTCAGGGCCTGACGGATTGTAATTTTACGACCAATTCGGATTGCGAGCCACCGCTCCATCTTTATGGTCGATATGGGCTGGATTTCGTTCGACACCTGCGCGGCATGTACGCCATCGCCATCGATGATCCGGTAAAAGACAGGTTGGTACTGGCTCGCGATCCGTTTGGCATCAAACCGCTTTATTATACCCAGACGTCACAAGGTTTTGCTTTTGCGTCGGAGCCTCAGGCCCTGATCAAGGCTGGATTGGTAAATGCAGAACTGGTTACAGACAAACGCGATGAACTGCTGCAATTGCAATTTACCACCGGCCGCCAGACGCCCTTTGCCGGGATCGAGCGGGTAATGCCTGGCGAGGTGCTGGTTGTCGAAAAAGGCCGCATTGTAGAGCGCCACCTGCATCAGGCTCTGCCGGTTGGCGAGGTGCGCGGGCTGACCGAAGAAGACGCCATGGTGCTGCTTGATCAATATCTGGAAGAAAGTATCGACTTGCATCAACGAGCCGATGTGGATTACGGCATGTTCCTGTCGGGCGGTATCGACTCGTCGGCTGTGCTGGCCATGATGGCAAGGCTGAACGTGCGTCCGGTTTATGCCTTTACCGCCGGGTTTGATAGTGATGCGGTTCATGACGAACGCGCCCATGCCCGAAAACTTGCGGCCCGGGTAGGTGCCGAGCATGAGGAAGTCAGTTTCGGTGAAGAGGATTTCTGGAACCTGCTGCCCAGGGTTGCCGCAGCCATGGACGACCCGGTGGCCGATTATGCTATTCTGCCCACTTATAAACTGGCCATGACCGCGCGCGAGGCCGGGATCAAGGTTATCCTGTCCGGCGAAGGTGGGGACGAACTGTTCGCCGGTTATGGCCGCTACAGATCGGCCATGCGCTGGCACATTCTGGGTGGTCGCCCCATGCGCAGGCGGGGGATTTTTGACGGTCTTGGAATTTTACGCCGCGAACCGCCCGATTGGCGCTTCGGCATTGCCCGTGCGGAAGCCAGTGAGGGAAATCTCCACCGTACCCGATTACAAGTCGCACAAGCCGTCGATATAGCCGACTGGCTGCCCAATGACCTGTTGACCAAGTTAGACAGGTGTTTGATGGCAAATGGCATCGAAGGCCGGGTGCCGTTTATCGACCCGGTGCTGGCAGATTTTGCTTTTCGGTTGCCCGATGCATTAAAGGTTCGCCGCACCGGCCTTAATCCGTTCGCCCCGACTTTGGGTAAATGGCTGTTGCGCAAGTGGCTCCATAAAACCCTGCCCGAGGCCGAACCGTTCGCGCGCAAAAAGGGTTTCACCGTACCGGTGGCCGACTGGATAGCGGCCAAAGGAGATCGGCTCGGCAAGATGGTCGCGGGCTCTCCGGCTATTGCGGAAATGTGCCAGCCTGGTTCGGTGGAAAGCTTATTCTCTGCTACGGGGTCTGCGCGTACGAAACGTCAGGGCCAGGCTGCCTGGAGCCTGTTGTTTTATGCCCTGTGGCACCGCTGTCATATTGAAGGTGTGCAGCCGCAAGGCGATGTTTTCCATAATCTTCATGCGCCGTGATTGCCACCGTAGGTGTTTCGCACCGGTCCTGACCAGTCAGCAAGGAAAGCCTCGGCGGGTTTGAATATCTCTACCGATAAGGGGTAACAAGGCGTGTTGTCATCGGAATGGCTGCTGCCACAATCGCCGCCAGGACAGGCTGATAATGCACCCAGCAGGTCGATCTCGGCGAAAAATTCCAGATAATCACCGGGCCGCACCGGGCTTGCCTTCATGAAATACTGGTGGGTGTCTCGGGTAAAGCCGGTGCACATGAACACATTCAGGACGTCGTGGATGTTGGGTTCGGCGGCATCAACGGTGATGGATTTGGCCTTTGCCAGGGCGCGTGTCAGGTTTGAATGACAGCAATAATTGTAATCCACGCCTTTCAACATAAAGTTGGTGTAGGGATCGCAGCGCGTGCCAATAACGTCATGCACACCGGCACCGTCTTCGTCCCAGCCGTACCAGCCCAGGGTATCATGGGTGATGGTTGCCATGGGTCGCAATCCGGGCAGGGTGCTCCAGAGCCGGTCGCCGGTCGTGACATGGCTGGCATGGAGCTGTCTTGTCTTGCCGCTGAAAAAACGCTCGGTTAGATCATGGGCGTTCCACAGGTTCAGATCACCCACTTGCGGGCCGTCAACACTTATGATGCGGAAAAAATGCCCCGCCGGTACGGTGAAGGATGCCGCGTCGCGTGGTGGCACGGTAATACGATCAATTTCCTGCATACCGGATCTGGCCCGATCATAAAAATCAGCATCAAAGTCCGGCAGACAATCAAGCTCATAACAGATGACCGGTTCGGCTGAGCGGCGGTTCTGGGCGTTGGGCGGAGGATTGGATGTGTCTTGCTGAATATTCATTTCGTGGCCTCGCAGAATTTAAGGAATTATTGAGTATAAATCTTGTTTTAATTGTTTTCCACTATGGTGACGGCTTGTAAGACTAATTAAATAACGGATTGGAATGATACGATGGCAAAGAAGAAGAAGGGCCATGATGCAGATGATGAAGTTGCCGAATTTGAGAATGAGCCTTCATCACTCGATGATCTGAGCCATGCCGAGCTTTGCATGTTGTATAAGGAGTCCACTGAGTCTATTCGTTTTACGAAGACTCAACAGTGGGGAACGGTCGGCGCCACGTTGTTATTGTTTGGCGGGATGATCACCATTGCCCATTTTGCCCCTCCCGGTAGTCGTCTGGAAGGTTACCTTTCGGGCTCTACAATCGTGATAGCCTGTGTGGCAATCTTTGTCCTGATTATCTATCAATTCTGGCAATATAACGAAGTGCGTAAAATTACGTATATGGCAAAACAGTTTTCCAGCCTGCTCCGCGAAGTGCGGTCATTGAAATCCGCCAGCGAGGGAAATTTTCATCGTTATACATTTCTGATATTCATGATTTCCATGGTTATTCTTGGCGCAAGTGTGTCGGTTGCCAGTATTGATAAAATGATTCGACAATTTTAGCATTCTCCTTAGCGTTCTTCTTGTATCCCTTGTGCCGATAGGGCATAACGTAACTTAACCGGTGTAGATGTCGCGGGGGCGGTTGTCGTTGTGTGTCTATGGCTGTTAATTCGTCAGGTAATCCTTTTGAATAACCAACGGCAAACCAGCCGTAAATATGACAGATACAGAGGCACAAGTATGAAAATCGCCATTCTTAAAGAACGCCGTTCGGGCGAAACTCGCGTTGCTGGTTCACCCGATGTGGTCGGCAAACTGGTCGGGCTCGGGTTTGATGTGGTTATCGAGCAAGGTGCTGGAGATCGATCAAACATGACCGATCAGGCATTCAAGGATGCCGGAGCAACCATCGCCAAGGATGTGACAGCCGCCCTGAAAGGGGCTGGTCTGGTCATGAAAATTCAATGTCCCATTACATCCGGTGCGGGTGAGGAGCTTTCGAAGTTCGCCAAAGGCACCATGGTCCTGTCACAAATGTCGGCCTTGAATAATGCCGCAGATGTAGCGGCCTGTGCCAAGGCAGGACTGACAACCTTCGCCATGGAATTAATGCCGCGTATCAGCCGTGCTCAAAGCATGGATGTGCTGTCATCCCAGTCCAATCTGTCAGGTTTCCGGGCGGTAATCGACGCAGCCTATGAATATGGTTGTGCGTTCCCGATGATGATGACAGCCGCTGGCACAGTAGCCCCGGCCAAGGTCTTTATTATGGGGGTTGGTGTAGCTGGCTTGCAGGCCATTGCTACGGCCAGACGACTGGGTGCGGTGGTCACGGCTACCGATGTTCGCCCGGCGACCCGCGAACAGGTCGAGAGTCTGGGGGCCAAGTTCCTGGTCGTTGATCCCGAAATGGAAAAGGATGCCCAGACCGATACGGGCTATGCCAAGGAAATGCCACCTGAATATTTCGAAAAACAAAAACAGGTCGTCGCCGAGCACATCAAGAAACAGGACGTGGTTATTACCACCGCCTTGATCCCGGGCCGTCCGGCACCCAAGCTGATAACGGCTGAAATGGTCGCATCCATGAAAACCGGAGCGGTCATTATCGATCTGGCTGTTGAGGCAGGCGGTAATTGTGCCGGTGCCCAGGCCAACAAAATTGTTGTGAAAAACAACGTCAAGATCGTCGGTTATACAAACACGGCTGGCCGGGTACCGGGTAACGCCAGTGCTTTGTTTGCCAAAAACCTGTTTAATTTCATTGCCCCCCATGTGGACAAGGAAACCAAGACACTGTCTTTTGACTGGGATGATGAAACCGTAAGCGGAACACTGGTTACACGCGATGGCGCGGTGGTCCATGAGCGACTGAAAAAAGCTCCGGCCAGTCCAAAATCAGGTGCGACACCGAAGGAAAAGGCCACTGCCAAACCCAAGCCTAAACCTAAACCCAAATCCAAGGCCTCGGGAACAGGTGGCAGCGCAAAACAATCAGGCAAGACCGCTGGTGCGGCTGGCAAAGGGAAATAGACCATGGATGCGGTAACAATTCAGGATCAGACAACCAATCTGATTAATCATGCACAGGAACTGCTGGAAAAAGTCGAAAGACTGGCATCGTCGGCTGAAGTCGCCGTTGCACAGGCCCTGACTGCTGGAGGTGGGGTGGTGAGTGATCCGTTCCTCGGGCTTTTCACTATCTTTGTTCTGGCATGTTTTGTCGGATACTTCGTGGTGTGGAGCGTTACTCCGGCCCTTCATTCGCCTTTGCTGGCTGTGACCAATGCCATTTCATCGGTTATCATTGTCGGTGGTTTGCTGGCAGCCGGACCCGCCACTGATTATGATTTTTCACAAGTGATGGGGTTCTGTGCTGTGTTGCTGGCCTCGGTCAATATTTTTGGCGGTTTTACCGTAACCCAGCGCATGCTTGCCATGTTCAAGAAAAAGAAATAACGAGGATATCATGACAGCTAATATGACAGGCTTTGCATACCTCATTTCATCGGTTTGCTTTATTATGGCCCTGCGAGGGTTAAGTTCGCCCGACACCGCGCGACGCGGCAACATGCTGGGCATTATCGGCATGGTGATCGCCGTGGTTACCACGTTGTTGGATCAAAGTGTGATGAGTTACACCACGATCTTCATCGCCATCCTGATCGGCGGTTCCATCGGTACGGTGATCGCCCGTAAGATCGAGATGACATCTCTGCCTGAACTGGTTGCCGGGTTTCACTCTCTGGTGGGGCTGGCGGCGGTCTTCGTGGCTTCGGCGGCGTTGTACAACCCCGAGGCCTACGGTCTTGGCAGTTCGGGAAATATCGGTGCTGCCTCGCTGGTGGAAATGGCGCTCGGTGCCGGTATCGGGGCGATTACGTTCTCCGGTTCGATAATTGCCTTTGCCAAGCTGAAAGGCATCATGAGCGGTAATCCCATGACCTTTCCGGGGCAGCATATGCTCAATGCGACGATTGGAATTGTTATCTTCGCGACCATCATTACGTTTGCCATGGGCGAATCGGTAGCGGCTTACTGGCTGTTGGTCGGTTTGTGTTTCCTGATCGGTGTGCTGTTGATTATACCCATCGGTGGTGCCGACATGCCGGTTGTGGTGTCCATGCTGAATTCCTATTCAGGCTGGGCGGCGGCTGGGATCGGGTTCACCCTGTCCAATCCGGCGTTGATTATTACCGGCGCGCTTGTGGGCTCATCGGGTGCTATCCTGAGTTATATCATGTGCAAGGCCATGAACCGCTCCATCGTTAATGTATTGCTCGGCGGTTTCGGTGGTGATGCGGATGCGGGCGCGGCACAGACCTCCAGTGCAGACAAATCGGTCCGCTCAGGTGCCGGTGATGATGCCGCCTTTATCATGAAGAATGCCTCCAAGGTGATCATCGTGCCGGGCTACGGCATGGCTGTGTCACAGGCTCAACATGCTTTGCGTGAAATGGCCGACAAGCTCAAGGCCGAAGGGGTCGAGGTCAAATACGCCATCCATCCGGTGGCCGGTCGAATGCCCGGGCACATGAATGTTTTGCTGGCGGAAGCCAATATCCCCTATGATGAGGTCTTTGAGCTTGAGGAGATTAACCACGAGTTCTCGACTGCCGACGTGGCTTTTGTCATCGGTGCCAATGATGTCACTAACCCCATTGCCAAGACTGATCCGAGCAGTGCTATAGCCGGTATGCCCATACTCGACGTGGACAAGGCGGGAACGATCCTGTTCCTCAAACGCTCTCTGTCGGTGGGCTATGCGGGTTGTGATAACCCGTTGTTTTACGCTGATAACACCATGATGCTGTTCGGTGATGCCAAAACAATGACAGAGGCAATCGGCCAGTCTTTGTAGCTCGAACAAAGCGTCAAAATTATAGAAAAGGCGGGACCAGAGGGGTTCCGCCTTTTTATATAGTGAGTATGCTTTTATTACATTGACAACCACTTGGGTGTGAGTATAGTTCGGCCTCACTCAGCCGGTGGGTCCTTTGGTGGGCGCACTTGCGTTTTTTTGAATTTCTAGGTTTGTTGGGGCGAAAATGTTCGCAGTCATTAAGACCGGCGGGAAACAGTACCGTCTTTCGAAAGACGATCTGGTCATCGTCGAAACTATTCCAGGTGAGCCAGGCGAAGTCATCGCACTGGACAACGTGCTGATGATCGGTGAAGAAGGCAAAGAGCCTACCGTTGGTGCTCCGCGCGTTGAAAAAGCCGCCGTGTTTGCTGAAATCATTGAGCAGAGCCGAGCAGACAAGATCATTGTCTTTAAGAAACGCCGTCGGCAAAATTATCGCCGTAAAAACGGTCACCGTCAGGAACAGACCGTTTTGCGTGTTCTGGAAGTCAGCCCGACTGGAACAAAACCAAAAGCTAAATCTGCGGCTAAAAAAGCCAAGGCTCCTGCTGAAGCCAAACCTGCGGCCAAGAAGCCAGCGGCTAAAAAAGCCAAGGCACCCGCAGAAGCCAAACCAGCCGCCAAGAAACCGGCAGCAAAGGCTAAAAAAGCTTCTGATGATGCAAAACCCGCGGCTAAAGAAACCGCAACCAAGAAACCGGCAGCAAAAAAGACCGCTGCCAAGAAATCTAAGGAGTAACACCCCATGGCACATAAAAAAGCTGGTGGTAGTTCCCGTAATGGACGCGATTCGGCCGGTCGCCGCCTCGGTGTAAAGAAGTATGGCGGGGAACTGGTTGTTCCCGGTAATATCATCCTGCGTCAACGCGGTACCAAATGGCATCCCGGTGAGAACGTGGGCATTGGCAAGGATCACACGATTTTTGCCAAAGTTGATGGAAACGTCACATTCAATAAAAAGACAGGCGGGCGGACATACGTTTCTGTTGTCCCGGTAGGCTAGAGCAAATCTCAAGCAAACCGTATGGTTTGCCGTGACGTATTATTAAGGTAAACGAGATCGTTTACCATGACGCATTTCACACTATTAATACGTCGTACTGGCCATAAGCCTGTTACGGAAAGGGGAATGGTCATCCATTTCCTTTTTTTGTGACTATATTTTGGTTGTATCCTTATGAAATTTCTCGATCAGGCAAAAGTTTATTTACGCAGCGGTGACGGCGGAGCCGGGGCCGTGTCGTTCCGGCGCGAAAAATATATCGAATTCGGTGGACCCGATGGTGGCGATGGCGGGCGCGGCGGTGATGTTATCGTGGAATGTGTCGATGGCCTCAATACGCTGATCGATTTCCGCTATCAGCAACATTTCAAGGCCAAGACCGGCAATCACGGCATGGGCCAGAACCGCACCGGCGGTTACGGCAAGTCTTTGACCCTGAAAGTTCCTTGCGGCACGCAAGTGCTGGGCGAAGACAAGGAAATCCTGCTCGCCGATATGACCGAAGTTGGTCAGAAAGTCGTGCTGGCCCACGGTGGTGATGGGGGCCGTGGAAACGCCCGGTTTAAATCCTCGACCAACCAGGCGCCACGAAAATTTGAACCCGGCTGGCCGGGTGAGGAACGCTGGGTCTGGTTACGGCTCAAGCTGATTGCCGATGCCGGGCTGGTTGGATTGCCCAATGCGGGAAAGTCTACGCTGCTCTCGGTATTGAGTCGGGCAAACCCGAAAATCGCCGATTATCCCTTTACCACTATCCACCCGAACCTGGGTGTGGTGAGCCTGGGCCATGAAACCCTGGTGCTGGCCGATATACCCGGGCTGATCGAGGGCGCCCATGAAGGTGTTGGTCTTGGCACACGCTTTTTGGGCCATATCGAACGTTGTGGCGTGCTGTTGCACATGATCGATGCCACCGATGAAGATATCAGTTGTTCCTATCTCACCGTCCGTGAAGAGCTGAAAGCTTATGGTGCGAATTTGCAGGACAAAACCATGTTGATGGTTCTCAACAAGTGCGACGCCTTGCAGGAAGACGACATAGCGGCCAAGAAAATCGAATTGGCAGAAGCGGCAAATATAGGCGTTGATGAAATTCATGCTATTTCTGCGGTTGCCCGACATGGCCTTACGGAACTGTCGGTCCGGATTTTTGCCATCATCAATCAGGAACGGGAAAACCAGCGGGCAGAATTGTCCGAAGATATAGCTTATTCCCCATGAAACAGCCCGCCAGTGATCAAATCATCAGCTCTGACTATCTGTCAAAGTGTCGTCGTATCGTCATTAAAATCGGCTCTAACATATTGGTTGACCCGAATGATGGCACCGTGCGCAAGGCTTGGTTACGGTCTTTGGCGGACGACATTGCCCGGTGCCGGGCTCGCGGTCAGGATGTGGTTCTTGTTTCATCGGGAGCCATTGCCATTGGCCGCCGCCATCTGAATTTCGGCGCGGGTATCTTGAAGCTGGAAGAATCCCAGGCCGCGGCGGCAACGGGCATGATCCGCCTGGCCCATGCTTACGAAGAAACTCTGGCACCACATGATATCACCCTGGCGCAGGTCTTGATGACACTGGATGACAGTGAAAACCGTAAACGGTATCTCAATGCCCGCAATACCCTCAATACCCTGTTAAAGGCCGAGGCCGTGCCGTTGATCAATGAAAATGACACGGTGGCCACCGATGAAATCCGGTTTGGCGATAATGACCGTCTGGCGGCCCGGGTTGCCGCCATGATATCGGCCGATGCGCTGATTCTGTTATCCGATGTTGACGGGCTTTATACGGCCGATCCATTGCTCTCGCCGGACGCCGAATTCGTGCCCGTAGTGCATCAGATAACGCCTGAAATTGATGCCATGGGCGGTCGTTCAGGTTCTGATGTGGGTTCCGGCGGCATGATCACCAAACTGGTTGCTGCAAAGATTGTCATCAATGCCGGTTGTGCCATGGTCATCACAAAAGGTGCGGTGAATAATCCGCTGGGCAAGCTTGAAGCCGGTGCGCGGTGCACCTGGTTTGTGCCGAGTGACACACCACGTACCGCGCGCAAGGAATGGATCGCGGGCAGCCTGAAACCCCATGGTGTGATTATTATCGATGACGGAGCGCTTGGCGCGCTGAACCAGGGCAAAAGCTTGCTGCCAGTCGGTGTGACTGACCTGGAAGGCAGCTTCGAGCGGGGGGATGCGGTTATCGTTCGTTCTGCCGACGGACATGAACTGGCCCATGGTCTGAGCGCGTATTCGTCACGGGATATTGCCCGGATCAAAGGTTATAAAACCAGTGAAATAGAAACCATTCTGGGTTATCGTGGCCGTGACGAGATTATCCACCGCGATGATCTGGCACTTTTGTAACGGGTGGCTGATATGAGCGTTATGGACAAAACAGATATACCTGCTCTGGTCCGTGATATCGGGGCGCGTGCCAAGGCCGCCGCCCGCGTGTTGGCCCTTGCGCCTGCCCAGACCAAGGATACCGCCTTGCGGGCTGCCGCCGAGGCTCTGCGCGACCATGGCCCGGCCATATTGAGCGCCAATGCAAAAGACATGGCTTTGGGCGAACAAAAAGGTCTGAGCGGGGCCATGCTTGATCGCCTGATGCTTGACGAGGCTCGAATAACGGCCATGGCTGGCGGCCTTGATGATGTGGCAGGCCTGGCTGATCCGGTGGGAACTGTTCTGGATGCCTGGGACAGGCCCAATGGCCTGCGCATTGAACGGGTCAGGGTGCCGCTCGGCGTGATCGGCGTTATCTACGAATCACGACCCAATGTGACGGCTGATGCAGGGGCTTTGTGCCTGAAGGCCGGCAATGCGTCAATTTTGCGCGGTGGTTCGGAAAGTTTTCATTCATCGGCGGCCATTCTTGAATGTCTGACTTTGGGCTTGCGGAAGGCTGACCTTCCGGAAGATTGTATATTGCGTATACCCACCACCGAGCGCGCCGCCGTGGGCGAAATGCTGCGCTTGAGCGATTATATTGACGTGATCGTGCCGCGTGGCGGAAAGTCACTGATCGAGCGTGTCACAGCCGAAAGCAAGGTGCCTTTATTCAAACACCTGGAAGGCATTTGCCATATTTATGTCGCAGCAGGTGCCGATCCGCAGAAGGCACGTTCCATCGTGGTCAATTCAAAGATGCGCCGGACCGGGATTTGCGGTTCGGCAGAAACCCTGTTAATTGATCGGGCAGCCTTGTCTCTGGCGGGTGATATCCTGGACGGCCTGATCGAGGCGGGTTGCACCATCCGGGGCGATGATGTGATGTGTGATCTCGATAGTCGCTGTCAGCCAGCCACCGATGAGGACTGGGGTACCGAATATCTCGATGCGATAATTTCCGTTGCCGTTGTTGACGGTGTGGGCGCGGCAATTGACCATATTGCCCGTTATGGATCGTCGCACACAGAAACAATTATCAGCGAAGACCCCGCCTCCATTGCCCGTTTCCTCAATGAGGTCGACTCGGCCATTGTCATGCACAATGCGTCCACCCAGTTTGCCGATGGTGGCGAGTTCGGTATGGGTGCCGAGATCGGAATTTCCACCGGTAAACTTCATGCCCGCGGGCCGGTTGGCGTGGATCAACTGACCAGTATGAAATATCTGGTCAGGGGAGATGGTCATTGCCGGTCATGATCCCACCCCCGCCAGGCAACCGGATTGGCTTGCTGGGCGGCTCTTTTAATCCGGCCCACGAAGGGCATCTGCATATTACTGAACTGGCGCTGAAACATCTGGCTCTGGACCGGGTCATGTGGCTGGTCTCAATGCAAAACCCGCTGAAGTCAACGGAGGATATGGCGTCATTTGATGAACGCATGGAACATTGCGAACACATGGCCCGACATAATCCGAATATTATTATCAGTGATGTGGAACATAAACTGGGCACCACCTTCAGTGCCGATACCCTGGGCCAGCTTACGGCCCGGTTTCCAAAAATCGGATTTGTCTGGATAATGGGTGCCGATAACATGTTACAAATTGATCAATGGAAGGAATGGAAATCCATTTTTGATATACTGCCCATTGCGATTTTTTCCAGACCCGACTATTCTGAAAGTGTGCTATCATGCAATGCTGCAATGCATTTTTCGGGCCACCGCATGGATGCTTTGAAAAGTGCGGAACTGGTTGATGCAACGGCACCAGCGTGGATGTTTCTGGAAACCCCTACAAATCCGGAATCATCGACCCGAATACGGTCGCAGGATTGATCCATCAATATGGACTAAATCAGGACCGTGAGCATTTTTTAACTCTTTAATGCTATAATACTGTAATGTTACATTACGAGAGGAGACGACCATAGAGACTATGAAAAAGGCACCCAGCGCCAATACTGCATTGGACATGGTGCAAACCTCGCTCGATGATGACAAGGCACAAGATATTGTCGTTATCGACCTCAAAGGCAAAACCAGTATTGCTGATTATATGGTTGTTGCCAGCGGCACCTCACAGCGCCAGATCAGCGCTATGGCGGACCATCTCCACAACACATTGAAAACGGCCGGCTGTTCCGCCATTTCCGTAGAAGGGGCAGGCCAGTGCGACTGGGTTCTGATTGATACAGGTGATATTATCGTTCACCTGTTCCGCCCTGAAGTTCGCGATTTTTATAATCTGGAAAAGATCTGGACCGTACCGCCGAGGGATAATTCTGTCGCCTCGGCATAAAGCTGATGCTCAGGTGCCGCCATGAAAATATCGTTGATTGCCGTGGGCCGCTTGAAAGCTGGCCCCGAAAAGGATCTTTTTGAGACCTATGCCAACCGGATTACCTGGCCTTTCGAGATGATCGAGGTTGTCGAGCACCGCAAGCTTTCAGCAGAGCAACTGAAACAACGCGAAGCGGCCCTGTTGAGCACCAAAATTCCCGAAGGTGCTGCCGTCATCGTGCTTGATGAGCGGGGACGCGAGCTGGCCAGCCGTGATCTGGCCCATAAAATAGAGCACTGGCAGGATAACGCCGTGCGGCATCTGGTGTTTATTATCGGTGGTGCCGACGGCATCGACGGCTCGCTTAAACAGCGCGCCGATCTGACCATTTCCCTGGGCCGCATGACCTGGCCCCACATGCTGGTCCGCGCCCTGGTCGCAGAACAGGTTTACCGTGCACAATGCATCCTGTCGGGCCATCCTTACCACCGTGATTAGATCAAAGGTTGAAACGCAGGGACATACAGCTCGGTCCGCCATCGACTAACGCGGCTTGTCCGGTGGGCACCACATCAACCAAAAATCCTGCTTTATCCAGCATCTCTGCTGTCTTGGGGAAACCCGCAGAGACGATAACCCGGTCATTGACCCGGATTGAGTTGGCGGCGGTTTCTTCGCCGCGGGGGACTTCCAGCACGCGGAACTTCTGGAAACAATCCGCGCCGGACAGCCTGTAGCTGGCCAGTATGGTTTCGCTGTCCAGCAAGGAACAATCGGTTTTGAAATGCAGTACGCCATGCGGGGTATCAACGCTCTCAACGGTGTAATCCCACGGCATTAATTTGGCTCGCAGGTCATCGAGACCGGCCTGATTTGTGCGTTCGGATAATCCCACCAGAATGGCCGCATCGGTCATCATGATATCACCACCATCCATAAAGCCATTTTCGATATCCACAATATGATCGTAATGCCCGGCAAGGGCCTGTCTGATCGTCTCGCGTTCCCCCAGACGGCTTGGTGCGCCGGGTGCCAAGGTCACGGCAACGTCGCTCAGGCACAAGGCCGTATCTTCCACGAAAACCGAATCCGGGTATTCTTCCAGGGCGGGTAAAACTTCAACTGCGAGGCCTGCACGGCGTAAAGCGGCAATATAAAGCCCATGGTCTGCCTTGAATTGTTCGGCGCTGGGGTTGCCCAGGTCGTTGGCGCGCAGCCCCTCGGTGATGCTGTTGGACGGCGTTCGTGTGATCGCGGTGGTAAAATTATATGATGAGCCTTCTCGGTTCATGAGGTTTCCTCGTCGGTATGATTTGGGTTGAGCCTTGAGTTTATAAATATGGCTAATTGTTTATGCTTTGTCTCGCCAAAGGGTGTGATCGTTCTATATAATAATGAAAAATCCTAGAAAAATTCGGGAATCTTTATGACTGACACACCCGCTACTGTTAATTCACGTGTAAACTCACGGGAAATCTCACGCCCCGTCGTTCTGTGTATCCTCGATGGTTGGGGCGACGGGCCGCGCACCGATGACAATGCCATCGCCGTAGGCCAGACACCCACCTGGGACGCTCTGGTGACCCGCTGGCCTGTGGGTCGCCTTCATACCAGCGAGGGGCACGTGGGCCTGCCCGATGGTCAGATGGGTAATTCCGAGGTCGGCCACACCAATATCGGTGCCGGGCGCGTGGTCATGCAAGACCTGCCGCGTATCAATGATGCCATTGCCAATGGGGAACTGGGCGAGATTGCTGCACTGAAGTCCCTGTGCGACCGGTTGATCGAGACAGGCGGGGTTTGCCATGTGACCGGGCTGTTGTCTCCGGGCGGGGTCCATTCCCATCAGGATCATATGGTGGAACTGGTGCGTTGCCTGTCAGACGCCGGTATAACCGTTGCCATACATGCCTTTCTCGATGGCCGCGATACACCGCCGACCAGTGCTCTGGCGTATATGGAACGGTTCCTGAACGATATATCCGGTTTTACTAAAGCCAGTATTGCCACGGTTTGCGGGCGGTTCTATGCCATGGACCGGGATAATCGGTGGGAGCGGGTATCTACTGCCGCCAATGCCCTGATTGATGGTGAGGCCGAGCGGGCAACTGACGCGCTCTCGGCCATCAAGTCCTGTTACGCCGCCCAAGGATCTGATGAATTCATGAACCCGGTGGTGATTGCAGAGTATACCGGCATGGCCCATGGAGATGGCCTGTTGATGGCGAATTTTCGGGCCGACCGGGTGCGTGAAATTCTCGCCGTACTGGTTGACCCTGACTTTGACGGATATGATCGCCCGCGGCTGGTGAATTTTGCGGCCTGTCTGGGTATGGTGGAATATTCCAGCCATCTTAATAAATTCATGAAAATTATGTTTCCCACCCTGGGCTTGCAAAATATTCTCGGCGAGATTGTCTCAAACGCCGGGTTGCGCCAGCTCCGTATCGCAGAAACCGAGAAATATGCCCACGTAACATTCTTTTTCAACGGCGGGCGGGAAGACGAATATCCCGGCGAAGATCGAATTCTGGTTCCCTCACCAAACGTCAAAACCTATGATTTGCAACCGGAAATGTCGGCCGCTCAGGTGACCGACCATCTGGTTCGGGTGCTCGGCGAGGCAACCTATGACTTTATCGTGGTCAATTTCGCCAATGGCGATATGGTTGGTCATACGGGTATCATGCCTGCGGCCTGCAAAGCCGTGGAGGCTCTGGATCACTGTCTGGAGCGGCTGGAAGCTGCGGTGACCGCCTGCGATGGGGTATTATTAATTACCGCCGATCATGGTAATTGTGAGACCATGTCCGATGGCAATGGTGGTCCGCACACCGCCCACACCTTGAACCGGGTGCCGGTGGTGCTGGTCAATGGCCCGGGCAGGGTCGCGGGGCTGAATGATGGCTCGCTTGCCGATCTTGCCCCGACCATCCTCGACTTGCTTGGACTTGATCAGCCAGGCGATATGACCGGGCGGTCACTCATTGACACATAATCAAATTTCATCCCCCGTCACAATACGATTGGCCCTGACTGGCATTCTGGTCTTTGTGGCGCTGGCCGGTGTGGCGCATGGCAAAACATCAGACGAAATTCAATTGCAGGGTCTGGAAGAAAATCTGCAACAAGATCGTAAACAGTCAAAGGATTTGAACCGGAAATCTCTCTCGCTGACCAGCGAGCTGAACGACATTACGGCCCGGCTTATCCGTTCGGCTAAGACCGTTCAGCAACACGAGGCCGCTGTTTTGGTGCTGGAAGATCAACTCATTGTGTTGCAATTCGAAGAAACGCAAATGGTCAAGCAACTGGCCCGCCAGCGTGTGCAGTTCTCGAAAGTCCTGATGGCGCTGGAAAGACTGGCACGCTACCCCGCCGAAGCCGTCATTGCTCAACCGGGCGAGCCCGGCGATATCGTGCGCAGCGCCATTCTGTTGCGTTCGGTGGTGCCGGAACTGGAAAGCCGGGCGGCGGATTTGCGGTTGCAGATTGTTGGCCTTGCCGATGCCCGCGATCAGCTAAAAACCCAGCGCTTTGCCCTGGCTAGCGAGGCGGCCTTACTGGAAGGCGAAAATGTCCGGTTGAACGACCTGCTGGTCCAAAAGAAACGTCGTAAAGTCCAGACCGATGCCGAACGTAAGCAAATAGCCTCGCGGGTTGCCAAACTGGCCAATGAAGCCAACAGTCTTCGTGATCTGATGGCAAGATTGGGGGCTCAACAGGCTCGTGCCCAGGCAGAAGCTGATGCCCAGGCTCAGGCAGAGGCAGAGGCAAAGGCGGCGGCAGAGACCGAATCGACCATGCCGGTTGCCCCTTCCAAGCCCGATCTGGGCACACGTGAGACGACGGTTGCATCATTATCGGCGAATTTACTCAGTGGTTTACCGATTACCACCCGACGGGGTAAATTGCCGTATCCGGTGGTCGGCAAACTTATTTCGCGCTATGGTCAGGCTAATAAAAACGGCGTCTCGGAACGGGGAATCAAGTTCCGTACCCGACCTTCGGCCCAGGTTATTGCCCCTTACGAAGGTAACATAGCATTCGTAGGGGAATTCCGGGGATACGGCTTGCTCTTGATTATCGAACACCGTGGGGGATACCATACACTTCTTGCTGGCATGTCCCGGATCGACAGTGTTATGGGTCAGAGAGTATTAAGTGGGGAACCTGTGGGTATAATGGGTTCTTCTTCGGACACCAGGCCGGTGTTATATGTAGAATTACGTCGCGATGGACGGCCGATTAATCCGTTACCATGGCTTGCGGCAAGTGGCTGAATATATAAGGAAGAATGTTATAGCAATGAAAAATCATATGTTTAAATCTATGGCTGTTTTGGCATTCGCCTGGACGGTTATGATACCCGGTTCGCCGTTACGTGCAGCCAGTGATACACCCCTCCAGTCAGATACTTACGAAGTGCTGAATTTATTCGGTGAAGTTCTGGAGCGTATTCGCGCCGATTACGTGGAAGCACCAACGGATAAGGAACTTATTGAGGCGGCTATTTCTGGCATGTTGAGTTCACTTGATCCTCATTCCAGTTATATGGACGCCGAAAGTTACGGTGATATGCAGGTCCAAACCCGCGGTGAGTTCGGCGGGTTGGGTATCGAAGTCACCATGGAAAACGGATTGGTCAAGGTGGTTTCGCCAATTGATGACACGCCGGCCTTCCGGGCCGGACTGAAAACGGGTGATTTTATTTCCCATCTCGATGGTGAAGCGGTCATGGGGCTTAACCTGAGCGATGCGGTCGATCAAATGCGTGGTAAGGTCGGCACGGACCTTATCCTGACCATCATACGCAAAGGTGTGGACCCGTTTGATGTGACTATCACCCGGGCGATAATCAAAATCCAGTCCGTTCGTTCCCATATGGAAGACGATATCGGCTATATCCGGATCACATCGTTTTCACAACGGACCGATGGCGGCGTACTCCGGGCTCTGGAAGAATTTCAGGCGGAAAAAGGTGATGAGCTTGCCGGGATCATTCTCGATTTACGTAATAATCCGGGTGGGCTGCTGGATCAGGCAATCGCGGTCTCCGATATTTTCCTGAGCAAGGGTGAGATCGTTTCAACCCGGGGTAAAAACCCCGCTGATACCCAGCGATTCAGCTCCAATACGGGGGATGCAACAAATGATCTTCCCATGATAATTTTGATAAACGGCGGCTCAGCCTCAGCATCGGAGATTGTTGCCGGTGCCCTACAGGATCACGGTCGGGCCGTTGTGCTTGGAACGCAAAGTTTCGGTAAAGGTTCCGTGCAGACGATTATCCCCCTTGGCACCCATGGTGCCATGCGGCTCACCACATCGTTATATTACACCCCGTCGGGACGCTCTATTCAGGCCATGGGTGTGGAACCCGATATCCTGGTGGAACAGGCAAAACTTGAAAATATCTCGCCGGGTTTCTCCCGACGTGAAGCCGATTTACGCGGTGCCCTGTCCAATGGCAACAAAACCGATGCCGAGGAAAATGATAGTGATGAGGCAGCGGAAGAACCCGCCGCTGAGGATGACAAGCCACTGGATTACCAGTTGCAACGGGCCATTGACCTGTTGCACGGGGTGTCGCTGTTTTCGTCCATGGGGGGGCAACAAAATAAATAATCCTGGCTGTGCGTTCTGGTACATACGCCGTGGGCAAGTTTATTGAAGGTTTGAGCGAGTGGAGGCATTGACCTATCGATTTTATGAAATGGTTTCGTCGCAAAAAAGATGACGACGAAGAATTTGAAGAAGATTTCGACTTCGATGATTTCGATGAAGAAATCGAGGAAGCCGTCAAGAGTACCGCCTCATCGGCGGAACCCGATGCTGTGCCTGAACCGCCACCCTCACCAGCGTCTTCATCATCGGCCCGCGAACCGGAGCCTGCCCGCGAAGATGGCGATGACGATGATGATGACCCCATGGGCAATCGTGAACATGACCCTGATGATGATAATGACGACGACGATGATGATGATTACGATGACGATGATGACGACGGTGATGATTACGATGACGATGATGATGAATACGACGATGACGATGATGAATACGACGATGAAGAAGGCATTTTTAGTGCGTTAGATGCCAAACTTGCCAAGAAAGTCGGCAAAAAATGGATGCGCCTGAGCATTTATGGCTCGATGGTTGTTATCTTCCTCGCCTTAATCGGTGGCGGGGCATTCATGTTCATTGTTGATGGCTCCGATACAGACCAGGTGGTGGCAACCGATGATGCGATCGGGGCTGGCGGGCTGAAACCTCCTTCTACCGGTACCGGAGGTTTGAATACCCTGGACGAGGTCGCCGGTGAGGTTATCAGCGAGGAACGGGCTGAAGCCGGTATTTCAGCCTTCGAGGCCGGTGGTGGTCTTAATGTTGTTGAGGGGGGCGGGCAGGTATCAGATGGCGGCCTGATGGTGCAGGTGGCTTCACGTTTCGCCTACAGCCGATATCCTGATAAGGAAATCAAGGATTCCCTGCCCAAAGCACCGAATTCAGAACTGCTGGAATTCAGGGGTGAAACCATTCTGCCGTTACCTCAGATTTCAAGTAAAGGGGCTGTTTCCTGGCGGGAATATGCCCGCCCCAGTGAGGTTGATCCGAGATTGATACGGGTCGGTGTTCTGATCACCGAATTGGGATTGAGCAAGACGGGCACTCTGGCCTCTATCAATAAGTTGCCGCCAGAGGTTACCTTGTCTTTCAGCCCTTATGCAGATGAACTCGATCAGTGGATGATCCGTTCGCGACGGGCTGGTCACGAGGTAATGCTGGGACTGCCCCTGGAAACAAATCGTTTCCCCATTGAAGACCATGGCCCATTGGCCCTGAAAATAGACACCCCGACAGAAGACCAGATGATACGCCTTGAAGAAATACTGGTCCTGCTTCAGGGCTCTATCGGTGTCGAGGTGTTGATGGGTTCCCGATTTGTCGGAAATATCAGTGCCGTTCGTGATGTGGTGACCATTCTGAACTCGCGCGGTTTGATGATTGTCGATAATAAAATAAACTCATTGTCCAAGATTCCCGAGGTCGCCGAGGCTTTGGGTGCGCCCTTTGTTGTCAGTAACGTGCGGCTCGATAGTGTCATGGCATCGTCTTCCATTACGGCACGCCTGAAAGATGCCGAACGGTTGTTAAAAAATGGCGAAAAGGTGATTATTACAACAACCATGACACCGGCGGTAATGGAGCATTTGCAAATATGGTTTTCGTCATTGTCTAAAATGGGTGCGGTTCTGGTTCCCGTGAGCTCGTTGGTAGAACTGGCAGAAGGTCGGGATGAATAAAAACAGCTCGCCACAATACCGTCCCTGCGTTGGTCTTATGGTGATCAATCATCAGGGGCTTATATTTGTTGGACGGCGGATCGGCATTGAAGGCGGTGGTGCCAGTCAGGCCGATGTTTATGCCTGGCAGATGCCACAGGGCGGGATCGATGACGACGAGGACATATCTTCTGCGGGCTTGCGCGAACTGGTGGAAGAAACCGGCATTGTTTCGGTAGAATTGCTGACCCAGTCCCGTGACTGGCTGCGTTATGATTTACCCGGTGGCATGGCAACGCGATGGAAAGGCCGGTATGTGGGGCAGGCACAGATGTGGTTAGCCCTGCGTTTCTACGGTAGCGATGATGAAATAAACCTGAATTATTCCGGCCATGCCGAATTTTCTGACTGGCGTTGGGTTTCTGCCGAGCAAGTCATCAATGGGGTTGTTCCATTCAAGCGGGCAGTCTATCAATCAGTCATTGCTGAATTCACTGACCGGATTGTGCCACAAATATGATGTATTTTGAAGTCGTAGCGGGATTCCTCCTGTTGCTGGTTGCCGCAGAATTTATGGTTCGCGGGTCTGTTGAGATGGCCAAGAGGTTCTCTATTCCGCCCGTGGTAATCGGCATGACGATTATCGCTATCGGCACCTCGGCACCGGAACTCGTGGTCGGCATTGAAGCCGCCACGTCGGGTGCTCCGGGCATGGCGCTGGGTAATGTTGTGGGCTCTAACATTGCCAATGTGTTATTGATTCTCGGGGCAGCCGGGTTGGTCGCTACGGTGGTTTCCAAGCAAGGCGCATTGCTGCGCGACGGCCTTGTTCTGATTGCGGGAAGTTTGTTGTTTACCTATTTTGCCATGAGCGGTGAAATCGGCAAACTCAGTGGATTTGTTCTGGTTTCCGCATTGCTGTTATTTCTGGTTACGTCCTTTCGCCGCGAACAGGGGCAAGACAGCGAGGATGCCCAATTGCACTGTGAGGAAGTCGATGAAATCGGCTCCTTACCGAATAATCTGGCGATTGTTTTGCTGGCCCTGTTTGGTGGACTGGGCGGGATTATTTACGGTGCGGATGTCCTGGTCGGCGGGGCGGTGGAGATTGCCCGCAACTTTGAGGTTTCCGAAGAAGTTATTGGGCTGACCATCGTCGCTTTGGGCACATCTTTACCGGAATTGGCCGCATCGGTTGTGGCGGCATGGCGGGGACATGCCGATGTGGCAATCGGTAATGTGGTCGGCTCTAATCTGTTTAATGTTCTCGGTATCGCCGGGGTCGTGGCCATCGTTGAGCCGCTTCCGGTCGTTGAACAGATCATGAGTTTTGACATCTGGATCATGTTGGCGGCGACCATGGCTATCTTGCCGTTGCTGGTTCTGGGATGGCGTCTCACCCGCACTGTTTCGATTGTCTTTATCCTGTTATACTGTGGTTATATTGCTATGCAGGGATATGGCGTGGATAAAGCACTGGCACTGGTATCACTATGATCCGAGAAACCCCTCAGGCCTTGAATGTGCAGACGGGTCAGGATGAAGATCATGTTTTCATTTCAGATCTGGCATTGCGCTGTTCTATCGGTATCCACGACCATGAAAAACAAACCCCGCAACGGGTTGTGATCAATGTGAATATGGCCGTGCACCCGGCCGGGGGGCCATTGAATGATAATCACGATAATGTGGTCTGTTATGAAACCGTCGTTGATCAGATCAGGGCGCTGGCATCAAACGGACATGTCAATCTGGTTGAGACCATGGCCGATGAAATTGTTGAAATATGTTTCAGAAATACGCGGGTTCACAAGGTCAGGGTCCGGGTCGAGAAACCCGATATTATTGCCGATGCCGCAAGCGTCGGTATTGAGATAACCCGGTACAGATCGGCACTGTAGCATAGGCAAAACTTTAGCTTGTGCGGCTAACATGTTGTAGGGAAACACTTTTCCCCCTGACAGTTTTTTGTGAGTTGTGCACAGGCAAAATTACCCCTATTAATTTTTCCTAACATAAATCATTTTACTTGTTTTTCAGTGGCTTGCCCTGATCGTTATAATTGCCATAATTGATTTATTTAATCATTTCAATATGTTACCATAAAATATAAAATTCATAAAAAAGCCCAAAATAATTAGGGGGATTTCAGATTTGTTGCCTTATTGCGTTGAGGGAAATAATTTAGCCACAGGTTTATCCACAATTTTAGTGGATAAGTTTTACCGAAAAATGGTTTATTTAACGGATTATGCTGAACACTGACTTTTCAACCTTGACCTTTTCCGCTCACTTGTGCCTAGGCCGGTGAAAATGAAAAATGCAGACAGCCAGAACGATACGATAGTGTTACAATCGGAAGTTTCAGAGCCCGATGGTGTTGCCATTGTTCGTTCATATCTGAATACCCTGCCCAATAGTCCCGGTGTTTACCGGATGATCAAAAGTGACGGTCGTGTGCTTTATATTGGCAAGGCCAAGAGCTTGAAAAAACGGGTTGCCAGTTATACCAATCTGGCCCGTCAGTCCAATCGGATCAGGCGGATGGTTTCAGAAACCAGTACCATGGAATTTGTCACCACCCACACCGAAGCCGAAGCGCTGCTGCTCGAAGCCAGCCAGATTAAACGTTACACACCGCGCTATAATATTCTGCTGCGCGATGACAAGTCCTTCCCGCAAATTCTGGTTACAGGAGATCATGATTACCCGCAGATTTTGAAACATCGCGGGGCGCGCAGCCGCAAGGGTGAATATTTCGGTCCCTTTGCTTCGGCCTGGGCGGTCAATGAAACCTTGTCGTTCCTGCAGAAAGTATTTTTTCTCAGAACCTGTACGGACTCGGTTTTCGAAGCACGGACCAGACCATGCCTGCTATACCAGATCAAACGATGTTCGGCACCGTGTGTCGGGCGCATCAAGGACGAAGACTATAGCGATATGGTTGAGCAGGCCCGCAGCTTCCTGAATGGTCGCAGCACAGATATTCAACAAAAACTTGCACTTCAGATGCAACACGCCAGCGATACCCAGGACTATGAGCAGGCCGCCCAGTACCGCGACCGCATTCGTGCCCTGACCCAGATCCAGTCCCACCAGGATATCAATCTGGCGGGGCTTGAGGCCAGCGATGTCATCGCCGTACATCATGTTGGTGGACAGAGTTGCGTGCAGGTGTTCTTCTTCCGCAGTGGCCAGAACTATGGCAATCGGGCGTATTTCCCGTCCCATGGCAACGACGCAGAAACCAGCGAGGTGCTGGAAGCGTTTCTGGCGCAGTTTTACGACAAGACCCAACCTTCCAAACAGGTTCTGCTTAATCTGGATTTGCCAAACCGGGCTTTGCTGGAAGAAGCCTTTTCAATCCGGGCCGGGCACCGGGTTCGAATTCTGGTGCCATCGCGAGGCGATAAACGCAAGCTGGCCCTGCTGGCCGAGACCAATGCGCGTAAATCCCTGGAGCGCCGCCTTGCCGAAAGTGCCACCCAGCGGAAACTTCTGGAAGATCTCAGTTCCATTCTCGGGCTGGACAGCTTGCCAGAACGTATTGAAATTTATGATAATAGCCATATCTCGGGGACCAATGCAGTTGGTGCCATGGTTGTGGCCGGGCCTGATGGATTTATCAAAAACGCCTATCGAAAGTTCAATATAAAAGGTGACAAGCCTCCCACCGGCACACCCTCCCATACTGGTGCGGGGCTATCGGATCATAACCAGGCCGCCTATACCGCCGGTGATGATTATGCCATGATGCACGAGGTCCTGACCCGTCGGTTTTCCCGCGCCATGAAAGAAGACCCTGACCGCAAAAGTGGTCAGTGGCCGGATTTGTTGCTGATCGATGGCGGTGCGGGGCAACTGGGCGTGGCCGTAGATGTGCTCTCGGAATTGGGTATCGACGATGTGGTTGTGGCCGGTGTGGCCAAGGGGGCGGACCGTCATGCAGGGCGTGAAACCATTTATATACCTGGCAAACCCCCGGTTAATCTGGAGCGCAAAGACCCGGTCCTGCATTTTATCCAGCGATTGCGCGACGAGGCCCACCGGTTTGCTATCGGGGTGCACCGGGCCAAGCGTGGCAAGGCGGCAATTCGCTCGACGCTGGATGGCATACCGGGTGTCGGTGGTGTGCGCAAAAAAGCTTTACTGCATCACTTTGGTGCCGCATCGGCGGTTGCAAATGCCGGACTGGATGATTTGAAAGCCGTGGAGGGCATCAGCCGGGCCATGGCTGTGCGGGTCTATGAGTGGTATCATCCTGAAGACTGATGGTATAATCTGGGTTGTGGGTATGTTCGCGGTTTTCATTGCACACCTTTCCGGTTAAAAAAGGCTATCATGTACACATCGCTCCCAAATATATTGACCTATACACGCATTGCCTCGATCCCTGTGGTTGCGGGATTGATATTTCTCGGCGATCCGCTGGGAAGCTGGCTGGCATTCTCAGTTTACACCTATGCCTGTATCACTGATTTTTTCGACGGGTATCTGGCTCGTGCCTGGCATCAGCAATCATCTCTGGGGCGCTTCCTTGACCCCATTGCCGATAAACTGCTGATCGCCGGCGTGTTGTTTGCCTTGTTGGGGGCCGATCGCATCACGGGTTTGCAGATTATCCCCGCCGGTATTATTCTGGGGCGTGAAATACTGGTTTCGGGTTTGCGCGAGTTCCTCATGGAGTTGCGGATCGGAATGCCGGTCAGCCAATTGTCCAAGTGGAAGACGACACTGCAAATGCTGGCTCTGGGTTTTTTACTGGTTGGCCCCAATGGCCCGGAATTCTGGTCGGTGCCGACCCTCGATATCGGCATCTACGGATTGTGGGCTGCGGCAATTCTGACGTTGGTTACCGGGTATGATTACCTGCACGCTGGCCTGAAGCATATCGCCGAAACAGATCATGCCCCGGCTGGCCGACATCCCGAGCATGACGAAACAGAAGAGTCAGGACAAAAATGAAAATATTCGGTTTGGCGGGCTGGAGCGGTAGCGGAAAAACTACATTGATTGTCGAGTTAATCCCGGAAATTACCGCGCGCGGTGTTGTGGTTTCTACCATGAAACACACCCATCACAGGTTTGATATCGATAGACCCGGCAAGGATTCCTTTAATCATCGCCAGGCCGGGGCCCAGGAAGTGATGATTGTCTCATCCACACGTTGGGCTTTAATGAACGAATTACGCGACAAACCGGAACCTAGCATCAATGAATTGCTGGACCGTATGTCGCCGGTCGATCTGGTCCTGATCGAAGGGTTTAAATCTTACCCGCATCCTAAAATCGAAGTGTACCGTCCTTCTATCAACAAACCCATGTTGTGCTCCGAGGACCCCAGTGTGGTTGCCATCGCAACCGATGAACCCTTGCAGGGTGTCAGCCTGCCCATTCTGGATTTGAATAATGCAACCATGATCGTAAATTTTATCCTCGATTATGTTGAGTTAAGCGAGGCTCGTCGTGGTACAGCTTAAGGATGATTGTTTCGCATCAGGTGAAACATTGTTACGGCTCGATCAGGCTTTGGCGCAAATTCGCCAACGCGTCGACGTGGTTGTGGACCACCAGATATGCGATCTGGACGATTGTCTGGGCCGTGTGTTGGCCGAAGATGTTGTCTCGGACGTAAATGTTCCTCCCCATGATAACAGTGCGGTGGATGGTTATGCGGTTTATCACGATGATCTGAACCCGGACGGGGAAACCCGGCTGCCGGTCACCGGGCGCATAGCCGCCGGTCATCCACTTGACCGTCAGGCTGTTCGAAATGAAGCCTTGCAGATATTCACCGGTGCGCCCATGCCATTGGGGGCGGACGGCAGGCAAAGCAGCGGCCCCGATACGGTGTTCATGAAAGAAGATGTTGAGCGTGACGGCGACGATGTGGTTCTTCCCCAAGGTCAGAAACCCGGTGCCAACCGCCGCTTTGCCGGTGAAGATATAAAACAAGGTGCCAGCATTCTGAAACCCGGAATGCGGCTGCGCGCCCAGGAACTGGGTCTGGCGGCATCGGTCGGGCGTGATCGTTTGAAGGTTTATAAACCCTTGCGGGTTGCGGTGTTTTCCACCGGCGACGAAGTCCGCGACCCCTCTGGTGAGGTGCAACAGGGCTGTATATTCGATTCAAATCGGTTTGCCATCAAGGCCATGTTGCGCGGGTTGGGGTGCCAGGTTACCGACCTTGGTATCATGCCCGACGAACTGGATGTCATACAGAGTTCGTTGGCTGAGGCCGGCGTGGGGCATGACCTGTTGATCACATCCGGCGGTGTGGCGGTGGGCGAGGAAGATTACGTCAAGACGGCTGTTGAGGCTCTGGGCAGCTTGCATATGTGGCGGCTTGCCATCAAACCAGGGCGACCTATTGCGTTGGGTCAGATCGGCGACACGGCTTTCGTTGGCTTGCCGGGAAATCCGGTGGCGGTCATGGTGACCTTTCTGGTTATCGCCCGCTCTCTGGTGCAGTGGATGTCGGGGGCTGAAGCTAAACCGGCCCCGCGTTATGCGGTTATCGCCGGGTTCGATCATGGCAAAAAAACCGGACGGCGTGAATGGGTGCGGGTGCGGGTGGACCGGGATGAACAGGGCGTGTTAACTGCCTATCAGGATCATTCAGGCGGTGCCGGTATCCTGACGTCCATGGTCGGTGCCGATGGATTGTTGGAACTGGATGAAGACTGCGATGGTATTGTCACCGGACAGCCGGTTAATTTCCTGCCCTTTAAGGAGGTTTTGTCATGAAACTGGTATATTTTGCCTGGGTACGCGAAAAAGTCGGCAAGTCGGGTGAAGACGTCAGCCCGCCGCCCACGGTTGAAACCGTTACCCAGCTCATTGACTGGCTGATCGCCCAGGGTGATAACTACCGGGTGGCCTTCGGCGATATGAAAATAATCCGGGTTGCGGTTAACCAGCAATATGTGACCACGGACACTCCCGTTCAGCCCGGCGATGAAGTAGCCTTTTTCCCACCGGTTACGGGCGGTTAATTCTATGATCCGGGTCCAGCAGGAAGATTTTGATGTGAGCCGGGAAATTGCTTCCTTGCGCGCCGGGGATCTATCCATTGGTGGGATCTGTAGCTTTATCGGCACGGTTCGCGAACTCAGTGGCGGGGCCGCCATTTCATCTATGACCCTGGAGCATTACCCCGGTATGACCGAACGGGCGCTGAGCGATATTGAGGCGCAAGCCTGCGCACGCTGGCCCCTGTCAGGCTGCCTGATTATACACCGTTATGGTAAACTGGAACCCGGTGACCAGATCGTTCTGGTGGTCACTGCCTCAGCCCATCGCCAGGCTGCCTTTGATGCCTGTCAGTTCCTGATAGACTGGTTAAAGACCAAGGCACCGTTCTGGAAACTGGAAGCCGGCACCGATGGGGCTGATAAACATTGGGTCGAAGCCAATGGTTCTGATACCCTTGCGGCAAATCGCTGGGATGACACCCAAGACAAGACCTGAACCAATGGGAGACACGCATGTCTAAAGACGATAAAGATCAATCTACCCCGGTTTTTTATCAAGATGATAAATTTCTGGAAGGGGATTATGGTCGCTCTATTCGAATTCTGTCGGAATACCTGGGCCCGTTATCCCGGTTCACGGAAAAAAAGATCAGTGATACCATTGTGATGTTTGGTTCAGCCCGAACTCTGCCCCAGGATGTCGCCGACGCCAGGCTCAAAGAAGCGAAGAAAACGGGTGAGGGGCTGGTCGAAGCCGAAAGGGCTGCAAAAAATGCCCTATATTATGAGGCCGCACGCGATCTGGCTCGACGGCTGACCAAATGGGCACGCGATATCGATGAGGAAAAACAACGGTTTGTGGTGTGTTCGGGCGGTGGTCCGGGTATTATGGAAGCGGCCAATCGTGGCGCCCATGAAGCCGGTGGAACGAACATCGGCCTGAATATCGAGCTGCCTTTCGAACAATCAGAGAACCCCTATATTTCCGACGCCCTGTCATTCCAGTTCAAATATTTTTTCATGCGCAAGTTCTGGCTGGTCTGTCTGGCCAAGGCGATTATTGTTTTCCCCGGTGGTTTTGGAACCTTTGACGAATTTTTTGAGGTCATGACCTTAAACCAGACCGGGAAACTGGATCACAGGATTCCCATCGTCTTGTTTGGTGCGGAGTATTGGGACCGGGCGATCAATTTCGACGTATTAATAGAAGCCGGAACCATCGGGCCGGATGATGTAAATCTATTCTTCCGGACCGACAGTGTGGATGATGCCTATAAATATATCATTGAAGACCTGAAGGCACATTCCATGGACGTGCCGGGCCTGATCCTTTAGGCAGCGTTGATATTTTCCTCAGGCGTTTTGCCGACCAGTATTTCATATGCCTCGCGGATGGATTTGGTGATCTCGCCTACACTGTAGGTGATGTCGTCAATCCGCCCAACCGGGGTAATCTCGGCGGCTGTGCCGGTTAAAAATACCTGGTCGGCCTTGGCCAGTTCATCGGGCATGATCGTGCGTTCGATGACCTCGATGCCTTTTTCCTGGGCCAATTCGATAACCGTCTGGCGGGTGATGCCGTTGAGAAAACAATCGGGTGTCGGTGTGTGCAATTTGCCATCGTTGAAGGTCATGAAAATATTTGCCCCCGTGGCCTCGGCAACATGGCCGCGATAATCCAGCATCAGGGCATCTTCGAAACCGGCGTCTTCGGCGGCGTGCTTGGACAGGGTACAGATCATATATAATCCGGCAGCCTTGGCGTGGACCGGGGCTGAGGCCGTAGCCGGTCGAAGCCATTTTGAGGTGCTCAGCGAGATGCCTTTATTACGGGCTTCCGGTGAAAAATAGGACGGCCATTGCCAGGCAGCGATTGCCAGATTGATTTTATTCTTCTGGGCGCTGATGCCCATCATCTCACTACCCCGCCAGGCAACGGGGCGAACATACCCGTCGATGATGTTATTGATGCGCAGGGTTTCGCGACAGGCTTCATCAATATCTTCGACACTATAGGGGATGTCAAATCCCAGAATTTTGGCAGAATCGATGAGCCGCTGGGAATGTTGCGTCAGTTTGAAAATCTTCCCGCCATAGGCTCTGTCGCCTTCAAACACGGAAGAAGCGTAATGCAACCCGTGTGTCAGAATATGGACGTTGGCTTTCCGCCAATCCGTGAATTCACCATTATACCAGATCTGGCCGTCATGTTCGGCAAAAGAAGGAGCGGACATAGCATTAATCTTTCGTTTTGCGGGGTTGTTTAATAATAATCTTGCAATTCCTACCAGTGTCAGGCATATATGTCAACAAGGCTGACATATTATTTTTAAGAATTTTTCTTGAAGGACGATTCGGTTATGAGCCGTGCTAATCCGCTTTATCTGCGTGACGCTGATTTGCGTAATGCTATGGAATTATTGTTTTTTGCCTATCGTGATTTTACGGCAGAACCTGACTCTATTCTGGCCCGTTATGGATTTGGTCGTGCTCACCACCGGGTGATCTATTTTGTCGGGGCCAGTCCGGGCATGGCGGTAAATGATTTGCTGGGTATCTTGAAGATTACCAAGCAAAGTTTATCACGGGTTCTGAGCCAGCTACTGCGTGGTGATTTCATCGAACAGAAAACCGATAAAACAGACAGGCGGCGGCGATTGTTGTTTCTGACTGAAAAGGGGCGTGAACTGGAAGCCCTGATCAGCGAGCGGCAAAGTGCGTTGATCGCCCGGGCCTACCGCGAAGCCGGTGCCGATGCGGTCGCCGGGTTTTGTACGGTGCTGCGGGGACTGATCAATGAACAAGACAGGAATCGTTTCCCTGGCGAGTAAATTTTGGTACTCTGTCTTCATGCACAGGCGACCAGCCGGGAAACCAGAATGACCATAGACCAGCCCCATATCCTCGTTGTTGATGATGACGATCGTTTGCGCGATCTGTTGCGTCAGTATCTGACGGAGAATGGATTTATTGTCACTGTGGCTCACAATACCAAAGACGCCAGAGCACGCATTGCCATCCTGGCTTTTGATTTGATCGTACTTGATCTGATGATGCCGGGTGAGACAGGGTTGGAATTTGTCGCCGATTTCCGCACCTTCAATACCACGCCCATCTTGATGCTGACGGCCATGGCTGAGACCAATGACCGGATAATCGGGCTGGAACATGGCGCCGATGATTACCTTACCAAGCCCTTTGAACCCAAAGAGCTGTTGCTTCGCATCCAGAGCATCCTGCGCCGAATTCCGGCGGTGGTCTTGCAGGAAGAATTATCGCTCGGTGACTGCGTCTTTTCCTCAGAACGCGCCGAATTGTTCCGTTCCGGCAACCGGGTTCATTTAACCGATATCGAGACCGCTTTGCTGATCGCACTGGCCAGACAACCCGGGGTTATTCTCAGTCGTGAAAAATTAATCGATATTACTGGCACCGCAGCTTCTGACCGGGCCGTCGATGTTCAGATAACCAGGCTGCGTCGCAAGATCGAAAATGATCCCAGAATGCCGCGATATCTTCAGACCGTGCGGGGGCAGGGCTATGTCCTGCGTCCCGATTAAGAGGAGCGTTCGATCATGCTGCTAACCGCTCTGATGAAACGTATCCTGCCCAAGTCACTGCTTGGTCGGTCTTTGTTGATTATTATCACGCCGCTGGTGTTGTTACAGGTTGTCTCGGCAGTCATATTTTATGAAACTCACTGGGCAAAAATAACCCGGCGTCTGGCGATTGGTGTGGCCGGAGATATTGCCGCGGTCATTGAGGTCATGCGGGAAAATCCATCACCGGAAGGCCGTGCCTGGGTCTTCAGGCTGGGTGCGGGCACCATGAGTCTGGTGCTGGATTTTCGTGAGGGTGATGTTATTGAATCCGTCACCACGGAAATCAGTGGCAGCATGGAAAAGGCTTTGCTGAGTGCCCTGGAAAATCATGTGCATAAACCCGTCATGATCGACTCGGTGAGCCTGGACCGCCATGTCATCATCGAAGTTCAGTTGTCAGATGGCGTGTTGGAAGTCATCACCTCGCGCAAACGACTGTTCAGCTCAACGACGTATGTTTTTGTGCTGTGGATGATCGGCACATCCATGATCCTGTTTGGTGTGGCGACCATCTTCATGCGTAATCAGGTCAAACCCATACGCCGACTGGCTGCGGCGGCGGATAATTTTGGCAAGGGCCGCGAGGTTGGCCCGTTCAAACCCGAGGGTGCCATCGAGGTTCGTCAGGCATCGCAGGCTTTTATCGCCATGCGCGAACGGATTGCCCGCCAGATCAGCCAGCGCACCGATATGCTGGCCGGGGTGTCCCATGATTTGCGCACCCCCATAACCCGGATGAAGTTGCAACTGGCCCTGCTGGGCGATGTCAAAGGTGTCGAAGAACTGAAAGCCGATATCGATGAGATGGAATACATGCTGGGGGAATATCTGGAATTTGCCCGTGGCGAAGGAACCGAAAAACCCATTGAGACCGACCTTAATGAATTGCTCCGCCAGGTTGCCAATCAGGCAAATCGTAACAGTGCCCTGGTGGATTTGCATGTTGAAGAAATAATCTCCATTCCCCTGCGGCCCAACGCTTTCCGGCGGTCCATTTCCAATTTGGTGGAAAATGCCCTTAAATTTGGCAGTCACGTCTCGATCAGCGCCGGGTTCCGTGGTGATGTGGTGGAAATCATTGTGGATGATGACGGTCCGGGCGTACCCGAAGACAAACGCGAAGACGTGTTCAAGCCATTCGTCCGTCTTGAAGGCTCACGAAATCGTCAGACCGGTGGTGTGGGGCTGGGTCTGAGCATCGTTCGCGATGTGATCCGTGGTCATGGCGGTGAGGTGGGCCTGGGCCAGTCACCCCTGGGTGGTCTACGGGCGGTGGTACGGATACCGATCTGAATGGGTCCTGACCCTAGGTGATCTGAACTGTATTAATAAAGCCTGCCGCCATTGGGGACTTTCCGGTCGGGGGCTATCATGACCACCGCACCCTGATCGTCGGGGAAACCCAATACCAGACATTCGCTCATGAACTTGCCAATCTGCTTGGGCGGAAAGTTTACCACCGCGGCAACCTGTTGGCCGATAACACTTTCGGGCTTATAGTGTCTGGTGATTTGGGCAGAAGTTTTTTTCTCGCCAATTTCCGGGCCAAAATCAATCCACAGCTTGATGGCGGGAACCCTGGCTTCGGGGTAGGGCTCGCTGCGCATGATGGTGCCAACCCGGATGTCAACTTTCAGGAAATTATCGAATGTCAGGCTCATGGGCGAATGCTCCGATAGGGGGAATTGTAAAAAAAATGGGACACAAACCCGAAGGTCTGTGCCCCATAAAATGTCAAAATTTGAGCGTTGTCAAAAATTAACAGGGAGGAATTATTTGCCGGCTGCTGCGGACATGGTTTTGGCTTCTGCAAAACCTTCCTGGATGCGGGCCGAAATTGGCGCAATGGCATCGGCGTTAACCTTGGAAATCATGGAACCCAGTTCGTTCATGTCCTTGACGGCTTTGTCATAGGAACCCTTCGCCAGATCAATCTGTTTTTCAACGGCTTCCTGAGGGTTGGCAACATTGCCCATGGACTGGAACATGTTGGAAGATTTCTGAACGGCTTCCTGGATGATTTCGCTCTGGCGTTCGGCAACGGCGCGAACACCGTCAAGAACCATCTGATTAGCCACGTTCAGGGCTTCAACGCTTTTGTGCTGGCTGGCCGTCAGGGCATCAACATCAACCTTGGGCAGGTTCATATCAGAAAACATTTTGGTGAACTGCTCGGTAGCTTTTGAGGGATCAAAATCTGTCCATGATTTGTACATGTCGAAATTCATGAAGGGGTTGGTTTTCTTGGTCATCGGGGTATCTCCTGGATACGAGTTTTCAATGTAAAGTTATTGTGCACTGCAATATGAGGATAATATGGGGAAAGAAGAGGGGAATGTCAATATTTATTGTGCACTGCACAAAAAATAGTTGCAGTGCACAAATTCGAATACAAATCCGGGTTGCTGGTTATTGTGCCGCTTCGGGTGACGGGCGGACAGAACACAATTTACAGGCCATGCCATCGACCCTGCGAAGCCCCAGATCCAGGGCCGCCATGGAGGCACCCTGGTCTTCGGTATCATCTTTTAACCAGACCCGCAGGGTATTGAGAAAAACAACCGCCAGGCCATTTATTTTAACCATACCCGCCGGACCGCTTGTGCTGACCCCGGCGGTTTCCAGCATCAACGCCATGGATTGCATGAAACGGGGCAGGCGGCACATGGCCCGCATGGGGTGTTTCAGGGTATCACACACGATGGCGCCTATTGCAGCGCGGTGCGGTGCCAGGGCATCCAAACGCGCCATGAGCAAGGCAAATAGTTTGTCCTTGATGGAATCGTATTCACCAAAACCGGAACTTTCATTGAGGGCGGCTGTATCGACTCGTTGCATGACGCCGTCCAGCAATGCCGCTTTATTCGCGTAGATTTCAAGTGCCTGGGTCAGGGGCACCTTTGCATGGCTCGCAATGGTCGTCATGTTCAGGTCCGACCAGCGCTGGGTGGTCGCCAAATCAAAAGCCGCATCGATCAATTTTTGCGAGATGTCCGGTTTTTTTGCCATGGCACTACTGTAGCATATATCGGCTTAACCTGCTAATTCCCGTGAACGACGGGCAGCGGCAATGATGGCGCGGCTCATCAGGGCCTGCAATCCGTCAGGCGACATGAGTACGGCCAGAGCCTCGGCCGTGGTGCCGCCGGGGCTGGTTACATTCTGGCGCAGGGTCTGGGCGGTTTCGCTGGCCTGATGGAGCAGCTCACCCGATCCGGCAACGGTCTGTCGCGCCAGTTTCATGGCCAGATCCTCAGGCAGTCCGGCGTCCATACCGGCGCGTGCCATGCATTCGACCATGAGAAACACGTACGCTGGACCGCTGCCCGACAGTGCCGTCACGGCGTCTATCAAGGCTTCATCGTCGATCCATTCGACACTGCCAACGGCTTGCAACAAGGAGGTACCAAGGTCGCGCTGGTGCGCAACGACTTGTGAATTGGCGTAGGTAACCGTTATGCCCCGGCGCACGGCGGCCGGTGTATTGGGCATAGCACGAATAATAGCCGCATCGTGCCCCAGGTGTCGTTCAAAATAGGCAATGGTTTTGCCTGCTGCGATGGACAGAAACACACAATCAGGACTTTTGAAGCGGGCATAAAGCGGGACCACACTATCCATGGCCTGTGGTTTGACGGCCAGCATCACCACGTTGGGTTTCAGGTCTTCCTGCAATTGCTCGGGCGCGGCACAGGTATTGACGCCGTAATCTGTGAAAAGTTTATCCCGGGTCTCGGCATTGGGATCGACGATGGTGATCTGTTCGGCACTGATGCCGCGTTGCAACCAGCCACCGAGCAAGGCACCGCCCATCTTGCCACACCCGGCAAGCAACAGGGACATGGTCATGTTAACACTCGCCGACCGTATCGATCAGGGAAACCTCAAGTGCCTCGGTGGGCTCTTTACCACCCCAGATGACATACTGGAAGGCCGGGTAAAAGCGTTCGCATTCGATCATGGCCGTATCGATCAGGTCTTCGATTTGCTCCTGAGAGGGCTGCGAGGCACCGCGCAAAGGGAGCGCGTGACGGAACATGGGTAGGCCTTCTTCGCTCCAGATGGAAAAATGCCCGAGCCAGAGCTGTTCGTTGATGATGGCCATCAGCTCGTAGATTGGCGTCAGTTTTTCCTTCGGTACCCGCATGTCAAAAGCGCAGGTGAAATGCATGGCATCAGCAGAATTGTTCCAGGCGAAATGCATACTGTAATCACACCAGCGTCCGGGGACCTGAACGGCCAGTTCCTCGTCATTGCGCCGATCAAATGACCAGTCATTGTATTCGACAATCTGCTCGATAACATCAAGCGGATGGAATGATTGATTTTCGGTGCTGGAGCTTATGTTCGTCATGCCCGTTCCCTTCGTTAAATAGGAACATTCCTGAACCGTAGATCCGGTGTCGGAATGTGCGACCGGGTGGCAATAACAATATATAGTGTAACCCTCAATATTTAGTTACTGTCTGCCACTCCAACCACTAGGGTTAGATTGCCATTAGTTTTAAACGGGCGCAAGAGAGCATATGGTTAACGGATGATGAAAGTTGTGGACGAAATCCACCGCGCTAACTGCTGGTGCAGTTTTTCATTTCGCTTTGGGTTGTTTTTTCACCCTGGAAGTCTTGCCGAGAGCGGCTTCCAGCACATTAACGCGTTTTTCAAGCGCTTCTTGTTGCAGGCGGGCTTCTACGGCGACGGCTTTGACGGCGTCAAATTCTTCACGGGCAACCAGGTCGTTGCTAACCAGTAACTTGTCGATTTGCTGGCGAATCAATGTTTCGATTTCGCCTTTCAGCCCACTGAGAGTCGTGACGGCACCGGTGGCGACTTTGGCCAGATCATCGAACAGGCGGTTTGAAGTTTGCATGGCTGTAAGCTTTCATTAGTGTTGACCCTGTCGTCCTTTATATATGCGCAATGATCGGTGTTTGCAAATACCTATAAGTCTTTATCAGCGCTTGCGGGTAATATATAAACAGGGTTGCAACCCGTAACATATGAGTAATTCCATGAACGAGTCTCAAAACGCGCCCGATTTATCCAATCGTGGTCTTTATCTGGTAACCGGAGCGGCCGGGTTTATTGGATCGAACATAGCCGCCGCCCTTGATGCGCGGGGTGCGCGGGTGGTGGTTTGTGACTGTCTGCGCAGCGGTGAGAAATGGCGCAACATCTCCAAACGAGAAATTTCATCGATCATTCATCCCGATGATCTGGAAGATTTCCTGCACGGTCACGAAGGCGCTGTCGAGGCGATCATCCACATGGGGGCCATCAGTTCGACCACCCAAACCGATGTGGATCTGATCATCGAGACCAATTACCGACTGAGTATCATGTTATGGGACTGGTGTGCCCATCGTAATGTTCCATTCCTGTACGCTTCATCTGCGGCGACCTACGGCGATGGCGCGCAGGGCTTTGACGATGATTTCAGTCTCGATAGTCTGGCGCGGTTGAAGCCGCTCAATGCCTATGGCTGGAGCAAACACCTGTTCGACCGGCGTGTGGCAAGAACCGTTGCGCGCTCTGATCTGACGCCGCCCCAGTGGGCCGGGTTTAAATTTTTCAATGTTTACGGGCCCAATGAATATCACAAAGATTCCATGCAGAGCGTGGTGGCAAAATTGTACCCTGCAGCCGTGGCCGGTGAGAAGGCCATGTTGTTTCAGTCCCATAATCCTGAGTATGAGGACGGCGGCCAGTTGCGAGATTTTATCTGGGTCGGCGATTGTGTCGATATTGTAATGTGGTTTCTTGATCATAATTCCGTGAGCGGAATATTTAACTGCGGCACGGGCCAGGCCAGGAGTTTCAAAGATCTGGCACGGGCAGTTTACACAGCACTCGAGCGCAATGTGGATATAGAATACAAACCCATGCCGGAAAATATCCGTGAAAAATACCAGTATTTCACCCAGGCCAACATGTCACGCCTGATAGATGCCGGGTATGACAAGCCCATGACGTCCCTGGAGGACGGTATCTCTCAATATGTCTGTGACTACCTCCACACGGACGATCCCTATAGATAAAGAGTAAAATTCCCATGCTGTTCGCTATCCCTTTTCCGGTCATTGATCCGGTTATTGTTGAATTTGGCCCTTTGGCCATCCGCTGGTACTCACTGGCCTATATTTTCGGACTGGTGCTGGGTTGGCGTCTCATGCGCCACCTGTCCCGCCGGGTGGAAAAAAGCGTCACCCTTATCGATACGGATGATTTCCTCATGTGGGCAACCCTGGGGGTAATCCTTGGTGGTCGTCTGGGGTATGTGCTGTTTTACCGGTTTGAGTATTACATCAATGACCCCATGAGTATTCTTGCCGTGTGGCAGGGCGGCATGTCGTTTCATGGCGGTTTGACCGGGGTGATAATCGCCACGCTGTTATTTACCCGCAAGCGCAAGATACCGTTGTTGATATTTGCCGATATTCTGGCCGTGGCTTCACCCATCGGGCTGTTTTTTGGCCGGCTTGCCAATTTCATCAATGGTGAGTTGTTTGGCCGGGTAACGGACGTGCCGTGGGCCATGGTTTCCCCCCGTGGTGGTCCCTTTCCACGTCACCCCAGCCAGTTATACGAGGCCGCTCTTGAAGGTCTGCTGTTATTTCTTGTTCTATTGCTGGTTTCAAGGTTTAGCTTTGTGCGACGTCATCCGGGCATATTAAGTGGTGTTTTTATTCTCGGTTATGGGCTGGCCCGTTCGGTGGTCGAGCTGTTTCGTGAACCCGATGCCCACCTTGGTATCTTGTCGGCGGGTGCCACCATGGGACAATGGTTGTCCCTGCCCATGATTATTTTCGGGATTGGCCTGATGGTTTATGGGTCGCGCCATGAACGCACTGTTTGACAAGCTTCGCCAGGAAATAATCGAGACCGGTCCCCTGACCGTCGAGCAATTTTTGACATCGGCCCTGAGCGATCCCGATCATGGTTATTATATCACCCGCGATCCCTTTGGTGCCCGCGGTGACTTTACCACAGCCCCGGAAATCAGCCAGATATTTGGCGAACTGATCGGTTTGTGGTCTGCTGCGCTTTGGCAGTCCATGGGCGAGCCGCACCTGTTTAACTGGGTTGAATTAGGTCCGGGTCGTGGCACATTGATGGCCGATGCCGTGCGGGCAACCCGCAAAATCATAGGCTTCCACGAGGCATGTCACATCCACATGATCGAGACCAGCCCAGTGCTGAGAGCCAGTCAGCAAAAATCCCTGACAGGGGCCGGTGTGGAGGCCCCACATTGGCATACACAGTTGTCGCAGGTTCCCGCCGGGCCTATGATATGCATTGCCAATGAATTTTTCGACGCCCTGCCGGTTCGTCATTTCAAACGTAACATCACCGGCTGGGTGGAAAGAATGGTCGGCCTGAACACGGCCCGCGACGGGTTGGCCTTTTTGTGGTCGGCACAGATCGTCAAACAAAACCTGATCCCGGAAGTATTCAGCCAGGCTGATGACGGGACCTTGATCGAGACCTCGCCGGCTGGTTTGCAAATCATGAGTGATCTGGCCGCTCGTATCGCCACATACGGCGGGGCCGGGCTGGTCCTCGATTATGGACATACCCGTTCGGCCCACGGGGAAACCTTGCAGGCTTTGCGTGATCACCAATACACAAACGTGCTGGACGCGCCGGGTGAGCAGGACCTGACGGCCCATGTAGATTTCGCCGCTCTTGGCCGGGTGGCGCAAACTGCCGGGCTCCGGGTTCATGGCCCGTGTACCCAAGGCGCGTTCCTCAATGGCCTGGGTCTGGGGTTGCGCACACGCGCACTACAGGATAATGCCGGATCACCGCAACAGGCGCGCGCTGTATTTGACGGGGCTAACCGTCTGGTCGATCCGGCACAAATGGGCGACCTGTTCAAGGTGCTTGCCATCGCCCATGAAACACTTGAGGCATTACCCGCCTTGCCATTAAAATGAAGAATAATAAAACAGGCGCTTATAATGCATAAATCTAAAACCCTTTCCGGTATTGATGGCATTTCCCATGGCTTTTTCTCCCGAAAGGGGGGCCATAGCCAGGGCATTTATCAGTCATTGAATTGTGGTCGCGGTTCTGACGATGATCCAGATGATGTGGCGCGCAATCGCCGTGTGGTTGCCGGGGAGCTTGGGGTCGTGTCGGACAACCTTTTGTCGGTGTATCAAATCCATTCGCCCAGCGTGGTGGTGGTGGATGGCCCATGGAAGCCGGAAGATGTACCACAGGGTGATGCCATGGTGTGCAACAGGCCGGGTTTCGGCCTCGGTATCCTGACCGCCGATTGTGCACCTGTGTTGTTGTCCAATTCTTCGGGTTCGGTTATCGGTGCGGCTCACGCCGGATGGAAGGGTGCCCTCGGTGGGGTAATCGAGGCTACGATTGATGCCATGGAGGGCCTCGGTGCCCGGCGTAACGAGATCTATGGCGTCGTCGGTCCTTGTATTCGCTCACAGTCATATGAAGTGGGCAGCGATGTATATGACCAGATAACTGCTGTCGATCCGATTTATGCGCAATTTTTTGATCCCGGCAATCGGGCCGGGCACTATCAGTTTGACCTGCCGTGTTACGCGCTTTACCGGCTTGCCAAATCAGGCATTGGCATGGTTGAAGACACCCCCGGCGATACCTACGCGGATGAAGATATCTATTTCAGCTATCGCCGGGCAACCCATCGTGCAGAGGCCGACTATGGCCGCCAGATTTCGGCTATTGCCATCAACCATAAGGATGAAATGGACTGAATTGGGTATGCCCTACATAACGACAATCATCATCGTCTTTTTTGGTTCCCTGCTGGTTATGTGTGTGATGGTGGTATGACAAAAAACACCTGCAACAGGGCACAGGCTCGCGGGCATTCACAGCCCATTTGGCGGTCAGCTCTGGGCGTTATTCTGTTCTCTATGGTGGTGGCATCGTGCGCAATTAATACACCCCGGCCCTCGGGCACGGCTCAGGTTATCGCCGTTCATCAACCAGTTGGCCCACCGCCGCCCCTGGCCAGGGCTCTGGCCCAGTCGGTGGTAACAGAACTTGAACACCGCGGTTACATCGCCGGGCTGGCCGGTACCCTCAAGGCTCAGTTGGATCTCACCGGGAAAGCCGAGACTTTGGATGCGTCTCATGCCCCAAGTGTCGCCTTGATTTCGTGGACTTTGCTCGATGGTAAACAAACGGAAGTTGCTTTCTTGCGACAATACATCAATGGCAGCTCTGATGCCTGGGCCTATGGCTCACCGGCCATGATCCGTGTGATCGGCGAAAAAACCGCAAATGATCTGTCACCTTTCCTGGCCGACCCACCCCGGAAACGGGTCGGCTCTGCACCACGACTGCCACCGGTTATTAATGAAGCCCGATCCCTTGAAGAGCTGTTTGATCTGCAACCTGCAAGTCAGGATACCGGGTCTTCTGCAGCGCAGGGAAAGACAATAAATCAATCCCCATCGTCGGCTACCCAGGCCAGCACACAACAGCCTCAGGCAGCTCTGCCCGTTGTGGTGACGGGTGGGCAGAACCGACCCTTTGGCCTGTGGGTCGATGCGGTCACCGGGGCACCGGGTGATGGTAATGCCTCGCTTACGGGGTTTATGCTGGAGATGCTGGAAAACGCCGGTGTGCCGTTCGCCCGAACCGCAGGCACGGCCAGTCACTATATTCAAGGTGTTGTTGATGTAGAGGCCCTCGATGCTACCTTGGAACATGTGACGATTACCTGGATAATCCTCAATTCATCGGGACAGGAACTGGGCCGTGTTAACCAGAGTAATGATATCGTCCGCGGATCATTGCATCAGGAATGGCGCGATACGGCGCGGTTTGCCGCACAAGGCGGTGTCGAAGGCATTATGGCAATTCTGGAACGCAATATGGGCGCGGTGCAATAATGCCCTGTGATGTTTAGCGGGTATTAAGGGCTTGCTCATTTTAGGGCTCGTTGGCTACCATCGTGATATGAGCAAACGATTCGCCATGATCGCAACAATATTAATTGTCGCGTTTCTTGCGGGGTGTGCGACCGCGCCCGTGGTTGTGCAGGAAATCCCGGCTGTTCAGACCCAACAACCCGTCGTAAAGCCAGCACCCAGAAACCTGCTGGTTCTACCCTTAACGGGGTTGGCACCAAGAATAGGCATTGCCGTGGGCATCAGGACCGCCTGGACCTTGCGTCAGGCAGGTTATCCGGCCCGCCACGTGACCGTATCGGATGGCATTAACCCGGTCCTGAGCGGAACCATTACCCAGACCTCCGGAGACGGGGACATTATCTGGCTGGATATTGACTGGGCGGCTTATCATGCCGATGGCTCGCTGATCGGTAAATATTTACAAAAAACCGCCGTTCCGCAAGGTAGCTGGCGGTTGTTATCCACAGAGACACTGGGTGTTGTTGTCATCGAAGCCATGCCAGGGATCGATACCTTGATCCGCACCAAGATGTTTCCACCCGGATCACAAATGGCGTCTGCCAACCAGCCTGTCCAGGCCGTGGACAACCTGGTGTACCGCCCCGACGATACGGTGATCGTGTCTGGCCAGGGTATGGCCAGGGTTAATAATGTTGGGCGTAAAGTCTGGGAACCGCTGGTATCGGTTTCCACCGAAAGCGGGATCGTAACCCTTGTTAAGCCTGCCGACCGACAAGTTGCCCTGGACCCTGTGGTACTGATCGATCCATCGGCCCGCAGAAACCAGTTTGGTGTTTATGTGGCTGATAACCTGACCGAAGAATATGCCCGGGAAATCGATACAAATTTGCCTTCGGTCGATGATATCACCGACTTGCCGCACCCGACCTCGCAAACCATGATATCGTCTGATCCCACACCCAGGACGCCGCGTCAGATTGCCGATGAAAAAGCCTTGGAAGAAGTCGAGGTTCTCGCCGCTCTCGTCACCTTGCAGGCTGACGTTCCAGCCGAGCAACCCGAAGATGCTGTCAGCGAGGTTGGCAAACAGATTTTGGCTGCTTTTGCGGCCCTGCAAAAACCCCCTGTGTTTCTGGTTCGCCAGGTCATTGGTGCCCCGGGTGATGGCGGGGTAACCTTGCGCAATGCCATGCGCAAGGCGTTACGCAACAATGACGCCATGATCAGTGATGACATGGACCAGGTCAGTCATATTGTGCAGGGCACGGTCCGTGTTGAAGTCCCCTTTACCGGCAAGCAGCGGGTCCGGATCGTGTGGATGATTACCGATACATCCGGTCTGGAAATGGGTACCGCCCTGCAGGAAAATGATGTGCCCGAAGGTTCGTTAAATGAGGCCTGGGGGCCGGTTGCCCAATCTATTGCCGATGCGGCCGTGCTGGGTATTGCACAATTGTTTGAAACGGGTCTGGATGCAGGCGGAGCAGGGGGACGATTAGCCCAACCGGATCTGCCACATTTGCAATAATCTGTTCGGCGTTCAGGTAATCAGCGGGACGAATGAGGGGAAATATCGGCAAAAACCCTTAAAATCGTCAAAATATCCAGAAAACACGGCTTTTAAATCTTTGTGACAGGTTTACTTGGCTTCATGGCGTTGATATATTCCGCCGCGTCTGGCGAATAGAAGAATTGATATCACACCATGAAAATTTTATCCTGTAATAGTAACCGACCGCTGGCTGAAGCTATTGCCAGCTATCTGGAAATCCCCCTCGCGATCGCCACTGTACGGCGGTTTGCTGATATGGAGATATTCGTCGAAATTATGGAAAACGTTCGCGGCGAGGATGTTTTTGTCATCCAGCCAACGTCTTACCCCGTGAACGATAACCTGATGGAACTGTTGGTCATGCTGGACGCCTTGAAACGAGGATCGGCCAGGCGTATCACAGCCGTGATGCCCTATTATGGTTACGCCCGACAGGACCGTAAGTCCGGCCCCAGAACACCTATTTCAGCCAAGCTGGTGGCGAATTTGATTACCAAAGCCGGTGCGGACCGTGTCCTGACCGTTGATTTGCATTCTGGTCAGATACAAGGGTTTTTTGATATCCCCACGGACAACCTGTTTGCCGAACCGTATTTGTGCCGTGATGTGCAAAGCCGGGTAGGTGTCCGGGATCTGGTGATTGTTTCACCCGATGTGGGCGGTGTGATTCGCGCGCGTGGCATGGCTAAGCGGCTCAATGCAGGGCTGGCGATTATTGATAAACGGCGGGAAAAAGCCGGGGTTTCCGAAGTCATGAATGTGATCGGCGATGTGGAGGGTTTCCACTGTATTCTGATTGATGATATCGTCGATTCTGCGGGAACCCTGTGCAATGCGGCCACAGCCCTTATGGAAAAGGGTGCACTGGATGTATATGCCTATGTAACCCACGGGGTGCTGTCGGGTACGGCCACCACACGGGTTAAGGATTCCCCCATCAAGAGCCTGGTTATAACCGATAGTATTCAGGCAACCGAGGATGTAATTTCCACACCAAACATCGAACAAATGACCATTGCGCCATTATTGGCAGAGGCAATCAGTCGAATAAGTAATGAGACATCAGTATCCAGTCTGTTCCGCTAGGTAGCGCCAGACTAATGACCCTGTCGGCACCCCTGGAGGTCGACAGATTTAACCAACCAAAGGAGTTATATAATGGTTGATTTTAGACCACTCGTAGCGCATTCGCGCGACCGTGCAGGTAAGGGGGCAGCTCGGGCCGTAAGGAAAGCCGGTTTTGTACCCGCTGTCATTTACGGCGACAAGAAAGCCCCAACATCGATTTCAATTGAACCCATTCAATTAACCAAGGAACTGGACACCGGATCGTTCTTTACCAACGTTTACGAAATCGATATTGACGGAACATCTGAACGGGTTCTGCCCCGCGATGTTCAATTCCATCCGGTCAATGACAAACCCTTGCATGTGGATTTCATGCGCTTTGGCAAGAATACCATGTTTGCCATTGAGGTAACCGTTGAATTCATCAATGAAGAAGACTCTCCCGGCCTGGTCCGTGGTGGTGTGCTGAACGTGGTTCGTTACTCCGTTGAATTGATGTGTTCTCCGATTAATATTCCCGATACGATCGTTGCCGATCTGACCGGTCTTGATATTGGCGACAGCTTGCACATCAGTCAGATTGAACTGCCTGAAGGCGTTGCGCCGACCATTACCGATCGTGATTTCACCGTGGCGACCATAGCAGCACCAAGCGTTGAAGAGCTTCCTGAAGATGAGGAAGTCGATGAAGATGCAGAGCTGGCCGAAGGTGAAGAAGGTGAAGAAGGTGAGGAAGGCTCAGAAGAATCCGATGGTGGTTCTGAGGACTAAGACCCTAATATTCCGGGAGTACTGCCATGTTTCTGCTTGTGGGGCTCGGTAATCCCGGTTCGGGGTATATTCGCAACAGACATAATGTTGGGTTTATGGCGGCGGATGAAATTGTCCGCCGTCATGCCTTGGGTTCGTTTCGTGATAAATTTCACGGTGAATTATCCGATGGCCAGATCGATGGTCATAAAGTCCGGGTGCTCAAACCCCTGACATTCATGAACGAGTCGGGTCGTGCGGTTCAGGCCGCCATGACCTTTTTCAAGGTTAACCCCAAACATGTCATAGTGTTGCACGATGAATTGGACCTGGTCGGTGGTAAAGTCCGTATAAAACGGGGCGGTGGCCATGCCGGTCATAATGGCTTGCGCAGTATCCATGCCCACGTGGGGCCTGATTATGGCCGTGTGCGTATCGGTATCGGCCACCCCGGGGACAAGGACCGGGTGGTCTCGCATGTGTTGAAGGATTTTTCCAAACAGGAAGATATCTGGCTCGACAAGGTGCTTTGCGCCATTGCGGATCATATGGGCATCCTGATAGACGGTGATGACGGCCTGTTTCAGACCAAAGTCGCGCAAAACGTGAACCCCAACATAAAAAATGACATTAATAAAGGGACTGAATAATGGGTTTTAATTGCGGCATTGTAGGGCTTCCCAATGTGGGAAAGTCCACATTATTCAATGCGTTAACCGCGACAGCCTCGGCGGAAGCCGCCAATTTCCCGTTTTGCACAATCGAGCCCAATGTGGGCCGGGTCGCGGTACCGGATAGTCGGTTGAACAAAATTTCAGAGATTTCGAAATCAGCCAAGTTAATTGCTACCCAGCTTGAATTTGTCGATATTGCCGGACTGGTTCGCGGTGCGGCAAAAGGCGAGGGGCTGGGTAATCAGTTTCTCGGCAACATCCGTGAGGTGGACGCCATAGTCCATGTGCTGCGGTGTTTTTCCGACGATAACGTGACCCATGTGGAAGGTACAATCGACCCGGTAAATGATGCCGAGACTGTCGAAACAGAACTGATGCTGGCCGATCTTGAAAGCCTTGAGAAACGCGTGCAACCCCTGGAGAAGAAAATTCGTGGCAATGACAAAAATGCCATGGCACAACTGGATCTGGTCGAACGATCCCTGGTAACTTTACGCGACGGCAAACCGGCACGCCTGGTGGAGATCGCCGACGACGAGCAGAAAAATTTCCGCATGTTGCAATTGCTGAGCGCCAAACCTGTTTTGTATGTCTGCAATGTGGATGAGGCGTCTGCCGCATCGGGCAATGATTTTTCGGCTCGCGTCGAAACCATGGCAACCGAACAAGGGGCCGAATGTGTGGTCATCTCGGCCCAGATCGAACAGGACATTGCCCAGATAACCGACGCCGGGGAACGGGCCGAATTTCTGGACGCGCTGGGGTTGGAAGAAACCGGCCTGACACGGGTTATTGCGGCAGGCTACCATTTGCTGGATCTGATTACATTCTTTACATCCGGGCCAAAGGAAACCCGGGCCTGGACGGTTTCACGCGGTGCTCTGGCCCCCCAAGCCGCCGGTGTTATTCACTCCGATTTTGAACGGGGTTTCATCCGCGCCGAGACGATTTCCTTCGATGACTTCATTCAATATGGCGGTGAACAAGGCGCTAAGGATGTGGGTAAGATGCGCCAGGAGGGTAAAACCTATCAGACCCGCGATGGTGATATCATGCTGTTCAGGTTTAATGTGTAACGGTATTATAGCTGCGACCGTATAGATATTGACCCCGGAAAGGACATGAACCGTGAACCATTCAGGCAAGCCCGTTATCGGCGTAATCGGTGGCAGTGGCGTTTATGAGATCGAAGGACTGACCAATACACGCTGGCAGTCAATTGAAAGCTCATTTGGAACGCCCTCCGATGAGCTTTTTTTCGGCGAACTTGATGGCCAGCAACTGGTGTTTCTGCCACGCCACGGCCGGGGTCATAAAATACCACCCAACAAGGTAAACTACCGGGCCAATATTGACGCCATGAAGCGGGCAGGGTGCACCGAGCTGCTTTCCATCAGCGCTTGCGGTTCCTTGCGTGAAAATCTGCCGCCGGGCACCTTTGTCATTGTTGATCAGTTTATTGACCGCACCATTGACCGTGAGAAAAGTTTCTTTGGCCCCGGAATGGTGGCCCATGTGGGGCTCGGTCATCCGGTTTGCGCTCGGTTGAGCGATAAACTGTATGAATGTGCGCAAAGTCTCGGCATTGATACCGTCAAGGGTGGCACATATCTGGCCATGGAAGGTCCTCAATTCTCGACCCTGGCGGAATCCGAGTTGTACCGTCAATGGGGCTGTGACGTAATCGGCATGACCAACATGCCCGAGGCCAAACTGGCCCGGGAAGCCGAGCTGTGTTACGCCAGCGTTGCCATGGTTACCGACTTCGATTGCTGGCATCCCGACCACGACCATGTGACGGTTGATGCCATTATCGCCGTGTTGATGCAGAATGCCGACAAGGGTCGCGAACTGGTCAAAGCCACCGCACCGGAGCTTGCCGGTCGGAGCGAGCCGTGCGAGTTCGGGTGTCACCGGTCCCTGGAAAACGCCCTGATTACCGCGCCCGATGCCCGTGATCCGGCCATGATTGAAAAACTGGACGCCGTTGCCGGGCGCATTCTGGATCGCTGATGAAAGTCAACAACACACCCTATCGCACCATCTGGCTGGCCGATGATGGCTGGGCGGTGGAAATCATCGATCAGACAAAATTACCGCATAATTTTATTACCGTCAGACTGGAAAACCTCGCCGATGGCATTCATGCCATTGCCGACATGCTGGTCCGTGGAGCACCGTTAATCGGGGCCACGACGGCCTATAGCATGGCATTGGCCATGCGTGAAGACGCGAGCGATGATGCGCTGGATACGGCTTGTGACAGGCTCTATGCGGCCCGCCCCACGGCGGTAAATCTGCGTTGGGCACTGGACGAAATGCGCAAGGTGCTTACCCCCCTTGCACCGTCTGAACGCACCGCGGCAGCCTACGTTCGTGCAGGCGAAATCGCCGACGAGGACGTGGAAATCTGTTCGTCCATCGGCGATAACGGTTGTGAGCTTATCAACCGGGTCTGGCAGGATAAAAATCAAACCGGGGTGGTCAATGTGCTGACCCACTGTAACGCCGGATGGCTGGCCACGGTCGACTGGGGAACCGCCCTGGCACCCATATACAAGGCCTTTAATGCCGGAATTCCCGTTCACGTCTGGGTCGATGAAACCAGACCGCGCAACCAGGGTGCCAGCCTTACGGCATGGGAGTTGCAGCAACATGGTGTGCCCCATACCCTGATCGCCGATAATACCGGCGGACACCTGATGCAGCATGGCAAGGTCGATCTGTGCATCACGGGCACCGACCGGACCACCCGGACCGGTGATGTGTGTAACAAGATCGGCACGTATTTGAAGGCGCTGGCAGCAAAAGATAACAATATACCGTTTTATGTCGCCCTGCCCGGACCGACCATCGACTGGACACTGCGCGATGGTGTGGCTGAAATCCCCATCGAGGAACGGGGCGGTGATGAAGTGCTGCACATGGCCGGGTTATGCGATGACGGCGTGGTTCGCGAGGTCTTATTGACGGCACCCGGTGTGACGGCGGCTAACTATGCTTTCGATGTGACACCGGCGCGTCTGGTCACCGGGCTGATTACCGAACGCGGTGTCTGTGCGGCCAGTGCGGACGGGCTGGACGGTTTGTATCCTGAATTGTGTTGAAGTGAGAGAATTTCCATAATGACTGTTTTAATTGTTGAACATCACGACAAACCTTCCGATGGCGAAGTGGGCAATGCCATTCGCCAGGCCGGGGTGCCTATCGAGGTTCTGTGGGGTGAAAAAGGCGATCCCATTCCCGCTAACGCCGATGACTATGAGGCGCTGGTGATTTTCGGCGGGGCCATGGCGGTCGATGACGAGGTACGTTGTCCGTATATTCCTGAACTGATACGCCTGATCCAGGATTTTGGCCGCACCGATAAACCGGTTTTGGGGGTCTGTCTCGGCGCTCAACTGGTGGCACGCGCCTATGGCGGGAAACCCATACTGGACGGTTTTTTCGAACTGGGTTATTGCCCGGTCAGGCTGACCGAAGACGGCAGGGATGATCCGGTGGTCGGTCACATGGTGTCTGATCAGGCTATTTTCCAGTGGCACACGGACCATTTCACCTTGCCACCGGGGGCCGTCCATCTGGCTACCGGGGATGACCATCCCTATCAATGTTTCAAGATCGGGCGGGCAACCTATGGTGTGCAATTTCATTTTGAAGTAACCCGCGACACCGTCGAATACTGGATCGCTACGGGTATTGATAAAGTTACCGAGCATCACCCGGAGTTCATAGCCGCCTTGCCAGAACAGTTTGATAATCATCTTGAGCCGGTAAAGCAATTTTGTCATACCGCCGTTCGTAACTGGCTGGCATTGCGGTAAATCGTATCAGAACAATAAAAAAAGGCCCCGAAACAAACGGGGCCTTTTTTATGCGTTTTGCGTTACGTTCAATCAGTGCAATTTAGCCCAGATTTTACGTTTCAGGCCGTACAGCATGCCCGTCAGTACCACCAGGAAAATCATGACTTTCAGACCGAGACTTTTACGTTCTTCAAGCTCTGGTTCAGCAGTCCACGCCAGGAAGGTTACGATATCGTGCGCGATTTGTTCCTTGCTGGTTGACGTTCCGTCGGCGTATTCCACATAATCATCATCGACCGGTGGGGCCATGGCGATCTGGTTACCCGGGAAATAATGGTTGTAGTTCATGCCGTCCATCAATACCACGCCATCCGGAGCTTCTTCTTCATAACCGGTCAACAGGGCGTAAATATAGTTTGCACCGTTTTTGCGGGCCTTGGTCATCAGCGACAGATCAGGAGGGTAAGCACCGCCGTTTGATGCCCGTGCGGCTTGTTCATTGGCAAACGGGCCAACAAACCGGTCGGCTGGTTTGGCTTCGCGGGTAAACATTTCGCCTTCGTCATCGGGGCCGTCCTCGACCTCATAGTCAATCGCGAAAGCCTTGATTTCATCTATGCTGAACCCGATGTTGCCCAGGTCACGGTAATGGACCAGATCCAGGCTGTGGCAGCTTGAGCAAACCTCGGCATAGACTTGCAGACCGCGACGCAGTGCCGCACGGTCAAAGGTTCCGAACGGCCCGTTCCACGACCACGACTGAGAGGGGATTTCCGCCCCTCCGGCAGCCTGGCTCGGGGTTGAAACAGTGCTGACAACACCGGCTATGGCGAGTGCTGAAAGGACGGACGTGAGCGTCTTTTTAATCATTATATCCTCCGTGCCTTATTCAGCAGACTTGATAACGGCTGTGCTGATACTCTCAGGAATCGGTTTGGGCCGTTCCAGAATACCAATCAGCGGTACCAGGACCACAAGATGGAAAAAGTAGTAGAAAGTCGCAATCTGGCCGATGATGATAAAGTTACCTTCGGCAGGTTTTGCACCAATATAGCCCAGCAACAGACAATCCGCGACGAATATCCAGAAGAACTGTTTGTTGATGGGACGGAACTTGTTGCTACGTACTTTTGATGTATCAAGCCAGGGTAGCAGCACCAAAATCAACGTGGCCGCAAACATGGCCAGAACACCAGCCAGTTTGGCCGACATCAGCCAGGCCACAGGCCAATACATAAAGAAGTCCGCCGTAAAGGCCCGCAGGATCGCGTAGAACGGCAGGAAGTACCATTCCGGTACGATGTGGGCCGGTGTAACCATGGGGTTGGCTTCGATGTAGTTGTCCGGCTCGCCGAAGAAATTCGGGGCGTAGAACACAAAACCTAAGAAGAAGATCAGCAACACGCCCATACCGAATAAATCCTTGATGGTATAGTACGGATGGAAGGGGATGAAATCCTCCGGTTCGCGAGCTTCGACACCGAGCGGGTTGTTTGAACGGTGCACATGCAATGCCCACAAATGAACAAAAACCAGGCCGAACAGAACAAATGGTAACAGGTAATGCAGTGAGTAAAAGCGGTTCAGGGTTGGATTGTCAACCGAGAAACCACCCCACAACAGAGTGACCAGGGCATCCCCGACATAGGGAATGGCCGAGAACATGCTGGTGATAACCGTCGCGCCCCAAAAGCTCATCTGGCCCCATGGCAGTACATAACCGAGGAATGCAGTGGCCATCATGGCCAACAGGATAAACACGCCGATGATCCACAGCAATTCACGGGGTTCTTTGTAGGAACCGTAATACATGCCACGGAACATGTGGATGTAGACACAAATGAAGAACATGGACCCGCCGTTCATGTGAATATAGCGGATCAGCCAGCCATAGTTCACATCGCGCATGATACGTTCGACGGAATCAAAGGCATAATCAACATGGGCGGTATAGTGCATGGCCAGCACGATGCCCGTGGCAACCATAACGGCCAGGATGATCCCGGCCAGGGAACCGAAATTCCACCAGTAGTTAAGGTTGCGAGGGGCAGGGTAGCTGCCGCCCACGGAACTATCAATGAAACTGAAAACCGGCAAACGGTATTCAACCCACTTCAGGACCGGATTTTTGAATTCGATAGGAGATGAAGACATTGATTTTTCCTTACCCGATCTTAACTGTTGTATCGTCAAGGAACACATAGCCCGGAACCGCCAGGTTCTTCGGTGCTGGTCCTTTGCGGATACGCCCGGAGGTATCATAATGGGAACCATGACAAGGGCAGAACCAACCACCGAATTCGCCTTTTGGTTCGCTGGATTTCTGACCAAGGGGGATGCAACCCAAATGGGTGCACACGCCAACCATGATAAGCCATTCGGCTTTCTGAACGCGATCCTCGTCACTTTCCGGATCGGCCAGATCGTCGTTGCTAACGCTTCGGGCCTGTTCGATCTCGTCGGCTGTGCGATGACGCACGAAGACAGGTTTTCCTTGCCAGACGACCGTAATGCTCTGGCCTTTCTCGATGGGGGACAGGTCAACTTCTGTGGTGGATAATGCCAGCGTGTCTTTGGCTGGGTTCATGGAATGAATCAGGGGCCAGGCGGCGAGTGCCATACCCAGTCCGCCAATGGTTGATGTCGCGACTAACAGGAAATCGCGCCGACTTTTCTCGTCACTATCAGATGTACTGAGAGCAGCATCAGCAGAACTAACCATTAAATCTCCCCTCTATATTCGGGTTGCAGGGTTTGTTATTACGGGTTGTTTCAAACCCAAAAGAAATAGCGAGATACCAGTCGCTTAATAAACGACATCTTTCCTCACATAATCAGGGGTATACTGCAAATAAACCAAGATTGAAAGGGAGAAGGTGCTCATTCTGGCGGTTATTGTTGTTGCAATTTGGTATAAGAAGCCTGATACAAGTTTTTTCCATGGAGTACCGTAGATTTATGCCGATCCGCATTGCACTATATGAACCCGATATTCCCCAAAATACCGGCACCATCCTGCGTACCGCCGTCTGTCTCGGGGTTGGTGTTGATATCATAGAACCCTGCGGCTTTGTGTGGGATGAAAAACGTATGCGCCGGGCGGGAATGGACTATCTGGATGTGGTGGATTTGCGACGCTATTCGTCCTGGAAAAACTACCATGAAAACCGTCCCAACGTCGACGGTCGGTTGGTATTGCTGACCACACGCGGTAGCATGTCCCATATGGAATTCCCCTTTTTGCCGGGCGATACCCTGTTGTTGGGACGCGAAAGCGCCGGGGTGCCTGATTTGGTTCACGATTGCGTTAACGCGCGCATTTTCGTTCCGCTAACACAAGGTATGCGATCGCTCAATGTTGCGGTTACCGGGGGCATTGTGCTGGGCGAGGCCTTGCGCCAGATCGGTGGCTTCCCGTTGCGCTCATCGTAATCCAGGGCTGAAAGGATTACCTCAGACGGACCGTCTGCTGGCCAGCTCTCTGTACAGGGCTTCCGGACTTACCCCAATTTGAAGGGCAACGTCCCTCCATTGGCCCCTGGGCGGCAGCTCTCCACCCTGCCAGGCAATCCAGCCATCTAACCTTTGCGATACGGTCTTGCGGGACAGGATTTCAAGCAGACCGCGTGTTGACTGCACTTCTCTGGCCAGTCGGGCCGCCCACGCCGTGGATAAACTCTCGTTGCCCCGGAGAAGTTTCAGGAATGCGGCTTTTGGCAGGATAAAAATTTCTGAAGGCTGCCTGACAACGGCGCCGCAATGATATTGGTCGCTATACAGTGATGCTTCGGCCAGAACTGAACCGTCTCTGGCGCGTTGCAGAATCGTCGTGTTGCCGTCAACCTGGTGGCGGATCAACTCAACCATTCCTTTTGCAACAATATACATGATCTGCACGGGATCATCCTGAAAGAACAGATGGGTGTCTTTTTCGTGCAGACGTGAAGTGCCAGCGTGGATTGTGAGATTTTTTATGAAATCATCTAACATGATTACTATCATGTACCTGTAGGACTGAACATGGCAAGGTCTGGTTGAATTAATCCACCAATATCAGGGAATATTATGAAAACCAGCCTCTTTATCATTGCCATCACCCTGTTTGCTGTTCCCGCCAATGCCAACGAAGCAAAACAGCCACATCACTCAAAATACGCCGGGCAGGAAAACCGCATGATCAAGAGCCTGTCTGATGATGATATTAAAAAGTTGCGCAATGGTGGCGGCTGGGGGCTGGCCAAAGCCGCAGAATTGAACGGTGTGCCCGGGCCCACCCACTTGTTGGAATTAAAACATCAGGTCGCCCTCAGGGATGATCAGGTTGTGGCCATTGAGGCATCATTTCGGGAGATGAAATCACAGGCCATTAGCTATGGTGAAAAGCTGATCGATCTGGAAAAGCAACTGGGTCATTTATTTCGCAGCGGATCAGTTAATCACGCCACCTTGCGCGTAGCCCTGGGCGAGATTGCCACAACCCGCATGGAACTGCGCTATGTCCATCTATCATCTCATCTGGATATGCTAGCCATTATCTCACAGGACCAGATTAAGAAATACAATGAAATACAGGGCTACAGTATCCAACACCAATAATTTTAAGCCGTCTTGAGCAGATTTTTTAGGGTTTCCAGGCATTCATCATGGCCGGCTGTGCAGTCCGTATCGATCCACCAGTTACGAACCTGTTCGAGCATATGACCGATTGCGGGGCCTTGTTCCATACCCAGGCGTAACAGGTCATCGCCCTGGAGAGGGAAAACCGGTTGTTGCCAGCTAACGATTCTCTCCATTAAATCTATCCATGCCTGTTTGCGTTCTTTGTCCAGTTTTGCTTTGTCGGCCAATTCCCGCGACCAGGTGATCAAACACCGGTCACTATAAATACCGGCACCGAGTACGAAAAGCTGGCGGGTGTGTCCGGTGTGAGGGCCCAGCGGGTCGGGTGGGGTGAAATCGGTAAGCTGTAACAGACGTTTAAGAATGGCATTGCTGAAAGCCCAGCGCCGGGTCAGATTTTTGACAAGCGTCGGATCGGTACGGGGGGGCAGCAATACGACCAGATTCCTGACCGGATCAAGCCCGATGCCGTCCAGATTTATCGCGGTGGTGCAAAGCCAGTTCAAGGCCCTCAGATCACCGAATTTCTTGGCTTCGGGCAGGACATGTTTAAGGATCAATTCGCCATTCATCATAATAAGAATATCGGGTGCATTATTTTCGGCGATGATTTTCATCATTTCATCGCGGACCCGCTCACCCGACAAATGGCGCAGTTTTTTAGCTTCCAGTCGGCAGGCCGCCAGAGCCTCGCGAGACGTTGGCGGGCGCCCGTGGGTGGACTGAAAACGGAAAAACCGCAAAATTCGTAAATAATCCTCGGCAATACGGTTACCCGGTTTGCCAATGAATGTAACCCGCCCGTAGGCCAGGTCCAATATGCCGTTAAAGGGATCATAAACTGCCCCGTTGCGGGTTGCCGACATGGCGTTGATGGTAAAATCCCGGCGTGTGGCATCGGCGATCCAGTCTTCCCCAAAGATGACCTGGGCATGGCGCCCATCGGTTTTGATATCTTCACGCAAGGTTGTTATCTGATAGCTGTTGCCGTCAACCAATCCGGTGATGGTGCCGTGTTCGATACCGGTGGGGATTGCCCGAATACCGGCGGCCTCCAGTAATCTGATGGTTTCCTTTGGTCGGGTGGTGGTGGCGATGTCCACATCATTGACCGGTCGTTTGGCAAGGGCATCACGCACGCAGCCACCGACAAAACGGACTTCAGCCCCGCCTGCCTCCAGGGCATCAAAAATGGCCTGAACCTGGGGTGCCGTAAACCAGTCCTGGGGTTCGATCTGGCCGGTGGCTTCCAGCCCGGTGGTTTCAAGGGAAAACAGGTTTTCGCGTTTGATTCCGTTCATGAACCCGGTTCTCGTTTATAGACAGGCTCGGTAATTTGACCATCTTCCAGTCGCGGAGCCTGATAGCGCCCGGCGTCGGGTGACACACCGGTGGAAATAGCCAGCCATGCCAGAGAGCCGATCATCAGCAAAAAACCAATCATTATAGCCCAGAACGCCGAACCCCGGGTAAAGCCGGGCGGGGCATCGCCGGTACGTTCGGCCCGTTTCTGGGCATACCACAGCCACAAAATATAAATACCAAGCGGTGCGATCAGGGGCAGCAGGACTTGAAAAAGAATGCGAGACATAAAAATACGCGCCTTTATTGTTAGGTAGGATTGTCGGGGCTCAGGTTGCCGTTAATGACGTCATAAAAATCTCGCAAAATGCCAGCCGTTATGCCCCAGATATAATAATCATTATAAGGCATGGCGTAGCCTTGCCACTTAATATTTTCATCCAGTACCCGTTTGACGTGTTGGTGGTTGGATGGATCGAGAATAAAGCTCAGCGGCACTTCGAATATTTCCGCAACCTCAACCGGATCGGGTGACATGTCAAACGGTGGCTCGATGGTGCCGACAATGGGGGTGACAGAAAACCCGGTTACCGTCAGGTAAGTATTGATGCGCCCGATTACCGTAATTTTCGAGGCTTCGATGCCACATTCTTCTTCGGTTTCGCGCAAGGCCGTGGCAACCGGGCCGTCATCGTCTGCATCAACGTGTCCACCGGGCAGGCTGATTTGCCCCGGGTGATCGGCCAGATGATCGGTGCGCTGGGTAAACAGCACCGTCGGGCCTTCCTTGTGATTGATCAAAATCAGCAAAACGGCAGCCGGGCGCAAGGGCTGAATAGCCTCAAAATGGGGGTTGAGAATATGGTCCCCGAATTCCCCACCCAGGTGTTTGTGATATTGTGCCAGACGCTTTTCAATCTCGCTTAAGGTCACGTTTCAATGGCTCCAATTGGGAAAAACCGACCGCAGCTCCAGATCCCAAGCACGGTTTCGCCATTAATCTCGGATTGTTCAGCCAGATCAACCAGATGATATACCACAGAGCGTTCCAGCAGGGCTTCCAGACGGTCCCGGACGACAATATAGGGTTTGATACCGTGGTTTGCCGGGTCCGCGGCAATCCTCAAGGCATGATCGTCATCCAGTCGCACCAGGGTATCCACATTGGTGCGAAAGGTGATAACCGGTGTTTCGTTTTCCACGCTGGTGATGAGTTCTACGGCCATGAAAGGGGCGTCATCTACCGTGATGCGGGTCATCTCTACCGGGGTTGTGAGCCAGAACTGGCCATGATCGTCGCACCGAAGAATGGTTGCGAACAGCCTGATCATTGATGGGCGGGTAATCAGCGATCCCTTGAAATACCATTTTCCGGTGGCGTCTATGCGCATGTCGATGTCACCGCAGAAAACCACGCGAGAATTTGATGCCAGTTTGGCCATGTCGGGTGCCAAATCCTTCATGGCAAGCTGTTTTGAGCCTGCCGGAGCGAGAGGTTTGGGAAGCTCCGGATTGTCGAGTAGATCGTCGCCGATTTTTGATTTTGGCATTTTCCAACCCGGTTGTGGACGTTGAGGATAACGATTGCTCACAATACGCCACACATTAATGGGTCCTGACCCTAGGGTAAATCCATAGTGTTGTGACGATCTCAACTATCCCATGGTGGTTCAGGATAAAATCGTTGAATTAAAAAATCCACGAACAACCGAACCTTGGTCGACAGGTGGCGGTTGTGGGGGTAGACCGCATAGATGTTACCAAAGGTGTTGGTATATTCGCGCAACACCGGGATCAGGATTCCGGCCTGGATATCATCGTGGCAGATAAACGTGGGGGATATGAGAATACCCAGACTGGCCCTTGCCGCGCTCAGCAGTGCGCCACCATTATTGGCCTGGAAATTACCCTGGACCTTGACGGTTGATATGCCATCCGGGCCATCGAAACGCCATTCACTGCCGTTGAGAAGGTAGGTATAGATCAGGCAATTGTACCTGGCCAGATCGCTTGGGTGGTGGGGTATGCCATGGGTTTCCCAGTATTCAGGGCTGGCGCTGACCATCTGGCGAAACGGGGCAATTTTTTTGGCGATCAGGGATGAGTCCGGCATACTGGTGATGCGGATCACCATATCGAACCCTTCGTCCACCACGTTGATAACCCGGTCATTCAGGTCCAGATCCACTTCCAGGTCGCGGTGCAGCATCATGAAATCGGCGATGGCATCAGCCAGATAACGGACCCCGAAGCTGACCGGCGCGTTGATCCGTAATGTGCCGCGCAGCGACGTATGCAGTTCGGCCACCGAACGTTCGGCATCTTCCAGATCATCCAGGATACGCTGACATCGATCATGGAAAGCCTGCCCGGCCTCTGTGGGGTTTACAGAGCGGGTGGTGCGGTTCAGCAAACGCGCACCCAGATGGTCTTCCAGCTGGCTGACGTGCTTGCTGATTGCCGACTTGGTCTGGCCCAGAGCCTTGGCCGCCGCGGTGAAGCTGCCGGTCTGTACGACTTTGGTGAAAGCCCGGAGGCTGGCGAGTGTTTCCATGGAAGTTGGTTCTATTGTTTCTAATTTCGAAACAATATAGTTCAAAACTGTCCAATTGTAAATTATGCCAATGGGCTTAATATTTAAACAACCCGAAACCAAGGAGAATATTCATGACCAGTATGCTGCTTATCAATGCCAGCCCAAATCCTGAGTCCAGTGTCACCCGTGACATGACCGCGCATTTTTCAAAACTCTGGTTGCAGGCCAACCCGGGATCAGAAATTTCATCCCGCGACGTGGGTCTGAATCCGCCGCCCCATCTGGATCAGGGCACCATCGGGGCCTATTACACCCCCCATGATGCGCGCACGGACGACCAGAAGGACCAGTTGGAATTATCAGACACCATCGTAGAAGAAGTTATGGACGCCGATGTGATCGTCATCGGTTCACCCATGCATAATTTTGGTATATCATCAGGGCTGAAAACCTGGATCGACCATCTGGCCCGTGTGGGCGTGACATTCAGCTATACGGAAAACGGACCGCAGGGTCATTTGAGCGGGCGCAAGGTTTATGTGCTGACGGCGCGTGGCGGCAACTATAGTAAGGACTCCCCGGCCACAAATATGAATATTCAGGAGCCCTACTTGCGCACTTTATTGGGTTTTCTGGGACTGGATGATGTGCAGTTTATCAACGCCGAAGGTGTTGCCGGTGGCATGGATGGACGCGACAAGGCGCTGAGCGATATTGCAACGGTCATCACACGAGAGGCCGCATAAAATGGGTATTCTGGTAGACGGTAAATGGCTGGATAAAGGGTATGATACGGCCAAAACAGATGGCCGGTTCGTGCGTTGGAACAGTGTATTTCGCAACTGGATCACCGCCGATGGTTCGCCCGGCCCGAGCGGACTAGGCGGTTTTCCGGCCGAGGCCGGACGATATCACCTGTATGTTTCCTTTGCCTGTCCATGGGCCCACCGCGCCCTGATATTTCGCGCCCTGAAAGGTTTGCAGGACATTATATCGCTCAGTGTGGTCGACCCGCTGATGCTGGAAAACGGCTGGACGCTTTCCGCCGGGGCTGATCCCGTCAATCAGGCCTCATTCATGCATGAGGTCTATACCACCGCAGAGGAATGTTATTCGGGGCGGGTCACGGTTCCGGTGCTGTGGGACAAACAACGCAACACGATTGTCAGTAACGAATCTTTTGAAATTATTCGTATGTTCAACTCGGCCTTCGATGGAATGCCCGGCGTAAATGCCGATCTGGATTTCTATCCATCGGATTTGCGTGATGACATTGATGCCATCAATGGAACCATTTATCAGGCGATCAACAACGGGGTCTACCGGGCCGGTTTCGCCAGCACGCAAGATGCCTATGAAGAAGCCATCGGGGATATTTTTGACTGTCTCGATGGGCTGGAGGATCGCCTGTCAGGCCAGCGCTATCTGGTTGGTGAGCGGATCACCGAGGCCGATTGGCGGTTGTTTACCACCCTGGTGCGTTTCGATCCGGTCTATGTGGGGCATTTCAAGTGTAATCGACGCCCGATTGCGGATTATGCCAATTTATGGGCCTATACCCGTGAGTTGTATCAGATACCCGGGGTTAGCCAGACCGTTGAGATGAATCACATCAAACAACATTATTACACCAGTCACCGCTTTATTAATCCCACCGGCATCGTGCCGGTCGGACCGGACCTTGATTACACACAAGCCCACGGGCGGGACGCCTTATGATCGAAATATTCCCGCTGGATCAACTGGGTTCGGCCGATCACGGATGGCTGTCCACACATTTTCATTTCAGCTTTGCCGACTATCATGATCCCCAGCGCATGGGGTTGGGACCGTTGCGGGTCTGGAATGATGATTTGATTCAACCCGGAACCGGCTTTCCCATGCACCCGCACAAGGATGTGGAGATTATCACGTTCCTTCGAACCGGTGCGATCAGCCATGAAGACAATATGGGCAATGCCGGGCGCACGGTAGCCGGGGATATTCAGGTCATGAGTGCGGGGACCGGTGTTTTTCATTCCGAATATAATCTGGAAGACCGTGATACCACTTTGTTTCAGATCTGGATCTACCCCGACAAGCGTGATTATGAGCCACGTTGGGAGACCAAACGTTTTCCACAATCGACCGGACACGGGCAGTTTAGCGTCATGGCCTCGGGTCGGCCAGGCGATAAAGACAGTAACGCTTTGACGATCCATCAGGATGCCGCCTTGCTGGCGGCGACCCTCAAAGCCGGGCAAACGGCAACCCATGAACTGGCCAAAGGCCGGGCGGGCTATCTGGTTCCCGCACGTGGCTCGCTAAAGCTGAACGGTGAGATCACCGTGCCCGAGCGGGCCGGGGTCAGTCTTATCGAAGAATCCGACTTAAACATTGAAGCTTTGGAAGAAAGCGAGATTGTGCTCGTCGATGTGCCCTATCCGTGGCATCCTCGCCAGGTAATCGCTAACCAGTAGGCTTCGAGCATGGCCAAAGCTAAACGACCCGGATTGCGCAAGCTGATTGCCCAGTGTCCGCACATGGCAACCATCCACCGTTTGTGTGGTTCGCCGCAGGCGCGCATACGCGAACCGGGGTTTGCGGTGCTGCTGCGTATTATCATCGATCAACAGGTATCGGTCCATGCCGGGGCGGCAATCTGGCGGCGACTGGAAGAGGCGCTTGTTCATGTTACGCCCGAACGGGTTCTGAGCTTCGACGAGGCTGACCTGCGGGCTTGTGGCCTGAGCGGAGCTAAGGCGCGCTATGCCACCGCACTGGCCCAGGCGATTGTCTCAGGTCAACTTGATCTGGATGGCCTGGTGCGCAAATCCAATGTGCGGGTTCAGGCCGAACTGGTTCAGATCAAGGGTATCGGACGCTGGACGGCAGAAATTTATCTGATGTTTGCCTTGGGCCGGGCCGATGTCTGGCCCGCCGGGGATCTGGCTGTGGCGGCGTCTGCGGGGCATTTGCTGGGCTTGGATAAACGTCCCACGCCCAAGGAACTGGACCTGATCGGCGAACGGTGGCGACCCTGGCGCTCGACGGCGGCAGTCATGTTATGGCATTATTATCATCATATTAAATCTGGCTTCGGCGGTGTGCCTGGCCAGACGTAAGTCACGGCCAGACGTAAGTCACGGTCAGATATAAGGCCCGACATAAAAGTAGCCGTTCAGGAGGATACCCCATGGCGTTTGTAATTCGTGATACCCAAGGCACTATTGTGGGTGTGTACAATCAACCGGTCGAAGGAGCCGAGGAAGTGGCCGCCGATGATGCCGGTCTGTTGGCGTTCGTTCAGGCCACGGCACCAATCACGGCACCGACGACAAACCCTGAAAATTCCGGCAATGATCGTGAAGCGCAGGAAAACTGGCAGGTTTCCGATTTAACCCTTGTACGGGTTATGGAGGATTTAATTGATATATTAATTAACAAAAACGTCGTTAATTTTACCGATTTCCCCCCCGGTGCACAGAAAAAACTGTTGGGCAGGCGCGGTTTGCGCAGCGAAATGGCTTATTTGTCTACATTGTTTGAAGGTGCCGATGAGGATTTCGACGAATCCGGCGGCGGCGGTTATTTATAGTCTTCACAAACTGGCGGGCGGAAAGCCGTCAAATCGACTTTCCGCCTTCAGATATTATTCTGCCGCTTCGTCATAGGCCTCCATGGGCGGGCATGAACAGACCAACTGGCGATCGCCGTGCACGTTATCGATACGTCCAACCGGTGGCCAGTATTTATCTTCACGGATGGTTGGTAACGGGAAGTAGGCATCCTGTTTGGTATAAGGATAAGACCACGGTGTCTCCATCAACAGGTGATGAGTATGGGGAGCATTGTGCAGCAAATTGTTTTGTGCATGGGCGGTACCGTCCTCGATATCCTGAATTTCCTTTCTGATCTGGATCATGGCATCGCAAAACCGGTCCAGTTCTCGTTTGGCTTCCGATTCTGTCGGTTCAATCATCAAGGTATCGACCACCGGGAAAGACATGGTCGGGGCATGGAAACCGTAATCGACGAGCCGCTTGGCAACGTCTTCGTTGGTGATGCCGCAGCTTTCCTTGATGGGGCTCAAATCCAGAATACATTCATGGGCTACGAAGCCGTTTTCGCCGCTATAGAGCACCGGATAGTAGGGGGCCAGCCGCTTGGCGATATAATTGGCATTCAAGATCGCTACTTCGGTGGCATATTTCATGCCCTGTGGACCCATCATGGAAATATAAGCCCATGATATGGGCAGGATACTGGCCGATCCCCACGGGGCGGCCGCAACTGCACCGATGGTCCCGTCTTCACCTTCTGCCGGGTTGACCCCTTCGACGATGGCATGGTTGGGCAGGAAGGGAGCCAGATGTGTCTGGCAACCGATGGGGCCAACACCCGGTCCGCCACCACCGTGGGGGATGGCGAAGGTCTTGTGCAGGTTCAGGTGCATGACGTCGGCCCCAAACTCGCCGGGCTTGGCAAGACCGACCAGCGCATTCATGTTGGCACCATCCAGATAGACCTGGCCGCCATTATCGTGGATGACCTTGCAAATTTCGACGATGGGTTTCTCAAATACCCCATGGGTCGAAGGATAGGTAATCATCAGAGCCGCCAGATTGTCGTTGTGCAACTGGGCTTTTTCTTTCAGATCATCCACATTGACATTGCCGTTTTCATCGGACGCTACCACGACGACTTTCATGCCGGCCATGTTTGCGCTGGCCGGGTTGGTGCCGTGGGATGATGACGGGATCAGGCAGATATTTCTGTGGCCCTGACCGTTGGCCTCGTGATAGCGGCGGATGACCGCCAGGCCGGAAAATTCGCCCTGTGATCCGGCGTTGGGTTGCAGGGACACCGCCTTGAAGCCGGTTATTTCACACAGCATATCTTCCAGTTCTTCGAACAACTGCTGATAGCCCTGTGCCTGATCGAGGGGGGCGAAAGGGTGCATGGCCGCGAAATTACGCCATGTGACCGGTATCATCTCCGTGGTGGCATTGAGTTTCATGGTGCACGAGCCAAGCGGGATCATGGCACGGTCCAGGGCGATGTCTTTTGCCTGTAACCAGCGCAGATACCGTAACAGTTCGGTTTCAGCGTGATAGAGCGAGAACACCGGATGGGTCAGATACGGGCTGGTCCGGCTCAGGGCATCAGGGATGGTGTGATGGGTCTCTTTATCCAGTGTGTCGATATCGAGTTTATCGGATCCTTTGGAGCTGAACACGTTCCACAAGGCCCGGATGTTCCGCCGCCGGGTCGTCTCGTCGATGGAAATACCCAGGTGATCGGCGTCGATCACGCGTAAATTGATGCGCGATTCGCGTGCCCGTGCAGCGATCCGGCTGGCCTGTCCGGGTACCCGAACCATGACCGTGTCATAGAAGGCTTCATGGACAATTTCAAAACCCAGCTTGCCCAAACCGTTTGCTGTGATGCGGGCCATGCGGTGAATTTTGCGTGATATGCGCAAGATACCGTCCTGGCCGTGATAAACCGCATAGAACCCAGCCAGCACAGCCAACAGAACCTGTGCGGTACAAATGTTGCTGGTAGCTTTTTCCCGGCGAATGTGTTGTTCGCGGGTTTGCAGAGCCATGCGCAAGGCCTGTTTGCCCTGGGAGTCTTTGGATACACCGATAATCCGGCCTGGAATTTGGCGGGTATATTTTTCTTTGGTGGCGAAAAAGGCCGCGTGGGGGCCGCCATAACCCATGGGAACGCCAAAACGCTGGGCCGAGCCGATAACAATATCGGCGTCCATTTCACCGGGTGGTTTGAGGATGGCCAGGGCCATCAGATCGGTTGCCACACAGGCGATGGCTTTGGTCTCATGAGCGGCAGATATAATCGATTCCGGGTCGCGGATCTCGCCGGTAGATCCCGGATACTGGATCATCACACCGAACACATCATGGTCGCCCAATTCGCTCCACGGGTCGCCAATCACGATGGTGAACTCGGCCAGTTTTGCCCGGGTCTGCATAACCGTGATAGTTTGGGGGTGGCAATTCTTGTCGACGAAGAATGTGTCACAGCCTCTTTTCTTGGAAATACGGTGAGACATGGACATGGCTTCGGCCGCCGCCGTGGCCTCATCCAGCATGGAGGCATTGGCCAGGCTCATACCCGTCATGTCTATAATGACTTGTTGGTAATTCAGCACGGCTTCGAGCCTGCCTTGGGAAACTTCCGCCTGATAGGGGGTATAGGCCGTATACCAGCCCGGATTTTCCAGTACGTTTCGTAAAATCACGTTGGGCATAACCACGCCGTAATAGCCCATGCCGATCATGGAAATGAAAACCTGGTTACGGCTACTCATTTTGCGCAGCACACTCAATGAGTAGCGTTCAGATATATTGGATGGCAGATCAAGCGGCTGTTTGATCCGGATTGCCTCTGGTACAGTCTTGTCGATCAGTTCGTCCAGGTCGGCCACACCGATCGTTTCCAGCATGGATTCGATCTGCTTTTCGCCTGGGCCAACATGGCGGCGAATGAAATCGTTGGTTCTTTCCAGTGCATCGAGGGGGCTGTGATGCATTATTCCAGCTCCTCGGTAAATGACGTATAAGCGCCTTTGTCCAACAGTTCATCGAGCTGTACGGCATCGGACAGTTTAATTTTATACATCCAGCCATCGCCCTCGGCGGAGCTGTTGATCAGGGCCGGATCATCGTTCAGGGCTTCGTTAATTTCAATGATTTCGCCACTTACGGGTGCGAATACTTCACTGGCTGCCTTGACCGATTCGATAACCCCGGTCTCTTCGCCTTGCTCGAAGGTATCGCCGACTTCCGGCAAGTCAACAAAGACCACATCACCCAGTTGTTCCTGGGCGTAATTTGTGATGCCCACGGTGGACGTGCCATCATTGGTTTCTACCCATTCGTGGTCATTGGTAAATTTGATGCTCATTTTATATTTCTCCAATTAAATTAAATTTCGATGTGTAACGGTTTGCAGGATCGGGCTGTAATAGTATGAGCCCGCATTATCCCTTGAAATAATTGTGTTTAACAAAAACAGGTGATGTGATTTTGGCTGGATGTGACTTGCCGCGGATCAGCAGGTTTATATCCGTGCCGTGTTTGGAAAATTCCTGTTTCACATAGCCCATGGCGACGGGGCCGCCCAAGGTGGGGCCAAAACCACCACTGGTAATCTCGCCGATAACCGAACCAGCGGTGTCGGTGATTTCAGTGTGGGCACGAGCAGGGGCGCGGCCTTGCGGTGCGATGCCGACCCTAAGGCGCGGCGGGCCGTCTTTCAGTTGTTGCAGGATTATATCGCTGCCGGGAAAACCGCCCTGTTCTCGGCGGCGTTTGGAAATGGTCCATTTAAGTCCGGCCTCGATGGGGGTGGTTGTCGGGTCGATATCATTGCCAAAAAGGCACAAGCCAGCCTCCAGCCGCAACGAATCCCGGGCACCCAGTCCGCCGGGTTCAACCTCGGGCTCATCGAGTAACAGTCGGGCCAGTGTGTCGGCCGCGTCCGCCGAGATAGAGATTTCATAACCGTCTTCGCCGGTATAACCGGAACGGGTAATCAGACAGTCAATATCAGAAATTCGTAATGTGGCCGCCGACATAAAATTCATGTGGCGCGCCGCTGGTGCGTAACGCGAGAGTACCTCACAGGCACTGGGGCCTTGCAGGGCCAGCAAGGCCCGATCTTCGAGGACCCTGATGTCATGGTCAGAGCCCAAATGTTTCTGCAAGTGAGCAATGTCGGCTTCCTTACAGGCCGCATTGATGACCAGATACAAAAGGTTCGCTTGTCTGGTGACCATCAGATCATCCAGAATACCGCCTTGTTCGTTGGTGAACATGGTATAGCAGGTCTTGCCCGATTTCAGAGACGTGATATCGCCGACAACCAGTCGTTCGAGAGCCTGATCGGATGCTGGACCGATTATTTCCACCTGACCCATATGGGAAACATCAAACAGCGATGCCTGATCGCGGGTGTGATTGTGTTCTGCCATGATGCCAGCGGGATATTGCACCGGCATATCGTAGCCGGCAAACGGTACCATCTTGGCGTCCAGTTCCCGGTGCAGGGCATCCAGAGGAACATGTTTAACAGGGGTATCTGTCTCTTCCGGGGTAGTCGGGGTGTCAGACGATTGATTCATTTCATACTCCAAGACAGTTGCGTTAACAGATAAACTCTACCTGAATTCGCCCCCTCTGTCTTGGAACCTGAAAGTTTCCCCGGATATCTTTTCAGATAAATCACGATATCGAAATGTCAGTATCGATATATGGTCGGGTTACATCTTCGGTGAGACGCCTAAACGTCTGCTTTCCAGAGTCTCATCACACTAGCGGTCCTGTTACCTGAGAGTTTCCGGGGCGGTTGCTCCTTCGGTGCTGACCATGAGCTTCAAGCCTTTGTCAGTCTCTCCCGTAGCGCTATACTGAGGATTGTATTTGATATTATTCTGGGTGTTTATCTGTTTGTTTCAAGATTCTCCACATAGTCCGATACATGGTTCGATATAAGGGCCGATACAAGGCTCAACAGATGCCCGTTCCGACAGGGTGATTGAGAATGACTGTAGTCATTTTGCCTGTATGGTCAACCTCTTAGCTGGTTATATTTTAGCTGATCTGCGGTCAGTTGAAAACCGATATATATAAGGTAATCACTGCCCCTTTGTGGCGGCGTAACGGGGATGAACAGATTGACAGGCTCGTCGTAGTTGGTGATCCGATAGCGGTTTCCATCAAACACTGTTTCGATGTGAAAAATTGATTTACTGAGTACTGTTTTGTTCTTGTCCAGGATGGATATAAAATATGACAGGCCAAGTGTGCCGTCCTGATTGGCGGGCCCCCGCGAGGCCGTGTAGCCGAGGCTCAAATCAACCCGGACCTGGCCTATTCCGGTTGTGCTGTCTACTTCATTATAACATTTGGCAATAAAGTCATCGATCAAAACCTCGGCCCTGATATCGATTATGTCACGTCCATCACCTTCTTTGAAAAGTGTTAGACGTTCGGCGTTGGCAAGGATGGATACGCTGGGACAGCTTACCGCCGGGGGGTCACTGAATATGTCGGAAATATCGGAAACATAAGAAGACTCACAGGCACTAAGCACCAAAGCGCTCAACACGCTTAGCAAAACGCCGGGTCGACACAATACAGATTTCGTCACGATAGCCCTATGTCCGCAAGTTAGTTAACGTCGATTGCATGTCTGAGCGGACTGTACCCGACACGCCTACGGTGGGGCAAGTCTTTGAGTGTGTTATTGGCTCGTGGTCGGAGACATTTTGACCTGTGACATTCTGGCCAGGGCCATCAGGGCCTGTGACAGCTTTGCCAGAACTCTGGCGCGGCCCCAGGAACTGGTAATTGACTGGGTAATGTCCAGGGAGTTTTCGTAAAGCTCCCTGGCCCATGAGGTGTCACCGGCCTTGGCACGTGCTTCTGCCAGGTCGGCCAGCAGCCAGGCCTGACTGGTGGTGCTCTCGATATTTCCGGTTGCCGAGATGGCGTCATCCTTGGTTTTTTCGGCCATACTGTCGCCGGCGTCCAACCGGTAGAATGCCAGCATCCAGTACGTTTTGGCGCGGAGTTGTTGATCGACAATTTCATCGACAGACGATATGGCCCGGTTAAAAATTTCTGGATTGGACTGGTTGTCGGTATAGGCAATTTGACCATAGGCCAGGGCTATGCGGCTGGAGGCATAATCACGGGCGAAGGGAAATTTAATACCTTCACGGGCAACAAGGGCATCACCCAGTGTGCCAATGGCATCGGACTCGAAGCCAGCGCGGGCCAGTTCTATGCCGATGGTAGACAAAATCACTGCCCGGTACCGCAGGGCCGCAATGGAATGGGCTGTGTGTTTCGCTGCCGCGATGTTACCAGCCAGAATCTGGGCTTCGGCGGTTCGCATCAAAACCGGCATTTTATCGGAATCATTGCTGACATTTTCCAGCAATGACAAGGCTTTATCAAGGTTTCCAATGGATGCCCAGGCGCTGGCAATATATCGTAACAAGGCATTATGTTTGCTCGGTTCGACCGTTAATATTGCTTGTTCCTCAAGGTCTTTCAGCAGCGAGTGTGAGCGATCCTGATAGCCGATATTGGCCAGGATAACGCTCGATCGTGCCATCAGGGCGGCTCTTTTAATGTCGGTTTTCATCAACACCACATCGGAATGCAGCCGTTCAACGGCTGACAAGGCGCCTTCTCGATTGCCTTGTTTCGCCAGAATATCTGCAATGATGGAATAGGCGCTGGTGCGTTCTTCCAGGTCCGGAATGATTTCGGCGGCGGCCAGTGCGTTATCATGATTGCCTGAAATAGCCTGTGCCTGAGCGATCTCGCCGAGGGCTGCGATAATCAGGCGCGGGTCTCTGATGCGCCGAATGGTATCGCGTGCGGCGGCCGTCATACCAACCTTTGCCTGGGCAATCAGAATCTCACCATAAGCCCAGTTTCGCATTTCGCTGCGATTGATGGTCTTGGCGTTTTCCAGTGCTTCAACCAACAGACAACGAACAGTTGGCTCACTGAAACACAGTTTCGGATCGTGTGTCGCATTGGCGGATTCCTGGTTAACGTCGCGTACCAGCAGGTCTCGTGTGGATGGATTGTCGAGCAGCGCCTGGCGGGCTGCCTTGGTGCTTACCTGGCGGGCAATGGACAGCCTTTCCAGCAGGGCGCCCACATTGACAACCGTTTCTATGTGGTCGACCAGACCCTTTGTTACGATTCCCGTACGCTCTAGTCCGCGTTGTCTTTGATAGGCGAGGATGGCAGTACTCGTGTCGTCATTGACAACCCCGGAGTAGGGTCCGTCATATAAATCCAATGCCGTGAGGGCGCGTTGCAATCGCTCAATCAGGCCACGCAGTTCTTTGTCCGGGATTAAAAGGTCTGATTGTGTCTTGTCGATCCTGATGTCGGGCTTGGCACCATAAAGTGTGCCCGGGCCGGTTATTGCCAACAGCAAAATAAAACACACCAGCCCGTATCTTGCCTTGAAAATACCGGCGACGGCTTTCAGACAGGAGATTAGTTTTCCGGTTTGTTCGCTCCGGCGTTGACTATCATGAATGTAGCCTTTATCGGGGTTCATCATGGCCGTTTATACCAAAATCAGTGACGAGGCACTCAACGAATTCCTATCATGTTATGATATCGGAAAGGTTGTCGCGTGCAAGGGTATTGCCGAGGGTATTGAAAACAGCAACTACAAGCTATCGACCAGTATGAACCATTATATCCTGACGCTCTATGAAAAGCGCGTTGATTCTCGGCAATTGCCATTTTTTCTGGGTTTGATGGACTACCTTTCAGAACACGATATTCCCTGTCCGCGGCCTGTTCAGGCTACCGATGGCGCATTTTTTCGAAAACTGTGCGGTAAATCGGCTGCCGTGTTCTCATTCCTGCCCGGGGACTGGCCACGCCATCTTACCCCGGAACACTGTCAGGAACTGGGCGGCTGGCTGGGCCGGTTGCACATTGCCGGGAAGGGCTATTCGGGGCGTCGGAGGAATGATCTGTCGGTGGCTGACTGGCGGGGGTTGCTGGCGGCCTGTGAGCGACAGGCAACCGATGATATTTCAGCCGGATTATATGATGAACTGCTGCTGGAACTGGATTATCTCGAAACTCACTGGCCGCGCGATCTTCCATGCGGCATCATTCATGGCGATCTGTTTCCCGATAATGTGTTTTTTGCCGAGGGCAGGATAACCGGTTTGATCGACTTTTATTTCGCCTGTCATGACGCCTTGGCCTATGACCTTGCGGTTTGTCTGAATGCCTGGTGTTTCGACCGGCAAAATCGATTTGTTACCGATCGTGCCGCGGCCATGCTGAACCAGTACACAACTGAGCGGTCCCTTAGCAGGATTGAGCGGGAGGCCTTGCCCCTGTTGGCACGCGGTGCGGCCATGCGGTTTTTACTGACCCGGGTATATGACTGGGTCAATACGCCCGAAGATGCGTTGGTGATGCGAAAAAGTCCCCGGGAGTTTCTTGACAAACTCCGCTTTCACCGACAAATCAGGGATTATAAAGATTATGGACTGGAGATGCCACAATGAGCAATAACACCGTCAAAACAGTTGCCATGTATACCGATGGTTCGTGTCTGGGTAACCCCGGGCCGGGTGGTTGGGCGGCAATATTGCGCTTCGGGGCGGTGGAAAAAGAACTGGCAGGGGGAGCACCTGAAACCACAAACAACAGAATGGAACTGTTGGCGGTCATCAGCGGTCTGGAATCCCTGAAACGATCCGTCGGGGTCGATGTCTATACCGACAGTACCTATGTGCGTGACGGGATTACCAAATGGATACATAACTGGAAACGCAATGGCTGGAAAACTGCGGCTAAAAAACCAGTCAAGAATGATGACCTGTGGCGCCTGCTCGATGCCATGATGGATCGTCACAGTGTAACCTTGCACTGGGTCAAGGGCCACGCCGGGCACCCGGAAAATGAGCGGGCCGATGATCTGGCCCGTCTGGAAGCTGAAAAATTCAGGAAAGGGGACTGATATGGCCATCGCTATAGCCATCAAGATGCAGGACTGGTTCTCCCCACAGCAGGTCCGCGACCAGATTTCACCTGCCTTGCCGGGAGTTGATATACGCTGTGCACCCGAGCTTGGATCGCTTGAGGATATCGAAATGCTCATCTGCGACCGGGTGCCGCCGGGACTGATCGCCAGGTTGCCCAATCTGCAATTTATCCAGAAACTGGGGGCCGGGGTCGAGACGATGGTTCGTGATGCAGACCTGCGGACTGATATCCGTATTTCCCGATTGCGCTCTGTTGCTGCGGCTCGCGAGATCGTCGAATACTGTTTGTTATATGTATTGAGCGAACACCGCCATGCCCGACAATACCGGGAAAATCAGTCTTCGCGCACATGGAAAGCCTTTGCGCCGAAACTGACCCCGGATGTCACGGTGGGTATTTTGGGTCTGGGTCATATTGGTGCACGCATCGCCGAAACATTTGCCTCGCTGGATTTTACCACTCTGGGCTGGAGCCGTTCGGCAAAATCCATCCCCGGGGTGACAAGTCTGACCGGTGATGAAGGACTGGACAGTTTGCTGGGGCGCAGTGATTTTGTCATTTCAATTCTGCCGGCAACGCAACACACGTGCGGTTTGATGAACGGTGCTACGTTTGGCAAATTCAAATCCGGATCGACGTTGATTAATGTGGGGCGCGGGGACTTGATCGTTGACGAGGATCTGATCGTTGCCTTGTCGGACCATCGCCCCGGCCATGCCGTCCTGGACGTTTTCCACAGCGAACCCCTGGCCGATGATCATCCCTTCTGGGACCATCCGCAGGTTACCATCACCCCCCATGTATCAGGCTGGAATGTGGTCGACAGCATGGATGACGTGGTGGAAAACTATCGACGCCTGAAGGCCGGCGAGCCTTTGCTCCACGAAATAGATCGTCAGGCCGGGTACTGAGACTTAAAGATTGTTCAGCATGTGTTCGGCGCTGGTGACCTCATAGCCACCGTCAACTTCCAGGTTCAACGTTTCAACCACACCGTTATTTACCACCATGGAGAAGCGTTTGCAGCGCAAGCCGAAGCCTTTGCCGGTGAGGTCGACTTCCAGCCCGCAAGCCTTGGTAAACTCTGCGTCACCATCACCGGCCACCATGACCGCATCACCCGCTCCTTGATCCTTGGCCCAGGCGGCCATGACAAAGGGGTCGTTGACGGATATGCACACGATCGTATCGATACCCTTGGCAGCCAGTGCCTCGGCATTGTTAATGAAGCCTGGGAGATGCTTGGCCGAACAGGTCGGCGTGAAAGCACCGGGCAGGCCGAACAAAGCGACTTTTTTGTCTTTGAACATAGACCGCGTGGCGACGGTCTCAGGTCCGGCGTCACCCATAATATACAGATAGGTATGGGGGGCATTCTGGCCAACGGAGATTGTCATGATCGACTCCTGAATTAATATGCTGAGGGTGAGATATTAAGTTATCCCTTAGCCGTGTTCAAGGCTTCAACAATGGCATCCTTGCTCAGCAATTCCGGCAGGATCAGCCCGTGCGGTGCACCGGGGCCGTAAATGGCATTAAACGGGATGCCAAAGCGTTGGAAGCGGGCAAGATATCGTGAAATATCTTCATTGGGCAGGGTCCAGTCGGCCTGCATGGCGATAACCCCCGGCGCGCTCAGGCGTTGGTAGATATCATCATCTTCCAGCACAAACGCCTTGTTGACCTGACAGGTGATACACCAGTCTGCCGTGACATCAACGAAGACAATATGGCCTTGCGTGATATGTCTGGTAATGCCGGGCATATCGAACGGCTGCCACAACTGGTCAGCCGGTTTAGCCAGTGCCGGTGCCGGGCTGTTGCTTAGCAATGGTGCGCTCAGGGCCAGAACGGCCAGAATTACGGCGCCGGGTATACGGATTTTACCCGCCAGACCGACAAAACGGTGGGCCAGAAATAGTAGGCCGGCAATGCCAGTGATGGCAACGCCACTTGCCGAGGTCGCTGGCCAGCCGACCTGTACATACAGCACAGACAATAACCAGATCGCCGTGCCCGCCAGTGCCAGGCCGAGGAATTTGCGCAAGGTAATCATCCACTGGCCCGGTTTGGGCAGGGAACTGGCCAGTCGCGGGGCGGCCGCGACTATCAGATAGGGTGTCGATAGACCGATTCCCAAGACCGCAAAGATCATCATGATCTCCTCGGTGCCGCGTGACAGGGCAAAACCCACAGCCGTTCCCAGAAACGGAGCAGAACACGGGGTCGCCAGCAAGGTTGCCAGCATACCGGTGGTAAAATGATGAGTCAGTCTGCTTTCTCGTGGCCCGTTGCCAGAGGCTTTGGCGGCGGCGTCACTGATCGCGCCCGAAAAATTGAAATTGAGCCAGCCGAGCATATTACAGGCAAACACTGTGATCAGGATGGCCATGGCGATCAGGAACACCGGCTGTTGGAACTGAATGCCCCAGCCGATTACCGCCCCGCTTGATTTCAGGGCCGCCAGTGCTATGGCGATGATCATAAACGAAGATATTATACCGGCAGCCGAGGCCAGAAAACTGTAGCGGATGGCTTTCACATCACCGCCACCGTGGTTGATAACCCCGAGCAGCTTGATGGATAAAACGGGCAGCACACAAGGCATCAGGTTTAGAATCAAACCGCCGAGAAAGGCAATTGCCAGGATGCCAAGTAATGTATAATCACTATCTGGTGTCTCGGTGGCGGCAAACGGTGACAGGGTACCTTGGGGTGCGGCATTCACGATCAAAGTTCGTTCGGCAGACCGTTGGCCATCCATCAGCGTGGCGGTATATTCAGCCTCGCCGGGTATCAGGTTGGCGCTCGTGGCATTGTAGGTTTCGACTGATAATGTGGCCGTCAGGCCATCCTGGCTAAGTTGGACCTTGGGTTTGGAAAATGCCACGCCCAGTGGGCCTTCCAGCAAAACATCGGGCGCCACAAACGGTATGCTTGCCATGCTGGTCGCCGTAATAATAAGCACCGCATTGCTTTTCTGGTTGGTATTTTGAGTGGCCGGAATGACGCTCAGGTTTTTCAGTGACAGCCCGTGACCCGTTCCATCACCGGGAATTTGGACGGAATATTTGTTGATAAGATGGGCGAATGCGCTGGGTGCCGCTGGCCCGCCAGGCAATTCCAGGGACAGATTAACCAGCATGGGAATGCAAATTTCGGCGCAGGCCAGGAAATCGACCTCACCAGCCAGTTTAACCGGTTCGCCATAATGTTTCGGGGTCACCGCAATGGGTAAGACCACTTCATTTTTATACCCCAGAGTTTCAAATCCAAGCACGGAGAACCGATGGGGTGCGGGCCACAGCATTTGAGCCTCTGAGACGTTCTCGGAGCCGAGCCATTGCGATGTGGGCGGATATCCCGCATCGCCGGGGGATCGCCAGTAAACTTTCCAGTTTTCGGCAAGCTGGAATTCCAGCCCGAAAAGTAACGGGTTGCTGCGCTCATCGGCTCCGGCAGTCCTGGTTGCAGAAATCAGCCGGACCGAAACATTATCTTCATCGACCCACGGGGATGCAGCCTGAGACGCAGCAACAGGGTTGCTTGCGGAAAATAAAACCAGTCCCAGCATGACTATAAACCCGGCAAGGTGAGAAATTACCGATACTGCAGGACGGGCATTTGTGCGATAGGTTGTGCTCTGTAAAGATTGCATTAAATAATATAAATTCCCGTCAAAAGGGTGCAAAACGAATGTGTCCGGTATAGTATATTTTTCTTGTATAAAGATAACGGCTATGCCTTGCCATAGCCTTGGCTACCTTAGATATTATACAACGATGTTATACAATGTTATTATACAATGATGTTGAATAATATGGTATAATAACCCATGAATGCAACGTGGATGATTATATCCCGAATGTGGTTTTTTTAAGAATAATGAGTTCAAATGTAGCTGATCGAAAAATGAAAAACTTGTTTGATCGTTCATCATTGTACAACGACAGCCCCTATCTTTCGGGACAGTTGCTTGTCGCCATGCCCGGTATCGGTGACCCACGGTTTGAAAAAACCGTGATCTGTATTTGCGCTCATAGTGAAGAAGGTGCCATGGGGTTGGTGGTCAACCGGGTGATCGAAAACCTGACGTTTCCCGATATGTTAAAACAACTGGGTATCGAAGCGGTTCCTGCGGCAAAGAAAATTCAGGTCCATTTCGGCGGGCCGGTGGAAGCCGGGCGCGGTTTTGTTTTGCATTCTTCTGATTACACCCACGAGGGGACACTGATGGTCGACGAAGGCGTTGCCCTGACGGCTACGGTCGATATCCTGCGCGATATAGCCGAAGGTGTGGGCCCCAAAGATACCTTGCTAGCACTGGGTTATGCCGGGTGGGGCGGCGGCCAGCTCGACAGGGAATTATCAACCAATGGCTGGCTTAGTGTGCCGGCCGATAAGGAACTGGTATTCAGCACAGACCTGGATAGCAAATGGGACCGTGCCATGGCAAAGATCGGCATCGATCCCCGGATGTTATCCGAAGATGTGGGCCATGCCTGAAACACTCCTGGAATTTCTCAATAATCACGGATAAAGAAAATCAACGATGAATAAACCGGTAAAGACTGCACCCGATGCTTTGATGGGCGATTTAATCGCGTCCATGGAAAAATGCCCCACGGCCGAGGCTCTGAATGATGAATTCATTATGCCGTTTGCTTACGCACTAGAAAAAATCTGTGCGGCGCGCGGTTATATCATGAATATATACGGGGAGAATTCCAACATCGTAGTAACCACTGCCGATGATGCCGAAACGATCTATCATCTGGTTGATGAGTATCTCGACAATCAACAGACCGACCCGCTACCCAAGCTGGACTGAAACGTTTATTTCTATTCCGATACGGGATTTTGGTTTACTGGGCGCTGCGCTGCGTGATGCCGTAGATAATGGCTGCGATACCGATAAAACTGTAGATGGCTATATTAATAATCGATTCCATGATGACGTCTCTTCCATATGTATGGCAGTTTTCTGCACTTTATCCGCCGCTATTCAGGGCAGGCGATATGTGAGTATGTCATCGGATTTATTAACAATGTATTACGAAACGGGGAATAGTGAGAAAAACTACACGAGACGGTTTTTCATGGTTTCATAGGGCTCAAGGGACTTCAACGGGCCCAGAGCCGTGATGGTGAGCGGGCTTTCAATAATCTTTTGGGCCACCCGCATGACACTGTCCGCATTAACGGCTTCTATCTTGGCCATGGTTTCTTCTATGGGTACAATTCGGTTGTAAACCAGAAGCTGCCGGGCCACCTGTTCGCACCGCGAAGCAGTACTTTCCAGTGACATCAGGATGCTTGCCTTGATCTGGGTACAGGCCCGCCGGGTTTCTTCTTCGCTGATGTCGCGGGTGCTGCGCATGAGTTCATGATAAACCAGCGGGACGACCTGGGCGATTTCGCTTTCCCCGGTGCCGGCGTAGATACCAAACAGCCCGCCATCGTTAAACGACGACATGAAGGAATAGATCGAATAGACCAGGCCCTGGGATTCGCGGATTTCCTGGAACAGACGCGAAGACATGCCACCACCCAGTATCGTGGTATAGACCGATGCCGCATGATAGTCAGGGTCTTCATAAGAAATCCCGTTAAAACCCATCAGATAATGAATCTGTTCCAGATCGCGGTTTTCGCGCATGTCACCGCCCTTGTAGAGGGCCGGTTCCGTGATGGTATCTTTAGGTGCTGGCAGGTCTCCAAATGCCGCCTTTACCCGATCGACAAAATCTTCATGGTCAATATTCCCGGCTGCCGCGACGATAATTGACGGCGCGCCATAGTGTGCCGTCATGTAGTCGATCAGGGTATCGCGGGAAAAGCTCCTGACCAGATCCAGGGTTCCGAGAACCGGGCGGCCCACGGCCTGATCGGGGTATGCGGTTTCCTGAAACAGGTCGAAGACAATATCATCGGGGGTATCATGTGACTGGTGAATTTCTTGCAGGATGACGGCGCGTTCGCGGTCCAGCTCATCGGTATCCATGACTGAATGCTGCAGGATATCGGCGATTATATCGAGCGCCAGCGGCATATCCTGTTTCAGCATCTTGGCATAATAGGCCGTGTGTTCGCGAGATGTATACGCGTTCACATGACCGCCAACAGCCTCGATCTCGGTTGCAATATCGCGTGCACTACGGCGTCTGGTGCCCTTGAATGCCATGTGTTCCAGCATATGGGAGATGCCGTTGATGGACGGATGTTCATGTCGCGCACCCGCATTGACCCAAGCCCCCACGGAAACCGATTGCACGGTATCCATGTGGTCTGTGACGATCCGTAAACCGTTATCGAGGACTGTCAGGCGGACACTCATACGGAGGCCTTATGTTGTGAAACTTTTGTGTCTATATAGTCCTCGACCGCGGACATATCATTAGGAAGAATGTCATAGCTTTCTTCACGCTCAAACAAATCGGACAAATGATCCGGCAGTTGTGGTGCTATGGTGGTGGCAGATTTTACGGTATCACCGAATTTTGCCGGATGGGCCGTGGACAGCACCACCATGGGAACGCTCGGGTCGCGCCGGTTTTCGCGTGCAGCGGCCAGCGCGATGGCGGTGTGCGGATCGATCAGGTTATCGGGCTTGTTATGCCGTGTGGCATGATAATTTTTAATTTCGGCGGCCACACGTTCATCATCAAAACAGGCGCCGGTAAACAAGGTGGTGATTTCACGGAATTCATCATCACTGACCTGATACCGTCCGGTGGACTGGAATTTTTCCATCAGTTCTGCCACACGCGCTCCATCGTGGCCGGTAATCTCGTATAACAGGCGTTCAAAGTTGGACGAAATCTGGATGTCCATGCTCGGGCTGGTGGTCGCACTGACCCCCTTCATTTCCATGGTGCCGCTATCAAGAAAGCGGGTCAGGATGTCATTACTGTTCGATGCAACCAGGAACTGTTCCACGGGCAGACCCATGCGTGTAGCCGCATATCCGGCAAACACATTGCCGAAGTTGCCGGTGGGCACCGAGAAGGAAACCGGGCTGTCCGGTGCGCCGAGCTGGGTTGCGGCGGTAATGTAATAAACAATCTGTGCCATAATTCTGGCCCAGTTTATGGAATTGACCGCCGACAGGGGATGACGGGCACGAAACGCCGGATCATTGAACATGGCTTTGACCATGTCCTGGCAGTCATCGAAGGTGCCTTCCAGGGCGATATTGTGGATGTTGTTCTCGCGAACGGTGCTCATCTGGCGGCGCTGGACTTCCGATACCAGCCCTTTGGGGTGCATCATAAAGATGTCGATGGCATCCTTGCCGCGCACGGCTTCAATGGCCGCCGAGCCGGTGTCACCCGATGTGGCGCCGATGATGGTAACCCGCTTGCCTTGTTTTGAGAGCACATGATCGAACATGCCGCCGAGGAACTGCATGGCGACATCTTTAAAAGCCAGTGTCGGGCCGTGATAAAGTTCCATAAGCCATAACCCGTCTCCGAGATCACGAAGCGGCGCCGGGGTGTCACTGTTGAACGTGCCATAGGCGGTCTCGATAATATTGAACAGGTCTTCATCGGCAATCACACCAGCGCAAAAAGGCCGGATGATCTTGAAGGCGGCCTCTTCATACCGCATGGACGCAAATGTCTTAAGCGTGTCATGGGACAGTGCCGGCCATTGTTCGGGAACGTATAGGCCTCCATCGGCCGCCAGCCCGCTCAATAAGACTTCATCAAAGGATAAAACGGGTGCATTTCCGCGTGTACTAACAAATTTCATGAGTTCACTATTCAACTTTATGCTGTAATGGTTCGTTCAGGAGGAAAAGATATATAGATGGTCGTGCCCGAGCCTACAATACTCTCGATGCCAATTTTTCCTTCGTGCAGCTCTATAAAGGATCGGACCAGGGCGAGACCGAGGCCGGTTCCCTGGGTGCTGGGTGTTTCGCTGTTTTCCACTTGTGAGAATGGTTCAAAAATTTCTTTTAGTTTGTCTTGTGCAATACCGATGCCGGTATCGCTGACTTTTATGGTGATGGAATTGTCATTTTCGAGATTGACGCCCAGGGTTATTTTGCCACCCTTTGGGGTAAATTTGATGGCGTTACTGAGCAGGTTTATCAGGACCTGATTGATCCGCAGGGTGTCACAATAAAGTTGTGGGCAGCCTTTTGGTATGTCCATGTCCAGGTTTAGCTGTTTGCGGTTGATCATGCTGGTGACAAGCCGGTAACTTTCTTCAAACAAGTTCTATATGTGGATTGTTTCTTCTTCAAGAAGCATGGCGTCGGCTTCGATTTTGGACAGGTCGAGAACCGTATTAATGAGTGTCAGCAGGTGGTTGCCCGACTGGTGGATCGCCGTGATATAGTCGGCGTAATGTTCATGGTCGAGCTTGCCAAATACTTCGTGTTGAATCATTTCGGAAAAACCGATAATGGAATTTAACGGTGTGCGCAGTTCATGGCTCATGTTGGCAAGAAAGGCAGACTTGGCCTGATTGGTTGCTTTCGCCTTTTGCAGGGATTCCGCCAGGGCATATTCGGCTATCTTGCGATCCATGATTTCATTGGCCAGGGAATTATTAATCCGGCTGATCTGCGAGGTTCGTTGACTGACCATATCGTCCTGTTCGTGAGTCCGGACCTGTAAAGCTTCGATCAGTTTATTATAATGGCGGGCGATACGACCGATGCCTGTGCCGGACTCGTTGGGCATACGAACAGACAGGTCGCTTGTCTTGGCCTGATAGTCCATGATCTCCAGCAACATGTTCAATTCATCGGATGATATTTTATCGGTGTTGTTATCCGCCATTGCGGGGATAAACTCCATTATTTTGCAAACCTGGAAACTAGACTAATAGTGCTATGTGGTCACGAAAGATATCTCGATTTCAGGTGTTGTTTAAATATTTCCGCGTCCAGTGGCTTGCCTGTTGCCTGTATGAGAATTCCCTGCGGGGTGCAAGAACGAGCCTTGCTGTGGACGTTATCCCTGAGCCAGCCTAATAACGGAACGAAATTCCCCCTGCTGATTTCGAGTTCCATTTGGGGAACCTGTTTTTTTGCCGCGTCATAAAGTTGGGCCGCCGTTATGGCACCCAGGGTATAGGTCGGGAAATACCCCCAGGCACCGGCATACCAGTGCAGGTCCTGCAAACAACCCAGTCGGTCATCGGGCGGGGTAATACCGAGCAGTTCCGCCATACCGTCATTCCAGGCACCGGGCAGGTCTTTCAGGGATAAATCATTTGCAAATATCGCCTTTTCGATTCGGTGGCGCAGGATGACATGAGCCGGATAGGTTACTTCATCGGCATCAACCCGGATGAAGTCCGGTTTTACCTGACCGTAAAGACGTTGCAGGTTTTCGGTTTGCCAGGCCGGGCCACTGCCGCCAAAACTGTCGCGCATGACCGGGACGGCGTATTCCAGGAATTCGGCGGACCGGCAGACCTGCATCTCGATCAACAAAGACTGGCTCTCGTGGGTGCTCATGCCCAGCGACTGGCCGACCGGCTGGTTGCGCCATTGGCGTGGCAGGCCGAGTTCATAGAGACCATGCCCGGTTTCGTGCAAAATACCCATCAGGGCCGAGGTGAAATCGGCTTCGTCATAGCGGGTGGTCAGACGCACATCGTCGGGCACCCCGCCGCAAAACGGGTGCAGGCTGATATCGAGTCGCCCGTGATTGAAATCAAAACCCAGGGTTGCCATGAGTTTTTCACCCAGCGCACGCTGCTTTTCTATGGGAAAGGGGCCTTCGGGTATCAATGGCTGTGGTTTTCTGGCCTGATTCTCCAGGGCCTGGGCGATGAAATCAGGCAGGAAACCGGCCAGATCATCGAACAGGACATCGATTTCAGCAACCCGGCCACCGGGTTCATAATCATCGAGCATTGCATCAGCCAGGCTCAGCCCCAACACGTCAGCCTTTGCCTGTGCTGTTTCAAGCACCAGATCGAGCAGGGACTGAAGTTCTGGCAGCAATGATGCGTAGTCATTGTCCGGTCGTGCGCTGCGCCATTTTTCCTCACAAATCGCCGAGGCACGGGTCAGTGCTTCGACCAGATCCTCGCTCAACGCCGTCGCCTTGCGCCAGTTGTGCTGCATTTCTTTCAGGTTGGCCTGCTGCCAGCTATCGAGTGTGCTATCGTCTTGCGCGGCGTCCAGCAGATCGCCCATGTCCGGGGCCACCATCAGGCTGTGGGTTGTGGCATTGAGCGCTGACATCTGTTCGGTCCGCGCGGCATATCCGCCGGGCGGCATCATGGCGGCCATGTCCCAGTGCAGCATGGCAGCTGCATCGTTCAGGGCCGAAATGCGGGCCATACGGGATTCCAGTTGCTGATAGGGGGTTTTGTTTTGTAGGGTCTGGAGCAAAGAGTTGCCTCCATAATTGTTGGATTGATTGACAGACTGGCCAGAATGCAACACTACACGGGCCATGATTTTTGTTTGCGGAGATTAACACGAATGCAGCGGTTTGTGACATACATGTTTCTGGTGCGGATGGTATTAATTGCGGGTTTTATTCTTAGCGGATTTATGACCGACGCAAGGGCCGGCTCATGGACTGGTGGTGGGCCGCGTGTGGTTGTCACTATCGCCCCGGTAGGCGGGCTGGTGGCCCGTGTCATGGCTGGTATAGGGCAGCCTGAATTGCTTATTGCCGGTACGGTTTCACCCCATGCCTATAACCTGAAACCATCGGACGCAAAATTGCTTGAGGATGCGGAGGTTGTTTTCTGGATCGGTCCTGAACTGGAAACGGCATTGCGCAAACCTATCGAAGTCCTGAGTGGGGGTGCTCGGGTGGTTTCTTTTATGGCAATTTCGGAACTTGAGTTATTAACCCGGCGCAAAGCGGGCATCATTTCGCCAGACAATTCGCCAGCCATTTCGCCAGCCAATGATCATGACCAGCGATCGGGCAGTCTCGATCCCCATATCTGGCTCGACCCCCGTAATGCGGCGATGATGCTCATGACCGTCGCGCGAACCCTGGCCGATCTGGACCCGGATAACGGTGTGCAATACACGGAAAATGCCTTGGCCGGTGTACGAGAGATCGAACATCTGGACGCGGTACTGGCGACCCGGTTGGAAAAGCTGAAAATGGCACGACAGGGGTTTATCTTTTTCCACGATGCCTATCAATATTTCGAGCACCGTTATTCACTGAAACCGGCGGCCATTATTCAGATCGACCCGGATCACGCACCCGGTGCCAGACGGTTGAGCCAGGTCCGCTCGGTTATCGAAAGTTTTAGCGCGGTTTGTGTTTTCTCCGAACCGCAATACAAACCACGGCTGATTGAGACTTTGACGGAAAATACCACGGCCCGCCATGCCACCCTCGATCCCGTGGGCTCGACAATCAAGGCAGATGACAGGTTCTATGGAAAACTGATGCGTTCTTTTGTGGATGATTTTGTCGCTTGTCTGAGCGGCGAATGATCTAAATAAAAGTCATGACCGCCCGGTCAGCCAGCAGTAACAAGAAGATCAGGAACAGATAAAGAATCGAAAACAGAAACAACGGACGGGCGGCGTCCTCGTCGGCTTCTTTTTGCATCTTTGCCGCCCGGCGCAAAAATTCAAAACCCAGGACCATAGCCCCGATCCCGTATAACCAGCCGGACATACCGATGGCGAACGGGATGGCTGTGGCGATTATCGTCAGCACCGTATAAATAACGATGTATCGGAGGGTGACTTCTTTCCCGGCGACTACGGGCAACATGGGGACGGCTGCATCTTCGTAGTCCTGGCGACGGAACAAGGCCAGCGCCCAGGTATGGGGGGGCGTCCACAGAAAAATAATAAGGAACAGGGCAATAGCGCCCACGCCCACATCACCGGTCACGGCTGCCCAGCCAATAACCGGCGGCAGGGCACCGGACGCGCCACCGATTACGATATTATGCGGTGTGCGGCGTTTGAGCCAGACCGTGTAGATGAAAACGTAATACAGGATCGTCGAGGCGAGCAGGACTGCGGCGGTCTGATTGACCCAGGCATCCATGGCAATGACGGAACCGATGCTGAGGATGATGCCGAACACCAGAGCCTTCCATGGTTCCATGCGACCGGCTGGCAAGGGGCGGTTCATGGTGCGGATCATATGCTGATCGATATCGCGGTCATACCACATATTTATAGCGCCCGACGCCCCGGCACCAATGGCGATACAAAGCACGGCAATGGCGGCCGTCATCATATTGATGGTGCCCGGTGCCAGCATCAGGCCGACCCAGGCGGTAAATACGACCAGAGACATGACACGGGGCTTCAGGATAATAGCGTATTCTACTATACGAAACCGTAACTGCCGGTGTTGCCCCGTTACGTTATCTTCTTCGGTATTGGTTGGACTGACCATGAATTTCATCTGTTATGTGTGATTATCGGCGACTATAGGATAATATCAACTGATTATATACAGCCATTTTTCAAGATTTCTGAACCCGGTTGTTCCGGTTCCTGATCGCTTATTACAGCAGGAAACCCGGAAGCCCGCAGATCAATGTCGTAATCATCTTCCAGACGCTTTACAATCATGGATGACCATGCACGTGTGCCGTACCTATTTTGGCCATCTTTAAAAATATTCAAGACCACCGGGGAAATCTCCAAAGGCAGACCAGCTCGTTCAGCCAGATTGCCGAACAGTGTCATATCCTTGAGCACCAGGTCCATGGTGAAATTAATATTATAACTGCCGTTCAGGATCACCTGGCTCTCGGTTTCATGGACGAAAGAATTACCCGATGAAATTCTGATTGCCTCATAGGCCGCGTTCAAATCGATGCCTGATTTTGCCGCCGTACCCAGTGCTTCACCCAGAGCGACCAGATGCACGGAAGCCAGATAGTTGGAGATCACTTTCAAGACTGATGCCGAGCCCAGGGGGCCGGTGTGCAAGATGTTTTGCCCCATGGCACACAAGACTGGTAAGGCTCGCTCAAAAGTTTCCCGCTCACCACCGGCGAAAATGGCGATGTTGCCGGTTGCCGCGCGGTGGCACCCGCCCGATACCGGGCTGTCCAGAGATGCCGCACCTTTTGCAATAACTTTTTTACCCAGACGTTTTACCTCGGCTTCATCCGTGGTGCTCATCTCGAGCCAGATCTTACCACCCGACAGGCCGGCAATAATCCCGTCTTCGGCCTCCATGACAGAGGCACTGATAACCGGTGAGGGCAGGCAGGTGATAATGAGGTCTGTGGTCTCGGCCATTTGTTTTGGAGTTTCGGCCCAGTTTGCACCGTTTTCCAGAAGCGGTGATGCGGCGTTTTTATCCAGATCGAGCACGGTGAGCGCAAAACCGTTGCGCAGCAGGCTGCCTGCAAGTTTTCCACCTACATTACCCAGCCCGATAAATCCTATTTTCATGATATCTGCGTCCTGTCCATTTGTGTTTATAGAATGGGGGTCTCATGCATTTCAAGATGCAGCCGGTCATCCTCATAGGGGTGGGCCAGGGCGACCTCTTCGTCCAGTTCCACACCCAGGCCCGGCTCGGTGGGCGGGATAACATAACCATCCTGCCAGGTTATGGGTTTTTTGAGAATTTTGCTGTGGAACCCGCCCCACTGCTGGATGCTTTCCAGGATCAGGAAGTTTGGCGAGCACGCGCTGATCTGAATATTGGCCGCGCCCTCGATGGGGCCGCAATACAGATGGGGTGCGATTTGGGCGTGATAGGTCTCGGCCATGCCGGCGATTTTCTTGGCTTCCAGAATACCGCCGACCCGTCCCAATGCCATTTGCAGGATGGATGCGGCCTGATTTTCCAGCACGCGGGCAAATTCGTATTTGGTGGTCAATCTCTCACCTGTCGCCACCGGTATGGTGGTCTGGCGGGCCACACGGGCCATTTCACGGGGGTTTTCCGGTGGTGTGGGTTCTTCAAACCATAACGGATCGAAAGGCTCAAGCTGGCGGGCCAGACGGATCGCCCCGGCGGGGGTGAACTGGCCGTGGGTACCGAACAGCAGGTCAGCCGAAGTGCCAACGGCCTGTCGGATTTTATCGAGGAATTCAACCGATCTGGCGATATCATCCAGCCCGGGCTGGCGCGGATCGAACACACTGTAAGGCCCGGCCGGATCAAATTTTATGGCCGTAAAGCCTTGCGATACGTAACGAGCGGCCTGTTCGGCGGAGCGATCTGCATCGCCGTAAAAGTTTTGCGCATCTTCGCCATCTTCCGGGTACAGGTAGGTATAGGATCGCAGTTTTTCGTGGACCTGTCCGCCGAGAAGCTCATAAACAGGTTTGCCTACATCCTTGCCGATGATGTCCCAGCACGCCATTTCAATGCCGCTCAGAATACCCATCACCGACACATCGGGCCGCAGTGTATACCCGGCACCATAAACCGAGCGCCATAATTGTTCGATCTTAAAGGGGTCATGACCCTGAACGTGACGGGCGAATACATCCTCGATCATTGTAGCGATGGTATGGGGGCCGAACGTAGCGGCGTATACCTCGCCGAACCCTTCGACGCCAGTGTCAGTGGTCAGCTTCAGGAATATAAAATACCGGCCGCCGAAATGGGGCGGAGGATTACCGACGACGAAGGTTTTTAAATCAACAATTTTCATGGGCAAGCTGCCTTGATCAATGGGGGGCTAAAAAACGATTATATTGCGCAGAGCCTCGCCGCTGCGCGATGATGCAATGGCCTCGTTGATGTCGTCCAGAGGGTATTGCCCGGAGATTAGTTCGTCGAGTTTCAGGCGGCCTTGCTGATAGAGCGAGACCAGATAGGGGATATCCACGGCGGTGTTGCTGGAACCCATTTTGGAACCCAGGATGCGCTGGTTTTGCGCTGAAAGCCCGACGGGCTCAAATTCTGACATGACACCACTTGCTGGCATCCCGACCAAAACAACGGCACCAGTTGGCCCGATAAGCTCGTAGGCACTATCGATTGCCGACTTTGCCCCAACGGTGACGAAGACATAATCGGCACCCCGCCCGCTGGTCATGGCCCGGACGGTTTGCGCCATCTTGCCCTCGTCCATGACCTTGCTCACCTCAATGGTATGGGTCGCCCCGAAGGTTCGCGCGACCTGTAATTTGGCGGGTGAAATATCCACCGCGATAATCGTCGCGGCACCACTGATCGCAGCTCCTTGCACCGTGTTCAGGCCAACCCCGCCGGTTCCAACCACCACCACGCTGCTGCCCGCAGGTACCCGGGCGGTGTTAACCACCGCACCGAAACCGGTCAGCACCCCGCAGGCCAGCAGGCTGGCACTGATCAAGGGCACGGTCTTATCGATGGCGATGGCCTGGGAAGTGTGAACCAGAACAAACTCGGCAAAAGCACCGGTCCCCAAACCGTGGGTCAGGGACGAACCGCCAGTATCACAAAGCGGGCTTTGGGTATCCAGCGGGAAACTGGTCTCGCAAGCCACCGACATGCCTTGCGCGCAATAATGGCAATATCCACACGACCGGATCAGGGTAACCACCACATGATCGCCCGGTATTACGGTTTCCACGCCACTGCCAACCGATTGAACGATACCGGATGCTTCGTGGCCGTAGACGGCTGGCAATTGACCGCCCCAGCCGCCGTCCATGAAGATGAGGTCACTGTGGCAGATGGCGCACGCGGCCAGTTTGACCATGACCTCGCCGGGGCCAGGCAAGGCAATGTCCACGTCTTCGATGGTCAGGGGTTGTTTGAACTCTCGGCAAACTGCGGCTTTCATGCGACGCCTTTCCTTAAGCGTAATCAGGGGATTTCTTTTTTAGCAGGGCTTTGGCACAAATCCAGATAAACATGATGCCCCCAATGACCGCAATGGCGGCACCCACACCGTTCATGTAAAGTCCGATTTTGGCACCCAATGCTTCCAGACCCTGTTCGTCACCGGCGGTTTTGCGCGGCGCGCCATATCCTCCGGCCAGAAACAACCCGACCGAAGCGATCATCTGGCCCACGGCATAAAGCCAGATCAAGACCCGCTTGCTGCGCCCCGGTTCAATTGGGCGCTTTATCACCGGCAATACAAAGTTCAGGAACAACCCCATGAACACGATATTGACCGCGGCGATGACGGCGTGATAGTGGGCCGGGGTGCGGGTGTCGCTGCCGTCCACAAACAAACCCAGGAAACCACCGATGGCAAAGGTCATCAGCGATAAAACCAGGCACAGGAAACCGATATCACTGAACGGCAGGTTCTGGCCGGAAAAATGCTTTCGAAGGGCAGAGATCAACGCCAGCGACATAATCACCACAGGGGGGGCCAGAAAATATTGCAGATCGGTGAATATGGTCACCAGTTCGCCAGCGTCCGGATCATAAATCCCATACAGGAACGGCATGGCAAAGGGGGGGGCGACACAAAGCATCAGCACAATCCGCATAACCTTGCGGCTGACCGGTGGTTTGGCCATGATCTGGTGGGCCAGCAAATACCATCCGCTCAGCATGAGCATGGTATTGAGATATTGCAAAGTATGCCCGCCGCCCCAGAAAACATCCTCATTAAAACGGCTGTCTATCACGTCCCCGACCCGTGGCGCATAGGCCAATAAAAAACAGATCAAGGCGGATATCAGGATGAAACACCCGGCACTGGCCATCTCGGTATAAGGGGTGGCCATGGCGTCGTGTTTTCGTGCATTGGCAATAAAACGAGCAATAATCAGGATCAACGCACCGGCAAATATAATCAACCCGGCATAATACAAAGGGTCAATAATGACCGGTACATAGTTGTTCAGAGAGGCTTCACCACGATCCATCAGGGCCGGGATTGCCAGCAAAAGCACGCTGATTACCGCTGCCCAGACAGACAGGGTGCCCGTAAATTTGAGCCGCAGGACAGCCGTGCCACAAAGTGCTGTTACCGCCGTAATAAACATGCCGAAGACTGCCAGAAACCAGACCACGAAGGAAAATATCACATGAATGACCAGCCCTTTGTGGAAAAAATCCAGTGGCCAGGGAAAGCTCTGTTCGATACCGGGTATGCGGCTGATGGCCAGAAGAAGGGCGAAAACACCGGCAAGGGCCAGTGATCCGATGCCGAGCAGCGCCCAGCCGCGTAATTCTCCCGCCAGATTGTGACTTTCGACGGCGTTCGCAAATGCGGCGATTGGTTCTGAATTTTGCATGGCGGATAAACTTTACACCCCGGTATAAGGAAACAGGTGGACGGTCATGACATAAACCCCAACCCCCGATACACCGACCCACATCCAGAGCGGCCATGTGTAGCGGGCTATTTTGCGGTGGTGTGTAAAATTACCCTTGAAGGCTCGCCAGACGGTTATGGGAACCATAACAGTGATGATAATGGCGCCGAGCACATGGGTAATCAGCAAGGTGAAATAAAGCGGTCGCACCAGTCCCTCTCCACCGAACCTGGCGAAGCCGGAATTGGCCTTGTAAATCACATAAAAGATCAGAAAAAAGCCGGAAACCACCAATGCACAGATCATAGCCATGCGGTGTTTATCACGATTTCCCGAGCGTATGTATAGATAGGCAGCCATTAAAAACAGCACACTCAGGGCATTTAACCCAGCAATGACATGGGGAAAATCAGAAATTTCCATGGTTAATCAGGACTCCAGAGGCAGTACAAAAAACAGACTGACAAACATGAGTATTGCGGCCCCCAAAAGTACAACAAGGAAAACCCAATTGCTTATTTTTTTCTTCTCATCCATCGTTTTTTTTTCCTGATATTGATAAAAATGGCATTGATATATTATCGATTATAAAAATGGTTCGGCGGTGATCTGCTGATCTAATAATAGTAAATTTATTATTTAACTATAGTATAAATTGTGATACATTCACTTTTTTTGTACATGTTATTCTATGCCTATCACTCGTTCTCCAGTCAAGAATGGATTGTTGTTCATTGTTCGTGAAATTTTCTCTTGATGACATCCAGACATGATAGCATGGGGAAAATATCTTAAAATTGTTTTATTTATCAGTAGTTGTGTGTAATTTAAGTGTCATAATAATTCAAAATAATACTTGAAAGAAAAATGTTAGCTATTTACAAATAGCTATTACGCTAAAGTTTCGCAATATCAATATATGGTGCTTCAGGGGAGGCACTTTACAGTAAAGAATGTTTAAGTAGGGTCATATCTTGAAAAAACACATTATATCTTCATGGATATTTTCAGGGGTGTTCGCGTTGTCGGGTATTTTATTTTCCGGTAATGCCATTGCTGAAGAATATCGTTCCAGTCCCTGGCAAATGGGATTCCAGACGCCAGGCTCAGAATCCGCCGTCCGAATTTTTGCTTGCCACGACTTGCTGTTATATATTGAAACGGCCATCGTTGTGCTGGTGCTGTTGTTGATGGTTTATATCGTCATCAAGTTTAATGCCAAGGCAAACCCGGTACCGTCCAAGACAACCCACAATACCATGCTGGAAGTCGTCTGGACCGCCGTTCCCATCTTGATTTTGATTACCATTGCCATTCCGTCACTGAAACTGCTTTATTTCATCGACAAGACGGAAGAGCCCGAGATGACCCTCAAGGTTACGGGAAACCAGTGGTATTGGAGCTATACCTATCCGGACCAGGATGGACTGGAGTTTGACAGCATTATTCTTGAGGAGGATGAACTGGAAGCCGGCCAGCCGCGTTTGTTAAGTGTCGATAATCCAGTGGTGCTTCCTGTTAATACAAACGTTCGTATTTTACTGGTCTCCAATGATGTCATTCATAATTTCGCCGTACCCTCTTTAGGTTTAAAGCTGGATACCACACCCGGGCGAACCAATGAAACCTGGACCAACATCGACAAGCCGGGCACCTATTACGGTATGTGTTCGGAATTATGTGGTGTTAATCACGGATTCATGCCGATTCAGGTCAGGGCCGTGTCAAAGGAAGACTATGCTGTCTGGGTTGAACAGGCCAAGCAGGAGTTCGCTCAAAATGGTGAACCCGGAAGCTTGCCTGCCTCAGGCACCGTCAAGATCGCCGCGGTGATTTCACAATAACCCTGTTGGAATGAGCAGTTAAGGAGTTCCCAACTATGTCCCAAGATCATACCCCAACAGGTGCCCGCCGCTGGTTGATGTCTACCAACCATAAAGATATTGGCACGCTGTATCTTATTCTCGCAACTTTTGCCGCCGTCGTCGGTGGAGCCATGTCATGGTATATCCGCCTGGAGCTGATGGAACCCGGTATCCAGTATATTGATGACTTCCAGTTATATAATGTGTTGGTTACCGCACACGGCTTCATCATGGTGTTCTTTGTTGTCATGCCAGCCATGATTGGCGGTTTTGGTAACTGGTTTATACCCATGATGATTGGTGCGCCGGATATGGCGTTTCCACGGTTGAACAATGTTAGTTTCTGGCTGCTTGCAGCAGCCCTGGTGTTGCTTGTTGTCGCGGCTCTGGTCGATGGTGGACCGGGCACGGGCTGGACGGTCTACCCGCCATTGTCCTCGGCAGAATTCCATCCCGGAATGGCCGTTGATTTCGGTATTCTGGCCCTTCATCTGGCAGGCGCATCCTCTGTTCTTGGTGCGGCAAATTTCATTACCACGATTTTCAACATGCGGGCACCGGGTATGACTTTGCACCGTATGCCATTGTTTGTCTGGGCTATTCTGGTTACGGCCTTCCTGTTGTTGCTGGCCATCCCGGTTCTGGCAGGTGCGCTGACCATGTTGCTGACTGACCGGAATTTCGGGACATCGTTCTTTATCGTAGAAGGTGGCGGTGATCCATTATTATGGCAGCACCTGTTCTGGTTTTTCGGTCATCCGGAAGTTTACATTATCATCATACCGGCTTTCGGTATTATCAGCGAGATTGTCTCAACCTTTTCCAGGAAGCCCATTTTCGGCTATCTCGGCATGGCCTATGCCATGGCGTCCATTGGTGTGGTCGGGTTCTTCGTCTGGGCTCACCATATGTACATGACGGGGCTGAACGTTGATACCAGGGCCTACTTCACCGCCGCCACACTGGTCATTGCGGTGCCCACCGGCATCAAGATTTTCAGCTGGCTTGCTACCATGTGGGGTGGGTCGATTTCCTTTGAAACCCCCATGTTATATGCATTCGGCTTTATCTGGCTGTTTGTGATGGGCGGGGTAACCGGGGTAACCCTGGCCAATGCGGGCATGGATCTGGCTTTCCATGACACCTATTTTGTGGTTGCGCATTTCCATTATGTTATGGCTATTGCCGCCATTCTGGCCATGTTTGCCGGTTTCTTTTACTGGATTGGCAAAATGTCTGGCTACCGTTATCCTGAAGGCCTTGCCAAGCTCCAGTTCTGGGTCTTTTTTGTCGGAGTGAACGTTTTATTCTTCCCGCAACATTTCCTGGGTATGGCCGGAATGCCGCGCAGAATTCCTGATTATCCTGATGCTTATGCCGGGTGGAACTATGTCAGTTCCATTGGTGCCTTGATTACCATCGCCGGAACGATCCTGTTCTTTTATATCGTCTGGCGGACATTTCGAGATCGTGTACCGTGCCCGGCAAACCCGTGGGGGGTGGGTGCAACCACACTGGAATGGACAGTCGAGAGTCCGGCACCGTTTCATACTTTCGAAGATATGCCTGACATAAACGCCAAAGCATCGGTTGAATAAGGAAATACGCGTGTCAGAACAGACCAGCATTCAACGTAACCATCGGACTGCCGCTCGTAACAGGCGGACGGGTATAATGGTTGGCGGCCTGGCCGCCGGAATGCTGGGTCTGGCGTTTGCATCGGTTCCTTTGTATAAGCTGTTTTGTTCGGTCACCGGGTATGGCGGCACGCCACGTGTGGATGTTGCTGCTCCACTGGCCAGCGAAATGGTTGAAGATCACCTGATCACGGTTTCTCTGGATGCCAACGTCAATCCTCATCTGAAATGGATTTTCAAACCGGACGTGAGTGCGGTGGATGTCAGGCTGGGCGAAGAAAGTCTGGTTATTTTCCGGGCTCGAAATACGGGCCAGAAAGCCGTTACCGGGACTGCGGCTTTTAACGTAACACCGTTTAAGGCTGCACCGTATGTCTCGAAAATTGACTGTTTCTGTTTTACCGAACAGCGCCTTAATCCTGGTGAAGAAGTACCCATGGCGGTTTCGTTCTTTATCGACCCCGCTATCATGGATGATCCGGATACCCGTAATCTGACAGATATTGTGCTGTCATATACGTTCTATAAATCCCGAGACTCAGAAAACGAAACTGATTCGGAAACCGCAATGTTGGGAGACCAAATTGATGTCAAGTGAAGCAAAAACCCACCCCTATCATATGGTTGAACCCAGTATCTGGCCATTCACCGGTGCCGCAGCCGGTATGATTACGGCCATCGGGGGGATCATGTTTATGCACGGTGCGTCCCTGTGGGCAACCGTTCCGGGATTTGCCATGATATTACTGACATTTTATTTTTGGGGTCGCGACATTATCGCCGAAAGCAACACCACTGAGGCCGGTACGTCTGTTTACCATTCGCCCCAGGTCAGAAACGGCCTGCGCATGGGCATGTTATTGTTTATTGCCTCTGAAGTGATGTTTTTCTTTGCATTCTTCTGGGCCTGGTTCAGCAACCTGATCCCGGCCATCAGCAAGACCGCCCATGAAATCTGGCCTCCGGAGGGTATTGTTCCACTGGCAACCTGGGACTTGCCGTTTTTAAACACCCTTATTCTGCTCAGTTCCGGTGCTACGTTGACCTGGGCGCATCATGCGTTGAATGCCGGAAATCGCCAGTCTCTGAAAACCGGTTTATTGCTGACCATTTTTCTGGGCCTGTTGTTTACCGCACTACAGGCTTATGAATACGTGCACGCCACGTTTACCATCGAAGATGGTATCTATGGCTCGGCCTTTTATCTGGCTACCGGTTTTCATGGTTTCCACGTTATAGTTGGAACTATCTTCCTCGGTGTCTGTTACAAGCGCGCCTTGAGCGGCGACTTCACCCCCGATGCACACGTCGGATTTCAATCCGCCGCCTGGTACTGGCATTTCGTTGATGCGGTATGGGTCTTCCTGTTCATCAGCGTCTACTGGTACGGTAGTTCGGGGTATGAATTCCCGGCTTAGAGAGAAAACCTCTGAATTTATAAACACCATCATCGATCGTCTCGGTGATGGTGTTTTTTTTGTCTGGTGAGTATATCGGTGGCTGGTTATTGTTGAGCAGGGTATCAGGTGTTGATAGAAAAACCAATCGCGCCCTGAACCTCTTTTAATAACTTTTGTGCAGATATGGGTTTTGTCATAACTTTTGTGGCTCCAACCTGTTTCGTAACTTCGTGAAGGAGTGGGTCGCTGTCACCAGTGAGAATAAAGATAGGAATTTCGGATAGACTACTATTCTTGCTCCGTCTCATATGAGCAATAAAATTCATTCCATCCATCTTGTCCATGTGTAGGTCGCAAATAATCAGGTCCGGCAATTCCTTGTTCGATGTATTGAGCTTTTCCAGGGCTTCCTCACCGTTACTGGCCTCGGTTACACAATCAAAATTGGATACGTGAAGAAGTTGACGGATGATCTTACGCATGGCCCGTTGATCATCGATAACCATAATCTTAATGAGCCCACATATATTCATATCATCGTTTTGAATCTGGTTTGCTGTGTTAGATTGTATTTGTGTATTTAACATATCGTTTCCCCAATCTGTGCGAAGTGACCTCAAAAGAGATTTATTAGTACAATATTAATACTATTTTCACAGTGATACGCGTCACTCCAAATGGTTGTGGTGTTATATTTGTCTGTTGATTATATCGGTGGCTGGCTATTGTTGAGCAAGGTATCAGGAGAGGCATATGTCGGAAAAAATATCGGATAATCAGGATCATAAGGCAACGGCGGATCAGCAAGCCGAGATGTTGCAATCCTATCAGAATTTTTGTGATCGCTCGCAGCGCATCGCCCAGCAGTTTATGGACCGCCAATCGACCACCGGGGGTAATTTTCAAATCCCCGATCCGGCCATCGTGGGCCAGGCTTTCATGGAACTGGCCGGTAAAATGATGTCTGACCCGGCCAGCATGGTAGAGGCCCAGCAGAAACTTTTTCAACAGTATAACAATCTGTGGGGCCAGATGGCGCGCCGCATGTCCGGGGAAGAGTTTGAGACAGTCCGCCCCCATGATACGACCGACAAGCGCTTCAAGGACGATGCCTGGAGCGAGGATGCGACCTATGATTTTATCAAACAGTCCTATTTACTGGCTTCGGACTGGATCTATTCCTCGGTACGTGATGTGGAGGGGCTGGATGATAAAACCTCGGAGAAAGTCAATTTCTACACCCGCCAGTTCGTCAACGCCCTGTCGCCCACTAATTTTGCCCTGACCAATCCCAAAGTCATGCGTGAAGCCAGGCAGAGCAAAGGGGAAAATCTGCTCAAGGGTTTTGATAACCTGCTGCGCGATCTGGAAGAGGGCGAGGGACAGTTAAAAATTTCCATGACCGACCAGACGGCCTTCACCCTGGGCGAAAATATAGCCACCTCGAAGGGTAAAGTGGTTTTCCAGAATGAGTTGATGCAGCTTATCCAATATAGTCCGTCGACCAGCAAGGTCGCCCGCAGGCCCTTGTTGATCGTGCCGCCGTGGATTAACAAATTCTATATTCTCGATCTGCAACCGCGAAATTCCTTTATCAAATGGGCCGTGGACCAGGGCCAGACTGTGTTTGTGATATCCTGGATAAACCCCGACGAAAAGCTGTCGGATAAAACTTTCGAGAGCTATATGCATGAAGGCCCGCTGGCGGCCATTGATGCCATAGAGCTGGCCACCGGCGAAGCGAAGGTCAATCTGATCGGTTATTGTATCGGTGGAACCCTGAGCGCGTGCACGCTGGCCTATATGGCGGCAAAAGGCGATGAGCGGGTGGCCTCAATAACATTTTTCACATCCATGATAGACTTCAGCGAGCCCGGTGAACTGGGTGTCTTTGTCGATGAGCAACAAATCGGGCACATGGAAGAACAGATGGCGGAAAAAGGCTATCTGGATGGCGCGCACATGAGCCAGGTTTTCAACATGATGCGTGATAATGACCTGATTTGGTCCTTTGTGGTGAACAATTATCTCATGGGCCGCGAACCCATGGCCTTTGATTTATTGTACTGGAATTCGGACAATACCCGGATGCCAGCCATGATGCATAGCTTCTATCTGCGGGAAATGTATTTGAACAATGCGCTGTGCAAAGCGGGCGGTATAACCCTGGATGGTGTTGCCATAGATATCGGGAAAATCAAAACACCGGCCTATTGGGTTTCGACCCTTGACGATCATATCGCACCCTGGAAAAGCACCTATTCGGCGACCCGAATGTTAACGGGACCGAAAAAATTTGTGCTATCGGGGTCGGGCCACATTGCCGGGGTTATCAACCCGCCGACTGCCAATAAATATGGCTACTGGACCAATTCCCGTTTGTCGAAAGACCCTGATGACTGGCTGGAGAAAGCCAAACAACACGAAGGATCATGGTGGATCGATTGGGATAAGTGGATAGCCAAACACGCCGGTGGCAGCGTTGCGGCGCGCAAACCCGGTATGGGGAAATTGAAAGCGCTGGAAGATGCACCGGGCAGCTATGTTAAAATCCGTGCATCCTGAGGATCGATCAGACCATGAATGAGACGTTGTCAAATCAGAAAACCGGTGAAACCACAGCCGATATTTTGACCCTGCTCGCCGAGATGGGGCAACAGTTTGCCGCAACTCACGACATCGGATCAGCCCTTAATTACGCCATTGAACATATCGCCCGATATGTCGGGGCCGAAGGCGGCTCGTTATTCATGCTCGAGGACGATGATTCACACCTGTGTTGTCGGGCCTGTTATGGTGAGGTTGACATCGTCGGGGTATGTATCAATGCCGACCAGGGTATCGTGGGTCATTGTGTGGAAACCCTGAGTTCGGAGATCGTCCGAGATGTAAAAACGGATCACCGGTTCCATAAAGGTGTCGATGAACAATCTGGTTTCGTGACGCGATCAATCCTGTGTGCGCCCCTGAGCGTCAAGGGCGAGAGCTTCGGGGCCATTGAACTGATCAATAAATGCAGTGGCGACAATTTGTTCGATACGGCTGATTTGACCTTGTTGTCGACCCTTGCCAATTCGGCAGCACTGGCCATCGCCAATGCCCGCATGGCCGAAAAACTGGTCGAACAGGAACGCCTTGCCCGTGAACTGGAACTGGCCGCCGAGATCCAGCGTTCCTTGCTGCCCGATGGCAACGAGGGTTTGCCGGTCTGGGGTGCCAATATTCCGGCTCGGACGGTGTCGGGTGATTTTTTTGATTATTTCGAAATGGATGATGGCCGGATTGTGTTTAACCTGGGAGATGTTTCCGGCAAGGGTATGAATGCGGCATTGCTGATGGCAAAAACCATCAGCCTGTTTCGCTGCCTGAGTAAATCCATTGAACACCCGGGACGCTTGCTGGGGCTGATTAATACGGAGATTTGTGATACCTCGACGCGCGGCATGTTTGTCACCATGGTGGGCGGGATTTATGACCCGGCCACGGGGCGGTTACGTATTTCCAATGCCGGGCATGAACCGCCACTGGTGCGTGATGTTCATGGAAACTACCGCAGTCTGCCAGCCGAAGCGCCACCACTGGGGATCGATCCTGACCTGACGGCGAAAAATGGATTTCCGGTTGCCAATGTGGATCTGGATGGCGGCTCGTTTTATCTGTTTACCGATGGTGTAACGGAAGGTTACGTGGGTGAGGGCGAAATGTTGGGCTCAGACGGGGTGCTCAAAATAATCGACGGTTCCATCGCTGAGGACATCAGCGTCCAGCTACAGCGCATCGTTTCAATTATTTCTGAGAGTGGCATTGCCCTGCGTGATGACCTGACCGTGCTTGGCATTTCCGATGGGCCGCCCAAAGCATGCAGATCAGAAACGATGCGCAAAATCAGCCCGCCGGATAAACTGGTAACAAAGGATATGAAGAAATGCGATATTCTCGCATCCATTAAAACATGTTCGTCACCAGACCGCCTGAAGCTGATCAGGAACGTTGTGCATGACGGGGCCGCCATTGCCGGTTTTGCCAGGGACATTATACCGGATATTGTTCTGGCTGTTGACGAGGCGTGTCAGAATGTTATCCGCCATGCATACGATGGGCGCACTGATGGCGAAATAGAAGTGGCACTTTATAGTGATGGCGGCTCTTTGATAATTGAGATCAGCGATCAGGCACCCCATATTGATCCTGCTACCATCAAGCATCGTGACCTGGATGATATACGTCCCGGTGGATTGGGCACATATCTGATGGAAGAAACCATGGATTTGGTGCAATATCGACCCGTGGCAGAAAATAAGGGTAATATCCTGCGTATGGTCAAAACGATTTTCTGATAATTGTACCCCGGTTATTTTAATTAAAGTTTATACAGGGCATAACACCATGAAAACTAAAATCAGAGAAGAAAATGGCGCTCTCATTGTCTCGTTTGAAGGCGATGTGGATTTGCAAAGCTCTCCTGATACTCGCAAGGCACTGCTCGATGCCGTTGGGCAGGGCAAAGCGGTTTTTGCTGATTTGTCGGGCGTGGGCTACATCGACTCATCGGGAGTAGCCTCGCTGGTGGAAGCCTTCCAGAAGGCCAAATCACAAAACAATAAGTTTATCCTGATCAGTGTATCAGAAAATGCCCGGCGCGTTCTGGAACTGGCCCGCCTGGACAAGGTATTTACCATTTGCGATTCTATCAGCGACGCACTTGATACTTGATTTTGATTTTTATTGAGGAGTTCCGGTGAGCGAAAGTCCCTCCAGACCCAACAGTTTTTTTGCCCGAACGGCCGAGCGGGTCGGTCGTGGCACCGTAAATGCCATCGAAGAGGTCGGCAGCGGCGGGATAATTATCTTCCAGAGCATTTTCTGGTTGTTCGCCGGGCCCCGGTACGGTCAACCCGTGCGGTTTGGTGCCATCGTCGTACAGATGTTAGAGACCGGTATCCATGCGCTGCCCATCGTGATCATGCTAAACGCTGCGATCGGGATAATGCTGGCCATTCAGGGAATTTACACGCTTAAAATTTTTGGTGCCGAAAGCCGGGTGACATTTGGTATCGCCATTGCCATCGTGCGGGAATTTGCCCCGTTGATAACCGGGATTCTGGTCGCCGGGCGAACCGGCTCTGCGCTGGCGGCTAAAATCGGCACCATGCGGATAAACCAGGAACTGGACGCGCTTCATGTGATGGGCATTAATCCCATACGCTTTCTGGCTGCACCGGCAATCTTCGGTATGTTGATCATTATCCCGGCGGTGACTTTTTTTAGTGGCGCGGTTGGTTTGGTGGCCGCTGGGTTATATGTGAATGTGACGCTTGATATTACCCTGTTGAGCTTTTTCGAACAGGTTATCGATATATTGAGCGTTGATGATTTGATGCATGGCTTGACCAAAAGTGTCTTGTTCGCCGTGTTAATTGCAGTCATCGGTGTGGTCAATGGGGCCTCGGTAACCGGGGGGGCCGACGGGGTGGGCAAGGCTACGACCCGCGCCGTTGTACAGGCGATTACCGCCATTGTGGTGACCGATATGATTTTTGCCTATATAGCCACGCTGAGTTGAGGAGGACAGGATATAAATGACAGAAAATGTTGAACCGGATATCGAAGTCCGTGACCTTGTCGCCCATTACGGGCCGCGGGAAATCCTGCATGGCATCAGTATGGAGGTTCGCAAGAACGAGATTATGGTGATCATGGGGGGCTCGGGCTCCGGTAAATCTACCCTGCTTCGCCATCTCATGGCACTGGAACACAAGACCTCCGGCAGTATGAATATCCTCGGAAGGGATATCGATAGCCTTTCCATGATCGAGATGTTTAACCTGCGCAAGAAAATTGGTGTGGCGTTCCAAAGCGGTGCGCTCTTCAGTTCCATGACCGTTGCCGAGAATATTATGCTGCCGCTCTTTGAGCACACCAGTCTGGACCGGGTGACCATGGATATCATGGTGCGCATGAAGCTGGAAGTCGTCGAGCTAGGGGGCTTTGGCGATCTGATGCCCTCTGAATTATCTGGCGGCATGATCAAGCGCGCAGCCTTTGCACGGGCCGTGATTATGGACCCCGATATCCTGTTTTGTGACGAACCATCTGCGGGGCTTGATCCGGCAATTTCGTCGGCTCTCGATGATCTGATCCTGCGTTTGCGGGCCGCGCTTAATATGACTATTGTCGTGGTAACGCACGAATTGGAAAGTGCCTTTAAGATCGCCGACCGGATTACGGTTCTCGATCGGGGGAACATTCTGTTTATCGGAACGCCGGATGAAATACGTGCATCGTCCAATGAACGCATACAGAAACTGCTTAATCGCGAGCCCGATACCGAAGATATTGATCCAGATGTTTATCTGGGCCGTTTGACCGGTAAAGAGGAATACGGAGGGGTCGAGTTATGAGAAGCAACAAGATCAATTATTTGATTGTAGGCAGCTTCGTTATTGTGGTGTTGGTCGGGCTGGTGTTCTCCATTGCTATTCTCAGTGGACAAACCGGACCAACGGAATCTTATCATGCCTATTATCGGAATGTGACGGGTGTGAAATTCGGCTCACAGGTATTTTATGAAGGTTACCCCATCGGCCAGGTCAGGACCGTGACCCCTGAAGAACGTAACACCAGAATGGAATTCAGGGTGGATTTTGACATTCGAAAAGACTGGCGCATACCTTCTGACTCCGTGGCCGAAATTGGTGCTTCAAGCCTGCTGTCTGCTGTCAGTTTGAATATATCGGCAGGATCCAGCCCCTCGGCTCTTTCGGCGGGCGATCAGATCCTTACTCGCGAAGCCGTCAATATTATGGATGTTGTGGCATCGGTGGCCGGGGATATCACCGATATCACGGAAAATAATATCAAACCCTTGCTGGAAAACCTGACCCGCAGTGGCGGCGTGCTGGCCAATTTGATGGAAAATGATGGCCAGATTATTGTTTCACAGGTCCGCGCCTTAATCGATGACCTGAGTGAGCGGGCACCTGTTGTAACCAATAATGTTGAGCATTTTTCAAAGAACCTGAGATCACTGGGTAACAGCCTGTCCACCTCGGCAGGGCAACTGGAAGCTTTCCTGACCAAGGAAAACAGAACCCAGCTTGAAGGTATTATTGACCATATAGACAAGGCTTCTGCTGATTTGGATGCGTTAATGGGCAAGACCAGCTCATTGGTCACCACGGTGGACCAGATGATACAAGCCAATCAGGGTGACATCATGACGGTAACGGATGATCTGCGTCATTCTGCGGCTACCATCGCACGGTATGTGGACTCCATTAATCTTAATCTGGATGGGGCGGCCCGTAATATGTATGAATTCTCGCGTCAAATCAGGCAGAACCCCGGATTGTTGCTTGGCGGATCGGCTCCCATGGATAATGCGGAGGTTAAACGATGAAACGGTTAAGCGTTCTCCTCGTCGGGCTGGTTTCGGTGTTTTTTATGGTTGGCTGCACGGCCGCCGTTGTGCCCCAGGACAGGTATTACCGTGTTGAAGTGGTCCCGGCCAATGCCGGGGTCATGCGACTGGACGGGGTTATGGAACTCGAACGGTTCGATGCCGTAGGGCTGACAGCCGGCCGCGCAATTGTTTATACCAGTGATGCCAATACGATGTTGATGCAGGAATACAATTACGATTTCTGGCATGAACCGCCATCAATAATGTTACGCGACGCTCTGATCAGCTATCTGCGCGGTGCCAATGTGGCGCGCTCTATTGTCACGCCGGAAATGCGGGCTCGCCCCCGGTTTTTGCTGAATGGCCGTATTCTGCGGCTTGAGACCCAGCGCGGCCAGACACCTTTTGCTGTTGTGGAGTTGGAACTGGGGATCAGTGATGTCACTACCGGGGCGGTCCTGATGGTCCGTGCCTACCGTACTGATGTGCCCGCCGGTGATGCCAGCGTTGCCGCCGGGGTTGCGGCAGCTAACCAGGCCGTGGCGGATATCTTTGCCCGGTTCCTGAGGGATTTACAGAGTTTATAATCAGGCGCTCGCCCGGGCTTTGATGCTGCCGATACTGGCTACGTAGGCCCGCACGGTTTTGTCTATACCCATGTGCAGGGCATCGGCCCAGATGGCGTGTCCGATGGATACTTCGGCAATATAAGGAATGGCGGCCATAAAATCCGGCAGGTTGTCCAGATTGAGGTCGTGCCCGGCGTTCAGGTCGAGCCCCACATCGGCCATGGCCTGGGCCGTTGCTGAAAACTTTTTCAGGGCTTCTGCTGCCGGTCCTGCCCCTGCCATGAAAGCTTCATTATAGGGGCCGGTATAAAGCTCGACCCGGTCGGTGCCGGTGGCTCTGGCGGGTTCTGCCATGGCCGGGTCATCATCCACGAATAACGAAACACGGCAACCAAAGTCGTGTAATCGCCTGGTAACTGTCCTGAGAAGTTCCATATTGGCCGGGATACCCCAACCATGATCTGAGGTGCTCTGATCCGGGGCATCGGGCACCAGCGTGACCTGGTCGGGGCGAACCGCCTGGATAATGTCCATAAAGTTATCGGAGGGATAACCTTCCACATTAAATTCGATGGTATCAGAAGAGGTGGCGGAATAGTCGCGTTTCAGCATGTCTGCCAGCTCGAATACATCGGATCGGCGGATGTGGCGTTCGTCCGGGCGAGGATGCACCGTGATGCCAGCCGCCCCTGCCGCAATGGCCATGCCTGCCATATGGATCAGGCTTGGATAACGCAGGTCTCGCTGGTTGCGCAGTAGAGCCACTTTATTCAGGTTTACACTGAGTACGGTCATGGAAACCCCCTTAAACGACATTGTTATGATAACAATGATGTACCAATCCGTGGATTTATAGGTATAATGGATTTAATTTCCGGTCAATAGTTATATTGTGTGTAGAACAATGTGGATGCCTCAGGATTTAGCAACAAACAAACCGATTTACCGTGCCATCGTCGATTGTCTGGCCCGGGATGTGGCGGCTGGCAATCTTGCGGACGGCACCCGGTTGCCGACGGTACGCCAGTTGTCCCATTCCATGGGGATCAATATGGGAACGGTATACCGTGCTTATAGTCTGGCGCAACAACGCGGGCTGTTGATCAAGGAAGTCGGACGCGGCAGCTTCGTGCGTCATCGCCCGGTCCATGGACAGGGTGAGAATGGCGAACCGCAAGAAAATCCTGAGGGCATTACTGGGGGTGTTACTGGGGGCATTCACGAGGGCGCACGGGCTGGGGTTGATCTGACCCGTAACGAACCGGCATTCCTGCCGCTCGATGCGTTGCTGCGACAGTCCTTGAAGGACATCGCACGCGACAGCCTGCTCGATGGCATGATGGAATATGGTCATTCCCAGGGGTTGTCACGCCATCGTGAAATGCTTTGTTCATGGCTGGCCGCCTCTCAAGGGTTTTCGGCAGACCCCGACAGGCTGATTATTACCGGCGGTGCCCAGCAGGGTTTGACTATTGCCCTGGGTGCCTTGAGCAATCCGGGTGATACCCTGTTGGTTGAGGATTTATCCTATCCCGGGGTGCGTAATCTTGCGCGGTTTTTTGGCCTTGGCCTGAAATCGGTAACGCTCGATGACGAGGGGCTGGTACCCGACGCGCTGGAGCGGGCCTGCGTGGAAAGCGGGGCAAAGGTGCTTTATTGTATGCCCCACGCGCACAATCCGACCACGGCAACCATGTCGCGTGTGCGCCGGGCCGATGTTTTGGCCGTGGTTGAAAAACACGGCTTGATGGTGATCGAAGATGATGTGAACACCCATGCCACGCGCGAAGCCTACCAACCCCTGGCGGCCTTGCCATCGGAACGGATTGTATATATTTCCAGCCTGTCGAAAATTGTTGCACCGGGATTGCGTGTGGGCATGATCGTCGCCCCAGAGCGGGTTTATGCCGAGGTTTATGCGGCCAGCCAGACCACCAGCTGGATGGCTCCGCCGTTGATGGCGGAACTGGCCTGTCTGTGGATTCGTAATGGCACGTTGCAGGATATTGTCCAGCGACGTGTGGTACTGACCGAACAGTTGTTAACCATGGCGCGACAGGTTATGGGCGATGTGCCGTTGCGTTATCATCAGGCTAATCCGCATTTGTGGCTGCCGCTACCGTCAAGCCGTTCGGCCTGGTCTTCGCGGGAATTTGCCGAAATGGCTTTGGCGCGAGGCGTCTCGGTATCACCGGCCAACCAGTTTTCCACCGATCAGGGCAATATAAACCCGGGCATCCGCATGTGCCTGCGCCAATTGCCCGGCACACAATTACAGGACGGTTTGCAAAAAATTGTCTCACTTTATCATGAAGCACCCCGTCCACAGGCTTTTTCCATGTGAACGGCATGTGAACGCATGTAACGGCATGGGGGGTGGGCGAGAGCCTAGCCGTCCATTTCCAGGGCGTGCATATAAAGTGTGGTAATTTCTTCCTGTTCCCGGCGGTCAGAAATATCCATTTTGCGTAACCTGATAATCAGGCGCATGACCTTGATGTCAAAACCCGATCCCTTGGCTTCGGCATAAATTTCGCGAACATCATCGCCGATGGCTTTTCTTTCTTCTTCCAGCCGTTCGATACGTTCAATAAAGGCTTTCAGACGATCAGCCGCAACGCCGCCAACATCAGACATGGTAGAGGTTCCTCTCAATTATTGGAAAGGTCCACCACACGAGTGGGCAGGACCGGATTTAACGCGACACTACCTGCGCGCAAGCAGGGGTGCAAGGCCTATCCCCGAGGTTGGCGGAACAATATATGCTTATCGTATATCTCTGAAAAGATCGTCGTCTTTAATGAATTCGGTTAAACATTCGGCCAGATAATGTGCCCAGCGTTCCTGTCCGTCCTGATCGGTTACCTGGTCCTGGCGTATTTCAATGCCCGAGTTTGCCAGACCCGCCGACAAGCCGTGCAGATCGACGGAGTACGCCGACTCAAAGCCTGAATAAGGTTCGTTATCGCCAATATTGAGCCCCTTGGCGCTGAGATTTTTAATCATGCGTTTTGCCATGCGATTATCACGGTGATAAATCACCCCGGCGTGCCAAGGGCGCGGATTGTCGCCAAACCCGGCAGAAAAGCTGTGCACGGTAAACAGGATCGGTGGTTTGCCATTGATACGCCGATGCCGGGCAACGGCATTTGATATGGTTTGATGATAAGGCCAGAACAGGGCGTCTCCCCGGCGCCTGGCATCCAGCTCCGAAAGGCCTTCATTGCCGGGTATGGGTGTTTTATCGCTGATTAACGGCATGGATTCCGGGTGGCCGAGGGCACGGTTGCAATCGATCACCAAGCGGGAATAATTGTGCAGGACTGCCGTCGCATCGAGCATTTCCGAAAGTCGCCGGGTTACCGCGGCAGCCCCGATATCATAGGCAATATGGCGCTCAAAATGTTCTGCACCGACACCCAGGTTGGCGAGTGATAGCGGGACGTTCCGGCCTGCGTGGTCGCAGATCAGAACGAGGGGTGATTGCCCGCCGGGATTGATATGATCGAATACCGGTGGGTCATTGGGGCCTAACAAAGCAGGCAAATCTAGCGGTTTGTTCATGACATCAGTATATGAACTGTTGAGAGAATATCCATCAGTTATCATACCCCGAAATTATAATTTCCATCCGGTCATAAAATACAGGTTGCCTTAGGGTCACTATTTGTTGCAAATTCACTGAAAATTCACTCTGAACATGTCTATATGGTCCTTATGAAAGAAATTGTTTCGCCCTGTATATCTGTTTGTGAACTGGACAAAATCACCGGGTTTTGCCTTGGGTGCTGGCGAACCCGTGAGGAAATTGTCCGATGGAAAGCTATGATCAATGAGCAGAAACTTGCCCTGCTTAGGTTACTGCATGAGCGTCGAGAAGAATTTGGCGACACCCGGCCACGAAGGTCTGGTCGCCGTCGTGTTTCTGACGCACAATAGATTACGTGAGATACGCGCTTTAAATCGTTTCGTTTTTGTTATGCCTGACTGGAGACTTCCATGAGTGATTTGCTAGCCCGCCTGTTATCCGAACGTGATTATTTAATGGCTGATGGTGCCATTGGCACGACCTTGTTTGCCATGGGGCTTGAAACCGGCGAGTCGCCCGAGTTCTGGAATGTGGACGAGCCGCAGAAAGTCCGTACCCTGCATGACGACTTTATTGAGGCAGGCGCCGATATCCTGATTACCAATACCTTTGGTGGTAACAGCTACCGGCTGATGCTTCATAATGCCCAGGACCGGGTCCATGAGTTGAATTATGCCGGGATCAAAATTGCCCGCCAGGCCGCCGATGCCGCCGGACGTCCCGTAGTGGTCGCCGCCTCTATGGGCCCGACCGGAGAGATTTATGAACCCGTGGGAAGCCTGAATATGGCCGATGCTATCGCCGCCTTTAGCGAACAGGCAATAGCCCAGGCCGAAGCCGGGGCAGATGTTCACTGGATAGAGACCATCTCCAGCCGCGAGGAACTGACCGCAGCCGTGCAGGCCGCGTCAATTACCGGATTGCCCGTGGTTGCGACCATGACATTTGATACCGTCGGCAAAACCATGATGGGATTGAGCACCGGTGATGCCATGGAAGTGCGCCAGACCCTCAATGCAGAATTGCTGGCCGCCGGCAAGACTTCACTGTTGGCTTTCGGGGCCAATTGCGGGGTGGGTCCGGGAACCCTGGTCGACTCGGTTCTGGGATTACGCTCGGGTGGCAATGGCGATGAAGTCATCGTTGCCAAGGGCAATTGTGGCATTCCGGAATATCGCGACGGTGAGATTGTCTATACCGGCACGCCTGAAATTATGGCTGATTACGCCCGTCTGGCCCGTGACGCCGGGGCGCGGATTATCGGTGGATGCTGCGGCACCTCGGCCAATCACCTGCGGGTTATGGTTGAGGCCCTGAAAGACTATACGCCCCGCGCGAAGCCAACCCAGGATGCCATCGAGAGCGCTTTGGGCCCCATTGCCGCGGCGGCACCCAGCCCGCACGGTGGCGGGGCAAGGCGCCAGCGGACGGGTGGCCGCCGCCGCCGGGCTTAGGGTCCTGACCCTAGATCATTTACCATTCTCCCGTATTGGTCATGGATGCCCAGGGTTCCGCCGAGGCCAGATTGTCGCCTTGCTGTAACAGTTCAACGGATATGCCGTCGGGTGAACGAACGAACGCCATGTGACCATCACGCGGTGGGCGGTTGATGGTGACGCCGCTGTCCATCAGTCGCTGGCACAAATCATAAATATCATCGACCCGGTAAGCCAGATGGCCAAAATTACGCCCGCCTGAATAACTCTCGGGGTCCCAGTTCCAGGTTAGTTCCAGTTCCGGGCCATTGTCTTCATCAGCACTGAGGAAGACCAGGGTGAACCGGCCTTTTTCATTTTCTTTCCGCCTGGTTTCCTTAAGGCCCAGCATATTATAGAACTCAAGGGAGGCATTAAGGTCTGTAACCCTGACCATGGTGTGCAGGTATCTCATGTTTTATCTTCCTATATAGAGCGCGGTATTGTGCATTTCATTGTTTACGAATATAGAGATAGAATATAATTATAACACTTGCAATTCAGATTAATATTTATATATTTAGAATTCTTCTAATCTTTAATGCAACGAGGATAAACTTATAATGAATTCAGTTCCACAGGTAACATTCAAAACCCGTGTCCGTAATGATGCGCTTGGCGGTTCCAATCCATTTGAATGGAAAGACCTGACCAGTGATGAAATTTTTAGTGGTAAGAAAGTCGTGGTATTTTCATTGCCGGGTGCCTTTACACCAACCTGTTCAACCAGCCATTTGCCGCGCTATGAAGAGCTTTCGGAAAAATTCAGTGAGCTTGGTGTGGACCAGATCGTCTGCATTTCGGTCAATGACGCCTTTGTCATGTACCAGTGGGGCCTGAGCCAGAAAGCCGAAAAGGTATTCCTGCTGCCCGATGGCAATGGCGAGTTCTCCCGAAAAATGGGTATGCTGGTCGACAAGTCCAATCTGGGCTTTGGTATGCGCAGCTGGCGCTATTCAATGGTCGTAAATGACGGCGTTATCGAGAAAGTTTTCTCCGAAGACGGCTTCCAGGATAATGCACCAAACGATCCGTTCGAGGTTTCTGACGCCGATACCATGCTGAACTATCTCAGTACATGACAGGATAGTTAATGCGATGATTTCACGGCCCTGCACATGATTGTGACAGGGCCGTTTGTTTTTCCTCGATTAACGGGTGTCTAACGTGATATCTGTTCGTGATGATTGCTTAAAATCCCCATTATGTCAGGAACTTCCATGCCAATTTATTTTATCCGCCACGGCCAGTCCCAATTCAACGCCGCGTTCGACCCGGCCCTCGGTGATAGCCTTATCTTCGATGCTCCCCTGTCGGCATTGGGGCACCAACAGGCCATAGAAACCAGAGAACATGTAGCCAAACTTGGGATAGAGCGGGTAATTGTCTCGCCGCTGACCCGGGCCATCCAGACCGCACGGAGCGTTTTTGAAAACGGCCCGGATCTGGAAATTGATATCCGCCCCCGTGAAATGCTTCTCCACAGTTGTGATGTGGGACGTTCGCCATAAAAACTGGCAGGCGATTTCCCGGATCTGTCATTTGATCATATCGCCGACAACTGGTGGTACCAGGGTGCGCTCAATGAACATGGTGTCGCCGTGGAGCCCCAGGCCGTATTCGAAGCCCGGGCAAGCCAGTTTCGCGACTGGCTGGTCACCCAGACAGATCAGACAATTGCCATTGTAGGGCACGGTAATTTCTTTCGCGCGCTGATCGGACGCATGATGATTAACTGTGAAATCCATACTTTCGAAGACACAGGTCAGGAGATTTATTCGCATGAGCGATACGCTTAATAAATCCGTCCTGGTTACCGGGGCGACCAGCGGTCTCGGTCTGGCCCTGGTTCGCTGTTTGCGAGATGCCGGTTATCATCCCATCGCGAGTGCGCGCGATGCTGAAAAGGTATCCGCTCTGGCGGCCGCTGAGGGGGTGGCGGGGTATCTGCTCGATGTTGCCGATCACGCCAGCATATCGAACGTCATTGACCGCATAGAAAGTGATCATGGCCCGCTTTGGGGGCTGGTTAATAACGCCGGTATCTGGCTGGAAGGCGATTTTGCCGATTATACCCCGGACCAGATCAAGGCTGTTCTGGATACCAACATGACCGGTACGATCATGATGAGCCATGCGGTCCTGCCGGGGATGATTTCGCGGGGCAGGGGAACCATACTCAATGTGGTGTCGACCGGTGCACTTTATACCCGTAAATTGATCAGTATCTATTCGGCAAGTAAATGGGCTATTCGCGGCTTTACCGGATGCCTGGAGGCTGAATGTGCGCCCCAGGGTGTGCGCGTCATGGGATTTTATCCGGGCAAGATCAATTCCGCCATGTATGAGACCGCCGGTGTGGAACGGGATCTGGAAGTGTCCATGACCCCGCAACAGGCCGCTTTGATGGTGCGTACCATGCTCGATGACGAGACAATGGTCTGGTCACAGGTCGGTGGACGCTCCATACTCGATTACACATAACCGCTAACTGTTCTTCAGAATAACCGCGAGAACACACAAATATGCATGATCTTCCGCCCCGTCTGGAGACTCCCGCTTCATGGTACGGACCGGATTTGCTGGTTGATCCCCTGCAATGGACCATTACGCTCACGCCTGGGCAAATCGAAGAACTGGACGCGGCGCTGAACGATATCGTGAGCGCCGCCGCCGCCAACAACGACGACAACGACGACGCCGCCGACGACGAGAGCATCGTCGGTATCACCAAAGAAGACTTTGACCTGCCCACATTGGGACCGGTCCTGGGTTCCTTGCGCGAACAGTTGATCAACGGCCTTGGTTTTGCGTTGATCCGGGGTTTGCCCATCGAACGTTATACACAAAAACAGGCCGCCGCTCTGTTTTTCGGTCTGGGTAGTCATCTGGGCTATGCCCGATCGCAAAATGCCGCCGGGCATATCCTGGGCCACGTTCGCGATGTGGGCAAATCCAGCAGTGATCTGAATGTGCGAATTTACCAAACACAGGAACGCCAGACGTTTCACACGGACTCTTCGGATGTCGTTGCCCTGTTATGCCTTAAACAATCGAAATCCGGTGGCGAGTCCTTGCTGGTAAGCGCGGAAACCATTTACAACGAGATTTTGCAACGCCGCCCCGATCTGTTGCCCTGTTTGTTTGACGATATCGCCACAGACCGCCGTGGCGAGGTGCCGGAAGGAATGCAGCCGTTCTTTGAAATTCCGGTGTTCTCGTGGTTCGCGGAACGGCTGAGTGTGGTTTATCAACGCCAGTATATCGATTCAGCCCAACGCTTCCCGAACGCCCTTGTACTGACACCGCAACACGTTGAAGCCTTCGACCTGTTTGATGAACTGGCCAACGATCCTGATCTTAACATGAGCATGAGGCTGGTGCCCGGCGATATGCAGTTTGTCTATAATCATGCCCTGTTGCATGACCGCAACGGTTTCGAGGACTGGCCCGATCCGGCGCAACGTCGTCACCTGTTCCGTCTGTGGCTCAGCCTCCCCGGCGACCGGCCATTGCCTGAGTGTTTCGCCCAGCGGTTTGGAACCACCACGGTCGGTGACCGGGGCGGGGTTGTGGTGCCCGGCACACAACTGTCAGCGCCCATCGATGGTTGATCGTGTCACAATGAACAGGGCTGAAAAGCGTCGCCAGCAAAAGTTATCTGGCAAAGCAACCGTTCCTCAACAGGGTGCTGCCATTCAGCAGGCCATGCAACAAGCCATGGGACAGGCCGCTCACTTCCACGCCCTGGGAGACTTACCAAAAGCCAAAAATATTGCGCAACAAATATTACAGGTCGACGCCGAGCACCCTGATGCCCTGCACCTGCTCGGCACCATCGCCTGTCAGATCGGCAAGAACGATATCGCGGTTGAGCTTATCACCAAGGCACTGGCCATCAGACCCGATCTCGGCGCTGCACACATTAATCTGGGCAATGCCTTGCAGAACCTGGGCCGGCTGGACGAAGCGCTGGAGCATTGCCATAAAGCCATCGCCTTGTTGCCGGGAAACCCAGAGCCCCACTACCATTTAGGAAATATATTACATAAGCTCGCCCGCCGGGATGAGGCTGTTGTACAGTACTGTGAAGCCATCGAGATCAAACCCGATTATGCTTTGGCGCACAATAATCTGGGTAGTCTAAAGCTGGAACTGGGTATTTTGGATGAGGCCGTCGAGTGCTTTCAAAAAGTCATCCAGATCGCGCCGGATTTCGCATATGCCTATAATAATCTGGCGACCACACTGCAAAATCTGGATCAGGCCGAGGCGGCATTCGGCATTCTTCAAACCGCTGTGACTAAATTTCCTGCAGACAGGCTGGTTGCCGATAGCCTGATCGATTTGCTGAATTTTTATATGCCCGACAGCGAGGCTCGCGATGTGTATACCAAGGCACAGCGCGCCATGCAGCTGGTCTCGCCGGAACAAGCCGAAAGCCCCGGTATTTCAGACCAGATCGTAAAACGGCTCTACCTGCAATGCCGAGACGTGCTGGCAGACCATAGCTTGACCATTGAAAGCAACTTTTCGCAAATATTTCGTGGCAAGAATATCGATCTGGGATGTGATCGGCATTTCAAGGTGTTTGATACATTTAACGCCATCCCGAAAAATTGCTTCGGCTGTTATAAGGTTCTGGTCGAACCCCGAACGGTGATAGAGCTCATGAAACTTCTGCTGGTATTTGATGATCTGGAGCTGCCGGGCGATAACACCCGAAAATGCATGGTGGAACAACGACCGGGTATTTCCGGCACCTACAAAGGTTACCTCTATTGTGACAGTTTTGCGGAGGGCCAAACCGTCTTGCAGACCATACAGGAAATAATCGCTGTAAGAATCTCAAAAGATGTTCCCGTTTCATTGAGAAGAGGCTGCTCGGAATTCTCCGTAGCCTACCCGGAATTTGGCCGTATGTCGGCCAATAACCCGCCATCAATGACCTATAACAAGGACTGGTCGGAACACGAGGATTATGTGGATACTCATCTGGCCAATTATGCGTCGCCATTTACGTTCTCGACCCACAACCATTCGGGCATGTCCTTGCGCGATGCCGTCATCATGGAAAATTGGTTGCGTTATGCGGCGACCATTGGGGATGAGAACTACCTTAAAATATCCCCTATCCCACTGGAAAAACTGCCGATAGAAAAACGAGAACCGTTTCAGTCCGTATCCATCCTCTGAGGCTGTACAGTGCTTAGTTGTCTGTGAAACAGGACCAGAAAGGTGATCGGACTTTACGATGAATTTCGCTGGTTGACTTTCGATGGTTATTGACCCAAATAAATGCACGTACAGCTTTTATGCCGTCTTCTGATTTATATTAACAAGCTCTTCCATACACTGAATTTTCCCAATAATTTCAGGCCGTATAAAACCTCATAAGGAGGGTAAACTTATGCAAAGTGGGCACATCCCAAACCGGTGGCTCGTGGTCCTGGGTTCATTACTTATTCAGCTTAGTCTGGGGGCTATTTACGCCTGGTCCGTTTTTACCCCGGCGCTTAAAAATGCCGGTTGGACGAAGATGGATACGCAAATCGTCTTTGCTGTTGGCTTGGTAACCTTTGCACTGGTGATGGTTTTTGCCGGTCGTGGCATGGTCAGGTATGGACCGCGCAAACTCGCCGTGGTGGGTGGATTGACATTGGGTGCTGGTTATCTGTTGGCAGGATTTCTTGGCGGCACGGCGTTTTGGCCTGTTTGTCTGGGTATCGGTTTGATCGGCGGGGCGGGCATTGGTTTGGGCTACGTGGTGCCGATCGCTGTGGGTATGCGCTGGTTCCCGGATAAAAAAGGTCTGATTACCGGGTTGGCCGTGGCCGGGTTTGGATTTGGCGCCATGGGTTGGGTTAAAATAGCTGGGGCGTGGGGGCATCTTATCGAGCTATATGGGTTGTCCACGACTTTTATCATCTACGGCGCGGCTTTTGGGACCCTGACCCTGGTTGGCAGTATCTGGATGGTTATGCCGCCCAAGGGCTGGAAGCCGGAAGGTTTCATTGATAACACACCGGCGGCGGCCAAGGGAAATCAGAATTATACGGTTCAGGAAATGTTTCGCACGCCACAATTCTATCTGATTTTCCTGACCTTTACGGTCAGCGCCGGGGCCGGGTTAATGTCTATTGGCCTGATGAAACTGTACCCCATGGAAGCCTTGCAGGCGAACGGCTACGACGTTCTGGAAGCCAGTGCCATTGCGGGGACCGCTATGGCGGTGTTTTTCAGCCTGGCCAATGGGGTTGGGCGTATTGTCTGGGGTTCTCTGAGCGACATAATCGGTCGGCGCAAATCAATAGCGGTTATGACATTTACCCAGGCCCTGATCCTGTTTTCCTTTACCAGCATGGCCGGAAATGAATATCTTTTGTATCTGGGAGCCATGCTGATTGGCTTTAATTTTGGCGGTAACTTCGCCTTGTTCCCGACCCTGACCGCTGACGTTTTTGGCAATGACCGGATTGGTCAGAACTATCCATTTATATTTTTATCCTATGGCGTTGGGGGCATAGCCGGGCCTTTGCTCGGGGGCGTTCTCGGTGATCTGGGCAATTTCCCGTTAGCATTCTTTATTTGCGGCGTTGCCTGTATGGCGGGTTCATTATTTATCATGCTGGTAAAAAAACCCGATCACGATGAGGCTCTGAGACCGGCGAGTGTTCATGGCTTTATGCACCAGATGCATCTGGATCATCTGGAAGAGGTCATGGAATTTGCCCAGCATCCCGACCATTTCAAACGGGTTTCAGATAGCAACCAGCAGAATGAGCGCGACACCGTTTAAAACACCGCTGGGCTTCCGTGCGGGCGCAACCAGCGTGGTCGTCATGATCGGGCCGGTTGGTAACCTATTGGCGTGCGGCGCGAATTTCCCTATTCAGCTTTTCAATGTTATCGTCGCTAACGCTTTGGCTACAGAGGATATATCGTTTGTTGCCAGGCGGTAAATCCTGCAAATCGATCATGATCACATCATCACGAATGATGCCGAGTTTATTGATCAGATATTCGCCTTCTTCCGGGGATATGAGCATGTAATCAAAACGCCGACCAATCAGCATTCGGGTCATGCCAATATTATCCTGCGTTGTTGAAATCGTTGTTGGTTTTAACTCTTCAAGCAGGCCATCTACCGTTGAGCCAAAGGAAAAGCCTAATTTTCTGACCAGCTTCAAGGACCGCTCATTCAACAGTGCGTGTAAAGTCTGGTTTTTGGAAACAGCCAGGTTATCGGCTCGGCTGAGAGCAATAAGGGGTTTGTTCTGGTAAATATATTCAGAAAATTTTGCAAATGTTTCGCGTTCCGGATTTTTAAACCAGCCGACAGCACAAACCGAATTCTGGTTATCCTTGATAATTTTTAGTTGCCGGTTAAACGAGGTTTCAACCCATTTAATATTCAATCCAGCAGCCTTGAAAACCTTGGCAGCAGGGGCGGCTATGATACCGTCCACCGCACCACCAGCCTTGATAATATAATAGGGCGCCCGTGGAGAAATAAGCACGTCGATGGTATCGGCAGACGCAGGCAAAACAAACTCGAAACTGAGGATGATCGCGAGCAAAATTCTAATCGCATATCGGTGAAGCATAGGATGTCTTTCACATGAAATTGAATTGTACAATGGCCACGTTAATGGCTAACGGAAATTAAATAACTATGCGGAATTTGGGCAGTAATCCAAATTGCCGCATGTTGGAGGCTTCAGCCCTCAATGGCCATGTTACAACCACCTGATCGCCGATGTAGCGGTGGATTTCACCCTGATGTTCGATGATCGGTTCGGTAATGTCAAAAAAGAACCGGGTTATCAGGGTCTGCACCGGTTGATATAACTACCATATCATTTGCAGGTGCCTGCAAACAGCATTTCGCTGTTGCGGGCATTGCACGTGTGACCCGAAGCCTAGAACTTTAATAAAACGGCGGCACCATAAACGGCAATGAACATGGTCAGTGCCGTGTTGTATGACTGATTGCTGGTGCGGATGAAAATCCGGTTGCCGACCAGAAGGTACACCACTGCTGCGACCGCTGCTGCGGGCAGGTTGCTCGCGAGTATATCGAGGTGCCCCATGACGGTCGCCAGGAACAACATCTGGATGATACTGAATGCCAGGTAATAATGGGCAACCGTATATCTCACAGCCTCTTTTTCGGTGTGAGTCCCGCTTGCCAGAACAGCCAGCAAGGCACCACCAAGATTTGTCAGGCCGTGGATGACACCCATCACAAGATGATAGCCCGCAAGGTGTTTATTCAGTATGGCGATAAACAGCTTCATTGATGGGGGCCAGAAGCGAACCAGCGCCGAGAACAGCAAGGTTACACCGACCAGTGAATTGATCCAGGGTGATAACGCGGTGTCCTCGCTTAACAACAACCCGAAACCGATGCCGGGCAGGCAGAGCGTGTAGAGGTAGCGGGAAACCGGCACCCGGGCTGATCCGGCGAACAAGACCTGTAACAATGAAATGGCAAAAGAGGCCGGCAGCAGATAACCCAGGGTAGTGATAAAGTCATAGCCCATTAATAACAATGTGGGAGTGCCGAACACCAGTATGCCCATGCCGAAAAATGATTGCACGACTGACAGAACGGCCACCATGGCCAATATGGAAAGATATTCAAATGTCATGGTGAGCTTATTAGCATATCAGGCACGGCAAACAAGACGGTAGAGGGGAGGGGGGTGTTAAATCTCCTCAAATTCTTTGCGCAGCTTGTATTCTTCCGACGAGACGTGTTCTTCCATACCGCCGGTTCGTTTTTCCAAGTCTTCAAATTTGCTTTTCAGTTCAGAAAAATCAAACCCGTCGTCCTCGGTTGCAGTGGCTGTCGTTTTGTTATGGGGGGCATCGGGCTCGCCAGCCCCGGCATACTGATAAGCCGTATCGGTGTTTATGTTGTCAAAGGTCTGACGTGATTTTTCCACTGTACGGTCGAATATGTCTTCATATTTGCCGGGATTCTTGATCCAGTGATAAGCCAGGAAGAATGCCAACAAGGCGAAAATCTTGGTGAACAGAAACAAGATGATAAAGCCGATGATGATGGTTCGTTTTTTCACATTGAATTTCTGCGCCAGCCCCTTGATGGTGCGCTTGAAGAACCCGCCCTGGCTCGCCGTGCGCAAGGTTGGGCGCGAGTGCGCATGTTCGTGATGGTGATGGTGGTGAAAGTGATAATCACGGCGTTTCATTTTATTCTCCAGTCAGATGTTTCGCCATCCAGTATGGTTTCCAGCGATTCAATGCGTTCCTCAAGGATGGCGGCGGTCTCGCGAAGGCGTTTCAGTTCCTTCCTGTCGACCACCGTCTGTCCGGCACCGGCGCCTGCCTGCTTCATCTGTTTCCACTTTGTCACATAGTGGAAGGTTATCCAGATCGGCAGGACGACCGTCAGAAAGACGATGAGCGGTACATTTAATAAGCCCAGAAATTCCATAATCGATTCCGTTTGTTACCTGTTTCCAGTTTGTTCGTAGTGTTGCGCAGTTTTATTTTGCGCCTGATTTTGCTTTACTCTGCTTTTTGGCAAGACTTGCTTTCATCTGCTCAAGTTCATCGGTGATACCGTTTTCGGCGGCCAGTTCGGCAAACTCTTCATCGAGTGTGCGTTCTTTACCAAGATCAAAGGATTCCGCATCTGCCTCCAGCTCATCGATCCGTCGCTCCAGTGTTGAATAGCGTTCCATGGCATCATTGACCCGACCATCATTAAGGGTCTGGCGTATCTTAACCCGCTTTTTGGCAGTTTTCATACGAATTTCTATACCCTTTTTCTTGGCCTTGGCTTCATCGAGCTTGGCCTGCAACTGGGCCAGGTCTTCATTGTATTTGCCAAGTGAAATCTCGACGGCCTTCAGCTCTTCGCGCAAGGATGCGGCCTGTTCGGACAGTTTGCGGCGGGCAACCAGTGCGGCCTTGGCCAGGTCTTCACGATTTTTCGAAAGCGCGAATTCGGCCTTTTCCTGCCATTCAATGGCGGCGGTGTCCAGTTTTTCAAGGCGGCGGGAAATCTCTTTTTTGTCCGCAATGGTCTTGACCGCGGTCGAGCGGACCTCAACCAGGGTGTCTTCCATTTCCTGGATCATCAGGCGGATCATCTTCTCAGGGTCTTCAGCCTTGTCGAGAATGGAATTGATGTTGGAATGTACGATGTCTGTAAGGCGGGAAAATATGGTCATAATGTCCTCAATGGTTGGTTGGTGTTGGTCATTACTTTGCAACGGGCGTGCCAATTTTTAAGTATTTGATTTTATTGAATTATTTTATTCTACATATTTATATATAGCGAAAATCACTAAATAGTATCGACATAATAGTGAATATCGCTATTATAGTAACATGGCAGATCAGCTTCCCGTCATTCTGGGCGAAGACCCCGTATTTCTTGATGCGGTGGAACGGTGTTCGCGCCTGGCAGCCATTGACCGACCCTGTCTGGTGGTTGGTGAGCGGGGCACGGGCAAGGAGTTGTTTTCGGCTCGTCTGCATTATCTCTCGCCGCGCTGGAATAGTGCGTTGGTCAAGGTCAATTGCGCGGCACTGAGCGAAACCCTGCTTGAATCAGAGTTGTTCGGCCACGAGGCGGGTGCCTTCACCGGTGCCCAGAAACAACGCGCCGGGCGGTTTGAGCTGGCCCATGGCGGTACATTGGTGCTGGACGAGATTGCCAACGCGTCGGCTGCCGTTCAGGAGAAGATTCTGCGTGTCATCGAATACGGCGAGTTTGAGCGCGTCGGTGGCACACAGACAATCTTGGTTGATGTGCGGGTTGTGGGGGCGACCAATGTTGACCTGCCGTCTCTGGCGCGCAGCGGAGAGTTCCGCGCCGACCTGTTGGACCGTCTGGCGTTCGATGTTGTTACCATACCGCCCATGCGCGCACGCCCCGCCGATATCCTGCCCATGGCGGAAGTTTTTGCGCGTGATATATGCCATGATCTGGAGCTGGATGGTTTTCCCGGTTTTACGAAAACTGCCCGGCAAATTCTGCTGAATCATGGCTGGCCTGGCAATGTGCGCGAGCTTCGAAACGTTGTGGAACGTTCCCTGTTTTATGGCGCGGGCCAAAGCGGGCCCATCGGTGAGGTGATTATTGATCCATTCGCCAGTCAGTGGCGGCCCGCTGCAACCCTGGTGGGTAGTCCGCAGACAACCGGGCAAAGCCGATCACAATCTGTGTCGTCTGCCCCGGTGATGCCCGCCCAAACCGGTGGGTTCAATGACGCCGTAGCCGGGTTTGAGGCCCAGCTCATCATTGACGCGCTGAAGGAAAGCCGTTATGTGCAAAAACAAGCCGCCGCACGGCTTGATCTGGGCTATCATCAGTTCCGGCGTCTGTTGAAAAAACACCACATCACATAACCCGGCAGGATTAATCTGAAAACCAATACGACGAAACTCCTAAGGCAGTAAACAGCCACTTCAAACAGCAATTGAAGATTTCCCCAACAGTGAGAATGACGGTATATGATGAGCACATCCGAAATAACGAAATTAGCGGCAACTGAACTATTATCACTGTTTGCCAATAAATCCCTGTCGCCGGTCGAAGCCACAAAATCCGCATTAGATCAGATCGCCAAATATGATGGCGCAGTTAATGCGTTTTGTCTGGTTGATGAAGAGCGCGCCCTTGTGTCCGCAAAACGTTCTGAGGCACGTTGGCAACGCGGGGAACCTTGTGGTCAGGTGGATGGTGTGCCGACCACCATCAAGGACTTGCTGGTTACCAAAGGTTGGCCCACGTTACGTGGCTCCAAGACCATGGACCCGAATATGCCCTGTGATGAGGACGCACCAGCCGTCGCCCGTCTGAAAGAACATGGAGCAGTCTTAATCGGTAAAACAACCACGCCGGAATTTGGCTGGAAGGGTGTTACCGATAATCCTCTGACCGGCATTACCCGCAATCCCTGGAACACCGGCCTTACCCCGGGTGGGTCTTCGGGGGGTGCTGCGGTCGCGGCAAGCCTTGGCATGGGTGCGCTCCATATCGGTACCGATGGTGGCGGTTCGATCCGTATGCCAGCGGCCTTTACCGGTATCTTTGGTCATAAGCCAAGCTTTGGCCGGGTGCCAGCCTATCCCGCCAGTCCGTTTGGTACGGTCGCCCATGTGGGGCCTATGAGCCGTACTGTGGCTGATAGTGCCTTGATGCTTAATGTTATCGCTGGTTATGATGCCCGTGACTGGTTTGCGCTACCCGATCAGGGACTGGATTTCACGGCAAATCTTAACGATGGTGTCAAAGGTCTGCGCATGGCCTATAGCGCAGATTTGGGATATGCCCATGTAAATGATGATGTGGCTGCTTGTGTTGAGAAAGCCGTGCAGGTGTTTCGGGAATTGGGTGCCGTGGTCGAAGAAATCAATCCTGGGTTTGATGACCCCTATGATATATTTGCGGCCCATTGGTACGCCGGGGCTGCTAATCTGTTGCGAGATTTCTCCTCTGAAAAGCGTGCCATGATGGATGCCGGTCTGGTTGCGATTGCCGAACAAGGGCAAAAAATTCAGTTGCTTGATTATATGGCAGCGGTAAATTCCCGAGCAGCACTGGGCCAGCACATGAAAATTTTCCATCAGAAATGGGATCTGCTGATCACGCCATCTTTGTCTCTTACGGCCTTTGATGCGGGCAGGGAAGTGCCGGACGGAAGCGATCAAAATCGCTGGATGGAATGGACGCCGTTCAGCATTCCGTTCAACCTGACCCAGCAACCAGCCTGTTCGCTGCCCTGTGGTTTTAATGATGACGGATTACCCGTCGGTCTCCAGATTGTCGGGCCTATGCATAGCGATGCATTGGTATTGCAGGCAGCGGCGGCTTTTGAGCAAGCCTATCCATTTAGAATGCCCGAACAACCTCTCTCAGGCAATGAGATGTAAAATAGCTGCATTTGTACAATATGTGGATATCGATCATTTTCACTTCCATCTTTTAATTGAATAAAATAACTATTAACGTGTATTGCGGGTTTCTGACGTATTTAAGACGGACAGACACAATATCGTATAGTTAACAGACCATAATTAAACCAAAATTTGAATTACAATCGTGAACAGGGAGAACATTATGATCGTCAAACCATTAAAAGGATTTGTTATCGTTGGCTCATTGTTTTTGGGCTTACTTCAAACCGCCGAGGCGGCTGATCCTTCATCGTGCAATGTGGTCCGGTTTTCAGATGTCGGCTGGACTGATATTACCGCTACCACGGCCGCTACATCGGTTGTGCTCGAAGGCCTGGGTTATGCACCCACCGCCAAGGTGCTCAGCGTTCCGGTGACCTATGCCAGCCTTAAAAACAAGGATATCGATGTGTTTCTGGGCAACTGGATGCCAACCATGGAAGGTGATCTGGCTAAATACCGCGATGACGGCTCCGTCGAAGTGCTCAGCAAACCCAATCTTGAGGGTGCCAAATACACCCTGGCCACCAACGCCAAGGGTGCCGCAGCGGGCCTCAGGGACTTTGCCGATATCGCCAAGTTCAAGGACCAGCTCGATGGCAAGATATACGGTATCGAACCGGGCAACGATGGTAACCGTCTGATCCAGGACATGATCGACAAGAACGCCTTTGGACTGAAAGGCTTCCAGGTTGTTGAAAGTTCTGAACAGGGCATGCTAGCACAAGCTGCACGGGCTGAAAAACGGGGCGAAATGGTGGTTTTCCTCGGTTGGGAACCCCATCCCATGAACGCCAATTTCAAGCTTACATATTTGTCGGGCGGTGATGATTATTTCGGTCCCAATCTTGGTGGGGCAATCATATATACCAACATTCGTAAAGGGTATAACAGCGAATGTCCCAACGTGGGTAAGCTGCTCAACAATCTGGAATTTACCCTGATGATGGAAAATGAGATCATGGGGGCAATCCTTGATGATGGTATCGATCCGGACAAGGCGGCCAGTTCATGGCTGAAGAAAAATTCCGGCGTCCTTGATGGCTGGCTTGCCGGTGTCACCACGATGGATGGTGGAAATGGCCTTGCCGCCGTCAAGAAAAGTCTCGGTCTGTAAGGGCTGTAAATGTGGGGTAGCCGGGTTGTCATCAGCCCGGCTACTTATTTTTAGCTTCACATGAGCACTTCGAAGATGATGACGCGGAGGACACCATGGAATGGCTTGAAGATAATAAACTTCCCATCGGGAAAGTGATCGCCCGGTTTGTCGATTTTCTGAATGATTATTTTTTCTGGTTCTTCGACGGTCTGACCGAGGGTCTGACCTTCCTGATCGAAGGCACGGCAGATATGATGCTGGCTGTTCATCCCTTATTGCTGATCGCCTTCATCGCCGGGGTGGCTTTCCATTTGCACCGCTCGTGGAAACTGATCGCCCTGATCGTTCCTTCCTTGTTGCTGATCATCAACCAGGGATACTGGCAAGGCACCATGTTTACGCTGTCGCTGGTAATCTGGGCGACCTTGGTCTGTATGGCGGTTGGTGTGCCCATTGGCATCGCTGCGGCGCACCGGCCAAAATTGTGGCTGATCCTGCGTCCGGTTCTCGACATGATGCAGACCCTGCCGACCTTTGTATATTTAATACCAGCCCTTATTTTATTTGGCCTGGGCATGGCACCGGGTTTGATCGCCACGGTAATCTTCGCCATACCGGCACCTGTGCGCATGACCTATCTGGGTATATCGTCTGTTCCCAAGCCGTTAATCGAAGCCGCCGAAAGTTTCGGCGCAAACCCACGGCAATTGCTCTGGAAAGTCGAGGTTCCCCACGCCCTGCCGACCATGATGGCGGGGTTCACCCAATGTATCATGTTGTCTCTCTCCATGGTCGTGATTGCCGCTATGGTGGGTGCTCCCGGCCTGGGTATCCCGGTTTTGCGAGCCATCAATACGGTGAACACGGCCAAGGGTTTCGAGGCCGGGCTGGCGATTGTCATCGTTGCGATCCTGCTTGACCGAATATGCAAGCAGCGCGACGGTAAATCGGAAGGAAATTGAGCCATGGCCGCAGTTGAATTCCACAATGTGGATATCATGTTTGGCGATCAACCGGACCGTGCACTGGCCTTGCTTGACCAAGGACTGAACCGGGAAGAAATACTGGCACAAACCGATAATGTGCTTGGTGTGGCTGATGCTTCCATTGCCATTGAGGAGGGGGAGATTTGTGTGCTGATGGGTTTGTCCGGCTCAGGTAAATCGACCCTGCTTCGCGCCGTTAATGGTCTTAACCCGGTCACCCGAGGTCAAGTAATTATTCAGGATAATGGTACCAGTATTGATGTGGCGAGCTGTGATGCCGCGACGTTAAGACGATTACGCATGAACCGTATCTCCATGGTCTTTCAGCAATTTGCCCTGTTGCCGTGGCGAACCGTTCACGAGAATGTCGGGCTAGGTCTGGAACTGAGGGGCATGTCCAGCGATGAGCGGGACGCCATCGTTCATGAAAAACTCAAACTGGTCCATCTGGAACAATGGCGGGATAAATACGTCCACGAGCTTTCCGGCGGAATGCAGCAACGTGTTGGTCTGGCTCGTGCTTTTGCCACGGATGCAGATGTTCTGTTGATGGATGAACCGTTTTCGGCACTGGATCCGTTGATCCGCACGCACTTGCAGGACGAGCTTCTGGAATTGCAGCGCAGCCTGAACAAGACCATCATTTTTGTCAGCCATGATCTGGACGAGGCCCTCAAGCTGGGCAACCATATTGCCATTCTGGAAGGTGGCCGGATTGTGCAATACGGTGTGCCCGAACAGATCGTGCTTAACCCGGCCAATGAATACGTGGCCAACTTTGTCGCCCATATGAACCCGCTCGGTGTCCTGCGTGGTGGTTCATTGATGACACCGCTCTGCGATCTGTCGTGCCATGACAATACGGCCATGCTCGATAGCCGCGGGTATTTTCAAGTGACACTGGATAATAATGGCGTGCCAACCCAGGCCACCACCGATGGTGCCGCCACCAGGATTATTCCGTTATCTGCCCCCTATGACACCCATGATCTGTCCAGGGATGAAATTGCCGCTGTGCCGGTCGACATTCTCATGCGTTCGGCTGTGGAAATCCTCAATGCAACCAAGGCACCTCTGATACTGCTGGATGATGGTAAGTTCGCAGGAGTTATTGGAGAAGAGGAAATTTACCGGGGTATATTACGCTAGTACGGCTTTATAATTATCGTATATGTTTCGGTGAAGCAGATGTTGAACATTGTTATGAACAAGTACCACGGTTATGTAATCTTCTGTTTGTTATGATCTATTGCAATTTATGATCATCATTCCTTGAATTTCCCCCGCCTGTAAGTGCCTTTTACATCCCATCGGGCCTATCCATCGTATTCATCACGTTCAAAGGGCGATGGCAATAGAGTTCTTCAACAGCCTCAGCCAGAACCGGTCAATTGGAGAAATTTGAAATATGATTATTATTGGCAAATTAGACGTAGTTAGGCGCATCGCAATGCTTTTGATTGGAGCCGTAAACGGCATCAACATGGAAGTGATAAAAATCTAAAGTGATATCACTAAATTATTCAAACCCAAACATTCGTATATTGATGTGCGTCATTGCAAATGCAATGAAATGCTGCTGTATTTATCAAGAAATACATTTCAAGAAATACATTTTTACAGTCAAAATAACGTAAAGTTGGGTGATAGGTTCACTACATGGTGATTATTTCGCGAGAAACTCTATCAGTCATATTGAAAACACGGGTTCTTCGCTACATCCTTTTCATTGCTTTGACCATCATGTTGATCATTCCTGCTTTTAACTGGCAGGTCGTTTATCCCCTATTCGTCAACCAAATCATTGAGGATGCGGAGGAAAAGGCAATCCAGATCGGAACCCATCTATCATTCAACCTGAAGTTGGTTTCAAACGAACTTAGTGCCGGGTCGGTTTCGGAGATATACCTTGAGGAAGCCGAAGAACATATCCAAGATTTTCACCTGGAGAAGGTCAAGATATTTACAAGGATTGGCAAGGTCATCTTTTCTACAGAATCCGTGGACTTGGGCACCCTCAACACTCATGATTATTTCCATGATATCGTGGCGACGGGGGCCAAATTCACTAATTTTGTGGAGAAGGGTGCCCAGACACTAGAAGGCCGCCTTGTTAAGCGGGACGTGGTCGAAACCTATGTTCCTATTATGCGCGACGGTCGTTTTGTCGGGGCTCACGAAGTATACCTAGACATCACGGAGAGGAAGCGAAGCTTGGATGACTTGGTCTGGCAGTCGTCTCTCTGGATATTCGGTTTGTGCTTTGCCCTGGTTGGAGCGGTTGTAGTAGCGTTGTTCCGTGCAGCGGCCGACATGAACAAACGAAGCCATGCAGAAGATGAGCATTTTAAGAGCGAGAAACGCCTTAGGGAAATTCTTAACAACACCACGTCTGTTATTTGCCTCAAAGATATTAAAGGTCATTACCTCTTCATTAATTCTCAATATGAGAAGTTGTTTCACATTTCTAATGATGAGATTCTAGGCAAGACAGACTACGACCTGTTCCCTAAGGAGGTAGCAGAAATTTCCAAAAAGAACGATCTTGAGGTTCTGGAAACAAACAGCCCCATTGAGACGGAGGAAAACGTTCTCCATGACGATGGCCTCCATACCTACATTTCAATCAGATTCCCCCTTCGCCACTCCGACGACCAAGTCTACGCGGTCTGTGACATTTCCACTGATATCACCGATCGTAAGCAAGTAGAGGTGATATTGCAGGAAACTCAGAAAGAAGCCGAAAAAGCCAACAAGGCCAAGTCCGAGTTCCTCTCAGCCATGAGCCATGATTTGCGCACCCCTTTAAACGCCATCATGGGGTTCAGCGATATGATGCGTATGAAAGCATTTGGTCCTCTCGGCGACGTTCATTACGAGCATTACGTCGACGATATTTATAATAGTGGCTCATTGCTTGTAAGCCTTATCAATGACGTTCTTGACCTTTCCAAGGTAGAAGCTGGAAAATATGAACTGGCAGAAGAATCATTGGATATCTCATCAATAATTCAAATGAGTATCCGGCAGTTGCAAAATATGGCTAATACATCCAATCAGTCTCTCTCTTACGATGTCCCTTCCGATATGCCTTCCTTGTTTGGCGATGAGAGGGCAATGATCCAAATACTCAACAACCTTATCTCCAATGCTATAAAATTCAGCAGGGATGATGGAAATGTAACTGTTGGTAGCAAGGTGGGTGGAAGCAACGGCATTATTATCAGTGTATCGGATACTGGTATAGGAATGTCAGAAGAAGGTATTGTTAAGGCTTTAAAACCATTCGAGCAGGCAGATGGTACTCATTCACGAAGGCATGAGGGGACCGGTTTAGGTTTACATCTATGCACCAATTTAATGATGCTATTTGGTGGCTCCCTGAATATTGAAAGCAAGGTAAAGCATGGAACTACTGTCACTTTGAGGTTTCCTCCGGAACGAACAATTCTGCCTTTGTAAAAGATGCTAGAATGTCTCCTGCGGGTCCAGGTTGTGTAAAAACGTGAGTATTAATAGATTTTTTTTCAGCTTTGATAGAATCACTTCATATGGTAACCATAACCAGAAGTTAGACACAGCAAAAATATCTAATTTTTGACGTCTGTATGGCCCTCGGCTACAGTCATAATTCCGAGGAAGTTGGGATTACGGCTTATAGCCAAGAGAAAACATACAAGTTGCCCTTCTCACGTATTTCTCATTATAGACACTGCTGGATTAATATAGTGTATGCCAACCGTTTCAAAAAAGTAATTGTCAGGAAAAACTGGAGAGAGATGTGTTATTTCAAAAGATAAAAATCTTATCCGTGATTACGGTCATGGCATTGGTGACGGTTTATACGTCTCCTGCAAGAGCTGAAATTGTCGTTGCTGTTGTCGGTGCAATGTCCGGACAATTTGTGAACGTAGGAAATGAATTCAAAGAGGGTGTCAAAGGCGCGGTTGAACAGATAAATGCGGCAGGCGGTATTCTTGGAGAGCAAGTAAAAGTGATCATTGGCGACGATAACTGCGACCCTGAAAAAGCAATTTCCGTTGCCCAAGAAATAGTCGATCAAAAGGCCTCTTTAGTTGTAGGCCACCTGTGTTCCGGTGCTTCAATTGCTGCATCAGAGGTTTACGAAAAGAATGGCGTTGTCCAAATATCACCCGCATCAACTTCTCCAAAATATACCGACAGGGGGTTTAAGAACCTGTTTAGGACCTGTGGGCGCGATGACATGCAGGGTTTTGTTTTGGCTGAACACCTGGTTCGTCGTTATAAAACTAAAAACGTTGGTATCGTTTATGACGAGACTGTCTACAGCACCGAATTAGCGAGACTAACAAGAAATTTCATGACGAAATTTGGGAAAAAGGAGTCCTTTTTCGTAAGTGTTCCGAATGAAACAAATGATTTTTCTAATATTCTACAAAAAATTAAAACGCTCAATGTGGGTGTTCTATTATTCCCAGGTTATGCCAAATCAGTGACACAATTATTGATGCAAGCAGAAAAGCAAGGTGTGCAATTTAGGTTGGTTGGGAGCGATACCCTGATGAATGATGACTTTATGAATATGGCTGGTGATCTGACCGAAGGTGTCGAAATCTCATTTCCCCCTGATCCATCACATGATCGGCGGAACCGAAAATTAACAAAGATGTTTAAGAATAAAGGTTTTAATCCGGAAGCATTTACATTCTACAGCTACGCTGCCGTCCAAGTCTGGGCTCAGGCCGTCGAAAAGGCCAAATCTGTTAAAGTCAGTGGTGTCACAACCGCGTTGCGATCCAATACATTTGACACGGTACTGGGGGAGGTCACGTTTGACGATAAGGGGGACATATCTCAACCCGGGTTTGTCATGTATAATTTTATAGATGGGGAACCGGACTACATCCAATAAACCTCACATTCTTATGAAAAAACATTCCCATATATTTGCCAGCATTGTTAAATTAGTCGGTAGCCCGTATGCATTGCTGTTACTGGCTCCAGTTTTATTTGTCGCATTTGCAGCCTTGTTTTATTTTGAACAGGAATTGAATGAGCGAAAACAGCAACTGTACGACCTAAGGACTAACGCAGAACAGATTTTATCCCTTGATATTGAGGCAACGGCATCAATACGAAATGCGGCTGGTTTGGCTTCACGACGATACATTACTAATTATGACGAACTGATTGCTACAAAATCGGCACTCTTGGCTGAGAGTATGATGTTGACGAACAATGAGGCAATACTTTCCACGTTCGATGAACTAACAGAAGCCAGACATGCTATTGAAGAAATTCAACTTGAAGCGATTAATCTGATTAGAGAGAAGGAATGGGAAGAAGTCGTTATTCTGGTTACAGATAAATCTTTCAAACGTGAATTAGGCTTGTACAGAGCAAAACTTTCGAAGGCCTTACGGGAGCTGGTTTTTGATGGAGAAAAACAGGCAGAACAAACCGCAAAGATGTTCAACATTGCACAAATTAGCGTGCTCAGCACATTTTTGATCCTCACGATTATTGGTTTCTTCTACTCTCAGGAAATGCGGCGGAGCCTAAATCACCAATCAACAATGGCTGCAAACCTAGAAGACGCCAATCTTAACCTTGAGCAAAGAGTACAGGAGCGGACGAAGGAACTGGCCCAAACATTGTCTGAACAAGAGGCTGTTTTGTCTGCTATCGATTATGGTGTTATTTTCATGGACGCCGACTTGCGAACCAGACTCATAAACCAAGCTTGTATGGAAATTTGGGGGTACGATAAGGAATATATAGATTCAAAACCAACAATGGCAGACCTCATTTATAAGAACCGCTATAACAATATTTACCCCGTATCCGATGAAAATTTCGATGCCTACGTAGTTGAACGCGTTAAGAAGGTTCAAGCGGGAACAATACCACCGACCGAGGTAGAGCGTGCGGATGGTCGAATCTTACGCTACCAGAACATCGTCCTTCCTGATGGTGGACGAATGCTTACATACATAGATGTGACCGATACGGTGCAGGCTGAAAGAAACTTAGCTGAAAAAGAAAAACACCTTCGGGCTGCTTTGGACAATATGAACGGCGGCATTATAATGGCCGATTCTGATTATAAAATTTTACTCCTCAATCACCAGTATGTTGAACTCCACGGCTTCCCGGATGATCTAATTACGGTTGGAAGGTCTTTGAAGGATGAAACATTGTATCAGGCGAAAAACGGAGAGTTCGGTCCGGGAGACCCCCACGAACTAGCTGCTCAAGCTATTGAAAGTTGGGATAATTCCAAGCAGATGGACTACGAGCGGATGGTCCACACCGGACGCACCCTCCGTTTCAGTGGGACACCCATGCAGAACGGCGGTTACACAACGATAGTGACAGACATCACGGAACAAAAAAAAGCTGCAACCAAACTGCAAGATGCATTCAACATCATTTCAAGTAGCATTGAGTATTCCAGTCGTATCCAACGCTCGATTTTGCCGGATAACAGTATTCTGGCTGCTGTTGTTGCTAGCCACTTCATCATCTGGGAGCCACGCGATGTAGTTGGTGGCGATATCTATTGGCATGGAGCTTGGGGCAACGGATGCTTAATCATATTAGGGGATTGTACAGGCCACGGTGTTCCTGGGGCCTTTATGACGTTGATTGCCATTGGTGCCTTGGAGCGCGCCATGAGCGAAATTGATGGTGGTGAAGTTGGAAAGCTGATCTCACGTGTACATCAGTATATTCAGGTTACTCTTGGTCAACATTATGTAGGTGGAGATTCGGATGATGGCATTGAACTTGGGGCTTGCTACTTTGTACCTGAAGAGCAAGAAATGACGTTTGCTGGTGCACGCTTTGAACTGTTCACAAACAAGGACGGAATTTTGTCTTCGGTTAAAGGGACGAAGGCAGGGATGGGCTATCGCGGCATACCCTACACCCAAGAATATGATGAACAGACGCTGGAAATTAAGCCCGATCAACAATTCTATATGACAACCGACGGGTTGGTTGATCAAGTCGGCGGAGAAAGAGGTCGAATGTTTGGCAAAAAACGTTTCAGAGAATTATTGTTGAAAATAAGTGATAAGCCAATGGAAGAGCAAAAGGAAGCTATATACCAAGCGCTATTAAACTATCAGGGAGAAAAGCTACGTCGAGACGATATCGCGGTAATAGGTTTTAGACTCTGATAGTTTTCATCAAGAGAATGTCCGAGTTGGGTCACGAAGGTGTGCCTGAGCGAGTAGGCCGAATGATTGCTCGATGGCGTCAGGCCGTTCACACGCATTTGCCGGTTGCTACGGGCGCTTCATTTAAGCAGAAGGTGATTGTAATCGATCTGTTTTGAGCCAGTTATAATAAGCTGATCGTGTGTGTACAAAACGAGACCTTTCCCCCAGGCTTCCCCCAGATAAGGTGCAGTGTTCTGCACTCGTTCGCATGAATATGCATAGTGCCAAGAACAGGGACGCAATCAAAAATCGTTTAATATTAATGGAATAAGTGGTGCCGCCGAGAGGAATTGAACCTCTGGCCCCGTCATTACCAATGACGTGCTCTACCCCTGAGCTACGGCGGCATGGCTTATTAAAGCGCGCGGAAGATGCCACAGGTATGCGGGTCTGGCAAGTGTTGATTTGTACTTGTTTATGGGGTGGCGTTCTGGCAAACGAAGACTTGTTTATTCACCAGGCACGGTATGACGCATGTCGGAACGAAAACCTGACAAACCTGGCAAGCCCTCGCGGGGGCAGGACAGAAAGGCGGCGCGTGATGAGCGCCAGGCTACGGCCTTGCGTGAAAATCTGTTACGCCGCAAACAACAAATTCGTGGCAGGCAGCAAAAAAATCCCGAAATTGATGCCGGAAATGCTGTAAAGCAACCGCCAGAAAATAAAAAATAAACCGGGCAATGTTTACCAGTCCGTCATATTTCGGCCCTATTTTTTTCATATACCTCTCCCATATCACTCATCTAACAATGCAGGACTGTAAATAAACAATGGATCAGATAATCATACGAGGTGGCCGACCGCTGGAAGGTGAAATTCAGATCAGCGGTGCAAAAAATGCCGCCCTGCCGTTGATGGCGGCCAGTTTGCTGAGTGCCGAGCCTCTGATCCTGACGAACCTGCCGGACCTGGCCGATATCACCAGTATGCGTCACGTGCTGGAAAGCCTCGGTACGAACATCCAATGCAATGGCGAGCAAGGCCCCGACAGCACCTGTACCATGCAATCGGCCACTATTACCGAAACCATGGCACCCTATGATCTGGTGCGCAAAATGCGGGCCTCTGTGCTGGTGCTGGGTCCGTTACTGGCACGCGAGGGCCATGCCCGGGTATCGTTGCCCGGCGGGTGCGCTATCGGTACCCGCCCGGTGGACCTGCACCTGAAAGCCATGGCCCAGCTTGGGGCCAAAATTAACCTTGAGGATGGCTATATCGAGGCCACCGCGCCGGACGGTGGATTGACCGGTGGGCAAATCGTATTTCCCTTTGTCACCGTGGGTGGTACGGAAAACGCCTTGATGGCGGCAACCCTTGCCAGTGGCGAGACCACAATTTCCAATGCCGCCCGTGAGCCGGAAATTACCGATCTGGCCAACTGCCTGGTCGCCATGGGGGCTAAAATCGATGGCATTGGCAGTGATACCCTGAAAATTACCGGGGTTAGCAGCTTACACGGAGCGCGCTACGCCGTGGTCCCTGATCGCATCGAGACCGGCAGCTACGCCGTGGCTGCGGCCATTACCGGGGGTTGCCTGAAGCTCAAGGGAACACGTCTGGACCTGATTGGTTCGGTATCCGATATCCTGCGCGAATGCGGCGTGGATATAGAAGAAGACACCCAACAGAACTGCCTGACCGTCTCGCGTACCAATGGGCCTATTCGCGGGGTTGATATCATAACCGAGCCCTATCCGGGGTTCCCTACCGATATGCAGGCCCAGTTGATGGCTCTGATGGCTACGGCCACCGGTGCATCCATGATAACCGAGAGCATCTTTGAAAACCGCTTCATGCATGTACCGGAGCTTTGCCGCATGGGGGCCAATATCAATGTGCACGGCTCTTCGGCCATTGTTCGAGGGGTCGACAGGCTTTCACCCGCACCGGTTATGGCGACGGATTTACGGGCCTCGGTTTCGCTGGTTCTGGCGGCTTTATCGACGCAGGGCGAAAGTGTTATCAGCCGGGTTTATCATCTCGATCGCGGATATGAACACCTGCCCGAAAAACTGGCGGCCTGTGGTGCTCAGATTACCCGCGTGCGAAACAGCTAAAATCAATACTCTCTCTGCTGGTTTTTCCGGTAAAAACGGGGTAGTACAGCGCTTTAGACGACAATTGTGTACTGGTCCGTTTATGTACAGGCCGTTGGAGAGAAATATGAGTTCATCGACAAATGATAAACTGGTTTTGGCCCTGCCCAAGGGCCGCATCCTCGGTGAAGTGATGCCGCTGGTTCGTCATGCCGGGATCGAACCGGAAGCCGCGTTCGATGACGAGTCATCCCGCCAGTTGCGTTTTACCACCAACCACGACAACATCGATATTATCCGGGTCAGGAGTTTTGATGTGGCGACCTTTGTGGCTTTCGGGGCGGCTCACATCGGGGTTTGCGGCAATGATGTGCTGATGGAATTTGACTACCCGGAAATCTATGCACCGCTGGATATGAATATCGGTCATTGCCGCATATCGGTTGCCGAACCGGCGGGAATGGTCGGCGGTGACGATCCGGCGAAATGGTCGAGCATTCGTGTGGCAACCAAATATCCGGGTATTACGGCGAAGTATTTTGCCGCCCGTGGCGTGCAGGCCGAATGCATAAAATTAAACGGTGCCATGGAGCTGGCCCCGTCGCTGGGGCTGTGCCGACGGATTGTCGATCTTGTCTCCAGTGGGGCAACCATGAAGGCCAACGGGTTGGTTGAAATTGAGGTTCTGGCCGAGATTACCTCTCGTCTGGCCATCAACCGGGCCGCCTGGAAAACCCGCTCGGCAGAAATCAATGGCTGGATCGCGCGATTCTCCGATGCCGTAGAAGCCTTCAGGAAAGCCGCCTGATGACCTTGCATCTGCTCACATCCAGCCCTGATTTTAAAACCGCGTTCAACGAATTTCTGTTGGCAAAGCGCGAGCCGGAAGCCGATGTCAACCAACAGGTCGCCACAATCGTGCAAACCGTCCGTGATCAGGGCGATCAAGCGTTATTCGATTATACCAGACAGTTTGACCGGTTCGACCCAAGCGATTGCGGACTGGCGTTTACCGCTCAGGAGATTTCAGCGGCCCGTAGCCAATGCGACAGTGATACTCTGGCCGCGCTGGAATTGGCCGCTGGCCGCATTACCGATTACCATGTTCGCCAAAAACCGGAAAATTTGCAGTACGACGATGACGCCGGGGTTCGGCTTGGTTACCGGTGGACCGCGGTGCAGTCCGCCGGAATGTACGTGCCCGGTGGAACGGCGTCCTATCCGTCATCGGTGCTGATGAATGCCATACCGGCCAGGGTCGCCGGGGTTGAGCGACTGGTCATGGCGGTGCCCACACCGGACGGGGTGATTAACCCGCTGGTGCTGGCCGCAGCAGAGATTGCCGGTGTGGACGATATCTACCGTATCGGTGGTGCCCAGGCCATTGCCGCACTGGCCTATGGCACCCAGACCATTGAAAGCGTCGACAAGATTGTCGGGCCGGGCAATATCTACGTAGCGACCGCCAAGCGTCAGGTTTTCGGGACCGTTGGTATTGATATGATCGCCGGGCCCTCTGAAATACTGGTGGTAGCTGACGCCCGGAATGATCCGGAATGGATCGCGGCTGATCTGTTGTCGCAGGCCGAACACGATACCGTCGCCCAGGCTATTCTGGTAACCGACGACGCCGGGTTCGCCGAGCGCGTCTGTCAGGCAATTGATATGCATCTGGAGAATTTACCGCGCGCAGAAATAGCCGCGGCGAGTTGGCGTGATTTCGGCGCGGTAATTATCCTGAACCATCTGGATGAGGCTGTTTCAATTATTGACGCAATTGCACCGGAACACCTGGAACTGGCCATTGATGAACCAGAAATTCTGGCCCACAGAATCCGCAATGCCGGATCTGTCTTTTTGGGGCGTTATACGCCCGAAGCCATCGGTGATTATATAGCCGGGCCTAACCATGTGCTGCCCACGGCACGCAGTGCTCGTTTTTCCTCAGGTCTCGGGGTGCTGGATTTCATGAAGCGGACATCTTTTATTGCCTGTGACCGGACGTCGTTGTCCAATATTGGGCCGGCAGCGGCGTGTCTTGCCAATGCGGAAGGGCTTGATGCCCATGCACTTTCCATTACTATTCGTTTTCCTCAGAACGATTGATACTGGAATTCAGGACGGGAGAAGGCGGCCATGCCGCATCGGCAAAAAATCGCCCAGATTACACTGGATGAAAAAACCTTCCTGCGCCGTAGCCCGCAAGTCGAGCACGAACGCAAGGTCGCTATTTACGACCTTCTGGAAGAGAATTATTTCAAACCCTTTGGCTCGCTTACCGGGCCATATTGTGTGCGGTTGGGTATCAAGGAAGACCGTTTACAGTTCGCGGTTTGTGATGAGAAGGATGATCACCTTACCTCTATATCCCTGTCACTGAAATCCTTTCGGGGGATTATCAAGGATTACTTTTTGGTCTGTGAAAGCTATTTTGAAGCCATCAAAACCAAAGCCCCGTCACAGATTGAGGCGATTGATATGGGTCGCCGTGGACTGCATAACGAAGGTGCTGAAATGCTGCGCGACCGCTTGGCTGAAAAAGTCGAGATCGATATCGATACGGCCAGACGTTTATTTACCTTGATCTGTGTCTTGCATGTCCGGGGCTGATCCAGATGGTTGATCTGCCTTCTGCCGTCTTGTTTTCGTGTACCTTTAATTCAATCCGCTCCCCCATGGCCGAAGCCATGCTCAAATATTTGCACGGCAAAAGTATTTTTATTGACAGCGCGGGTGTGCGCGATGGGGAAATTGACGGTTATGCGATCACGGTTATGGATGAAATCGGCATTGATTTGTCCAATCATAAATCGAAGACCATCGATGAGCTGGAAGACAGTTCATACGATTTGATCATATCCCTGTCACCCCAGGCCCAGCACAAAGCCGTGCAACTGACCCACTGGATGTCGTGTGATCTTGAATTCTGGAACACCTACGATCCCTCTCTGGTGTTATCTGAACGGCGCGAGGTGGTTCTGGAGTCTTATCGTCAGTGCCGCGATCAACTTATGACTCGGATCAGGGAACGGTTCCCCACATCAGGTTTTAATGATACCTGAGGGCTGTCACGCCCATCAGATGGCAAATTTGTTAAATCTAAAGAGTTGATTTTAAACAATTAACACAATAGTTTGTCTATTCGCTTGATTTCTTTCCGGTTTGACCGCATTTTCGGGCGCAAATTAATTACAGCCTTTACTTGAAGGAATGGCATGGCGAAAGAAGAAATACTCGAATTCAATGGCTTGGTGACGGAACTTCTTCCGAACGCCATGTTCCGTGTGACACTCGAAAATGATCATGAAATCCTCGCCCATACGGCGGGTAAGATGCGCAAGCACCGTATCCGGGTACTGGCCGGTGATCGGGTTACGGTTGAAATGACCCCTTACGATCTGACCAAGGGTCGTATTACCTTCCGGTTTAAATAAATTTATCGTGACTGGGACCGTAACCGGGACCAACCGTCCGCGTCTGGTATTAGCTTCGGCTTCGCCCCGGCGTCAGGAATTGCTTGCTCAGATCGGTATCATACCAGACACCATTGATGCGGCCCATATTGATGAGACACCCAGACACCGGGAATTGCCTCGTGTCCATGCTGCGCGTCTTAGCCTGGCCAAGGCCCAGGCCGTGGCAACGCGTCATCCGGGATGTTTCGTGCTGGGCGCCGATACGGTGGTGGCTTGCGGGCGGCGGATACTGCCCAAAGCGAGCGATAGGGATGAGGTACGGCAATGCCTGGCCATGCTTTCGGGCCGACGCCACCGGGTTTATGGCGGGGTCTGTCTGGTAACACCAGATGGCGAGATACTGCGCCGGGTGGTTATGACGGCGGTCTATTTCAAACGCCTGTCGGCCCAGGAAACGGCACATTATATCGCCTCTGGCGAGGGTTGCGGCAAGGCCGGTGGTTATGCCATCCAGGGGTTGGCTGCGGCCTTTATCAAGAAAATAAACGGCTCCTATGCCAATGTGGTTGGCCTGGCTGTGCATGAGGTTGCCGCCATGCTGAACGGAAATGGCTATCCTCTTTATAACGAAACCTGAAAACAATGTTATTTGATACCCTGCTCATCGATGGCCTGACCAGCGAGCTTCGAATCGCCAGGGTTCGTGACGGAATTTTACAGGAAGTGGAAATTCACCGCGCTGTTAATGACAGCGGGGCAGGGGGCCATAAAAGGCACGTGGGTGACATCATACAGGGCCGGGTTCGCGCCGTGGTGGCTGGTCTGCATGGTGCCTTTATCGAAATCGGCGATGATGCCGATGGTTTCCTGCCGTTCCCGGAAAAATCCAAAAAACCGCCCCTTGTGGAAGGCCAGGACATCATTGTTCAGGTGCGAAATGAGGCAATGGGCGAAAAAGGGGCACGGTTGACCAACAGGGTCAATTTTTCAGGCTCTTACAGTGTTTATCTGCCGGGGCAGTCCGGTATTCACGTACCTCGTAACTTTCGGGGTGATGAACGGGCCGGACCGCTAGTTGAGGCGATTTCGGCTATCCTGCCGTCAGGGGATGGCGCTATTATCCGCACCGCAGCCTTTGCTCCGGGGCAAACCGTCAGTTCCGGGTTGGTGGAGCGGGATTTTTCCACCTTGTGCAAACAATGGGTCGATGCCCTGGCCCTTGCGGATCGCTCCTCACCTCCGGCCCTGATATGTCAGGCCCCCGATCCGGTGCAGGTCGCCCTGCGAGGTCTTGATCTGTCGGTCGTCAAGCGTATCGTCATCGATGGAGGTGAGGCTTATGGACGTATTTACGATTTTGTTCAGGCGTCATTGCCGCCCGTTGCCGCCGTACTTGAACGCCACGGTGATAATCGCCCGTTATTTGATGCCCTGGCCATTGACGAGCAGATCGAGGCCGCCCTGGAGCCGTGTGTCGGGCTTGCTGGCGGCGGGCACATCACCATTTCCCAGACCCCGGCCTGTATCACCGTAGACGTAGACTCAGGCGCTGCATCGAACAAGGGCAGCCGGGCTCAGGTAATCAATCGCACCAATCTGGAGGCCTGTGACGCCCTGTTGCATCATTTACGGCTGCGTAATCTGGCCGGACCTGTTGTGATCGATTTTATTTCATCGCGCGACCGTAAGGCCGGTCAGGCCCTGTTGAAACATCTACAAACCCTTGCCGCACAACACAGCGTTCCGGTGCAGGTCGCCGGTTTTACCCGACTGGGACTCGTTGAATGTTTGCGCCGACGGCGTTCTCCCAGCTTGGCGGACATCTTGTGCGGGCAGGGGGGGGGCGATAAATCACCGCGCAGCCTGGCCTATGACGCCCTGCGCAGCCTTTATGGTGAGGGCCGGGGTAATCCCGGTCGGTCGCTGGAATTGAGGGCTAGCGGGGCAATCTGTGATCTGTTAAATGGTTCCATGAATAGTGAACGCCAAACCGTGCAGCGTGATCTGGGCGTGGAAATTAACATAACCCGCGCACCATCGTCACCCGCACCGGGTCGTGGATTTGACGTTCATGCGGGGTAACGGGGCATAAAATGACTAAAATACCTGACGCCAAGGTCATACCGCTAAGGAAGCTCAAGTGCACCATGTGCAATCGACCTCAGACCCATGCATACCGCCCCTTTTGCTCGCGCCGGTGCGCCGATCTTGATTTGGGAAAGTGGCTGGGCGGCGATTACCGGGTCGTCCGAGACGATCAGCCAGACGAACAAGAAGACGATTATAATGAAGAATGAAAAAACGTGAAAAACTCAATGTTCGACGCTGGACAGGGGGTCGTAAATTCTCTATACACGCACCGCAACACGTTGATGCATTGCTGTTAAATCATCATCGTGTCATTATTTCCTGACCTCTTTCAGGATGTGCCCGGGTAGCTCAGTTGGTAGAGCAGCGGACTGAAAATCCGCGTGTCGGTGGTTCAAATCCGCCCCCGGGCACCATTTTTTCCTCAATGAAATCAATGACTTACAGTTTTACGGGCGATAAATTTGTCGCGCAATATGTATATCCTTGCTCATATCTGTAAGTGTTTGTTTTTATTGGCTTATCCCCCCTTGTCCCTCCGCGTGCGGGCCAGTGGATGCCGCAAGGATGCCGCACGGTGCCGCATGGGAATCTTAAATGTTCCCCGTTTGTTTACCCTATCTTACGTCAGTGCCAGCGTTAATGCATAGACAGTTTCTGAAAAACAAATTATGAAACCGTGATGTCAATCTTTACAGCCATCGACTTTGAAACCGCCGATTATAAACGCGATAGCGCATGTGCAGTTGCGACTGTCACTGTCGAGAATAATAATATTGTTCATCGTTATACCCAGTTGCTTCGTCCGCCTCGCTCAAAATTTGTTTTTACGTACATTCACGGCATAACCTGGGCAGATGTTCAAGGCAGCCCGACCTTTGCCGAAGCATGGCCTGAGCTTGAAGCGATCATTGAGCGTAGTGATTTCATGGTCGCGCACAACGCACCGTTTGATAAAGGTGTCCTGAATAAATGCTGTGAAGCTGCCGGGATTATAACACCGGACAAAAGGTTTAGCTGCACTGTTAAAGCCGCACGCGAAGCATGGCAGGGCCTTCCGTCTCACAAACTCAACGTCGTGAGCGATCACCTTGGTATCGCGCTACAGCACCATGATGCGGCATCTGACGCGGAAGTCTGCGCGAAGATCGCGATTGCAGCTATGGAGCTTGGGATTTCTTTATAACCTAACCTTTGTTTTGGCAGCCGTGCTGAATACTCCCAGGGTGGAGATATGCCGGAGTGGTCGAACGGGGCGGTCTCGAAAACTGCCCCGAGGCATATACGCCATGGGACAAAAAGGCACTAAACCCCACAAAATAAAAGGGTTACAGCCCTTTCCGTATTTTCGCGTCCCACCCCATTTTAGCCAATACCACCTAGTTAGGTGGTTAGTTAGGTGGCAGGTGTTCGCGTGATGTTCATGGGGGAAATATAGGCCATGTTCACGAAATGTCCGCTAATCGAGCAGTACGTGACGGTGCGCTTTCAATTAAGCGTTTTCGTGTTTGTGTACTGCCGCCAGAAGGTTGATCTGAATCGCGGTATTGGCTTTCATGGCAATCTCGGAAAATTCATAAACCTGCGGCGGTATGGATAGCGTAGTCTGCCGGGTCAGATAATGATTGAGCAAGCTCAGGTGCCACAAAGTATGCCCGCTTGCGGCATAGACCGGAGCGGCTAGAGCATCAACCTTTTCAAGCTGTTTCCTGACATTCTGACGCGAGCATTTGGCAAGGGCCGCGATTTCACTGGTCCCGACTATATCCGGCTGTACCTCAACCAGTCTGACACCGGGAATGGCGGCTTCCACATTCTCCTTGGCCGAGGCAAGCGCACTGGCGGCGCTTGTTGCTTCCCGCGCAAATTCAAGCGCTATATGCCCCTTCTTTCCGACACCGGGCAGAGCATCATCGCACCCGGCCTCAAAAAGTGCATCAAGATGAGCGTCAGCTTCCGGTCTGTCTTCCGGCAGAAGGTAGACCAGAGTAAATTCAAAAATGCTTTTGTCGCTCATATCAGCCCTCGTTTTCCGTACCATCTGCATTCTCGTAAATGCAGGTATCAATCTTCTGGATAATGCGCCTGGCAAAATTTTGCGGCGACCGGGGCGTGCTCCAGATCGACATAATACAAAACTCACCGCAACGGCAATCCTTGTCATTATTAGGGCAAAGTATCCGTCCCCAGGCATGACCTTCACTCTTAATCACCCGCCAGCCCTTTGATTCAGCATACTCAACGGCGGCCTGTATCTCTTTGTTGGGGTGCTTGTGCTTTGGTCGCTGTGCCATTGTGTTCTTTTCTGATAATAGGGATTTTCCGAACAGTTGTCAATTGACAACTAGGTGCGAATGTTTTGATAACAAAAGTCATTAATAGCGAAAACAACCGTCACTTTCACGTTTTATTTATGCTAAACAGGAAAAATGAAACGTCTGTTGAGGGCTTATTTAAGTATATATGATCGTAAACGTGAAAGCATTTTCTGCGCGATTTTAGATGGTATCTTCTCGCTTAGAGTTTTCAAATCTACTACGCAGCATTTTCGAATAATCTGTCCACTTTTACAGGGGCAAATCCAGTGTCCTCGCGGCCAATCTTTTGAAAGAATTCTCAAGAGATATTCGATCTTTTTTTCGTTCCTAGCGCAATCGAGTATCTCTGCAAAAGCGTCAAGAATCCCTTCTTTTCCGTGATTCCGCTCACCGAATGGCCAGTTTCCAGTTGCCAATTTTATGTGCTGGCCAAGAAAGTAATTTTTTAATGGTCCATCGAAATATGCCTGTATTGAATTATCTTCATTTGTAGCAAGCCACTCTTCCCATATTACCACACAACAACTTCCGTCATCATTCATATGATGCGCGGGTGTTTGCGGTATATTGTTTCCCGGTGCCGATACCCGTGGCTCGATATTCGGATATGAGGAAGCAAGGACAACTAATATTGAGAATTCAGCGATTGCTCCATCGCTTGTGTGCTCTGCAAGCGTAGGAGTAACGACGAAACGACCTTCGACGATAACGTTGCCATTTTTGATGCTCGCAGACAGCCTTGGCTGAACAAAGGCGATAACTGATCTAACGGTACGAAGCAATCGCTGTAATCGGAATTCCCTCATTTGCACCAAGGTTGAGTTGCTCCGCCATCGCTTGCGATTTTTGCCGCCTCTGCCACGCCGGAAGATACAATCGCGGGGGCTGTAACAGCTATCAAGGGCAATACAGTTGCGACCGTTGCTTTGGTAAGAGATTCCTGGAGCGCATCAGGAATATCACTGTACCGGCTTGCCCGCAGGTATTCACCAAAATCGCGTTGAGCTGCATCCAGCCAGCTATAAAACTTTTTCTCCTTGTCTTGATCTTCTTTCCATTTATCGGCAAAGTTTTCTTCCGGGTTTACGGGGTTGGCAACCCACTTCTCACCATTGCGATCTTCGATAAAATTAGCCATTCCCTTAAGAATTGATTCTAGTGCTTCACTGATCGTCGCTTCATCGTTATAACAATGCGCCGCCAGCGTTGTGATAATGATTGAGATCGGCTTGTTTTCGTCACCTTCAAACGTGGTGTCACGATGACGCTTCAGTAGTTGTATCGCCCTTTGAAGAGGTGTTTTAATTTTGTACTCGGGGATTTCATCAACGCTCGCGTAAATGCTTTCACGAGCCAGCACCGTATGCTTGCGGGCTGTGATTGCGTCACCCTGGCGTGAGGTGAACCAGACGGCGTAACCTTTGGGGTTGCTGACCGGCCAATCTTCGCAACGAACCCGGAAATTCGGATCGGTCTTATCGGTAATGGCGATTGCCTTTGACCATAAACCTTCATTGGCAACGACGCTAAAATGCATACGGCTTTCCAGCATGACCCGATAAGAATCAGCGTTTGGCAGTGCCGGGAGTATGTCCATATGAAAATTGGCACTGTCAGAATATTCCAGGGTCCAGCACCTTCGTCCATCGTCAGGTTCTTTTTTCATGGCGTTGGTTTTTGCATAGCTCTTAATCTCAACACCGACAGCGTCTTTAAGTTCTGCCATCGTAAAGTCGTTCTTGGTTGCTTTCAGTGTGCAGACCAGATCAACGTCGTAATTACCTGAATCTCCGAGCGGTCGTATAACCGTACCTAAAAGGAACGAGCCTTGGGGGGATATCTCAGGATCATATTGACTAATGCTAGAATCTTTGCGATCAAGCCAGTCACCAATGGACGCATAACGTTTTCTTGCGATTTCATCCAGGTGCTCAGGGATATCAATCGCCTCGGCAATTGCTTCAAGCACTTCTTCGTGGGTTTTGAGCTTCTTGTCATCAATCATATTCATATTAGCACCTGTAAATTGGTTCAAATGGTTCAGTGGGGGAGGTGAAAAAGACATTCATCAAGTCTAGCTTCTTGATTCGGGCCTCTGCAAATGCGCGGCTTTTCAGCTTTTGAATTTTGCTTGTGTCATCCAGGGTGAAAAAGCCTTCAGGGACAGGCTGGGTAATTCGATGGATGGCTTTATGATTGGCCCCGCCAACGTCACCTGTTAAAATGTGAGCAAGACCGTTGGAGCCAAATGATTGTCCTGCCATAAAAAGCCCGGCGAGTTTAGGTGCGAGCCGCGCCGCACCATAAGCATCACGCATCTCAACAACGTCTTCAAGGCAACCCACACTGAGAACCTGAATTTCCTTCGGGTTCCAGCCAAGCGTTCCTATTCCTTCGGCAACTGCTATTCCTGTTGGGTTGTTCGCCCAGATTCCGCCATCTACCAACCCAACATCCCGAGCGGTAATGAACTCCTGAAAGTAGGTTGGTGCCGCCGCAGTCGCCATAGCAGCATCCCGGGCAAAATCTTTGTAATCAGTTCTAAGGCGCTCGTGATGAGCGGTTTTGAAAATATACACCTCCCCCTTTTGTTGATGCCATGCCGGGATCATCAGGCGCGTTTTGGCATCTCCGATTTTGCGATCACCAAGAACCTCGTTTATGGCAGATTGCAGTCCATCAGCATTATATTTTGGCCCCCATGTTAACCATTTAATACTACGAAAGGCTCGCTCCGCCCAGCCTCGCAATCCGGTGTGCTGTTGCGAGAATATTTCCGGCCCGCGCTTTTCATAGAGTTCGAGAATATCTTTTGCGGGCAGGCCCATGGCCAGAGCGATGGCAATAATACCGCCCGTTGACGTGCCCACTATCAGATCAAAGTATTCGTGAATTGGGCGATCCAAATCGTCTTCAAGGGTCGCCAGAAATGCAGCCGGGAAAGTTCCCCGAATTCCGCCGCCATCTATGGAAAGTATTCTTCGCATCGTAATCAAATTCTCCTATTTAGGCTCGTGGTTACCGCCGACAAATGCCCCAATCGCGGCTCCGGCAATCGCTCCAAGTGGGCCAAGACGTGAGCCAAGTACGGCCCCGCTTAATCCGCCGATCAATGCATTTCTTTTCTTCTTCTTGCGAGGAAGAGGAGCGGATTTAAAACCGTTTTTCCGGCGTGCTATTTGGGTGGATGACGCTTGTTTGCTGCGGTTGCATGAAACACAGGCCGGATAAAGATTTTGTAGGCGGTCCGACCCGCCTTTGGCTTTCGGGTTTGAGTGTTCGACCTCCCAGGCACCCCGGCTGCCGGGCTTGCCGTAGTTTTTACGGGCCAGCTTTTTGCGGCAGATATGGCAATACCCATCCGTCTTTTTGTAAATTCTATCCTGTTGCTGTTTCGTAAAAGCCATGCGCGGTGTTCTCCTTAATGTTTCTGGTCTTTGGGAGGACAAGGATCGTTGCCCGGCGCGACGGTATCTGAATCGCGCCATTTACCGTCACGGCCTTGAATGCGGACTTCTCCGCCGCCCAGGTTCTTTACAACTTGCTTTGCTGTTCCTTCAGCTTCACGCTGGGTGTCGTGAACACTACTGGCACGTTCTGCGCCTCCGGCTTTTACTGCCCAGCCTTTTGGATGGTTCACTACGTATCGGTCATTATCTGACATTTTAAACTCCTAATTAGTCAAAATATCTCGTAGGGGATGTAATTATAGAAAAGAGGCATATTGACGGATATAGCCTGTATTTTGTGCTTCGCAACTCTATTGAGCGGAAATATGGTATGCCCTCTTCCCAAAATAGTGCCGCATGATGCTTAACTTCAATAAATACGCTGTTTACTTTTACAACTTTAGATTCTGTTTTTCAGTTGCAAAAATGAATTTCATCGTTCATTCATAGATATAGGCTGTCGCGGAGCGGGCTCTCGGACAAAAAAATAAAAATAAATGTCTGGCTTCGAGGTTTTGAACGGCCTTAGTTAGTGAATATAAGGAACGTTGCCAGTGTCACCACGATCTATAGATGAAAGCATAACGGTTGATGAGGTTCGAGAAATTCTCGAAGCGCTAACTCATGCCGATAAGTATAGACTTTCGTGTCAAAGCGCTATTTTCGCGCAAAGCAGTGGGATGGCCTCAGAAGATTTATTACATGAAGCTATGCGTCGAGCGCTTGACGGGAGCCGAGTTTGTCCGCGCTCTACAAATTTTATGGTATTTTTGCGGAACTCTATGCGAAGCATTGCATTTGAAGAACGCAAACAATGGAAACGGGACACGCCATTGGGGATGGATTTGAATGAGAGAAATCCAATCATCAGAGAGCGTGATACGAGGCCAACTCCTGAAGAGATCATCGCAAATGAGCAAGACGAAAAAGAAAAAATTTGCACTATAGAAGAAATGTTTGCTGATGACCCCAAGGGCTTGGCAATCGTAATGGGGGATATGGATGGGTGTACACCAGCAGAGATATGTGAAATTGAGCCAATGTCTGAAAAGGGATATGCAACTGCTCGCAGACGAGTACGGCGAGCTATTGGGAAGAAGTTTCAGGAAGGGCGTATAAAATGACTGAAATTCAAAATCACGATCAAGAAAAACTTATGCGATTAGCAGAAAGCCTGGCATCAGACCTTAATGAAATGAGCGATGATGAAATTCTGGCTGAGGCTAAAGAAAACGGTGAAGACATTGACGCTATTGCAAGTCATGTGTCGGCGCTTATTTCCAATGTCATTCATGAAGCCGGTGCAGGAAGGCTCGCAGCAGCACGCAAAGCATATGATGAACGCCAGGCTCGCCATTCTGTAGATGTGTCTGGTTGGTCGCTAGATAAAAAGCGCATGATACTCAATCAGGTCGCAAAGAATGATAATTCGTCACAGCAAAACCTCACACTTGCTGCTCGGAGCGGTGAAGATTCGGAAGCTGATATTGATAGCCTGCTCCAAGACTTGATGGATATCGGCGCGATTGATGATGAAGGCAATCCGGTATGAAAGGCCAGTCTGCTGCCGAGCAACTCCTGAAAGACCTGGGTGTTGTTGAGCCGAAGGATATTGACCTTGAGGCCATTGCCTATTCAACAGGTGCTTTGGTTAAATACCAAAACCTTAGCGGCTGTGAAGCTCGCATTGTCGGACGTGATAACAAAGCCGTGATTACCATCAACAAGGATGTGCGGCCAGCACGGCGTCGATTTTCAATCGGACATGAGCTGGGGCATTGGCATCATCACCGGGGGCGTGCATTTTCTTGCCGTGCAAGTGATATTGCAAACCGCACCCGAGAACTGACTGACCCGAAGAGGGTTGCCGACCGTTATGCTGCAGATTTGTTGATGCCCCGGTATATTTTTGAGCCCATGGCTGATGCTGCCAAGAAATGTTCGTTCAAGACGGTTGATAGTCTCCGTGAAGAATTCGGCACAAGCACAACAGCCACAGCCATACGCCTTGTTCAATATGGGCCAGAGCCCGCAATGCTGGTCTGTCACACAGCAAAAAAACGGAAATGGTTTCGCCGTCCTGACTTTATCCCCGAACACTGGTTCCCACGGGAAGATATCGACCACGATAGCTACGCATTTAATGTGTTGTATGGCAGCGAAACACAAAGCCCTCGCAGAATGATGCCCTCAGAAGCCTGGTTTGATAACTGGAAGGTTCAGGACAAAGGCTTCCATGTGTTTGAAGAAACCCGTCAAGTTACATCAGGAGAAATCCTGACTCTGATTGTTTTCAAAGATGAAGAGATGATAAGCGATTAGAATTATCCTTCTACGACAGCAATAAAAGATGCCCACGCGTCATTTTCATCACTTGAATTTTCTACCCGTATGGCTGCCAATAGAAATTGACGCGGCTTTAAAATTTAGTTTCAAGACTATCTAAAGAAGCCATAAGAGTATCCTGAGCAGGCGTTAGTTTTGAACTCCTTGTTCAATCCTAACAAACATCTACAGCACTGAATTTTATATATTTTAAACTGTATTAGTTCCGATCTGATCTGACACTGCTCCCTTGAAAGAGCGAGAGTTACCAGTTTTGATGGTGGTGCAACCCAACCATCGAAAACTTAGAAAAGGTAACTCTCATGATACAAAGTAACGTAAAAATC
>JAJRRU010000034.1 GCA_024279135.1 Alphaproteobacteria bacterium
AAAATCTGCGAAGGGAAAACGCCCATGCAGACTCTGGAGGACGGCAAAAGTATCTGGAAGGAAAAGTTTGTAGACCAAATTTGACCTGACAGACGCCACGTCGAATCTGGTAACTGTCAGATCAAGTCTGAACCACTACATATAAGGTTTCTTAGTAACATTCGTGCTGGTTGGTGCCGTTTTGTTTTATCCTGTTATCATAAGTTCGTTAGCAAATTGGTTAGCAACTATTATAACTAATAATGCACCGCTACACCTGGCTTAGGCACACCAGCAAGCAACGATCATACTCAATTCTATGAGTTCGTGCGCCGTGCTCTTCTGGAACTCTATCGTCGGATTTCAACACGACATCACCAAAATTTTTCAAGGTCTTTTTACGATCATCAATTCAAGCTAGAGTTTCTTTCAGGAAATCATCTGCATTATAAAAATGAATGGTTCCTATTAAAAATTTAGGTTTTTGATGAAAGACGTTGCTTGCGATTTAAGAATTTCGATGAATTTCTGGGTTTCTTTCGTGTGCTTGACCCCAAGTGGGTAAAGCAAACCAAAATCCATATATTTGGGGCCTGATCGGAACAATCTTGACCGAGGGGGCAAAAGTTTTGGAGAGCATGGCATCGGTGATCGAAACACCTAAACCCTGAGCGACGAAACGGCAACAAAGCAGGGCTTCTGATGCCAGTATAGTTGAATTCGGTATGACACCAGCTGAATCCAGAATGTCCACCATCTGTTGGCCTAACAAGGTATTCGGGGGCATCATAATTAATCGTTCTTGGGAGAGCTCCTTCACCCGCAACGAGGAGCGTGAAGCGAGTTTATGTTCAGGATGAAGGACGGCGACCACGGGTACACTGTAAATTTGTTCTGTTTGGACAGCTGAATGATAGGCTGGCAGGGCTCCTAGGCCGATATCAAATTTTCGACTCGCGACCCAACGTTCAAGATAACGCCGCGGTTGGACTTCGACGGTGACCTCCATGTCGGGTTGCTCTTCCAGTAATTGGGAGACAGCTTGTGCAACAATGCTATCAGCCATGCGCGGCAGAACTGACATCAACCGTTTTGACGACGAGAATACGCGATGATAAAATTCAAGAATGCAAAGTCGTTACAGATATTCGCATCAATTGTAGTAATCCATTTTTCCATCCACAACCATTTCAATCAGGACCGCCACTTAAATCCCCGATATGTTTTCAAGGAGAAGCGATCTGTCGCGTTATGGGTGTCGATGCCGATGACGACAATCTTTTTCAAGGTATCCTTATTTTGCGACATGTAGATTTACGGAAGCGGCTTTGAAGGCGCGATTTAAAGTGCTTGATGGCTTTTTATCTACGACAAGATCGTCTATTTCTTTTAAGGAGCAAACATTGTTAAACATTCGTTTGCCAAACTTGCCATGATCCAGCAACAGTAGCGTTTTCTCGGATCTCTCTATCATCTTACGCTTAATCCAACTCGCTTCGACGTCAGCATCCGTAATGTCGTTTTCGGTAATCCCGCCGGCACCGATAATTGCAACGTTTGCCTGAAAATGGTTGAGAAAGTTAGTGGTCTGGTGGCCGTAAACGCCGTTTTCCGTATCCCGATAGTCGCCGGGGCACATAATTACATGGACATCTGGAATGCCGCCAAAGCCTTGGACGATGGGTAAGCAGTTTGTCAGTACCGTTAGCTGGATCATGCGGGCCGCCAGGGCTCTGGCAAAATGGCTGGTGGTTGATCCGGAATCAATCATCAGCACATCGCCTGGTTCGATCAGGGTGGCGGCATGGTGAGCCACCCGCTTACACTCGGCAACATTGGCTTGTCGACGCTGGTGAATATTTGGTTCCGTTATCAGTGATTTGCTGGCCGCACCGCCGTATGTACGACTAACAAGGCCCTTGTTGGTGAGTTCGTCGATATCGCGGCGAATGGTTTCAGTGGTGACGTCGAACTGTTCAGCCAACGACATAATACGTACGGTGACATCGCTGCCCAGACGTTGAAGAATTCGCTCCTGGCGTTGTTTTTTTGACAGGCGTTCCATCATTACTCTTTGGTTCTAATTTAAATAAGTCCTAGAGAAATTTCCGCATCCTAGAAATTTTGTCGTAATTACCATATCAGCCGTTCACATGTATAGAACTGATTTTGGCAACCTGAAGGTTTCAAACAAGTGTTTTCGGGTCCACTATGTCGGCGTCAGCCGCAAGATCGAGAAAAGTATAACGGTTGCGAATTTCCCGTGCATGGCTGATCGCATCGATGAAGAAACCTTCTTCAAGATTGATGTCGCTAAAACTAACCGGCGCACCGGCGCGTTTAAGAACAGATATCAGGGTTTCCGAAGGGATAATAATCGCCAGGAGTTTCTCACGGATATCAGACCACGATTGTTCTATATGGACATTCAGTTCGTCGGCGCCATCTTTTGTTAATCGTTTCTGGGCAACCTCGTCCCAGCAGGCGGCGCCAATATTCTCGCCGAAGTGAGACATTACCGATTGTTTTGTCACCGTGGTTGACGATAAATGCGGGGTAGGGCCTTGCAATACGCGCTCCTGCAATCGGGCCATGACACATGTGGTCACCGCAATTTGTTCGCCGTGGAAAGCAATATCCCAGTCGTTTGGGTGCATCATCTCAATATAATGGCTGATCAGGTGCTCGCCTTGGCTGGCTGGAAAGCTACCACCGCATATAGTCATTCCCATGCCGGAAAGAACCAACAGTCGGGCCAGTCGGGCCATGGCATCTAAATCTCCTGATACGAGGGCTTCAGGTTCGCCAAGTAACCCTTTCTCATCGTCGACGAGAAGCGAGAAAGGGGCTTCGCGGTATTCACTGTCAAAGAGAAGGTGCGATAGCATCCAGTCGACCTGGGCTGTCGCCCGACAAAGCGAATCACCCAAGCCAGATTGAATCATTCGCTTTGGCGCGGCGGCAAGAACTTCCAAGTCCATGAATACGCCGTCAGGAGCAACCGTAGCCAATGATTTTTTGTGCCCATGTTCGGTGATTGCTGAATTAACCGACGTGTAGCCGTTCATGGATGGTGCGGTGGCAAAAACAGCGCACGGCCTGTTCTGTTTGGATGCAGCATATTTACAAAGATCGTTAATGGTCCCGGATCCGGCGGCTATCAGCGTCCCGGCTGTTCTGGTCTCGGCGACCAGGGCCTCGGCGGAGGGCATATCTGCATGGGGGTTCTTGCTAAGATGGATTTTGATAACAGGGCCCAGGCTTTCAAGCGCCCGCTCGACTCTTTTGCCCATTACCACATGGGTATCTGGATCGCTGATGATGGCGAATGGGGGCGGCAAATCAAGTGACCTGACGACGTCCGCCTCCATTCCCTTCAAGCTATCGGCGATAACGACGCTTCGGGTCGGCACAGATAACATCGTCTTGCCGTTGCCGTCAGGATCAACATATGCCCCGTCAACGAGCCGTGCGATCGTATTTGTGTTCATCCGGGTGTCCTTTCGTGCCACGATAGTTACTGAACCATTTTTAGACATTTATGAATTTTATCTAAACCAGGGAATATGAACAGTTTTGTGTTTTTGAAAAAAATTAACTGGCGGAACCACAGACCTTCAAGACCTCCTGACACTGGTAGGCGATGGTGTTTCCACCTGATGCAAATACATTATCAAAGACGGCGGTTCCGATTGTGAAGGCATCAGCTCCGGCTTCGGCGATGGCCGTAATGCGTTCTGGCGATTCAATGCTACCGGCGACGATCAGATAGCCGTCACCGAGTCCTTTCCTGGCCGCTTTTACCAAATCGAGAGGGTTTGCTTCATTCGCCCGATACGCTAGCAAATCAACACCAGGACAACCGGCGTCACGATACCTTGCGCAATCGGCTTCAATATCTTCAGGGCTTCCTCCCAGTCGTGTTGGATGGCCAACAGGACGCCCCGGGAAGGGGTAGTATGTTGCTTCGGAATTGCTTAATGCTGCTAAAGCAGACTCAATATCTTGTCCGCCAAGGACCCTGTCGATACCAATATCAGTTGCTGTTTTGATGGATTCGCGTATGGCCTCGGGTGTCGTGCTCACAACTTCCAAATATGAAATAGCCCCGGAATCTTTTATTCGCCGGGTCAAAATCTTCAGGGTGTCCTGATCAACACCCACGTCTTTGAAGCCGATATGAGAGACTCCGACGCCGTTGATCTCATCAAACACTTCAAGACAATTACTCACGGTTTTGTCGCCATGTGTCAGCATGAAGATAAAATCCATCACTTCTTTCTCCTTATCGATATTATTTTGAACGCTGCAGCAATGTTGGACTAAAGATATTAGTCTTGCAAGTACCATATTTTTGATGATAAAGTGCGTATGGATAGGCGATCGGGAAACCACGATAAAATATTTGCCGCAAGAGCCATAAATTCGGCGTCACAAAACGGATAGTTTTCTCAGTGGCGTGTGGAGTCCGGACCAATAATTCCGGCTCTTCTATAAACAACCTGTAGGGAGAAGAAGTGTGAAACATACAACGAATATTTTATTTGCGGCCCTGGCAATAATTTTTCTGACAGTTAGCTTTGCCAGTTTCGCCCGCGCTGGTGAAATTACGGTATACACCTCGTTAGAAGAAGATGATGTTAAGGTTTACTTGCAGACTTTCGCCAAGGTTGAGCCCGACATCAAGGTCAACGTGTTACGTCTTTCGACGGGAGATTTGGGCGCGCGCATGCTGGCTGAAAAAAGTAATCCGCAGCATGACATGATCTGGGGCTGGGCTGTCACCCAGATGGTCGATCCGCGTATTATGGAATTGCTCGATCCTTACAAGCCCGCGGGTATCGACATGGTAAACACTAAATTCGTCGATCCGGGAAACAAGTGGTTCGCCACAACCGGTTATTTCGCCGCCTTTTGCGTCAATACTGAAGTCCTGAAACAGAAAAATCTACCGACGCCGAGTTCATGGCAGGATCTTTTGAATCCGGTTTACAAAGGGCAACTGATCATGCCCAATCCGGCGAGTTCTGGTACCGGATATTTGCAGGTATCAAGCTTGCTGCAAATGAGGGGCGAAGTCGATGGTTGGAAATTTCTGCATGAACTGGACAAAAACATGGGTCAGTACATCAAGTCTGGATCCAAACCGTGCAAACTGACCCGAGTCGGTGAATACGCTATCGGCGTGTCTTATGCTTTTGTCGGCGTCAAGTCCATTGACAAGGGGTTCCCCATAAAGCTGGTAATCCCCAGCGAGGGTGCGGGCTACGAAATGGAAGTCAGCGGGTTGATGAAAACTTCAAAGAACAAAACCGACGCCAAGAAACTGCTCGACTGGTTGCTGACCAAGCAGGCGGGCGCGCTTTACGGCGAAAGAGCCGCAATGTCCGTCGTTCCGGGTGGGGTGCAGCCCCAGAAAGCGCGTGATGCCGGTTTGCCGGCGGATGTTTCCACAGTCCTTTACAATATGGACTTTGACTGGTCGGCGAAGAATAAGTCGCGTATAATTACCAAGTGGAAAGCCGAGATCGAACGGTAATATATTCCGGTTTGTGAGCTTTTACGGGTGGTCGTCTTTACGGCCACCCGTTCCATTTTGTGTTGTTTTTAGACCACTAAAATAAGTATCAGCGAAAAATGTTTTTGAATTTACAAAATATTACAAAGCGATTCGGTGACCTGGTGGCCGTTGATTCCGTTGACCTTAACATTGTCGAAGGTGAGCTTATTTGCTTTCTAGGCCCCTCTGGTTGTGGAAAGACTACGCTGTTGCGTATGATTGCCGGCCTGGAAACATTGGATAGCGGCGATATCTTGCAGAACGGAGAAAACTTGGCAAAGATGCCGGAACGAGATCGTAACTTTGGCATGGTGTTTCAGTCTTATTCCCTGTTTCCCAACATGACGATTGGCAAGAATGTAGCTTACGGTCTGGAATGTCGTAAATGGGAGCGTCACCAAATTGATTCCAGAGTTGACGAGATGCTTGCCCTCGTCAATTTGGAAGACCAGGTAGGTAAAATTCCAAGTCAGCTTTCCGGTGGTCAGCAGCAGCGGGTTGCCTTGGCGCGAGCGCTAGCCCCAAAACCCCTGGCCATGCTTCTTGACGAACCACTCTCCGCGCTTGACGCCAAGGTCCGCAGTGCCCTTCGATTGGAAATTCGTAAGCTTCAGCAAGGTTTGGGTATTACCACAATCATGGTGACACACGACCAGGAAGAGGCCCTGACAATGGCCGACAGGGTGGTTGTTATGAACGAGGGTGCGATTGTGCAAGTGGGCTCACCATTCGAAATTTATGATGACCCATCGACGTCATTCGTTGCCGATTTTATCGGAACCATGAACTTTCTTGCGGTGACCACCCTGGATGATGGCGCCGTTCGTCTTGGGGGTGCTGCGATAAAATGTGGAAAATGGAGCATTGGCACCGGTCTAGACAAGGCCGCCCGCCTCGCCGTAAGGCCCGAAGATATTCGCATTTATATAGGGTCGACACCTTTGCAAAACGTTATTGAGGTAGAGATCGACTGGATTGAATTTCTAGGGTCTATCTATCGCCTTAATCTGACTTTTGAATTTGACGGCAAAAAACAAGGGTTAAAATCGGAACTGTCATCGACGTTGATGCGGGAATTGAGGTTGTCGGTGGGCGATTATATTTCCATTTTATTGCCCGAAGAACATCTCTGGGTTTATAGTCAATGACCAATACCAGAAACCATTCTCTGGAAGCAGGCGAACAGTGGCGTTAACGATAAAATGGCCTGAGACCGTTTCTCGAATCAGCGAACGCCATATTAAAATAGGCATGACCCTGGCTGCGGCAGTGCCTCTGACAATTTTTATTTTATATCCTCTTTGGGCTATTTTGAAGTTAAGTTTCCAGCACACCGACGGTAGTTGGGGGGTTGATAATTTCAGCCAATATTTTTCGGATCCTGGATTTGTCAAAATAATTAGCAATAGCTTCACGGTCTCGATCAGCGCTACATTTGTCACGATCATCCTGGCTTATACGTTCGCCTATGCCATGCGCCGTTCCTCGATTCCTTTTAAGCCATTATGGAGTTTTATCGCCATGCTTCCATTGTTTTCGCCGTCGCTGGTGCAAGCACTGGGCTTTCAACTACTGCTTGGACGCAACGGGGTGATCAACAGGACATTTGGTACGGAGTTAGATATTTACGGATTCTGGGGTATTTTTCTTTCCATCACAATGTACGCTTTACCCCACGCCATTTTGATGTTGTCGGCGGCGCTAGCGGTGGCGGATTCCAGATTATACGAGTCAGCGCGGATGTTGGGGGGATCCAATTGGCGGATCTTCTGGACCGTGACTCTACCGGCGACTCGATATGGATTGATGTCTGCTGTGTTTATCGTTTTTACCATTGTTATTACAGATTTCGGTAACCCTATGGTTATTGGCGGAAACTATGGGGTGTTGGCAACGGAAATTTATAATCAGGTTTCCGGCCAAGCCAATTTTAACCTGGGGGCGGTGATCGGTATTATCCTTCTGCTTCCAGCCGGTATCGCAGTGATCGTTGAGCGATGGGTTTCACGCCACCAGTCGACGGCGATTACAGACGGCTCAGTGCCACTTGTGATCAAACCCAATCGTCTGTTCGATTCCCTAATGCTGGCCTTCGTGGTATTGCTGTGTTCTTCCGTGCTGGTTATTATCGGGACTGTCGTTTTCGCTAGTTTTGTCAAGCTGTGGCCCTATAACATGTCGCTGACACTGGCAAACTACGATGTGGACGTGCAGGGCGGGTACGCGCCGGTCTGGACCAGTATCTGGATGTCGTGTTTGACCGCCGTTTTAGGCATCATCATGGTGACAATCGCCGCTTTCGTTATCCATAAACTCGCCAACAGCTTAACGAAATTTCTGTATTTTCTGTCAATCCTTCCGGCGGCGGTTCCCGGTATGGTGCTCGGGCTGGGGTACATCTTTGCCTTCAACGATCCCGACAACCCGGTTTATATGATTTACGGCACCGTGCTGTTGTTGGCGATAAACACGATATACCATTACCACGCCCAGGGGTTTCTGATAGCAACCACCAGCCTTAAACAAATCAGTAGCACCTTCGACGAGGCTTCCGCCATGCTCGGCGGAAGCTTTCTATATACAATGCGCAAGATCACCTTGCCGATTATCTGGCCAGCGATGATAAGCTTGGGAGTGTTTTTCTTCATGCGCGCGATGGTCACGCTGGCCGGTGTTATTTTTCTGGTCAATCCCAGCAATAATCTAGCGGCGGTCTCCGTTCTGCTTCTTGACGACGCTGGGGAAACCAGCCAGGCGGCAGCATTCTCGACAATAATCATGGTCGTTGTTATTGGTGTGCTGGTGGTTTCCCAAGGGATATTTCGATTCTTTAAAGTCCGCAACGTATCTCTGATTAGTTGATTGTAGATATGTACGTACTCGAGGGACATTCTCTGTAGTGGACTCGTATCGCTTTAATGGAGAGTGCCTTCTGTTAATATTTGAATACAACAGGAGGATAGTATGGGAACCAGAAGAACACCGGAGTTTCGGGCCGAGGCGGTTCACATCGCTTTGAGCAGCGGATTGACACAGCAACAAGTTGGCGGAGAGACAGGGATTCGATCCCTGGGTACTCGCAAGAGTACAACGGTTTTCGAGACCGTAAAATAGTGCAGGAAATGCGCCACTTAATGCTGTATAGCTGTTTTGTATCAATGCGTTATGATGCGGTGTAATTATCTAGAATGCAGCAGAATTCAAACTCATTGTCCCAAAATTGTCCCAAATTCTCTATTCATTCTAAAGTATAATTGATCTCTACATGGTTGTTTTATCCGTTAAGGTTCCCACACTTGATGATGATAATTTTTACTTAGAATGCCCTGATCTGCAATTTAATGTTACTGAATGGTATTGATTCGTAAAACTTAAATTTCGACAATTAATGATCACTCTTATGCAGGTCGTAACAGCACTTTCTGGATGCTAGAGATAGCTAGAGAATGCAGGGCTATGCATTGATTTAGTGATGTTGTGGAATGCTGGACAGTGTGTATAAATTCACCCTTGCACGACTTTGCAGTTGGTTAGAAAGGGGATGATTTTGATTGATAGTAGTAACGTTGGATATGTTTTTTTGGGTTCTCATATATTTTTGTAGCTGTTTTATGGGTGTTTACCCGCTTAAGGGTCATTCATCGAATACGTAATATTCAAGATTTTACAGCAGAGTTTGAAACAATTGGCGTTAATGCTGGGATGGCTATCAACTTTAAGCGAGGGGTGGCCGTATATACAAATTGGTTTCAGCGCAAACCTACAGTTTTTAATATTAATAATATTGCCAAAAATTCTCATGGGCAGGCATTTATTGTTCCGTGGGATTATCGCTCTAACTCGGGCAGTTACGGCGTGACACTTCACACAAATATGTATGATGCTCCGATAATAGATTTCGGGTGTTGGACAAAAAAACAAGCAGGCAATTGCAGGATTGCTTTGCAAAACTTCACTGATGAGAGCAGGAAAAACGAAAGGAAGACTGATCTCCATTTCCTTATGCAGAAGTTTGAGAAGAAAGCTTCTGGAGATATTAATGTGAAGAGAAAGATTGGTAAAAGGAAATGTGCGGAATATATTGAGTTCTTATTGTGTAGCATCAAAGGAGGTTTGTCGCGCCCATGGACAAAGGGTGATAATTTACTTGTCTTGGATATTATGTATTTTCATTTTGGCAGAGAGGAGGGCGAACCTAGGGAAAAGGGCTATTTACGCTCTTATCTTGAAAGGCTGATCACAAATGAAAAAGTAAGATTAGAAAATGACGGTATTGAATTATAGTATGAATCCAAATACTTATACCCAAAAAAAGTAATATTTTATTATTACTTAATACCAGTAGCGGCTAAGACATGGGCGTTGTAACAGTTCTCTTCCATTTAATGCAGGAGAGCGAATTATGAGCAAATACCTTACACGAAAACAAGTATCAGAATGCTATCCAATATCATTCTCGCATTTGGCTCATATGGCTAGCCAAGGACGTGGGGTTCGTTATCGTCTGATAGGTAAAAATCGGTATATCGAGTTGATGAGGTAGAAGCTTGGCTTGAAGAGCAGGTTATTGAGCCATGTAAAACAAATAAGTTACGCAAGCGTGGCCGTCCAAGAAAATACCGATCAGTAACACAAGTATCCAAGATTCTGAACGATGAGTAAGCGTCCAGTCAGCGTAACAATCGCCGGTGTCGATGCCACAGGCCTGTATATGGATCGACGCATCGCAAGGGTACTTAATGCTGCGAATGATTTAGCATCGGGCCATAGTGGCGATATTGGTTTTGTTCATAGCGTCCTGTGTCAGACGTTTTTGCCCTGCAAGTCGCCATCCGCGGATGTTCGCCTATGGGAAAAGACCAACGGTCATTCTTCCATGCTCATTGAAGCCGGACGGGCGTTTAATCCAAATACGCAGGAGTGGCAAAAACTGCCAATTCCCAGTGGAACAAAAGCACGTCTTGCGATCATTTACTTGAGCACGGCTTCTATCAAAAACAAATCGCCGGTCATAAAACTCGATAAGTCTATGACCGATTTTTGAAAATGATGATACGGCGCAGCCCAAATGCGAACGATATTGCCCAGTTTAAAATACAAATGTCTGCCCTTGGTTCCGCAACCATTCGCTTGGCCAATGATAACCGGCAGAGCAACTCGCACATTGTTTCAGGTTTTGATTTAATGTGGTTGAAGCGGAAAGAACAGCGCGTCCTGTGGCCGTCCGAGCTTGAGCTATCTGCGGAGTATTGGAACAGCTTAAAAGACAAGGCGGTGCCTTTGGATTTGTTAGCCATTGCCGCGATTAGCCATTCATCCCTGGCAATTGATATCTACCTGTGGCTCGCGCAACGTCTGCGCCGTATTAACAAGCCCTACACCGTTTATTGGGCCGTTCTTTGGGTGCAGTTTGGTGATGGCTATAACCGCATACGTGATTTTCGAAAGAAATTCCGCCAGGCCTTACGTCATGCTACGTCAGTCTATCCAAAGGCAGTCATTGAAGACGTTGTAACGGGTGAAGGCAAAAACCTTGGCATAAGATTGTTCAAAAGCCCGCCGCCAATCCCGTCCAGAAAATAACTTATCCACATACATATGGTCGCGCAATCTACGACCGTATGGTCGCGCTTATCACTCGATTCAACAGCCGAAGGGTCGCGCAAACCCTTTATGAACCATTTAAGTAAACCCCTATAGGAGAACTCTCATGGCTAACATTCATTTTATCCTGCAAGGTAAAGGCGGTGTCGGAAAATCACTAGCCGCATTCTTGTTAGCTCAACATTTTCAGGATCGCAAGATCGAGACCATCTGTTTTGATGCCGACCCGGTGAACAAAACATTTGCGAGTTACGAAGCCTTAAACGTTCGCACCATCGACATTTTAAAAAGTGGTGTGATCGATGTGAGTGAATTTGACGGCTTCATGGAAGACCTAATCAATGCACCAGAGGGTACCTCCATTGTCATCGACAATGGTGCATCAACCTTCCTGCCGTTATGTGCTTATCTGAATGACAACGATGTTGTGGCGTTCCTGCAAAGCCAGGGGCATACGGTGATGTTCCATTGTGTGCTCACCGGTGGTCAAGCGATCATCGACACCATGAACGGGCTTGAAGCTTTATTTATTAACTTCCCAGGAACTCCCGGTACGGTCTGGCTGAATGAGTATTTTGGTAAAGTCGAGATGAACGGCAAGGCCTTTGAAGAGACAAAGCTGTGCAAGAACCCAAAGCACAATATCCATGCTCTCATCCGGCTTGAGGAATTGCAGAAGGAGACCTTCGGCTGGGACTTGGCGAACATGTTAAAACGTCGCCTGACCTTTCCTGAAGCTATGCAGGATAGCTCCATTTACGTTATGTCTCGACAACGCTTGATCATGACCTGGCGAAAGTTCAATAAGCAGATCACCCTGGCTAATCTGTTATGACGTATAATGCAGCCCCACTGGACGCACTCTTGAATGAAGAGCGGGCAACATATTTAGACGTCCTATCAACCAGCGCGTCCCATGCCTATACGACGGTGCAAAGAGCCCTGATCGAGGAGCTCTTGAGTATTAAAGGCCGTCAGGACTTATCCGCCCTGTTGGCCGCAGAGCAGGCAATTGTGCAAAATGAACTCGTGCATAATTGTAATAGCACCGCCATGCGCAAGAGCTTTTCAGAGGCCCTTGATGAACTATCTGTCATGCAAAAATTAGCGATCAAAGCCCGTCATTGTGAAACCTACGCAGGTATTAACGAGGCCTATCAATTACCGCATAACCGACGGGGCGACCTGCCCTATGACGAGGCGCGTCAAAGTTTTGTGACCCATAGCGCCCGCTTAAGGGATTTACTAACGGCCCGCTTGTCCCATACACAAAAAAAGCTCATCCAGTGCCGCCTGAAGAACCTGCGCATGGCATGGCAACTCTACATAGGTTTGCAAAGAAAGGCCCTTAAGCCTTGTGCTGTAATAAAGCTGGTTCAGCCATGAGCAGAGAAACCCGAACCGCAACCATCAAGGGGCATGTCACGCCAAGCGAACGTGAAGTGTTGGATGAACAGGCAAGGCGTCTCGGTATGTCAATCTCGACCTATATTCGCAATGTAATGATCCATCACAAATTACCGGAAACCGCGATTAATGCCAGGGCAATTCGCGATCTCTACAAGGTGAATGCGGATATGGCCAGGTTGGGGAATTTACTCAAAATTGCAATTGATGAAGATAAGCCAATGGAAGGCTTGCAAATGCGTATAGAAGAAACCCGGCAACAGCTCAAAGCACGGATAGAGGCACTGTAACCCAGTCGTACATGATGATAGCCAAGCGTGTCAAAAGAACCGGCAATACCAGCTATCGAAATCTAGTCGAGTACATTGCCGCCGCCCGTGACCCCGGTGAGAAGCTGGATGACCTCTGGATCGTTAACAGTAACGGTGGGGAAAAACTAGCCGATCTCAGCCATGCCATTCGTGATATCGAAGCAACCCAGGCCCTCAATACTCGCACAAGTGCGCATTCCGATCCATTCCGGCCAGTGATTCCGATTTAATCCGGCCACCTGTTCCAGTGAAAACGGCCACTAAAAACGGTCGATATTTTTGGGGTGGAGATGGGACGTGATTAAGTTCGTTGGTTGATCCTTATCGAGG
>JAJRRU010000035.1 GCA_024279135.1 Alphaproteobacteria bacterium
ATCGCCCATGACCGGACTGATATCATTGGTACCGGGAATATCGGCGGCACAAATTACACAAGCCACGCCGGGGGCGGCTTCCACAGCGCTCAGGTCCATGGATATAATCCGGGCATGGGCGCGGTCTGTCATGGCAACATGAACGGCGAGGGCATCATCCGGGGTGGGGATATCATCAATAAACACCGCCTCACCCGCCACATGTTTATGCCCGCTGTCATGGCGGTAAGCACCATGGATGGCACCTTCAATATTATCTTCTTTGTTCTTGTGTACAATCAGGGAGCTATCGAGACGCGGCCCGGCCAAATCGGCCCCACGACCCACCAGACGGGTTTCCGAAAGCGGGCTATCAGCCTCGGCATAATATTTTCGCACCAGATTGCCAGCTGCTTCCATACGATAGGTCGCCGAGGCCCGCATGTCGCTGAGCGGGGTAAAATCCTGCTCCAGTGCTGGCAGGGCGTCCTCAATCCCAGAGACCGTCCAGGGCTTTCCCAGCAAGGCCTGTTCCAGCGAAGTAGCGCGTTTGGGGATGGCTGCCATGCCACCAAAAGCGATACGGGCCGCACTCACCACCCCGTTTTCGACCCGAATATCAAAACACCCGCACAGGGCAGAGATGTCCTGATCGAACCGCTTGGTTATCTTGTAACAAGCCAACCGCACATCCGGCCCCGGCAGGGGGACCTCGATGGCTTCCAGAAACTCACCGGGCTGGCGGTCCTGTTTACCATAATCGATAAAGAAATCCTCGATGGGTAGCGTCCTTCGAGCATCACCTTTTCGCAAAATCAATGTCGCATTAAGCACGATCAGGGCCGGTGGTGTATCACCAATGGGCGACCCGTTGGCGATGTTGCCGCCGATAGTACCTGTATTGCGGACCTGCACGGCACCGATACGACGAACCATTTCACCAAAGTCGGGAAATATGTCTGCGATCACGCCGAGGGCATCGTTATAGGTAACACCTGCACCGATGGTCAGAGAATCGCTGCTGCGTTGAATGGCCTGCATCTCGCGCACCCGACCGAGATAGATCACGGTTTCGAGCTTGCGGTGAGCTTTGGTGACCCATAACCCCACGTCCGTGGCCCCGGAAACCAGAACCGCGTCCGGGTTGGCGGCGTAACTATCGGCCAGATCATCGAGGGTGCCGGGCGAGATCAAACGTTGACCATTGCCCAGAAAATCGATGGTCCGGGTATGGTCATTCTCGCTCAGCCAATCACGCTCACCAGCCAGCCGATCGGCTTGCCAGTCGGGCATGGGGTAACTCTTCACCGCGTCCATAGCAGCAATGATTGGGCCATAGCCGGTACAGCGACACAAGTTACCCGCCAGCAAATCGGGCGCGTCTTCGCGCTCCATGGATTGCCCGGATATATAAGCCGCATACATGGACATTACGAAACCTGGTGTGCAAAACCCGCATTGAGAGCCATGTTTGTCGACCATGGCCTGTTGGATCGGATGAAGCTGCTCGTCCGGTGATTTCAGATATTCCACCGTTGAAATTGACTTACCTTCGAGCATTCCCATGAACTGAATACAGGAATTGACGGCACGGTGAATGACCTTGCCAGCCATCAATTCGCCAATGACCACGGTACAGGCCCCGCAATCCCCCTCGGCACAGCCTTCCTTGGAGCCACGCAAGGCTACGGTCTCGCGCAGGTATTGCAGCAACGTCAAGGTCGGCGAAACATCTCTCAGCACACAGTGTTCACCGTTTAACCGAAAGGTTATGGAATCATGCATGATGTTTCTCATCAACTGCCACGATATGTGGAATAGCCGTAAGGCGATATCAATAATGGTACATGGTAGTGGGCATCACCATCGGCAATACCAAAACGGATAGGCACCACATTCAGGAAACGAGGCTCATCTGCAGTCAAACCCAATGCCGTAAAATACGGCCCCACATGAAACACCAGTTCATACTCACCGCACCGGAAGTCATCGCCCTGTAACAGTGCGGCGTCACAACGGCCATCTGAGTTGGTTGTTTTCTCACACAGAGCGAGACGGTCATCACCATCCAGTCTGAACAATTCGATACGAACACCTTCTGCCGGTTTGCCCGTAGACGTGTCTAACACGTGGGTAGTCAATCGTCCCATATTTGTTCCCTGCCCAGTCTTAATTTTTTATAATCCGTTCATGAAGACCGGATTGAATTTTTTACCTTCTTATAGGTTGCTATCTTAACGGGGTTTAGTAACTGTACTAATCGTTATTTTTGATAATGAGTAAAAATATTTGGATTTGCTGTAAAAACAGGCTGTTATGACCGCCCAAATCTTAATATAAAGGGTGTTCACACACAAATTTTCCTTAAAGAGACCTCCATATGCATTATACAAAACTTGGCAAGACAGATATCTCGGTTAGCCGTATCTGTCTGGGAACCATGACTTTTGGGCAACAGAATACCGAAGCAGAAGGCTTCGAGCAGATGGATAGAGCCCTTGAGCTTGGGGTCAACTTTTTTGACACCGCAGAGATGTATTCCGTTCCCTCAAGGCCGGAAACCCAGGGCAGTACGGAAAAGATTATCGGCAACTGGTTCGCCACACGGGGTAATCGTGACAAGGTTGTTCTGGCGACCAAAATCACCGGGCCGGGTGACAATTTCAAACATGTACGTGGTGGCGATCTGTCATTTGGCGAAAAACAGATCACCGAAGCCGTGGAGTTAAGCCTGAAACGATTGCGGACTGATTATATTGATCTGTACCAGATCCACTGGCCTGATCGCTCGACAAATTTCTTCGGCAAGCTTGGATATACCCATAACCATGATGCGGGCACCGATGGCACCTCTTTTCCCGAAATGCTGGGTGCGCTGGCAAAAATGGTTGAGGCGGGAAAAATTCGTACCATAGGCTGTTCCAATGAAACCCCTTGGGGTCTCATGAAAATGCTGGAGATTGCCGAGGCTGTCGGCCTGCCCAGAATGGCAAGTATCCAGAACCCTTACCACCTGCTGAACCGGACCTTTGAAATAGGTCTGGCAGAGATCGCCGTGCGCGAGCAAAGCGGTTTGCTGGCCTATTCGCCGCTGGCCATGGGCACGTTATCGGGAAAATATCTGGGTGGTGCCAAGCCAGCCGGGGCACGGTTGACCCTTTATCCGCAATTTAGCCGATATTCCACGGACCGCGCCGTTGCCGCCATTCAACAGTATGTGGATCTGGCCCGTGAGAACGGTCTCGATCCGGCACAAATGGCGTTGGCCTATATTAATGCCAGAGCGTTTATCACATCCAATATTATCGGTGCAACTACCGTGCAACAGCTTGAAAGCAATATCGCCTCTGATGACCTGACCCTGAGTGAGGAAATCCTGCAAAAGATTGAGGCAATTCATATGACAGATCCCAATCCGGCACCCTAGAGTCTTTACACCGTTCATGAGGACCATCATGCATAAAGGTTCTAGATTAATACTTATCATCATAGCCATGACGTTTGGTCTTGGCCTGACAAACAGCCCGGTTTTTGCCCACAGCTTTAATGTCTCCATTATCCTGCCAACATCCGGCAATGATTTTGGGTCTGGGTCTGAGTCTGAGTCTGTGCAGCAGATTATGGATGGTTTTATGCTGGCGACAAAAGAACGCGACAGCCACCCCGATGAGCAATCCGATGGCCATCTCGGCGGGCTGGACGTTTATATCACTGAAATCAGGACCCACGGGGATATACCGGACCATATCACCCGTATCGCCGCCCAGGGTGAGCTGGACATTGTGGTGGTATTTGCAGAGAACCTGCCAGCGATGCTCATGGACACCCTGCGCCGTGAGCCAAGGATTGTCCTGCTGCTGCCTGGCAGATCGCCATTTACGCAGACCGATTTACCTGGCGTCAGGGCATTTACCTCAAGCTATCAAAGCGACTACGGCAATATACCATCAAGCTGGTCTGCTCAGGGATATAATGCAGCACGGCGCATCGAAACCGCCGTTCGGCAACTGGGGGCGGTCGATGACAAAGCCGCCCTGGGCACGTTATTCGAAGAAACTCAAAACAGCTATTCCTGGTGAATGGTGCCCCGATACCATAACAACCCCGGTTATTCAGGCATGATCCCGTTAATGATATAGGCCAGTGCCTGAACCACCTGTCTGGGTTCACGGGCAACTGCACAGGCTGCCGCATCGACCTCTTTCAAGGGGTGATCGTGTTCCGGCTGGTGGAGTATTATGATCGGTTTGCCCAGGGCACTGGCAAAACCCGCATCATAGGCGGCGTTCCACTGTTTGTATTTTTCGCCAAAACGCACCACCACGATATCGGCTTCGCGCAACAGGGTTTCGGTCCGTATGGAATTTAATTTTGCGCCCTTTTGGTCATGCCAGAATTTGTCAGACTCGTGACCAAAAATCGCCACACCACAATCGTCTGAGTCTTCATGAACCGTGATCGGGCCGCTGAGTTCTACGGCCAAGGATGCGACCCGGATGCCGTCTGCAATCTGTTCACGCCAGTCGGAATGAATCTCGCCGGATAAATACACTTTCCAGATTTTTGCCGCCATGATGGTCTCCTATATTGAATAAAATGAGCGATCTTATATATGATGATGGGCCTGAAAGGCTTCCAGGAATGATGAAAGATTACGACCCAGGATGTCAGAGATATACCCGCCTTCCTGAATAATGACGCTGGGTTTTCCCAACTGGGCTATGATGGTGGCTATCTCAGCGAAGCCTTTCGTGGTGACGGTCAGACCGCCAAATGGATCTTTTTCCGACGCATCGAGCCCCAGCGCAACCACGATTGCACCCGGCGCAAAACTGTCTATCCGATCCATTGCCAGATCCATGGCTTTTAAAAACCCGGTATCGCCGGTTTTCAAGTCAAGCGGCAGATTAAGGTTACAGCCCTGGCCCGCGCCGTCACCGCATTCCTTTTCGCCACCCCAGAAGAAGGGATAAAAATTCCGCGGATCGGCGTGAATAGATACGGTCAGCACATCACCGCGCTCATAAAAAATCCCTTGTGTTCCGTTGCCGTGATGCAGGTCCACATCGATAATAGCCACCCGGTCGTGAACTTCGCGCAAGGTTTGCGCCGCGATGGCCGAATTATTGAAATAACAGAACCCGCCGGCAATTTCACCGAACGCATGATGCCCCGGTGGTCGGGCGAGGCCGTAACAGCTAGGCGCACCGGCCAGAACTTCACGGGCTGCCTGGGTAGCAGAATGCGCACTTCGCAACGCAGCACCCCAGGTCTCGGCAGAGATTGGACAAGAGGTATCGGCCATATGAAAGCCAGCCTGCCCAATGGGCGATTGTGGATAAACGCCATTACGTCCCAAGGGATGAATTTTGGGCAATACTTCTTCAGAAGCATTATCGAGCTGCTGCCAACGGTGATGGATGGTTCTGAGAAATTCCACATATTGAGGTGAATGAATTGAAGCGATGGAATCGAGTCCGAAATCATCGGGCACCTGATGTTCAAGACCCGATGAACGTGCCGCGTCAAACAGGATATCGGCGCGCTCCGGTACTTCCGGACTCGCCACCATTTTACCATTTGTCAGAAAGAATTGCGGATGATGGTGTTTTTGTTCATCACAATATATGATTTTCATGCGTTACGCTCCTATACGCCCCTATTCCACATTAAACTGCAAACTTCAAGACCCGCACGTGATTGAATAAGGCCATAACTGGGCAGTTGCATATAGTGTGCGACGATATTGAGGATTGTGCAAAAACTTGTCGGCTTTCTACCCAAAAACAGCCATAATCGATCTCTGGCTAGATTAACAGCTTTCAGCCTAAATCAAATACCCTTATAAATCCGTTGCCATAAATATCAATCGTCACAAGGTTTAAAGTATGAAACGTTTTCAAACACTTACAATCGTTTCTGTATTTGCCTTCATATTTGCACTTGTCATTTCCACCACCGCGCCACGGGCCGATTACCGAGCGGAAACGTTTCGCAAGCTGGAAGACATACGCACAGAAAAGAAAAAAACTATTCTATCACTATTGCGCACTGAACAATCACAAAATCTGGCCTTGCGCGTCAAGGCTCTTCTGAGAGGGTAGAAATAATTTATGCGATTAATAACCTTCCATGCTGACACACGGGAAGCTGTCGGGGTATTGTTGACCGACACACCGCACCTCCTGGACCTGTCTGTGGCGGCCCCCGATCTGCCCAGGGATATGAACGGCGTTGTCGCTCTGGGCAACGACGGATTAAACACCATAAAAAAGCTCTGTCATGAGCCCCCTGACGAGGCTCTCATAGCCCTGAATGACGTGATCATAAAAGCCCCCTTCCCGCGACCGCACCGCAACATCATGTGTGTCGGAAAGAATTACCGCGAACATGCTGAAGAATTCCACAACAGCGGTTTTGACGCCGCTGGAAAGTCGGCAATCCCGGATCACCCGATCATTTTTACCAAGTTGCCCACATCTGTCATCGGACCTAATGAGCCGATCCCCAGCTACCTTGATCCGACCAATTCTGTTGATTATGAGGGCGAACTTGTTTTTGTCATTGGCAAACCGGGCCGCAATATTAAAAAGTCCGACGCTATGCAGCATGTCTATGGTTATACCATTGTCAATGACGTAACTTCGCGCACCCAGCAGAACAAATATAATCAATGGTTCCTTGGCAAAAGCCTGGATGGATTTTGTCCCATGGGTCCGGCACTGGTCACCGCCGATGAAGTTGGCGACGTCAATTCCATCCGGCTGCTGACAAAAGTGAATGGCGAAGTCCGCCAGGATGCCGCGGTGGGCGACCTGATATTCGACATCCCGAGCCTGATCGCGGTTATCTCAGAAGGCCGGACACTGCTACCGGGCGATTTGGTCGCGACGGGAACATCCGCAGGCGTGGGGCTTGGATTTAACCCGCCTAAATTTCTCAAGCCGGGTGATACTGTGGAGATTACATTTGATCGGGTGGGAACCTTAGTCAATCCTGTCGAATAAAGCCGCTCAGGTCTCGGGCAACAGTTCCCAATTGGCCGTGACCTTCACATCGGCGGAACGAAACAGGTTCATGACCGGACAGCGATATTCCACATTCTTCGACAACTTGGCAAACCGTTCCGATGTTTCGTTGCTGTATACACGGATATTAATTTTTACCCAGGTAAAATATGGCCGGACCCCGCGGACCCCGCGCGAGCCACGTTGATCAACTTCGCCTTCGGCGTCCATGTCCACGGCGGAATATTTAAACCCCATGGCCTCGGCACACCGATTGATGATGACCCCCTCGCAACCCAACAATGAAGACAAGGCCATTTCAAGCGGGGTCGGGCCTGTGTTGGATGACGGCTCATCGATAATCACAGCGTGATCGCGCACCGTCATAACCGAACGTGTGGTGCCTTCATTGCGCGCGGTAACCCGGCGAATACCAATCGCTTTAATATTCGGATTAATCGAAGGCTTTAAAAGTTCTGTGTCATCCATGGTATCTTCCTCAGAGGGTTACTTGCAGAATATCAAGACCGCGATTTCGATCAATCAAGTAGACCAGCCCCTTGTCATCCACGTCACAGTCATTGCTTTGTGGGCTATCCTGATCCGGGTATGGTTCCGGAATATAATATGCAACCTCTTTTGGCTTAATGGGATCGGCGACATCAACAATGCGTAAACCACCGGAAAACCAGGTCGCGTAAACCAAAGTCGAATCCATTTTTTCACGAAATTGATGTGCTCCGAAGCGTCCCGGAGCCCGGCTCCAGGGTGAATCGCGCTCGCTCACATCAAAAGCAGACAATGCCTGTATATTATCGAAATCGGTTACATCGAAAATCCACATAAAGGCGTGAAGTTGACCGGGTGTATGGTCATGTTCCTCATCGACGACCACGGCGATGCGCCGACCGTCGATAATCTGACTCAACGGCAATACCGTATGGGTCGGTTCGGGAAATGGCGGATGGTAGTTATGTTCGCCCAGCAACTTGATATTGGTAATATCTGATACATCAAGTATGCGGAACCCGCCATGCCAGACTGCGGCCCAAAGCTCGTCACCCACACGCATTGCATGATGAAGGCGGTTTTTGTAGCCTTTCCAGGTCGGAATTTCACCGGCTACGAGATGCTGGCCTGGCATATGCCAACGCGAGATTTCCACCGGTTTGCTGGGATCATGGATATCATACACAACCAGGATATTACCAATATAGCCATCCATCTCGGTTGAAATATAGGCATAGTTTTCATCCACATCAAAACGGTGAACACCAAACCCAAAAGTCTCGGTATAGGACAGAAGCTGAGGTTTTGCCTTGTCGGATACATCATATATTTTAAAACCGCCGGCGTTATACCCCCTCTCAAGGGCCGCATCAAGCTCCGGCAGATCAGCTTCATCAATATCGGCTTCGACTGCGGTCTCTGCCGATGTAGGGGGCCGGCCAAGAGATTCTTCGAGTCGTTTTCTAAGGACGGGCAGCTTATCGGCCTGGCGCAGGAAATGACGGTTGTATTGCTCCACATTGGTATACATCAGATCCCCGACGACCCGAACTTTGTGGGTGTGGGAATAATTATCGTCCAACATGATTTGTGAAACAATGCTCGGATTGGCAGGGTCTGAAACATCGATAATCGTCGTACCATAGGGCGGCTTCATATGCCCCACATAGACATAACGCCCATCAACCACTATCTGACCGCCACCAGGAATATCCAGATGACCAACGCGTTCAACATTCTTGGAAAGGGGCATATTTATTTCAGTCATTTTATATCTCTATGTGGTGGTTATTATTTTCAGTCTTTGGCAAATACATTTTCCTGACCCTCAGGTTTGTCTGGTGGGGTATCCTTACGAGACCGAAATTTCTTCATGATGTAGGGGAATGACAAGGTAACAACCAGAACGATCCATAAAACGTTTGCCAGATCAGAACGGAACAAAACCATAACATCGCCGTCTGACATTTTCAGGGCTCGTAACATATATTGTTCCAATAAGGGGCCAAGGATCACGCCGATTAAAATCGCGGCAACGTGATAACCCGTCTTGCGGGCGATATAACCGATGATCCCAAAGGCAAAGGCGAGATACATATCAAACATATAGGTGCGTGGCACGTACGAACCGATCAGGGTAAAGGAGATAATCAGCGGCGACATGTAGACCGTGGAAATGAGTGTCACCCGGGACATATAACGCGATAGCGGCATGATGGTCAGTAACATAAACAGATAGGTCACAAACATTGCCATGAACACGCCATACCCCAGGGTCGGGTTATCCAGGAAAAGTCTGGGGCCGGTATTGACGCCCTGATATTGCAATACAACCATCATAATGGCCGCCGTTGCACCACCGGGAATACCGAGCACTAACAAGGGGATCAGGGTTCCCGATGTGACACCATTATTGGCTGATTCAGGGGCGATCAATCCGGGTGGATGGCCTGTACCATACAGCTCGGGCGTTTTGGAATATGTCCGCGACTGCTGATAGGCCACAAATGAAGCAATACTGGCACCGGCACCGGGTATGACCCCCACGACCAGACCAATCAGGCTGTTCCAGGTAATGTGCCACCAGTGCTTAAAGGCGATCTTCATGCCGATAATTGTTTCATTCCACGACGAATGATCTTCTTCGATTTGTTTTTTCTTCACCAACACCGATTCGCCTTCGATTACCAGCAAGGCTTCCGAGACGGCAAACAACCCGACCAATGCCGGGATCAGTGGAACGCCGTCATAAAATTCAAGAAAACCAAATGTGCCGCGCGGTGTTGCATAAACGTGGTCAGCACCAATTGATCCAATCATCAAACCGAAGAACCCGGCGATCAGGCCTTTCAGGGTATCTTTCGCAGCAATTGAGGCAATCAGGGATATGCCAAACAGCATGACCACGACCATCTCCACACTGTGCATGTAAAACCCCACCTTGGCCAGGATCGGCATGGCGGCGATGGCCAGAACCGTGGTCAGCAATCCACCAAGGGTGGAGGAAACAAAAGAAATCGCCAGGGCCTGTTGTCCGCGGCCTGACTTGGTCATTGGATAACCATCCAGCGGGGTTGCGGCGGCCCCGGCGGTTCCGGGAATATTGACCAGTATGGCCGGGATGCCAGCACCCATCCGCGATGAAGAATACAGCGCGATCATAAAGATCAGGCCGACCTCTACCTCCATTATCAGGGTGAACGGAAGCAAGATGATGATGGTATTTGCCGCGCTGAATCCCGGGATGGCCCCGACAATCAAGCCAAGGAAGATGGAGGGTACGATGACCCACCAGTAGGACAGGGTATCGAGGAATAAATTGATAAAAAATAGTAAATCTATTTCCACGTCAGAACACCCCCTGCATTAATTTTTCGAAGGGACCAGCAGGAAACCGCGTCTCGAATGCAATGATAAATACACCATAACCAAGCAGGGCAAGCCCCGCTGAAAGGCCCAGAACAAAGGCTTTATCCTTACCTTTATTGAGCAGCAACATGGCACAGAGAAGAAACAGGAACGTTGAGATCGTAAAACCACCACCCCATTCAATACCCAGCAAATAGAGGACGATCAGAACGATATAAATCAGCCGCGAGGGTAACAGTTTAGCGGGTTGCAAGAGATTACCGAGCCCGAGATCAGCCTCACCACGGGAAACCATGATAGCCATTCGCAACAGGAATAAAACGATCACGCTGATGAGCAATGAGCCGACCATGAAGGCGTTCACTTGCGCGGTCCAGGGAGAATCAACAATCGTTGAAAAATAATACAACGTGAAAACAAGGGCCATAATCGGCAGGATCAGTTCCCCGCCGAGCGATACACGGACGTCATCATTAGCACTGTTATCAGTGCTCCCGGACTCAGGTTCGTTTCCCATCAAGGAATTCCATTTTCGATAAAAAAGTAAGGGTGGAGGAAACAGGCAATCAATTGCACTGTTTCCTCCGGGAGAGTAACTATGCTCAGGTTAAGCTTTACCCGACAACATGGATTTAAACCGAGCACCAAGCTCTGTGATCTCTTCGGCATATTTCCTGCATTCTTCTATACCGCCGTAATTGATATACTCAGGCGTTCCTTTGGCTTTTTTGAAAGCCGGGGCAAAAGCAGGATCTTGAACCGATTTTTTAAAGGTTTCTTGCAGCAAGGCAAACCGGTCGGGATACTTATTAACTGCCGCCACGTGAATGCCAAAGGCTCTGGCAGAGAGCAAGGGTGGAATGTCCGTACCAAAATGATCGTTCATGGTCGGCGCATTATTCAGTTTAGCGGCCATGACGTTTTCATCATTGAATACCAGAAGGGTACGCACCGCTTCACCGGCTGCTATAACGGAGCCGGATGTCAGGACGCTGAAGTCCATTTCACCCGTCACGGCACCGGCAACAGTATTCTTGCCACCCGACAGGGGGATCAGATTGAACTGGGCTCCGGTCTTCTCCCCAACCGCCAGAATACCAACGGACGCGGGATGTGCCATGCGGCTGGTACCCACATTGAGTTTGCGTTTTTTACCTTCGGCAACCAGGTCATCAATCGTGCGATATTTGCTGTCGGCCTTCACAAAGACACAGCACGGGTCGGTATCGACACGACCAAAATACATAAAGTCATCAAGATTGAATGTTGGTTTTTTGACCACCCAGTTCAGCAATTCTGGTCCCATGTTACCAAACAGGAGGTTATAACAATCCGGATCGCGTTTACCCATGTAGACTTCATAGGCGACCCGGCCGGATGCGCCGGGGAAATACGCCGGTTCAAAATTGGTATTGAGATAATCTTTCCAGACCGAAGAAACGGCCCGTAAAGCCCGATCGGCGCCACCACCGGCGCGGGTTCCTACCACCACATCCATATTATGATCAGGGAAACTGGCGGCCTGGGCCGAAGATATGCCGCCAAACGCTGAAACCATCCCCAGTGTTGCGGCGGAACCTGCCGTTTCGATTAAAAACTGACGTCGTGACTTATTCTTGAACGCAGACATGAAGTTCTCCCTTAATCATGAGTTTAAATGAATATGTGAGTAGATTTTTAAACGATTAAATAGTCATATTTTTAATTACCAAATGTTTCGCGCCAGTACAGAACAAATTCTGTTCGGCGAAATTGATATACCCGAAAATATGCAAACAATTTTTTTCTTATACACAATCCTAACCAAAGACTAGCAATGGTGTCAATATTCTTTAGTTATCTTAAAAATTCGTTTGTAATTGCGGGTAATTAGCAGATATTATAAAACCAATATTGCGAATTGGTTTTATTGGTACAAAGGTTTTTAATTTTGTCAACGGAACAAAAAGCCCTCGACCACCTCCGCCGGTTGATAAAAATCGGCCATTATGTCGAACATGGCCGGTTGCCTTCAGAGCGCGCTTTGGCAAAAGAGCTGAATGTCGCGCGGAGCGAGCTGCGTAAAGCCCTCGCCACATTAGAGGCCGAGGGAAAGATCACCCGTTTTGTCGGGCGCGGCACCTTCGTTGGCAGTGGGCCGCTCGAAGATAACGCCCTATCGTCGGGAGTCTTTGCTTCGGCCTCGCCCGGCGAAGTCATGGAGGCTCGTCTGGTTATTGAACCCCGGCTGGCCGCAATGGCGGCGGTCAATGCCAATCAGCAGGACATTGATTATTTGTTGTTGTGCGTCGAAAAAAGTAACCAGTTGGTGAATTGGGATTCGTGGCAGCGCTGGGACAGTACATTCCACAGAACCATCGCCTTGTGCTCACGAAACAATTTGCTGGCCGATATTATCGAAAAATTTAACAAGATCCGCTCACTCAGCGACTGGAAGAAAATTCGCGGCGACGCCTTGTCACCTGCGGGACATAAAACACTGGTCGCACAACATCGCGCCATAGCAAACTTTATAGCCGGTCGCGATCCAGCCGGGGCTGCCAGTGCCATGCGCAATCATCTCACAGATGTCGAGCAAAACCTGTTCGGAGATCACGACATCACCTATCCCCTGAAGTAGCTTTAAACCACTGTTATCTCGATTTCTCTAATGCCATCAATGCCACCGGTAATCACATCACCGACGACAATTTTTCCGACCTCGTCGGGTGTGCCCGTATAGAGCGGCGGGTTGTATGTTGCGACCAGTCGAGCCGTTGGTGATGTTTGATGATGCCCCCTGCCTTGACCAGCACCAGGGTGTCGTGTGCTGTTTATGAACTGGTCGTACTTATTACTGTATGCTTTCTTTTGCGTAGTAATATTAACCGTACGGACTGGCCCTACCCAGATTGGTTTTCTGCAATGCTTTCCAGCTCTATCCAGGTCCGGTGAACATGATCGTGCAATTTCATGGTATGTTCACGCACCAGACGGGCTGCCAGGTCCGCATCACGGGCCTCCAACGCTTCGATAATTGCCATGTGATCGACAACGGACCGGTTGGCACGACCGCCCTCGCCCATGGCCCGGCGGCGTACCGCATACATATGGTCAAACAGCCCGGCAGCCACACTGCTGATCAGGGAGCATTTCGATAATTCAAGAATATGTTGATGAAAATCTATATTGGCCTCGGAATACTCCGCTATATAAGCACTTGCTGCGGACATGCTGTACTGTGTGCCAAGCTCGCGCAAGGATGCCAGATCGTCGTCGGAAGCCTGCTCGGTTACCAACCGGGCAGCCATACCCTCCAGCGCCGCCCAGACGACGATCATCTCGAGGATCTCCGTAAGGCTCTTGCGCCTGACAAATACACCCTTGCGGGGTCGAATTTCCACGAAACCTTCCTGTTCCAGCTTGGCCAGGGCCTCGCGAACCGGTGTGCGTGAGATGCCCAGCTGCTCTGCCATTTGCCGTTCATCCAACCGCAAATCAGCATTTTCGTCATAGATATTCATTTCCAGGATGGCTTTACGCAGAACCTCATGAATATGATCCTTCAAGGTGAAGTTCATAGCCACTGGTTTGAGCATTACCCGGTTGGACATTTTCAGCCTATCCTGTATTCAGATTTTTATATTCACAGACATTCCTAACCGATGCGAACGGGAACATGTGGTTGTCTGATTAATTGTTATCTTGATATTTGCCGTCTTGATTTTCAGCAGATTTATGAGCACGCACTTCTGAATAATATCTCTGGTATACCATATTACGGGTTTGATTAATCTGCAATATTTATCTGCAAATACCTAAAGACGGTATTTGTCGTTTTTTCCTGTTGAAATTCAATAAATCATTGCGAGTCTGATAAAATTATCCCGTTATAAATGTACATTTAACTCTATCAATATGATAATATTGCTGCAGATATGTGGTATACCACAGAATTTATATGTCTGATAGATAAGGGCAATTTATTCAATTCAGCCTGATGAAAAGCCTCTCTTCGTGGGGCCTTTGGTGTACGTCAGGTCATGGGCTAGAGACCAAGCTCGGAAAGCCCGGGATGATCATCGGGCCGCCTGCCCAGTGGCCAGTGAAATTTTCGCTTAGCCTCATCGATAGCCAAGTCATTGATGCTGGCAATCCGGCGGCGCATGAGACCCTGTTCGTCAAACTCCCAGTTCTCGTTGCCATATGAGCGGAACCAGTTGTTATCGCCATCTCTGGATTCGTAGGCAAACCTGACCGCAATCCGGTTTTCGCTAAAAGCCCAAAGTTCCTTGATTAGCCGGTATTCGTGTTCCCGTTGCCATTTGCGCGAAAGCAAGCCCTGGATCTCGTCCCTGCCCTTTACAAATTCCGAACGGTTACGCCAGTCACTATCGGCTGAATAAGCCAGGGAAATTTTTACAGGATCCTGATTGTTCCAGGCGTCTTCGGCGGCACGGATTTTTATCCGGGCGGTTTCTGCCGTAAAAGGCGGCACAGGGGGTCGGATCATGGGCTTTCTCCTTCGCCCTGCAACTGAGTTTCAAGCTTTTCAATGCGAAGCTTCAGGGCTGATACGATCTCGGCAACCTGTTGTTCGCTATATCGCGGGGTAATGTGCTGCGGACAATTGACATCCCAAGCCGAAACATCGAAGAAAATGGCCTGTTCCGGGGTTGCGCTGTAATCCGGATCGGCTAGTCGTTTCATCTGTTCAGGGTCATCAACAACACGGGCCCGGCCCCAGATTTTGATACGCCGGCGATTGGCATAATCCATCAAAAAGATGTAGGCCTTGTCGTTCTCACTAAGATTTCCGGAAGAAATATATTGCCGATTACCCTTGAAATCAGCAAACGCCAGGGTTTTTTCATCCAGAACTTTCAAAAACCCCGGTTTGCCACCCCGGTGCTGGATATAGGGCTGGCCATCGGCACTGGCCGTGCCCAGATAAAAGGAATCCCGCTCGGCTATAAAGCCCACAAGATCGTCCGAGATGACGTCTTGCCAACCACCCTTTTCCTCCATTTTTGCATAGCCCTTGCGCGATCCTTTGGCTTCCTGAATGCGTTTCACTGCGGGACTGAAGGCGATATCGCTATTAAATTCAGACACGGTATTTCTCCGGTTAATAGTGATTAAGAAACGTTTGCTGCCAGGAATTTCCGTAACAGGCGGATATTTCCTTTAATATGATGTTTCAAATTAGATGGTTATGTCTCATTAATTTAAAATATAGACCGATCGTTCTATCTAGTCAATTGATATTTGATTATTTTCTGTATAAAAGAGTCATATAGGGGGTTATTTGTCGATTTCACGCCATTTTATGGCAAAAACTGAAACCTTCAAATCAGTTTTCATTGATTTTTCTGCCATTATTCCCTATAAATATATATAGATTGGTCTATTATTTTTACATGAATGGAATGACAGATGGTTTCAAGAAAACGCGACCACCTGGTTGATACGGCACTGGAGCTTTTTAATCAGGATGGTTTTCATGCCACGGGCGTTGACAAAATCATTGAAAAAGCCGGTGTCGCCCGAATGACGCTGTACAACCACTTTAAATCAAAAGACGAGTTGATCCTTGCCGCATTACGCCGTCGTGATGAAAAGTTCCGCAACTGGTTTATGCGTACGGTCGAACGCCAGTCCAACACACCGCAGGGTCGTCTCATGTCGATGTTTGACGCCCTCGGGGAATGGATCGCGGGAGATGATTTTTCGGGCTGTATGTTTATCAACGCGTCAGCCGAATTTTCCTGTCACGATAACCCTATTCATGCCGTGGCGTGCGAGCATAAAATTCTGATCCTGAAATACATCCAGGAATTAACGACAGCCGCAGGCGTCACTAATCCCGAGGAGCTTGCCGGTGAACTGATGTTGTTGATCGAGGGCGCTATCGTTATGGCCTATGTTGCCAGAGATCAAAATGCCGCTACGCGGGCGAAAAAAACCGCCGAAAAGCTTCTCCGGCTATCGCTGGAAGTCTCACGCACCGATAATGGCAACTAACCCGCAAATAACCCTACACCGTGTCATAGATAATTCTGGACTGGCCGGACAATGCAAGAAACCGTTTACCCCTGAGACGACCGATCAGCGTCAAATCGGCTTTGCGGGCTAAATCAACCCCCCAGGCCGTAAAGCCAGATCGTGAGGCCAGGATCGGAATACCCATCTGAACGGTTTTGATAACCATCTCACTAGTCAGTCGGCCCGTGGTATACATTATCTTGTCTTCGCCATTCAGACCTTCCAGGTACATATAACCGGCAATTTTATCAACCGCGTTATGCCTGCCCACATCTTCCATGTAGATCAGTGGTCTGTCGTCCTGGCATAAAACACAGCCGTGAATGGCCCCGGCTTCCAGATACAGGCTGGGCGTTGTATTAATGATGCTCACCAGACTGTAGAGCTGGGAAGTCTTGATGGAACAATCCCTGTTCAACGTTACAGAGGCAAAACTCTCCATCATATCGCCAAACACCGTTCCTTGGGCACAACCGGACGTCAGGGTCTTTTTCTTTAATTTTTCTTCGTAATTTGTCTTGCGCTTTGTGCGCACAACAACGGTTTCAATATCATCCACATAATCGATAGCGGTAATTTTATCATCGGAGAAAAGCATGTTCTGATTAATCAAATATCCCACGGCGAGATATTCCGGATAATCACAAATTGTCATCATGGTGACAATCTCGTGCTTGTTGAGAAAAATGGTAAGGGGCCGCTCTACCATCACCGAGGTGATTACGATGCTGCCATCGTGGGCAATGCCCTCGACTTTCTCGACCAGTTTCGGATTGCCCGGATCAGGGCGGAGAATATAACTATCTTGTGACATGTTATCCATCGTTGAGTATCGGGTCGTTATCAATAATATTTTCGGTTGCCTCATAAACACAGCCACGTGCCGGGAAACCATGTTTTTCTGTTATTGATGTAGACATTTTGACCTCAGGTATCGAGAAAATTCTTTGTGTATCAGCCTTTGGTTAACCATTGAATATATTGGAACAAACAACAAGTTACCTTGATGCAGCATCAGACTAGGCCTTGATACGGCGCATTTCCGGGTCATACATGGGGCTCAGTGAACAAATGCAGGGGTAGAGTTCTCCGGCAATATCGATTTGCCAGAGCCCGGTTGCGAGATAGTCTGCCGTGAGCGGTTCGTCACCAGCATCAATCATTGCCAGGCCCACGGCACCACCCAGCGTGTGGCCATAACTACCCGAACGCACGTTCCCAACCGGCACTCCGTTACGGTGGATCACCTCACCATGCCATAACATGGGCTGCGGATCATTGACCAGCACCTGCACCAGTCGGCGACTATAGGGAGCGGCAGACTTCTGGGCTTTGGCGGCCTCATAGCCAATAAAACCATCTGGTTTGTCCAGGGCAATGGCGAAACCCAGCCCTGCTTCGAAGGCATTGTCGGTATTATCCAGGTCATGCCCGTAGTCCCGGTAGGCCTTCTCCATACGCAGACTGCCCAAAGCGCTCAATCCGGCGTGTTTGAGGTCGTGGTTTTTACCTTCTTCCACAATACGGTCGTAGACATGTACGGCTTGCTCGCATGGAACGTACAGCTCAAAACCCAACTCACCTGTGTAAGTGATGCGTACACACAAAGCACGCCCGTAGCCAATATCAATGTCGCGCGCGGTGCGAAACGGAAAACCGTCGTTGCTTAAATCAATTGATGTCAGAGCCTGTAATAAAGCACGGCTGTTTGGTCCCTGGATATTGATTTGCGTTATGCCCGAGGTAACGTCGGTAACAATAACGTTGGCATCTTGCGGTATATTCCGGTTCAGCCAGGTCTCGGCATGACGGTGCATGGTATCGGTCACAACAACCATAAACCGGTCAGTTTCAAGTTTGATCACGGTCACATCGGCTTCCAGCAGGCCATCCTTATTGAGCCATTGGGTATAGGTGATCCTGCCGGTTCCACCATCGACCCGGTTGGCCGAAATATAATCCAGTATACGACCTGCATCGCGGCCCTGTACCAGAAATTTTGACATGATGCTCATATCCATGAGAACCACCGCCTGGCGGCACGCTTTATGTTCGGCCTGCCAATAAGGCCACCAGTTCATGCGGCCCCAGGATAATTCATCGACCTCTGCTTCCTTGCCAGGCGGGGCAAACCAGGCCGGTGCTTCCCAGCCACTGGCTTCAGTAAAATAAGCCCCCGCAGCAACAAGACGGTCATGCAAAGCCGAGCGTTTTACCCCACGCGCGCTTTCGAATGTTTTTGTGGGGTAATGACATTTGTAGACCGTACCCAGCGTTTCCCGCGTCCGGTCACGGCGATAATCCGGGTTGGCCTGATAGGAATGGAAACGGTCGATGTTAAAGCCGGTCACATCCACATCCGGAGTTCCGTTCAAGATCCAATGCGCCATAATACGGCCCAGACCGCCCGCAGATAAAATGCCAATCGAGTTCAGCCCGGCGGCGACAAAATAGTTTTTAAGTTCTGGTGCTTCACCGACGCCAGGGGCAAGGTCCGGCATAAAACTTTCCGGGCCACAGAAAAACTTTTTGATCCCGCTTTCCAGGCTGATGGGTACACGGCTCATACATTTTTCCAGAAACGGGCCCATGCGGTCCCAGTCGGGTTCGATTTCACCGAAGGAAAAATCCTGTGGGATACCCTCCACATTCCACGGCGCACTTTCCGGCTCGAACAACCCCACCATCAGTCCGCCAACTTCCTCGCGGAAATAACCATAATGAGACGGGTCTTCCAGCACCGGCCAGTCTGGGGAGATGCCATCGATAGCTTCGGTGATCAGGTAATAATGCTCGGCCGCCTGATTGGGAATATTGACACCGTGCCCGGCGCCAAACTGGCGCGCCCACATACCGGCACAATTGACCACAAATTCACAGGCAATTGTGCCCTGATCGGTGGCAACACCTGTCACCGTACCATTTTTGCGAGTCACGCCTGTGGCAGAAACCCCGGTTATGATATCAACACCCTGCATCCGCGCGCCCTTGGCCAGAGCCATAGTCACATCCACCGGGTTTACGCGCCCGTCGTCCCTGACATAAAAACCAGCCAGCACATCATCAACCCGGGCTATGGGGAAAAGTTCTTTTACCTCCTGTGATGAGATTTCTTCCACGTCAATACCGTGGAACCGATTAATCGATGAGATCCGGCGGTATTCCTCAAGGCGATCTTTATTGGTCGCCAGTTCGATAAAACCACACTGGTTAAGCCCGGTGGCCTGACCGGTTTCTGCTTCCAGCCGGGCGTATAGATCACGGCTGTATTTGCGAATTTCAGTTGAAGTTTGCGACGTGCTACCAAAGGTAACCATCAGGCCCGCTGCATGCCATGTGGTCCCGGAAGTGATGCTGTCACGCTCCAGCAACACAACATCCCGACAACCCATGTGGGCCAGATGGTAAGCGATGGAGCATCCAATGATGCCACCGCCGACGATGACCACGCGGGCCGATGCTGGTATTTGTTTAGTAGTGGTTTGGTTCATGATGCTTACTCAATTCAGGTTTGCCCAACGCGACAAGATGCCTTTTTTTCCGCCTGGTATTGTTTACGTGTTGTTCGTCAGACGTCCTTAATCGCCTTGACGACGACTGGATTGGGTAAACTATATATCTGGTTTGCCTGAAATTCGAAGGTCGGATTATTTATGTTCCTCTTGATCGTAAGGCCCTATTGCAAATTCACACTCCAGGGTAACCATGACAGCTTCACCAACGCCATGGGCGTTTGGATTGCTGTCAGGATGTTTCAAATTCCAATGAACAGCCCTGACGATAAAACTTGAGGAGCCAGCTTGTCCCGGTCGAGACAACACAACACACTCTCCCGTCCGGGGTATCTCCGGCAGGTCGAACTCCAGACCATGGGCGAATGTATTTTCGTCATGATCCTGATCAGTGAGAATAACGAGTTGAACGCGCATGGAGATCTCCTGAAATTGTTATTAATTGTTTTCCGGCACCATCTTGATGGCTCCACAAGGACATTCAGCAACACAAATGCCGCAACCTTTGCAGAAATCATAATTGAATTCGAACCGCTTGCCGGGGCCTAATTTGATAACAGCATTATCCGGGCAAACCCCGTAGCAATTGTCGCACTCAAAGCAATTACCACAAGACAGGCAACGGCGTGCCTCATACAAGGCATTGTGTTCATCAAGCTCGCCAATGACCTCATCAAAACTGGTTTGGCGACGGATGATATCCAATTGTGGTCGTTGGGTTTTGGGTGCGTCTTCATAATACCAGTTGTTCAGTTTATCGAACTCGGCCAGTTCATGTTTTTCGGGTGCGCTGTAAGATTTCCCCCTGAGCCAGGCATCAATGTTACGAGCAGCTTTTTTTCCGTGCCCGACGGCCACCGTGGCCGTGCGTTCCGAAGGCACCATATCACCCCCGGCAAACAGACCTTCGCGCCCGGTCATCATTTGATCATTGACCTGAACCACGCCGTCCCATTCCATTTCAACGCCGGGAACCTCACCCAGGAAGGACGTATCCACATCCTGACCCAGGGCCAAAATGAGCGTATCGGCCTCCAGTTCCTCGAATTCTCCGGTGGGTTGCGGGCGACCATTTTCATCGATCGCCATCTTTTCAACGGTGAAAGTGGTATCATCTATCTGCTTGATGGTCCTGAGCCAATGGATCAGAACGCCCTCCTCCTCGGCCTCAGTAGCCTCAAAATCGTGGGCAGGCATTTCCTTGCGCGAGCGGCGATAGACAATCATGGCCTCATCAACACCCAGTCGCTTGGCGGTTCGTGCCACATCCATGGCCGTATTACCGCCACCATAAATAATCACCCGACGGCCCAGTTGCGGTGCTTCTTCACCGGTTTCCATATCGCGCAGGACTGTCGCTGCATCAAGGATACGCCCGGCTTGATGAGCCGGGATATCCACACGTTTGGCAATGTGTGCACCGACCGCGACGAACACCGCATCATACCCATCTTGATTGAAAGCGGCTTCGATATCTTCGATTTTAGTGTTAAGTCTGAGGCTTACGCCCATATCAAGGATATTCTGGATTTCCCCATCAAGAACATCGCGTGGCAGGCGGTATTTAGGGATTCCGAAACGCATCATACCACCGGCCATGGGTCCGGCTTCACTTATTGTGACCTTGTGGCCAAGTCGCGTCAGATGGTAGGCCGCCGACAAACCGCTGGGACCGGCCCCAACGACCAGAACACGTTTGCCCGATGGCTCAACCTCAAATTCAGGCTTCCAGCCATGTTTCAGGGCTTCATCGCCGAGAAAGCGTTCGACCGAATGAATGCTGACCGGCTCGTCCAGTTGAGCACGATTGCAAGCGTCCTCACACGGATGATAACACACCCGCCCCATAACGGCGGGCAAGGGGTTGTTGGCGATCAATGCCTGCCAAGCGGCTTTATAGTTACCTTCCTCGGCATGATACAACCAACCCTGAATATCTTCACCGGCCGCGCAAATCTGATTACACGGTGGAATTCGATCCAGAAAGACCGGTTTCTCTGAACGCCACGATCCGGTTTCATTTGCCAGCGAAGTTCCCGGGTCCAGGGTGATGGCAAAGGGGAGTTGTTTCATTTCGTTTTTTCCTCTTTGATACCGACCAGATTAAATTTCTTGATATTGAAGTCAGCCATATGCTGAATAGCGGTGATGCTATCGGTATCTTCGGCACCTTTTTTGAACAGGTGCGCAAAGCGCCTTTGCAGTTTCAGATAATCCACAACCGGCACCTGGCGGCGGATTTTTTTAACGTTGGTCACCGCACCGTGTTCGGCCTCATAGAGCGGGAACAGTCCGCTCTCAATGGCCAGACGGGCAAGCCTGATGGTATCACAGGCTACCGAACCCCAACCCAACGGGCACGGAACCATAATATGAATATAGCGTGCGCCCCGAATTGCCGTGGCTTTTTTCACCTTGGCCTCCAGGTCATTCAGGTCTGCTACACTGGCCGTCGCCACGTAGGGAATGTTATGGGCCATGGCGATTTGCGGCAGATTCTTGCCGGTGCCAAACACATTACCCGGTGCATCGCCAACGGCCTGGGTGGTTGCGGTACGTGCGCGCGGTGGTGTGGCACTGGACCGCTGAACACCTGTGTTCATGTAGGCTTCATTGTCATAACAGATATAGAGGACATCATCATTGCGTTCAAACATGCCCGACAAACAACCAAAACCGATATCGGTGGTACTGCCGTCACCGCCCTGGGCAACAACGCGTATGTCCTTGCGACCTTTCACCCGGTAGGCCGCCGCCACACCGGTCGCAACAGCCGGCGCATTGCCAAACAGTGAATGTATCCAGGGAATTTGCCAGGAGGTTTCAGGATAAGGCGTTGTGAAAACTTCCAGGCAGCCCGTAGCGTTGACAGCGACCAGTTGGCTATTGCACGCATTCATTGCGGCATCGAGGGCGTAACGTGCACCCAGGGCTTCGCCACAACCCTGACAGGCGCGGTGCCCGGATGTGATGGCATTGGCACGCTTTGTACTGGCTTGCACACTGCGTCCGGTTTCATCGAGCAATCGGTTGCCGACTGTCCGTGTGCCGGTTTGATAAAATTTTACGGTTTGTGGTGAGGATTGTTCAGTCATGGTTTTCTTCTCACCCTTTCTGTGCTGGGTTTACAGCTTTGTGGCGCAAAATAGATTCTGCGGTAGGGCCGGAACGCCTGGTATGACGGGCCCGAACGATTTCGTGTTCAACGGCAGCATGATCGATGTCGAGAAACTGTATTCTTGGCAGTCGATCTTCACCGGCAATCTCAAAAACCTCACGCAGCGAAGCCATGGTTATGGGGCGACCACCAAGCCCGGCAATGATGGTGTGAACAGGCGTCGACAGACCGGACAGAGACATTCGTACATTGCTGTCAACGATCCCTCCCATGCCGGGCGCCATACTTTTTTCCAGCACGACGATGCGTTTGGTATGGTTTATTGCATCATACACGGCCTCTTGCGGGAATGGCCGAAAAGAACTGATGCCAAGAGATCCGATTTTTTCTCCGTCCTTGCGCATGGCATCAACGACTTCCTTAATCGTGCCATTAACCGAACCCAATGCCACCACTACAGTCTCGGCGTCATCCAGACGGTAGGGCTGCACCAGGCCGCCACTATTACGCCCGAACACGTCCTTGAAGACATTTGAAATTTCTGGGATCAGCCTGAGGGCCTGCAACTGTTTGTCGTTGGCCAGATAGCGAACCTCGGTGAAGGCTTCGGGTCCGACCATGGCTCCGATGGAATAAGGTTCGTCAGGATCAAGCACCTGGATAGGCTCATAGGGAGGCAAAAAAGCATCGACTTCTTCCTGGGTCGGCATATCGATGCGCTCATAAGCATGGGTCAGGATAAAACCATCCATGCAAACCATTACAGGGCAGCTGAGTTCTTCGGCCAGCCGAAAAGCCTGAATATGCAGATCCAGTGCTTCCTGATTGGTTTCGGCGAACAGTTGTATCCAGCCGGAATCACGCATGGACATGCTGTCGGTGTGATCGTTCCAGATGTTGATCGGCGCACCAATGGCCCGGTTGCCAATGGTCATGACAATGGGCAGACCAAGGCCGGCAGCGTTATAGACGGCCTCGGCCATATACAGCAAACCCTGGCTGGCGGTGGCCGTATAGCTCCGCGCACCGGCTGCCGACGCACCAATGGCAACGGACAAGGCGGCAAATTCTGATTCAACATTGATGAATTCACAATTTTCCAAAGAACCATTTTTGATACGTTTACCCACACCCTCAACAATGTGGGTTTGCGGGGTAATAGGATAGGCGCAAACCACTTCCGGGCGGCATAACGCCACGGCTTCGGCAACAGCTTCCGATCCTTCAATCTGTTTCAACAATTCAGCTCTCCTGGTTCTAAGCGGATTTTACGATATCAAAGGCTTCCTGGGCGGCTGCGATATTTGCTTCACCTATGGGACCGGGGAACTTCCCCATTATAGCCTTGCTCACAGAATCCATGTTAAGTTGCCCGGATATGGCGGCAAAACCACCAAGCAGGGCGGCATTTGGCAGGGGACGTTTTACGTGCTTCAAGGCCAGCTCCGTAGCCCCCACTACACACACATGACGGTCTGGAAACGTCGCAACGAACTCGGCAATTCCAAGCTCATCAAAGCTGCGCTTGGAATTGATCAGAATGAAACCACCCGGTTTCAAGCCGTGAAAAACATCCACAGAATGCAGCAACGTCGTGTCCTGAATGATCAAGGCATCGGGTTCGTTGATGGGTTCGCGCAGACGGATTTCTTTGTCATCAAGACGGCAGAAAGAAATAACCGGGGCTCCCATGCGTTCCGAACCGAAGCTCGGGAAAGCCTGGGCATGTTTGCCTTCCAGAAAAGCAGCCACAGATAGCAATTCAGCAGCCGTAACAACGCCTTGACCGCCCCTGCCATGTATTCGTACCTGAAAAATGATAACCCCCGATGCCTGATGATAAAGACTGTTACTGACGATGTATTACGTTATCAAATTCTACCGAAATTACAGCGAATGCGAAAGCAAAACGCATTAAATTTTACTTATAAAATCGCATATACTGAGTTACAGTTAATTTTTATATAATTGTCTGTATGAGAGATAAGTCCAATGACAAAAAATAACTATGAGACTGGTCGCCTGAATTTACCGTTCGTTGGTCACTGCACTTTTGGCAAAAAACCGGCATGTCTCGATTGGGACGCCATATCAGCCGATATTGCGGTCCTGGGGGCACCATTTGATATGGGGACGCAATATCGTGCAGGAGCACGCTTTGGCCCACGCTCGATTCGTGAAGCCTCAACATTGTTTTCCTTTGGCCACGGAGGTGCATACGATTTCGAAGACGACATCACCTATTTACCAACCGATAAAGTTCGGATCGTTGATATCGGTGACGCCGATATAATCCACACAGATACCATCCAAAGCCATGATAATATTGAATTTGGTGTACGGAAAATTCTAAAAGCCGGTGCGTTGCCGGTTGTTTTGGGCGGGGATCATTCGGTGCACATTCCCTGTATCCGGGCCTTTGATGATCAGGCCCCGGTTCATATTATTCATGTGGATGCCCACCTGGATTTTGTTGATGAACGCCATGGCGTCAGAAACGGACATGGCAACCCACTTCGTCGCGCTTCGGAAATGGACCATGTGACGGGGTTTACACAATTAGGTATTCGTAACGTGTCGTCTTCCAATCGTGGTGATTATGATGCGGCACGTGCTGCGGGTTCGACCATTCTATCGGTTCGTGATGTCCGGCGTCTTGGCAAGGAAGGTGTACTGGCTCTCGTTCCGCAAGGGGTTCGTTATTATTTGACCATTGACATTGATGGATTTGACCCGTCCATCGCACCGGGTACGGGCACGCCGAGCCATGGCGGGTTTGATTATTATGAAGTGCTTGAAATCATGCAAGGACTGTCAAAACGAGGCGATATCGTCGGCATTGATCTTGTCGAGGTCGCCCCCGACTACGATCATTCCGGCTCAACGGCATTTCTGGCTGCGCAATTGCTGATGAATGTGCTGGGCTATGTGTTCCATGAAAAAGGCCAAAGCGACTGATGTTGTTTAATTGGGTGTGGGAGCAGGTTCACCAACCAGTAAATCTTCGACAAAAAATGCGACGAGTTCATGCCTGCCCCGCACCCCTGCTTTTTGATAGACTGTGCTGCTTTGGCTCTTCACCGTTCCGACACGGGTAGATCGCAAGTCGGCAATTTCCTGAGCGGAAAACCCTTTAATCAACAACAGGGCGATATCATTTTCCGAGGGTGACAGTTGCCATTCTTCAAATCTGGCATAGATGACAGCTAACAATTCACCCGAAGCAACCCTGACAGAATTCTGTGCTTCACGATGTTCGCGAAGCAGTCGTCGAATTCGCAAACCAATGACAATCAGTGCCGGTGCCAGGGTAACCGTCGTAATAAGTTCAATGAGGCTGTGGTCAAACCATGATGTGGAGATATCAATATAAAAAATGTCGGCAACCACATCCAGAACGAAGAAAGTTTCACAGATTGCGATAATCACAAAGGAAATGATTAAGGATTTAACTTCAAAAGCGTCTTTATGTTTAGTCAGCATATTACGTGTTTCCAATCCCACATGCAGGAATGTTCTATTATCATAATAGCTACACCAAATACACTCAGTCGTCATCATAATCTCCGCGATTTGCCCGTGGATGACAGGCAACGCAATTTGCCTTGGACGCCACTTTCGGATCGCTCCATGCCCACTGGGGGACTTCTTCATTGTGTTCGCGGACCCAATGGGGCGTTTCGGTGATGCGAAGCGGTGTCATGTGTTCCTTAATACCTCGCATGAACTTACCACCCCACCACCCGGCATCTGCTGCGTTGTTTTGCAGGTATGTTTGTATATGATTTTTAGTATCGCTTTCCAGCGTTGCATCTTCGCCAAAATGATCTGACAATCCGTTCAGAATTTTCGCCCACGATCTTTTTGGCAGCATTTTCGACTGGAAAGCCATATGACAGCCTCCGCATTCCTGTAATACAGTCTTATCCCTGATGGGACTGTAACGCTCGTCGCCAAGTGCTACCGATGTTATCAGGAAAAAAAGTATCATAGTTGTTATTGATAATTTACAGGTGCGTAACATGACGGTTCTCCCGTGACGCAAGTTATTGATTTTTCGTAGAATCACGACTGCATCTATTCCAATGATCTGCGTAGCCGTGCGTAAGCGCGGCGCAAGATACCGGGACCGCCTGGATCAATATAATCATCTGCAATGGGTTTCTTCCCCGATATCATGGCCTTGAGGACGGGATGACGGAAAATCTTTACTTCGACAAAAACGCCCAGCAGGTGAACGCCGATTGCCACCATTAATATTGCTGCAATTGTTTCATGGACATCCTCGGCGAAGTCACCGGCCCGGGAACTGATTACCGAAGCGAGAGGTCCTTGATTTTCTTCACCACCCAAAACCACGAAGCCCGATAATTCGACAAGGAACAGCGACAGCAATAATATTAAAATCATCCAGGCACCTGCTGGATTGTGGCCCGTATAAGTCCTGGGATTGCCTTTAAAAACAGACAACAAGTGGTTTGTTAAATCCCGGGACTTCAAGGGGAAGCTGCTGAACCGGCTGTAATAACTGCCTGTAAAACCCCAGAGCAACCGAAATACCAACAAATACCCGATTGCATAACCGGCAAACACGTGGGCCGCCATTAACCAGTCAGAGTCCAGATAACCGGTGATCGCCGCCACAGTCACGGCACAGACCATCGACCAGTGGAAAATCCGCAATGCAATATCCCATACCGCAACCTTCTCAGGTTGTTGCTGGTCGTTATGTCCAGACATGGAATCCTGTTTCAATTCATACATATGACACACCTTGCAGAAACGTTATTAATCATCATCGAACAGGCCCTTGTTGGCATCGCGATGACAGGCTACGCAGTCGACATTTGAAGTCACCTTGTATTTTTTCCACATATACCTGAAGTCATTACCGTCGTGTTTACGGATGAAGCGCGGTGCGGTGGTGATGCGGTCCGGCATTTCACCTTTTTTCAGACCCTTGCGCCATTTACGGGCACCACGTGAATTCAGAACATCAGAAGCCCGGCTGGTATGAAAGGTGATGACCTCATTCAACAGTGCCGGTTCAATGCTGGCATCCTCGCCATAATGGTTTTCCAGGTTATTGAGAATTTTGAGCCAGGAACCCCGTGGCAGCATCTCTGCAAAAAAAGCCATATGACAATCACCGCACTCGGTATTAACGGTCTGGTTCCTGATTGGCGGAAAACTTTCCGCCGCGCCAGGTCCAGAAAGCATGGCGGTTGCCACCACGAAAGCACTTGCAACCACTATATGATGGATTTTGTTCATTTATTTTACCTTTCCTGTTGGGAATTAGATAGTTAAACGGATTACTGGGACACCATGAAAGTCAGGAAATCACCTTTTTCCTGCGCGCTACACTCGCGCCCCAAAACGCTCTTACAATTACGCCGGAACCATTTTTTAACCTTCTTGGGGTCGGTGAAACGGCCAGGTGTTTTGGAAACAGCCATTGGCTCGATGAGCTTGCCAGCGCGGGTTTGCCCTGCGTTCTGTGGTGAGGCGTTGTGACACGTGGTACAGGACGGAGTTTCCGGTTTTCCACCGCCTTGTTTGATTTCAAAAAGTACCCTTCCACGGTCTGCCGAAAAGGCCATATCAGCCTGAGCAGCAAAACCATCCATAATGGCATCGCGGGCCACATCAGCGGCAACGGGGCTGGATGACAGCCAACCCGATACAATAGCTGCTGTAGCGATTACAATTGTTTTGCGATAGATTTTCATGAGTACTGTTCCTTACCGTTTAGGGTGCTGATAGATTATTTCTCTGGTATGTTGATTGCCTGATCATGAAAATGCCCCGTCGCAGCGTCTCGGTGACATGATGCACAATTGGATTTGTTGGCGATGCTTTTGCGTTTGAAAACTTCGGCGCTGATATCCTCATGCTTGCGTTGCCAATAAGGCGTTGCAGAAATCTGATAAGGCGCAGGGAGTAATAATTCGGGTGATAGTATGGAAAAACGGTTCGAGGCCTCCGTATCCCAGGCTTCCGCAGCATAGCTATCAAGATGGCTGGCAATACCGGCGGTGATATCCTGGTCAAGACTGGCATCCTCACCGAAGTGGTCTTCCAGATTTACCATCAACATTGCCCACGAAGCCCTGGGCAACAAAGAGGGATGATAGGCCTCATGACAGTCACCACATTCAGTGGTGTAGTCCTCGTTTATAGCTAGTTGAGTAATACCGGATGGCGGCATGATGGAAAATGCCCATAACACGGAACCGGCCAGGCTAGCGAAAGCCAAAAGACAGGCGGCTGCCGCCAAGGGTCTGGACAGACGCCTTTCAGGAGCAGATTTGCCGTGTGGAATAATTTTGTAGCCATCAACCATGGATTTAATCAGGTTTTCACGGGTCAGGCGTGTCTCTATAAAAACACCCATAATATGAAGGCTGATCAAGACCATAAGAATAATGGTGAGAACCAGGTGGACCTCGCCGGCGAAGTCACCAACCCAATAATTTATCGCCCCGGCCAATGGCCCCTGATTTTCTTCCCCGCCAAGCACCAGAAGCCCGCTGAGGGTAATGGCGGACAAAATGAAGACCAGGGCAAAAATCATCATTGCTCCGGCCGGATTGTGACCGATGAAATGGTGTGGTCGCAGGAAAATCAACTCACGTATGTGGGCTATAATCTCTGCGGGCGTAAACGAGAAAGTCTCAAATCTGGAAAATTCCGAACCAAAAACACCCCACACCAACCGGAACACAACCAACAACACGGTGCCATAACCAGCCCATACATGAATACCCATCCACCATTCAGGCGAAAAGAACCCGGTTATTAATCCAGTGGCGACAAAACCGACCAGTCCCCAATGAAATATCCGTACGGGTAAGTCCCAAACCCTGATTTTTATTTGCTGATCTGACATATCGCTATCTGTAATACTGTTATTGATAGCTGCCAGATTGCCCCCAGGGAGATTTCGAGGCAATCAACCCTAATGTCAATTCCGGGCATTTAGAACTTTGGTTGACGCAGTCTGTGGTGTAATTTATGGGGCCTGGTATGTAATGCGCCAAATCAAATCATTGTAATCGTCCGAAACCAATAATGAGCCATCGGGCAATTCAGCAACATCCACCGGGCGACCCAGTGTTGAACCTTCGTTCAGCCAGCCTTCGATAAAAGGATCATAGCTCACTGGTTGGCCCGCTTGATCGAAACGAACCCTCACCACACGATAGCCAACTGGTGATGATCGATTCCAGCTGCCGTGTTGTGCGACGAAAGCGTCATCTCGATATTCTGGCGGAAACATCGAACCGCTATAGAAATGGATGCCGAGTGCGGCAACATGAGCACCAAATTTGATGACAGGGGCGATAAAATTGCCCTCAGGCAATGGCTGACGAGCAAATTTGGGAGTCCTGTCCTGTCCACCGCCAAACCATGGATAACCGAAATGCTGGCCTGCTATATCGAGCCGGTTCAACTCGTCAGGAGGGCTGTCGTCGCCCATATTGTCGGCACCATTATCGGTGAAATACAATAGTTGTGATTTTGGATGGAATGCAAGTCCGACCGGGTTGCGCACACCCAAAGCCACCAATTCCGGTTTTCCGCCACGCGGTGACAGGGCAATGATCTTTCCTTCAAGGCCGTTGACGGTACAGATGTTACAGGGTGCGCCGACGGAGATATACAGGCGATCATCCGGCCCGAACGTTGCATACCGCCAACCATGATGAGACTTGTCGGGAAGTCCATCAAAAAGAATTTGCACGTCTTTGCTGCCATCTGTTGTTACGCGGATAACACGGTGCTGTTCGGCGATATAGAGAAAGCCGTCCCGATAAGCGATACCGTTGGCCACCTTCAGGCCACTCGCGAAAACACGCGGTATCCGGGTTTTCAAATCAATGGCATATACCCGGCTGCCACGCGTGCCAACGAAAACAACCCCGAGATCGCTAGCGACCTCAAGAGAGCGTGCACCTGGCACCTGGGCGAAAACCTCCACCTGAAAGCCCGGTGGAAGACGAAGTTCCTGGATAATTTTTTCGGGCGACGCGCCAACAGAAAAGCTGATCAGATAAATTACCAGGAATAAAATAAAACCAGGGTATTTATTTCTATACACGTGGACTGTCCATTCAAAGGTTGATCTTATCACTTTAGCCGTCTTCGATCTCCCGGTTTATTATACTATAATTGCAGGGTGCTGCCAGACGATCGCGAACTGATCTCAGTTTTCGGTAATTGTGTCTCAATGGGGCCAAACTAAGCTGCCATCACACGGCAGAGGCCCTTACCAACAGTTGCAGTTTTCATCGATAATCGGCTACCATATGGTGCCATCAAATTATACGAGTATAAGAGTTTTTATATCTGCCATCTTTGAAGCCCAATGAGATTACACCTCCGGGAGACAGATGAAGCGCTTTTTGACTATATGGATCACCCTGGCGTCAATGGCTACCCTGATCTGGGGTATATCTTATTCAGCATCCGCAGCCTTGATATCAGACAAGCCTGATAGTATCTCCGTGGCCTATTGTACCGATTGTGTGCAATTCCATTTTCAGAACAAGGACGGTGAGGCAGACGGATTAATTATCGACATGTGGCGCTTATGGTCCGAAAAAACGGGCATCGCCATTGAATTCAAGCCTGCCACATGGGAAGAAACCCTGCGCATGGTGGCAGATGGCAGAGCCGATGCCCACGCGGGCCTTTTTTTTAATAATGACAGGGCCGAGTTTCTTGAATACGGCACCTCCCTGACCGAGACCGATACGCAATTTTTCGTTCATAAAGACCTGCCCGGTATCGAAACGGTAGAAGACCTGATCGCCTACAAAGTCGGCGTTTTGTCTGGTGATTATGTGGAAGGTTTCCTGAAGAAAAAATTACCTGCCGAAAACATCGCCGGATATGATAGCTATGAAAAAATGATGGAGGCCCTGAGTGAAGGAAGATTACAGGCCTTCGCCGCTGACACACCAACGGGCATCTTTCATCTTCAAAAATCAGGGCTGGGTTATGTTTTTGAGGCCCCCGCAAGCAAGCCACTTTATACCGAAAAATGGTTCGTCGCTGCCACAAAGGGTAACACGGATCTGATTAAGCTCATCAATGCCGGTATGGATTTGGTAAGTATAAATGAACGTCGCGAAATTGAACGACGCTGGGCTTCGATCAGCAACCCGGTAGAATTTTACACCCAGTATACGGACAAGCGGTTAAATCTTACCGCCCAGGAACGCCAGTGGTTAGCTGGCCATCCCGTGATACGGGTCCATAACGAAACTGACTGGCCACCGTTTAACTTTTTCGAAGAGAATAAGCCGCAAGGTTTCTCCATCGACTATATGAACTTATTGGCAAAGTATATTGATATTGAGATCAAATATGTCACCGGGCCAACCTGGAATGAGTTCCTGGGGTTCATGAAAAGTGGTGAACTGGACGTTATGCTGAATATCGTTAAAACACCCGAGCGCCAGAAGTATCTGCTTTATACACAACCCTACGCCTTTAACCCCAATTCAATTTTAAGCCGCCGTGAAACTCCCTACAGCGATCTGGAAGAGCTTTCTGGAAAGTCTGTGGCGTTGCCCAAGGGTTTCTTTTATGAGGAAATTCTTAAACGGGATTACCCCCAAATTAATTTACACCTGGTTAAAAATGTGGGAGAGAGCCTGAAGGCTGTGGCATTCGGCAAAGCCGATGCAGCTTTGGGTGAACTAGCCGTTTTCAATTACCTGTTAGACCGGGAAATGATGACTGGACTAGTGCTTTCGGGGGAAGTGAAATTGGGCGGCGTAAATTATGCCCAACTCAACATTGCCACCCGCAAGGATTTGCCCGAGCTGATCTCAATAATAAACAAGGCCATGAAAGTTGTCTCACCAGAGGAAATCAAAGCCTTGCGCCAGCGCTGGATCAGTGTTGCGGCAACCGCAGCACCTGTAATTTCAAAACTCGTACTGACGGCACAGGAAAAAGCCTGGTTAGCTGAACACAAGCATATCCGTCTTGGCGTTGATCCTGCTTACCCGCCATTCGAATATATCGCGGAAGATGGCACGTATTCGGGCATGGCATCAGATTACGCCCGCATCATCGCAGAACGCCTGGGTATCACGCTGGAGATCGTTCCCGACCTTACAAAAAGCCAGGTTATCGACGGGTTGAAAATTGGCATTGTGGACATGTTACCCGCAGTTACCAGTAACCGCGAACGCAATGAATTCATGATTTTTTCACAAGAGACCCTGATCTTTCCCGAGGTAATATTCATGCGCGTGGATCATGCTTTGATTGCTGGACTGTCGGATATGAAAAATCGGAAACTTGCCCTGGTAGAAGGATATGCATCGGCCGAACAAATATTATCGAAATATCCAACTGCCCGGCACCTCATTGTTGATACACCCTTGCAGGCGCTCGTGGCAGTCGCTGAAAACCGCGCCGATGCGACAGTTCTAAATCTTGGGGTGGCAACTTACCTCATCAAAAATCATGACCTTACTAATCTGGTGGTTGCCGCCCCCGCTAACCTGAATTTACCGGGACTTTCATTCGGGGTCCGCAAGGATTGGCCTGAACTGGTGGAGATTATAAATAAGGTTTTGGCGACCATCAAGCCTGAGGAAGAAGCGGCCATTCGACAGAAATGGGGGTCCACACAATATCAAATCGGCATTAGAAGTGCCAAGGTTCGCCGTATAGCGTTGCAGGCCGGAACTGTGGGGGCAATTATTGTAATCTTGATAGTTTACTGGAACCGTCGTTTGTCTCGCGAAGTTGAGCAACGAAAAAATGTAGAGGAGGCACTACGCAAAAACGAAGCGATTATCAAGGAAGCTGTCAAGATTGCGCATTTGGGGCATTGGACGTGGGACGAAATCGAAGACAGATGCACATATTGTTCCGAGCAATGCGCGCTTATTCATGGCTACTCACGAGAAATGTATCTGGCTCGCATGACGAGTACAAAAGCTGACATCATGCGCGCCCATCCCGATGATCGCGATCATGTAGAGACCGTGCTTCTCCATGCCCAGGCTAAATCAATTTCCTGGGATGTTGAATACCGCATTGTACGCCCGGACGGAACGGTCAGGCATATCAGGGAGATCGGTAATCCAGTCCTCGACAATAGTGGGCGTTTGATCGAGTCTATCGGGACTGTTCAGGACATCACCGAACACAAACGTATTGAAAATGTGCTTAAAGAGGCCAAGGAACAGGCAGAAAAAGCGGCAGATATGAAATCAGAATTTGTCGCCGTCGTCAGTCATGAGGTCCGCACACCCATGAATGGCGTTCTCGGCATGGCCAGATTATTGCGCGATACGAATTTGGATGTCGAGCAACGCGAAGATGTTGATATAATCATATCGTCAGGCGAAGCCTTGCTGACCATCATTGATGATCTGCTCGATATATCGAAGCTCGATGCCGATAAACTTAAGCTCGAAGAAATCCCCTTTATTGCTGCTGATCTGGTAGAGCAAGCCATGGCGATCATGATCCCCTGGGCAGAGGAACAAAATCTGGAGCTGACGAGCACGGTAGATACGGCCATACCAGCGGTGCTCATAGGTGATCCGCACCGATTGCGCCAGGTGCTGCTGAATTTAATGAGTAATGCCCTTAAATTTACGCCAAACGGATCGGTGAGTGTAAACACAAAACTGCAATCAGCGACGAACGATTCCGCCATTTTAATGTTCTCTGTCAAGGATACAGGCGTGGGAATTTCCCCCGAAGCCCAGCGGAAACTGTTTGCAGATTATTCGCAAGGGTCAGTGGACGTGGCCCGCAAATACGGCGGAACCGGTTTGGGTCTGGCCATCTGCCGCCGGCTGGTCAACATGATGGATGGTGAGATCAGTCTTGAGAGCATCCTTGATGAAGGCACGACATTCAGATTTAGCGCGACATTCAAGATCGACCATGCAACCAACGTTCAAGAATTTCGGAAATCAATGCTCACCCATACACCAGAGCATATGGCAATGAAGGGGAAGTCACGCACACTTCGCGTCCTGCAAGTAGAAGATAACCCGGTAAACCGGCTTGTTGCAGAAAAGACCCTCGCCCGGGCGGGCCATCACATCGTTAATGCCGGAGATGGTATCGAGGCTCTATCAATACTGGAAAATGAAATCTTTGATATTATTCTCATGGACCGTCATATGCCGGAAATGGACGGTCTCGAGGCGACCCGGCGCATCCGATCCATGGTCACCCCCCTGGCTTCGATCCCGATTGTTGGCATTACGGCGAGTGCCATAAAAACTGAGCTTCAGTCATGTCTGGATGCCGGGATGAACGCGGTTCTTAGCAAACCCCTGGATAGCGCTAAACTTCTGGAAACATTGGACCGGTTAAGCAATGCCAGGATCAATCTGGCGGTAAGCGACCCTGTCCTGGTTATCGATGACACCCTTATCAATCGAACGGTAGCACAAAAGAAATTCCAAAAACTGGGCGTTGATTGCGATCTCGCTTCAAGCGGGTCGGAAGCCCTGAAGATGACAGGTATAAATAAATATTCCGTAATTTTCAGTGATATCTCAATGCCTGATATGGATGGCCTTGAGTTCACTAGGCGTTTGCGTGAACAACAGGCGAGCCATGAACGGTGCACGCCGGTCATTGCCATGACAAGCCACGCGTCGCGTTCAGATCATGCGACGTTCCTTTCCGCCGGAATGAACGACGTTCTGGTCAAGCCGGTTCTGATCGAAAATCTTGCCATGATCCTTAATCGGTGGGCCGCTGATGACGACATTGAACGGGGCGGAGAGAGCGTACAACAAGTGGCAAGAAAACCCTGCCATGACGATGATCGCTCGCCGATTAATTTCAAGCAGTTATCTGAGTTAATGGGCACCGATGACGAGGCCTCTCTGATTGAGCTTTTGGATATGTTTATCGAGCTATTTCCCCAAGAGCTGAAACCTTTGGAAACAGCCATCGCAAACAGAGCCCCTCAAGCGGTCCGAACGGTCGCCCACGCCCTGAAAGGCGATGCCCTGAATGCAACGGCCCTGCCCCTCTCACAGGTCCTCGCCCAAATGGAGAGCGAAGCATTCAACGAGGACTGGGCCCTTATGAACGATAAATACAAGACGGTAAAACTGGAGTTTGGCCGAATCGTAGATTATATTTTAAAGCGGAAGGGCAAGGGATAATCTCAGATGGCAATTGTGGATGAAAATTGGCTGAGAACGACACTATCGACTGTGCAGGTTCTTGTCGTCGATGACATGAACTTCAGTCGCCGTATGGTGAGGGGACTGTTAAGCGACCTCGGGGCAATAAATATTCTGGAAGCGGAGAATGGCAGACAAGCCCTCGCGGTATTGAGCGATTTGTCACGGCAACAGGTTATCATCATATCTGACTTCAACATGCCAGGAATGCATGGCCTGGATTTACTCAAGACTATTCGTATTGGCAAAGGATTTATTGATAGAAGCACACCCTTTGCAATGCTGACAGGACACTCAGACAATACTCTGGTCGAGATAGCCCTGGCCCTGGACATCAGTGCTTTTCTTATTAAACCAATTTCCAAGCGAGGACTGGAACACCGTCTCAGCTTGATGCTGCATCAAGACTATCAAGGCAATTGGGTTAAATCGGTATCGGAATACCAGGTGGTTAATTTGGACGCAGCCAGCGATAATATCCCTGTTGCGCAGATCCTCGATAGAAACGCTCATTTATCACAAAGTGCCAGTACACTGCCTGTCAATGAACCCTTGTATCGGGCGGAGAAATCCTCGGTAGAACGTGAGGATGTTCGTGGTCGTCAGTGCTCCGTAAAAGACATTCCGCAAAACGCCATGTTGACTCAAAATGTTTACACCTCAAATGGCCGAATGCTGGTTGAAGCCGGCGGGGAATTGACACCCCATGTTACAACCCTCCTGAGCGACCTTTTTGATCTCGGGTATCTGGAAGAAAATATCTGGATTGCGACCTAGAATGGGTGCTGCCAAGTGTGGCTGGCTCCATTTCTATGTACCACCTTATTGTAGAGTTTCTGGCACCGAACATACATTATCACAGCCAGGCGGATAACCTCTAGTGAAGTTTTGAAGTAGCGAAATGGGTTGTGAGTTTTCATTCCACAACACTATAAAAAGCAATGCCATAGTCAAAGTTAAGTTTCTTTAAACCATACGAAGCCAGCTTTCCCATTCAGGGTGACGCATGAGGCTGCGCGCACGCATGTGCTTCCAAACGCCATATTTAAAAAAGTCAAAATCCAGGACTGAAACTTGATTTTGTACCATCGCCCATGTCGACCATTTCAGATCGGCAAGCGCTTTAAATACAGTAATCCGGGCGAGTTCCCTGTCATCGACAGTGCCAAAATATTCTTCGACGACTTCTTTTTCTATTTCAGGTGGAAAGAACATTTCGCCAAACCATACGGCCAGTTCTGCACATCGGTCATTGCCCGAAGCATATTCGAAATCAACCAGGATGACGTTGTTGTCATCGTCAAGAAGGAAATTTCCTGCCAATGTATCATTCATGCAAGGGACAATATCAAGGCCCGACGCTTCCAGAGCTGACCTGGCTTGGCGGTATTTTCCGTTCAGCCATCCAAAATCATGGGGGAAGTGACCGCCCAGTTCCAGTGTTTGGGCTATATGTTCATCGATCATGTCGAACAGGGTCTTGCGTAAATTGAGAGTTTCACCGTTGTTGAAATCCCGTAAGGCCCTGATCGCATTTCGCCGGACCGCATCATTTAAAAAATCGCCGTTGGTAGATGTGCGTAATCCGTCAATAAATTCTATGACCTCGACACCCGTATCGCGCAGATAATGATATACCTTGGCACTAACACCCGCATTGTATGCTTTAACACTGGCATCATGGGCGGCGTCACGGTCGATAAACATTTCCGTTCCACGCCCTGGAACTTTCACAAAATATGAAACATCGTGATCTTGCACATATACACGCCAGTTCGAATTGCTAATGCCACCGACAACAGGCTCATACGAAATGTTTTTGTTTTTCCATTCATCGATTAGATCTGCGGCCCCTTCAAGGGCGCGTTCTGCCGGGTTCGTTGCTTCTCCATAATTTCGTCGCATGTGCTGGTCCCCTAAACCCGTCGCAACCATTTTTCGTAGCCTGGATCACCCAGATTCATCCTGCATCGAAGTAATCGCCACTCGGCATATTTTGTGAATTCAACTTCCACACGCGGAGATATTTTGAAACTCAGGAAGCCCCACAATGCCCACATCAAATCGTCAGCAATGCCATAAAGCCGGCATCGGTTATAAATGCGTTCATTAAGACTACCATCAAATATCTCGACCACGTTCCACATATCTGCTTCGTTTTGGAATGCCTCCAACATGAGGGTTGATACGTCATAATGAGGGTCGGCGTTGGTGCTCCAGTCAAAATCAACCAACTTAACCGCACCATCAGTGTTAATCATTATATTGGACGCTGTTCCATCGGCGTGGCAAGGTTTTGTGTCGGCCCCTCCGGCCAAGATGGCCTTTTCAATATTTTCAACATCGTCGACGATTTCGCTAGTATCTGACGGTACAAAAGCACTGATTTCACCAACTCGTTGCCAGTAGGATCGAATGAGGTCAAAAACAGACCGTTCTCGATCAAAAGGCTGGCTTGCCTGAATTTTCTTTTTAGCTTCAATGGTGTTTTCTAATATGGTTGGTTTACCCAGGTCATTAACTTTCCCCCAGGACCAGTCTTCATCCAGATAATCAAAAATTACAGTTTTGCATTCTTCATTTGTTGATCGCAGAACGGGCGTTACCCCCAGACCGCCAAGTTGGCCACATATCTGAGCTGTTTGTGAAATATCGGTAAAATCTGCCATGTCTTCGTGCAGCGCCTTCAGGAAAAAGTAATCCTTGTTATCAAGACAGATTTTAAAACAGGCATTTTCAACGGCCCGGTGAATAGGTGAAACAACGGATGGAGCGGCGGGAGAATATGTTATGGACCGCCCTTTCCAAGCCTCAACTGAGGCTATCGAAGCTTCTATTCGTCTCTCTATTTCGTTTGCCGCTTCACCCAATTCCTTCATGATATTTCCTATTTAATGAACGGCATCAGCCATGGATGACTTCAACGCCTGCGTCATCCAGTTTTTTAGCAAAACTTCCCTTTAGTTTCTGGTCTGTAATGATGATCTGGCCGTCTGAAAACGGCGCCGTAATAACATTTGCATTCACCCCAAACTTGCTAGAGTCAGCCAAAAATATCCGACGACGGGCATGATTAAGAAGGGCCTGACGAATACGGGCTTCATCCTCACCGAAATCCATGAAGCCGTGCTCGCTATCAATCCCAGCAACACCCATAAAAACAATATCGAAGCTAAATTGTTGAATGTATGAAATGGTGTCATACCCGACCAGATCGCGTTCCACTCTGCGTAATCGGCCAGGCGTCAACTGGATCACAATACCATGATGATCGCGTGCCGCTTCAACGATCTGCAAGGAATTGGTATAGAGTTTTACATTTGTAAATCCAGACAATCGGCGAGCCAGGGCCAGTGTCGTTGTTCCTGTGTCCAGAAAAATTGCCGTTTGATCAGATATCTGATCGCGAGCCAAACTTGCAATAATACCTTTTTCCTTTGCGTGGCGATATCCACGTTCAGATATGGGATCATCATCAATTCGCGTTACAGGTAAGGCCCCGCCATAAACACGGCGCAAGGCCCCTTCGGATTCCAGTTCCTTCAGGTCACGCCTGATAGTCTCATCGGTTACCTGTAATTCTTCTGCCAGTTCCATTACGGAAACGCGATGTTCAGAATCGATACGTGAAAGAATGACTTCTCGTCGGTGAAAATTTGACATGATCGTTCTCTATTATTTTAACTGGTGGGGTACTTCATCCCCCATCTCGGTTGCACGAAAGCAGGCTGATTGCGCCCTGCCGACAGTAATATTCAGATCTGGTTCTCTACTACCACATATTTTCATACGGGCGGGACATCGGGTCATGAACGTACAGCCTTGCGGTATATCAACGGGACTGGGCGGCTCCCCATCCAGGAGATACTCCTCTGCCTGAAACGGGTGGTCATCGAGGGTTGGAACGGCGCTCAAAAGGGCTTTTGAATAAGGGTGCTGAGGGTTTTCAAACAAGATCGAGTTTCCTGCCAATTCAACGATTTTTCCCAGATACATGACGGCAATACGATTACAAACCTTTCGAACCATGGCCATATCATGAGAAATGAAAACATATGTAAAACGGTATTTTTCTTGCAGTAATGCAAAAAGTTCGAGTAATTGGGCCTGTTCCACCTGATCAAGTGCAGACAACGTCTCATCCAGTATCAAAAGTTTGGGTTCCAGAACCAGCGCACGCGCAATACACACCCTTTGTCGCTGTCCGGCACTGAGCCCAACAGTCAGGCTGTTTTCCAGGTCTTTTGGCAATCCGACTTCTTCCATAGCAGAAAGCACCTTCCGGCGTATTTCTTCTTTTGATCCGCCATCGTGAATATATAGAGATTCGGCAATTATCCGACCCACAGGCATTCTTGATGGCAGCGCATTATAGGGGTCCTGTAAAAGCAGCTGGAATGAACTGCGCATTGTCACAAGTTCAGCCTTGGTTAGTTCCGCTAAATCAAAACCCTGAAACCGTATGGTACCTGCATCAGGGGTCTCAAGCCATGCGAGGAGACGGGTCAAGGTGGATTTGCCACATCCGGATTCCCCGACGATACCAAAATTTTCACCTTCGTGAATATCAAAAGACACCCCACGGACCGCCTGCACATAATTATGATCATTAAATGTACCACGTTTGCGTACAACATAGGTCTTTGCAACATCGCGGACCGATAGCACCACATCACCATTATTTTCGGCCAACTGTTTCACATCGTCTCCCCATATTCTGGGAAGCCGTGCAAGCAGGCTTTTTGTATAGTCATGTCTTGGTTGATTTATTAACTCATGAGGCGTTGAATGTTCAACAATCTTGCCTTCATGTAATACCAGTATCTCGTCAGCCAGGCTGCTGACAACGGGTAAAGATGACGATACAAAGACGATCGCGGTGTTGAATTTTAACCGCAGTTCCTCGATCAACCGAATTATCTGGGCAGCCACCGTAACATCCAGGGCTTGGGTAATATTATCGGCGACAAGGAATGTAGGGTCGGTAACCAGCGCATCGACAATCATCACACGTTGCATCATACCGCCACTGAATTGAAATGGAAATTCGTGAAACCGAGCCTCAGGTGATGGAATGTGCACAGAAGCAAGGACATCAAGAACTCGCTCCTTGGCTGCAACAGCGCTCATATCTGGTCGCACGGATCTCAGCTTTTCCACAATTTGTTCACCGATCGCCATTGTCGGGTCCAGTGAGCCCATGGGGTTAGCACCAATATATCCGATTTCCTTTCCCCTGATCAGGCGCAGTTCGCGTTGGGATAGATCTAAAATATTTCTCCCCTTGTAAATCACCTGGCCGCTCGATATCTCAAGCGGCGGTCCCAGACCGTTCACCAAAGCTCGTGAGAGAACGGTCTTACCCGATCCCGCTTCACCGATAACACCCAGAACATGTCCGGTATTCAGGGAAAAAGAAATGTCGCTCAACACAGGTGTGACCATTGTGCCTTTGACCACATCAACCGATAGTCCATCGACCCGAAGAAGTTTTTTATCCGTCATCAGTGTTCGCCCTTCAGGACCTGATTCCTGGCTTTTTCAAATGCCGAACCCATGAGGTTGAGGCTCGTCAAAGTAACCAGAAGAAAAATCCCGGGCATGGTGGCTACCCACCAGGCATTAATCAGATACTTGCGACCATCTGCTATAATATTGCCAAATGTTGGTGTTGGCGGCTGAACCCCCAACCCAAGAAAACCCAATATAGACTCAAAGATCATCATTCTGGCAACATCGAGAATGGCAACAAATGCGATAGGCGGCAAAACCGCTGGTGCAATGAAAAGAAACAGTATGCGCCAATCAGAAGCACCCAGAACGCGCTCGCCACGGATGTATTCGCGCTGACGTTCCGACATTGTGACACTTCTGGCAACCCGGGCGTATAGTGGCCATCCTGCCATACCAAGAACAATAATGATTGCCGGTACGGTTGGCCGGGATACGCCAAGTACAGCAATGGCAAGTATAATCATCGGAATGGAAAGCTGGGCATCGGTAAGGCGCATGATGATGGTGTCGATAACACCACCCTTATAGCCGGAAACCAATCCCAACCCACAGCCAAGGATAAACATCAAAACGACTGTTGTAACACCGATCAGTACCGAGTATCGCAACCCGACCAGGCACCGCAACAGCAAATCCCGGCCAAGTTGATCCGTACCCAGTGGATGCGCCGATGTCCAATCACCGACAAAAATGGGAGGCAACAACCGTGCCCGGTAATTCATTTTTGTCGGATCAACAGAACTGAATTCCGGATAAACCAAGGCCGTCAACATCAATGCACCGAAGATGAAAAAGCCAAACTTGAAAGCAGCACTGTTCCAGGCCAGAATCCACATTCTTTTTGCAGGGCTAACGGATAAATCCATACCATCCATAGATGGTTGCACCATATTTTTTACCTTGATGTCCATGGTCAGTATTCCAACCTTGGATCAATGGCCGTGGCTGCAAGGTCGACAATAATATTGATGAAAACAAAAATACCACTGATGAAAATGGCGATGCCCTGGATAAGGGGAAAATCTCGTTGCAGGACAGAATTAATCGTCAATAGACCAAGCCCGGGATAGTCAAATATATATTCTACGACCAACACCCCACCTAACAGTGTGCCCAATTGTATCCCGAATAAATTCAGTAAAGGAATAGACGCATTTCTGATTGCATGAGCAAAAACGATGCGAAAGGGCGTTAATCCGCGAATGGGAGCAATGGTAATAAACTCTTCCTGCATCACCTGCGCAATTGAGACTGTCAATGTTCTGATGACAAATGGAGCTAGTTCAATGGCAAGCACAAAGGCTGGCAGGATGGTATAGCTAAATCCCTTGTATCCGATTGATGGCAGTAAACCCATCTTCACCGATATCAACATGGCCAAAACGATTCCAAGCCAAAAATTTGGCATGGAAACAAACAATGATCCGGCAAAAAACGCTAATCTATCCATCCAAGAACCCGGCCTTAGCCCCCCGGCTACGCCTAAAGGAAACGCAATTAATAAACAGAATACGATTGAAACACCGGCCAGTTGTAAGGTTAACGGCAAACGTTCTAGTATCAGATCCAATACCTGAGCCCTATTCCCGCGTGTGGGATCATCGTATTCTGAAGCGCCAACGATGGCACCACTCTTTGGTCGCAGGAATGAATTGCCCATATCACCCTGAACCAGTTGGCCAAGGTAAGTTATAAATTGAACGGGTATGGGATCGTTGAGGCCCAGTTCTTCGGCTTTTTGCGCAACGACGTTATCTGGGGCCATTCCGCCTACAATCAGGCGCGCCGGATCACCCGGAACAACACGCAATAGTGTAAAAATGGCAAAAGTTACAAGGAACAGAACAATAAAGCCCTGTAATATCCTTCTTGTTAAAAACCCAAGGATGAACAACTTATAACCTCATTTGATAATGTTGCCTGCTGCCTCGAAAATATTTCGCGGCAGCAGGCTATTTAGTGTCTGACTTAACTGTTCGTCGCACTCGTTGCATCCAACATTCCATTTGGATAAATCAACATTCCATCCAGTTCTTTACGCATGGCGTGGATAAACACCGATGTGAACAGAGACAGAGACGGTACCTTTTCAGCCAACATTGGCATAACTTCTTCCTGAATGATCCGTTTTCTTTCAGCAGGATCAAGAGCGTTACGTTCCTTATCCAAAACTGCATCAATTTCAGGGTCGACAATACCAGTAATGCGCTTGGATGAGGAGTGAAAGTGCGTTCGCAGAACCAGATCGGGTTCAGGTGACCCGGTTGCCCAACCGCAATCAATCATGTGGCCTGGCCCACCACCCGGGCGGTCATACAACCTGTCACCCCAAGCGGCCACTTCCATGGCGCTGAACTCAATATTAAAGCCCTGTTCCTCGAGCATGGCCGTAATGATTTCGCCATATTCCTTGGTTTTAGGATAAAAGCCGACAGAAGTAATGTATTCCAGTTTCGGCAGACCTTTACCGCCGGGGAAGCCAGCTTCCGCCAGGAATTTCTGACAAAGCGCGGGATCATATTTTGGATAATTTGGTGTATCCACATAACCGAACTTCACAGGAGAAATCCAGGCGTTTGACGCTGTTCCGGAAACACCCAATACATCAAGCAGAACATCCCGGTCAATTGCATGACTAACAGCGCGACGCATGCGCCAGTCATTAAACGGTGGTTTAGAACAACGAAACCACAGGTATTTATTTTCAACCGAAACGGCTTCATTCAGTTTGAATTTTGAATTGGATTTGATGGTTTCCACCTGTTCGGCTTCCAGACGCTCAATGATATCGGATTCCCCCGATAACAGAGATAGCATGCGGGTCGTCGCATCGCCAACAAACGAGAAGTTTACGCCCGGTACCTTGGGAGCCCCGGCAAAAAAGTTCTTGTTTGCTTCCAAAACAGTTGTGTTACCGTCTTGTTTAACAAAACTGAATGCACCTGTACCATTGGGGCGTTCTGTCAGTGATTTCCCATCAGCCACATCCTTGGCCGACATGATCGGTAAGAATGCAGAAAGGAACCAGAACAGACTGGCAGGATATCCAAATTCCTTGGTTTTGACATGCGCCGTATGATCATCAATAACCTCGACCTTGCATTGCCCCGGGTACCATTGAGCCGGACGGTCCGGGCCAGAGGCATATTCAAATGTTGCTTTTACATCGTGCGCGGTGAACGGCTCTCCATTATGGAATTTTACACCCTTACGGAGCTTGAATTCCAGAGTATGTTCATCGAGAAGTTTCATGCTCGTGGCTAGTTCGAACACAATCTCATCCGGGTTGTCGGGGCGCATGGGCGCACGGGTCAAATAACCGAATACAAATCCCTCAAAAATTATTTGGGAAAGGGCCGTATGTGCTGTCGGGTCCCAGTTGCCGGTCAGATTTTCAGCCGAGAGAAAGGTTATTGGTTTGTTTTGCGCGGCAAAGGCGTCACTTGAAAAAAATGCCGTGTTCAGAACGGGCAAACTTGCTGCAACCCCTGCCATTGCAGAAGTTTTCATGAAATTTCGTCTATCCAGTTTCATAGCGTGTCCTCCATATTTAGTGGATTCGATGTTCTTCTTATGTGGAATTTTCGAATCTGTTATCCATCGAGATTGATGGTGATGCGTCGGTCCAGGAAAATGCTTTTTCCAGCTCCCGACAAAAAGCTAGTACGGTCTGATCTTCAAAACGGCGGCTGATAACCTGGAGTCCCACCGGCATGCCACTGGGACTATGTCCACAAGGAATTGAAGCCGCAGGGTTTCCACTTAAATTGGTGGGGTAGGTAAAAGGTGTCCAGGCGGTCCAGGGCAAAGCAGAAGATTTGCCAACCATGCCAACGGGGGCTTCCAGAGTCGCATCGAACGGTTCTTCCGGTACTGTCGGCATCAATAGAATGTCGACGTCATTGAAAAACTCATGCACACTTTGCGAGAACTGTGCTCGTTGTTTCATGGCGTTCAGGTAATCAGCCAGATCATAGGTTTTAGAGTGTTCAATCAGGTTACGAAAACCGGAACCAAACAGATTGTGATCTTCCACCTGCGCACCATAGGCAACGCCACGCCCGGCGACCCAGAGTGTTTCAAATATTTCAATTGGATCATCCCAATCAAGCTCGACGTTCGCTATTTTGATGTCAAAGGCTTCACGAATTTTTTCAACTGCTCCGGCCACCGTTTCAGCTATTCCCGAATTCACAGAATATCCAAAAAGAGAAGGTGCAAATACAACCTTGAGTTTGTTAAGATTGATATTTGCACCTTCATAGGTTAGCCCATCTTCGGGAAGTGACAGGTGATCGCGAAAATCCGGGCCTTTCAGAATATCGAACATAATCTGGCTATCTTTTACTGTCCGGGTCATAGGCCCGGCATGTGACAGCATTTCGGTGGCGCTCCAGGGATATGCGGGGATACGTCCCAGACTGCCTTTAAGGGCGAATATGCCACAGAACGAAGCCGGTATTCTGACCGAGCCGCCACCATCAGAACCAAGCGTGAGGGGCACCATTCCGGCTGCCAGGGCGGCGCCCGAACCACTGCTGGAGCCGCCACTTGTGAGCTTGAGGTTCCATGGATTTCGCGTGCAACCATACAATTCAGAAACACTCGATCCAGACCAACCCATTTCTGTCGAGGTTGTTTTACCGATGATGATCGCACCGGCGTTTATAATCCGTTCGATAATTGGTGCGTTTTCTGATGGCACGTTATCAACAAAGGCCCGCGAACCACGCGCTGTTTTCAAGCCCTTGGTCTGAAATAAATCTTTCACCCCAACTGGAATACCATGCAAGGGGCCACGCCACTTACCATCTGCCGCCTCTTTGTCACAAATTCGCGCTTCGGCAAGAGCGGTTTCTTCATAGATGCTCGAAAAAGCATTGATAGAACCATTAAACAACGAGATACGATCAAGGCACTCGCGTACGAGTGTCTCACAAGATAGTGTCCCCTCACGGATTTTAGTGCTTGTTTCAGCTAACGAAATCATTGGCACCCTGCAAATGTTGATTTATTTGTATTATTTGGTCTTTGTGGTTTTACCGTTATATTGAACTTTAAGTCAACATTTATTTGTTTTTATTGAATTCAAAAAACTCACGAATGTTGTGCTAGATGAGATACAGTGCAGCATATAACCGATGCAGCAAAATTTTTGCTCTCAGTTTGTTGTTATTTTTGTGGTTTTATTGGGATTGAACATTGTTCCCCGTCAGCGTCTATGGAACAAATTAAAATAGTTACAGGCTCCAGCAATCAAGGGTGCTGTCAGACGAATGCGAACTCGTCTCAGCTTAGGATAAAAATGTCTCTGTTATGCCGCACTTAGCTGCCGCCTCTCAGCAATTGCAGCGGTTATCTGAATTTTTTTTAGTCTACCCGGCTGATTAAATGGCGTTCGTGGTTGAAATGAATTTTCTTATGATAGTGCCTTCGTTGAAGTTGAATTTAAAAATGTAACTTATATAATTTATCCTTTGACAAATTGATGGCCTCCGGGCATGATCACAATCAATCAGGCGCGTGCCTTCCATTCACTAATTTTTATTAATTAATTACGAATACCAACAGTTGGGCAACCATCAGACGATGGTGTAATCGCAATAAAGGAATTGAAAAATGACAGAGATTAAACCGCGTTTTGAGTTTCGGACCTGGGCCAAAAATTTTGGCATGGTTGAAACGAAAATGCGCACAATATCAGCCTGTGAAGGTATCCGGGAAAGCGGCGAAATTTATATTGTTTCTGCCGGTAATAACGAAAATAACACCAAGATTCGCGACAAGATGATGGATATCAAAGTGTTCGTCACAAAAAAAGAAGGGCTTGAGCAATGGAACCCGCGAATGAAGGGCGAGTTTCCCATGAAATCTGACATCTTGGTAAGTGATGTTTTCCCGGCTTTCGAGGTGGAGATGCCCACCCTTGAACGCGATGAATACACCCTCGATCAGTACCTGAAAGAAGTCATCGGCCCGCATAACCAACTGGCCGCTGTCAGCGTTTTCAAGCGGCGCTTTGCCTTCACCATTAATGACTGCATTACCGAGATCGCCGAGATCGAAATCAATGGAGCCGCAATGCAAACGGTTGCCGTTGAGTCGGTGGATGTACCGGCGATCCTGAAGGCGAAAGAATTGCTGGGTCTTGGTGAATATGAGAACGTCAATTATCTACGGGCGATCAAACGGGTCATCGGCATGGAGCCGCTGACAAGCTAAAACATCAAATAAGTTACAATGAATGAACCATAGAGGGCTTGTAAATCATGGCTAAGGAAATCGAACGAAAATTTCTTCTCACCGGCGATGGTTGGCGACAATTAGCCAAGGGCACAATTTATCGCCAGGGTTATCTGTCAACGGTGAAGGAGCGTACCGTACGCGTGCGCACGATTGATGATAAGGGATTCCTGACCATTAAGGGAATTACCGTCGGTGCAACGCGCGTCGAATATGAATATGAAATTCCGACCGCTGACGCTAATGAAATGCTTGATGATTTGTGTGAGAAACCGATTATTGAGAAAAAACGATACAAGGTTGCGCTCGATGGCTTTATCTGGGAAATCGATGAATTCGGCGGCGTCAACCAAGGGTTAATCGTTGCCGAGATCGAACTGGAAAGTGAAGATCAGGCGTTCAACAAACCCGACTGGGTCGGAGATGAAGTAAGCGGCGATCCGCGTTATTTCAATTCCAACCTGATCGCCCATCCTTTTACCACCTGGTAGGGCGACGATGGTTCATGGCGGTAATTAATCCGATTCAGCCCTCAATATACCGACGGAATTCAGACCCGCACCGAATTGTTCGGCTCTGGAATGGTGAAACAAACAGGAAACGGAGTACTCTGTGCCACTGAAAATTGTCCCCGATGTTGTCTCTGAAGAACCCCCGTTAATTTGCAACCCGGCAACTACTGTAATCGAGGCTGCTATTATTATGAGGGCCGCCGGTAAAGCGGCCGTTATAGTAAGCGATCAAGGGGAACTTGCAGGAATTTTTACCGAACAGGATGTATCCTTAAGGGTCGTTGCCGCCGGTCTGGCTCCCGATCGGACGCCCCTTGGTGAGGTGATGACGGCTAATCCTGTTACCATCGAAGCATCCAATACAACCTTGCAGGCGCTCGCTAAAATGCATGCCGGTAAATTTCGACATTTGCCGGTTATGGCCCATGGGCGCCTCATCAACATGGTTTCCCTGCGCGATATTTATGCCTCCGCCAATGACCAGCTTGAACTGGAATTAGGCCATTTGAAGGCCGAAGTCGATCTTCGTCAGACCGTGGTTTCCTACATGGCTGGCGGTGAGAGGTTGATCTCTTTTGCTTCGGATGACAGTGTCCTTGAGGCGGCAAAAGCCATGGCAGAGCGGATCATCGGCTCTGTTTTAGTTACTGAGAATAACAAATTAATTGGAATTTTCACCGAACGCGACGTTTCCTTTCGTGTTGTGGCCAAAGGCCTCGATCCCAAGACAACAACCCTGGCCCAAGTCATGACGGAAAATCCAGAGACCATAGGTCCCAATCAGCTTTGCGGTGACATCCTTGATAAAATGCGGCAAGGCGGTTTTCGCCACTTGCCGGTGATTGACCGGGACAAACTGATAGGCGTTATCTCTATCCGTGATATTTATGCCGCTGTCATCCATGACCTTGAGATTAATTTTGGCAACGCCATGCGGGGACGCGCCCAAAGCATGATGTCCCAATAAATTCCTGGTAAAATTCTGGTGAGTTCCTGTTCCCTGTTTACGGACCGTCAAACCGGTTCGGCGGGGTCTTTAACTGGCCGCCTTTCTGGCTTTGAGGGCGCGGTAGATGGGCCACAGGAATAACAGGGCGGAGATTACCAGCATGGTAGTCGCCAGGGGCTGTGTCAGGAAGACCATTGGTCCGTCCATCATAACGGCCCGACGGAAGTTCTCCTCCAGTAAACTGCCCAGCACGATCCCCAGAACCACCGGGGCTACCGGGAAACCGTAGCGTTTGAAAATCCAGCCGACAACGCCGAAGGCAAAACATGATCCCACATCGAAAAATGAATTTCTCACGGCAAAACTGCCAATCAGGGCGATGGCCATGATCATGGGATACAGAACACTGGCTGGAACCTCGATAATTTTGGCGAAGAACCGTATTCCGAAAATACCCATCAGCAACATAATGGCATTGGCAATAATCAAACTGGCAAATATGCCGTAGACTATTTCCGGGTTGGTTTCGAATAATAATGGCCCGGGTGTGATATCATGCAGTTGCAGCGCGCCGATCAGGACAGCGTCGGTGGCACTACCTGGAATGCCTAATGCCAGTAGCGGAATCAAGGCCCCGCCAACCGAGCTGCTGTTAGCGGATTCCGAGGCGGCGACTCCATCAAGGGCACCCTTGCCGAAAGTTTCCGGTTCCTTGCTCATCCGTTGGGCAATGTTGTAACAAATGAATGATGCGATGGTCGCCCCGGCACCGGGGAAAACGCCGATAATCGTGCCCAACACCGATGAGCGGAGAATTGTAAATTTTGTCTTCCAGGTTTCTATAATGCTTGGAAAATTCCCCGAAACCTTGTCGATGACAGTGGAGCCAAATTCGCCTTTTTCGAAGGCGGTGAAAACAACGCTTAAGGCAAACAAGCCGATCAGGGCCGGGATCAGGCTAAAACCGTCATAAAGCGCATCGATGCCGAAGGCAAAGCGTGAAACGCCGGAAATCGGGTCGAGACCGATGGTGTTGATAATTAATCCGAACAGGACCGCAACCATGGCCTTCGATACATTGCCCCCACCCAGGGAGCCGACCGTGGTCAGGCCAAAAATAGCCAGGGCAAAATAGTCGGCCGGATGAAAACTGATGGCCAGCCTGGCCAGCGGGACAGCAAACACGATTAGGATAATGACCCCGAAGATCCCGCCGATGGTCGATGCGATCAGCGACATGCCGAGGCCTTTTCCGGCCTCTCCCTTCAGGGTCAGGGGATAACCATCAAGGGCCGTTGCCGCGGCTGCCGGGGTTCCAGGGGTATTGATCAGGACGGCGGTTATCGAGCCGCCGTAATTGGATGAAATGTATATGGATACCAGAAGGATCACCGCCAGTGCCGGTGACATGGTATAGCTGAATGGCACCAGAAGCGCCACGCCGGTGGAAGGCGACAGGCCAGGCATGGCACCGACCAAAATTCCAACGAACACGCCACATACGATAATTAACAAGGGTTTCCAACTTAAAACCGTAGAGAACCCGAATAAGAGACTATCGATTAAATCCATAATATTTCCCCATATTTATTATCAAACTGGTATTGCCCCCCAGGGACGTAATCAGAGTGATATTATTTGTCTCTTACATTATCTTTCGATTCTAAAGAAAAGGTACGTAACACGTAGTTTAGTCTGGCCTTGATTTCCTTGTTGTGGGCTTTGTTAATTGTCGTGTCGGCCAGAAGTTTCCATTCATCATTTAGTCGTGCAAGGGTTTCCGTTAACTGCCATTTATAATAATAGGACTTCCCGACAAGGCTATCCAAGGATTCGGTCCGCTCACTTCCCAACCATTCCCAGTCGAGGGTATTTAAAAGGGCGGGGCTGATTTCCGTCGGGCTGATTTCCGCATAGTGAAGAATGCGGGATTCCTGAAATTTACTCAAAAATGTGCTCTTGCGCACGGCGGAACGGAAACGGGTGGCCGATTTGTAGATTTTGTCTTGGATGTCCTTTAAATCTTCAACCGGCAGGCCCAGATCGGTAATTCTTTCCATTGCCGCCGGCTTCAGGGAATAATGAACTTCGCGGTAAACCTGTTGATTGAAGACGTTTTGCAGAAAAAACAATCCTACAAAACAAATTACGGCGGAGATAATCGGGGTTGTAATCCAGCCGACACTGATGCTGCCGAGGACTTTCCACTGGATGTTCTTGCCGCCTTTGAGCAAGTCGATGCCGACCACGGCGCCGACCACGGCCTGGGAACTGGAAACCGGAACCAGGGGGATTGTGGGCAGTCCGGCGTTGGCTAAAAGGTGTTCAAGGCCCTCGGATGCAAACAGGAACAGGACGGTCGAATGGGAGATTACAACCACCCAGGCCGCGACGGGGGAAAGCGGCATAAGGCCGTCTCCGACGGTTAACATGACTTTTTTGGAATAGGTGAAAACACCCACTGCGATGGCAATTGCCCCGATCAGGAATAATTGTTGAATGCCGGTAAAATTGACCAATCCGGCGATTTCGAAATCAGTGAACGGTGATACTGGTACGAAAACGCCCATGACATTGGCGATGTTGTTAGCTCCCAGACTGTAAGAACCGAAAGCCCCGGCAAAGATCAGGCCCAACCGGGTATAGGCGTCCAATCGGAGTACGTGCAGTTTGGCCCATTTCAAGACCCGCCGGGTCAATTGATATAGCGGGGCGGCGATAAATCCGGCCAACAGGGGGCAAGCCACCCAGGTGATTAGAATTTTCGTCAGGGCATTGGAATCGGTGATCGAACCACTGAATATGTTCCAGCCGATTATGGCCCCGACGATTGCCTGGCTGGTAGATACCGGCAGGCCCATACGAGTCATCCCATAGACCGTGATAGCGGCGGAGAATGCCGCCATGAAGGAACCCGCCAGGGCATTGACCGAGCCCAGTTTACCCAGGGTATGGGCCGCCCCTGCCCCGCTGAGAACGGCGCCGAGGATGACAAACAGGCTACAGACAATGGCCGCCGTGGTGAACCGAACCATGCGGGTACCAACCGCGGTGCCGAACACATTTGCCGCATCATTGGCACCCAGCGACCAGCCTAGGAAAAGGCCACTTGTGAGAAACAATAGAACGACGACATCCATAAGCCGTAGTCCCTAAATACTGCGTTTGATGGTGTAAATTGCCAAGGTATCGGCAATATCCTCGGCTTCATTGGCAAGCTCATCAATGCGTTCAATGAAGTACCGAAGGTGAAACATTTCAACTTTCGGCAGGTCCGATGAAAAGGCCTTGGTCTTTAACTTGGTGCTGATTATGTCGGCCTCGGTTTCATAGAACAAAACCTTGGAATTATGGTCTCTTACGGCTTCAATATTTCTGAAAAAGGCCCGCGCAGACATGACAACCGTATCGACGCAGATCACTACCGTTTTCGTCAGTTCCATGAAATCAGCCTTGTAGTCTTCTGGAATATCGGGTTTTTCTATGGCGAAGCGAAAGCAGTTGGCCTGAGTGATATTTATCAGATTATCCAGGTCTTCCAGCAACTTCAGGACATCGGCCCTGAGATCGGGAATCAGGGTTTGCTCGTATAGCTGGGTTTCGATAGCGCGGCGCAGATTGTCACCACGGGTTTCGATTTGCTGGACCTGATTCTTTGAATCTTCGAAATCCTCGCACATACCGTGATCCAAATAAATTTTTATGGCTTTTTGGAAAATCAGGCCGGATTCGGAAATGCAGTCCAGAAAATCATCAATTTGACCCTCAAGATTTCTGGTTTTCCTAAAAAGTGCAGGGCTTTTTGACACTGCAATCATCCTTAATAAAAAAAGTTATGAAAATGAATTTCGTTGGAGGAAAAAGTAAATTAAACAATAAGGTATGTCAAATGATAAATTATATAATTTATAATTTATAGACCACCCCAACCGGGCTTTAAGGATAAATGATGGCAATCAAAATTTGTTGCAGTGCTAGCGAAGCCATATGTTAGATTGGTGCCACCTGGCGCGTAATATCATTGCACTGTACGGGGCATGTTACATATCAATGTGACCTTGTTTATTAAATCACCCAGCGAAAATTCGAGGCTATAGGTCTTGTTTTTGGTAATTCTGTCATTGCGTTTTATTTTTTTGTTATTATATATTATATTATTTGTTAGTATCATTTTAACTTTCAGCACCGCTCATAATAATTCAACGAAGGCCGTATTTACATGGCAACAAGAACACGTACTCCGTCCGCCCATCCCCTGTTCATGCAGATTAAGGAAATGATTTCCGAGCGCGTGAAAGCTGGCGAATGGAAAGAAGGCGAGGCCCTGCCTAGCGAATTCGATTTTGCCCGCCAATACGGTGTTAGCCAGGGAACTGTTCGTAAAGCGGTGGCCGAAATAACCGATGAAAAACTGGTCGTTCGTTTCCGGGGCAAAGGCACTTTTGTTGCGACCCATACCCATGAGCGTGAGCATTCCCATTTTTTTCATATTGTCGATAATGACGGTGTTAAGGTACTTCCGGGAACCCAGGTTCTTACGTGTCGCAGACGAAAGGCCAATAAGGAAATAGAAAGTCACCTCAAATTATCGCCGGGAACATACGTCGTTATCATTGAAAGGATACGGATTCTAAATGGTCAGGCAATTATTTTTGAAACCATTATCGTGTCTGATGAAATTTTTCCGGGGCTGTGTTCGCTGGAAGAAAATTTACCCAACGAGCTATATCCTATTTATGAGTCAAAATATCAAACCCGCGTAATTCGCGCCGATGAATGCATTCGGGCCGTATCGGCCAATACCCGGGAAGCGGAAGTTCTGGGTGTTGACGTTGGTACACCGCTTCTGGAAGTAGACAGGATCGCCATATCGATCAAAGAAATCCCCGTTGAATGGCGGCGGAGCCATTGCCTGACTCGCGATCACTATTATAAGAACGCCATAAACTGAGGTCATATCGGTTGTTTTACGCAGTCCGCCAGGGGCACGAACCTAATGATGCCGCGTGGAAATTGGTGGGCGGTTTAGAAGCCAAGAAATGGCGATAGTATGGGGCCGATGGGCAGCGGAATATAAAGAAAATTTGCGAAAACAAAATATGAAAAAAACAGCCAGCCCACAGCCACAGAAAAAATGATACGGTGATTGCGGTAGCTAAGCACATACATCGATCCGACCAAAAACAAAAACGTACTGACGAAGTATCCAACGGGTTCGATGGCTATCAGATAGAGTATGATCCAGCCGATAAAAAGTGCTACGAACCGAATCTTGCCGGGCTTTGGGTCGGCTTTGCCTTTCCGCATTGAGGCCTGATAAATCAGGACGATACAGAATATCGAGGTAAAACCGATCCACAAATACGGAACGACGGCAGGACCGACATCTTCACCGCTGGGGAAATCGAGCGTTTGAACATAAAATATGCCGCTCATAAGAAGAATTACTAATGGTAACAGTAAGTTACCGATATAGGTTTTCTTATCATGAGTAAGGCCGTCGTTTGGAGAATTTGTGCTTGCCGCCATCTCATATTCCCGTTTTTAGAAAATTTCTTAAAGTATCGTAATTCTCACTCTCGACCGGTTGCAGCACTTACGTCCACAACCGGTCTGGAAAGAATATAACCCGCTATGGACGCCTTACTTCAAAATACCGGCATCTCTGGCCCAGATTTCAACCTCTGCCATATCTTTTTTGATAATACTGAGAAACTTGTCGTGAGTATAGTGGACTGGGTCGATGCTTGATTTTTGCACGTGGTCGAGCCATTCCGAATCTACACTGACCTGCATAAGAAGGTCATCCCAGAACTTTTGCACGTCATCGGGCAGGCCGGCCTTAATGGCGAAGCCGCGCCACATAATCTCATTATCAAGACCTTTGATGCCTAATTCCTTAAAGGTCGGTGCATCGGGGAAAGCGGCCAGGCGTTCGTTACGCGACAGGGCGGCAACCTTCAATTTCGGCTGGCCGATAATGTCACGAGGATTGCCCACATAGGCAATGGCGCGTCCACCAAGTAATTCGATCACGGCTTTCTTGCCGCCCTTGAAGGGAATGTATTTGGCGGTAATGCCAGCGGCCTTCCAGGTTTTCATGGCCATCACGTGATCCAGACCACCGGCAGCCGGACCAACCCAGATCTGTTTTTTACCGGCTGCGGCCTTGGCCTTGGCATCGGCAACCAGTTGTTCCCACGTATTTATGGGCATTTCAGAATTGGTAATGATCGCTTCCGGGTCTGATTGGTTCATGGTCAGCCAGGAGAAATCCTCGACATTGACATCGCTTTTTGCGGTCACGACTTTAAATACTTGGGATTTGGTTGTTGCCATCAGAAGATATCCGTCGGCAGGCTGGCTCAGGACATGCTTCATGGCGACCAGTCCACCAGCACCCGTCTTGTTCTTGACCACAAATTTTGCGCCGGTCAAGCGTTCGGCGATAATTGCGAATTTTCTCGAATCAACGTCGGCCGCTCCGCCAGGCTTCATATAGGCAAGAATGGTAATTGGTTTGTTGGGGAATTCAGCCAGTGCCGTTTTTATTGTGCCAACGATGGCCAGACTGGCAAGGACCAGAATGACTGGGATCAGACGAAAAATAGGTTTCATTATCGAACATTCCTTATTTATGGAGGCTATTTACCAGTATCTACCAAGGCAAATTTCAACAGCAATGCTCACTAAATACTTGATATCGAGTGTGCATCGCCTACGTATTAATGTTTAACATATATCTTATATAATTAACATCATATAATTTATTTAAATATATCCAGCCTCCTGCGGCCCTGGCCAATGCAAGAATGTTTCCTGTAATAAAATATTTTGTTTGATAAATTGTAGGTCACGAAACATTTCTTGACCGTTGAGTATGAAGAATATCCAGGGTCAGGACCTGGTCATCTGGAACAGAAGAACGCTTCATTATTTTTGATCCGCATAATATTCTTAACTTACGAAAGTCTAATTTCCGATCTTCCCAACGTGTCGCAAATAACCATCGACCTCGACATGCTTTTTCGGACGACCCCCAATCCGGTCTTGATCAGGCCGCACCATGCAGGCCGCTTTAGATATGCCGCGCACGTCGCATCATCAGGAAACTGCCGTTGAAATTAGAGGAGCGATTGGGGCTGCGGTCAGTTTGTTGGAGTCCAATCAGCCGCTTTTTTTTGCGCTTGCGAAATTTGCGCCGGTGTCATTTCAGCCGCCATTTCGTCGCGGTATTTGGGCGCAAAATCGTCTCCGTAATCGGCGGAAAGGGTGAACCACATAAGGGCTTGAACATCGTCCTGCTCCACGCCCTGACCTTGCTTATAAAGATGACCAAGGCTTGTCTGACCGACGTGATCGGCCTGATTTGCGGTTTTGCGGTACCACGCCGCCGCCGCCGCATAATCTTGCGGAACGCCCTGACCCATCTCATACAAATATCCCAGATGATTGATGGCGTCGATGGTGCCCTGGTCTGCGGCCTTGCGAAACCACTTCGCCGCCGTGTCATAATCTTGCGGTGTCCCGTCACCATAAACGTGCATGAGTCCGATGTAGAACTGGGCGACGGCCTGGCCCTGGTCAGCCAGTGGGCCCATAAGCCGAAAAGTGGTCTCGTAATCGGCCCGCCGCCAAGCGGCGACCCCATCCTCAAGTTGATCCGCCGCTGCCGGTGCCATAAGACCAAATGAAAGTAAAAGTACGACAACAGCGACCGTGATGCGAGACGGTGCTAAACAGGCTGAAGAAAGGAACAAGAGGAACGGGTTCATGGCTTTTATCAATCCTCGGGTCTGTTAGAAAATCAGAGGCTGTAGCTCCCATATTGACTACATATACCAAATATTTGCGTTCCGAATAACAAAAGCCGGTCGGCCCGGCGGCAGATGGCCGGTAACAAAAACCTAAATCATGAAATTCAGCGCCAGGATTCCACCGCCGCCTATCAACACAAGCAATAGGGACCAAAGGGTCAATGGTGCCAGGCAATAGCTTGGTTGAAAGCGCCTGAATGCCCACCAGATCATGGGACCGACACCAGTAATTACAAACAAGATGACAACGTCCAGTACCGTTTCGAATGCGCCGAACGCATATTGTGAACCGTTTACCATCAAAAACTCGAACAGCTTAAAGGCCAGAGCGCCGACAAATAGCGCTGCGATCCATACGCCGAATACTCTTTTAGACCCGCCCATATTCGAAATATCCATTTCACCTGATGACATACTATCACGATTGGCCTTTTGAGACTAATTTTCGATGACACACGATTTCACCGTAATGCTGACGGCACCTGTCTGGAAGAATGTTACAATTACCAGACTGATGGCGATTTTGATTCTGCGATCCGTCGATGATCGGACCCCGGCCTTATTTATTCATGGAGTTGATGCCAGGTCCCTGACGATTTCCACCAAATCGGCGAATTCCCGGCGATAGCCGTTCGGGTCTTCACCAAAGGCACCACGGGCAAGAGTGACCACGTCATCATAAGAAAAGTCGCCGGTATAGGTGCCACCGCGCAGTATCTGCCCGAAGGCGGCCACGGCCCCGGCAAAGCGCAGGTCGGAGGATGCATTTTCAAGCGACTTTTCTGCCAGCGATGCCGCCAGCGGTACTTCGATCAAGCGGCTTTTATCTTCGCCGGGCAATTTATAGCGCAGGCGCACATACGCCAGCTCATCCGTATTACCAGCCTTGACCGTTGCTTGCTTTTCGTAACGCAGCGGTTCCATACGGGCCCCCTTGCCGTCGGCTAAGACAAGTTCGTAAAGGGCCGTTACCGTGTGTCCGGCGCCAAGGTCACCGGCATCCACCTTGTCATTGCCGAAGTCTTCGCGCCGCAGCATCCTGTTCTCGTATCCGACCAGGCGATACTCGGCGACCACGGACGGATTGAACTCGACCTGAATTTTGACATCGCGGGCAATGGTCATCAGGGTCGAGGTAAGCTCGCCAACCAGCACCTTGCGCCCTTCCCGAAGTGAATCGATATAGGCGTAGTTGCCGTCGCCAACATCGGCTATCTGCTCCATCAGCGCATCGTTATAATTACCGGCACCGAAACCCAGCGTCGAAAGAGATATGCCACCCTTGCGTTTATCGGCAACCAGTTGTTTAAGCTCGTCGATATCAGACATGCCAACATTGAAATCACCATCGGTGGCAAGCAGGATGCGGTTGATGCCATCCTTGATATAGCCCTTTGATGCCATCTCGTAGGCCAGCCTCAGCCCGGCGCCTCCGGCGGTGGAACCGCCAGCCGACAAGTGATCGATGGCCGAAACAATAGCCGCCTTGTCTTTTCCTGAAACAGGCTCCAGCACCACACCGGCCTGACCGGCGTAGACGACGATGGAGATTCTGTCGTGTTCGCCCAGCTTGCCGGCAAGCAATTTAAGCGATGCCTTAAGCAAGGGCAGTTTGGCCGGATCATCCATGGAACCCGAGACATCGATAAGAAACACAAGATTGGCAGCAGGGCGCTGATCGTCGGCGACTTCGTAACCCTTGAGGCCAATGCGCAACAGCTTGAGATCCAGGTTCCAGAAGGCCGGAACCATATCGGTGGTAACCATGAAAGGCGTTTCGCGATTTTGCGGTACGGGGTATGAATAATTAAAATAATTGATCATCTCTTCGACACGCACGGCGTCCATGGGCGGCAATTTGCCGTATTCCAGAAAGCGCCGAAAATTTGCGTACGACCCGGTATCAACATCTATGGAGAAAGTTGAAACCGGGGTCTCAATGACCCGCTTTACCGGATTGTCGTCAATATCCTGGTAGATTTCCCGGTTTCTGACGATGGGTTCTATCATCGGCAGTTCAGGTGCCTGTTGAATAGACGGGGTCAGTCCCGCCATTGGCGGTAATATCGGAGACGCCATCCTTTTCGCCGCATATGATTGATATTGGGGAGCCATCGCCGCGTATGAATCCGATTGGGCAGGCATATCCGCATATGATTCCGGTTGGGCAGGCATCGCCGAATAGGCTGGCCCGGTAGAAGGTCTGGCTGAGTAGCTGCCTCCCACGGATGGTCTCATCTCGGCACTTTCGGGTATGTACCACCCGTTTTCGCTCATATCCATCTGGGATGCCGCGGGAGGGATATTCTGAGAGGCGGCGGGCGGGATATTCTGGGAGGCGGCGGGAGGGATATAGGGTGCCGACCCGGAAATGTTGGCGCCGGCATCGATCGGGGTGGTTTCCACCAGAACGGCTTGTTCCGGCTTTAACATAAGTTCGCGGGTTATAATGCCGGCCGATGCGATGACGGCAACACTGGCGGCCATCGCTGCCCACGTTTTTGGCCGTCGCCAGTGCTTGCTTTCAGCTGGTTCCCGTTCAACAACTTTTTGCAAAGCCTCGGGCACCGCTTCTTTCAGCACCGGAACGTAAATTTTTTCCAACAACTCACCAGTGGCCTGGAAGGATTGCAATCTGGCCCGGATTTCGGAGTCGTCTTTAAACGCATTTTGTACGGCGCGGGCTTCGTCTGCGCTCAGTTCGCCGTCGGCATAGGCCATCAGGGCGATATCATCAATGTGGGTCATGCCGTCACCTTTACATTTTGATTGGTCAATTCGACCAGGACTTTGCGGCCGCGATGAAGGCGGCTCATCATGGTTCCCCTTGGGATATCCAAGCTGGCGGCGATCTCGTCGTAGGAAAGACCGCCGCCACGCAGCACCAGAACCTCTCTTTGCTCTTCGGGCAGGCGATGTATCAACTTGCAAACCCGTTGCAGTTCCAAATGATCCTCAAGCACCTTTTCCGACAACGGATCGGCCTCGTTGTTGGTAACAACCAACCGCAATTCAAGGCGTGCGTCGGCGCGGATCTTGTCGATGTGCAGGTTGCGCAGAATGGTGACCGCCCAGGCCATCAGGTTACCATCTTTGCGGAATGAGGACTCCCGCTCCAGAAGCCTGACACAGGTCTCAGACACCAAATCATCGGCATCCGCCGGCGAAGATGCACGAGAGCGTGCAAAAAGCCGCAGCCTGGGTAAAATTGTTTTCAATTGCTTGCGAATGATATCATCCTCCGGCTTTGCAATTTCCTTTTCAATAAGTATACGATGGCGGCGGCCTTTTTATTCCCGGAATTTATTATTTTCTTAAAGAAATGCCCTTCAATAAAATACGCCGTGGTATAGTGATCCGATGATCGCTAGATTTTATTATCGGTTGCAAACTATGCTGCGCACGCTTCTGGGGCGATCTAAAGGCGGTGGTGAGCAGATATGTAATGTCTGTTCCGAGGCACCCGCCATCGGCGTGTTTTCAAGCCGGTTCGGGCCTGTTTCCCATGCCGCCTGCGGCAACTGCGCTGACCAGGGTGCCGAGTCGCTTTTCATGATCTGCTTTCATATTCATAGGACCGGCGGACCTGAAAAAGCGAAACAACGCTTTGCCAAAGCCCGTTCCTTTCATGATGGAAAGTATATCGGATTAAAGGAAATCCTTACCGTCTATCCTGAATTTGAAGACGAGTTCCAGGATTATTAGTAGAGGTTGACCAATGCTCGGAGCCATTGCCGGCGATATTATCGGATCGATCTACGAGCACCGGTCGATCAAGAGCACGGACTTCCCCCTGTTCGGCGAAGGCTGTGTCGCCACCGACGACAGCGTACTTACTATCGCCACGGCGGCCGCATTGATGAACGGCGAAGACTTCGCCCACCATTACAGAAGTTACGCAAGGCGCTATCCCGACGCCGGCTACGGTGGCATGTTTCTGGGCTGGATGACTGATGACAACGCCGGCCCCTATAACAGCTATGGCAACGGCTCGGCGATGCGGGTTTCCCCCGTTGGCTGGTTCGCACAATCCCGCGATCAGGCCCTGAAGCTAGCCGCCAAATCGGCCTCGGTAACACATGACCACCGCGAAGGCATTATCGGAGCCCAGGCGGTGGCGGTAGCTATTTGGATGGCTAGAAACCAGGCGAGCGGTGAAGACATTGCCACCCATATTACCGGACAATTCGGATACAACCTTGCAATTCCCATTGCCCGGATCCGCAAAACCTATGGCTTTGACGTCACATGCCAGGGCAGCGTCCCCCAAGCCCTGCGCTGCGCCCTGGAAGCGAATTCATACGAAGAAGCGGTCCGCCTGGCGGTCTCGTTGGGGGGTGATGCCGACACCCAGGCCTGCATCGCCGGGGCCGTCGCCCAGGCCCGTTTTGGATTGCCCCCGCATATTGCCAGGAAAGCATTAACTTATCTGGATCGTGACCTGGGAACGCTCGTTAAGCGGTTTTGCAAGCGCCATGTGAGCAAAAACGTCTGGTCTTTTACCAGGTTTTTTCGGCCTTGATAATGATCCCGAATTCCGTGGCGAGATCAGTTAGGATATTTCTCCAGCCACTTCACGGCCTCGTAGCGGGCCAGGGTTTTTGCTGAGGACGTCATGTAACTATCCAGCAAACTTAAGTTTTGTCTTGCTTCATTGTTTCCGTTTTCGCTGGCAATAAAAAGCCACATGAATGTGAGCATATGGTCATTGGACATGTCAAAATTTTCGGCGTACAACAACCCAAGGCTATATTGAGCAAGGACATTTCCCTGTTCTGCGGCACGAGTGAACCACACGATGGCCTGCTCGTAGTCCTGTGGCAGGACTTCTCCGGCTCTGTACTTCTCCCCGATATATAATTGAGAGATCACGTCCCCTTGTACAGCGGCGCGCAAGTACCACTTGACGGCCATTTCGATATCCAGAGGGACAACTTCCCCTGTTGAATACATCACCCCCAAATTTACCTGAGCCCTGTAATCGCCCTGTTCGGCGGCAACCGTGAATTCCCGCACCGCCGTTGCAAAGTCCCCCCTGGCATAGGCGTCATAGCCTTCATCAAATCCGGCAATGGCGGCGGCAGAAGATACAAACAAAGCTGCAAGCAACATGGATGTCAGCGTGATTTTCCTGAGATATGGCATTTGAATTCCTCTGTTTCTCATGCGAAAATTTGCGGCCCCCGGTCATTGCGACGCCTGAGTTACACCACGATATGCTATCATATCCCAGCCATCGATTAAAAAAATCGCGCAGCCGTCCTTCCAATTTTCCGCTGGGCTGTATTAGTGGATAGAATCTAACATATGGTGCCCCTATATCAGATTTTATCATTATAATAGAATGTCACCTTGTTCGTCTTTAGGGAGTAGGCATCTGTTCAGGTTCTTGCCACCGTTCGGATTGATCGCGTTGTCTGTCGTGATTTTGGTGCCGACACCGGCGCAGGCCTTGTCTTGTGGAGATAACGCCGTCGAAATTGGCAGGTACGAAACCACCCAGGAGCGCGTCGTTCAATGTCGTTGTACTCCCGGTTTCATGACCAGGAACGACCGATGCGTTGCACTCGATTATACGCAAAATGATTTCGACATAACCACCGGCAAGGCGTTCGATCTGGCCCCGCAACTCAGAAGGTTCAGCCTCAAACAAACCTGGTCACGCCCGGAACTGCTGCGCTTCCTGATAGCCATGGCCGAGGCCGGACTTGGTGATTTCAAGACCGCCCTCACCCACCTTCGGTCCCTGGGATCAACAGTGGTTAATCATCCAATCAGCAAAAAAACACTTCAGATCATCGAAACTTTCAACAATCGCCAAAAGGTCCACCCGCGCAGTTTGGAGGCATCGGACGATTGGTTTTTTGATTCGTTTATGAAATACCTGGAAGGCCAGGAAGCCGCCCAGGCTTTCCTGCAACTGCCGGACGTGAAATATAATTTCGACACTGTGGATCGTTTGCTGGCGGACGCCGGGTACCGCCGTTCCGTTGGCGATTATGAAAGCGCCGTGGCCTCATTGAAGGCGGCTCAGGCGATTACAGATAACATCAGCATCCGCTTCACGCAGTCCAATCCGACTGTCGCCCGCGCATCCAACCCGGTTGCCGATTTCCAGTTGGCCCTTGAATCCGACGTGGTGGTGACGCAGGCCCTGTTCGGTCAGGCCCGAGATCGTTTGATCCCCGAAGCCCAGCGACGCCAACGCGACCGTATCATTGGCCAACAAAAAGCCGCCCTTCGCGCATCGGAACTGGCAATCTCGCTTGTTGGTCAGGTTCCGTCCGCCCTGGCCATCGGGTTGCTTGAAGACGCCCACACCAGACTAGGTGAACTGGAGGATCGGGATCGGATGGGCCTGTTGGGTAGCGTCGGCGACTTGATGGATCATGTTAAAGCGGGAAACCCCCTTGGGGACGATAATTTTGGCCTGTATGACGACCGAAACTCAACCGATCTCGTCCTCGATGCGCTTGAATACGGGCACGGTGATTGGAATCAGAGCATCCGGTATATGGAGTTGCTCCTGCTCGTCGAGCCCGGCAATCAGCAGAAATCCGAAGCGCTAAAGCGATTGCGGGACTTCAGGGCCAGCGCCGAAAGCAGGACCAATTGAACACGGCGGCAGCCAGTGACTACGCTCAAGCGCCAAAGCGGCAGCCGGTAAAACATGCCTGGCCCCTGACAGTCATACTGTTGAGCCTTGCGCTGGTGGTTACGCCCGCCAGCGGACAAAACCTTTCCGCTCCTGACTCGCCCGATGAAATTCTGGAAAAGCTTTTGCAGGACCAGATCAATCAAATGAACGTCGGCGCCACGAAGTTACTGGACGCCGTTGACAAGGCGGAAAAGGCCAACGATGGCGAAACAAAAACGTTCATCCTGACCGAGAAGAAAACACCCGCCGAAGCAGGGCAGACAAAACCCGAAAAGCAGGAAGCCACCCCCGCCGAAGTCAAACAGGCGGCGGTTGATATTACAAAAATCAATATGATGGAGGCGGCCAAACACCACACCCTGGCCCAGGAACTGCTTCAACAGGCAAAGGCGGCACCGACCCCGCAGGTGCGGCGCATACTGCTGCAAAAAGCCAAGCAGTCTATAAACACTGCCCGCCAGGGGTTAAATGGTGCCCTGGAAGCGGCCCGCAATGTGCCCGGCATTAACCTTGAGCCGCTTGCACCGCCCCAACAAAGAAAAATCAAACCCATCGATTTGTTCCGTTCGAAAACTTTTAACTTGCTGGGAAAAATCGAAGCAACCAGAAAAAAAACCAGTGAGGGCGAATTGCTGCCCGGGGCGCACCGTTACGATTCGACAGCTATCCGAAAATCCATGGGCGTCGCGCCACTTCCGCAAGAGGACCCGACATTGAAGGGTCAGCTCAAAAACCAGACCACCAAATCGGGCGGGACCGTTAAAACAGGAAAATCCACCAAGCCTTCCGGCGGCACCGGTCTTGGCGAAACGCCACCGCCGCCGCCGCGCCTGTCGGCGGATTCCGATCATCGCATACGGCTGGGAACCGGACAGGATGTCGATTTGTCCGGCCTTCGCGACGCGATCACACAGGTGGCACCGCAACTTGGCGGCAGTCCGCTATTTCGCACTGCTGCGAATGGCGACATCCTGGGCCTGAATTTTGACGTTCTGCGCGTACTGGCAAATCCAACACAATGGGCGGCGCTGGCCAAGATCGGCGGCGTCTCGCTTGAAGCCACCTTTGATGTGCTGGATATGGCGAAAATTATCCAGATTGCGCCGAACGGCGGTCTCGATTTGATTGAGGGGCCGGTCCTGATCTCATTGAAAAACCTGTACGCAAAAACCGCTCCCTTTACGACAAGCGGATGGGACAGCCTGCCCGAGGAATTGCGCTATCCGGGCATGATCCAGCGAGTCAAGGGCTTCACGCTGGATGAAGAAAGTCAGGACGTTATCCTGATCGGCGAGGCAGCCCGGACCAAGGCCGACCGGATCGACATCGACTCGATTATTCTGACGCTCAGAACCGGATGGCGGGACGGTACAATCATGGCGGTCTCGTTAGACCCGGACCCCCAGGACTTCGGTGGCCCGCAATATCCGGTCGTGATCAACGTGCCGCGCGATTCCATCGCCGCCAAGATCATGCTTGAAGCTGATTACGCCATGAAAAAGATCATGTTTGCCACCGGGTTCGCGACGGATCAACGGCTGGTCAATATCAGCGCCACCCTGGAAGATGTTTTGAGCGACCGGATCAGCAGTCGGTACTGGCTGTCGCCCGTACCTTTGGGACCGGGCGGGGCACAGGTATCAAGCGATGGTCGTACACTGTTGGTCAATGCCCAGGTCCAGACCCAAACCGAAGAACTGTTCCTGACCGAACAAGGTAGCCTGGCGGGAGCGGGACGGGCCGAAGACCAGAGCCGCCTGGCGGCGGATGCCTTCAGCCAATCCTATGGCCGGATCGAGATAGACGATCAGGTGCGCCCAAGGGGCATCTACATGCAACTGCACGGCCTGATAGATATGATCGCGGTCGCGAAATTTATTCGCAGCTTCAACATCAACTATCCAATACTGGATCAGGTGTCTGCCCTGCCTTATCGCCGGTTAGACGGAGACGACGGCGTACCGTCGTATTATCCGGGCATAACCAATCAGCTTGACGTCGGCCAAAGAGTGTGGAAATTGACGGGCGGCGTTCAGATGGACTGGCCTATGGTCGTCGATCAACTTCAGACCACGGGCAATGAAGCGACCCGGCAACTGAGTGGCGCCGTTGTCGACCTGCGAAGCAACCAGGCGGCTTCAATACGAGCCAGTGCGGTGTTGACGTTGGCAAGGCCCCGCGCCAATGGACGGGTCAGCCATCAGGCCACGGTGCTTGCCGCCAAGCGGGCGGCGCAGGACGGTGATTACGCCCGTGCCCGAACATTGTTCGGCGACGTATTCAGCGCCGACCCTTCAGATATGGAGGCCCTGATTGGGTATACCAATGCGGAAATAGGTCTTGGAAACCTGGCATCGGCGGCCGGTGCGTTGCGCCATGCCATGGCGCTGTCACCGGACGATGACCGGCTGGAATTTACAGCCTATGATCTAGCCTTGCGACATGATCCAAGATCGGCGTTTGCCCAAATGGCGACCCGGACCGAATTGCGCCGACGCCTTAACCGGCATTACACCCGCCTTGCCAGTAAATCGTTGGATCGCAAGGATATAACAAAGGCCCGGCAATTGATCGATTGGGCCATCGATATATGGGAAGACAATGGAGATTCTCATATCGTAAGCGCGCAGACACGTTCAATAGATGACGCCCGAAAGCGTCGGCGTGACAATATTCGCGCCATCCGCGCTTATCGAAAGCAGGTGCAAAAGGGTGATAAAAACGCTGAAAAAAGATTGGCCATTGCGCTCAGTACCGACGCCTGGCTACTGGGCGAGCGTGCGGGAACTGCGCTGAACAAGAAATATGTCCAGGCCGGTGCAAATCAGCAAATCGACGTCAGCGCCATCATTACCGACCTGGAAGGAGGTATTCTTGCGGCGCGCGAAGCCTGGAAACTGGATTCCGCCCTGCCAAACGGATTGGCGGCCGAGGCATCCCTGATGGGGTTAAGGGCGGCTATTCTTGGCGAAACGTCGGAATTCAAAACCGCCTTGGGTCTGGCCGGAACCGCAATCGAGAAATTCCCTGATCATCCCGTGGGATTGATCGCCCGTGGCCAAATTTACACCCTGATGGAGGATTTCTCCAAGGCTAAGGCCGACCTTACGAAGGCCATAAAAATGGCCCCAGGCAGTGCCGAGGCCTATCTGTTAAGAGCCGCAGCGTCACTGGCCGCCGGCGATTGCCAGGCGGCAAGAACAGACATTGAAACGTTCGTAAAGCTTGCCCCGCCGGGCTTTTCCAAGCAGACAGACCTTATGCAACAGCAGGCGCAGTGCCGGTAGTAATGCCCGGAAATAATCTGAAAACTACATGCCACGTTCGGCCATAAAGTTCAGCAAGTCCTGACAAACCAAAGACGTCGGTTTGCGCCCGGCGCTCAACGTCTCAAAATCCGCAATGCCGCGTTTATAGTTTTCGATTGCCCTGGGCACATCAACGGGACGTGAAGAAGATAGCGACATTATTAATTCCATCGCTGAGTCGTGATAAACCCGAGCTTTTTCATTGTAGCCACAGGCCCGCAACGTGGCCGTCAGGTCGCCCATTTTATCCGTGTTGGCGACAAACCGGGCGATATCGTCATGATTATCGGCGAATGCCAATAACGTAAATAACGGCATCAAAACAATGACGAGAATGATTTTTTTCATCAGCCAAACTCCTTCCCCACCCATAACGGTTCCTCAGAAAGACCGAAAAACCCTTATTCGAGCAGGATTTTACAAACTTCGTCAGGTGGCGTCCCCCGCTGGGCAAGTGTACTTTGAAACGCGGCCACGCCGCTTTCATAGTTTTCGATCAGTAACTGAAACCGATCCTGCTGAGTCGACATAAGCGATGTGGCCGTCTCCATGAAGGTATTGTGATGGTCATCAGCCTTATCGATATAGCCACAGGCTCGAATCATAGCGGTGGTCTCGCCAATCGATGCCGCAGCGTCGATGAAGTACTGAAGAAGCGCTTCATCCTCTTGCTGGCCGGCGTTTGCCACCGATGCCGGCAACATCACGCCAATTATCAATATAATAATATTTTTCAACACCTTGGCCTCCTGCTGTGCCTTTATCGTGGCAAGCGGCATCTCTGGCTCTGGCGGTTTAACGGCCCAGCCCTTACAGCCCGTATTCAGCCACCATGCTGATCAATTCTGCACACAGTTCGCTTGGGGGCGCCCCCTGCCCGGCACTTACCGCCCTGAAATCAGATATGCCCTGGTCATAGTTATTGGATATTACCGGCACCATTTCCTGATGGGTCGATATAAGGGATATGATCTGTTCCATGACCATGGCGTGAAAAGCATCCGCTTTTTCACCATAACCACAGGCCCTGAGTATGGCCGTCGTCTGGCCCATATTGTTGGCGCCGGCGGCAAAATTCGCCACATCATCATCCAAGTCGGCAGCGACCGGAGAGGCCGACAGAATTAATGCGAAAATGAAAGGTATGACTATTTTCATAATGTTCCTTCCTGACGTAAAATTTATATTACGGTATCCAACGGATTAACGAAAATCAATTTTCCGGGCGCCAATTGCTGGCGCGGCGTTTGGCCTCCATCACTTCGTTATCGGTCATCATTTTTTCCAGTTCGTCACGCACAAAGGCTGCCTGCTGAGTGCCTTGTTCCGCCGAAAGGGTCATCCACATATATGCCCGCACCAGATTCCAAGGTACGCCTTCGCCTTTGGCATACATGAACCCCAGTTGCATTTGCGCCTCGCCATTGCCCTGTTCGGCCGAAAATTGATACCAATGGGCGGCCTCGGCCAGATTTTTGACAATGCCTTCACCGTAAAACAACATATCACCCAGTCGAATTTGTGCAAGGGTATGTCCGCTCTCGGCCGCCAGTCGCAACAATCGGGCCGCCTCGGCCAGGTTTTTTTGAACACCTTCGCCACGCGCATACAGCGTACCCAGATTATACTGTGCCGGAGGGAATCCGCTGTCTGCGGCTTCGCGATACCACTGAACGCCCAATTGAGTATTGACCTGGGTGCCATCACCAAACAAATACATGGCGGCCACCATTGACTGGGCCGCCGGGTTGCCTGCCTCGGCCAAGGTCATGAATGCGGTGAACCCTGCGCTCAGATCGCCGCTTTGGTACAGGGCGGCGGCCTTATCGAACGTCGAGGCGGATAGCCCCACGGACGGCAGACGTGCCTGTAGCAGCAACTGGCCATCGGCAACCTGTTCTGGTGTCATATTTTCAATGAGATCAGTCAGGGCTTCTGTTGCCCAGCCGCTAAGATCATCGTCCTGCGACTGTTCGGTGATTACACGAAACCACATGTACGCCCTGGGCTTGTCCATCTTCAGGCCATTGCCTTCACTATAAAGTCTTGCGATATTGAAAGCTGCGGTAAGATGTCCCTGTTCGGCGGATAACAGCCACCATTTAGCGGCCATGGCATCGTCTTTTATTACACCCCGACCGGCAATATACAGAAAGCCCAGTTCGAATTGAGCCTCGGCGTGACCGGCAAGGCCAATCGGCAAAAGCTCGCGAAATGCGATTGGATATTTGCCTTCGTCGATAGCCTGCATTGCATCGTCGAATTCCGCCGATGCACCGCCACCCATTGCAAGCAACGCCAGACAAAACCCCAACGTCGCAACCGTCATGGAAGGCCGCCTTCGTGCCATCAAAAGGTTCTCGATGATATGGGCTCCCTCCGCATAAAAGGTTGTTGATGCCTATAGCTGATAATTAGAGTATCATAAAATATTGTTAATGGCTTCTGATACGGATTTTGACCGCGATGCCAAAACGCACGATCTGGCATGTTAGCCACTATGTTTTAGCCGGAGCCCTGGCATTAAGCATCGCTACGGCAATGCCGAAGATTGCCCCCGGCGCATCGGACACCGTCGATACGATTGTGTTGGAGCACAAGGGCCGCGAAGGTGAAATTTATCGCATCGACATAAAAGGCAGTGCCCAAATCTCGATCAGCATCGGCGAGAATAACGGCATGGAAGTCAGATCCGACCAAATCCAGCGCCTGGAATACCGCGTCGAAAAGGTACGCTTTAATGGCGATACGACCACCGCGATCAGGGTTCTTCGCACCGCCGCCGAGGCCTACGTTAACGACCAGCCGACACAAGTTTACGACACCGGCCGGCACAGTTACCGCGCCATCATGCGAAACGATGAAAATCTCGCACCAATCTTAAAACTGCTCGACTCATCGCTTTTGATAGAACAAGGGCCGGACGGGGTTATCAAGGATTTTACTGTCGAGGGACCCGACCCGGACAGCCGGGAACGCCTGGAACAGCAAGCCGAGAATATGATGCGCAATAACCTCATTCAATATCCCAATGGGCCTGTCCGGATGGGTGATACCTGGTTGGCAGGGACCCGCAGTACTGTATTTCCTTCCGTGGGTCGGCTTGATTTTGACCTGATGGCGGAACTGGTTGCTATTGACCAAGGCGACGGGTATCAAAACGCGGCCATCGCGATCACGACGAAGAATGCGCGATATAATTCGATTTCACAGGAACAGGAAACATTTTCAGTGAAATCGTTCGAGATGTCAGGCTCGGCCATTTATGCCGGTCTGTACGGCCGGATCGTTTCGTTCATGATTGAAGGCGAACTTGTATTGGACACCCCACCTGAGGCCGCCCCCATTAATGGTTTTCGAGCCCTTATCCGATCCGAGGCAGCCCAGGTTCAAGATCACCAGGAGCCCAAGATCAAGCAAGTAGAGGAATGCCCATTTCACGTGCCGGTTGGCGAAGCCAGGGATGGCATGGGGCCAGAAATTGAAATATCCAAAGGCCAGGAAATTTCCGAGGACCGAAAATCTGTGGCCATTTTTCATACCCTGATCGGATACCCGACCTGCCGCCTCCACCTGAACTGCACACTGCCATTATCGTCATCTCCAAACCTTGAGTTCCAGCACATCAAGCAAATGGAAAAGTTGTCCGAGACAACCGAGGCGGTTTTTGTCGGCTCATTTATCCGTCCGGGAATGGGAATCCGCGCCACCAGTATGGACGATGGCAGTACGACGGTCTGCACGGTCGTGGAAATCACCAATTTCTAGTGCCGTTTGGTTAACTATCGTCCCAATAGCACTCGAACCAGGGCCCCCGGCGTCGTCATAAATACTTTGTTCAAAGTGCGGGCCTCCGGGCGGCCGCCCTGCAGCCTTCATCCAGATCAAGGAATTGGGTATGACGTTTAAAAATATTGGCCTTCATGGGCACGAAAGTCCCACTGCTTATAGTAATGCGAACACCTCGGCGCATTATTCCCTTGTTCTTTTAATACACATTTTTCTACTGTGGAATTCAGATTTATACAGAAGGCACTCTCCATAAAAGCGATACGAGACCAGACCACCTCTCTTTGTGTGCGAAAATATCTTAGTTACAGTGCTTTAAAACTACAATATTTCAATGAGATAACCTATGATCTACACTTGGTTTATGATAGGTTGCGAGAAATTCCGGCTGGATTCGGCTGAGCAATTCAAAAAGCGGGGATGAGAATTAATGAATGTCTAAATTATTGAGATCGAATAGCTTTATAATACTGTTCGTCACATTCATTTTAACCGGGTGTGATCTTGTGATTATGGCCGCCGTTGAGGTCACCGATTATTATGAAGAATTTGAAAAAAATGCCGCTAATGAAAACCAGGATCTGAACGCTAGCAATACAGACCCCAATTCTGGAGAAGTTAACTCCAGTAATACTACGGAACAATTATTAAATCCTGTGGTGAAGCCATGGGAAGGGCCGTGGGTACGCCTCAGGCAAGATTTGATCCATGATCCGGACAATCCGATATTTGAACTATTACAGGAACCTGGGGAACCCCTGCACAAATTGCCGGGTGCCGAAGGTGGCAATTTGATTGACTGGGAGCTTGCCAGGCTCTCAGGCATGATTGAGCCACGTGAAACCCTGGATCCGGATTACCAAACGGAGACATTGGATCTGGATGTCTTCCTCGATACCAATGGCAGTCTGCCTGTGGTTCGATTTCCACATTCAACGCATACCGAATGGCTGGGTTGCAACAGTTGCCATGATGAACTTTTTGCCATGAAGACAGGCGAAACCAAATTTACAATGGTCGACATTCTGAATGAAAGGGCGTGTGGCGCCTGTCATGGCAAGGTTGCATTTCCTATTAATGATTGCTTCCGTTGTCACGATACATCCCATGCGCGCTACAAAAAATTAATACAGATAAATAAAGAAAAATTACGTAGAGAAATTGAGAGATCTAATGCCGGATAAAAATAACAACTTAATTTTAAAATCTCTCAAGAGCCTATTAGTTCTCATGTTTTTGTTGGTTAGTTTCTTCATCGCCATGCCTAATCCTACGCATGGTGAATATGCCGATATAATATTAAATGAGCGATCCCAGAAAGCCGGTATGCGACCGGTAATATTTTCCCATTGGTTTCACAGAATTCGCTACCGGTGTAAGGTATGCCATACCGAACTAGGGTTTAAAATCAAGATTACAGAGAATAATATATCTATGAGCGATCTTTTCGAGGGTCGGTTCTGTGGGGCCTGTCACAACAATGAAACGGCCTGGGGGCTAGAAAATTGCATGCTTTGTCACTCCGGCAGAATGGGATTATCTACCGGTATTATTCAAGACCCGGAACCTGGCGGTCCCAGGTAAACGAGACTTAGCGGCGGTGATGATGGTCTAGCCTCCCGACTTGGTCATGCCTTCATACAACTTGGTAATTTTGTCCATACTGTGAAGTATGGTTTCGCTGCTATCGACGATGATCAGTCCGAATACGCTACTACCCTGTAAATCCAGGGCACTTTTGAACCAGTCCCACTGTAATTGGACAGAATCAAGTTCAGTGTTGATCTCTGGGGTATTCTCAGGTGTGGCGCGAAGGATATCATTGGCCGTGGAAAATTCTTCCATGGTAATAAGCATTTTTGAACGGATATCCGAATTGTCCATCCCCCAGGCAATCATTAAATACAAATTCGCCAGCCGTTGAGATAACATTCGCTGACGGCCGGAAATATTAACCAATTTGCCTTGTATTATTCCCGATTGTTTTTCCAATAACACCACAACATCATGGGACCTTTGGAGTAATTCTTCGGAAATTGGAAATAATTTATCCAGTTTGGATCTTTGAACTTTACCCATAGCCAATCTCTTGAAGTCGACCCAGATGTCTTCAACCCGAGAAATTTCTAAAAATATTTTTTCTGTCGGAGCAAATTTTTTCAACTCGGTTAAGTGTGTTTCGAACGTATCGATGGCTTCGATCATTTGCAGTTTGCCCACATCAAACATGACGTCTAATCCCATCAGGCTATAGCTTTTGACAATGCGCTGGCTAAGCATACGCTGCAAACCAGCCTTGTTAATTGCAGAGTAAATGGTTAGTTCTTCTGCTTGCAAGGATACCGGGAGCGCAAGGGTTATCGCAAAGATGACCGCCATCACTGACAGTTTGCATCGGATTAGAAACATTGCCACACCATTAAATATCTTTATTTATACCATATTTCTAACATCGAATTACGTCAGTAATATCAATTACAATTATTACCTTGAATATGTTAACAACGAGAAAATATTAATATTGAATAGCCAGCCCAAAGTACTGAAGTGCACGAACTAGCAAACGGCTTGCATCGGACATTCTGTCAACGGCGCTTTGATATTCATTAGATCTGGCTAGTGAAATGGCCGTCTTATGTAAAATCTGACTCTGTAGGGTAAAAGCTTGGCTTTTTTCGATTATGCCCTCAGAAAATTCTCTACTCTGGCCCCGGAGCTCCAGTAACATAAAGTAGCTGCTGTGGTAATACTCCCTCAAATTAATAGTCTTCATGAGTAGAGTTTTCTCGTAATGTAAACGCAGGAGATTCAACATGAAAAAGTCACGTTATTCAGACAGCCAAATCATGAACATTTTGAAACAGGCCGAGGCCGGGGCTAAG
>JAJRRU010000036.1 GCA_024279135.1 Alphaproteobacteria bacterium
AACCATAAACCTTGCAACGAATGTTACCGGGGGAACCGGGTTCGGCATCGACAACCTGACCAGCATTGAAAACGGTATCGGTGGTTCGGGCGATGATACCTTTACCGGCACCAGCGGTGTCAATGTCTTTACCGGCAACGGAGGCGATGACCGGTTTGTCGGTACCGCCAGTAACGACACCCTGAGCGGTGGTAGCGGAACCGACACCGTGGATTATACCGCCGAGACCACCGATCTGACGGTTAACCTTTCCGCAGGCACGGCCAGCGGGTCGGTTATCGGCAGCGATACCATAAGCAGCATGGAGATTATCCGCGCTGGCTCCGGTGACGACACCCTGACCGCCTCGCCTCGTGCGGGCAGTATCTCGGGCAATAATGGTGATGATCTGATTATCGGTAACGCGGGCAACGATACCTTCGATGGCGGGGCCGGGACCGATACGTTGAGCTATGTCAACGATACCCAGGGTGTTACGGTGAGCCTGCAGGCCGGTACGGCCAGCGGGACCGGTATCGGCAGTGATACCAACCAGAGCTTCGAGAACCTGACCGGGGGATCGGGTGACGATAACCTGAGCGGTAACGGCAATGCCAACGTGATTAATGCCGGGGACGGAGACGATATCATCAACGGCGATAACGGGAACGATACCATCGATGGTGGCGATGGTAATGATACTGTGGATTACAGCAACTCTACCCAAGGGGTTTCCTTGAACCTCAGCACCGGGAATACGGGTGGAACCGGCTTCGGTCTCGATACCCTGAGTAATATCGAAAACCTGATTGGCGGTTCGGGCAATGATACGCTCACCGGAGATGGTGTTGCCAATATCATCACCGGCGGGGCGGGCGTGGATACGCTGATCGGTAACGCTGGCTCGGATACATTCCGCTACACCGCGACAAGCCAGTCTCCCCTCACCCTCCGTGATGTTATTTCGGATTTTGATGCAAACGATGCAAATGAGGATATTTTACTGGAGGGTCTGTTAACCGGTGTCTTTTCGTTTTTGGGTGCCCATACGGTTGCCTTTAGCGGTGCAGCGGGCGGTAACAATAGTGAGGCTCGTTTCAACGATTCAAGTAAAATTCTTGAAATCGATACAAACGGTGACGCCACAGTGGATATGGAAATAACCCTGACGGGTGTATCGCTGAGTATTCTGGATGCAACGGACTTCACGGTTACTTGAATTATTAAAGCTTACGAGCCCAGCAGGGTGCGAGCCAGACCAAATCCCGACAGTACCATCAATAATATCAGTGTATATCGGCGGAACGAGGCCGGTGCCGTGGTGACAAATTTTCGATGTCCCAACATGTTACCCAAAAGCAGAGGCGGTATAAACACGGCTGTGCGCCACAGAACATCGTCGCTTAACAAACCTTCGGCACCGGTAAAGGCCGTGGTGTAGATGTCCATGGCCAGGAAAAAGGCGATCATGGATGCCCGCATGGCCGCCGCCGATATTGTGCCCGTCAGCAGGAAGATGGCCACCATCAATCCGCCCATGGATGTGGCCCCGTTGACCAGTCCGCTGACCAGCCCGGCGGTGAGCATATGGCGTATACCATGGCCATCACGAACCGTAAAATTACGCCAAATCGCGACCACCGCTGCCAGACAGATCATGTAAAGGGCTGTTCGCATACCCATTGCCGGCAGACTCGCCAGCAATTTTACGCCGAATGGCAAAGCCACGGCAGAGCCCAGGAACATCCAGCCAACCAGACGGCGGTCAATATCCTTCCAGACCTTTGGCAACAGGTGCGCGCTGGCAAAAATCTCCAGTATCAAGGCCATAGGTACGACTTCTATCGGCTCGATCACCAGCGACAGGCTGGTGACCATCAGGGCGGAAAATCCAAAACCACTGTAGCCGCGCACAATTGCCGCCAGAAAGACCACCACGAGAGAAAACATAAATGTCGCCGGGGACAGACCGGCAATAATCAGGTCGCTCATTTATCATCCATGTTGTTATAACTAAAGGGCACCCGGTCAATACCGGATGCCCTTTTTAAATTATTCAAGCGCAAGCAATAAGTCTAATTCTTTTCCTTGTCGACCAGCTTGTTGGCCCCGATCCACGGCATCATGGCGCGCAGGCGTTCGCCAACTTCCTCGATCTGGTGTTCAGCATTACGCCGACGGGTTGCCTTGAAGCTGGGCTGACCGGCTTTGCATTCCAGCATCCAGTCGCGGGTGAAACGACCCGACTGGATATCATCCAGGACTCGTTTCATTTCGGCCTTGGTGTCAGATGTGATAATGCGTGGCCCGGTGGAATAATCACCGTATTCAGCCGTATTGGAGATGGAATAGCGCATGTCAGCCATGCCGCCTTCGTACATCAGATCAACGATCAGCTTGACCTCGTGCAGGCATTCAAAATAGGCCATTTCCGGGGCGTAACCGGCTTCGACCAGAGTCTCGAACCCATTGCGGATCAATTCCATCAATCCGCCACACAACACGACCTGTTCACCGAACAGATCGGTTTCGCATTCTTCCTTGAAGGTTGTCTCGATAACCCCGGAGCGACCACCACCGATGGCCGAGGCGTATGACAGTGCCACGTCCAGCGCATTGCCGGTGGCATCCTGTTCAACCGCCACCAGACATGGCACCCCGCCGCCCTTGACATATTCACCGCGAACGGTGTGTCCGGGGCCTTTTGGCGCAATCATGAAGACGTCCAGATCAGAGCGCGGTTCGATCAGATTAAAATGAATATTCAAGCCGTGGGCAAATACCAGCGCCGCACCCTTTTTCATATTATCGTGCATGTCAGCGTAATAAATTTCTGCCTGTAATTCATCAGGCGTCAACATCATCATCACATCGGCCCACTTGGCGGCCTCGGCCACGGTCATGCATGTAATGCCTTCGGCTTCGGCCTTTTTGCGGGTCGAAGAGCCTTCACGCAAGGCTACACAGACTTCGCTAGCCCCTGAATCGCGCAGGTTCAATGTATGGGCGTGGCCCTGACTGCCGTATCCGACAATGGCAACTTTTTTCGATTTGATCAGATTTACATCTGCATCGCGGTCATAATAAACGCGCATGGTCCTGATTTCCCTTAAGGTTAAGCTGGTAAAAAATAAATCTATTAAACGTGTTATCGTTTTACAGTGCTGAGGTGCCTCGTGCAATGGCAACTACGCCGGTTCGTGAAACATCCACCAGACCCAGCGATTGCATAAGGTCCACAAAAGCGTTGACTTTGCCAGTATTGCCAACGATTTCAAACACAAATGATTTGTTCGTACTGTCCACCACTCGAGCCCGAAATATATCGGCTATGCGCAGGGCCTCGACCCGTGAATTGCCTTTTCCGACAACTTTGATCAACGCCAGTTCCCGTTCCACGTGGGGGGCTTCCAGGGTCAGGTCGATGACCCGGTGGACCGGCACCAGACGGCCCAGCTGGGCCTTGATCTGTTCGATAATCATTGGCGTTCCGGCCGTTACCACGGTAATGCGCGATAAACTGTCGGTCAGGTTTATTTCTGCCACGGTCAGGCTGTTGATGTTATAGCCCCGGCCAGAAAATAGTCCCACAACCCGCGCCAGTACGCCCGGTTCATTATCGACCAGTATACAGATCGTGTGTTGGTTTTCTTCGGCGTTTGTCACGCTGGTATTCTCCATTTTGAAAATAAATTACCGATCCCTGATTCTACACCAGGACCATGCCATCTTCCGAGACCGATTTTTCGTTGTTATCATCCGGACCCAAAAGCATATCGTTGTGGGCGGCGCCCGAGGGGATCATGGGATAGACATTTTCCAATTGATCGACACGAACGTCTACGACTACGGCTTTGTCACATTTGATCATATCGATGATCACCTTATCCAGTTCTGCCGGTGTGGTTGCCCGCATACCGACCAGCCCAAAGGATTCCGCCAGCTTGATGAAGTCGGGCAGCGAGTCCATATAACTCTCGGAATAGCGTCCGCCATGAAGCAGGTCCTGCCATTGACGCACCATACCCATGTATTGGTTATTGAGGATGAAGACCTTAACCGGCAAGCGGTACTGGGCGATGGTGGACAGTTCCTGAATATTCATCATGATCGAGGCTTCACCGGCAATATCGATGCACAGGGCATCGGGGTTGGCTACTTGCGCACCCATGGCCGCTGGCATTCCGTAACCCATGGTCCCCAACCCGCCCGATGTGAGCCACTGGTTGGGTTTGTCGAAATGAAAATGCTGGGCCGCCCACATCTGATGCTGGCCGACCTCGGTGGATATGAGCACCTGTTTGTGTTTGCGGGTCAGCTTGTAAAGCCGCTCGATGGCGTACTGGGGTTTGATCACGGTCGTGCTGGACTTGTCATAGCTGAGACTATCCTGCTTGCGCCAGCTATTGATCTGACGCCACCATCCCTTGAGAGCACGCTGGTCGGGCTTAACCTTGTTGGCTTTGTATTTTTTGATGATATCGCCCAGCACGCTTTTGACATCACCAACAATGGGCAGGTCTACGGGCACATTCTTGTTGATGCTGGACGGGTCGATATCAATGTGAATTTTCTTGGAACCCGGCGAAAACGCATCGAGCTTGCCGGTGATCCGGTCATCAAAACGCGAGCCCACGGCAATCATCAAATCACAGTGATGCATGGCCAGATTGGCCTCGTAGGTGCCATGCATACCCAACATGCCCAAATACTGCTTGTCGCTTGCCGGATAAACACCCAGCCCCATCAGGGTCAGCGTACACGGAGCGTTCATCATTCTTGTTAACTGGATCAACAGCCTGGAGGCTTGCGGGCCGGAATTAATAACCCCGCCACCAGCATAAATGATCGGCCTTTTGGCCGCTGCGATCATCTTTACCGCCTCTTCAATGCTAACCGGGTCCGCCTTGGTTTGCGGATTATAGCTTATGGGTTTGATCTTTTTGGGCGAAACATACGGCCCGCTTGCCATGGCGACATCCTTGGGCAAATCGATCAGAACCGGGCCGGGACGTCCCGAACGCGCAACGTAAAATGCCTCATGGAATATACGGGCCAGATCGTTGACATCCTTGACCAGATAGTTGTGTTTGGTGCACGCACGGGTAATGCCAATGGTATCGCATTCCTGAAAGGCATCATTACCGATCAGGTGGGTGGGAACCTGTCCGGAAATACAAACCAGTGGAATGGAATCCATCATGGCATCGGCCAGGCCCGTCACCGCATTGGTCGCACCGGGACCAGAGGTTACCAGGACCACACCGACTTTGCCGGTGGTCCGCGCATAACCTTCGGCTGCGTGCACCGCCCCGCCTTCCTGACGGACCAGAATATGGCGAATGCTGTTCTGGTTGAACATGGCATCATAAAGCGGCAATACGGCCCCACCGGGATATCCGAAAATATGCTCAACACCCTGATCAATCAGGGCTTTCATCATAATTTCCGCACCGGTCAAAATCTTTTGACTCATAACTAACTCTTTTCCGCATCATCATCAAAATTAACATGAAATAACGGCCAGCACACAGGATAATACGCAAGTTATTTCACCAGGTGCTGCCCGCGAAGGCTGGAAACCTAATCGCTCGAAGCCGTCAGGTCAACACAAACTGACGAATAAATGAAAAGATTTCAGGCTTCAGGCTTTCCGAATATTGCGCATCCAGGGTTTTAGCCTCCGGCATCTGGTTTCGAAACCATGTGAGCTGTCTTTTGGCGTAATTCCGGCTGATTTTCTGGGACCGGGTAATGGCCTCCGGCAATGAGATTTCATGGTTTAAATACGCCATCAGTTCACGCACCCCAACGGCTTTCATCACTGGCAAGGCCGGATCTAGTCCAAGCTCTGCAAGGCGGCGGACCTCATCAAGGGCACCATCACCCAACATGGCTTCAAACCGCCCATTAATGGTACGGTATAGTAGCTCGCGCGGCGGCTGCACGATCAGGGGATGGAACCGCATATGAGCCGGCACGCCTGCGTTGCCTTCTTTTATCCACGCCGATAAAGCCCGCCCGGTGGAATGATAAACCTCCAGTGCCCGACACAGACGTTGGCCATCGCCGGGTGATATGCGTGCGGCTGTGTGCGCATCAACAGTTACCAGTTCACGGTGCAGGGCCTCGCCACCCTCGGCCTTCAAGCGGCGGGCCATTTCGTCGCGGATTTCCTGCTCGATTTCGGGTATTTGAGCCAGACCATGGGTTAGTGCGCGGAAATACAGCCCCGTGCCGCCGGTTACAATGGGCAGTTTGCCGTCACTCTGGACGGCCTCGATTTCACTGACGACGCGCTGCTGCCATAACCCCACCGACCAGTTCTGGGTCGCCGAAATGACACCATAGAGCCGGTGAGGAACCCGGTTTTCATCCTCACTGGAAGGGCGCGCCGTGATGATACGCAGCTCTGCATAGACCTGCATACTATCGGCATTGATGATCACACCGTCAAATGTTTCGGCCAGATCCATAGCCAGCTTTGATTTGCCGCTGGCCGTTGGCCCGGCCACCAGTACCACCGGATTGGTTTTAGAAATGTTCATTAACTAGCCTGTAGCGGTATTTTGAAAAGTTTGCTTTGCGCGATCCGTCACAAAGCGATAAAACTAGATCAACACGACATTAACAAGGGGGTGATTTATGAGCGATACAGTAAAATATCTATTGCCGGAAGACCGAATTCCAAAAAACTGGTATAACATTGTCGCCGATCTGCCCGAGCCACCGGCTCCCATCTTGCATCCCGGTACGGGCCAGCCTGTTGGTCCCGACGATCTGGCCCCGCTGTTTCCCACCGAATTGATCATGCAGGAAGTGTGCGCTGATCGGGAGGTCGAAATTCCAGATCCGGTGCGCGATGTCTATAAAATGTGGCGCCCTGCCCCGTTATTCCGCGCCCGCCGTCTGGAAGCCGCCCTCGATACCCCGGCGAAAATTTATTACAAATATGAAGGCGTCAGCCCGTCGGGCAGTCACAAACCCAATACATCGGTTCCGCAAGCTTTCTATAACAAAGAAGAAGGCACCAAGCGTCTGAGCACGGAAACCGGTGCCGGGCAATGGGGCTCGTCACTGGCTTTTGCCGGTAACCTGTTTGGCTTGCAGGTCGATGTGTTTATGGTGAAAATCAGTTATCAGCAAAAACCCTATCGACGGGCCTTGATGGAATCTTTCGGTGCGCGGTGTGTTGCCAGCCCGAGCAATGAGACCGATTCTGGTCGTCACGTGTTATCCGAGCACCCGGATTCAAACGGCAGCCTCGGCATCGCTATTTCTGAAGCCGTGGAAGTCGCCGCCAAGAACGATGATACCAAATATGCTCTGGGCAGTGTGCTGAACCACGTTCTGTTGCACCAGAGCGTGATCGGTCTGGAAGCCATGGAACAGATGGAGATTGCCGGTGACCACCCCGATATCGTCATTGGCTGTGCCGGTGGCGGCAGCAATTTTGCAGGACTGGCATTTCCGTTTCTGGGCCGTCAGCTACGCGAAGGCGGCAACACCCGGTTTATCGCCGTTGAACCGGCTGCCTGTCCGACCATGACACGCGGCACATTCGCTTATGATTTTGGTGATACCGAACACCTGACACCCCTGGTCAAGATGCACACCCTGGGTTCGACCTTCGTGCCGGAAGGCATCCATGCCGGTGGCCTGCGTTATCATGGCATGTCACCTCTGGTCAGCCACGTTTATGATCTGGGGCTGATCGAGGCGCGGGCCTATCACCAGATTGAATGTTTCAAGGCCGGACTGACATTTGCCCGCAGTGAAGGCATTATCCCTGCCCCCGAAGCGACCCACGCGATCCGTGCCGCCCTGGCCGAGGCCGAAGCCTGCAAGGTAAGCGGTGAGAGCAAGACAATCTTGTTTAATCTCTCGGGTCATGGCCATTTTGACATGCAGGCCTATACGGATTTCCTGGGCGACAAGCTGGAAGATCATGCCCACAACGAAGCCGATCTCAAACAAGCCCTGGGTGGCTTGCCCGATGTTGCGGCTGAGTAAGCGATTATGAACCAGCCAACACAGATCATCCGCCCCTTTGCGGCATTGCGCCCGGCACCACAGTATGCAGATGATGTCATCGCCCCACCCTATGATGTTCTCAATACGGCTGAGGCGAAGGTTTTGGCGAGCGGTCGCCCGTGGAGCTTTCTGCACGTCTCCAAACCGGAAATAGACCTGGCCGAGGCCATCAGCCCCTACGATCCGGCGGTTTATGCCAAAGGTGAGGCAAACCTCGCGGCCATGGTCGACGGCGGTATCCTGGTGCGCGACAGCAAACCTTGTTATTACCTTTACCAACTGGTGATGGGCGAGCATGTCCAGACGGGTTTTGTGGCCGCCGGATCGATTAAAGCCTATGAAGCCGGTCGCATCCGCCGCCACGAGTTTACCCGGCCCGATAAGGAAGATGACCGGGTCAGCCAGATCAAAGCGCTGAACGCCCAGACCGGCCCGGTCATGGTAACCCACCGGGCAAATACCACCTTGAGCCAGATCAGCCATAAAGTTAGCACTGAAACCCCCGATTACCGTGTTACGGCCCATGATGGGGTGGAACATACCTTCTGGGTCATCGATGACCCGGAAACGATCACCTCGATCAGCCATACCTTTGAAGCCATGCAGGCCATTTATATTGCCGATGGTCATCACCGGTCGGCTGCCGCTTCACGGGTTGCCCAACAACGCGGCGGAGGATCAGAAAACGATGATTTCCTGATCGTTTCCTTCCCCCATGATCAGGTCCGTATACTGGATTATAATCGGGTGGTTAAAGACCTTAACGGCTTGTCTGCGGAAGAATTTCTCAACCGCATTGCTAGTGATTTTCGGGTCAGCGCCCGTGATGAACCTGTGCGCCCCGCTGCGCCACGAAGCTTTGGCATGTATCTGGATAGCCAGTGGTACGAACTGGAACTGCGCGAAAAAGCACCGCAAAACGATCCTGTGGCCGCCCTGGATATCAGCCTGCTGAGTGATCGGTTATTAAGCCCAGTACTGGCTATCGGTGACCCCAGAGTGGATAAACGGATCGATTTCATCGGTGGTATCCGGGGACTGGAAGAATTGCAGCGCCGGGTCGATAAGGGGCAGATGGCTGTGGCTTTCTCGCTGTATCCCACATCGCTGGATGATTTAATGTCTGTGGCTGATGCCGGTGAGGTTATGCCGCCCAAGTCCACCTGGTTCGAGCCCAAACTGGCCGACGGCATGGTGTCACTGGTATTGGATTAAACGATTGCTGGCGACGCACGAGGCATCGCCAGCAATTATCCAATTATCCAATGAGGTTTGAGCCTATTCCTCCTTAGTGATGTTCAGCCCCACGTATCGCAGTCCCGCCTGGGCTTCAACCAGCAACAGGATTGATTTACGGCCTGCTTTGCGGGCTTCTTTGATCCGGGTCAGGATTTCAGAGGGTTTGTTGATCTCCTTTTTACTGACCTCGACTATCAGATCGCCTGGTCGCATTCCTTTCTCGGCGGCATTTCCGCCATTCTCTACGGCAACAACGATCACGCCATGAGAATCTTCGGCCAGATCGAACCGTTCGCGCACTTCGTCGTTAATTGCGGCTACCGACATGCCCAGGGCATCGATATCCACGACTTTTGATGAGCCATTGGACTCGTTCTCTTCGCGGGCCGCAGCGATTTGTTCATCGTCCAGTTGTCCGACGCTTACCCGCAGGGTGATTTTCTCACCATCGCGCCAGACGATAACGTCAACTTCGCGCCCGACTTCTGTTTCCGCGACGATCTTTGGCAAGCGGCGCATTTTCGAAACCGGTACATCGTTGAATTCAAGAATAACATCGCCGGGTTTAATCTTGGCTTCTTCTGCTGGGCCGCCTTCCATCACATTGGCGACCAGGGCACCGACCGGTTCTTCCAGACCCAGGGTTTCAGCAATTTCCTCGCTGACGGCCTGAATATGGACACCAAGCCAACCACGTTTAACCTCGCCATGTTTGATTAACTGGTCGATAACCGTGCTCACCGCATTGGACGGAATGGAGAAACCAATACCCACACTGCCGCCCGATGGTGACAGAATTGCCGTATTCACACCGATCACTTCGCCATCCATATTAAACATCGGTCCACCGGAGTTGCCCCGGTTGATAGAGGCATCGGTCTGGATAAAGTCGTCATAGGGTCCGGAATTGATATCACGCCCTCGGGCGGAAATAATCCCGGCAGTCAGGGTGCCGCCAAGTCCGAAGGGGTTGCCGATAGCCACTACCCAGTCGCCCACACGCGATTTGTCTGAATTACCGAATATGGAAAATTTAAGCTTGTCCTCGACATCGATTTTCAACACCGCCAGATCGCTTTTGGGGTCACGCCCGATCAGTTCGGCTTCGACCTGGGTATTGTCATGCAAGGTGACAAATATTTCGTCGGCACCCTCAATTACGTGATTGTTGGTCACGACATAACCATCGTCTGAAACGATAAATCCGGAACCAAGCGAAGTTGCCCGCCTGCTGGAATTGGGTTGGTTGCGGTTAAAGAAGTCCTTGAAGAAATCCTCGAACGGTGATCCGGGGGGCAGTTGCGGGATATTGGGATGTTCTTTGTTCTCAATAATCGTAGTTGAAGAGATGTTCACTACCAGCGGCAGCAGTTCTTCCGCCAGATCGGCGAAGCTTTCCGGAGCCGAGCGGGCCTGGGCCAGACTTGCCTGGAATATCAGTGTGATTGTCGCAAGTGCGGCAAATGCAATTGTCAGATAATAACGGTTTGTTTTAAATTCATTGGTTGCTGCAACGCGGTTCACTATAAATCTCCTTGATAATGATCAGATATAACACTCACTATTGTGTATATTGCGCTTGAATGTGGTGGAACTATGGCATTGTAATATTATTACCAGCTTCCGCGTATCAACCACACCAGTAACACCCCCGTACCTGCCGCAACCAGCCCGGTTCGGCGAAGGTATCCTGACGGCTGGGCTATCATGCGTACCATGAAGCCCTTCATGGCATCGGGAAAGAGGGCATAAGCAATGCCCTCAATCGCGATAGCCAATCCTAAAGCCGTCAGAATATCCGTCATTGATCCTATCGTTTAGGGAAAGACGGCATTTCGTTGAAGTAACGGAAAAACTCCGATTTCGGGCTAAGCACCCACGTGGTATCATCCAGGGATATGTTATAGGCTTCCATGGAACGATAGAACGCGAAGAATTCCGGGTCTTTCATCTGGGCAGAAGTCAAGATACTGTTACGAGCCCCATCACCCTGACCACGAAGGATCTCAGACTGGCGCTTGGCTTCAGCGATGATGATCGTACGCTCACGATCCGCCTTGGCCTGAATGGTCAGTTTCTGTTGTTCACCCTCGGCGCGTAGTTGAGCGGCCGAAGCGATACGGTCAGAACGCATCCTGTTATACACCGATTGCGCCGTATCACTGGGAAGATCGGTCCGCCCGATACGCACGTCGATGACTTCAACGCCGAATTCCTTGGCATTTGATTTCATCTCGCGGGCAATTTTATCCATGATCTGTGCGCGTTTTTCCGTCAGCATGTCGCCCAGAAAAATCTTACCGATTTCTGCCCGGATGGATGAATTCAGACGCTGTCCAAATACATCACGGAAGTTGGCGTCCGTACCGGCGCGTTTGCGGTATTCCAGCGGATCGACGATCTTGTAACGGGCAAACGCATCCACGTTGACACGTTTCTGATCCTTCAGGATGATTTCCTGTACCGGCGGATCCAGATCGAGAATCCGGCGATCGAAATATTCCACATTCTGGACAAACGGCATCTTGACGTGCAGTCCGGGATCGCGGGCAACGCTGATCGGATTACCGAATTGCAGGACCAGTGCCTGCTGTGTCTGGTGAACCCTGTACAGGGCGCTGGAAGCGACGACGGCACTAACGATTACGAGTACACCCACCACAATTAAAGTTATCTTGTTCATTGACTGTTTCCCTTCATCAATTCATTCAGGGGAAGGTAGGGTATAACACCGCTGCCTGATCCATCCTGATCGATGACGATCTTGCTGGAGCCTTGCAGGACTGTTTCCATGCGTTCCAGATAGAGCCGCAAGCGGGTCACATCCTTAGCTGATTTGTAGGTTTCATAGACCGACAGGAAGCGCTGTGCTTCACCTTCGGCTTCCTTGATTACCTGTTCCTGGTAGGCGCTGGCACCCTGGATCATTTTTTCGGCTTCACCACGGGCACGCGGCACAATATCATTACGGTATGCCGTGGCTTCGTTGACCGAGCGTTCCTGATCCTGTTTGGCGCGCTGTACATCGTTGAAGGCATCGATGACCTCGTTTGGTGGATCGGCGCTCTGCAATTGCACTCTGACCACAGAAACACCGGCCCCATAGGAATCCAGAATGGATTGCACCAGACGGCGGGTTCCGTCCTGAACCTGTTGACGTTCCGACGTCAGTGCCGCTTCCAGGCGGGTCTGGCCGATAATCTCACGCATGGCACTTTCTGCCACGATCTTGATAGTGCCTTGCGGGTCGCGAATATTGAATAAGTATTCCGAAGCATTCTTGATGCGCCACTGGACCACAAAATCGATATCGATGATGTTCTGGTCACCCGTCAGCATCAGGCTTTCCAATGGCATGTCACGTGCCACTGAACGACTGTTTGCTGAGGCTCCGCGGAAACCTATATCGATTGTGTTGGTTCTCTCCACATTGACTTTGATAATTTCACCAATCGGTCCCGGAGGCCAGTAATTCAGGCCGGGATCTGTACGCTTTACGTATTTTCCGAACATCAGTTCGACGCCCACTTCGCCCGGTTGAACGCGATAGAAACCGCTGCCCAGCCAGAGCACGACTGCGGCCAGAACGATAAGAATAAGGCCGCGAGCCCCTCCACCGCCGGCAGGCATCATTTTTTTAAAGGTATCTTGTGATTTTCGGATGATTTCTTCAATATCCGGTGGCTCACCACCACCACTGAAGGGAGGTTGTCCGCCTCCGCCTCCACTACTGCCCCAAGGGCCACTCCCGTCTGATTTACGCGGCATCTTAATTTCCGTTCTTTCAATTCAATTTAGTACAGATCTAGTCAATAATAACACTTTGGCAATTTTTTTTTACCATACTGCTTCGCTTTTCGCTGGACGTACCATATACAAGGAACCATCCCGATACCACACATTCCGTGTGCAGGGGGAATATCGTTCTATTAGGCGGAGTTTGCAAGTATGCCAGCTATAACAAATGAAATAATTATTGAAGCCCTTACGAAGGTAAATGACCCGGATAAAGGGGAAAGTATCGTTAGTCTTGATATGATCCAGGGACTGAAAACCCAGGAAGGTCACGTGGCCTTCGCGATTATCGTGGAACCCGAGCGTGGCCCGAAGCTGGAACCATTGAGAAAACAGGCCGAAACCGTTGTTCATGCCCTGCCCGGCGTTATTTCGGTCACCGTGGTCTTAACGGCTGAACGCGCTGCAGCACCTCAACCGCAACCTGCCCCGCAACAACCGCCCCAGCAGCAACAGCTTGTGCTAAGCGGTGTCAATTCCATTGTCGCAGTATCATCGGGCAAAGGCGGCGTGGGAAAATCAACCGTCGCGGTCAATCTGGCCCTGGCCCTCAGTGCTGAGGGGCACAAGATCGGCCTGCTCGATGCGGATATTTACGGTCCGTCCATGCCACGCATGATGGGGATAACCGGTCGTCCGGAATCCGGTGACGGTCAAACACTGGAACCCATGGAAAATCATGGTATCAAAGTCATGTCCATAGGCTTTCTGATCGAAGAAGACACGCCCATGATCTGGCGTGGCCCCATGGTCCAGTCTGCGCTCGAACAGATGATGCGCGACGTCAACTGGGGTGATCTGGACATGTTGATTGTCGACATGCCGCCCGGTACGGGTGATATCCAGTTGACCATGTCCCAGCGCGTACCGCTGAGCGGTGCTGTGGTCGTTTCCACGCCGCAGGATATTGCCCTGCTGGATGCCCGAAAAGGCCTGAATATGTTCCGCAAGGTCGACGTGCCGGTGCTCGGCATCATCGAAAACATGAGCTACTTTGCCTGTCCCCATTGTGGCGAGCGAACCGATATCTTCGGACACGGCGGGGCCAAACAGACCGCCGAGGAAATGGGTACACATTTCCTGGGTGGGGTGCCGCTGCACCTGTCGATACGCGAGACATCCGATTCGGGCCAGCCCATCGTGATTTCAGACCCTACCAGCGAAAACGCGAAGGTCTTTGTCGAGATTGCCAAACAGGTTTGGGACCTAACTCAACAGGCCAATGCAGATCGTCAGGAAGCGACCCCGAAAATAGTCATCCAGTAAGATTTCTGAGCGGTACGAATACAAACCCAAGTGTGGGGCATGGTCGGCAAGAACATCAATCTATTGTACTTGATGGAGGTGTTCTCCGGTCTGGCTCGTGGCTCCTACCTGGGCTGTATCGGGTGGACCACGCTTGTGATCAGTAATGATGTGGCCATTGTTGGGCAGATTTTTATTGTTCAGAGTCTGACGGTCATGCTGGCCGGACCGGTCATCGGGGTAATGATTGACCGACACAAACGCCGTAAATTGATCCTTCAGGCGCAATTGGTAATTGCGGTAGCCATGGTGGCCATGGCTTGGCTGTTATTCCAAACACACGATTTTCCGGTTTTGTGGTTATTTGCGGTTGTCATTATTGTCAACGCCGGGCGGTTGACCTATCGCGGGGCTTTTAACGGCATTATCCGCGAAGCCGTGGAAGATGAAGACATTCTCCATATCGTCGCGCGGACCAACACGGTGCATCTGCTGGCAACGGCCGCAGGTATGGCGGGCGTGGGGTTCATTATGGACCGGTTTTCGCCGGGCCATGGTTTTATGGCGTCTGCCGGTACATCAGTTTTGTTATTGTTTGTTGCGTTCCTTCTTGCAGATGGTCAGGTCAAGAACAATGCCCGGGGACTGGCCGGGTACTGGCTTGATTTTAAAATTGGCCTGGACATCTTCAGGAGCAATAAAAAAATCCGCATGCTTACCCTGCTATCGGCCACCGCATTGCCTGTCGGGCAACTGACAAATGCCATCCTGTCATCGTTTGTCCGTGATGACTTGATGCAAGGCAGTCATGTTTACGGAATCGTTGATGCGGGTTGGGCCTTCGGGGGTATGTTGGCGGCCAGTCTGTTAAGCGCAAAAACCAAAAAATTTCAATATCAGTACGGTGAATATTTTCTGGCGGTCATGGCTGGTATTGCGACCATCATCATGTCCTTCAGCAGCGATATCATCAGCCTGACCCTGATTCACGGTTTTATGGGTTTTTTCGTATGGGCGTGCCGAATTATTATCGGCGGGCATGTCATCGAGTTATGCCAGAATGAGAATGTGGGACGAACCAGGGTCTATATGGAAGTTTTGTTCAGCATTTCTGCTACGATCATGTGCTTGTCGCCAACGGTTATTATGCTCGATGCCACGGCGTCATATTTCCTGTATTGGGGGCTGTTTATCGTCGCTAGTTCTGCATCCCTGTGGTACTGGCGAGCCAGACAGGGCCAAAGTTGACTGTCGTTTTATATTTGAAGATATAACACATGCCTGCGTTAATCGCCCTTCCCTTGCAGGTGACGCTGGATGTTCTGGCCTATACCATTACCATGCCACAAGAATAGTTGTTCAGCAGTCCAATTAATTAATCCCCGCTTCCTGACAAGGTGGCGGGTGGGCTGATTAGGGGAAGACCCTGATATGTCTATAGAGCGTTAGTTAAAGGTTTGTCATGGCCCTTAAGTTTGGTTTTGTATTGTTGCCGCACTTTACGTTGACAGCGTTTTCTTCGTTCGTCGATGCCTTGCGACTGGCCGGTGACGAAAGCGATAAATCAAGGTCCGTAGACTGTCACTGGACTATCATGACCTCCAGAACCGATGGCGTTGTGGCCAGTTGCAATGCGCATATTGCCCGCGATAGCGGGCTGAAGAACCCGCAACAATACGATTATATTGTTGTATGTGGCGGCCTGCTCCACCGTGGCGATGTGCTGAGTGATGATGTGCGGGCTTTCCTGCATCAGGCTGACCGCGCAGGCGTGACGCTGATCGGACTTTGTACCGGAGCTTTTGTGCTGGCTCGAGCCGGGTTGTTAAACGGTCGCCGGTGCTGCATCAGCTGGTTCCACTATCAGGAACTGGAAGAAGAGCAAACTGGCGTCATTCCCGTCGCCGACCAGCTTTTTGTGGTTGATGGAAACCGCATTACCTGCGCCGGTGGCGTGGCCTCGGCTGATTTGGCGGCCTGGATCATCGAAAAGCATTTTGGCCGTGCCAGGGCCCAGAAAAGCCTGCATATCATGGCCGCCGGTCAGGCACGCCGACCGAACGACCCCCAGTCTCATCCCGTGACCGGCGGTTTGAGCATCCATGACCGGGTAAGGCGGGCAACCATGTTGATGGAACAAAACCTGGCCACACCGCTGACCATTGCCGAGATTGCCAAACGCATTAATATATCGCGCCGCCAACTGGGCCGGGTTTTTATCAAGGAGCTTAATCACCCACCACAGTTATTCTACCGCAACCTGAGGTTGGAATTCGCCCGACACCTGTTGGCTCATTCCAAACGCTCCGTTACCAGTGTGGCCATGGAGTGCGGCTTTGCCGATGCGGCTCATTTTTCCAGGCTATTCAAGAAAGTTTACGGGCATTCTCCCAGTTTACACTTGCGAAGCTAACGATAATACCTATGTATTATTTGATGTTTGCCGCATATAATAAATTTAAAGGATCAAAAGGGTAGGACCAAAATGACAACCTCTGATATAAAATCCGGAACACGAGCTGCCACGGCTGTTTCTGAAAAAATCCTTGAATTGATAGACGAGGGGATCGACCCGGCATCAATTTCAATTGCCGTATCGGGGCTAGGCCTTGCCATGCTGATTCAGCATTATGGTAAGATCAATGGCGGCGAAATCGGCAATGGCCTGATTGAGAAAGCCAAGAGCGGTGAATTGCAGTTATTCCCGGCTTTGAAAGCCGCAAATATCAACACGAAATAAAACTTATTCCTTGTTCAGGATCAGCGATACGGAATTGATACAATATCGCTGACCGTCCGGCGGTGCTCCGTCATCGAACACATGACCCAGATGGGCGTCACACCGGGCACAGGTGACTTCCGTTCGTTTCATCATCAAACTCTCATCAGTGGTGTATTCAAGTGCGGCCTTGTCACAAGACGCGCTGAAGCTCGGCCAGCCACAGCGGGACTCAAATTTATCTGTCGAGAGGAACAGCGGACTGTCACAACAAACACAAACGTAGGTTCCTGTCTCGAAACAATCGGTATAGCTGCCACTAAAAGGTGCCTCGGTACCTTTGTCCCGACAGATATAATATTGTTCCGGGGTTAATTGTTCGGCCCACTGGGCATCACTTTTACGTATCTTGTCTGCCATAACTTATCATCCGATAACACCTTGATGGCGCAACTTGCTACGTTCATCTTGGCCCATATTCAGCAATTCCTCCAGCACCTGATCGGTGTGCTCGCCCAACAGGGGTGGTGCATGGCGGTAACTGATCGGGGTTTGGGACATTTTAATGGGGTTGCCGATCAGATCCACGCTACCGCTTGCCGCCCCGTCATAGGCCATGGTAATACGCATATCACGATGTTGAACCTGTGGGTCAGCAAAGGCTTCTGACACCGTATTGACCGGCCCGGTGGGCACACCCAGTGCGGATAATCCATCGAGCCAGTGTGAGCGGGGTTTTTGCCGGGTTACCTGTTCTATCAGCGCTATAAGCGTATCGCGGTTCGCGACCCGTTTGTCATTGGTGGCAAAGCGCGGGTCATCGGCCAGCGCGTCCAGCCCGGCAAAATTACAAAATTTACGAAATTGTGCATCATTGCCAACAGCCAGAATAAAATAGCCGTCGCGGGTCGAAAATACCTGATAGGGCACGATGTTGGGGTGCTGGTTGCCATGACGCACGGCTTCCTGGTCCGATAACAGATAGTTAAGCCCCACATTGGCAAGACAGGATATCTGGGTGTCCAGCAAGGCCAGATCGATGTTTTGGCCCTCGCCGGTGGCATCACGGTGACGGATGGCCGCCAGGATGGCCGTGGAGGCGTACATGCCACACATAATATCTGAAATGGCGTAGCCCACTTTCATGGGCTGGCCGTCCGGCTCGCCAGTAACGGCCATGCTGCCGCCCATGCCTTGCGCCAGATAATCATACCCGGCCTGTGCGGCATAAGGGCCGGTTTGGCCAAAACCGGTAATGGAACAATACACCAGCCCGGGAAATTCCGCCTTCAGGCTGTCATAGGACAGGTCGTATTTATCCAGCCCTCCGACCTTGAAATTCTCGATCAACACATCACAGTGCTTCAGCAATTGCCGAATCAGGGCAGTACCCGATGGCTTGGCAATATCGATAGCCAGGGATCGTTTGTTACGATTGGCCGACAGGTAATAGGCGCTCTGGGCGGTATCGTTGTTGGCTTTGTCTTTCACATAGGGCGGCCCCCATTTCCGGGTGTCGTCCCCTGCCCCGGCGCGCTCGATTTTGATAATATCGGCACCCAGGTCGCCAAATAGCTGGGTGCATACCGGGCCCGCCATGATGCGGGTCAAATCGAGTACACGAAGGCCCTTTAAGGGGCCGGTATTGGTGATGGTTGTCGTGGTCATGGGTTCATCCGGTGTTGTTATTTGCGAGGTTGTAGTTTGCGCGAGATTTCATAAAATACAAGTCGCATAATTACCCCAAGCCTAACCAAAAAAGGAAGTCAGATGGACGTTAAAGCCGCCATAGCCTGGAAAGCCGGTCAACCCCTGAGCATTGAAACTGTTAGCCTTGAAGGCCCGAAGGCGGGTGAGGTTCTGGTGGAAATGAAAGCCACGGGTATTTGCCATACTGATGAATTTACCCGTTCGGGCGCCGACCCGGAAGGCATCTTTCCCGCCATTCTGGGCCACGAGGGTGCCGGTGTGGTGGTCGAGCTGGGTACCGGTGTCAGCTCCCTTGAGATTGGCGACCACGTTATTCCTCTCTATACCCCGGAATGTCGGCAATGCGATTATTGCACCTCGGGTCGGACGAATCTGTGTCAGGCCATTCGCGAAACACAAGGCCGCGGTTTATTGCCGGACGGCACCACCCGGTTTTCTCTGGATGGCGAGCCGATCTATCACTACATGGGGTGTTCGACCTTTGCCCAGTTTTCGGTGATCCCGGAAATTGCCCTGGCCAAGGTCCGCAAGGACGCCCCGTTTGATAAAATCTGTTATATCGGGTGCGGCGTGACCACCGGCATCGGCGCGGTTATCAATACGGCAAAAGTCCGACCCGGCGACAATGTGGTCGTGTTTGGTCTGGGCGGTATTGGCCTGAACGTGGTTCAGGGTGCGCGCATGGTCGGTGCCAACATGATCGTGGGTGTGGACCTGAACGATGGCCGCAAGGAAATGGCCCAAAAATTCGGCATGACCCATTTTGTCAATCCGGGCGAACTGGAAGGCGATCTGGTGGCCTATCTGGTCGATTTGACCAACGGCGGCGCGGATCATTCATTTGAATGTATCGGTAATGTGGATGTCATGCGCGACGCCCTGGAATGCTGTCACAAGGGTTGGGGTGAGAGCACCATCATCGGGGTCGCCGGGGCCGGTCAGGAAATCACCACGCGGCCCTTCCAACTGGTCACGGGTCGGGTCTGGCGCGGTTCGGCGTTTGGTGGTGCCAAGGGACGCACAGATGTGCCCAAAATTGTGGACTGGTATATGGAGGGAAAGATTAACATCGACGATCTGATTACCCACACCATGCCCCTGCAAGATATCAATACCGCGTTTGATCTGATGCATTCGGGCGAGTCTATACGTTCCGTGGTGATTTACGATTGATAGAAAATTGAAATCTTTTTATTGGGGAAACAGGATCGTGCGGTGGTCCTGTTCGAGCCGTCCCACGGTGTGTACCCAGGTCTCGCCCGGCCAGCGATATTCCGCGACCCCGCGTTTCGGCCAATAGACTGCCGTATAAAGCGTGCCAAAGCCTCTGGTATAGGCCGTTGAATATAATGGTGGTTTCAAGAATGCGCCGATAAATTTTTCGGCTGGCTCGTTATGCAGGGTCAACCGTTGCAGCAAAAATCGTTCCCGCTCCACGGTTGCCGTAGCCCGCGCGTGCTGGTGCCATTCCACCTTGTTCTGGTGGTTGGTGGCAACCGGAGAGTCAGTGATTACCGCCCCCTTGTCGGGCGACAGGTGGGCCGTAATATGTTTTCCGCTCCTGTCCACCACGGTGACATTATAGGCCATGTGACAGGGGATCGCCGCGAAAGCCTCTGCTGCTTCCTGGGTGGTTTTGCAAAATTCAAGAACGTAGCGGATAATCAGCGGTACGCCGAACCCGTCACCGACAATGCGTCGTCCGCCAAAAGTCAGAGATACCGCAAGCCCGGCCTGGTTGATACCATCCAGCAGACCCAGCAAGCCGTCCGTCATGCCCAGTACATATTGTCCGTTCCACTGGCTGTGCAGGATGACACCATCGCACAGGGCCGGGGCGTAATCGTAATTGCGCACCAACATGGGCTCATTGCCCGGCCATACGGCCTGCGAGCAGCCTGCCAGATAGGCCGGTGGGCAATAGAAGGACAGGAAGCGGGCCTGCAGGTCCGTGCCACCGACCAGTTCGACCACCGTCTCATAGGTCGGCACCAGTTCGGGCATATATTCTTTCATGGCCCGTAATCCGTTCAGATAGGTCTGGCGGGATTCAATGCCGTCTTTCAGGAACCAGTTTTGGTATGCATCCCAATGGCGGTCAAACACGGCTTTTAACCGTGCACCGGGGGCAGCCTCAGCGATCACCTGAAAGGTGAAGTTCGTTGGGCCGGATTGTGTAGCCTGCATTGTTTTCCTGTCAGAGTATCTTGAAGGCGGTTTCGCTGGTCGCCATGACGCCAGCCGACGGCAGGGGCCGGGCTTTATATTGCGCCTTGATGCCGTCAATCCAGGATTTCGCCCGTCTGGTCAACCGGAAATTTCGATCCATAGCCCGGCCACGGGTGATCAGGATGCCCAGATCAGCCCCTTCGTAGCGGAAATCGCCCATGCCACTGATGCGCAGGAAGAAGGCCTCGGCCTCGCTTTCCACGGCGCGACGGTGATAGTCGAAGCGGTCGTACTCCACCGATCCGTCTGGCATCAACCGCCAGATACCGGATTCCGGTGCCTGGGTGATGATATCCACATTATCATCGGTATGTTTAATCACCATCTGGCACCAGCCGTCAATGTTTTCCGGGTCGGCCCATCGGTTATTGAGTTCCTCCACATCGATATCAAAATCCACATCGGAAAATTCCAGTAAATGGAACAGGAATAACGGAGCATCGGCGTGGGCAAAGGCGGCATGATTGGTCATGGAACTGGCCCCCGTAATGCGCGGGTTACATTCGCCGAGATAGATTTCGCCGTCTTTTTTGTCGATCAGAAAATCAAGTTCGAAATACCCGCGATAGCCTTCCTTGGCTAACTGATTGCCGAACTGGAAGGTATATTTGCGGGCTTTCTCACGGATTTTCTCATCAAATGCATCGGCGAAAATCTCGTTGCCGCACCATCCGCCCCGGTAAGGGGTAAGCTGGGAAAACCCGACCAGTTCGGTCATCAGCGGCCCGACGATGGTGCCTTTCTTGGTGGCACAGGCCTCGATGGCCGAACCACGACAAGTGATACGCTTCATGACCTTGATTTCGCCCTGACCGACAATGTCGTGTTCGTGGCGTTTGAAATCCCGTTCGGTTTTGATGAAAAATGTGGTGTGGCCGGAATCACCAAAGGCCGATTGCAAAACCAGATCATTGCCCAGAGATTTGCTGACCTGTTTCAGATGCGCCCAGTCTTTGATCTTGGAAAGTATATTGGGCACGCTGGGCACACCGGCTTTATTGCCGATCCGCACGGTCTCGATTTTGTGGTCTATTTTGGTCCGCAGCGAGGCTTTGGGGAACCACACGTCCAGACCCAGTTCCTTGCAGATTTTCTCGATCCGTTCATCGAACATCAAAAACACGGCCTTGGGTTTTTTACCCTTGGACTTCATGTAGTCGATGACTTCCTTGTGTTCCAGCAGGTAGGCGTTGATGTCTTCTATCGACTCGAATTCCTGATAATCCTGTTCTTTCGGCACCAGAGTATTGGGATGGCGGCCGTCATAACAATCTATGTAATTGATATACTTAAAATTTCTGCACCATTCATCGATGCCCAGTAAATTAAAATTGGTGGCACTGATAAAAAATATCGGTTCCTCGTTGCGGTGGAAATAACGCCGGACCTCGGACATGTTTTTCAGTTTTACCCGCTTGGTTCGCTTTTTGACGGCCTTGCGGGGGGCGGCTTTTTTGGCGACGATATTTTTTGCAGTGGCTTTTTTCACAACTTTTTTAGGAGTTACTTTTTTAGCCACAATTTTCTTCCGAACGGGCGCTTTTCTGGTTGTTGCCGGTTTGGCTTTTCGGGGCGTTGCTTTTTTTACTGGCGGTTTTTTAGCTGTGGTTTTCTTTGCTGTGGTTTTTTTAGCCATCATTGATCCCACTCCCTATAGGTTTATGTTTTTGTGCTGACATATCCTTGGCGGCACCGTCAGGTGAGCCGCTTTGTTAAAACCTCGTCCTTGAATACACGCATTCCCAGATCATGACGGTAGCCATGAATTTCCTTAACGTCGAGTTTCCTCAGGAATTCGATAATTTCATCACTGATCACCTGACCCGGGACCAATATGGGGAAACCCGGCGGGTACGGAATGATGAAAGATGTGGAAACAACGTCACGATCGCTGGCCATGGCCGCATCAAAGGTGCCATCGTCCAGCGACAGGTATTCGCAATTATCCTCGTCATAGGCCAGGAAAAACGCATCGCGGAGAACCCCTTCCTGGGTCGCCCCAACGGGGGTTGGGCGGAAGGCATCGTGAAAACGGGAAAAATTCGGCAGCGGCGGCAGGCCGTGTGTCAGCGAATAGATTTTTTTGTCGTGGACCTTGCGCTCGGTAGCATTCATATCCTCGATGCGGGTATCCAACCCCTTGGCAATGCGGACCAGCACCTCGATCAGGTAGGCGATGGAGCTGCGCGTGGTGCCGATATTGGTCATGAACAAGACCGTATTGCGTGATGTCTTGTTGACCTGGATACCGAATTTGTCCATCAGGATATCGTTTTTGAAGTGATCGCCATCCAGACCCGTATCGGCAATGAACAGGGTTACCCGCGTGGCATCGAGGCAAAACTCATCGCCGTCCCAGGCCTCCCAGATGTCCTGCCAGCCCGACTGCGGATCGTAATAGCTCTCGATTTTCGACTGGCGGTGTTCGACGGGGATCATGTCGCCCACCGTTAACACCTTGAAATACTTAGTAAGTAAGGGATGGGTTGATATGCGCTGGCGCAGGACCATGGCCATTTCGACCTGTTTCTGGACCAACTCAAACCCCTCCAGTTCTACCTGACGACGGCCCACATCGAGAGACGCCAATATCTGGTAGTTAGGCGAGGTGGATGTGTGGGTCATAAAGGCTTCGTGAAACGGTTCTTCCACCTTGGCATTGAAATCCTGATCGTGCACATGGATCATGGACCCCTGGCGCAGGGCCGTCAGGGTCTTGTGGGTCGATTGCGTGGCATAGACCCTCACCCGTACCTTGTCCGGGTCCGGGTACAAATGGGTATTCAGCAGGGTTTCCACAGTATCGGGCAATTCCGCCAGGGCGGCCTGTTTACGGCTGTATAATTCGCGGTAATCATCGGAGCGGTATTTCTCGCGCAACATCGTGGTTGCCTGCATGGCGGTACGTGTCCGGTAGGTCGGCGCGAAACGGGCAAATCCAAACCATGCTTCATCCCACAGGAAGACCAGATCGGGCTTGATGGCCAGACATTCTTCCATGAACCGCTCCACATTGTAGACGATGCCGTCGAAGGTACAGTTGGTCAGTGACATCATCTTGACCCGGTCCAGTTTGCCTACGGCTTTCAGTTCCAGCAGGGCCTTTTTAATCTCGCGCAAAGGGACCGCACCATACATGGAATATTCGTGCAAGGGGTAGGAATCCAGATAGACCACCTGGGCTCCGGCCAGCACCATGCCGTAGTGATGGGATTTGTGACAATCGCGATCCACCAGCACTATATCACCGGGCCGTACAAGTGCCTGGACCACGATTTTGTTACAGGTCGATGTACCGTTGGTGGCAAAATAGGTCTTGCGGGCACCAAAAGCCCGTGCGGCCAGTTCCTGAGCCCGTTTGATAGGGCCGTGGGGTTCCAGCAGCGAGTCAAGACCGCCCGATGTGGCGGAGGTCTCGGCGAGGAAAATGTTCATGCCATAAAATTCACCCATGTCTTTGATCCAATGGGATTTAATGATCGATTTTCCGCGTGATATGGGCAAGGCATGAAACACCCCGGTGGGCTTTTTTGAATATTCCCGCAGGGCCGTAAAAAAGGGTGTCTGGTAACGGTCATCAACGGCGCGCAGGATGTTCAGGTGCAACTCCATGAAGTCTTCCTGATTATAAAATACCCGCTCGCAGGCGTTGCTGATGCGCCCGGCAATATCCTCGACCGATTGATCGGTGATCAGGAACAGATCGAGTTCGGGACGGACCCGGGAAATAATATCGGCCAGACAGACGCCATAGTCTTGCGGTTCAATATCATCCAAGGATTTGATCTGAGCCAGCGCCAGATAACGGTTCAGCAGGGGGAAATTGTTTTGCGAATGTAAATGGAACCCGAAACGGATCACCACGGTCTGAATGTTTTGGTTAAACAGAACCGCAATCAGGGCGTCCTCGAAACTGGGGACGAAGACCGGCTCATAGGTGAATAAATCTTCTTCGCGTCGCATGGCGACCAGATTGTCGCGTTGATGTTTTTGTTGATGCTGGTTGAGGTCATCGACGATCAGAACCTCGAAATAAGGTCGACGACGGCTGCGTTCCAGCATGACCTCTTCGTCTTCGTCACCGTCCGATTCTTCCTTGGGAGCCGTCAGGTTCAGGTGTTTGCGCCGATATGCCCCATCCATCAAGGCTTTGACGATCCTGGTAATGGTTACGGCAAGATTATCATAATCATTTGCCGCCAGCATCTGAAACAGCAGATGGAAGGTATGATGCCCCGGAAAGGCCCAGTAAGACTCGACCGGCTTCAACTGGTCGAGAATTTGTTTGGCAGTAGCGGCAACTTCTTCGTTGTCGTGTTGTCTGCTCAGTCGCTGGACGATTATTTTTAATCTATTCCACGAATCAACCCTGAATTGTGATCCATTATAAAACTTGCTTAGTGTGTCGCGGTCCCTGTCTTTTATTTTTATTGACGTCAATCTATATTCCTCCCATTCCCTGGCGATATTTATAGACGATGGATTGATGCACCTTTATTGGGTTTGTCCTCAATTTTCACCTCGGTATCTCCGAGGGGTGCTATTTCCTCCGGGGCTGGTTCCCCGATCCCTTTATTTGTGCCTCGCTGCGGCATGGCCAGCGGGCCCAGATTATCCAGATAGGTCGTATCAAAATGATCATCTTCGTAGACCGGAAAATTACATCGGTGGTCGCGAAAGCTTTTCAGCGGCTGACCCAGCCCGTGCGGTCCAACGCAGCGTTGCCTGCGTACCATGTCAAAGTCCACTTCGACGGGGATAATTTCCGGTTGTCCGGCGGCTTGATACAAAACACATCCCGATGGATCAATCACACAAGACCTACCCGTGCCGCCAGCATCCAACCCGTTGATATCAAAAACATAAATTTGGAACATTGCCGCCGTGGCCCGGGCGATGGATAGCTCGATATCGCGGTCGATGGTACCCGTAAGGACCGGCAGCAACAGAACTTCCGCACCCATTGCGGTCAGTTGGCGGGTGGTTTCAGGGAACCAGATATCATAACAGATGGAAAGTCCGAAACGCCCGGCATTGGGAACATCGAATACCAGAACATCTGTGCCACTGGAAACATCGCGCTCATAGGGCGCGAAAGGAAACATTTTGCGGTAACGCGAGATTATCTCACCGTCCGGGTTGATGACGATGGCCTCGTTATAAAGCCGACCACTTTCGCGCACGAACATGGAACCCGGTATGAGCCATACCCCATGACGCTGGGCATATTCCCGGAAGGTATTTTCGGTTTCGCTCAGGGATTCGGGGCAGTTTGACGGAATAGGTCCAAAGGGTGCCAGTTCACTGAAGACGATCATCTCAACCCAGGGGAACACGGCCATAACATGGTCGATTTTAGCCGTCATGGCCGATACATTTTCATGCATGGCCGAAACGGACATTTGTACACCAGCGATGGAGAAAGGCGTCATTAACGAAATTCCTATAGGCCAGAATTTATTCTATGGCCTGAACTTATTCTATGGCCTGAGTTATTATTATGGCCTGAATTATTGTTGTCTGCTTGCTTGATAGGCCAAAGCAAGTCTTTCAAAAACCCTGTGCAGGGTCAACCCCTTCCTCGGGACATAACAGAGACTCCAAGAAAGGGGCTAATTCTGTATAGTGTCAATTACAGTGCGATAGCCTGCTCTGGTTCGGACACAACGGTAGACTCATCGAGGGTCGTATGGGTATTTGTTCCGTCGATCAAATCGAGGGTAACCGGAGTTGTATCATCCAGAACTGCAGTTTCCAGAGTGGTGGGTTCTACAATTTCCGAGATTAATTCGTCAAATAAAAGCACATCTGCATGGGGCTCCAACACAGAAAAATCGATGACGGCACGTTTGGCGACTTCACCGGGGGTCAGAATTTCAATCCGCTTGGCGACATTCCATACATGACCAAAAGAATCGACAAAACGACCGAAGCGTTCACCCCAATAGGTGTTGGACAGCGGCACAACAACGCGGGCGCCATGATCAATGACCTGATCCCAGAAGGTGTCAACGTCGGAAAGGTACAATTGCACAATCACGGCCGAGCCACCCAGAGTGGTGGGTGAGACAATGCCGAAATTGGGCATTTCGTCGGCAAGACGCATGATCGTATTGCCGATTTTCATTTCGGCTTGCAAGATTGTGATGCCGTCCTGGGCATAATCTCGTGACAGAACTTCGGCGCCGAAGGCTGTTTCATAATAGGATAGTGCCGCATCCGCGCCCTGAACAATCAGGACCGGGTTGGCTGTACGGTAACCTTTCGGAACCGGTGTAACTTTACGTGCCATATTTTAGTTCTCCAGTAAAATCTCTTGGTGGGAAAAAGCTTGTTTGCGGACTGCCTGCTGGCAGGTGTTGGTTTTATGATGTATGGATTCTTGCCGAATCAAATTACACCATGTATCATGATGTAATCATTTAATGGGGAATCTGTCAACACCATGGACCAAGATGTAAGCCTGGGCGTCACAATGACCCTGACCCAGTCGGAATTACCCGAAATGCGGGCTGGCGGGCGATTGCGCGAGTATGCCGTTGTTTATCGATGTTACCGAACCCAGGCCGGGGGTGGTTTTGGCAATCAGGTGGATCACCCGTTTGCCTGGGGGGTGCTGGTCTATGTGGATGATACGGTCGCCCGGATCTACAGTGCCCGTGGCCTGCCGCGAGAATGGACGGACCTGACACGTCTGGAAGTCTGGATGCGTGACCAGGGATTCTGGTATTGGTGGATGCGAAACGATCTGGACCCCCTGGGTGCCCGTGAGAACCAGGGTGAGAATGAACTTGGTGATGGGGAGGATTCTCATGATTCACTGGATTTTCCACCCTCACCGACCCGCGATATTGATGGAATGGCCGAATAATTCACGTTTTCGTTATCTGCCGGATTAACCAGCTTGCTCGCGAGAAGTTGATATGTGTTCCGCCGCCATACATCTTAGGTTCGTTCCACTCAATTTCATAAAAGGAACGGAATAATGAAAATATATATCCAACGCCGTATTTGTTCGATAGCCATGGGCATGATTATCCTGTCTGTGGTGATGGGCGGAGTAATTATTGGTACTACGGGTATTGCCGAGGCGGGAAATACCGGGCCGAAGACCGAAATATTTCAAACCAGCCAGCCCTTTGACAGTTTCCTTGTGCGATTAACAAAAGCCATCAAGGGTAACAAGATGGGTATTGTGGCCGAAGCCTGTGCCACCTGTGGTGCCAAGAAAATCGGTGTGACCATACCCGGCAACCGGGTTGTGATGATTTTTCATCCCAAATTTGCGGTCCGCATGTTAAAGGCCAGTCTTGAGGCCGGGGTCGAGGCCCCTCTCAGACTTTATGTAACGCAACACCCCGAAGGCACACGTCTGAGCTATCGCAAGGCCAGCGATGTCTTTGCGCCCTACGCCGATAACGGCGATCTGGACGCCATGGCCAGAGAGCTTGATACGATCATGGCGAAAATTGCAAACGACGCCACCCGGTAATCTGGAAAACAGATATGAATGAAGCCCCTGCCCTGACCCGATCGCGACAGAATTTCGTAACACCAATGGCTTTTTTGCTGTTAGGGGCGGCGTTCTGGTTCCTGTTTGATACCAGCAGCCGCATGGGCTGGCTGTTTATTGTCGCCCTGGCCATGGGCTTATCGCTCTATCATGCCTCGTTCGGTTTTGCTGGTGCGTACCGGCGGCTGTTTCGTCTGGGCGATCCACGCGGTGTGGATGGTCAGATTATCCTGCTGGCTGCGACCATGTTGGTTTTTGCCCCGGTTTTGTCCAGCGGTTCGGCCTTTGGAAACCCTGTGGGCGGTGCCGTTGCCCCGGTTGGTCTGGGCATGGCATTCGGTGCCTTTTTGTTCGGTATTGGAATGCAGTTTGGTGGCGCGTGCGCCTCGGGAACGCTTTATACGGTGGGCGGCGGCAATCCCCGTATGCTGGTAGTGCTGATCTTTTTTGTGGTTGGCGCTTTTTGGGGAAGTCTGGATTTAAGCTGGTGGCAGAGCCTGCCTCGTATGGGGTCGGTTTCCCTGGGTCGAAAATTCGGCTGGGAAATTACCTATCTGGCACAACTGGCCGTCTTGTTGGCCCTCTATCTTGGGCTGGGCAAACTGCGACGGCGATTTACGCAAGGTGAAGGGCTGCCTGAACGGCCTCACCCGCCGCTTTACACAAGACTGATCCGGGGTCCGTGGCCCTTGATCTGGGCTGGGTTGTCCCTGGCGGCCCTGAACTGGCTGACATTGGTGCAAACCGGCCACCCGTGGTCCATAACCTGGGGGTTTTCCCTGTGGGGCGCCAAAGCTGCAACCCTGGTTGGCTGGGATCCGCAAACCAGCAGTTTCTGGACGGGAGCCTTCCAGCAAAGAGCCCTGCGACAATCGCTCTGGCAGGACACCACCTCGGTTATGAACGTCGGCATTATCGCCGGTGCGAGCCTGGCAATGATATTGGCCAATCGCCGCGGTAATCCCATGGACAGGCGGTGGCGTCCCCTGCTGGCTGCCATCATCGGTGGTTTGATGCTCGGTTACGGTGCGCGTCTTGCGTATGGTTGTAATATAGGTGCCTTTATCAGTGGTGTGGCTTCCACGAGTCTGCATGGCTGGGTCTGGATATTGTGCGCCTTGCCGGGTAATTGGCTGGGCATGAAATTAAGGTCCATATTCCAGTTAGACCAGGCGAGCCCGATAATATAGTTTTCTGTGTCAGATAATCATTTCAGGTTGTCTCTAACCAATTGATTTTCTGTAAATAATACGCTATAGGTGAGTTGTAATTCATACTTTAGGGCGTGTTTGTGTCTCATTGTCGAGCCTCAAATTAGAACAATGAGAATCAAGAAACATTGACAGTCCGCCATTAAAGCAGTAACTCACCACATTATTTATCAGATAACGTTATGTCACTATAGTAGATCGGTTTTACCTGCTTCATGAATTTTTCAGATTTAGGCCTTGGCGACGAAATTCTGCGTGCTGTTGCAGACGCGGGATACGACACACCCACCCCCATACAGGAAAAAGCGATACCCTATGTATTGATGGGGCGTGATATTCTGGGCTGTGCCCAGACAGGTACGGGTAAAACGGCTTCTTTTACCTTGCCCATGCTGGATATCTTGCATAATGGCCGGGCCAAGTCTCGTATGCCCCGCTCGCTGATATTGGAACCAACCCGGGAACTGGCGGCACAGGTCGCCGACAATTTTGACACCTACGGTAAATACCAGAAGCTGTCAAAAGCCCTGTTAATCGGTGGCGAGTCCATGAGCGATCAGATCAAGGCCATGGATAGTGGTGTGGATGTGCTGATTGCTACGCCGGGACGCCTGCTCGATCTATTTGAGCGCGGGCGCATATTGCTCAATGATGTAAAACTGCTGGTTATTGATGAAGCCGACCGAATGCTGGATATGGGCTTTATCCCCGATGTAGAACGTATTGTCAGCCTGTTGCCGAAGATCAGAACCACCTTGATGTTTTCTGCAACCATGCCCCGGGAAATCCGCAGGCTGGCTGACCAGTTCCTCATGAACCCCAAGGAAATTACCGTTGCGGCACCCTCAAGTACGGCCGTGACCATCACCCAGGGTTTGTATTTGCTGCCCCGTGGCAGCGCACAAAAAGAAAAGCGGGCTGCCTTGCGTAAACTGATCGCAGTTGATAATGCCAAAAACGGTATCATTTTCTGTAATCGCAAGCGCGATGTGAATATCGTCTACCGTTCCATGTTACGACATGGTTTTAAAGTCGGACAATTACACGGCGATATGGCACAGCCAGACAGAATGGAAACCCTGAACCGGTTCAAGGCCGACGAGCTTCGTTTCCTGGTCTGCAGTGACGTTGCTGCTCGGGGGCTGGATATCCCCGATATGAGCCATGTTTTCAATTTCGATGTGCCCACACATGCGGAAGATTATGTCCACCGTGTCGGACGCACGGGCCGGGCCGGACGTCAGGGCTGTGCCTATACCATTGCCTTGTCTGAGGACCGGAAATATATTGCTTCCATTGAAAAACTGATCGGCAATGTTATACCGCCAGTCAATGTTAATGAATCGAATGTATCCGGGGCTCAAAAATCAAACCCAGACAAACCGGCAGCAAAACAACAGACCAGCGCCCAGGAAATCAAACCGGACTGCCCCGAACCAAGGCGTTCTGCGGTAAAGCACAACGAATCACACCATAAAAACACCCCAAAAGGCAATTCAAAACACGAGGGTCAGGCGCAACAATCTGGCACTCAATCCAATCAGTCTCATCAGTCCAATCAGCCCAGGCAAGCCAATGCCGACCGGCACGATAAGAATAAACGCCCGTCGCGTAAATACCGCTCACCTCAAGACGAGGTTGGCACCATGTCAAACGCTCCGGTCAAGGGAATGGGGGAATTTACTCCGGCATTTTTGACCCGCCCCGTGATCTTGCCGGAAGATGACAATGAACCCAAAGACAAGGCTAAGTCCAAGGTAAAGGAAAAAGCTAAATCCAAGGTAAAAGCAAATCCTAAACCCAAAGTTGAAACCAAGGTTGAAACCAAGGTTGAAACCAAGGTTGAAACCAAGGTAGCCAAAGCTGAAACCAAAGCTGAAACCAAGACTGAAACCAAGGTAAAAACGAAGTCTGAGAAAAAACCGGCATCCAAGAAGGCCAAATCAGGCAAGACCAGCAAGCCGAAAAAGCCCGACAGCGATGGCGGCACCAATCCTGAGACCGGCGCAGAGTCCGGCGACAGTCCCGAAAACCTTACGTAATCAGGCCGCGCAACGGCGATGACGGATCGGCGTACTGTTTTTTAGCCATACGTTCGGCCAGATAGGCCATGCGCCCTGCCCGTACCGCATGTTTCATAGCGCGCGCCATGCCAATGGGGTCTTTGGCCTGGGCAATGGCGGTATTGACGATAACCCCGTCACAGCCCAGTTCCATGGCAAACGCGGCTTCCGACGCGGTTCCGATTCCCGCGTCAACGATTACCGGAACGCGTGACTGTTCGATAATCAGACTGATATTAAACGGGTTGGCAATGCCGTGGCCTGAACCGATCAGTGAGCCGAGCGGCATGATGGCGGCGGCACCGGCGTCTTCCAGTGCCTTGCACATGATCGGATCATCGGAACAATAGACCATGACCTGAAATCCTTCCTTGACCAGTACCTTGGTGGCTTCCAGGGTTTCGATCATGCGTGGATACAAGGTTCGTTGATCGGCAAGAATTTCCAGTTTTACCAGATCCCATCCCCCGGCTTCCCGGGCCAGACGCAAGGTCCGCAAGGCATCATCGGCGGTAAAACAACCCGCCGTGTTGGGCAGATAGGTCACTTTCTTCGGATCGATGAAATCCACCAGCATGGGCTGATCAGGGTCCGTCAGGTTTACCCGGCGAACGGCCACCGTAACCATGTCCGATTGCGAGGCCTCCAGTGCGCGGGCGTTTTCTTCGTAATCCTTGTATTTGCCGGTACCGATTATCAGCCGGGAATGGAATTTCCGCCCGGCGATGATCAGTTCGTCGTGATCCTGGGTATCTCCATCTGGCAAACCACCACCAATAAAGTGAACGATTTCAAGTCTGTCGCCATCTTTCAGGGTGGTCCCTTCGTAGAGCGATTTTGGCACGATTTCAAGATTGCGTTCGATGGCTACCTTGCGATTATCGAGGCCAATTTTGTTGAGCAGGCCGTTGACGCTGAGCGGTGTGTCGAAAGTGCGGTTTTCGCCGTTAATGATGATTTGCATGATTATCCTGGAATTTTATGTTTGGTGAGTTACTAAAATGTTATTCCCTCATAATAGAGTTTTCAAGCCCTTCTGAAAACTCGATAATTCGTGGCTGATCCGAAAACCGGTGTTCCGATCATCTTGCCCGTGCTATAGAAATGTCATTGGAGTCGCACCAAACGGACGACCCGCAAAGCTGGCAAGAGTATGAAATCGTTATGTCTGAAATGATCATGATTCTTAATGGTCCCAACCTGAATCTGCTGGGGGGCCGTCAACCGGAGGTCTATGGCAGCGATACCCTGGAGTCCATAGAGACCGCGTGCCGCACCCATGGCAAGGCATTGGGCCTGGACGTGGATTTTCACCAATCCAATTCGGAAGGCCGCCTGGTAGACCTGATCCAGCAGGCCAGAACCAGTTGTGCCGGGCTGATCATTAACGCCGGGGCCTATAGCCATACCTCGATTGCTATTCTGGACGCTCTGCTGGCCGTTGATGTTCCCGTTATCGAGGTCCATCTGTCCAATATTTACCAACGTGACGAATTTCGTCACCATTCCTATATTTCTAAAGCGGCGCTTGGCATTATCTGTGGGCTGGGTGCCCACGGGTATGAATTGGCGCTTGATGCGCTGGCCCGCAAACTCGGAACCACAAAAGGGAGTACTTGATGAGCAAGTCCGATAAATCGCCGAATATTGATGCCGAACTGGTTCGTCAGCTTGCCCAGTTGCTTGAAGAAACCGGGTTGAACGAAATCGAATATGGCAAGGACGACTGGCACATTCGGGTCTCTGGTGGCAAGACCGTGGCAACCGCAACCGTGGCTGCACCGCTCATATCTGCCAGCTCCGCTGCAATTGCTGCGACCGGCGAACAGGACGATGATGATGTATCCAGCCATCCGGGCCTGATCAGTTCGCCCATGGTCGGGGTGGTCTATACAAGCTCGGACCCGGATACCCCGGCTTTTGTGAAGGTTGGTGATACTGTACAGGCTGGCGATACCCTGCTGCTTATCGAAGCCATGAAGGTGTTCAATCCGATCAGAGCCGCCAAAGCTGGCAAGGTAAGCCGTATCCTGATTAACAGTGGTATGCCGGTGGAATTCGGCGAACCATTGTTGATTGTTGAATGAGAAAATATCGGATGAGCTATCGTGATTGAAAAAGTATTAATTGCCAATCGGGGCGAGATCGCTATTCGAATCCTGCGGGCCTGTCGAGAGATGGGAATCGGTACGGTGGCCATCCATTCGACCGCAGATGCCGACGCCATGCATGTGCGGCTTGCCGATGAGAGCGTGTGTGTCGGCCCGCCCCAGGTGCTCGACAGTTATCTCAATAAAAATGCCATTCTGACGGCGGCGACCATATCTGGTGCCGATGCCATCCATCCAGGGTATGGATTCTTGTCAGAAAATGCCGACTTCGCCCAGATGGTCGAAGAACATGGCCTCGTCTTTATCGGCCCCAGCTTTGAGCACATCAACATGATGGGCGATAAGATCACCGCCAAAGCCGCCGTCAAGGCCGCCGGTATCCCGGTGGTGCCCGGATCGGAAGGTGCGGTAACTGATCCGGCTGAAGCCCGCGCGATTGCCAAGGAAATCGGTCTGCCCGTCATCATCAAGGCTGCCGCCGGTGGTGGTGGACGTGGTATGCGGGTCGCCAAGACCATGGATGATCTGGAAGATGCCCTGCGCATTGCCAGCACCGAAGCCGCCACTATGTTTGGCAGCGGGGCGGTCTATGTAGAGAAATATCTCGAAACACCGCGACATATCGAAATTCAACTGCTGGCCGATAATCATGGCAACGTGGTGCATTTGGGTGAACGGGACTGTTCATTACAGCGCCGCAACCAGAAAATTCTGGAAGAATCCCCCTCGCCTGCCCTCAACGACAGCCAACGCACAGAAATTGGTGAGGTTACCCGTGCCGCTATTCAGAAACTGGGGTATCGCAGCGTGGGCACGGTGGAATACCTCTATGAAGACGGTAAATTTTTCTTCATAGAAATGAATACCCGCCTGCAGGTCGAACACCCGGTGACCGAAATGGTCTGTGGACTTGATCTGGTGCGCGAGATGATTCGTGTCGCATCGGATTTACCGCTGAGTATTAAACAATCCGACGTGCGTTTTTCTGGTCATGCCATCGAATGCCGGATCAATGCGGAACACCCCGAGACCTTTATGCCGTCACCGGGCAAGGTCGGGCTTTATCATTCTCCCGGCGGGCTCGGTGTGAGGGTCGATTCAGCACTTTATTCCGGATATACGGTGCCGCCCTATTACGACTCCATGATCGCCAAGTTAATTGTTCACGGCACCAATCGAAATGAATGTCTCATGCGTTTGCGGCGTGCCCTGGACGAATATGTCATCGACGGGCTGGACACCTCCATTCCGCTTCATCAACGTTTGATGGAAGAACCCGATTTCGTGAACGGCAATTATGATATTCACTGGCTAGAGAGAATGCTGGATTTATAATAAACCAGTATGTCAGTTGGTGACTTTTGTTATCTAATCCGTTCCGATAATACTATTTTTATCATAATTGATCTTGCACAAAGACAAGATTTTCTGGATTTGCCATTATAGATGCTATGAGCAAGCCTGAACCAGATCGCTATAGATTGAGCCCGGAACTTTTGTTGCGGGCTTACGCGGCGGGTATTTTCCCCATGGCCGAGAGCCGGTCAGATATCAATGTATTCTGGGTTGATCCAAAGGTCCGAGGGGTATTGCCGCTCGATGATTTCCATGTCTCGCGTTCCTTGCGCAAAGTCATCCGGCGCGGCGATTTCCAGATCACCTGTAATACGGCATTCAATAGTGTGGTGGAAAATTGCGCACAGACCACACAACTGCGCAAGGAAACCTGGATTAACAGCGAGATTCAGGAAGCCTACGGCGAGCTGCATGACCGTGGTTTCGCCCACAGTATCGAATGCTGGCTGGAGGATGTCCTGGTGGGTGGATTGTACGGCGTATCACTTGGTGGTGCATTTTTTGGCGAGAGCATGTTTTCCCATCGTTCCAATGCCAGCAAAGTGGCAATCGTTCATCTGGTTGTCCGGCTCCGCATGGGCGGCTACCGGTTGCTCGATACCCAGTTTGTCACCGATCATCTACGCCAGTTTGGTGTGATGGAGCTTTCAAGCCAGGATTATCAAAGCCGCCTTGGTGAGGCTATTACATACCAGGCCATCTTCCCGCAAAACCCGGACGACGAAAAATATGCCGAAGTTCTGGCACAGGTCATCGCTGGCTAGTCGCTGGGTGATTGTGCCGTGATGCAATCGAGCACCCAGATATCATAGACCGGGTGTTCGAGCGCCGATACGGCGGGACTGGAGGAGAACATCCAGCCGCGAAACAGCGTAACAGCAGGCTCGCCGGGCTTAATTTCGGCTATATCGAGGAAGGCCGCACTTTCCGGGGTTTCTTCCGGTGGGCGTTTGTCACAATGATGGACGATGATATCAAGGGTGCCAAATCGGGCGGTATTACCTACCGCAATGACAATTTTTGAGATGCGGGCGGTAACCTTATCAAGCCCCTGCAAGACGGCTGTATCATAGGGAGCTGCCTGAGCTAACGGTGCGGCGAACGGTGCGGCAACCAATAAATAACCGGCAACAAGGATGGGTTTAAGGTAATTCAGCCCCCTAGCCTCCGGCCTCGACCATGACCGCGATCCGGTAGAATCCATCGTCGGTTAGTACTGAGGGGGGATACTGATCGCGGGTCATTTTTCAATGATCTCTGGTGGGCTGATTAAAGTATTCGATTCGCCGGTAGTATCTGGACAGTACATCAAAATACTGAGTTCTGTAATCCTGTGAACCATTGGCCAGCACGCAGCCTATGGAGTCCAGGCTTCATAGTCGCCACCGGTTACAGTTCGATTCCCGCCATTCAGATCATGACCGTCAGGCCGGTAGGCCGCAAAGCTTCCCGATTGATTTTTCCGGTGCGATTTCTGCCATGTCGGTGCCTGAGCGGCTTGTTCCGTGAGGGGGATTTCGGTCGTGCGGTGTAACCAGGAATGCCATTCCGCCGGAACTTTCGAGCCTTCGGGGGTGCCCTTATAAAGCACCCAGCGACGAAGCTGGCCATAGAGTTTTTTACTTTTGGAGCTATAATAACGGTTGCCAAATTCGTCGGTGCCGACCAGTTCGCCGTTAAGCCACGTGTAAATCATGGTACCAATGGTTGCCATGTAATAAGGTCTCCTTGAAGTCATCCTGAGTATTTAAACAAGTAAATAAATATGGCATTTCGACCGGCTATCGTCCAGCGCACAAATCCCACAAGCCGATATTATGCCAATATTCCAGCACATTATGTCATCCCAAGGTGATTTCATAGCACTATATGGTGTGGTTTTGCACGAATATGTGCGTCTGAAATTGTAATTTAACCTGTCAATAAAAATTAGAAATATTTTATCTCTTGCTTTTCAATCCCTTACAGCGTGTCTGCCCGCACCAGACCTTCGCATTAAGATTTCGGCAACAATTTGAGCATACCATATATTGAGAAGATTAACACTGAACGACACAAAATCTTGTAGGATGCAAGGGGTTTATTTATGAAAAATCAACTTAATCTTGTTGCGAGAAAGGCCGACCCTGCGCTACATATAGTGGGTCGCTTATGGGAGGCTGCGCCATCTGGTGTCTCTACAGATATACTGTGGTCAGAACTTAAATTAATTAAACGATATTCGAAGCGTCTCAAGCAATCCACAAGGGTTGATTTGAGGACATAAATTAATAATTCCAACTCAGAAAGAAGGTTGGGGGAAAATGTATATTACCCGGTTTTACACGAAGAACGATCAGTCACCTTACGAATTTTTTGATTTTAAAACGACGACAAGCGAGATCCGAAACCCTGATGGCAAGGTCGTTTTCGCCCTTGAGGGCATGGACGTACCTACAAGCTGGTCCCAGGTGGCCTGTGATGTATTGGCGCAGAAATATTTTCGTAAAGCCGGCGTGCCTGCCTGTACGAAAAAGGTAGAGGAAAATGACGTTCCATCTTGGTTGTGGCGTCATGTTCCCGACGAGGAGGCACTCGCCAAACTGCCCGAAGAAGATCGCTTTGGCAGTGAAACCAGTGCAAAACAGGTATTTGACCGATTGGCCGGAACCTGGACCTATTGGGGCTGGAAAGGCGGTTATTTTGACAGTGAAGCGTCTGCTTTAGCCTATTTTGACGAAATGCGTTACATGTTGTGTTCGCAAAGTGCTGCGCCCAACTCACCCCAGTGGTTTAACACCGGCCTGCATTGGGCCTATGGTATCGATGGCCCGGCTCAGGGGCATCATTATGTGGATTATAAAACCGGTCGTCTGGTGCGCTCGGACTCATCCTACGAACATCCCCAGCCCCATGCCTGCTTTATTCAAAGCATCAAAGATGATCTGGTCAATGAGGGCGGTATTATGGACCTGTGGGTCCGCGAGGCCCGCTTGTTCAAATACGGCTCCGGGACGGGCAGTAATTTCTCTAATCTGCGCAGTGAATGCGAAGGGCTGTCGGGCGGTGGGAAATCCTCTGGTCTGATGAGCTTTCTGAAAATAGGTGACCGGGCCGCCGGTGCCATCAAGTCCGGTGGTACTACCCGCCGGGCCGCCAAGATGGTTATCGTCGATGTGGATCACCCAGATATTGAAGAATTTATCGGTTGGAAGGTCAAGGAAGAGCAGAAAGTTGCCGCTCTGGTGACCGGGTCGCTGATCTCGAAAGCCCACCTGAACGAGGTTATGAAAGCCTGTCAGGAAGATTTAGAAGAAGACCAGCGTTTTGATATCCACCAAAACCCGGTCCTGAAGAAGGCTGTGCGGTCCGCGCGTAAATCAAAAATTCCGGAAAATTACATTCAGCGTGTTATTCAGTTTGCCTCGCAAGGGTTTACGGAAATGGAATTTCCGGTTTATGACCCCGACTGGGATTCAGAAGCCTATCTGACGGTATCGGGACAGAATTCCAACAACACGGTGCGGGTCAGCGATGATTTTCTCACCGCCGTCGAACAGGGCCGTGACTGGGACCTGATCCGCCGAACCGACAGGAAGGTCGCCAAAACCCTGCCGGCTGCCGAATTATGGGATCAGATCGGTTTGGCTGCCTGGTCCAGCGCCGATCCTGGTATTCAGTTTGATACCACCATCAATGACTGGCACACCTGCCCGGCCAACGGTCGAATTCATGCGTCAAATCCGTGTTCGGAATATATGTTCCTGGACGATACGGCTTGTAATCTGGCTTCATTGAACCTGTACACGTTCCGTAAGCAAGATGGTAATTTTGATATTGAGGCTTTCTGCCACGCCGTGCGTTTGTGGACCATCACCCTGGAAATTTCAGTGATGATGGCACAATTCCCCTCGCCCATCATCGCCGAGCAATCCTACGAATTCCGCACTCTAGGCCTTGGTTTCGCCAATATCGGCGGTTATCTCATGGCCTCTGGTATCGCTTATGATTCTGATGAAGCCCGCTCTATTTGTGGCGCCATTTCCGCATTGATGACCGGTACGGCTTATGCGACCTCTGCCGAGATGGCTGGCGAACTGGGGGCATTCCCCGGTTATGATGACAATAGCCAGCATATGCTTCGTGTTATTGCCAATCATCGTCGTGCAGCCCATGGCAAATCTGATGGATATGACAATCTGTCAAGTACGCCAGTTTGCCTGACCAAGGATCATATCAATGATCCGGGTCTGGTTGATGCCGCACGCCTCGCCTGGGATCAGGCCATTGAACTGGGTACCAAGTACGGGTATCGAAATGCCCAAACCACCGTGATCGCCCCGACCGGCACCATTGGTCTGGTCATGGATTGCGATACCACCGGCATCGAGCCCGATTTTGCGCTGGTAAAATTCAAGAAACTGGCCGGTGGCGGGTATTTCAACATCATCAACCGTATGGTTCCCTCAGCCCTCGATAAACTGGGGTACAGCAAACCCCAGATCACGGAAATCGAACGGTATGCTCTGGGCTTCAAGTCCTTGAAAGGTGCCCCGGAGATCAATGAAAAATCATTAAAAGACAAAGGCTTCACGGACGATGTTATTGCATTGGTTGAGAAATCTTTGAATGATGCATTTGATATTCGTTTTGTGTTTAACAAATATTCCCTGGGCGAGCAGTTCTGCACAAATACCCTGGGCATTGATGCGGCAAAGCTGGATGATTATTCCTTCAATATGCTCGAAGAGCTGGGCTTTAACAAAGACCAGATCGATCAGGCAAACATTTACATCTGCGGTGCCATGACACTGGAAGGTGCACCGCACCTTCGTGATGAACATCTGGCTGTGTTCGATTGTGCCAATCCTTGCGGAAAAATTGGCAAACGGTATCTATCCGTCGATAGCCATATCCGCATGATGGCGGCCAGCCAGCCCTTTATCAGCGGGGCTATTTCCAAGACCGTCAACATGCCCAATTCAGCCTCTATTGAAGAATGCAAGGGCGCCTATCTCATGTCGTGGAAGCTTGGATTGAAAGCCAACGCGCTTTACCGTGATGGTTCCAAGTTATCGCAGCCCTTATCGTCGGCCCTGTTCGATGTTATTGATGATGCCGATGAGGCCGCCGATGCCATGGACGCGGTTATCCAGGCTCCGTCTGCACAGCGCCCTGAACTGATTGTCGAGCGTATTGTCGAACAGATCGCCAAACGTGTCCGCCCGCCCCATCGACGCAAAGGCTATACCCAGAAAGCCATCGTCGGTGGTCACAAGGTTTATTTGCGTACAGGTGAATATGAAAATGGCCAGTTATCAGAAATCTTCATCGACATGCACAAGGAAGGTGCGGCTTTCCGTTCCATGATGAATAATTTTGCCATCGCGATTTCCCTTGGCCTGCAATACGGTGTGCCGCTGGAAGAATATGTCGAGGCCTTTACTTTCACCCGGTTCGAGCCATCGGGCATGGTCGAGGGTAACGAAACCATCAAAATGGCAACATCGATCCTGGATTACATTTTCCGAGAATTGGCCGTTTCCTATCTTGACCGCAACGATCTTGCCCACGTCAAACCGGGCGATCTGATGCCCGATTCCATTGGACATGGTAATCATGAAAGCAAGCTTTCCGCGAAGTCTGCCGCAACATCTGTGGAAGAAGCCGTCGCACGGTGTGCTTCACGGGGCTATGTGCGCACTCAACTCACGGTCATCAGCAATAATCTTGCAACAGCTGTCAGTAATCAAGCGGTGGCGGAGACTGTCGACACCGTTACAGCCAGCGACACCTCGGGTGGTGGATTAGATGTGGGCAATGGTGCTCTGCAACAGGCAGGCGCATCGGATATGGCTTTGCCAGTCTCCGTTTCAACCCAGATTATGGAAAAAACCGATGAGCGCATGGATCAGGCCAGGGTCGCGCGCATGAAAGGTTATGAGGGTGATGCCTGTGATGATTGTGGTAACTTTACCCTGGTCAGAAATGGCACCTGCATGAAATGCAATACCTGTGGATCGACCAGTGGTTGTTCCTGAATAAAACCTTATGAGCTTGCCAAATAGTCGAGGGTGTCCTGACAAATGTCAGGACACCCTTTAATTTTTACTGTTAAGCATTATATATATTCCACTACAATAGGTTGTCTTGCAATCTCGATAATTATTGTAGCGCCTTGGATAAGCCGACATTAATTTTAAAGTGAATTAAATGAGCAATAAAACATCATATCATTTTGTCATCGTCGAAGACGATCACGTTATGGCCGGTTTGTTGGCCAAGTTATTGGGTAATGCTGGCCACACCTCTGAACACATAGTCTCGGCAAGTGAGGCTATCCAGAGGATTCCCGAGTTGCAGCCCGATTGTGTACTGCTCGATTTGATGATGCCTGAAATCGACGGCTTTACGGTTCTGCATGAACTGAAAAAAGAAGTGAAGCTGAAAAATACCAGTTTAATTGTGGTTTCAGCCAAGGCCTATGATTTCGACCGCAAACAGGCTTTGCGGACCGGCGCGGATGGTTTTCTGACCAAACCGATTAATCCGGAGACCTTCGTGGAACGTCTCGAACGCATCCTGGGTGATTATATGAGCGTCGGGTTCTGGGGCTGTCGGGGCACTCTTCCCGTACCGGGAGAACAGTCCTTAAAATACGGTGGTAATACATCGTGCATCTCCATCGAATTTCCAAACGATCAGCTTTTTATTTTTGATGCCGGGACAGGTATCAAGAGGCTGTCGGACTATCTGTTGACCCAGAAACGCAAAAAAATTGAAGGCAAGATTTTTATCTCTCATCCCCATTGGGATCATATCAATGCCCTGCCATTTTTCGCGCCGCTTTACATGCAGGGTAATGAATTCGAGGTGCTTGGTGCCAGACATGGTGAATTAACCATGCGCGAGATCGTTTCCGCCCAGATGGATGGTGTGTATTTCCCCATAACGCTTAATGAATTTGCCGCCCGGTTATATTTTCATGATCTGTCAGAAGAGGAATTACAGGTCGGTAATATTCAGATCAATACCATGTTATTGAGCCATCCGGGCGTGTGTCTCGGATATCGGGTGAACTACAAAGGCCGGTCATTTTGTTATATCACGGATAATGAGCTTTATTTCGAGGACAATATTCATTTTAACGAACGATACGAGCAACGTCTGGCCGACTTTATTCGGGGCTGTGACGCGCTGGTAATCGATACCAGCTATACAGACGAAGAATATCAGGCAAAGGTTGGCTGGGGACATTCCTGTGTCAGCCGGGTGACCGATATTGCCCACAAGGGAGAGGTAAAGAACCTGTACCTGTTCCACCATGAACCGAACCAGAGCGACAGTGATATTGACCGCAAGCTGGTTATGGCGCAGGATTTTTTAAGCGACCTTAATTCAGAAACCATTTGCCATTGCCCCAAAGAAGGCGACAAGCTGATCGTCTAGAGCATAATCAGATCATATAGACCTGTATCCGGCGTGATTAAAATAATTCCGGCATTCTTTAGGAGAAAATGTGTCAAGTAGATCGCTAATTGTAAGCCATAGGCCGCTGACCGCCCTTTCCGCCGCCTTGCGCAAGAGGGCTTTGAGTTTTGCAAACATCATTTCTATGGGATTGAGATCGGGTGAGTACGGTGGCAGATAGAGGAGCTTTGCCCCAACGGCTTCGATGGCCTCACGCACACCTGTAACTTTATGAGCAGACAGATTATCCATAATGAGAATAGCGCCGGAAGCAGATACACCAAACCGTACTGCTGCTTCATGACGCGTGGCTCCCTCGTTAACAGCGGAGATAAGGCGTTCTCAAAGATCAATTGATAGAGCTTTCACCATAGAAACTGGCCTCCTGCCCAGTCTCTACTTGAATCACATCCAAACCAATTTGGAACCCCCATTTGAATCAATTAGGTGTGATTACGCTCTAGCCATTGGTGATGCCTTTATCAACAATGTTACTTTATATGCGGTTGGGTATGTTTAGGTTGATTGTTACTGGTATATTGTTGTAGTAAATAGATTAAAGAGTTACCAGTTATTCATGGTTTCAAAGTATGAAGTTCAACTATATAAAAATTAAATACTATAAAATAACTATGTGGAACGCTAATAAAACATCATAAACTTCTGAATAATTCGGGGCTCGGCAAAAGTTGTCATGCAAGATGCCAGCGCATTGCGTTCTGATGTGCGGCATATTTTTTTCTATTGAATTATAATAATTTTAACAATGTAATCTGAAAAGGGAACTATTAATGATGAATGTTATGGAGCTACCTTCTGTTTTAAAGCAAAATTCTGGAATGATATCCAGAATTGGCATGGCTATTGTGATGGCTTGTGCCGTGTCACTTGCAAATACGTCTGATAGTTATGCAGCAACGAGCGCCGAGAAACTGGTCGCCAAGAAAGCTTCTATTGTTTCCAAAATGCACAAGAAGGCCAAGAAAGCTTTGGTGAATTCCGCACAGGATAACGTCTTTGGCGAATATTTCCATTCCACCAGTGATCCCGCAAAAGCCCAGAGTAAGACCCGTATTCAAGGCCTCACACTGAGGGTCCAAGGCAAGTTTCATGTGGATGAGATGTGCCTGATTGCCATCGACGGTGTCGAACTGACTCGTATTGTGGGTAATGAAATCGCCCCGGATTCAGATCTGTCACTCGATGAAACCGGCGCTATTTTCTTTGCCCCCGGTTTTGCCCTAAAGAAGAAAGAATCTTTGGTATCACCGACTTACATGTCTCCGGATGCCATGGCCTGGGTTATTGCCTATGTCACTCCGATCGTTGTTGATGGTAAAATTACCTCCATCTTGCATTATGAGCATGGCATGAAGGTTTTTCAGGAAGCAATAATCAAGGGTGTCTCCGGCGATCAATACATGCTTGCCGTGACCGATGAAGGTTTTATTGTTTCTGACAGCCGCTCTCCTGTTAATTTTAAAGCAAAAAGCGATAAGGAAGAACAGGTCGATTACTTCGCCGCGTTCGATAGTTCGCTTAAGGCCGTTGTCAGCGGTGACAAGGGGGCTGGCTCAATTCCAGGCTTTGATGTTGCTTTCCAGAAAGTTGAAGGGGGCCTTACTTTGATTGCAGTAACCAAACAGTAAGAAGTCTGTGTTTACGTTCTGCCCGTGAGCATATTTTTTGCGAGTCACCGGACATAAAAAAGGACAGGTTGCGATCATGAAAATACGGCAAAAAACAGTAATGCTTTTATTGCTGATCTCGATGATTCCGTTTGTGACGATCGCAATCATTGCCTATCAATCCGCGCGCCAGGCGCTGGAGGAGCAAATCGGCCAAGTTCTCTTTGCCGGTTCGCAAGAAGCGATCAGCCAGCTTGAATCGTCTTTTGTTAAAACGGTTATTAATTTCACGGCGTGGAGCACGGCCCCTGTATTTCAGGATGTTCTGGCCGATGACGAAGATGAGGAAGTTCAGGCGAACATTGAACGCTTGCAGGGTTTGTACAAGAGATTTAGCGGTTTTATTGTCGTCAACGACATGGGCGTCGCGGTCTCTTCTACTCTAGAATTGCAAGAAGATTTCGATTTTACGACTGTGCCGTTCGTCGTATCCGCTCTTGAAGGCACCTCACACAGAGGGCACGTCGGCCCTTCCCAGTTTCTATCAGGAAATACCGTTATTCTCGCCGTACCCTTGCGCGCGGATTATGACCCTGAAACGATCATTGGTGTGTTGATCGGGTTTGTCGACTGGTCTGCCGTTCAGGCTGAATTGACCATTATTCCAGTTTCCGGAGTCGCGCAAGATCGCGATCACAATCTGGTATTACGTTCCACCAAGCCACATGACATGAGTAAAATGAACGATATGGCCAGTATGGAACAGTCCATATATTATCAAACCGAGGGTGTGAATTTTATCCTTAAAGAACTACCATCTGAAACCGGCGTCGCAGCGCTGTCTCTGGGTGGCAGGGATGTTCTTGTTGGAACGTCTCCTTCTCAAGTGGATGAAGGCAAACAGGGCATGAATTGGGTTGTTCATACTATCGTTTCCAGCTCGACTGCCTATGAAAAAGTTTATGCCCTGCGCCAGCAACTTGTCATGAATACCGTTGGTCTTGGTGTTGTGATTACAGCCTTTGGTTTCTGGATCGCGGGCGGTTTCGCGCGTCCGATCTCATTGATGACTGATACTATGGAAGAAATGGCGCATGGTAATCTGGAAATTGATATTCCGGGTCAAGGCCGAAAAGATGAAATAGGCGAAATGGCCAAGGCTGTCCTGGTTTTTAAAGATAGCATGATTACAAATGAAGAGATGGTGGCTGAACAAAATAGACAGGAAAAGCTGGAGCATGCCCGCCAGATTCAAAAATCGGAAGAACTGCGTGTCCGTGAGGAAACTGATCGCACCCGAGAGGCTTCCGAAGCGCGCCGTAGCAGCCGCAAGATGAAAAGCCAGATTCTGGCCCTGAACAATGCCATGACCGAAGAAGTCGAAGGAGCTGTTGTCGCCATTCGCGAACAGATAGAGGAGCTGGTCCGTTCATCCAAGAATTTGGCAAAAATTTCCAGTGGTGCCAGCGATCGTTCCGTTACCATTGCTGCGGCTTCAGAAGAGGCTTCTGTTAACGTTCAGACGGTTGCTGTTTCGGCTAATAAATTGATGGAAGAAATCACTTCGATCCGCGAGCAAGTGAACAAGTCTTCTGAGGTTTCGATTGGGGCCAAGACTGAGGCCTATCGAGCCAATAAGGAGATTCAGGGGCTTGCAGGATCTGTGCAAAAAATTGGCGAAGTGGTTAACCTGATTTCGGAGATCGCAGGACAAACCAATTTATTGGCGCTGAATGCAACCATTGAAGCCGCGCGCGCCGGAGAGGCTGGCAAGGGCTTTGCCGTGGTCGCCTCAGAGGTCAAGAACCTTGCCAAGCAAACGGCAAAAGCAACGGAAGAAATTACGAACCAGATTACGGAAATTCAAAGCGGCACAGAACGTTCTGTCGAGGCAGTCGTAGAGGTCGCCAAAACAATTACGCTGATTAATGAAATTGGCGAGACGATTTCCATAGCGGTTGAAGAACAGAACACCGCGACACAGGAAATTTCCGGCAATGTAGAACAGGCAGCCACAGGAACCCAGGAAGTTAACACGAACATCGCTGAAATCAGCACATCCGCATCTATGACTGGTGATGCATCTGCAAATCAGGTTATGATTACTGATCAAGTTCGTGAGCGTATCGAAGATATGTATTCTCTGTTGATGAAGGTCATCAGTGAAGCTTCCGATGAAGAAAATAGCCGTCGCTATACGATTAATGTTCCTGTTATGATAACGATTGATGGAGAAAGCAGGCAGTGCCTGCTGAAGGATATCTCGCTTGGCGGGGTTGCTATTCTGGACAGGGAAGCCGGCGGCGGCGTTGGTAATAAATTTGAAATCGATGTACCAAACCTGGGTAAAGTAGCAGGATCAATTATGGCGGTGAGCGATGCTTCAACCCATATTCATTTTGATCTTGATGATGAGCAACACGAAGACCTGGAAACAATGATTGCCAGAATAAAAAATGACTGTACCCCGCCATCCCCTATGGAACAAATTAACCTGATTGCATAAGAGAGTATCTCTGCCTTCGGAGTGTACTGGCGCTTGGTTAACTGTTTGAAATTATTATATTATATATAAGCCTGAATTTTGAAAGCTATTTAGCGTCCGCTCGACATTGCGAGGGGAGGACTTTACTCAATCTTGCTAAGCAGGAAATCAACTTAATTATAGGTCATTATTCCGTAGTGCTTCATCGATCAGATTGGTAAATACTGCCCTTGGTGCGCCGCATAATAATTCAATAAGACCCGCATGTTGCTCAAGATGATGAGAGCGGCGGTCTCCTCCCATGGGCCTGGGGGCAGTGGATCCCGTCAACTGCCATGCAGCGACCCAGCGAATAGCGCTGGAAGCAGATACACCAAACCGTACCGCTGCTTCATGACGCGAGGCTCCCTCGTTAACAGCGGAGATAACGCGTTCTCAAAGATCAATTGATAGAGCTTTCACCATAGAAACTGGCCTCCTGCACAGTCTCTACTTGAATCACATCCAAACCAATTTGGGACCCCCATTTGATTCAATTAGGTGTGATTACGCTCTAGGGAGCTGTTTCGTCCGATCCATCTGCCAGATCATCGGGATCAACCTGTAACAAGGTTATCTCGGTTTCAGAGAACATTTCTTCGCTCAGATGAAAATTGCACGCTTCGATCAGGCGCTGGTTGTCTGTTCGTGGTGCGATAACCCGTGATATTCCGGCCTGGATGATCATCGAAGCACACACACTGCACGGCATGATCGGCCAGACATAGATCGACATGCCGCTCAGGTCTCGTTTGGCATCAATAATGGCATTTCGTTCGGCATGGACGACCATTTCGTATTTGATATCACGATTACTCAGACGCTCGATGGTGTCACTCACGCCCGCTGGCAAACCATTAAACCCGGTCGCCACAATGCGTTTCATGGGATCGACGATGACACAGCCGACCTGGGTGCTGGGGTCTTTGGACCACTGGGCTATAAATTTAGCCAAATTCAGGAAACGTCGGTCCCACTTGCTTATTTTCTGTTCGCTCATCGGCTTTCTCCGTTTGGTCATACTCATACGGTGGCTCTGTAATGGCAAGATTAACCACATAATAATGATTGTTAAACCTTGCTGTTTAAATGCCTTGGAATATGCTGTAAGGAATGTTTAATTATGGTTTTATTTTCTATTTGAAAGGCTCTGAAAAATGTCAGGAAAGATTGATGCTCGTTTGAGTGAACTGGGTATTGAATTGCCCACACCCACCACGCCGGTGGCCAGCTATGTTGGTTTTGTTCAAACCGGTAATCTGGTTTATATTTCCGGCCAGGTGACAGTGGAAAACGGCACCATTCAATATGCCGGCAAGCTGGGCGCCGAATTTACCGTTGAACAGGGGTACAAGGCCGCCAGGATTTGCGGCATCAATCTGCTGGCCCAGCTCAAAAATGCTTGCGGTGGTGATCTGGACCGGGTCAAGCGTGTTATACGGTTGGGTGGATTTGTGGCTTGTACGGCTGACTTTACCGATCACCCTAAAGTCATCAATGGCGCCTCGGATTTAATGGCTGAGGTGTTCGGTGATCTGGGCCAACATGCCCGTGCCGCCATTGGTAATCCCAGTCTGCCGCTCAATACGGCGGTAGAAATTGAAGGCCTGTTTGAAATCAATTAGGTATTTCGGCAATAATCATGTCATCGCGCTCGCGTAGCCGTTCCAGATCAATCGGCGACAGGCGAACGTCAATATGGATACCGTGTTCATCGTCAATCCGTTCTTCCACGGAGCCGTATTCATAAAGCCAGGCCACGGCGGCACCGTGGCGGTAATCTACATCGACCCGGACGATCTGGTGGTGGCTGGTCAGTTCTGTTTCGATCCGCTGGCAAAGGCTGTCCAGACCATGGCCGGTGATGGCAGAGACAATTTCGATGGGTTGCTGAGCGCGTGCCACCTGTTCGCTCAGGGTTTTGTGATTCTGATCTTCCAGCAGGTCTATTTTGTTAATGACCTCAAGCATGGGAATCGCCATCTGGGGCTTTTTCTGGCCGTTTTTTGCGGTGTAATTCTCTATCTCACCGAGCACGCCGAGCTTTTGTAAAACAGCCATGACGTCTTCTTTCTGGGCGTCACTGTCTGGGTGTGCAATATCGCGCACGTGCAAAATCAGATCGGCCTGACAGACTTCCTCAAGGGTCGCGTGAAAAGCCGTGACCAGCTCGTGTGGCAGCTCGGAGATAAACCCCACCGTATCAGACAGGATGATGGTTTCCCCCGATGGCAGAACCAGTTTGCGCATGGTCGGGTCCAGGGTCGCAAACAACTGGTCCTTGACCATAACCGTGGCTTTGGTCAACCGGTTAAACAAGGTTGATTTACCGGCATTGGTATAACCAACCAGTGCCACAGCACGGTACGGCACTCGTTTGCGGGCCTTGCGGTGCAGGTTCCGGGTTCGCTCGACAGAGCTCAGGTTGCGCTTGATCTGGACGATGCGTTCATCGATCAGACGTCGATCGGTTTCGATCTGTGTTTCACCGGGACCACCGACAAACCCAAGGCCGCCACGTTGGCGCTCCAGATGGGTCCAGCTTCGCACCAGTCGGGACCGCTGGTAGGTCAAGGCAGCCAGTTCAACCTGCAAGCGGCCTTCTTTTGTGCGGGCCCGCTCACCAAAGATTTCCAGGATCAGCCCCGTTCGGTCGATAACCTTGCAATCCAGCGCGCGTTCCAGGTTGCGTTGCTGTATGGGGGTCAGGATCGTATTAACGATGGCCAGGGTTATGGCCGGTTCAACCAATCCATCGATTGTGCCTAAATCGGCTGATGGGTCGGGGTCTGCTTCCATGTCGCCATTGCCATCGTATTGGCCATCACTTGGCACCACGTCTGGTTTGGCATGGATGATGTCCTTGATCCGTTCAACCGTGCCCTTGCCGAACAGGGTTGCGGGCATGGCTTTTTTGACACGGATGACCTCACCATGCCTGACCTTGAGATCAATGGCCACGGCCAGACCAAACGCTTCGGCCAGATTGGCTTCCGGCGTGCGCAGACCAGTGTTCCTTTTGCGCATAACATCCGGATGCAGAATTATGCACACCTCGCCTTTAACGAGACCTTCTTCGAGGTGCTCTGTCGTATTATTTCCCACCGTAATTTATTCAGTCAACTGCACTGTCATCGTTATTGTCGTTGTTTTCATCAGAATTTCCGTCCGGGTTAAACAACTGAATAGGCGATGATGGCATGATCGTGGAAATAGCATGTTTATAAACAAGCTGTGTATGGCTGTCACGGCGCAGCAAGACCGAAAAATTATCAAACCAGGTGACAATGCCTTGCAGCTTTACCCCGTTAATCAAAAAGACGGTAACCGGTGATTTGTTCTTGCGAATATGATTAAGGAATACATCTTGTACATTTTGATTTTTATCTGCGGCCATTTTATTTGCCTCGTTATATTACGTTATTGTTATAATTATATATAAATATACGCTTTCTGCCCCACACAACGCGTATACCCAGCGTCTTACAATACGACATATTGACTATTTTTCAAATCAGTCAAGTGTCTCGAGCACTAATTTCTTAAATTCATCGTTATTTTTTACATATCGAACCGGTGGAAAGGATTCGAATTCTCCCGGATTGGGTGGATCATGGCGAATGAGGATGGGAATGCACCCTGCCCTGATACCACATTCCAGATCAATATCCGCGTCCCCGGCAAACCAGACATCATTGCCGGGTTTGAGATGACTGCCGCGCAGGGCCATATGTACAGGATCGCTTGCCGGTTTGTCCTTGAAGGCGTCCGACGCACCGACCAGGTTGCTGAAATAGGTATCCCAACCCAGGTGTTTTACTTCAATGCGTAAATAATCACCCAGTTTATTGCTGACAATGGCAAGAAAGATGCCGGCGTCTTGCACGGTGCGCAGCATGTCTTCGGCATGGTCAAGAGCCTGCAACCGGCTGAGATGAATGGTATCATAACGATCATAGAATATTTCGGCGGCTTCATGCCAGCGCTTGCCAAACAGGCTGGGAAAGCTTTCCTTCATGGATTTTCGAACACGCTGGCGGGCTTCACGCATGGTCCAGGTTTCATTGCCAAAGTGACTGAGCGTGGTGTTCATTGCATCGTGAATGGTCGCCCAGGTATCGACCAAGGTGTTGTCCCAATCGAAGATAATTGCTTTTGGGGCGGACAGTTTTGTTGCAGGTTTGGTCATGAGTTTTCCAGAAAATCCAGGAAACCGTTGGATAAGGCCTCGCTCAAGGAGCCGATCTGACCATTGCCGAGCACACAATCATCAATTTTTGTAACCGGTTTGACGAAACTGCTGGCACTGGAAATAAAAGCTTCGCGGGCTTTTTTTGCCTCTTGTGGGGTAAAGGCCCGCTCGATGATGTTGAGTCCCTGGCTCTCGGCGATTTTCAGGATACGCCGGCGGGTAATGCCATTGAGCAGGGCATTGGAAATATCACGGGTAATCAATTCGTCATCATGGGTGACGATCCAGGCATTATTGGATGTTCCTTCGGTAATGAAACCATCCCTGTCGATCATCCAGGCATCATTAAACCCGCTTTCCTTGGCTCGCTGTTTGGTCATGCAACTGGCCAATAATCCGGTGGTTTTTATATCGCAACGCTGCCAACGCAGATCGGGCAAGGTAACAACAGAAATGCCGTTTTTATCGGGTCCGTGGACCAGTTCGCGCATGTGTTTGGCCGTGACCACGAGGCTGCTTTTAATATCTTTGGGGTATTCGAACTGGCGCGAGGCAACACCGCGGGTAACCTGAAAATAGACGACTCCATTTATCAGGTGATTTTGTCGCACGACTTGACGCAGGATGACTTTCAGGGCGCTGCGCGCCACAGGCCATGCCATCTCCAGTTCATTTAATGAGCGGTCCAGCCTGTCCAGGTGGGGCTCTTCATCGATCAGAGCACCTTTGAAGACGGTGACCACTTCATAAACACCATCGGCAAACTGATACCCCCTGTCCTCAATATGGACAGCGGCTTGGCCATGGGGAACGTAGGCTTTGTTAACATAGGCAATTCTAGACATGATTTTTTATCTTTATGAGGCTGAATGGGCTTATTAAAAATATTCAAGCTGAACGGCAAACATTTTTTCAACTTTACGGATGGCCTTGGGTTCGGCAAACAGGATAATCCGGTCTTTTGCCTGAATAATTGTATCGCCATGGGGCGCGAACACTTCTTCACCGCGCACAACTGTTCCCAGCATGACCCCGGCGGGCATCTTTATATCACGTAAGGGTTTACCGACCAGTTCTGAGGTCTCAAGTGCTTCGGCCTCGATCAATTCGCCAAAGCCTTCGCGCAGGGTGTGAACGGAATGGATGCGCCCCCGTCTGACGTGCTGCAGGATTGTCGAGACCGTAATATGGCGTGGGTTGACCACCACATCCACGCCCAGAGACGCGATCAAGGGTTCGTAAACCGGTTGATTGACCAGGGTTATGACCCGCTGGCAGCCATTTCTCTTGGCCAGCAGGGATGACAGAATATTGGTTTCGTCGTCATCGGTGACCGCAACAACGGTTTCGGTCAGGGTCACATTAGCTTCTTCCTGAATTTCAGGGTCCAGCACCGAACCGTTCAGAACGATGGTGTTATTCAGGGTTGAAGCCAGCTTCTGGGCTCTTTCCTTGTTATGCTCAATCAGCTTGGCGTTGACCCAGGGGTAATTTTGCTCAATTTCCTTGGCCAGAAACAGGCCGATATTGCCGCCGCCGAAAATGACCAGGCGGCGGGCCTCGCTGTGATCTTCACCGAACGCGGTCATGATGCGGCCGACCTGGCTGGAATCCACCACAAAGTAAACTTCGTCACCGGCCAGCATCTGATCATCACCGTTGGGCACGATAGAGGTGTTGCCCCGCATGATGCCGGTAATAACAATATTCAAATCGGGAAATAATTTCGTCAACTGGCGCAAAGGCGTGTTAATAAGCGGGCAGTTTTCCTTGCAGCGTACCCCGATCAGTTTTACACGGTCTTCCGCCAGGGGGATGATTTCAAAGGCACCGGGAACCTCCAGCCGACGGCTCACGGCGCGGGCAACCTCGCGTTCCGGTGAAATGATGACATCGATAGGCAGGTGATCGCGGGAAAACAGGTTTGCCCAACTCGGGTCCAGATAGCTTTGTTGGCGAATGCGGGCAATTTTCATGGGAACGTCGAACAGCGAATGGGCGACCTGACAGGCAACCATGTTCACTTCATCGGCATAGGTTACCGCGATAATCATATCGGCGCTCTCAATACCGGCCTTGATCAGCACATCGGGTTGCGATGCATGGCCGATGATCCCGGTTGCGTCCATGGTATCGTTGACGGTCCTGATTCGTTCTTCATCCTGATCGATAACGGTAATGTCGTTATTTTCCATGGCCAGATGGCGTGCGATGTTAAATCCGACCTGACCGGCTCCACAAACAATGACCTTCATATTCCAGTCCCTTTTTTAAATACCAAGGCTTTTCAGCTTACGATGCAGTGCCGAGCGTTCCATGCCGACAAAATCAGCCGTCCGGGAAATATTACCATCCAGTCTGTTGAGTTGTGCAAGCAGATATTCACGCTCAAAATTCTCCCGCGCATCGCGTAGCGATAATCCCATCATTTCAAGCTGGCCGGACAAACCCAAATCAGAGGCCGATGCCTTGCCGGTCATTTCTGCCGGTAAAATATCTACATCAATGGGGGTTGTGTGATCGCCCGGTGCCATGATCAGCAGTCGTTCGATAATGTTGCGCAGTTCGCGAACATTACCGGGCCAGTCATAAATCTGTAAAGTGGCAAGCGCATTGCTGCTCAGTGTGCGGCATGACTGGCCGGTTTGTGCAGCCGAAAGCTCCAAAAAATAATTTGCCAGTTCTGGAATGTCTTCGCGGTGTTCTTTCAGGGCTGGCACATTTATAGGCACAACATTGAGTCGGTAATAGAGATCTTCGCGAAAATTCCCTTGCGATAATTCGATGGCCAGATCACGGGTCGATGATGCAATAACCCGTACGCTGACCTCGACCTGGGTGCTTCCTCCGACACGTTGAAAGACCTGTTCCTGGAGGACTCTGACAATTTTGCCTTGTGTTTCCAGTGGCATGTCGGCGACCTCATCGAGCAATAAAGTCCCGTTGTGGGCTCGCTCAAAAGTTCCCTGTCTGCGGATTTCATGTTCACCGTCTGCCGAGGCTTCTTCGCCGAACAATTCCATTTCCATGTGTTCAGGGGTCATGGTTGCGCAATTAAGCACGACGAAGGGGCCATTTGCCCGCGATGAGCCTTTGTGAATCATCCGGGACACGATTTCCTTGCCACAACCCGGCGGGCCACTGATCAGGACCCGGCTATTGGTCGGGGCCACACGGTCAATGAGCTGGCGCACGTCACGGATGATTTGCGAGGTGCCTTCCAGGGAATGAGGTTTCCCGGCCTTTAAGCGTAATTCCGAAACTTCACGGCGCAGGGTATCTGTTTCAAGCGCGCGTTCAACCGCCAGGATCAACCGTTCGGCCTGAAAAGGTTTCTCGACAAAGTCAAAAGCCCCAATTTTGAGGGCGGCAACGGCGGTTTCAATGTTGCCGTGACCGCTCATCATGACAACGGTTAAATCCGGCGTGTTTTTCTTGATGGCCTCGAGAATTTCCATGCCATCCAGCTCACTGCCACGCAGCCAGATGTCAAGCAGGACTAAATCGGGGCAACGCTGATCGATACTGGCCAGAGCCGAGGTGCTGTCGGCAGCCTCTCTGGTTTCATATCCCTCATCTTGCAGTATTCCGGCGGTGAGTATCCGGATGTCGGCTTCATCATCGACGATTAAAATTTCATGGGTCACAATTTATATTCCTGTATTGGCATTACGTACTGCGCCATCATCGCTGCTGAATATCATGGATATCCGGGCTCCGGTATCCTTGTTGTCGAGTAACAGTAATTCACCATGATGATCCTCGACAATTTTCTTCACAATAGCCAGTCCCAGTCCGGTGCCCTTCTCGCGGTTGGTCACATATGGTTCTGTCAGGCGTTCACGGTTCTTGTTCGGCAAGCCGATACCGTTGTCTTCCACAGTAATCGTGATTTTCGGGCCACTTGGGCTATCATCACGAGTCAGGATTACAGTCACCTCGCCGGGGGCATTGTTTGTTGTTGTATTTACCAGTCGTTCGGTTATGGATTCTGAAGCATTTTTCAGCAAATTTGTCAGGGCCTGAGTGATCTGTGTTCGATCACAATTGAACATAATATCATCTTTTGTGGATGAGAAAGTAACTTTTACATTGGTATTCCTGTTGCGCTCCAGTATGGCGGTCTGGTGACAGAATTCCGACAGGTTTTCCAGATGGATAGAAGGTTCCGGCATTCTGGCAAAGGCCGAGAACTCATCGACCATGCGTCCGATATCGCCGACCTGTCGGATGATGGTGTCGGTGCAGATCTGAAACGTTTCCTTGTCGCTGGTGATTTCCTTAAGGTATTTGCGATTCAGTCGCTCTGCGGAAAGCTGGATGGGGGTAAGGGGGTTCTTGATCTCATGGGCGATGCGCCGCGCGATATCTGCCCAGGCAGCCTGGCGTTGGGCTGATTGTAATTCGGTGATGTCGTCAAATGTCACCACAAAACCGATGATCTCGTCATCATCACGACGTTCGGCGGTGATCTTGACCAGTAAAATCTGGTTATGATTTTTTCGTTCAATGTGAATTTCCGCCTGACACATCCGTTCGGGATTGCACATGGCCGCTTTTAATAAATCCGCCATTTCCGGAATAACCTGTGTCAGGTCTGAGCCGATCTTCGTGGTCAGATCCGTTCCGATCAATTCAGATGCTGAACGATTGGGCAGGTTGATGTTGCCCTTATTATCCAGGCCAATAACACCAGCCGAAACACCGCTGAGTACGGTTTCGGTAAATTGTCGGCGCTCATCTAGCAGTCTGTTGGCTTCCAGAAGCCCGTTTTTTTGTGTCACGAGTTGGTTGGACATTTTATTAAAGGTCCGCATCAGGGTATCGATTTCCGGAAGACTACTGGTTTCGGGCAGGGAAACCTCCAGATTTCCATCCCGGATTTGTTCGGCAGCCCCGATCAACCGGCCAATGGGGGTGGCAAACTGGGTCGCCAGATTAAGCCCGACCCAGGCTGCGGCCAACAAGACCAATATGGCAACAACGATAAACAGCACCACAAAGGTGATTTGCAGACCGCTTCGTTTTTCTTCGAATTCCTTATACTGGCTGGCACCGCGTTCCACACGGGCAACATGTTCAACCACCAGGGGATCAACCAACCGGCCTATAAGCAGGAAGGCATCGACAAACCTGTTCAGATTGACCACGGCCCGCACACGGTCATCCTGATCACTGGTCAACACCACAATTTCGCCAGTTAATGCCTGGTTGAATGCCCATTGCGGGGCCAGTTCAAATTCCAGGGCCTGGCTGAGCATGGAACGCGCCAGCACTCGGCCACCGGAATCCACCACAATGGCTTCGGAAACCCCACGTATACCAGACTGGACCGTCAGAAAACGACTGAACAATTCCGGTTTCCCGATCAGTCTGGCTACATCACGGTTCAGATCATTGGCCATGGATGCGGCGTCGGATCGGATATTTTGTTTGTGTTCGTACAAATAGGCAATGGCAACCTGTGCCGAACCGTCAATGGCCGCCTTGACCCGGTCACTGAACCACCCTTGCAGGCCCACATTGAAATATATGGCGGCAAAAATAGCCACCATAACCGCCGGTGTCACCGCGATCAGCGAGAATATGATAACCAGGTGTGTATGAATACCCGCCCCGGCCTGCCCCCTTCTGTGCTCCTGGAATAATAACGCCAGCTTTGTGATGACCAACCCGGCCAGTAACAGCATGAAGATCATATCGATGTAGAGCAAATACAACACCTGTTGCAGATTATAGCTCTCACCAATCATGCTCATGGCCGTGGCGGTGCCTGAAACCATAGCACCGGCAGCGATCAGATAGGCAATGCGCCGGGCATTCCTGCCTTTGCCGAACCAGGCGGCAATCCGGTTCATTCTGTTTGAAGATTTATCGGGCTGTTCAATTGCGTGAGCAACAGTTGTTTCAGGTTTCACTGGCGCCCTCCTTTGATGATATCGATGCCAAGTTCACGTATCTTCTTGCGCAAGGTGTTGCGATTCAAGCCCAGAATAGTTGCGGCGCGTATTTGATTGCCGCCCGTTGCTTCGAGAGTTTGTGATATCAATGGCTTTTCCACCTGACAAATAATGCGATCATAGAGGCCGGGCGCTGGCAGACGCCCCTGATGAGATTTGAAATAACGCCTCAGATGACGGGCAACAACGCTGCTCAGGTCACCATCTTCGGCGCTATCGAAGGACGGCAGGGATCGTGCCGTATGGGAAATTTCATTTTCCACAAGGCCGGGCGAAATGACCTCCTCGACGGCCAGAATAGTCAGCCTCTGAATGAAATTTTCAAGCTCGCGTACATTGCCCGGCCACGGGTAGCGCTTCAGAACGTCTTCGGCTTGCAGCGAAAGGCTCTTGGCGGGCAGGTTTGCCTGACGTGCCTTGCGCAGGAAAAAATTAGCCAGTTCGGGTATATCATCCACCCGATCACGCAGAGGGGGAATTGCGATAGGCACCACGTTAAGGCGGAAGAACAGGTCTTCGCGAAATTTTCCATCCTGGATCAACTGTGACAGATTATGGTGTGTGGCGGCGATGACCCGCACGTCTGATTTGATGGAGACACGGCCACCCACCGAGGAAAATTCGCCTTCCTGCAAAACCCGTAACAACCGGGTCTGGGCATCGATGGGCATGTCGCCGATTTCATCCAGGAACAGCGTGCCCCCTTCGGCCTGGGCAAATCGTCCCTGATTGCGCTGGGTGGCACCACTGAAAGCACCTTTTTCATAACCGAACAGCTCGCTTTCGATCAGGTCGCGGGGAATTGCCGCCATGTTCAGTGCCACAAAGGGTTTGTCGCGACGCTTGCCATAATCGTGCAGGGCACGCGCCACCAGTTCCTTGCCGGTTCCCGACTCGCCCGATATCAACACGCTCAGGTCCGTATTGAGCAAGCGGGCTATGGTGCGGTAAATATCCTGCATGGCCGCCGAACGCCCGATAATCGGTAAACTGTCATCCAGGGCGTCAAGCTCGCCAGGCTCGCCCACGCCGGGCGCGGCGATGCTGTCAGCCAGTGCCACCTTTACCAGATTGGTCAGTTCATTAATATCGAATGGTTTTGGCAGGTATTCAAAAGCTCCCATTTCGGTTGCCTTGACAGCCGTCATCAGGGTTGTCTGGGCGCTCATGGCGATGACGCGCAAATCCGGGCGCAACGCCTTGATGCGCGGAATCATGTCCAGTCCATTGGCATCGGGCAAGACAACATCGGTGATCACCAGGTCGCCCTGGCCCTGTTCGATATGATGCATCAGGCTGGCCCCATCGCTCAGCGGGATGACATCATAACCGGTTCGGATCAACGCCTGGGTCACCACGGTACGAATACTGCTATCATCATCGGTGACCAGGATGATTGGCCGGTTTGACGTTGCTTGGTTCATGATACGGGGGCCGTGGTATCAATGTTAATGGGCAACAGTACCCGAAAAACGGTTTTGCCCGGCTGGCTGTCAAAGTCGATCATGCCACCATGGTCGGCTATAATCTTGGCACTCAGCGGCAGCCCCAGACCGCTACCGTGGGGCTTGGTGGTGATAAATGGCTCGAACAGGTATTCCTGTAGTTCTTCGGGAATTCCGGGGCCTTCATCCACAACCTCTACCACCAGGGGTAAGTTACGCGGTCTCTGGTCATCGGACAGGGTAAAACGAACGCCGGGCCGGTAAGCCGTGGACAGGGTGATGCGGTGTATTTTGGTGTCGCTGGAATTGTTACTGGAATTGTCACCGGACTCATGGCTGGCTTCACAGGCATTCTTGACCAGATTAAGAAACACCTGGATCAACTGGTCCTGATCACCGGTAACTGGCGGTAATGAGGGATCGTAAAGGTTTGTAAAGGTTACATCTCTGGCGAAACCGTTTTGTGCGATTTGCTGGACACGGTCCAGGACTTTATGAATATTAACTGAATTCAGGTTTATTTCTTCGTTCTGCGAGCCGCCGCCCATTTTGTCCACCAGGTCACAAATGCGGTCAACTTCGTTGCGTATCAGGCTGGTCAACAGACGGTCCGGCTCGCTGGCATTTTCTTCGAGCAACTGGGACGCCCCGCGAATTCCCGACAAAGGGTTCTTGATTTCGTGGGCCAGCACCGAGGCCATACCGGTGATAGAGCGTGCCGCCCCCAGATAACCGAGCCGACGGCCAATTTTCTGCGACAGGGTCCGCTCGTGCAGGTGCAAGACCACGCAAGTCTGGCCATTGTCGCCCTGATCGGCGCTCTGGTCACGCACCGGGGTGGCGGTCACGTCGACGACGGTATTTGCTTTGCGCACGGGGTCGATAATGCGCAAGGCACTTTCGGTAATGCTGGAATTGATCGCCAGTGCCCGCTTGGCAAGATTTTCGAGACCGGTCGTTCCGGGAACATTGTGGGCCAGGCGCTGACCGCTCAGACTGGACAGGCTCTTGGCGAATAATTGTTCCGCCGCGCTGTTGATGGTGAGCACGTTTGCCTGTGCATCGAGCACGATAATCGAGTCTTCGAGCACGTTGAATACGGCACTCAGATCCAGTGTATACGGTGTTACGGAGCAGACAGGCATCATCTTGTGTACCGTTTTGACCATCAAGCAGCCATGCGTTCGATCAGGGGGGTATAGAATTCCCGGATCAATGTCATGACCTTCTGTCCGTCGGTTTCCTGGTTAATGGCCGATCTGTATTCGCAGGCACCAAACAGCCCCTTGGAATACCAGCCTAAATGTTTGCGGGCGATCTTGACGCCCTGTTCGCCGTAAAAATCCAGCATGGATTGATAATGGCGTAAAATACAATCCAGTTGGGTGCTCATGTCCGGATCGGGCAAGGCAGTGCCGGTGCTCAGGTAATGATCGATCTGATTGATCAGCCAGGGCCGCCCATAAGTGCCGCGACCGATTAACAGGCCATCGGCGTTCGATCGTTTCAGGCATTCTTTAGCAGTCTCTATACTGGTTATGTCGCCATTGGCGAACACCGGTATGGAAACTGCATCTTTTACGGTGGCGATGAAATCCCAGTCTGCCGAGCCTTTATAGAACTGGCAGCGTGTCCGGCCATGTACGGCCAGCGCCATGACGCCACAGTCCTCGGCTATTTTCGCCAGTTCGGGCGCGTTGCGGGTCTCATGGTCCCATCCGGTGCGCATTTTCAGGGTAACCGGGATGCTGACCGCACCGACAACGGCCTTGATCAGGGATTTGGCATGATCCAGATCACGCATCAAAGCCGATCCGGACTGGCCATTGACGACCTTTTTGGCTGGGCACCCCATGTTGATATCGATGATCGCCGCACCGCGCTGTTCGTTCAAGCGCGCTGCTTGCGCCATAATATCGGCCTGATAACCGGCAATTTGTACGGACATGGGCTGTTCTTCGCGACAGCACGACGACATTTTCAGGGTCTTGCGGGCAGCATAAACCATGGCCAGGCTGGCAATCATCTCGGAAACCACCAGCCCCACACCGAAGCTTTTAACCAGCCGACGAAAGGGCATGTCGGTGACCCCGGCCATGGGGGCCAGCACGATATTGCTGTCCAGTGTTACGCTGCCAATGGAAATCGCCGTCATGGGGATTGTGTGCTTTCATCATCTGCAAATGGCAAAATGGGGATATGCCATTAATAATGCCTGATTTTTAGGCATATATGGACCAAAAAGCAATCTATTGTGTGATAAAAATGTAACTCAGGGCGATGTCATCAACACATCGGTGACAAATTTAACTCCGGGGTAGGCCAGACTGAGCAACAGATAAGCCGCCAGGATCAACCGGGCGGCCTGTCGCCCGCGAACCCCGCTCTTGCGGTGCATCACCAGCAAAACGCCGATGATGGCAAAGGCCAGCAAGGCCAGAATGGTCTTGTGATCAAAATGCAAGAGCCAGCCATCATTGGCAAAGGACGCCGCCATGCCGGTTATCAGCCCCAGACCCAGTACTATTCCCCCTATACTCAACAGTCTGATTTGCAGGGCGTCACAATCGGCCATGGAAGGCAGGCGTCCGGTAAAAGCCGTTGAGGTCTTGTTCTTCAGGGCACGTTCGCGCAACAAACCCGCCAGTGCCGCACATGCCCCGGTGGTGACCACGCCGTAGGTTATGACAGAAACCAGGACATGGAATATAACCCAGGGGCTGGTGATGCTCACGCCGCCCCCTGCCCCGGCATTTTCCCAGACCGCCGCGATCAGGGCCAGCAAGGCCATATAAGGCATGATAATCGGTGCCAGTTTCCAGCCTTGGCTGGTTAATACTGCAACCGCCCCGTAACAGATCAGCGTAAAGCTTATGGTAATCCACAGGGCGTTGGAAAAGTCGCTGCGCCATACGCCATGGGAATGCATGATCACCCAGATCACAGGGCCGACCACTGCCACCACAAGGGTCGTCCAGAACAGGGCCGTGCGGCCGTTCTTGCCGCTCAGTGCCAGTATGGTGGCCGGTATCAAAGACAGAAAAGCAATGAAGCCGTTCAGGAAATTTCCACTCATAGGTTGGTCTGCCTCGTCCGTGTTCTGCTAAAGTATATTAAGATTAGTCCCGAAAATTGCTTTAGCAAGTATTGCTATACAGCAAAGACCTTTTAACATGCTACAAAATCTTGGAAACAGGTTAAACGATCTATGACTTGTATTGTAATTGTGGTCGGTGCCGGGCGGGGATCTCGCGCCGGAGAGGGATTGCCCAAACAGTACCGTACAATCGGTGGTGAGACCATCGTGCGCCGTTGCCTGAAGGCTTTTCTTGCCCATCCGGATGTATCGGCGGTCTGTCCGGTCATTCACAGTGACGATCGGGACTTGTTCACCCAGTCCGCATCCGGGCTGGATGTGTTGCCGGTTGTCCTGGGTGGAGATACGAGACAATCTTCTGTATTCAATGGGTTATCGGCAATTGCTCACCTGGAACCTGACTATGTATTGATCCACGATGCGGCCCGGCCATTTGTTTCCCAGACCATGATCAGCGCGGTTATCGGAGCCCTAAATGACTATCCCGGCGCGATCCCTGCCCTGCGGGTCGTCGATACTTTGAAAAGCTCGCGCACCGGTGACAACCAGCGTTTGATAGACACCACACGCTCGCGCGACGGCTTGTGGCGGGCCCAGACCCCCCAGGGCTTCCGTTATGGCGATATCATGAGTGCCCATGAACAATGCGCGTCTGAGCCCGGTCACAGTAATAAACACAGTGATGATGCTTCTATAGCCGAATCCTGCGGTCTGGACGTGGTCATGGTCGATGGCGATGAACGGAATATCAAGTTGACCACGCCGGCTGATTTTGAGCGCGCCGAAACTTTGTTTGGCCAGCTTGAAATCCAGCGTGAATCCCAGCGTGAAACCCGGACCGGCATGGGGTTTGATGTCCACCGGTTCTGCCCGGGTGACCATGTCATCCTGTGCGGTGTGGACATCCCCCATGATCAGAGCCTGGCGGGACATTCAGACGCCGATGTGGCCATGCACGCCCTGTGTGATGCGCTCTATGGCTGTATAGGCGGCGGCGATATCGGTGCGCACTTCCCGCCCGATCAGGAAAAATGGCGCGGGGTCGCCTCAAAGGTATTTCTGCTCCATGCCGCACAACAGGTATTGGATGCGGGCGGCACCATCAGCAATCTGGACCTGACCATCATTTGCGAACGGCCGAAGATCGGCCCCCACCGAGAGGCCATGCAGGGCGCACTGGCCGCTATTCTGGGTCTGGATGCCAGCCGGATCAATATCAAGGCTACCACTACCGAACGGCTGGGTTTTACCGGTCGGGCGGAAGGCATCGCCGCGCAAGCCATCGCCACGATATCATTGCCGCTTGGTGATTAAGCGGCTTTCGGGTAGGATGTCGTTTCTGGTTTACCGCGCTACAGGAGACGGAGCTTTTGAGAAACAACGAAAACCGCGTTCATATCCTGCCCGTGACCAATCGACGGATTTCTCGCAAACGCAATAAACGCTCACCGACGGATACCCAGCGGCGTTGGTTATCGTGCGGTGTGAACCAGGCTGGCGGAAAGCTGCCGTTGTTTGATGATCAGGGCCAGCGCTTTAACGAAAAGACCATACGCAGTTGCCTGACCAAGGGCTGGGCCGAACCATGGTTTGAAAATCCCCTCATGCCGGACTGGCTGGTTTGCCGCCTGACCGAGGCCGGACGTCTGGCGCTGGTATCGGAATAATCGTGTAACTGCAAATGAAGTTGACTGTTACGTCAACGATTCGTTTCACCTTCATTACAAATTAAAGATTGTGCCGTGCTGTGTCTGATGAGCAGATCAAAGTCGAGATGAAAGACCAGAAAAAAGTCGAGTCCAAGGTATTGGCCATATGTGTCAATCGCCGCTACAGCGACAAACCGTCGTGTGGCGGGCGCGGCAGTATCAAAATCGCCGACGCGCTAGAGGCTGGTATTTCCGAGCGCAAGCTGAATATCAAGGTGGATCGCATAATCTGTTTTGGCATGTGCACCCAAGGCCCCAGTATGCGACTGGTCCCCAACGGGGATTTCTTTCGCCAGATGAAGCTGGAAGACGTGCCGAAATTGCTCGACCAACTGGCCGAGGCCGACAAAACAGTACCCGATTGAGTGTATTGGTCGGAGCGGCGGGATTCGAACCCACGACCCCTTGTCCCCCAGACAAGTGCGCTACCAGGCTGCGCCACGCTCCGTACCGCAGTTTTCTTAGGGTTATCTGCCCTTTTTAGCAAGCCCCAAAAAGCACATATCTTTAATTTTTGTAAATTTCGAGAAGAATCCTGATGTGGAAACGCTTCATTATTGGGAGGCTCTGCTAGTAACACCGCCTGATCAATCGTCCGGTTCTGATAGGGGGCAAGCTGATGTTGAATGGGCAAGTCACACTCGAATACGTTCACATGATGAAAACAGTACTGACAGGGCGACATATCCTATTCAATGAGTGGAAACGCCTTCGTTGCTCTATCAAAACCCCAACCCCCGAAAACACCAGCAATCCTGCGGGTGACAACGCGAAAGAGTCCATAACGCCTATAATAATGGAGTCTCAAAAACGCACGGGTTTTGGACAGTGAGGAATTGAGAAGATGAATAAGGCTGAATTATTCGCCTTCGTGGATTGGACCAATCAATCCGAGGGCCTTTCCAAGCAAACTAGAAGCAGAACTCAAAAGTATAGCAAGATCTCTCTTCTTGTTATCGGGAATCGTATAAGCGCCACCACTCTTTGTACGGAATTCTTTAAGCATCCTATTGAATTGGCGTGCAACGGCAACAAATTGTTGTATTTTATTTCCAGCATCTTCGAGAAGGTAAAACTGACGAGTGCTGTCTAAGAGAATATTCGGTATTTGAATAGTGATAAGTTTAACACTGCCATTATCTTTCCAATGGCCTTGTATTTTATCATTCATCTCAAGCATCTCGGGATAGATGGCTATAACCAAACTGCGGGCCTTGATCTGCCGGTCTTTGCTCTCTCTTTCTCGTTGGAATTTTGTGAGTTTTTCTGTTCGACGCCGTTCAAAATAAGCAATTGCGACCGCAACGCATATTGCCGCAACGGAACCGATAGCTTGTATCCAGGCTGGCCATTCACTCATTATTTCTACGCTTTCTAAACACATGCGCGCAATTGTGCACAATTACGATAACCCAATCAATCATTGATAGCGGTATCAAAAACGAGGAATTAAGCCATGTGCGATGATGGGCAGCAGATAAAAAGGGACGGCCCGAAGTCTTTTCGACAACGGGCCGTCCCAAAAAAAGGGCTTTTTTCTCGTGAAAACAAACCTTCCGAATTTAAGACTATCGCGTCTTATTTTCTTCTCAGTCTCTAGGAAAAAAACTAGAAACTTTTCCAAACTTCCATCAAGGAAGCTTTCGGAGCAATTTTTTCATTTTGTTTTTACAACTTATAATAAGCATTTTTATATCTCTGTGTCAATAAATAAGGGTTTAACAGAGCTTTAAAAAAGAGGTACCCGGTTCAAGATGACGCTTGCGAGAAGGTCAGCATGAGAAAAACCGGAGTCTTTCTTTGTCAACCTGAACCGGATTGTTACTAGTAATAAATTATCAAACCTCAATCAAGGGTTAAAATACCACAAAAAAGTGAATAATTATCCAGTTCTGACGTAAAACGAGCTTTTCCCTGTGATGCCTGCGTAACCCCTATTCATTGCGTAAATACGGCATGGGCTTTCTGCTCAGGACTTTTGCCGTGGACAGCCAGCCGAACGCGATGGTGACAAGCAGGGTCAGGACCACGGTGAGGATGGCCTCATAGGGCAGGAATACCCATTCCATGTGCATGAGGAACTCCACCACGGCCCATGAGACGACCAGTCCAATGGCCGTGGCAATCAGGCCGGTGGCCAGACCGATGAGCATGAATTCGGTGACGAACACCCCGGAAATCCGGCGACGGCTGGCACCGAGTACCTTGAACACCACCGAGTCGTAAATCCGGCGGCGTTGCCCGGTGGCGATGGCGCCACTGAGCACGATCAGCCCGGAAAGGATGCTCAGTGCTGCCATGCCGCGGACCGCCCAGTTGACCCCGTCCAGAATACGCGCCGCCGATTGCAGGACCTCGCGGACCCGGATGGCGCTGATGTTGGGGAAGCCGTCGGTGGCCGCCCGTTCCACGGCGTCTTCGATATCCGGCGGTGCGTTGACCGCGGCGATATGGGTAAACGGAGCGCCGTCCAGCGCGCCGGGCGCAAATATAATGGCAAAATCAAATCGCAGGCTGCGCCAGTCGATATTGCGCAGGCTGGCCACCGTTGCGGTGATATCGCGCGACAGCACGTTCAGGGTCAGGGTATCGCCGACCTCAATGCCAAAGCCGCGGGCCAGTTGACTGTCCAGGGATATCTGCGGCGGTCCGCTGTAATCTTCCGGCCACCACTGACCGTCGGAAATATCGGTTTTCTCGGGCATGGCAGCGGCAAAAGTCAGTGCCCGGTCACCGCGCACGGCCCATTCCGAACCGGGGCTGATTTCGGCCTCGTCCACCGGCACCCCCTTGATGGCGGTGATCCGCCCTCGCAGGGAGGGTACGCGCTGAAATCCGTTTGTCCCGGTAATCCCGTTCACCGCCGCATCAAATGCCGCAACCTGATCCGATTGAATGTCGATGAAGAAAAACGCCGGGGCCTGTTCGGGCAGACGTTCTGAAATTTGCCGGCTTAAATTACCCTGAATGACCGATACAGCCACCAGCACAGACAAACCAAGTCCCAATGACAAGGTCACCGGCATGGTCGCCGATCCGGGCCGGTGCAGATTTGCCAGGGCCAGACGCAGCCAGGCGCGGGCCGGTCTGGCACGATCCGACAGGGCCATGATGCCCAGTGCTGCGTAACGCAATGTAGCCAGCGTGGCGATGGACCCGCCGATAAACCATGAGGCAAAATAGGCGTCCTCGGCGGCTGCGTAGACCAATGCGGCGAGCAAGACCACCCCGCCGAAAGCTAGATATAAAAACTTGCGCCGGGGTGTGGCATCGATAGGCGAGATGCTGTCGCGAAACAACTGGGCCGGTGAAATGGCCTGGGCACGGGCCACCGGCCACACGGCAAAGGTAAAGGCCACCAACAACCCAAAAGCTGCGGCGATCAGCGCCGGTTTCCAGAAAAAACCCACAACCGGCGGCACCGGCAGGATGGACGCAATGGCCTTGAGCACCAAAATCGGTCCAAGGGTACCGAGAACCAGCCCGCACAGGGTGCCGACCACGGCCATGACCATGACCTGGATCATGTAGCTCTGGAAAATCAGGGGTGCCGGGGCACCCAGACACTTGAGCGTGGCGATGGTCCCTGCCCGCCCGTCCAGATAGCTGGTCACCGCATTGGCCACACCAACCCCGCCCACCAACAGGACGGTAAGACCAATAAAAGTCAAAAACAGACCGAGCCGGTCAACGAAGCGCCGCACACCGGGGGCGGCCTGTTCCACGTTGCGCACGTTCCAGCCCGCCTCGGGGAATTGTTCCATCAGGCTCTCTTTCCACGGCTCATAAATGAAATCCGGTGGATAGGTAGCGCGCAGCATGTGATGAATGCGACTGCCGGGCTGGACCAGTTTTGTTTCTGCCAATGCGCCTGTTGCGATCATCAAACGCGGCCCCAGGCTCATAACGCTGGCCACCCGGTCGGGCTCATAGACCAGTTTGGCGCGCAACTGGATGACAGTTTCACCGATTTTAATCATGCCGCCCGGCTCCAGACCCAGATGCATGAACAAATTGCTATCGGCAATGGCACCCCACACACCATCACGCTGGCCCAGCAGGTCCTCAAGGTTCTGATCAGAACTGGTTTTAACGGTGCTATAGAGCGGATAGGCATCATCGACGACCTTCAGTTCAACCAGTCGCCTTTTATCGCGGTTGTCTTGCGGGCGCACCATGGCGCGCAAGGTGACAATTTCGGAAAGCTGCAAAGCCCCGTTAGCGATCCAGTCGCGCTCATCGCTCTGAAAGGCCCGGTTGTGCGAGCGCAAGGATACATCACCGCCCAACAATACCCGGCCTTCCACATCGAGGCCTTGCAGGATTGAGCGGCTCAGGGTTCCTACCCCGGCAATGGCGCCCACACCCAGGATCAGGCACATGAGGAATATCCACAGGCCTCTCTTTTTGCCGCGCAGTTCACGCCGGGCGATGGTCATGGCCAGTTTCAGATTGCCCGATGTTTCAGCAACTTTATCCATTAAGAGCAACCTCGCCAGCGTCACTGGCGGTCAGACCATTGGCATCATCACCGACGATCAGGCCGTCTTCCAGACGGATCAGACGACCGCACCGTGCGGCCAGTTCCGAGGAATGGGTGACCATGATCAGGGTGGTACCCGCACGTTCCTTTAATTCAAACATCAAATCGAGGATTTTCTGACCCGTGGCCTGATCCAGACTGCCGGTTGGCTCATCAGCCAGCAGAATATCCGGCCCGGTAACGAAGCTGCGCGCCAGTGCCACCCGTTGCTGTTCGCCGCCCGACATCTGGCCCGGAAAATGGCCCAGCCGGTGGCCCAGCCCGACGGCGTTCAGTTCGTGTTCGGCGCGTGCAAAAGCATCGCTCTGGCCGGAAAATTCCAGCGGGATGGCGACATTTTCCAACGCCGTCATGGTGGGGATCAAATGAAAGCCCTGAAAAACAATGCCCATATGATCGCGCCGGTAACGCGCCAGACCGTCTTCATCCAGCGTGCCCAGCACATGGCCTGCACTGGTCAGGCTGCCGCCGGTCGCCGGTTCCAGACCAGCCAGAACCATCAACAGCGATGTCTTGCCCGATCCGGAAGGCCCGACCACACCGACGGTTTCACCCCGTTCTATATCGAGGTTTATGCCGCGCAGGATATGGACCGGCCCACTGTCGCTGTGTAATTCTAGTTGAATGTTCTTGAGCGAAATCTGACTATCGGACACAGTGTAATTCTCCATAACGTTCAAGGACAAAGCGAACATGAGTTTTAAGACAATTTTTAGTATACCAAAGTGCTTTCGTCTAACATTATGGTTTTTATGTGTCCTCTTGGGATTGTTAATCCTTTCGCCAATCAAGGCCATAGCCGAACCAGTCCGCCTGCTGGCGCTGGGTGACAGTTTGACCGCCGGATATGGCCTGAAAAAAGGCGAAGGTTTCACCGATCAGTTGCAAGCGGCCCTGCAAGGCGATGGTCTGGAAGTGTCGGTGATCAATGGTGGGGTTTCCGGCGATACCTCAGCGGGCGGACTGGCGCGGCTCGACTGGATGTTATCGGATACCCCCGGTCCTCAGGCGGTTATCGTGGAACTGGGTGCCAATGACGGCCTGCGAGGGCTTGACCCGGTACAGACCCGCTCGAACCTGGAACAAATCCTGATCAGGCTGGAACAGCGCAAGTTGCCGGTCCTGCTCACCGGCATGATGGCACCGCCCAACATGGGCAGCGAATACGGTGAAGATTTCAAACGGATTTATTATGATCTCGCCGAGGGCCACGATGTGGTGTTCTATCCTTTCTTTCTGGACGGCGTAGCCGGGATACACGGGTTAAATCAACCCGATGCCATCCATCCAAACGTGGACGGCGTGGCTGAGATTATCCGCCGAATTCTGCCCCCGGTGAAACAGTTGCTCGGGCGGCTTTGACTGGCAAAGCCCTATGGGGCAGTTATACTATACACATAATCAAAAGGACTTTTTATTTTGACGGATCTATCATTTTATGCGGATTACCTGTCCCGCCTTAAGGGTGCCATGGATGGGCTCGATCTGGCAGCCGTGGATAATGCCATTGATGTCATCCGCACCGCTTGGCAAGGCGGTCAGCAATTTATCGCCTTTGGTAACGGGGGCAGCGGTCTGGCCGCCCTGCACTTCGTGCACGACTGGAACAAGGCCGTCACCCATGCCACCGGCGTGGCCTTTCGCGGCCGCACCCTGAACGATAACATGGGGCTGGTAACGGCTTATGCCAATGACGTCAGTTATGACGATGTGTTTGCCGAGCAACTGAAATCAGCCATGCAGCCCGGTGACGTGGTGATGGGTATTTCAGGCAGCGGAAATTCGGAGAATGTGTTGCGCGCAATCACTTATGCCAACGATCATGGCGGGATCACCATCGGGCTGAGCGGTTACGGAGACGGAAAACTGGAACGCCTGGCCCGCCACAATGTCTGCACCAACATCGCGGACATGCAAATTGCAGAAGACCTGCAAATGGTGTTTGGGCATCTGGTGATGCGCAAGCTTTGTGGTGAGCGCGAGGCTGGCTGAGTACCGCTAGATGATTTCCAGCATGTGCAAAATCAGGGGTGCCTGATGATAAGCATAATAACAGCCCAAAGCGATGGATACCAATCCGATGGATGCCTGCAAGGTGCGATTGAGACCGGTCATGAGCTTGCCGGTCAGGGCCAGAGGCAGGGCGATGACCGAGGTTATCAGCACCATACCGGCGATTGATCCGACACCGAATAACAGTACAAAACCTATGCCCTGGCCCAGTTGATCGGGTGTTGCCAGGGCCACCAGAGCCGCCGAGCCGGCCAGACCATGCATGATACCGACAAACAGTGAACGCCGGGTGCCATGGCGGGCATGACCGTGTTGATGATTGTTTTCGTCGTGGGCCTGGCTCTCGCCTATATGGTTATGCATATGAAAATGCGCGCTGCCGTTATGGTGTCGATGGGCATGGAAATGCATTCGTTGTTCGATCAAACGCCAGATCACCATGGCCCCCAGGGCGATCAGCATCAACCCGACGGTAAATTCCAGAACCCCGCCCACTTCAGCTGGCACCTGCCCCCGGGCCATGACTACGGCCCCTGCAAAGGCCGACAGGGCAAGGGCATGACCGAGCCCCCAGAACAGGCCATGGCGTAATATTCGGGAAAATTTCCTGCGTCCGGCTGAAATAGCGGCCACCGCGGCGATGTGATCAGCCTCCATGGCGTGTTGCAAGCCGAGGAAAAAACCCATTGCAAGAATGGCAAACATCACAATATCCAGTATCAGAGGGTACAGTCGGGAACAATCGTGTATAGAGCGGAGCTAAACACATTAATACTCAATTGAAGGAAGATTGCCAGCCAGTTTCCGTAACAATCGGATTGCCCCGTGTCATGCCCACTGATATGAAGGAAACCAACGCGGTGTTTTGTCATTTTTTTGATTTTACAGGGTATTTCCATGAATAATTTACAGCGAATCCCGGCAACGGTGATCACCGGTTTTCTGGGGGCCGGAAAAACCTCGATGATCCGACACCTGTTACAGACCGCCAAAGGCAAACGGCTGGCGCTGATTATCAATGAATTCGGTGATATGGGCGTGGATGGCAATGTGCTGAAGGCCTGCGGTGCCGAGAATTGTGCCGAAGATGATATAATTGAGCTGGCCAACGGCTGTATTTGCTGCACCGTGGCCGATGATTTCACCCCGACCATGGAAAAACTGTTAAACCGGGAGGATAAAATCGATCACATTATTATCGAGACCTCCGGTCTGGCCTTGCCCAAGCCCTTGTTAAAGGCCTTCAATTGGCCGTCCATCCGCACCCGCATCACCGTTGACGGGGTGATTACCGTGGTCGACGGCCCGGCTTTCATCGATGGCCTGTTTGCCGATAACCCGGACGCTATCGAGGCCCAGCGGCAAAACGATGAAGCCCTGGACCACGACAGCCCACTGGCGGAATTATTCGAAGACCAGATGTCGTGTGCCGATCTGGTGATTCTCAACAAAGCCGATCTGATGGACTCTAAGCAAGCCGAACAGGCAACACGGCAATTGCAGGAATACCTTGATCGCTCGGTCAAGGTTGTCGCCGCCCAGCATGGCACCATCGATGCCGAAACCCTGCTCGGGCTGTCAGCTGCGGCGCAAGATGATCTGGACAACCGGCGCTCGCATCATGATGATGAAGACGATCACGAACACGATGATTTTGACAGTTTTGTGGTTGATTTTGATGCAATCGAAAACCCTGAAACCCTGTGCGATACATTGCGTGCGGTAACATTGGCCCATGACGTCTTGCGTCTGAAAGGCTTTGTCGCCGTGCAAGGCAAGGATATGCGGTTGCAGGTTCAAGGTGTGGGCAACCGGATCAGCCATTATTATGACCGCGATTGGGACGATACGGAAGACCGCAGCAGCCGTCTGGTGGTCATTGGCCTGCATGGCATGGATGAGATCGCCGTACGCGCCATGATAATGGGCTAGGCCCGTGCACCTGCTCGTCACCCAACCCGGCGACATATCCGATGGCAGCCAAGCCGTCGATCTGGGCCAGAGCCCCGGCGATATGGTCATACTTTCCGCCGCCGATACGGATTTGTTGATGGTCTCGGCGGCTCACGCTCGACAAGGCGTACGACAAGGTCAAGGCCAAGATCAAGACCATGATGAAATTCCCAGCCTGCGGTTAGCCAATATCATGGCGTTGGGCCATGCCATGTCCGTTGATATCTACGTCGATGACATAATTTCTCGGGCAAAGATGGTGATTATCCGCCTGTTGGGTGGGGTAAATTACTGGCAATACGGCATTGAACAGATCGTGCATTGCTGTCGCGAGCACTCAATCCCTCTCGCCATCCTGCCCGGTGACGATCAGCCGGACGCTGAACTGAGCGGCCTGTCGTCCCTGCCCGCCGATGTATGCCACCGCTTGTGGCAATATTATGTCCAGGGCGGCGCAGACAACGCCGATAATCTGTTGTGTTATATGGCCAGCCACTTAGGTCATCAGAGCGACTGGCGCGAACCTGTGCCGCTTTTGCGCGCCGGATTGTACTGGCCGGGTGCAGGCGTGCTGGATGTGGCGGCTTTGCGCGAAAACTGGATGGTTGATGCCCCCATCGTAGCCATCACCTTTTACCGCGCGCTATATCAGGCCGGTAATCTTGAGCCGGTGGATCACCTGATCCGGGCTTTACAAAAACGCAGGCTTAATGCCCTGCCGGTATATGTGGCCAGCCTGAAAGAGCCGGTATCGGTTGAGACCGTCAATGCTCTGTTCGATCAGGCCACACCACATGTGATCTTGAATGGCACGGGTTTTTCGGTCTCCAAACCCAATGCAAAACGGGCAGATTCTCCTCTGGAACGGCCCGGTGTGCCGGTAATACAGGTGATATTTTCCGGTGGTACGGAAGAAAACTGGCGTGACAACCTGAACGGCCTCAGTGCCCGTGACATCGCCATGAATGTGGCCTTGCCGGAGGTTGATGGCCGGATTATTTCCCGCGCGATTTCTTTCAAAACCGAAGCACGGTTTGATGCCGCCACCCAATTACCGGTAATTGCCTACAAAGCCGTGCCTGATCGTATCGATTTTGTGTGTGATCTGGCGGCAAACTGGGTGTCTTTGGCAAGTCGGGACAAACAAGATCGCCGCGTTGCGCTTATTTTTGCCAATTACCCCAACCGGGACGGACGTCTGGGAAACGGGGTCGGACTGGACACCCCGGCCAGTGCCCACAATGTGCTGCGGGCCATGGTTGAGGCTGGATATAATGTTGGCGAGTTACCCAAAGACGGCAAGGAATTGATCGAAAAACTGGCCGCTGGCCCCACCAACGATCTGTCAGACCGGCTTAATCGGGACGGTGAAGTTAAATTTTCTGTTGATGATTACAGCTTATTTTTCAATTCATTATCGAATAATATTAAAGTAAAAATTCAAAAACGATGGGGTGATCCAGAAGATGATCCTTTCGTGGTGGACGGATTTTTTGTCTTGCCCGCATTCCTGCAAGGCAATGTGGTCATCGCCCTACAACCGGCGCGCGGTTACAACATCGACCCCAAGGCCAGTTATCACGATCCTGATCTGGTGCCGCCGCACGGATATCTGGCATTCTATGGTTGGTTACGCCAGAGCTTTGGGGTGCAGGCCATCATTCACATGGGAAAACACGGCAATCTGGAATGGTTGCCGGGTAAATCTGTCGCCCTGTCGGAAAGTTGTTTCCCCGAGGCTATTTTAGGCCCCATGCCCCATCTTTATCCGTTTATTGTCAATGATCCCGGTGAAGGCACCCAGGCCAAACGCCGCACACAAGCCGTTATCGTTGATCATCTGACCCCACCGTTAACCCGGGCGGAAAGCTATGGCCCGCTGGCCCAGCTTGAATTACTGGTCGATGAGTTTTATGAGGCGTCCAGCGTAGACCCGCGCCGCCTGAAACCCCTGCAAAAACAAATCCTTGAGCTGACCCGCGACATTGGTCTGGACAAGGATGTGGGCATCATTGAGGCCGATGGCGAAGATACAGCTTTGGCCAAGCTGGATAATTACCTGTGCGATCTGAAGGAAATGCAGATCCGCGATGGCCTGCACATCTTTGGAGAAACCCCGCAAGGCCGATTACGCCGCGATTTATTGCTGGCCCTGGCCCGTCTGCCGCGAAATACCGGCACAGAATCCGATCCGCACCAAAACTCCCTGATCCGGGCTTTGGCATCCGATCTGGGACTTTGTGAAGACGGCTTCGATCCGCTGGATTGCACCCTGGGCGATGTCTGGAACGGGCCAAAACCCGATATATTGCGTGACATTATGCCCGATATATCATGGCGCTCTCTGGGCGATACGGTGGAGCGGCTGGAAGAACTGGCCGCACAGCTCATAGATGGTGACACATCACCAGACGCGGCGTGGTCGCAAACAATCGCCGTGCTGGAGTCCGTCACCCAACAAATTGAGCCTGCTGTGGACGCCTGTGGGGCTGCGGAAATAGCTTCTTTGCTGGATGGTCTGGATGGCCGGTTTGTTGAGCCCGGCCCGTCCGGCGCGCCGACCAGAGGCCGCATTGACGTGCTGCCGACGGGTCGGAATTTCTATTCCGTGGACAGCCGCACCATCCCCACGCCCACGGCCTGGCAACTGGGCTGGAAATCAGCCCAGTTGCTGATAGACGAATACCGCCAGACCCATGGCCAGTGGCCCCGTCATATGGCGATCAGCGCGTGGGGCACCGCCAATATGCGCACCGGTGGCGATGATATCGCCCAGGCTTTGGCCCTGATGGGGGTTCGCCCCACCTGGGACGCGGCCTCGCACCGGGTTTCCGGTTACGAGATACTGTCACTGGATATTCTCGACCGGCCGCGTGTTGACGTAGTATTCCGCATTTCCGGTTTTTTCCGTGATGCTTTCCCGACCCAGATCGATCTGTTCGACAGTGCGGCGCGCGCCGTGGCCGATCTGGACGAAGATGATCGCCATAACCCACTGGCCGCTCGGGTGCGGACCGATGGTAAGGAATTACAACGCACCGGACATAACGCCGAAGATGCCAGATATATGGCCGCAGCACGGGTTTATGGCTCCAAGCCGGGGGCGTATGGCGCCGGACTGCAGGCTTTGATCGATGAAAAAGGCTGGCAGGATGACGGCGACCTGGCGCGTGCTTATCTGGCCTGGGGTGGTTATGCCTATGGCGGCAAACAAGGCGGCAAGGCCGCCCACGGCCAGTTCCAGACCTTGTTGTCATCAACCCAGGCCGTGGTGCAAAATCAGGACAACCGGGAACACGACCTGCTGGACTCTGATGATTATTACCAGTTCGAAGGCGGCATCACGGCCGCGGTACGGCATTATTCCGGAACCCAGCCAACCGTCTATCACAACGATCATTCGCGCCCCTTTGCACCAAAAATCCGAACCCTGGAGGACGAAATAGGCCGGGTCGTGCGCTCGCGTGTGGTCAATCCAAAATGGATAGCCGGTGTCATGCGTCACGGATATAAAGGTGCCTTCGAAATGGCTGCCACGGTGGATTACCTGTTCGCCTTTGCCGCAACGGCGCAAGTTGTCTCTGACCATCACTTTGATGCGGTGTTTCAGGCTTATCTGAGCGATCCGAAGGTGCTGGACTTCCTGGCCGAGCATAACCCGGCGGCGTTGCGCGAAATGGCGGCCCGGATGAATGAGGCACTGGAGCGTGGCCTGTGGCAGACCCGGCTGAATTCAGCCCCCGGGGCTTTGCGTAATCTTATGGAAAATAATGAACATGGAAAATAATGTAACTGTTGAAAAAGGAAGATCAGCATGAGCGATACATCTGATACGGATTTCACCCGCGCTAATGAAAAGGCCGCCAAGAAAAAAGCCGCCCGCGAGAAAATTCTTGCCACCAAGACCATGGAAAAAGGCTTGCTCATTGTCCATACGGGCAAGGGCAAGGGTAAATCCACGGCGGCGTTTGGCCTGGCGGTCAGGGCCATGGGTAACGGCATGAAGGTGGGTGTTATTCAATACGTCAAAGGCAAGTGGGAGACCGGCGAGCGGGTCATTCTGGAAAAATTTCCCGATCTGATCGAAATCCACGCCATGGGCGAAGGGTTCAGTTGGGATACCCAGGATCGGGCGCGTGATATCGCGGCGGCTGAAAGTGCCTGGGCTAAAACCAAACAGATGATCGAGGATAGCCGGGGTCCAGACCCGAAATTTCATATGATCGTGCTGGATGAGCTAAACATCGTGCTGCGCTATGATAACCTGCCGCTGGCTGATATTATCGAGACCCTGCGCAACAAGCCGGAAGACCTGCATATTGTGGTGACCGGGCGCAACGCCAAGGAAGAATTGATCGAGATTGCCGATCTGGTCACCGAAATGACCCAGATAAAACACCCCTTCCGTTCTGGTGTGAAAGCCCAGAAGGGTATCGAATTTTAAGCACCGGATAACGCATTATGGTCAAGGCATTGATGTTTCAAGGCACCGGATCGGACGTGGGAAAATCTCTCATGGTCGCCGGTCTGGCGCGGGCTTACGCCAACCGGGGCCTGGTGGTGCGGCCTTTCAAACCGCAAAACATGTCCAATAATGCAGCCGTGACCATCGATGGCGGTGAAATAGGCCGCGCCCAGCATCTTCAGGCACTGGCCGCCCGGACCCCGGCGACGATTCACATGAACCCGGTGCTGTTAAAACCGCAAACCGATACAGGCGCTCAAGTGATCGTGCGAGGCCGGGTTTATACAACGGCTACGGCGCGGGAATACCAGCACCTCAAGGCCAGCCTCATGTCCGAGGTTCTCGACAGTTACAAAACCAACACAAGGGGCGCAGACCTGATCCTGATCGAAGGAGCTGGCAGTCCGGCTGAAATTAACCTGCCCGGCCCGGACATCGCCAATATGGGGTTTGCTGCTGCCGCCCAGGTGCCGGTGGTGCTGGTGGCCGATATTGACCGTGGCGGAGTCATCGCCTCGCTGGTCGGTACACACGCGGTCATCGAGGATGACGCTAAAAACCGGATCAAGGGTTATATCATCAATAAATTTCGCGGCGATGTGAGCCTGTTCGATGATGGTTTACGCGAGATTACCCACCGGACCGGCTGGCCGTGTCTGGGTGTAGTGCCCTATTTTCCAGACGCCGTGCATCTTCCGGCCGAAGACGCCATGGCATTGGAAACGATCATACCAGCCAAACAAGGTGCCATAAAAATCGCCGTGCCGAAATTATCGCGGATTGCCAATTTCGATGATCTGGACCCGCTCAAGTCCGAACCGGACGTGGATGTCATCATGGTTGCCCCCGGTCAGGTTATTCCGGTTGATGCCGATGTGATCCTGATCCCCGGCAGCAAGGCCACCATCGCCGATCTGGTCTTCCTGCGTCAACAGGGTTGGGATGTTGATATCGCGTCCCACGTTCGCCGTGGCGGACGGGTGCTGGGTATTTGTGGCGGTTATCAGATGTTGGGCATTGCCATCGGTGATCCGGGTGGTATTGAAGGTGAGACCCGCGAGACGGAAGGTCTTGGACTGCTGGATATCCAGACGGTGCTGAAACCGGAAAAAAATCTCGGCGAATATAACGCCGTGCATATACAAAGCGGCGAACCCTTGCGGGGGTATGAAATCCATCTGGGCCACAGCCAGGGCCCCGATTGTGATAACCCGTTCCTGAGCATCGACGGCAAACCGGATGGTGCGCGCAGTGCTGACGGACGGGTTGAGGGCTGTTACCTGCATGGCCTGATGCGCGCCGATGGCTTCCGGCAGGTCTGGCTTAAACAATTACGGGAAAACCGGACCAACAGCGGCATAAATTATGACCGGCAGGTTGATAACACCCTTGAGCGCCTGGCCGGGCATCTGGAAAACCATCTCGATCTGGACGTTTTGCTGGAAATTGAAGGAAGATGACATGACGAACGATCACAAGATCACGTCGATTGAGCAACTGGAAGACCTGTACGGGCAACCCGTTCCAAGCTCCCTGACCAAAGAGATCGACTATATTTCCGATCACTACCGGGCTTTTATCGAGGCGGCTCCTTTCGTGGTTCTGGCCACCGTAGGCCCGGACGGCATGGATTGTTCGCCGCGCGGCGATCCTGCTGGCTTTGTGCGGGTTGTTGATCGCCACACGGTGCTGATCCCCGACCGGCGTGGTAACAACCGGATCGATAGTTTGCGAAACATTGTTCAAGACCCGCGGATTGCCCTGTTATTCCTGATCCCCGGTGTGGGCGAAACCATGCGGATCAATGGCCGGGCGGACATTATCACCGATCCTGAACTGTGTGCTTCGTTTGCCATGCAGGGTAAATTACCCAAAAGCATCATCAAGATCACGGCACAGCGGGTATATTTCCAGTGTCAGAAAGCCCTGGCGCGATCAGGCTTGTGGCAGGAAGACGCCAAAATCAACCGCTCGGCATTGCCCACGGCGGGCGAAATGTCACAGGCCCTGTCGGTCGATCAGGATTTCGACGGGGCGGCTTATGACCGGGATTATCCCGAACGTATGAAAAAGACTATGTACTGATCCCGATCAGCAAAATACTACCGACAATTACGAAAACCAGAAAACAGGCCAGACGGTACAAAGCACAGCCGCGGGTAATATCATCGGCTGTGACCTGGGCGTTGCCATCGCCCATCCAGACCCCGTCGATGAGCTTCCCGCCATAGGTTCTCGGCCCCGCCAGTGCCAGCCCCAGGCCACCGGCCAGGGCGGCTTCCTGCCACCCGGCATTGGGCGAGGTATGCTTGGACGCGTCAGCCATCATGCTGCGCACCGCACCTTTAAAGCTGGCAGTGGGCAGCAACAGGGCAGCCAGGCAAAACAATCCCCCCGTCAGACGGGCCGGAAGCCAGTTCACCACATCGTCCAGACGCGCCGCCACGCGGCCAAAATAGAGATATTTCTCGCTGCGGTGGCCGATCATGCTATCGAGGGTATTTATCGCCTTGTAGCCCAGCAACCCCGGCAATCCACCAATCAGGAACCAGAATACCGGTGCCACCATGCCATCGGAAAAGTTTTCCGCCAGAGATTCCAGTGCGGCGCGGCCCACGCCAGCCTCATCGAGTTGATCCGGGTCACGACCGACGATGTGGCCCACGGCCATTCGGGCTGCAACAAGATCACATGACAGATGCTGTCCAACCCGGCTCACATGGTCGTGCAGGCTGCGCCCGGCGAGCAATACCGACCCAATGACCCCGACGACCCCGACCATGATCCAGCCATAACCACTCAGATGGCTGAGCCAGGTGATAAGCACCCCGGCGAGCAAACAAATGAGCAGTATCAGCACCGTCAAAATTGCGCCCATGAATAGCTGGCGGTTGGTCTGCTGGCCTGAGGGGGTTAAAATGGCTTCAAGCCTGGTGATCAACGCCCCGATCCACACAATGGGATGGCTGAATTTGTCGTTCAGGCGTTTCGGATCACCCATCAGGAAATCCAGTGTCAGGGCCAGCAAAACCGCCGCTGTATTAAAAACCCAGCCCTGGGGTATCAAAATGTAAAATAAAGTTTCTAACATGCTCATCACTATGTTATGCCGGGGGTATCAAAACAGTTTCAGAATTGCCTTATTCCCTGTCCTTAATCAAGACCTGAAGCAAGCGCATTACGAACATACGATATACAGTATTTGGAGAGACGATGACAAAGACAGGAATTATGGTCTGTGGTCACGGCAGTCGTGACATCGATGCCGTTACGGAATTTCAAAGTGTTGCCGACGGAATCCGTGACCGCCTGCCGCAATATGATGTAGATAGCGGGTTCCTGGAGTTCGCCACACCGATTATCAGTGAACGGCTGGAAGCCCTGCGATTGCGCGGTAACGAGCGGATTATCGCCGTGCCCGGCATGTTGTTTGCCGCAGGTCATGTGAAAAACGATCTGCCGTCGGTGATTAATACCTACGCGGCGAAACACCCGGATCTGGAGGTGGTTTTTGGCCGCGACCTGGGCATGGACATGTCACTGGTCCGGGCTGCCGGGGATCGCATTAAACAGGCACTGGATGATGCCGGGGGCGATGTACCCGTCTCGCAAACCCTGCTCGTGGTGGTTGGCCGTGGTGCCAGTGACCCCGACGCCAATTCCAATATCGCCAAGGTCTGTCGTTTGCTGTGGGAAGGTCTGGGCTTCGGTTGGGCACAGGTCGCCTATTCCGGTGTCACATTCCCGCTTGTTGAACCGGCTCTGGAACATGTGACAAAGCTCGGCTACAAGCGGATCGTTGTTTTCCCCTATTTCCTGTTTACCGGAATTCTGGTTCGGCGCATCTATCACTATGTGGATGAAGTGGCCGCCCGGCACCCTGATATTGAATTTATCAAGGCACCCTACCTGAATGATCACCCGCTGGTTCTCGATGCCTTCGCCGCGCGCGTGGAAGAAGCCATCAACGGAGACAATCATATGAATTGCCAGTTGTGCAAGTACCGCGAACAGGTCCTCGGTTTTGAGGCCGATGTGGGGCTGCCCCAGGAAAGTCATCATCATCATGTGGAAGGTATCGGCTCGTCAAAATTATCCGATGAGGATTTCGACCCCACCGCCCATGTGCACACCGGTCATGACCATTCCCGCGAAAACGGCCATTCTCATAGCCATTCCCACAGCCATGATCTGAAGCAAGATCATTCTCATGAGCATGATAAATCGGCACACCACCATCACCCCTACCCACACGAAGATCATCCGCTTGGCCCGCGAAGTATGCTGAAAAAGTAAGGTTGTAATGGGGAAACATCCGTATTTAACCGATCCGCAAGCCATCTATGATAAATCTTTTGCCATGGTTCGGGCCGAGGCCGATTTTTCAAGCCTGCCCGAACAATTGCACCCTATTGCCGTGCGGCTTATCCATTCCTGCGGCATGACGGACCTGCCCGCTGATCTGGCATGGGGTGGCGACCCGGTTGCTGTGGGTCGGGCAGCTTTAAGTGCCGGCGCACCCATACTGGTCGATGCCATGATGGTGAAACACGGCATTATAGCAACCGCCCTGCCCGCCCATAACGAGATTATATGCACTTTGAATAATGATGGAATTTCCGATGTCGCCAAACTGCGTGGAGATACCCGTTCGGCCATCGCCACCGAACAGTGGCGCGATTATCTGGCCGGGGCGGTGGTATGCATCGGTAATGCGCCCACGGCCTTGTTCCGGTTATTGGAAATGCTGGAAGGTGGTGCTTTCAAACCCGCCGTAATTTTTGGCTTTCCCGTGGGATTTGTCGGGGCCGCAGAGTCAAAACAGGCTTTGATTGCCGATACGCACGATATACCCTATCTGACCTTGCGCGGGCGTCGGGGTGGCAGTGCCATCGCTGCGGCTGCTATCAATGCCCTGAACGTTGATATGAAGAAAGGGTTATCATGACCCAATCCGATAACAAGGCCTGGCTTTCCATCATCGGTATTGGCGAGGACGGCATAGCAGGCCTGAGCAAGTCGGCCTGTGTGGCAATAGATACGGCAGAGATATTTGTCGGTGGAAAACGTCATCTGGCCATGCTGGGCAATGACAAGCGTCCGCAAATGACCTGGGACAGCCCCTTGCTCAAGACCATAGATAAAATTCGGACTCTGAAGAATAAACAGGTTTGCGTGCTGGCAACCGGTGACCCCATGTGTTTTGGCATAGGCGAAACACTGATCCGCGAATTCGGTCCGCAACACTGCCGGGTTATTGCCCACCAGTCGGCCTTTTCCATGGCCTGTGCCCGGTTGGGATGGTCAATGGCCGAGGTTGATACCCTCACCCTGCATGGTCGCCCCCTGTCGATGGTGAACAGTTATTTGCGACCCCATGCAAAACTGCTGATATTAAGCGCCGATGGCAATACACCGAAACAACTGGCACAAGCATTGAAAACCAGCGGTTACGGGCAAAGTCTGATGACGGTACTGGAACACATGGGTGGGCCAAAGGAAAAACGCTTCGAGGGAGTGGCAAAAAGCTGGCGACGTAAAAACTGCGATTTAAATACCATCGCGGTCCATTGCATTCCTGATCCCGGGCTTCCTGCCCACACACGACTGGCCGGTTTGCCCGACGAGCTATACCAACAGGACGGTATGTTGAGCAAACAGGACGTTCGGGCCATCACGCTGGCGGCCATCGCCCCGGCACCGGGGCAGTTGTTATGGGACGTTGGCGCAGGCGCGGGGTCTATCGCCATCGAATACCTGCGGGCTGAGCCGACCGCCCGGGCCATTGCTATCGAACGCAACACCCAACGCATGGCCCTGATTGCGGCCAATGCGGAAAACCTTGGGGTGCCTCAATTACAGATTGTCCAGGGCGAGGCGCCAGAGGTGCTGAAGTCTCTGGAAAAACCCCAGGTGATTTTTATCGGTGGCGGTGTCAGTAATGCTAAAATTTTACGTTATTGTTGGCGTGTGCTGCCCAAAGGTGGTCGCCTCATAGCCAACGCTGTCACCATGGAAGGACAGACTTGTTTGTACGACTTTATGAAACGCCAGGGTGGGCAATTATCACAGGTATCCATTTCGAAAATGACCGCCATGGGCAACCTCCATGCCTGGCGGGCCATGGCCACCGTCATTCAGTATAAAGGGATGAAATCATGAACGGCACGCTATACGGCGTCGGTGTGGGGCCGGGCGATCCGGACCTGATTACCCTGAAGGCATTGAATATCTTACAAAAAGTCCCGGTTATTGCCTATCCGGCCCCCGAGGTTGGTGAAAGTCTGGCGCGAAAAATCGCCGCTCGGCATATCCCCGATAATCGCCGCGAAATTATTATCCGCATCCCACTGGACCCCAAGCGCAGCACGGACCAGACCGCCTATGATCAGGCCGCCGTGGATATCGATGAGATACTGCGCGGTGGGGACGACGTTGCCGTCATTTGCGAAGGCGATCCGTTTTTCTATGGCAGTTTCATGTATCTGTTCAACCGTCTGGCCGACCAGCACAAGGTGGAGATTATACCCGGTGTGTCATCGCTCATGGCCTGCGCCGGGGCTTGTCTGACACCCCTGGTTGCCAGAAATGAAGTCCTGAGCATCCTGCCAGCCCCTATGGAAGCCGACCAATTGCGAGAACAGTTACTGAAAACCCATGCTGCGGCGATCATCAAGCTCGGTCGTCATACCCCGAAAGTTTATGACGTACTGGCGGAACTGGACCTGCTGGACTGTGCCCATTATGTGGAACACGCCACAATGGATACACAACGGGTCCGCAAAATGAGCGAGGTTGACCCCACCGAGGTTCCCTACTTCGCCATGATCCTGGTTCGCAAAACCGGAGTGGGACTATGAATTATCTGGTATTGAGCGAAGTTGGCCTTGCCACGGCGCGGGCCTTGCAGGCAGAACTGGGTGGCGTCATTCACGGCACGCTCATGGCAGAAAAATATAAAGATATCAAATCTATAGACAGTATACGTAAAGCTTTGCATGATCTGTTTGCCACGGGCGAACCGTTGATTGCCTTGTGTGCTGCGGGCATCGTCATTCGCCATCTGGCTCCGGTTTTGACAGACAAGCATACCGACGCCGCTGTTTTATCCCTGGCCGAGGATGGCTCAGTGATCGTGCCTTTGCTGGGTGGCCATCACGGCGCTAACGATCTGGCCCGACGCATGGCAGATATTCTCGGGATAAAACCGGCCATCACCACGGCCAGCGATGTGCTGTTCGGGGTCGCCTTTGATGAACCCCCTGCGGGCTGGAAGCTGGCAAACCCCAAAAACCACAAGGAATTTGTCAGCGCCCTGCGTGATGGTGCGTCGCTCACCATCAACGGCCAAGCCGACTGGCTTGACGGCCTTGATTTACCACTGGTTGAGCATGGGGATTTGACCATCACCATCCTGGAGCCAGCCAACAGCACCATAACAGGTGATGCCAGCCATCTGGTCTATTACCGTCAGGTACTGGCACTGGGTGTGGGCTGTGAACGGGGTGCTGATGGGGCGGAAATGATCGAGCTGATCAGCCGGACTCTGGCGACTGAAAACCTCTCTGACCTGTCGCTGGCCGGGCTGTTTTCCATTGACCTGAAGATGGATGAAGCCGCCATGTTTGAGGCGGCAACACATTTTGATATCCCGGCTCGTTTTTTCGATCTGGAAACCTTACAAGCCCAGGAACACCGACTGGCCAATCCATCGGACATCGTGCGGGCTGAAATCGGTGTGGCCGGTGTGGCCGAGGCCGCAGCCCTTGCAGCCGTACATCAAGGCGAATTACTGGTCGAAAAACACAAGGGCAAGCGCACCACGTGTGCCATCGCCCGGTCCGGGCGGATTATTGCCCCCCATGAACTGGGCATGGCGCGTGGGCACCTTTCCATCGTCAGCATCGGTCCCGGTCGCGCTGATTGGCGCACGCCAGCCTCTGAAAGTGCCTTGCGCCGGGCCGGGGTGATTGTGGGTTACGGGCTTTATCTGGACCTGATTGCCGAACTGATTGTTGATAAAGACCGTCACGCTTATGAACTGGGTGAGGAAGAAGACCGGGTTCGCGCGGCTATTGAACTGGCTGCAGCCGGTCATAATGTCGCCCTGGTTTCATCGGGTGACGCCGGGGTCTATGCCATGGGTGCACTGGTCCATGAATTACTGGATCGCGAGGGTGTGCCGCCATCTTGGGATCGCATATCACTGGAACTGACCCCCGGTGTTTCAGCCATGCAGGCCGCTGCCTTGCGCGTGGGCGCACCACTGGGCCATGATTTCTGTGCCATATCCCTGTCCGATCTGCTGACCCCGCGCGAGGTAATCGTGCAACGGGTGGAAGCCGCCGCCGCGGGAGATTTTGTAATCTCGTTCTATAACCCGGTCAGTCGCAAACGCCGCGACTTGCTGGCTATTGCACGCGACATATTGCTGTCTCACAGGCCTGATGATACGCCGGTTATTCTGGCGCGTAATCTGGGCCGTGCCAGCGAGACCATTACCGTATTACACCTCAAGGATCTGGTGGTCGATGATGTGGATATGCTGACCCTGGTCATGATCGGGTCCAGTGAGACCAAGGCCCGCAAGCGCGGCGATGGCAGTTGGTCGGTCTATACCCCGCGCGGTTATGCCGCCAAACACCTTGGCAATACAAAAAAGGAAGCCAGCGCATGACCGTGCATTTCATTGGTGCCGGACCGGGGGCGGCTGACCTGATAACCCTGCGCGGGCGTGATCTTATTGCCGCCTGTCCGGTCTGTCTGTACGCCGGGTCGCTGGTGCCCCGCGAAATTGTGGATTTTGCGCCCGATAATGCCCGCATCATTGATACCGCCTCGCTAAATCTGGATCAGATTATGGCTGAGATTGAACAGGCACACAAACGCGGCCATGACGTGGCCCGGGTCCATTCGGGCGACCCGTCTTTGTATGGTGCAATTGGTGAGCAAATCCGGCGCTTGCAGAAAATGGACATCGATTATTCCATAACACCGGGGGTGCCTGCTTTTGCGGCCTGTGCTGCGGCTCTCGGTGTGGAACTGACCCTGCCGGACGTAAGCCAGAGCGTTATTCTGACACGGACCGCCATGAAAAGCTCGGCCATGCCATCCGGCGAGGAACTGGAAACCCTGGGCCGGTCCGGGGCCACACTGGCGATCCATTTGTCGGTCCGAAACCTGCGCCAGGTATGCCGTGATTTGAGCCCTCACTATGGTGATGATTGTCCGGTTGCGGTGGTTTTCCGGGCAAGCTGGCCTGATGAGCTGATTATTCGCGGCACACTGGCCGATATTCGCGAAAAGGTTCGCCAAGCCAAACTGACCCGAACCGCACTGGTTATTGTCGGGCGGGTGCTCAATACCGATACCGCCACCGACAGCCGTCTGTACGCGCCGGATTACGAACATATCCTGCGTTATAAATCCAGCTAGATATGGTGTCTCAGCCAGTAGAGCGCCCCGGCAACGGTGTTGAGCTGCAACACGATGCCCGATGACGGGCGCTCTATCATGATGACCGGAATGTTGAGTTTTTCTGCCGCGAGTATTTTGCCATAAGTCGCCTGATTACCGGCATTTTTGGAAATGATGGCATCAATCTTGTGTTCGCGCAGCAAGGCCACCTCGTCGGCCTGCTCAAAAGGACCACGGTCATAGAGATACATGCCATGTAACAAATCGGGCAATGGGGTTGGCATTGGCACGACCCGAACCAACCACCAGCAACGTTTATCATCGACAAACTGTCCGGCGTTCTGGCGTCCCGTGGTCACGAATACCCGTTTGGCAATGCGGGCGGCCTGATCTCGGGCTTCAGAGATGTTGGCCGCAGGTGTCCAGGGTATTGTTGAGGGATCGGCCTGCCAGGGCTGGTCCTGTAAATTCAACAGGGCCACATTACTGGCAAGACAAGCCTCCTGTACATGGTTTGAAATCTGCGCCGCATAGGCATGGGTGGCATCGATCACGGCGATGATATTTCGCTCAGCCAGATACTCGGCCAGTGCTTCCGGGCCACCAAAACCACCCACCCGGTTTTCCATGTTGGCCAATGAAGCCGCTTCGGTGCGTCCGGCCAGAGAATATATAGTACGGATACCCAGGGCCGTGATTTGTTCCGCCATGTTGCGGGCCAGGGCGGTGCCGCCAAGAATTAAAACTGTCGGCTCATTCATCACTTCGTCCCACCAGTTCACCCTCGCGATTAAACACCAAAATTTCGATCTCGACGGCATTATTGCACATGGATTGAGCCTTGTCGCGGGCCAACCCGGCAATGATGGTGGCCAGTGGAAATTTAATGATCCGTGCTGCACTGAGCAATTCTGCGGCCGTATTGGCTGTCTTGCATAACTCCTGGAGTTCTGGTTTCGGGGCACAAATTTCGCCCAGCCAGTGAAAATCTACTGAGGAGCGTTTTGAATGCAAGTCCTTGTTTCCCTTGGCCAGTTTAGAGATTTTTGCAAATCCCCCGGCCAGAGACAGCCGTTCGACGGGATTCTTGCGCAGGTATTTCAACATGCCACCGGCAAAGTCACCCATATCGATCAGGGCACTATCATCGAAACCTAATAATTGCTTCAGGGCGGCTTCCGAACCCCGACCGGTGGCCGCCCCAATATGGGTGCGGCCTTCGGCGCGGGCCACATCGATGCCTTGATGAATTGAAGCAATCCAGGCGGCGCATGAATAGGGTATCACCACACCGGTGGTGCCCAGAATGGAGATGCCGCCAACGATACCCAGACGCGGGTTCATGGTATGTTTGGCCATAGCTTGTCCGCGGGGTACGGATATTTCGATATCCAGATCCGGCTCGACACCAAGGGCTTCGGCAATCTTGCTTAATTCTGCCGTCATCATGGCCCGTGGCACCGGGTTAATGGCAGGCTCGCCCACAGGGATGGGCAATCCCGGGCGGGTCACCGTGCCAACCCCGTCACCGGCCAGAAACTGAAGACCTTGCCCGGCAATACGCCGCGATACCCGAACCTGAATGATGGCACCGTGGGTAACATCGGGATCATCCCCGGCATCTTTTTCCACACAAGCCAGCGCAAAGTCATCTGATAATTCCCGGTGAACCAGATCAAAGGTCGTGCTGCCACCGCGCGGCAGGGATATTTCCACCGGATCAAGAAAGTCACCGATCAACAGGGCATGACAGGCCGATTTGGCCGCTGCCGTGGCACAGGCTCCGGTGGTCCAGCCCCGGCGCAATTGTGTCTTGTCAACTTTATTGTGCACCATTATTTACGAAAACCTCTTGATCGACCATGCGACCTGCCATAAGCATTACCTGAGCCTATATATGCCGTCGCGGGAAGCCAAGTAAATGCGTAGAGTTCTGATAACGTGATCGATATTTTTAAAACACTACCCCGATTTGAGCCGGGCACGGTCTGGCTTGCCGGAGCCGGACCGGGTGACCCGGGGTTATTGACCCTGCACGCGCTGAATGCCATGGAACAGGCAGATGTGATTGTTTACGATGCCCTGGTATCGCGTCAAATCCTCGACCTGGTAAAAGATCCGCAGCGGCTTGAATACGCTGGCAAGCGGGGCGGTTCCCCCTCACCTCAGCAGGCCGATATATCCCTGC
>JAJRRU010000037.1 GCA_024279135.1 Alphaproteobacteria bacterium
AAAATCTGCGAAGGGAAAACGCCCATGCAGACTCTGGAGGACGGCAAAAGTATCTGGAAGGAAAAGTTTGTAGACCAAATTTGACCTGACAGACGCCACGTCGAATCTGGTAACTGTCAGATCAAGTCTGAACCACTACAATTTATCATCGTAGGCAATCAACCCCTGGTTAATGCTACCCAGAACAGCTTCGAGAAGTGTCGATTTGTGGGCTAGTTCCTGGGTTCTCATTTGAACCCTTTCTTCGAGGGTTTCGTTAGCCTCACGAAGCGCTTCTCTGTTCTCCTCAATTTCTTTGATTTTGTTGCGTATGGACAGGCGCATTCTGTTAAAGTTTTCAGACAGAACGCCCAGTTCATCGCTTCGGGTAACTTTTATCTCCTGGTCCAGATTGCCCTCTGCTATCTCGATGGATGAATGTGTCAGCGACAAGATTGGTTTGGTAATGATATTGGAAATAAAATAGGCAGAAATCAGCATCAGTCCGCCGACAATCGAGGATAAGATAACGACCAATTGTTGCAAACGGTCAATTGAGTTAAATGCCTCAACCTGATCAATCTCTGCCATCAGTGCAAAAGTGATTCGCCCTAGCTTGATTGGAAGATACGCACTCAGAACACTTTGTCCACGGTAGTCGATTATAATTTGATGACCGATTTTGCCACTCAAAGCGGCTCGACTGGCTTTCGTATCAACACTACCGTTTTTAGGGTTGAGAAAAGACGCCGCCACCGTTCTGTTTACCTGATCTAAATAGGAGTCCGAACGCATAAGATTGTCATTACCTACAAGATAAGCTTCGCCCGTTGCGCCCATGCCAGAACGTTCCATCATTATTTCATTAATGGCGTTGTTGGTCATTTTTAGAACGATTGCACCCACTGTGCCGCTTTGCGTCTCAACGGGAGCAATCAAAAACGATATCACCTGATTTTGCGACGCAGGATAAAGTTCAAAATCGGTGATAACCACCTCATCAATATCACTTTTAAACGAGCGCCCGAACAGGCTGTCTTTGAGCGGACCTGTAAGCAAGTTTTGCGCAAAATCAGATTCTTTTTTTGTGGAATAGACAATGTCTCCCTGATTATTAACCAGCATAAGGTCGTAATAATCGTACTCCTCAATAAAACGCAGAAAGGATGGACCGTACGCAAGGCTCTCAAAATAATCAAACTGGGTCTTGTCTACTTCACCATCGCGGACAACAGATGAAAAAGCATCCAGTGCTGTGTCAATATGTGAACTTTTTGCTAACACCCTGATATCGGCGATGTTTTTCTGGAAAAGCCGTGTAATCTGCGCCTTTTTCGCATCGCGAATGCTGACAAGATGATTGAAAACTTCCCGTGATATAGAATTTCGCGATTCTTCAAGCGAATACCATCCAACGACTGCGAGCGGTATCAGGCTCACCGTTACCAGAACGATGATAAGTTTAGCTTTTATGTTAAACCACGAAGGCATGCGGCTATTTTCTTCCGTAAGAATAAGGCAACCAATCATCCACGCTGATCGTCTTGATACCGAAAATCGTTTCACCATCCTTGGTGATCATCGGCAGGTCAGGTGTGGTAATGTTTTTTGAGATTTTTTCACCAGCCAGAATTTTCAACAACACACGAACTCCAAGTCCACCCAGCAAAGGTGTATAAGGCGCGGTGACGGCAATCTTGTCTTCTTTCATAGCTTCAAGTGCCTCAAACAGATCATCATTACTAAGGATCATTATTCTCAGGCCGTCCTTCCGGCTATTCCAACGTTTCGCTTCATCGACGGCCAACACGGCCCCCATTCCTTGTTCGGCACCGGTGCAAAATATCACGTCAATGTTGGAATATTTGCCGAGTGCTTCACGCACCTGTTTAAGGGAGTCGGCCCTGGAACTGCTATTATGATAACTTTGCAGGATTTTGATTCCTGGGAAGTAACTGATTACCTTTAGAAAGTGCCCTGTTCGCATGGAATCCGCTGTACTGCCCAACGGTTTGCGAATCATTAACACTGTACCTTTGACTTCACCGGTTTCTTTTAGCAGCTGGTGAACTAAATAAAGTCCCTGCTGCGTCCCATTAGCTGGAAAATTGCCCGTTACTTGCGCTCGCACATTTCTTGATCCGACAAGCCTGTCCACTGAAACACTGGGGATGCCTGCTGCGTTGGCACGGTCCACTGGTGGTCCCGTCGGAGCTTCCTGCATGGGCCAAATCAAAATACCGTCTACTTCTTTCTGGGTCAGAGCATCAATCTGCCTGACTTGTTTATCGTTATCGAATTCCGGGTCCAATATGTTAAGCGTGACATTGGAATGGCGGTTGGCTTCCCATTGAGCAGAGTCAGCGTTGTTCAGTAGCCAGGGATGGCTCAATCCGTGAATGGTATAGGCAATTTTATACTGTTTATCTGGGTCTCCTATCGGGCCTTCGGGTATGGGTTGAACATTGGTAAAGGGCAACCGCAATTTCTGTTTGCTGATCGGTCCTATAATATTTGTTCCCGAACCAGGGATGAACTTAGCACCACGGCCAAATGGTCGCGGATACTTATTCATGTATATTGCGAAGGCCTCATCACGAAAAATGCGGTTGACCTGAACATTAGCCCTGCTAAGAGGAATATTTTTCCAAAAATTCAATGCATCTTGCCCCTTGAGATCAAGAGACGCAACATAATCTAACAATTCAAGATTCTGCAATTTATTGATTTTTATCCAATCAACTTCAGCACTGTAAACGGTTGCAGGAAAAAGAAAGGTTACTACGATAATAACGAATAACAACACCGACTTCATTAGATTTTCCACCTCAGGAGAATAAAAAATTAACTGATGAACACTTTTTGTAACTCTATAACTTCTCAATCTAAGTTCAAATTTAAACAAAGAAGATGCTGGATTCTAACGTACTCGAATAAGATTGAATGACTACCTCTGGCTATAAGCCACAGTTCCAGTGCCCTCTAAGTTATGACTGTAGCTGAGGGTTAAGCAGACGTCAAAATTATCGTCTTTTTGCTGAAACTAACTTCTGGATTTGGCTAATAGCGTCGATTCCAGAGCTATAACCGAATCTGGTGTTTGAGCATTTGAAAAGAAGCGGCGTATCTGGTTGATTTGTTGTTGCAACACAATGAACCAACATTAAGGAGATACGCCACTATGGAAGATAATAACGTTGTTGATTTTGTCAGTCGAGGCACAATTCCTGATCCGTTGACAGACCTATTGAGATCGGGAGCCCGACGATTAATCATGCACGCCATTGAAGCCGAGGTTCATGAGTTTTTGTCTCCGTATTCAGACCAGTGCACGAAAGATGGCAAGGCCGCCGTGGTTCGTAATGGCTACCATCCTGAACGTCAGGTGCAGACAGGACTGGGGCCGGTCACGGTAAAGGTGCCAAAGGTCAGATCGAAGACAGGCAAACCGATCACTTTCCACTCTGCCCTGGTTCCGCCGTATGTTCGCAAGGCAAAGTCACTGGAAGCCGCATTGCCATGGTTGTATTTGAAGGGCATATCAAGTGGTGAGATGAGCGCCGCCCTGAGCGTCCTTGTCGGCCCGGAGGCGAAGGGATTGTCTGCAAGCACGATTTCACGTTTGAAACAGGTTTGGGCGCAGGAATATCAAGGCTGGCGCAACAAGCGTCTTGAGAAAGATCGCTGGGTTTATATCTGGGCAGACGGCATCTACAGTGGATTGCGGGGTGAAGATAGCAAGCTCTCTGCTGCTTAAGCAGCTTCATGCTGACGTTCAGGTTCAGGTTTATGATAAACTGTCTTCCAGTCATAAAGTGACTTGGTGCTGATGCCCAGTCTGTTAGAAACTTCTTTGACGGAATAGCCACGATCCGTGACCTGGGCAACTGCATCGCGCTTGAACTCTTCGGTGTATCGTAGTGATGACATAATCTGAAACTCCTTGCTTCATTTTTAAACTGCAAGGTGTCTACAAATCTAGGGGCTATTCAGGTTATGGCTGAATTGAGTTCACACCCTAGTTAAAATTTGAGTTCAGATACGAGAAGAATCCGAGGCATTTTTTTAGAAGCTAGATTTTTTTGATAGTCACAGAACCACTAGAAAATCAAAATCCCTTCCCGGAGTGCAGCGGATTTAGAAAGTTTGGTGATACGCCACTGGCAAAACAAGGCCAATACCACCCCCACTTATCCTCTTGCAAATTGGAAAAACCCTAGGCAAAATGGGCCTTGCACACCGAAAATTAAAATTGAAACACTCAAGCAAATCAGATGACGCCCAAGGGCGTTATACATACCACACCCGACGCTACGGGTAGTTAAAAGCGGAAAGGCCATGTTTTCTGCGGGTTTCAGGGTGATTACACGGTTTGATAAAATGATATGCACCTGTTTAGCAAAAATAATCGTTTGTTTTCATTATCTTCTATGCTGTGGTTTTACATGGATTTGACAATTTGTGAGACTGTTTATCAATGATTTTACATTCAGCTGTTGTTTTGTTGTGCATCGTAAAGCGATGATGGTTATATTCATTGTCACCGCTTAGATTTATTATGCGGCACGGTATCAATGTGGAGAGGTTGTGTTGACAATGTTGACAATGTTGACGGCTGAGACTGCAAATTTCATAAAGCTGGGTGAAGGTGGCGAGTGGGAGGAAGAGTGCCTCCACTGACAAAACCGTTGATTTTGGCTCCACCGACCCTGTTGGCAAATCCTGCACCGAGGTTCGTTTCTTCCATTTGGCAACTGTCTTTTGATTGATACTGTAGCGCTGCGCCAGTGCCCTCAGGTTCTCTTGACTATTTTGTATTGCTCGACGACTGCCTCTGTCGTTTTGGCGCTGCCGTGTAGTATTTGTCCCATAGTGCTTCCTTCCATTCCAGGGAGAATAATGCACCATCAAATGCCGAGACTAAACATCTGGCCATAAAAATGATATCTTTGCCAGTTCAAATTTCTTTTGTTAACGCATCGACAACCGGACAATTTGGGGTGTTGCCGCCATTGCAAGCTGCAACAGTTTCGACCAGGGTAGCCTCTAGTTTCTTAAGGTCCACAATTCGATCTCGGACTGCTGCCAGGTGGGCCTCCGTTTGGTCTCTGATCTCTGTACAAGTATAGTCACCTCCATCAACAAGACTGAGCAGCCCCCGAATCTGCTCGATGGTGAAACCGAGTTCCCGTGAGCGAATGATGAAACGTAACGTTTGCTCATGTTTATGCTCATAAACTCTGTACCCCTTCTCCGTTCTAGGCGGATCAGGGAGCAGGCCCACCTTCTCGTAATAGCGAATCGTCTCAATATTGCAGCCGGTTCGTGTTGCTAATTGTCCTCGTTTCATCAGAGTGATCTCACCTTGGCGAATTAATCAATAAAAAAGCCTTGAGCCTGTACTTGCTACAGACTTTATACATGTTAGTAACCGATTTAAAGTTCAAGGAAAAGCGTGATGGAAATTACGGATAATCAGGACAGCACAGTGGTTGATCTTGATACAATGACAATTCAGGAAGCCCTGAATAGTGAGACACGTAAACGCGGAATGTTCGCGACAGGTAGCGTTGTCGGGGCAGTGCTTGCATCATCGTGTTGCATTTTACCACTGGTTCTATTCAGTTTGGGGATTGGTGGTGCATGGATCGGCAATCTTACGGCTCTTTATCCCTATAAGCCGTACTTCGTTACTATGACACTGATCTTTCTGGCTGGTGGGTTTTATATGGCTTACCGAAAACCGAAAGTGGCCTGTGAGGCCGGCTCGTATTGCGCCACCCCAGCGTCTGGGCGTGTACTCAAAATTTCGTTGTGGGGTGCAACGCTACTTGTTGCTGCCGCATTGGCTTTTCCCTATGCCGTCCCTTACCTGTTGGATTAAAGAAAAAAGGAACAAACCTGGATGAAACGTTTAACCACGGCTATCACATTTGTGGCCATCATGCTCTCAGCCAACATAACCTTCGCCGCTGAGAAGATTGTCACACTGGCGGTTGAAAACATGTACTGCGCGTCATGTCCATACATCGTCAAGAAATCTCTGGAAAATGTGCCGGGCGTTACGAAAGTAGGCGTTTCCTTTGAAGAAAAAACAGCCATGGTTACCTTCGATGATGCCATTACTACAGTTGAAGCCTTGACGGACGCTACCTTTGATGCGGGTTACCCGTCTGAACTTAAAAACTAACGAAGGATGATGCGCAAATGAAGGATCGCAAGATTTTAAGAACAGGTGTTACCGGTACAGGGATTGCGGCAATTTGCTGTTTTACACCGTTTCTGGTGATATTGCTTGGGGCCGTTGGCTTGTCGGCTTGGTTAAGCTGGCTGGATTATATGCTATTTCCTGTAATGTTTGCGTCCATGGGGCTTGTTGCCTATGCCCTCTATCTGCGCTCCGGAAAAGCAGGCCCCCGACCTCACGGATTTATTCTGATAGTCGTCGCCGCGCTATCAGCGCTTCTCTTTTGGCTTGAGTTCAGATACGCACTGCGCATTTCCATAGCCGCCGTCGCTGCCGTCACGGCATACGCATATTATTTACGCATTGTGAGCGCGAGAAGTACTAAAGCTTCTTCGGACAACAATAAAATGGAAAATCAATCATGACTGATCTGGCATCTGACTGTTGCGATTCTGATACGAATAAAAAGATTAACGGCCATTATGACTTGGCGGTTATTGGTGCTGGATCGGCGGGTTTTTCCGCCGCCATTACCGCCGCTGAGGAAGGCGCGCAGGTGGCACTTATTGGTTACGGCACTATTGGCGGCACTTGCGTCAATGTTGGCTGCGTGCCATCGAAGGCCATGATCCGGGCGGCAGAAGCTCTCCATCATGCAAATACTGCTACGCGTTTCGCCGGTATTAAAGCCGAAGCCAATATTGAGAACTGGCAGGCCCTAATCGCCCAAAAAGACGATCTTGTGACGCAACTTCGCCAGGCCAAATACAGTGACCTGCTGCCGTCCTATAACAATGTTTCTTACATCGAAGGGGCGGCGCAATTGACCTATGGCGGTGTTTCTGTGGATGGGAACTTCATCAAAACCGACAGGGTGATTGTCGCCACAGGCACCTCACCGATGGCGCCAAGTATCAGTGGCATTGATAATGTACCCTATTTAACCAGCACGGAAGCCCTGGAGTTGGAAAAACTGCCGAAGTCACTCCTTGTGATTGGTGGTGGATACATTGGTTGTGAGCTGGTGCAAATGTTTGGCCGTTCGGGCGTTGATGTCACCATCGTCTGCCGTTCGCGTCTGTTGCCAGAAGCCGAGCCGGAGATAAGTTCAGCCCTCACGGGTTATCTGCGCGACGAGGGTATCGCCGTGCGTGACGGGCTTGATTATCATTCCATCAGGAGCACCGATGAAGGCATCGCTCTTGATGTCAGCGAACGCGGCCAGAATGTTACAATCCTGGCGGAACTGGTTCTCGTAACCACAGGGCGCAGACCCAATACGAATGGTTTGGGTTTGGAAGAGAGCGGTGTGGCACTTCTTCCTAACGGCGGCATTAAAGTTGATGAGCGGATGCGCACGACCCGGCCTGGCGTTTATGCGGCGGGTGACGTCACAGGAAGAGACCAATTCGTTTACATGGCTGCTTACGGCGCAAAACTTGCGGCGAAGAACGCGATGAACGGTGATGACCTGATTTACGATAATTCGGCAATGCCCTGGGTAGTGTTCACCGACCCGCAAGTGGCAGGAGTAGGCTTGTCTGAGGCGGTGGCCAAAGAGAAGGGATTTGAAGTAAAAACATCCACCATTACGCTTGACCATGTCCCCCGCGCCCTTGCGGCACGAGACACGCGAGGGCTCATCAAGCTGGTTGCAGATGTGAAAACGAATAAGCTGCTTGGGGCGCAAATATTAGCCCCAGAAGGTGCAGACAGCATTCAAACGGCTGTTCTCGCTGTCAAACACAGCCTGACTATACAAGATTTAGCCGATACCATTTTCCCCTACCTGACAACCGTTGAGGGGCTGAAATTGGCGGCTCAGACCTTTGACAAGGATGTCAGCAAGCTCTCTTGCTGTGCAGGGTAGGTGGGTAACCATGCGCGAAGTCCCAAATTCTGGTCTTGTTCTTCTTGTTATCGCCAAGCTGGTTTGTTGTGTAGGGCTGATCCTCGTGATCAGTGGCACGCTTACTCTGGGAACAGTCGCGACATGGTTTACGGATGAAAGCGTTTTGTGGAACCTTGGGGTGATTTTGAGCCTTGGTGTTTTCGCTGGCACGCTTTGGTTACGTGCACACCGACGAGCGGCCACAACTATACGGAAAGAACATATGCCCAAGGAGTTTGCTCCTTGAACGCCTATCTGGCATTTGCCTTCACTGCGGGTGCGGTAGCGACCGTAAATCCGTGCGGGTTTGCCATGCTGCCGGCTTACTTCGCTCGTCAGCTTGGAGAGGATTCCGGCGATGATGAACAAATAGCATTAAGTTTCCTGCGCGTAATTCGTTCAGGAATCGGTGTTACCATCGGCTTCGTTCTCGTGTTCGGAGCCGCTAGTGGTGCCATGGCCCTGGGAGCGTCCTGGCTGGGATCAGCATTGCCCCTTGTTGGGTTCAGCCTTGGTATTGTTTTGACGCTAGCCGGGCTCGTCACCTTGGCAGATTTGCATTTTGCGTGGTTGCCTGCCATTAAGGTGTGTCGAACTGTTGATAATCGTCACGGCAGTCTGATGTTCGGTATCGGCTTTGGGGCGGTTTCTCTGTCTTGTACATTGCCGATCTTCCTTGCTGCCGTTGGCGTGGCGACGACTGGAAATCTCTTAACCAGTACCGTGAATCTGTTCGCGTATGCTGCTGGCATGGGCACAGTTCTGACCATGCTCGGACTCGTTGCGGCATCCACTCGCCAGGGAATGGGGAGTGGATCGCCTCGAATTACGTATCTGTTACGTCGGTTGAGCGGACTTCTTATCCTGTTGGCGGGTATCTACATCACGTTCTATTGGGGCATCGCCATCTTTGGCGATCCTCTGGCTGACGGAAGTAATCTCTTGATGACGGGTGAGCGAATTTCGGGGTTGCTCAGAGGCTGGCTCGGAAGTGGCTTTGGCCAGGAAATTATAGTGATTTCTTTCGCCTTTATCCTTGCTACCGGATTTGGGCTGCTTTTGGTCCGTAGCCGCTCTTCAGCAAATGCAAGGCATACGGAGATTGAGCGATGACCAGACTCAGTGTCACTCTGCCGCAGCCGCAGTGATGGAAGTGTCCCGAAATTCCTGAAATGCTTGTCGAATAATTTGTGTCGCAGACCAAAGGAATAACCCCGCCATTAAGATGGCGACGATCAGATCGGGCTATGCACTTGTTGTTATCCACACTCCGCCAGCCGCCAACATGACTGCAATATTTCCAATGGCGTCGTTGCGGCTGCATAGCCAAACGGAGCGCACGTTGGCATCACCGTTACGATAGCGAAGGAAGAGCAAGACAGTTAAACTATTTGCCAACAGTGCCAGGAAACCAATCAGCCCCATGACTTCGGCTTGGGGCAAACCGAGAACAAAGACCTGGTAAATTGTTGAACCAAAAACCCAAAGCCCCATACCTGCGAGGCTGAACCCTTTGAGCAAGGCGGCGGTCGTTCGCGCCCGGACAGACATACCGATAACATACAGGCTGAGGCCATATGTCATCGTGTCACCAAGAAAATCGAGTGCATCAGCCTGCAAAGCCTGCGAACCGGCCAGTGCACCAGCCGTTATCTCGACAAAAAACATACCGCCATTAATGACGATGACAGCCCATAACGCGCGTTTGAAGCCCTTTGACACGCCTTCGAATTTGGGTTGGTTCTGACAGCATTAACCGCTCATTATCTATTTTTCCTTGGGTAATCATCGGGTAATTGACGGATAATTGACTCGCCTTACATAAAGCTAACATCTACAATAACTAGAGCTTCAAGGAAAAAATGATGTCAAAACCCTTAACAATTGGTCGTGTAGTCAAGGCCACCGGATGCAAGGTCCAGACGATCCGGTATTACGAGCAAATCGGTTTGCTACCAAAACCATTTCGCTCCGAAGGAAATCAACGGTTTTATGGAAAATCGATGTAGACCGGTTAATGTTCATTCGTCATGCGCGGGATCTGGGTTTTACCTTACAGGCCATCCGAGACCTTTTAAGCCTTTCGGAAGCCCCTGAGCAATCCTGCGAGACCGCCGATAAAATAGCCCAATTCCAACTAAAGGAAATCGAACATCGTATTTCCCGGCTGCATGCATTGAAAATCGAGATGGAGCGGATGATCGAGCAATGCAAGGGAGGCAATATTGCAGATTGCCGGATTATTGAAGTATTAAGTAATCACGCGCTTTGTCATGCAGATAAACATACTTGAGAATGAAATGAATGGCATTATTCTGTGTTATGGCACGGAGCCTGATATCGAGAGAGGCGTTTTATGGAAACACTGACGATAAGCAAGGCCGCTAATCATGCAGGCGTCAACGTTGAAACAATCCGTTTCTATGAACGCAAGGGGCTGATTGTGCAGCCCCTCAAGCCTCGTGATGGCGGGTACAGGACCTACCCGAACGAAACCATACAAAGAATTCGTTTTATTCGCCAAGCCCAGGAACTCGGTTTTTCTCTGCGCGAGATTGAAGAATTGCTGACGCTCCGGGCCGAACCCGATACCGATTGCGCCGACGTTCGCAAGCGAGCGAGTGCAAAGCTGGAAGAAGTCGAACGCAAGATTGTCCAACTGGAAAAAATTGGTTCTGCGCTTCAAACTGTCATCGCCTCTTGTCCTTCACGCGGCGGGCTGGATAGCTGTTCAATAATCGAAGCGATGGAAAATCCGGCGTTAAAGAGCCGCAAGCACCAAAAAGTCTGACTTTTCGGGTGCGTGACACGCGCGCAAGGCCTTCCTTTGTTCGCAATTATATTCGTCGGAAATTACGGGTTGACTCCGTACTGTGGTACGGCAGTTATCATTCCTTTCTGTGGTCGAGAAATGTAGCACATTTCCCGTGCCTTGATTTTTCGCTTCACTGCGGAAAGGAAGACCAATGCCCGATTTTGCGATGTTGCTCGATCAGATATCAATTGCATCACCGCTTGCGTTCGCCCTCGTTGCCCTCGTCGGGCTGGTCATGGGTATAGCACCCAGTTCTCTGCCACTGTATTCCGTGGTGGTCGGTTATGCCGTAACGGTGCCTGGGGACGAGACGCCCTCATCTGGGAACAAAGGCTTTGTTCTCGCTTCTGGCTTTGTTCTCGGGATGGCGACGGTGGATGGCGCTATAGGAGCCCTGTTCGGTTTTCTCGGAAACGCTGTTATTGGGTTCATGACTGATTACTTGGCCCTCACCAACCTGATAATCGCCATGCTTCTTATGGTGTTTGGTTTGGCGCTGCTGAGAAAAATTCGTATTAATTTTCCTGTTTTAAAGCCTGCTTTCCGGAAAGCGGGATCGTTCCGGGGTGCCTATGTGCTTGGCATTCCGTTCGGACTGTCCACTTGTCCCGCTTGCTCGCCAATGATTTTACCAATCCTCGGTGCCGCAGCCGCGACAGGAACGCCATGGTTGGGTGCTGCTCTGCTTTTTATTTTTGGTATTGCTCGTGGAGTCCCGCTCCTGGTCGTTGGATCGATTGTCGGTTCAGCGGCAAAGATGCACCGGTTCTCTTCATTGGTTCCAGCGTTTGAAAAAATCAGCGGCATTCTTTTGATCCTGGTTGCGCTCTATTTCCTGTACGAAAGTGCTGCCTATTTGGGCTATGTCACCCCCTTCCGGTTTCTTTTTTGATGAAAGTTGATCATGAACACTCTCGATTTAACTATTAACGGCATGCACTGCGATGGCTGTGCGAACCGCATTCACTCACTGCTCGAAAAGGAGATCGGCGTTCGCAAGGTTTCCATCTCGCATGAAGTGGGAACAGGGAGTGTTGTTTTTAATTCGCAGGCAATTGATGAGGAAAAAATCATCACGATTATTGAGCATGCTGGCTTCACCGTTGGGAGGGCGTAAGGCGTGATGGATATCGATATGATTAATCTGGTGTTGATTCCCGTAGGGCTTGGGCTTTTCGGCTTTGTTGAGCCTTGCTCGGTTGGCTCCAGCCTGTTGTTTCTAAAGTTTATCGAAGGCCGAGATCGAGCTTCAAAAATCTCCCAGGCAACCATTTTTATGATAACTCGTGCGCTATTTATCGGCACAATGGGGGCGGGGGCAGCACTTTTTGGTGCCTTGTTCATCGATCTTCAAAAAGGCGGATGGCTGTTGCTTGGCGCAGTTTACATCCTGCTGGGAATTCTTTTTTTACTCGGTAAGGGGGGCGTTCTATCCCGGTCTATCGGGGTTGGCATGGCTCGAATTTCCGGAAAGCGCGGCAGCGCCGCCTTTGGTGTCCTGTTCGGACTCAATATTCCAGCCTGCGCGGCACCCCTGATATTTGCCCTGCTTGGCGCAACGGCTGTGGGAACCGGAGCCAATGCGACAAAAGGGTTCGTTACTCTGGCACTGTTTGGCCTGGCATTGTCTCTGCCGCTGGTGGCGGCGTTAGTGTTTGCCCCTGCACGCCGCGTCCTTGATCGTCTCGCGGGCCTGTCGGTCCGCATGCCGTTTTGGACTGGGGTGCTGTTCGTGGCGCTTGGCTTATGGTCGATGTACTTCGGCCTGTTTGTAAACCTGGAGGATTGGACATGAATAAAACACTCTCAATTATTACTCTGGTCGGCTCCCTGTGGGCTTCGGCTTTGATGGCTGGCGATCAAGGGTTTCACTACGACGAAAAAAGTGTCGAGTCCGCCACTTATTACGCCGCTATTACCAACCTCGCCAACGCCGTCATGTTCTCCGGACTTGGTGAGAAACTGATAATTTCGCCTTATGAGCGGGATGACTGGTTGCGCCGGGCGGGATTTGTTACCCGTCCACCGATGCCTGACATGGGAATTGTCGGCCCGGTTTATGCGTCGTCAGAACCAACTTTCGAGAAGGCCCCTGACTTTTCGAAACCAGAGACCTTGCGCTGGAAACCTGGCAACTTTAATAGAACGCTTGATCCCGGTGCCCAGGCCTGGACTTTGCTGAAAATCACCAGCCCGCAGTTCCATCTTCAGTTTCACGACTTGCCGGAAAACAGAATAGCGGCATTGATGATGGTGCCGCAGGCGCGTGTTCAGGCCAGTGTTCTTGATGATCGCCTTCGCAATGATGATGGCGTATTCGCACCCCGGTTGCCTGATGGGAAATTCCTTGAACCAGCCCCCCGCGATCAGGCAGCGGTGCTGTGGGCGGCATCCAGTTTGATTCTTGCCGGGAGTAGTTCACGCGATGACTACTGGCATATGGCTTATGGTGATCTTACCAAGGCCGATAATTACCGCCTTCTAGCAGATCATGCGTTTGCGGCTATCAATACCTTACCTCCGCAAGATGCGGCAGACCGCGCCATCGCTATTGAGGCTCTCGGTCTTTATGCCCTGGCTGTGCGTGATGATAGTAAGCGAAGCCGCGCCATCAAGTTTGCCCGTAAGCAGGCCGTGGCACTGATGGGGACAACCGAAACCAGCCTCGAAGATATTGCCTTGAGTATCTACGGCCTTGTTGAGGCAAGCCGGTTACTTAATGACACGAGCTATGCGGTCTCCGCCGCTGAACGATACCGCTCTGCTTTAAAACCCTTATGGAATGAAAGCGCAGGTGTTTTTCTGCCAATGAGTGGCAAGGGTGTCTATACGCCGGTCACGGCCGGTGCGGTCGTCGCCGCGCTCAACGCCATGCGTTGGTACGGTCCTGATGAACTGGCGGGGGATGCGGGGCTACTCTATCCTCGTTTCTTTGAGAACGCTCTCATCCGCTCCGGTATGCTGCGCGCCAGCCCGCTTGCATTGGTCAGCAAGAAATACCGCGATGCTCAACCAGCGGCCAATTTCGCCCATCCCCTGTTGCCTGATTCAAAAGACACCGGCATTGCGCCAGTTTTTGCCGCCGAGGTCATCTTTGATGGCGGAACATGGTCGGTGACCAATACGATCTTTAACACTAGTTCCGCCATGTTCCTGTCGAACATGCTGGCCTTGAAGAGTGATGGGCGCGCCGATCCATTTTTACCTGACGATCTGTTGGCAACGATCCGCTAAAGGAGATATATGATGACCTCCACCTCTACTGCGACAACCTCCCTTGATCAGGGGCTTGCAACCTTACAACTGAAGATCGGTGGTATGAGCTGCTCTTTCTGCGCCAACTCCATCGAAAAGGCTTTGTTCAAGGAAAAAGGTGTAGATGAAGTTCATGTTTCCCTTGCCCATGAGGAAACTCTGGTCCGCTATCATGCCGATATAACCTCTCCTTCCGCGATCAAGGGCACCATGCGTGCGTTGGGTTTCATCATCCGGGACCCCAACAAGGTAAAGGCTTTTGAGGAACAGCAGAAGGCGGCAAGGGAAGAACGGAACGACCTGATTACGGCGGCGATCTTCGCCATTACACTGTTTCTAGCAATGTCGGCCATGTGGCTCGACCTGTGGCAAATGGAGAACTGGCATGTCTGGAGCGCGTGGGCTATCTCGACCTTTGTTTTCCTCTGGAACGGACGGCGCATTGTCCGCATGGCCTGGGGCGCAGCATGGCGTGGCATTACCAACCAGCACGTTTTGCTGAGCATTGGTGCTATCGGTGCCTATATCGGCGGTGTGTTGGGCAGTCCAATACCGTTTTTGGACTGGTACGGCTTCGTTGGTTTCCCCGCCGTGGATTTTTTCGGTGTCGTGGTTTTCCTGACGACCTATCATCTATTGTCCGGTTATATCTCGATGCTGGTACGAACAAAAGCTTCGGAAAGTGTCCGCAAGCTTCTCGACATGCAACCGCCGACGGCACGGGTTATCCGTGATTGTGTGGAAGAAGAGGTTGATATTGAGGTTGTGCTGGTCGGTGATCATGTCCGTATCCGTCCCGGTGAGAGAGTTCCTGTCGATGGACGGGTGCTGGAAGGCCATAGTGCCATCGACGAATCCCTGGTCACAGGCGAACCCATTCCGGCAGAAAAAAAAGCTGAATCAGAAGTAATCGGCGGTAGTGTCAATCAGACCGGAACGTTGTTGGTTGAGGTAACCCGGATCGGTGAGGATAGCTTCCTGCGCCAGGTCGCCCGTCATGTTGAGGAAGCCAAGGCCATGAAACCCGGCATCATCGTGCTGGTTGACCGGGTGCTCAAACATTATGTTCCAGTGGTTCTGACTATCTCATTGGCGGCACTTCTGTTCTGGGGGTTTTCGCCGGATATCTGGACGGCGGAACCCCATTGGGTTCGTGCCATCTATGCCGCCGTGACGGTTCTGGTTATGGGCTACCCCTGTGCACTTGGTATGGCGACGCCTTTGGCATTAATTCGCGGCGGTGGCATGGCGGCTGAACGGGGTATTCTGATTCGTTCCGGTGAGGCATTTCAAATCCTCAAGGATGTCACTCATGTTGTGCTTGATAAAACCGGAACCATCACCGAAGGAAAACCCAGTGTTACCGAGATTGAAACCCTCGGCACCCTGAACCGTGAAGAGGTTTTGCGATTTGCCGCATCAGTTGAAGCGCCGTCAGAGCATCCCTTGGGGCGGGCCATTGTTATAGCGGCAGAAGAGGAAGGTTTGTCCCTTGATTCTTGCGAGGAGTTTCAGTCGGTGACCGGGGCCGGGGTTGAAGCTGTGGTGGATGGCCGAAAAGTTTTGGCTGGTACTCATCGATTTTTATCGTCGCACGGAATTGATACAGAAGAAGCGGCGGCGTTGCTGTCGCGTCATGAAAAGAACGCGCATACCGCTATTCTCATTGCCATCGACGGGCAGACGGTGGGGATCGTTGCCATCATGGATGCGATCAAGCCAGATGCGGCTGAAACTATTGCGGAGATGAAGGCGCGCGGTCTTGTTCCATTGCTGGTGACAGGAGACAATCACCACACGGCACAGGCCGTGGCTCGGCAGGTGGGTATAGATGACGTGCGCTCAGAGGTGTTGCCTCAGGACAAGGCGGCAATTGTCCGCGCCCTCCAGGCTGAAGGTGGTCGTGTCGCTATGGTTGGAGACGGTATCAATGATGCTCCTGCCCTTATGCAGGCCGATGTCGGCATGGCTATCGGTACGGGCACCGATATCGCCATCGAAAGTTCAGATGTCATTATTATTGGCAATCGAGTCGGTGCCGTTCTCGACGCCCGTAGTATCGGTGCCGCCAGTTACCGCAAAACGGTGCAAAACCTCTGGCTGGCGTTCTTCTTTAATGGAGTTGGTGTGCCGTTGGCGACAACCGGTCTGGTTCATCCATCCTGGGCCATGATTGCCATGGCCGCCAGTGTCAGCGCAGTACTCGCCAACTCGTTCGGCGGACGAGTGCTTGGTTCCAGAGCGAACCGTGCCGGTGAGGTGGAAACACCAACACCGATTGCTGCGGATGAGGAACAGGTTTTTTCAGTCCCTGGCATACATTGTACTGCTTGTATCAACACGATCAGCACGTATCTGAAGACTGAACCCGGTGTGCAAGTCGTTGTTGGGGACGTAAATAAAAAAACGGTGCAAATTTCTTATCACTCTCAAACCGTGAATTCTGACCGATTGAAGGTTATGTTCCGGGAAATTGGTTTTGAAGCGTGTCATATTAATTCCACGTAATTTGACTGGTATGCTAGTCGGTGGCCTATCGATGTGGGACTTTAATTTATTGGTTCCCGACAAGCCCGTCCATTAACCGTTTTAGAAAATCCTCACCTGTCTGCACCCCTGCCGCCTGAGCCAGTGACCAGAAGCGTTCTTTAGTTTCGGGGCTGACGGCGATGTTGAGTTGGGCGGTTCTGTTAGTGGATCGGAGGCTGCGGCCATCGATCCTGGGCGGGGCTGGGGTAGCGTGACGGGTGGTGAAACCGGCTTCTTGTGCCGAGCGCCCGGCTGGCTCAACCGGGGTTGCGTGAGGCAGTGTCCGGGGCTTGAAATCGGTATAATCCGGACCTACTGCTTCGTAACCGATATCCAAACCACCTCTTTTCCTGTCATTCATGTTGTGGTTCCTTGCTTGATAAATGTGACGACTGATTTCGCCAGAGCTTCGGCGTTGGTGATGGCAGCTTGCGGGTTGTTGACTTCGGCCTGGGTCAGGTCGTAGAGGGTGCCGCCAAGCTGGATCATGGCGCGGAAGGCGGCGCGTTCGACCATTTCGACCGGCAGGACTGGAATGTTGCTTTGGATAAATTGCCGCTCGATGTGTTTGAAATCCCGGCTTCGCAATACGGGTGACGTACAAGTAAATACCACGGCAAACGGAATTTTACGGCGGTAAGCGCGTGCCTCACGCTCTATCAGCTTGATGACCCGTGCTGCCTGGTCGGCATCAAGCTGGCTTCCGCGCATGGGGATCAGGGCCAGATCGGCACGGCCGATGGCGTAGGAGACGGCTACATTGGCTGAACCTTCCAGATCGACCAGCACGAATGGATCACGGGTCGCTGCTTGGTCGATGGCCTCGATAATGGTTTCCTCGGTGATGTCGGGCAGGATTTTTAAATTTTGAGGAACGTTGCCCGGGTCTTTTGCTGCCCACCGGGCCAGTGGCTGGTTAGGGTCGGCATCGATCAGGGTTACGGACGCGCCCCCTTTGGCGAAAACCTGGGCAAGGGCGAGTGCGGTTGTCGATTTACCGACGCCGCCTTTTGAATTGGCGAAAGCTATTACGGGCATATTGGGTTCCTTTTGGATAGGTAGTGGATGGCTTGTCACTAGGTATCGGCTAGGCAGTGGCTATTGTGGGGCTACCTGGCTCTAGACTATTGACTATTCTCCGACTTTGATTTTTTCGATTTGGCGGGCGGCCTTTTCGGCGTAGAGACGTTTGGTCTCATCAGAGGTGTCAACGCCAACAGTTTGCAAGATCACCAGCACCGCACGCATCAAGGCGGTTTCGCCCGGCGTGCTGGGGAAGTTGCCGGATTCGTCTTTGCCGTAAACCTGTTTCAGGGCGATGGATTTCAGGTTTTCCCGCATCCATGAACTGGTTGTCAGACCGCTTTGTTCGGCGGCTTGCGTAAACAGGGCGGCGTCTTCGCTCGTGGCGCGCAAGCCAACCATGCGGGATTTTGCGGTCATTTATTAAACTCCGGTTCAGCCTTTATTACAGGCTCAGATGTTGTTATTTCTGGTGTCGGTGAAGATATCTTTTTCGGCGCGGCCTCAAGGGCGGCAATGCGCTCCCCTGTTTGCTCTTTAAGCGTTTCACCCAGGCGTTGAATGTTATCGGTGATCAGCGTGGCACTTTCGCGGGCCCGTGATATCTCAACATAGAAGGCTTTCTGGTTGGTCAGGTGCGGGTGTGCCGAGTGCATGACGCCGATGATGTTATCGACCGTGCGGCCCTGAAAGGCGTGAACGGTTGAGGCCCAGGCGTGGTCGATGAACTTCAGCGCCGGAGCGTCGCCTTCAAGAGTTAACTTGTTGCCATCCTCTTTGATCAGGGTGACATTACCTTGCTTGTCGATGTGGGTTATTTCAGCCATGCCGGAGTTGATCAGCCCATGGTTCTCGTCGTTACGGGTGAAGCGAATACGGTCGCCCTGGCGAATACCCAGAGGCGAGGGGTGCAGGATATCGACCGATTGTGCCGCCCGCTTGCCGTCGAGTTTATAGACGACCGCTTCGCCGTTTTTGCGCTGGAGAATGATGGTGTTTGTGTCTTCATTGCTGAGCGTGACAGACAGGACTTCACCTTGTTTGGCTCCGTTTCGGGCGCGATTGAAGATAACCTTGTCACCTTCAAAATAGTTCTTGGCGCGACCCTTTTCCGCGTTGGTATATCCGGTGGATTTCAGGGTTTCGATTTCTTTCTCAGGCCCGACAATCCGGCCTTCACGTTCCAGTTGTTTGCGAATCAAGCCATTGATGCTTTGGCGGATAACATGGGTGGGGGCGGCAATGCCAGTGGTTTCGCGTTTGTCATGGGCCATGGCGTTCCAGGCTTTAAAGGCGGCTCCTGCAAGGGACCGGTCCACCGTACTAATTTCAGGCCTGTCGGGCGCCGACTGCCCGTCGAGCCTCGACTCGATGATGTTGTCGCCGATATTGGCGAAGGCTTTGACGATATTGCCGGCAATGGCGGCATGGACGGCGATTTTAAGTTCTGGCGTCTTCTGGCGGACGATTTCATCGACCTTGAGAGTCTTCATGCCGTGGGCCTGAAGCTGTGCAAAGGGCTTGCCGGCATCAACGGCGTTTAGCTGTTTCTCATCCCCAACCAGGACCAGCCGGGCCGGGCGAATGATCTCAACAATGCGGAACAGATCGCGCATTTGACTGGTACTGGCGAGAGAGCTTTCATCGAGCACGATCATCTTGTTTTGAAACTCGCCCCGAACACTGACCTTACCTTCTCTTGTGCCACGCCCATGAGCGTATCCATCATACTTGCTCAAGAACTTTTGCAGGGTTTGAGAGGTTATTCCGGCCTCATTTTGCAGGGTTTTGGCGGCACTGGCTGACGGGGCCAGGCCCATGAGTTCATAGCCTTTGGTTTCTGCGAGTGTTCGGGCAGCAGATAACAAGGTGGTCTTGCCAACCCCGGCGTAGCCTTGAATACCCATGATCCGGTCGCGGCCCGAGAGCAGGGTGCGCACCGCGTTTTGCTGACCGTCATTGAGGATCGTGTCATCGAACCCTTTGTTGATGACGGCAAACTCCATGAATGGCAATACGCTGTCTTGGGCCGCAATCATGGCAGCAATGGTTTCTCGTTCGGTGGCTATGGCATCTGTGGTGGTGACGTATTGGCGGCCCACATGATCGCGGTGTTGGGAGGCAATCAGGCGTTTCTCAGAGGCTATGGCCTTGTCCAGGGTTTGGGGGCGAAAATGCCCCACACCGTAGCCATTTGCCGTGGTGCGTAGATCCGAGAGACTGAATACGCTGGAGCGTTCTGCGAGATGGCGCATGGCGTAATTGACGGCCTCACTTGCCATTAACCAGGCTTCAACTTTGCCAGCATCAACCGTTGGCGGGTCAGGAATTTGAGGGTTTAACCCCAGCCGTTCACCGCGTTGTTTCCAGTCTTTGTGGAGAAGATCACGGTCCACAACGACTTTATGATCTCGTGTCATTAATGTGGCGTTATCGGCGGTCTTCGAGTTTTGGTAATCGTAACCCGATAGAGCCTCACGAATTTCCGTACTGCGGGTGGAAAACGCCACCATGATGGATTTTGGAACACCTTTGATATCGAAGCGTCCATCTATGTGGGTGCGCTCAATCTCATAACCCAACTCACGCACGTTCATGGCCAGTTCAGCGCGGTACAGGGCACCCATTTCCATCTTGTGGCGGAACAGACTGGCCCCTTCTACGGAGCGCCATTTTCCATCGTCGGGCTGTACCATGTTGGCAATGACGGCGTGGGTGTGCAATTGCGGGTCTTGATTGCGATTAACCTCATGGCGAAACAGCCCGGCAATCATGTGAAGGTTACGTTCCTTTACCTGCGTTTTGGACGCGCTATCCCAGATACGGGTTTCCAACACCCGTACTTCAATTTGATCGAGCGCAACTTTCACGGCCGCATCATGGGCCTCAATGAGACGAGCGTCTCCGGCGACCAGGGCCATGATGGATACGCTTTTCGGTGCCGAAAAGGTGAGGTCTATCCCGGCCCGGTGTTTCCATTCCCCGTTCACGGTGCGCCCGAGGCACCGTCCGTCCGGCGTGTTACCATCCAGTATATGCTGGAAGTCCTTAGGGGTAACGTAACCAGAAAGGCTGGCCGCCTCGGCTCCCTTGCCATACCACTGGCTGGCTAGCTGGGCCTGTTTGTCGCCCTTGGCATAATACCCATCGGCATCATAGTAGGTGGACATGCCTTGCGGTGATGTAATGGTGTAAACGGAAAGCATCAGAAAATAAGATACTCATCAGGTGGGGCCATATGTTGAGGTGCTGGCCCCAGGGATTCTTTTGGTGGCAGAGGTGCTTTGGGTTCTGTTGTCGGTTTCTTTTTTTGTGGCGGCGCCACGGGCTTTTGTTTAGTGGGGGCTTGTGGGCGTTCTATGAATGACTGGACGGTTTTGGGGGTCTTATCTGGTTTGATGGTGAATTTTGTGATGGGAAAACCCTGGGGCAGGCGCAGGAACCCGGTTAAGTCGGGCAGGCTCATAATCTCGGTGGGCAGGACGATGGGGCGTAGTTCGTTGCTGGATGCCAGGGACACGCCATCGCGCATATCGTGCGCGCCGTAAGACAGGGTTTCCTGAAGCTCGGTTTTCTCCGCGTTGCCCAAAGACTGGCTGCACCAATCCGCGGTTACTTTGTCGGGGGTTGAGAGTACAACGCGGGTACGCGCCAGGCCGGAGATGGTTTCTGCCCCATTAGGGCCGTAGATATCACGCATGGCCGACCACACTTGCAAGCCCAGCACGAAGCAACCGCCAAACTGACGGCTTTCGGCCATGCCCGGTTGCAGGCTGGGTATATTATAAAGAGACGGCACCTCATCCAGGATAATCCAGATTTTGCGGCTCCGACTTTGATCCAGCGACAACAAGCTGTTGACGGCAATCTCCAACCAGCACGAAGTCAGCCCCTTGATGCTTTCGTGCATATCCCCACGAGAGGTCAAAAACAAAAGCCCGTCACGGCCATCATCCTCGATCCATTCCCGAATACTAAAATTGCCCGCCGGTGCTACCGGCTCACCCACCGGGGCTCCCGGCAGGTGTTCGAGGCAGGAGAGATAGGCTGACATAACGGCGCGCACCGAAAGGGCGGTTTTGGGACTTTGTTCGTCGATGATGGATTGGGCTGCGGTGTTCTTGAGCAGTGCCGCCATCTCACCAAGATCGATCTTGAGCAGTTGTGATAGCAGCTTCTCGTTGCTGGGGTTACCTTTCAAGCGCAGGCCATCGGCGATCTTGGAAAACAAAATACGGGCGGCCAGTATCCAGAACGGATCGACCATACCCTTTTGTTCTGGGATTAGAGCCTTGGCCATCATCTCAAAGTCGGATGCTTTCCGGCCTTCGGAGAATACGCTCCAACTTGGTGATCTGGCATCGAACGGATTACAGATAACGTCCTTTGATGGGTCATAGAAACGCCCAACAAAGCTGCCCATCTTGTCATAGATAATGGCCCGATCACCGTTCTTGCGAATTTGTGCAATTAGATCGGCTAGCAGGGTGGTCTTTCCCGACCCCGTGGTACCACAGATGATTGTGTGCGTCGTGGGTGTGCCCGCCGGGTAGGGAATTCCAGCAATGTTATAGTGCGTGCCGCACTTGCGGTTTTTGTTGAATGCATGGACCTGCCCAGTCAATTCCTTTGGGGGCAGGAGAGTGGAGCCGCGCAGGTGCTTGGCGCGCTGCAATTGTGCCCCGCGCCACAAAAAATAACCAGCTGCAAGGGCTGCAATGATAAAGCCCAGTATTAACCCCAGGACACCACCGGCCATAAACAGCTCTTCAACCTTGATCTTGGTATTTGCGATACGGGCGTTATTGATGACTGTCGCTGTATAGGTGAGGTATGGGTTCCAGTCATAATCAAAGATAGTGATTTCTTGATTGTGCTTGTGGGTGATGGAATAGAGCAGTTGTGCCCAGTACCAAAGGAACCATAGATAGATCTCGTGCAGGGTAAGGTTCAGGCTCAGAGTGCCTGTAAGGAATAAAAAGGTTATGCTCAAGACGGTTTTGATCAGAATTTTCAACACCTGAAGTGACATGCGGTAATCATGCAGGGTGGTTTGTCCGCCACGGATGAGGGGATTGTTTTTCATGGGTTGAACGCGCCGCTCTGCATCACATAGCGGCCGGCTTTCGGCTCATAGATGTCTGTAATGTACCGGTAGCCGTCTGAGGAGCGTTTGATCTGGACCACCACATCGACCAGTTCATGCAGGAACTCAGAGACGTGGGGCATGGTGGCACCGGACCAGGCGATGTTTTGATCGAACTTACGGGTCAGGGCTTGTTTGGGGCTTTCGGCGTGGATAGTGCACATGAACCCGGTAATGCCGGAGTTCAGTGCAGCCAAAGCCGCGAAAGCGTTCTGGGTGGAGATTTCTCCAAAAATTACATGATCGGGCGTTACCCGCATTATATGATCATAAAGCGGTCGCCAGTCGATCATGCCAGAGGCCGTATTGGCTTCACGGGCCGCTAACAACCCCACCCCGTCCCAGAAGCGATCAATCTCTAGTTCCGGTGTGTCTTCACAGGCAATCACGCGGCGATCATCGGGCAGGAAGTTCAACAGCATATTAAGCAAGGTTGTCTTGCCGGTATTGGTAGCCCCGGAAACAATGATGTTGTGTGTCGATCGCACCGCCCCTTCAAGATACTCCCTGACCGTATCGCCATAGGTGCCGATGTCCGACCACTTAGGCGTAAACGGATGTTTGCAACGGATTGCCAATGAAATTGAGGATTGAACGGAAGCCCCGGCCAGACACTCAAAACGGTGCCGGACACCGGGCAGGATGCACGAAAGCTTTGGATGGGTGTCAGGATCGAAAGCAACACCACTGATATTGGCCAGTGCTTTACAGATATGCTCGATCTTTGCCTGATGTAATGCCGTATCAATGATGCTGGATTTACCGAGGCCCCGCCGATCTACAATGATACGACCTGGCCTGACCATGCGGACCTCAACCGTAGAAGGCTCCGCATAATGCACCGCCAATGGTGCCAGGATATTCTCCATCACAACATCCATTGCATGGACCGCGTCCATCGCATGAACCGCGTCCATCGCATGGATCGCGCCCTGGGCTGCGCCGGAGGCATCGGTTGCACCGAAGGCATTGGTTGCCCCGAAGGCGTTCTTTAGGTTGAGCCCCGGGTTTGACTTTTTCCTCCGGTGTGATGAGGTCTCATGGGACTGAACAGACATTAGTATAACGTCCAGCCATTATTAGTATTCCAATTTAACGAAGATGGAGCACCAACCGTGGCAGGGCAATTGTTGGCTGGTATTGCTGATGAAGGGTAAGAATACCACTGATCGTATTCTCCCTTACCGTTAATATAACAATATGATCCTGTTGAGCATGTTGCTGTATTTGTATCGATCTCATTCGTTATGATTAAACCATCTTCACGGGTTACGGTGTATATACCTTCATAAGTTCCCGTTCTTTTGGCCTTATAGCCTTTACCTCCATTACAACCTGCATAACCTTTGACTGAATTGCTTTTATAATTCCATTGCGAAGGCCAGCTTGTTACAGAACAGGCATTGGAAGGACCGGCAGGTGCCCCTGTACCGATTGCTTTTTCATAGATCGTATTGTCAGGACGCTTCCATTGTTCAAAATTGCTGGTCTCGGAAAACTTGGAACAATCCTCATAGATGACCGTGCCGTTTTCTTTTAACGTGGTACCGGTCAGCTCGTACGGCATCTGTGTAGCACCCGTGAGCACTTGGCTCACGGCTACGTCAAAGCGCCCGGAGGGTGGCTGGATGTACACGGTCGTCAGTGCGTAACCGTACAGTTGGTCATCATGATCCTGCCAGCCGGTGGTCTCAACCTGATGGGGATAGACGACCGTGCTTTGCTGGCAGTCGGTGACATAATCGGCCACACCGTTATAGAGAAAGTAAAACCGTTCCTGGCCGTAGCTCTGACCAACGGAGAGATCATGTTGCCAGGTAAACGGGTTATCACAGCCGTCCGTTGTGGCAATCAGGGATTGCGCCGAAGTATCCGGCGTACAGTCTGTAATGAACTGGTTCATACCATCAACGGTGATTTGTAACCGGCTTTGCAGGGTGGCTTTGCCACTGCTTAAATTAACCACAGGCGAACACAGGAACCCGCCAACTGTGCTGTCATAAACCACTGTTTGTGTGTAATTCTCCCCGGTGTCCGCACAACCACCGGCCTGATACTTGATACCGTCCAACTCATAGACATAGGCCCCTTGCTGATAGGATGTAGAACCCGCAAAGTCATGACGGATGGCGCAGCCGTTCGTGCTCTGCACCATAGGAACGGCAGGTTTTATGGTTGACGCTTCACAGCCGCGAACCTGTTGTTCAACGTTGCTCATGTTTACGTAAACCAGTGAAGATTGAGGCACGGCGAGACTGGTGGAAAAGTCTGTGTAGATGGCGCATGCCGTCTCGTTCTCAAAAATGGTAAAAGAGAGGTCCACATCAGATTGACAGGTCGATATGGTATTACTCACCCCGCTCTTGTCAGTGTAATAGAGGGAATATTGCGGCCAGGCTGTCATGGCGGCCATGTCGATAAAGTCGCCGCACGTATTATAACTTTGATCAAGGGGGTAGCGAATTTCTGAATCAGAACATTCAGAGGAATCGGTCAGAGCTCCGCCTTCATAGGTCTCGGTCTTGCTTTGCTGAATGGCAACTTTTTGCGCGTCGTCAATGCGTACAGAACACCCCACTTCCGTGGTCACGAAGCTGAGTGTTGGGTCATTTTTGGTTGCTACAGAAGTTGGAGCTTTCCAGGAAGAAGCCTGATCATTGCTGGACGCATTCCCGCCCACATCAGATGGTGATGTATCATTGTTAGTTTCAAGCTCGTCCTGAACAATCACCTGGTCCGGTTCAATCCCATCATCCATAATTACCCCGGCAGGTTCTGCACTCGTTTCGTCATTAAGCTTTTGAAGAGCGGCGATGAGATTGTCGCGGTTACCTTCCATGTCGATTTCCTGACCGGCTTTCAGCACACCGGATTCCAGATCGAACTGGGCAACAAGGCCCTGGTCATCGATAACCGCCGTGCGGTCTCCTTTTGTGATATTGGTGATGACCACTTGCGCAATGCGGCGATTTTCAACCGAGACCGTTCTGGTAAAGCCATTGAGGGTGACGTTGGTATCCAGTCCCGTTGGTGGTGCGGGAAAGTTCCACAGTTGCAAGCTTACAGCCAGAGGCTCGCCCTCTGGAAGCTCAACGGGAGAAATCGCCCTTGCCGAGACGATGATCATTGCTGGTTCAAGAGACAAAGGCTCCGGTATGGTTTGGGCGAATGCGGATGTCGTGAGTATGGACAATAAAACCATGTAAATAATTTTAAATATTAGCTTTGACATAATTATCCCTTTTCTTGTTGAGACCCAGTGACAACCTCACGGATGTACCAGTCCTTCCGGGGCCGGATTTGAATGCGGGTGCCTTGGGGCACAGTGATGATGGGCGCAAGATTGATGGTTTGCTCCAGCACGCTGGCGGTGATCTCGCCGAACTTCTCACTGAGTTCTTCGGAACCGCTTGTGGCAACCTCACTGTTGCCCATGCTACTAGCGATCCGCACAGCACTTGAGATGCCGGAAAGGATGAAAGCCGTGCCGTACTTTTCCCAAAACCGGTTATCCACGTCACCGGTGATGCCGGAGCGCCCCTGAACATCACCTGCGGTGGAAAAGAGTTGGTAGATCTCCGCTCGGTGTCCGGCCAGCAAGATACGTTTACAGTTAATGGCAAGCCGAGTGCTGCCAACTAATTCCGGGCTTTTGTAGTCACAGATCAATCGCGATCCCTTGGGGATCAGCACATTACGCCCGTGATAACCATACGTATCCCGGCTGGTCTGGATGATAATCTCGCCACCGGCGTCACCATCAAGCTGGCTGTTAATGCCGGTTTCAAGAATGCCGGTAATATAACGGTCCGCCGTCACGATCCGGCTGTTATCAATAGGCAATCCCGACGTGACACTTGCCGCCTCATAATTCGGCTGCCCTAACGCCACCCGTTGCACGGGTGGCGTTAGGGGTTTGTCGAATAGAGGTGCTGTCAGGCTCAGTTTATTGTGGTTCTCATTCTTTGGTGCATCTATGGATGGCCAATTAGACAATTCTGTTTGACGTTGTTTGTAGGATTCCTCGACCGCCAATCGTAGATAATCGGGTTTTAGTTCGGGATCTGGTGACGGTTCAAGGAGCACCATCTTTTCAATGGTTTTGGTGATAATAACAGGAGGGAACGAGATCCGAACCGGCGGCGAAGTATCCTCCTTCACAATAATCGCCGCCGGTCGGACCGGCTTGAAGCTCCAGGCGTCCGGATCGTCAGGGGGGAGGGTGTCCGGTGGAGTCTCAAGAGTTGTACATATACTGGCAAAACTGATTCCGACGATCAGGGCCAGATCACAGATCAGGGTCATGGCGTATCTCCGTCATACTGGAGACACATGAACTTTGCGCCGGATTTAAGGGTGATCAGTTTGGCTGTGTTCTCTATTATATATGTATTGCCCTGAACACGAGTGTTCACCAACTCATCGATGCCGTCGATCACCACATAGGCGGTGGGTAGTTCCAGCCCTTCCCAGTTATCGCCAAACTGGATGTAGGTGAACTGGTTATCCCGAAACACCGTATCGGGTTTTAGCGCGTCGTCTCCCCACAGGGTATAATCATCCCACCCGTGTAAATTAGCCGGATCGAATTCAATAGACTTTATAAAATCGGGAATGCCGACGGGTGGTTTTGGTTGAATATTGAGCGCTTTATCGCGAAGGTCATCAAGGCTGTCTTCAGATGTTGTGCTACCGGGTTTATCGACATTAATCTCGCCATTAAATGGTGGCGCAATGGTGACCAGCACATCGGGAATGTTATTGGAATTGAAGGACTCGGATCGGATATAAAAGGCGTAAATCTCACCGGAAGATGTATAGACATTAAGATTGGTATCCATGCCATATGAACGAGGTCGTACCGCAATGATGTTGTTTGCCCGAACCTTGACTTCAAATCCTCCTGGATCGCCCAGATCAGCTTCGGTAATCTGAGTGCCTTTGGGCAACATGATCGAGGTGATCATAAATTCACGAGTGCGAATTTTATAAATACATTCACCACAATGCTCGAACCTGTGCGCCCCCTGGGTATTGCGTGACTCGTTCCAAACCTTCTGTATCTGTCCACCGCCGGACGCTCCGGTCTCACCGGTTGCGCCGGAGGCGTTCGTTGTGGATCGATCTTGTCGTTCAGGTCTGAACATGGGAGGAAAGTTACCTTCCATTTGTTCTTTTGCCTGTTCAATGACACTGGTCGGCAAGGCCCCTGTGGGGAGGGCAGTCTGCGCATTCGCAGACACACTCAACACCAATAAAACGCCTGTCAGGGCACCTGACATCTTCATTATGAATTACTCCGGGGTTTGAGGACCAGATCGAGGATGCGAATGCCAAACGGGTTTTCAAATTTCTCGACAGCGCGTACTTCATGGGGACGGGTGGTTATGGAGAGGTAAGCGCGGAGTTTTTTCTCATCAAAGACCTCACCATGGCGTTTGTCGATTTGAACAAAGTCCACTGCGTACTGGAATGTACCCTGGCTCTCGCTGATCCGGTCTGCACTTTCCACTATAACTGTGCGGTTCAGGCCATCGTCGATGGCATCCTGAATGTTTCCCGAATCAATATGTCGTTTACGGAACTTCTGATAAAACCCGTTATCGGTCATGGCAAAAGCCTCACGCATACGCGCCGTCTGGCTTACACTGTCGATCTCCAGTAATAACCGCACATACCGACGAGCCATCTGCTCCAGCAACAGATCAAACCCGTTAACTTCCTGGCTGATGGGCTCCACCCGGTAAACCCGGTCGTCCGCCGGGTCGGATCGCAACAACGCAATCTCCGTTGTGCGAAGCGGCAGCAAAACAGGTATCACCGACACCGTAATCACAAACCCGCACAGCAAAATAATGTTCGTGCCAAATGATATCCGCAGCAACCACGCCAACCGCCGATGCGATGCCTGAAAAGCATAAACATCCGCCGTGGCACGGCAGGCGGTCGATGCTCGACTCGCAGTCGCCGCAAGACTCGTAGTCGTCGCACGACCTGCGTTTTTTGGGTTGGGCACGGGCTGCTTGGTGGGAGTTTTGTCCGGTGGGGCAGCGTTTTCTGTTAGCTTTGCCATTGGAAGGTGGCTCCCTGATAATCGATTTCCTGACAGGCACACGGGGATAGTTTCATCTCGTCTGATCCGGCAGCGTTGTTGTCGGGCAGCTCCCGGTTGCCTTTTGTGGCGGTACATCCAGACAGTAAAATCGTACATAATAAAATCGCAGATACACATTTACTCATAAGCTAATTTTTCCTTCTAAACGCCTGTCGGGCACCGACTAAATGCCAGTCGGGCGCCGACCGCCAGTTGGGCTCCGACTTTTGAATTTGTTGACCAGGTCTGCAGCGTCTTGACCCATCTGTTGCAGACCCTCTGCATTTTTCGCTAATCCCCCTTTGAACCCTGCGTATCTGGCGCCTATGGTCATGGGGTTGAGGGAACCATAGGTGCCTTTGGCAACAGCCATGGCGGTGCCCACAGTGCCTGCGGTAATGATACCGGCGGCTGTATTGGAAAGCAGGGTTCCGGCAATGGAATTGGCGATGGATGTGGCCTCGGTCAGAAACGCCGTGCCGAGCCAGCCAAGAGCCAAAATTAACAAAAACCGGGCATTGGTGATGGAGGCCAACTCCTCGATGGGGATGTCGGTATTATCAAGATCGAGGCCGTTAACCCCGTAGATGGTGACTGATACCGCAGCGGTACAGGCAAAAAGAACAATGATGGTCGATATCAGCGTGCGAAGCCCCGATATGGCCATGGTCCGGCCCCAACCAAAGGCAAAGGCCAGGAACAGGAACGGTGCCAGTGTGGCGATCATCATCACTCGGAAGATGGCCACCACGACTTGCGCAAAATAGATCACGATCAACAAAAAATACGGAACCACCAGAATGATGGCGTATACATAGAGGATGGGATTAAGGGCGGAGCCCGCTGTGGCGATGTTGGCGGCAATTGTAAAAACTGTGGAGACGCTTTTCTCGGCTCGTTCAACAAGGGCAACCATGCCAGTGAACTCACTTGAGCTTTGTGATGTACTTGCCGCTACGCTTAAAGCAGCCTCCGCAGCACCCCCCATGATGAGCAATGATACCCGGTAGATATCTTCAACAAGCGTTGGTCCCTGGGTGGAGAGCAACACCGAGGCGATAGCCACAAAGAAGAATTCCTGAGCGATTTTGGTGGGGGACGTTGCCGCCATCACCAGTTTTAGTCCAGCCACCACCACCCATAACGTGACACATGACATAAACAGTATTTGCATGGGCTCGATCAGGGCGCTGCTTAGATCCTTGGTGTAATCACTGGAGAGTTTGACGTATTCCTGTACCGGTGCGCACGTCCAGCAGTACTCATTGATGGAGGCAATCGTCATGGTTTATTTTCCCCCATTGTCATCGTTGCTGGCATTCAAGATACTGGTCACCGGAAGTCCGGCTTTCATGTAGAACGCGGCTTGTAGTTTGAGCATCTGTGACAGGGCCTGGTTTTGCTGGGCCAGGCCGCGAATGATAGCGACTTGCCCCTGAGCGATCACCGCAAGGCGGGCATTTTCAGTCTGCGCGCCATTGACGCTTGATTGTAATTCGTCGGCTGCTTCATTCAGTTCAGTGGAACTTTTCAGCCCCATATCCCCCGCCGCCATGGCCTTGGTGGCTGTATCAGCCAGCACGGTATCGCGCCGCTTCTGAATGTCGGCAAGAACCGCATGCTGTTCCGCCCAGGGCAGTTTTTGTAAAATATCCGGATTAGCCAGCAGGGTTTGCTTGTAGACATTGTTTGAAGAACAAATGGAGTTTAGCTCTATATCTTCAAAGTCCACCTTGGGCATTAACGCTTCAAGATCGAGTTTCAGACATTGAGCGTCTTTGGCAAGACGGTTGCCCAACGTCTGAACATTAATGGTGGGCAGGGTGATCTTGCCCATCTTGCCAATGGCATCAATTTGCGCCTGGGCCTGATCGCGCAATTCATTGAGCTTTTCGATCTGCTCGGTAAGTTTGGTGATCTGGGTTGAGGCTTTTCCAATGGCCATTGAATCAATTACCGCCATGGCGGGCATCGCTTGTTTAGGAACCATGAATAATACGAAAATGGCGACAACGATCAGAGGTGACTTTGCCATTGGTCCCCCCATTGTTCCTGAATGTGTTTGAGGTCCTTTACTGCGTCCGGCCCGGAGCGGTAAAACCGCAAGTTCTCTCCCAGGTGAGAAAGATCAATGTTGAGGATGACACTTTCCTCAAATCCGGTAGAAGCTTCTCGCTTAACCAACAGGACACGCCTGTTTTCGCCTGCGGCATTATTAACGTCTATGGCACCGCCATTGCCTGTGGCGCAACTATTGCCTGTGGTGCAACCACCATTGAGGATGAAGTTTAGTTGTTCGTCATTGAGATTGAAGGGCTCATAGTCTTGCTTGTTACCCAGGGCGTTGGGAAAGAAGATCAAGGTGGAGACATTCTCGATGACAGCCGAGGCGATCTCAGATGAATGCAAGGCGGATGGGTCCTGGAAGGCCAGACCCACCATGCCGTTTAGTTTGCGGTATTCCCGGAACATCTCTTTGACAGAGGTTCTAAAACCATCGTTTTGCAGGAGGTTGGCGGCCTCATCAATAAAGATGTTAAATCCACTTGAGTTCCTGGCAGCGATTTTCGAGATGGTCGCCCCGATATGACTGACGATGGGTGGACCAACCACGGGGTCTGACAGGGCCTCGTTCATGTTAATCCCGGTCATGAAGGATTGTTCCAGAAACCCCGCCAGAGCGTCATTGGGCGCGTTGAAAATATGAGCATGCATGCCCGCACTGCCATCAACGTCCACCCATTTGGCAAATGCCTTGCGCTCAAGACTTTGTTTCTCGAAGGCGTATTTGAAAATGGCGTTAAAGGTGCGTTTTGGCGGATCAACCATGAAGGCCACTTCGATGGCGTGATTTAAAATCTGATCGATGTTCTCGCCTCTGGCCGCATCCCCCAGCATGCTCTTCATGATCAGGGCGATGCGGTGCCTGGTATCGGGGGTGTCTTCAGGAACGTCCAGCGGATTGAGTTGAAGGTTCGAATAGGTTTGGTAATTACCACCCATGGCTTCCACCATGAAGCGTGCCCCTTCGTTACTGTCGATGATGTAACTCCTGACACCCTTGAACTTGGCGAGGCCGCCGAGCAGGTGCATGATCAGGGTGGATTTACCAGCACCCGTGGGTGCGAACACCAGATAGTGTCCCAACGACTGCGGTTTGTCGGATACGTGAAACTGGAACGCGTATGACTGTCCACTGCTCGTACCAAACAATCGTACCGGCCGGTCACCTACCGGGCTTGCGATCTGGCCCACCGGGGCAAAATGCAATGGCCAGATGGCCGCAATGTTTTCATCAAACAGTTTAAGGGGACGCAGTAATTTTTCTCGTCCCGGCATGCGGTTAAACCAGCAGATAGGCGCGCCCACAGTTTCCACCACATGATTAATCCGGCGAACGGCCAGCACGGCACTGGTGCGCTCAACCATACCATCCAGCTCTTCCCTGGAACTGGCCCGCAAGATAATCTGGAACTGGGTGGTGAACATAGATTGCGTGCCATCACTGATCAAAGCCGCACACGCCTCAAACTCAGCCGCAGAGGAAAGGCCTGCAAACGGGTTTGATCGCAACTCCTTTTGTTTGCGCGCCATCATGGCGACTGCGCGTTCCTTCAAAATAGGTACGGCAGCCTGCATGACCTCGATCTCGCCCTGCATGGCCAGCGGCAAGGCCAGCAGTTCGGCAATGGATTGCCCTGAAACACTCTCGGGCCATAGATTTACCGTGATTATCCGGTGATATTTTTTCAATGGCACATGACATTCAATAAGTCCGTCATCCCGGAAGATCATGTCAGCGGCTTGAAGGTTGGATGAAATAGATGTCGACTTTAAACTTAGGTCATTTCGTAATTCTCCACATGCAAGAAAATTAGCAAACCCTGCAAGGGTCGCAAGCTGCGCAAACTGCGTTTGATGCATTTGTGTGGTTAGCTGTTTTGGCTTGTATTCTGAGAGGAGGGATTTGACTTTTGAGCAGCCCTCATAGAGGGCTTTGAGGTTGCCATTGTTGCTTAGGACGATGTACCAACGCAGTTGGTAACTGCGGCGGTATTTGGCGCGTTCCGCCATAGCGATCTCGGTTAATGCCGGGGACGGCCAGTCTGCATTGTGGCTGCTATCCAATAATCGTTTTACACCAAAGAACCGACAGGTCAGTCCAAGTTCGGACAACTGCTGGAGCAGGGCAGTTCGGCCCTTTAACAAATTATCTTGAAGGGTTTCAGGCTTGGTCTCATAGGATTGTCCGGCAATCTGAAAGACCGAAAACGCATCGCCTTCCTTGGTATGAACGATCTTGCCATCTTCACTGATGTAATCAAACGGTAGCTCGTCACCAAGCCAGTCTTGCTTAATGCTGCCCATGGCAAAGTTGCGAATGGCGGGAACGCTTAGCGCACCTGCGGTGATCGCTGCGGTACCCATGGTCAGAACATAAGGCCAGATAGTGGACATGATTATTCGGCCTTTCCGGCAAGGAGAACCCGTGTGTGGGTTTTACGTGATTTCCAGAACCGAGGCGGCAGGGTCATGACGCTCTCAACGTGGATATCACGTCTCACCGACCGCCATGACAGGACAACGCCAACCATGAAGATAACACCACCAAAAATCATGGAAACGGCAGTGAGTTGAAGAATGTTACAGACCACAAACACCGTCATGGCGCTAAACAACGTTAACGCGATCAAGACCGGTGGTAGACCGAACAGGGTAATTGGCCGTTGAGGCGCGTTTAAAATGAGGGAGGTGGACTTCATGGGATCAACTACCCAGAAGACTGGTGATGATCATGGGGCCGACCGTGACAAACAGACCGGCGACAAAGATCATGCCCACTCTGTTCCAGTCGATCCGCCCCGATACACCGCCCCAGATACCCAGCGCCACGATGCCCAACCCAACCACAGGAATACCGATCTGGATTAACCCGCTGGTTAAATCATCAAGTAACCCGGTTGCCGGTTTAATCCATTCTGAACTTCCGGCGGAAAGAGCGAGTGTTGGGTCAAAAATAATTAGCAAAGCCAGCACAGCCAGTGAAACTGTACGGAGCGTTCCGAATTGATTCGAAACTTGGTGATTGAGCATTTGTGTGTCTCCCCGTGGTTGTCGAATGCTGGGCATACGAAAACTCGGATTGACTGAGGAGTCAACATAAAAAAACCAATAAAAACAATGAGTTATGTCCGATTAGGTCCGCTCGTGTCCCCGTATGACTATCCATGTTCTGCCATGTCCATCTAAGTCCGGGTGAAATATTTTTTTGGGAGGTTTGAGCCTTCAAGATCAAAAATAAAAAATTCACAGAACCCAACTACCAAGAAGTTTTTATAGGTTTTTTTAAGTTTTTAGATCACGAAAACGTTATTAAAAACAATGATTTGAAAAATGTCATGCGCTTGATAGTACGAACAACTGCGCCTGATAGTACGAGCCCGTGCGCCTGATAGTACGAAGTTCAAAACATGGTTATCCACAGATATATCCACAGTGATGTGGATAGAAAAAATTAAGGAATAATGTTTAAAATTTAAACGGAGTTAGTGTTTGGAGAGACGGGCAAACCGAATCATTTGAAAATTTGACTATATTAAGCGGTAAGGGGTAGAATGATCCCATCATATTAAAGGGTTTTGAAGTATGGCACATATTGTTGAAAAAATTGATGACACCCAATTGACTCAGGTCGCAGAGAGGACTTATGAAAATCAGAAGCAAGACATTGTGGATGAGTTTAAATGCCGTTTGAAAAATAGCATTGAAAAGGGTCTGGTGCAGGTAGAAAATAAAGAGTATGCGCCATTTGATGAGGCTTATAAAGCCGAGCTGCGCTCACGCGTCTAGTCACATATATGAAAATCTATAATCTGATCCGAACGAGCCAGTTCGACGAAGGCCTGAACGAGCTTATTTCCTATATCAAGGCAGAGAGCCCCATAAATGCTTCCCGGTTTCTGGAAGGTGTCATTGAGGCCGTTGAGGATATCGCCAATTTTCCTTATAAAGCTGTCGAGATAGGCCCTGATATTCGTGTAAAATTCTATAAAGGTTACTGGGTTCCATATTATATCAAGGATTCGGATATTTTCATTCTGGATATCCTTCACCCACGCCAGGATACCAGAGCCAGGAAATACCGGCTTAACTAAATCGTCCAGATTAGGAATTGGTGTTTTACGGTAACCACCTTATCTGAAGGCATTCCTTCCCCTTGCGATTAAAAGACAATGACAAGTGATAACCCGGCAGGCTTTGCTTACGCGCAACGTGTCGAAGATCAAAAGAAAAATCGGAAAACCGGGACAGGCTGCCGCTTTTCTCATAGAGCACCTTGAAACTGAATCCCCAACCGTTCTTGCTGCGCCCCCCGTGCTTGCGGGCCAGACGGTAGAGCCAGCGCTCAATGCCACCTGTCAGGGCGAAGTAGGCCGGGTCGATAGCCAGAACCAGGTTTTCATTGATGACACCTTGATAGAACCAGTCGGGCAGGACTATCTCCATGCCTCGGGTATAGCCCCCGGCAATGGTCAGTTCGCTCCATTCGTTAATCCAACTGAAGCGATGCAATCGCTTGGCCTTTCGGGAAGGGGTAGTGTCTGGATCAACACTGCGAATATTGGTCTGAATGGTGGTCGATTGTAATCGGTCGAGTGCGGCACGGAGGCGCTCATAGCCTAACTTCCCAGTGGAACGATTTGCAAAGCGCAGGAATTGATGCGGCATAAACCGCAGCAGCCGGGATGTTGGAGCTCCACGGTTTCGTGCATCCATGATTTGGCTGGTGACCTGTTCCCCATATTTCCCTCCATTTTAATGTAGAGTCCGTTCCTCAACAGGAGACGGGCTAATGAAGCGCAATCGATTTACAGAAGAACAGATTATCGGGATTTTGAAAGAACAGGAGTCAGGCCAACGAACGGCG
>JAJRRU010000038.1 GCA_024279135.1 Alphaproteobacteria bacterium
AAACGCCCATGCAGACTCTGGAGGACGGCAAAAGTATCTGGAAGGAAAAGTTTGTAGACCAAATTTGACCTGACAGACGCCACGTCGAATCTGGTAACTGTCAGATCAAGTCTGAACCACTACAGATCAGGTAATCCAGCAGATTTACGAAGAACGGATTGATAAACGCAGTGGGAAAAGCATTGATGAAATTCTCAATGCATCGCCCAATGCTGCTATGCGCCAGCTTATCAGCCGGGTTGTTGACGGTTATAATCAGGCCGCCGGGCTGCGCGATGAAGTTCAGGATTCAAGCTCGGTAAGATACTGAAATATCGAAGGATGACAATGTTTGCATAGCGGCGATCCATATCGGATGCCGTCTGATGTTTGTATGATCGGGTCAGGAAATTAGCTTGAAAATGGTGCCGCAACCAGGATTCGAACCCGGGACCTATGGTTTACAAAACCATTGCTCTACCAACTGAGCTATTGCGGCACATATTTCTATTGTGGGTGATTATATCACCTTGTTGGGACTTCCTATACAGCGCAGTTTGTCATGGGGCAAGATAGAGATTGCGAATTATTGATAAAATATGGTTTCCGGTTACAATTATTTGCCCTGTTGACGGGACCGGAATATTTCATAAAGCGCGATAGCCGCGGCATTTGACATGTTCAGGCTTTCCATGTGGTCGGTCATGGGAATTTTGACCAGGAAATCACAGTTCTCGCGGGTCAGGCGTCGCATACCTTTGCCTTCTGCGCCTATAATCAACAGGGTTTTATCGGGCCATTCCTGTTGATCCAGAGTCTGGTCGCTTTCGCCAGCCAGCCCCACGGACCAGAAACCGGAGTCTTTCAGGTGTTCTATGGCACGCGACACATTGGTGACCCGCACCAGCGGCAGGGTTTCCAGCGCACCGGATGCGGCCTTTGCCAGCACACCGGTCGCATCAGGGGCGTGGCGATCCTGGACAATGACACAAGCCGCCCCGAAAGCACATGCCGTGCGCATGACAGCCCCCACATTACGCGGGTCTGTGCCCTGATCAATGATCACCACCAGGGCCTGAGAAGATTGCGCAAGCGTGCGGGAAATATCTTCCAGTTCCTGGCCGGGCAGGGCGGTGACCTCCAATGCAATGCCCTGGTGTACCGCCCCTTCGGGCAGGACCTGATTGATTGCGGCGCGCTCGACCACTTCCGGCCCTGGTCTGGAAAGGCCGTTTTTAGTGGCTTGAGAGAGGATTTCCTGGGCCGGGGGCAGGGCTTCTGCCGTGACCAGCAACCGCAGGGCTGGGCGTTGCGGGTTGAGCAGGGCGGCGTAAACCGCATGATTGCCGAACAACCAGATCTGTGACCTTGAATTGCGGGAAGATTGCCCAGTTGATTGCCCAGACGTACCCGATATTTCAGAGCCTGAGCGATCTTCATTACGGCCTTGTTTACCGCGCGGTTTTTTTCGTGATTGTCTGTTCTTTGCCATGTCTTCCTATAACACAGGAAGTGCGCGGATGTCTGCACATGACAGACAATAATTATTGCCTTAAACCGGCGCGAATAGCGGAATTTGAAATAGTTTCGTAATATCGTCACAAGAGAGTTGACAAGTGACAGGAATTGCTCATATTTCAGCCTCCTTGCGCAAGCTGGGAATGTTTTTTGTGTCTGACTATAATTGGAGGGGTGCCCGAGTGGCTAAAGGGGACGGGCTGTAAACCCGTTGGCGTACGCCTACGTTGGTTCGAATCCAACTCCCTCCACCATTCACCCCGGGAAGCCGGGGACTTGTACGTATTGGTGATTATGGCGTTTTACCATCTTTGCCGAGCGTTTTTTGTAGTGGGCGGGTGTAGCTCAATGGTAGAGCAGCAGCCTTCCAAGCTGAATACGAGGGTTCGATTCCCTTCACCCGCTCCAATTTTTCCAGCCTGGTTCGCCAGTCTGGGGGGATCGGAGAGAAAAGACAGGAAGCCGAATAACCCGGATGTTGGTCCGTAATATATAAATGTTTTGAATTTTGTTTCACAATTGAGAGATAGACACCATGGCCAAAGAGAAGTTCGAACGAACAAAACCGCATTGCAACATCGGCACCATCGGTCACGTTGACCATGGTAAGACCACATTGACGGCAGCGATCACAAAGATTCTCGCAGAGAGTGGCGGCGCAGAGTTTTCTGCCTATGACCAGATCGACAAGGCTCCCGAAGAGCGCGCCCGTGGCATCACCATCTCGACGGCTCACGTGGAATACCAGACGGAAAACCGTCACTATGCCCACGTTGACTGCCCGGGTCACGCCGATTACGTGAAGAACATGATCACCGGTGCGGCCCAGATGGATGGCGCAATTCTGGTTGTTTCGGCCGCCGATGGCCCCATGCCCCAGACCCGCGAGCACATCCTGCTGGCCCGTCAGGTTGGCGTTCCTTCGCTGGTTGTTTACATGAACAAGGTCGATCAGGTTGACGACGAAGAACTGCTCGAACTGGTCGAGATGGAAATTCGCGAACTGCTCGACATTTATGATTTTCCCGGTGATGACACCCCGATCATCAGAGGTTCTGCCCTTGCAGCCCTTGAAGATAATAACGACGAGATCGGCAGAAACTCGATTAATGCACTGATGGAAGCGGTTGACAGTTTCATCCCGCAGCCTGACCGTGATGTTGACAAGCCGTTCATCATGCCGATCGAGGATGTGTTCTCGATTTCCGGCCGTGGCACGGTTGTTACCGG
>JAJRRU010000039.1 GCA_024279135.1 Alphaproteobacteria bacterium
CGCGCCGCCATCGGTTATCAGATCAGGTGGCAAATCCAGTTTAAAGAAATCACGGACCAGTACTTGCGAGCCGTCCTGACCGGTTAGCAGAAGATTTGATCCCTGGGGGGCAAAATCAGCCTTCAGCAGCCACGCACCACCAGGTATGACCAGCGGCACGCCGTTTTCAGCCTGAAAACTCTCAATAACACTATCTGGAAGGCTGTCACCAAAGGGCAAACCGAAGGTTCCCGTCACACCACCTATCGCGGTGGCGGTTTCGCCGGAAAAAAGTGATGCAGGTGTATATGTTGTTGCAAGCGACTGTGATAACGCCGATGAGACATGGGCATCCAACCCGTCAATTCGTGCCACTATAACGATCCTTTCTGTCCAGCCCCATTCGGCCACTCTCCTAAAACATTAACCTGATCATACCACACATTCTAACAATTGTGCAAAGCTAATACACAGCCCCATTTTCCCAGTATTATGCGCGAGCTACCGCTCGCCTTTTCCATATATTATGTGCGAGCTACCGCTCGACTTTTCCATATATTATGTGCGAGCTACCGCTCGCCCAGCGCATCGCCCATGGAACTCAGGAACGGTGAGCTGATGTATTCCAGAACGGTTCTTTTGCCGGTTCGAATACTCGCCATAACCTGCATCCCCGGCGACAACCTGTACTGTTGATCGCCCCGTTCAAACAAAAATTTTTCGGTTTCGATTCGGACCTTGTAATAGGGCAAGCCATCCTCCGATATCAAGGTATCGGGGCTGACACTGGTGACAACCCCTTCCAGTCCGCCAAACCGCATGGCATCGGCTGAATTCAGCCGAACCATCGCAGATTGGCCGGTAAAAACGTAGCCGATATCCTGCGTCGCGAGGCGGGCCTCTATGACCAGCCTGTCATCGACGGGAACAATTTCAGCGACATCCCCACCGGGGCGTAAAATACCACCTATTGTATGGACGTACATGGTCTTGATCACCCCATCCACCGGCGAACGCAGGGTAGTGCGCGACAGGTTATCCTGGTATTTCTGTTTGCGTTGGGTAAGCTCATCGAAATTCAGCCGGGCTTCCTGCAGTTTCCGTGCGATCTCCTCCTTGTAGGAGGTATGAATGCCTTTGAGCCGTGATCGAGCTTCCTTCAATGCGGCTTTGGCCCGTTTCAGGGTGGCCTGGTCGGCCTCGTTGCGACCTTTGAGGTCGCTCTCTTCTTTCAACAGGTTCAGCTGGACATAACGACTGCTCAGGCCTTCCCTGCGTAATTCAACGCCAATGGCAACCTGCTCACCAATCAGCTTCAGGGTGTTTGTCTGGTTTCTGATGCGGGCATCTATCTCGCTTATTTCCTGCTGACGCTGAATAACGGCGGCGCGCTGGCTTTCACGACGGCTGTTGATGGAATTTACCCGGGCCGTAAAATGATCCAGTGACTGTTGCACGATTCTGGGGTGGTTAGCCCGCAGATCTTCAGCAAACTCCGGGACTTCAAGACCGACTTCTTCGGCTTGTAGCCGGGCTATGTCTGCCTGCAAGGATAACAGACGCACCGACAATTCGCCCACGTCCGCGCCGCTTTGCGTGGATTCCAGCAGTATAAGTTGCTGTCCCCTGGTCACCACATCACCCTCACGGACCGAAATTTCAAGTACGATGCCACCTTCCAGATGCTGCACACTCTTGACCTGTGATGATGGGATAACCTCACCACCGGCCATGCTGACGATATCTAGGGTCGCCACCGTCGCCCAGTATCCAAATCCCAGACAGGCGACAACACACACGAAAAATAGTATATGGGCCTTACCCCCGGCCCCGGTTAGGGGCAGGGTATCAACCTTGGGGAATTCCTGTGAGAGTCCGTTCGGGGTCACGACACTTCCTTCGGCTTGGCAAAGGCATGGGATCGTTCCGATATGCGGGGAACCGGTTTGGCGTTTAAATCGACCACCACCTGGGCACCCTTGATGATTTTCGGATCGTGGGAAATCATCAAAATCGTGCATCCCCGGCGGACAAGCATATCAATCGCCCCGTAAACGCTGGCCACACCTTCCCGGTCCAGACCATCGGTCGGTTCATCAAACACGGCCAGTTTGCACTCACTCAACAAGGCTCGGGCCAGGGCGATACGACGGCGAATACCGGGCGACAGATTGGTCCCGTTGTTAATCACTTTTGCATCAATGCCATCGAAACTTTCATCGAAGTAGGTCTCCAGGCCGGCAACTTTGATGGCGTGCCTCAAAATTGCCTCGTCGACCTGAGGATTAGGTATCGTGAGATTCTCGCGGATTGTCGCGTTTATCAAGGCAGGCTCTTGCGGCAAATAGGCGATCTGGCGGCGCCACCAGGCCAGCGATGCCTGTTGCAGATCAAGCCCATCGACCAGTATCTGACCGCGAACTGGTTCTAGAATCCCGGCAATCAACCGGGCCAGCGTCGATTTACCCGTACCATTGGCACCGCAAATAACCACAATCGTATTGGGTTTGATATTCAGGTTAAAATTCTCAAACAACGGTGTTGATGCACCGGGGAACAAATAAGCCAGATCCTTGAATTCCAGATTACCTGTGTATTCAGATTTAATCGAGCCGGTGTTTGATTCCGTTGGCAAAGTCGAGAATTCTTTCAATACCGCGAGGCTTTCCACGGCACTTGCGAAGACCCCGCTAAGCTGGGCAAATTTAGCGATAGGCGCCAATGCCCGGGCGGCCAGTATGTTGGCACCGATCATGGTCCCCACATCAAGATTGCCACCCACCACCATAGTCGCTGCGATAGTAATCATGGCGATGCTCATCAGGGCCGCTGATGACTGAGACAATATGCTGATTAAATTCAAGATAGCCTCTGCGCTTTTACGCATACCCAGGGAACGAGCGAACAGGTTCATCCAGGATCGATACAAAAACCCGGCATTATTATAAGCCCGAACCGTATCGATATGCTCGCTCGCCGTATTGACCAGCATATTGGCGGTGGAGGCTTCCCTGATAAGCTGTCGGGACAGTTTTTGATGATAGTGGGCACCGATCCTGCCGGCGGCATAAACAAATACCAAAAAAGCCCCGGCAACACCGGACAACGTCGGGCTTAGCAAGTACAGCACACCGATAAACAACAGGGAAAAAGGTACATCAAAAACGGCCGAAATATTACCGGAACCATAGGCAGTTTCCACATTCTGTGCGGCACTGATCACCTGTCTGCGCTGGCCCACCGGCAAACGGCCCAGTGCCCCGGCCTTGGCCAACACCAGAATTCCATAACCGGCGACAGAAATTTCGGCATCGGTTTGCTCGCTGACCGCGCGGGCCAGCTTTCCCCGGATCAGGCGAAAAACAAACTCCAACCCAACGGCCAGCAAAGCACCCGACGTCAGCGTCACCAACGTGGCGTCAACACCGTGCGCGATATAACGGTTCAGGACCTGAATGACAAAAATTGGCGGTGCCAGGGCAAGGATGTTAGCAAATAGAGAGGCGATCCCTATTTCCATAGCCAGTCCGGGTCTGAGTTTCAGTCGGCGGAAGATTTCGTTCATATTCAAACCATCAATTCGAGGTATAACATGAATTTCCAGCTACGAATTCACGGCACGAACCTCATAACACCCCGGCGGTCTGCGACGACAAGCCTGAAGCCTGACATGGAAGGCAATTACTGAAAGTCGCCTTCGTCCAGCTCGCCCATGTTGTCGAGCAGATTGACCGCTGCAATGACGATATCCGTCTCCGATGACAGGGCGTCACTGTTTGCATTGATGAGTTCAACTTCGCCGGCCAGCACATCCAGCAACGAACGGTTGCCTAACTGGCGCTCCTTGCGGGCGAGTTTCAGAAATTCTTCGGCGATGCGGGCCTGGTTTTTCAGCAAAACCGAGCGATCGCGGGCCGTTTTCAATTGTTGCCAGGCATTACGTGTGCGCTCTTCAACCTGAAGTTTACCCGACGCATACCGCAACGTGCTTGCGTTTTCCGCCAACTCAGTGGCCTTCAGTGTATTCCTTGCCGTCATCCCCAGATTAAAGGGGAAATTGATCTGAATTTTTGCAAACATCTCTTCCTGAAGACCGGCAGTGGCGCTAACATCCTCTTTTATTTTGTAATCCACAATACCGTCAATCGTCGGGCGGAAACTGGACGCAAAAGTCTGCTTGACCGCTTCGCGGGCAACCAACTGGTCAAAATTTGAGGAAACCAGAGTTAAATTGTTTTTCATGGCCCGCTGAACGGCATCATCCACAGTATCGGGCATATTATCGAGAGAAACGGCAGGCTGCACCATGTCGGTAATGTTGATGGCTTCTTTTTTGAAGAATGACCGATAGGCGTTGGTGGCGACTTTTAAGGCGCCGTCGGCCTGGACCCGTCTGGCCATGGCACCAGCCAGAGCACGCAAGGCCTGCAATTTATCGGTTGTCAGTCCGGCACCGCTACGCACCAGACCATCTTCAAGTTCTGTTTGTTTTTTGATATTATCCACGGATTGATCGGCAAATTCGAGATTTTTCGAGGCCCGGATGACGTTCACAAAGACCGTGAATGTTCTGACTATAAGTTGTGAGCGGGTCGCATCCACAACGGCATTGGTCTGTTCATGTTGCAGTTCCGCCGTGTCGATCGCCGAGTTGGTTGCGCCGAAATCCCAGATACGCTGGGTCAGGATGAAATCTAATTCGCGCGACACCTTGGACGTGTCAGCCGCATCCGGCTTAAGTTGACGCTCATGACCATATGTCAAAGTGGTATCCAGATTGGGATAGAAACCACCCCAGGCACTTTTGGCAGTTTGTTTGGCCGCTTCTGCATCGGCCTGCGCTGCCCGGTACACCTCGTCATTTGCCAAAACTTCAGACATCAGATCGACATATAGTTCGGCTTTTGCCATCCCGGTCTGCATGACGAGAACCATTACTCCCATCACAATGGACTTTATTATTAAATGAACCACCACATTTACCTAACAACTCATGTTAATAAGCATTGCTCCTGCCACAGGTTATAGTAAATATAACCCGGTATTCAATACACTTGTTGCCATTTTGCGAAAATACCCCCTGGAAGCTAACAATAATATCACATCATTGGTATTAATGTCACACCCCCACGGGGGATTAAGGCATAGCGTAGAGTCAGGGTAAGCTGAAAATTACAAATCCAGACCCGCCGATTCTGTTGCCCGCTTCCATTTCAGCTCTTCGTGACCACCAAAAACAAGGTCATGGGTCGCCGGTGCAATGAGCCAGTCCCCCCGGTCAATCTCACTTTCAAGCTGGCCCGGCCCCCAGCCTGCGTAACCCAAAGCAAACAATATATCTTTTGGGCCCTGCCCCGCGGCAATATCGCGCAAAGTTTGTCGGGTATGGGCCATCGAAAACAGATTATTGATGCGATTGGTGTACTCGGAACGATAATCATTGGAATGAATGATAAACAAGGCTCCCCTCTCGACAGGTCCACCATAGAGCAATTGAACGGAACGGTCCGCTAACAGCTCGGTTTCTGTATCCATATCAAACCCGATGAGAAGATCTTTCAGGGGGCTGTCGCCGAGGGGCGAATTAATGATTAACCCGAAGGCCCCTTTTTGATCGTGCTTAACCATCAAGATGACAGACTTACCGAAACGGGGGTCTATGACTTCGGGCACGGCCACCAACAATCTCCCGGTGGTATACACGCCTTGCTGGCTCGCCGATAAAACCACACCCCCATGGCCAAATGCCATAATAACAGCGACAACAACCAGCATAAAAATGCCCGGCACTTTGACATGATGAACGATAGACATTTGTTTGTTGTAGCATGAAAACAAGCAAGTGTTGTTTAAATATTAAGCCAGAACAGATATCTACGGTTCCAGGGAGACACTGCCAAATTTACCCTCTGCCCAACGGGCGAGACGTAAAACCGGGTAACAATAAGCAAAATACATCAGTGCCGTCATGCCGTAGATCACCATCAATTCCCTGGGGTGGCGCTGGGTGGCGTGCTCGCCGGCCCTAACCAGTTCTGCGATACCGATGACCGAAACGATGGATGTACCCTTGATGATGATAACGTAAATCCCACCCATGGGCGGGATCATCAACTTCATGGCTTGCGGCAGGACCACATGCCACATGGTCTGAATACCCGTCATACCTGTCGAGCGGGCTGCTTCGCTCTGGCCCGGCGGAACAGCCTGAATAGCCCCGCGGACAATTTCGGCCACATAGGTCGAGGTATACAGACTAAGGGCAATGATGGCTGCCGGGAAGGCTTCCAGCTGGAGCCAGGAAATTCCCGTTGCAGGCAGCATAAAATAAATTACGTAGAGATGAACCAGGAAAGGCGTTCCACGCAAGGCATGGATGTAGATCCCCAGGGTGTAATAAATCGGTTTGCCGCCCACCGTGCGCAACATGCCGATGGCAAATCCCAGCACGCTGCCATACATAATCGTGAGCAGTGAAATCTTGAACGTCATCCACAATCCGTCGAGAAGAAATGGCAAGGTAAGCCATACAACGTCCATCATGCGCGTGCCCCCCCAAGCTTGGATTGGGCATAACCCGAAATTTGCATCATGATGCCGTAGATCACCAGATAACAGATGGCGACCGTCATGAAGGCTTCGGTGGGCATCAGGCGCTCGCTGAGAACGGTCAGGCCTGCACCGAACAGTTCAAACACCCCGATAAAGCTGACCAGCGATGAGTCCTTGATTAGTACCGCCGTCTGCCCGAGCAGGGGCGGTGTTACGTTGGCGAAAGCCTGGGGCAGGATGACGTGACGCATACGTTGCATATAGGTCATGCCGACGGACTGGGCGCCTTCCACCTGTCCTTTGGCGATGGATTCGATACCGGCACGGATAATCTCGCTCATATAGGCACCGGCATTGAGGCCGAGCGCGATAATGCCCCCTTCCAGTTCGTCCAGACGGCGATCGAGCAAAGGCAGGGCGGGCAGGCTGAAATAAATGACATAAATCTGGATCAACAGGGGTGTGGAACGGATTGCCTGAATGTAGCCCGCCGCAATGCGCCACAATAAAGGGTTAGCCGACATGCGCATGATCGCGGTGATGGTGCCAATGGATAATGCCAGGATCAGCGAAATCAGAGAAATCCACATGGTGGATGAAACGCCCCGGGTAAATTCAGGGATAAACTGAATGACCACTCGCCAGTTGTAGTAATCTAGAATCCAGTCCATGTCCGCATTAACCCCATATCTGAAGTATTATATCAATTCGAAAAGAGGGTGTGGGGGCACCACTTATAGCAATGGAGCCCCCACGATAAGTTGTTGATATTCGGCAATCTTCGTCAAGTTAGCCTTTTGGCACGGGCATTTTATCTGTCTTCCAGTCGGTGCCAAACATCCAGTAATCCTTGAGCTTGTCCATACGGCCATCGGCTTTGATCAACATGATATAGTTGTTCAGCCATTCCAGCAGATGGGTTTCTGCCGGACGGGTAGCGAAGCTGAGCGGACCTCTATCGGGAGCACCGCCAAGGATCTTGAATTCAGGATACTCAATCATATAACCTTTAGCCGAGGCTTCGTCATTGATACCCGCATCGGCACGATCAGCAGACACGGCCTGAGCCACGGCAGGTCCACCACCGGCAAACTCCTTGATGGTTGCCGCCGGGCACTTGGCCTTGAGCACACCAACATTACTGGAGCCTTGAACCACGGCGACCGAAACACCCTCAATACAGGCATCCTGCCAGTTCACAAACGATTTGCTCTTTTTTGAGTAGATCACGTTGCGGCTGTACATATACGGATCAGTAAAATTCAAAACCAACGCGCGGGTTGCCTTCGGTGTCATGTCGGCAGCCAGAAAATCAGCCTTGCCCGAAACAACCGCCGGGATCAGACCTTTCCAGTCGTAATCGAGCAGCTTTAGTTTGACGCCAATATCATCCGCCATCATCTGGACCAGTTCGACGGCAAAACCGGTACGGTTGCCGTTGGTATCCACATAACTGACCGGCGGTCCCTGGGTTTGAACAGCCACCCGCAGTTCACCACGCTTGACGATATCGCTTACCACATCAGCCGATGCAGGCTGAGCGGCAATACCCAAGCCCAGGGCGCACAGCCCCATGCCCACGAATTTAGTAAAATTCTTCATTTTTTCGATCTCCCTTAATAGTAATAATTAATAATCCTGGCCAATGGCATCCCGGCCACCTCCACCCTTTGTTATGAGGGTAAATGTTCATTGTTGCAGGTTTGGTATACACCAAAATTACCATTTGGTCTACACCAGATATCCAACCGTTCAAATAATCTGGCTCAAGAATAGTTTCGTCCGCTCATGCTGCGGATTGTCAAACACCTCCTCGGGTGTCCCCTCTTCGATGATTTCACCAAAATCCATGAAAATTACCCGGTCGGCGGCTTCGCGGGCGAAGCCCATCTCGTGGGTGACCACAACCATTGTTGTGCCGTCGGCGGCCAGATCCTTCATCAGTTCGAGAACACCGCCAACCGTTTCCGGATCAAGCGCCGATGTGGCCTCGTCAAACAACATGACCTTGGGTGTCATGGCCAGGGACCGGGCGATCGCAACTCGTTGCTGCTGGCCACCGGAAAGCTCGCTGGGATAACTGTCCCCCTTCTCGCCGATACCGACCTTTTCAAGCAATTCATTGCCAATATCATCGGCTTCTTTCTGGCTGCGTTTAAGCACAACCATTTGCGGCATGGTAATATTTTCCAACGCCGTTTTATGCTGGAACAGATTAAAGTGCTGAAACACCATGCCCACTTCCTGTCGCAAGGTATTGAGATTGGTTTTCGGATCGGTCAGTTCAACGCCATTGATGACAATCGAGCCACTGTCGATGGGCTGCAAACCGTTAAGCGCCCGCAAAAAAGTGCTTTTACCGGAACCACTGGGACCGATCAGGACCAGAACCTCGCCCTTGGAAACATGATTAGACACATGTTGCAGGGCATGTACGGGCGGACGCCCGGGAACTACAAAGGTCTTGCTGATATCGTGAACCTCGACGATCGGCGATTGACTAGCCATGACATATCCCTTTTTTCATTCTCTATTGCTTTGTTGCCCAATTACCCAATTGCCATATGGCCTGTTAGTCAGCCGTTTTCCCTGTTGCGGCGACACAGATATCGATTGCATCATGACGCCAGAACTCAAGGTCCAGCTCAATCACCTCGTTATATTGATCCACAATGCTGCGCGACAGGTACAGGCTGGGCGTCCCCGCCGTGACCCCAAGTGCGTGTGCCGGATCCTCCAGCAAAACTGTCGGGCGCATATTTATTTGCGCCCGGCGCTCAACTATGCCGTATTTTTCCGATAATAAATCTGTCATGGATTGATCGAGCGGGTTTTCCAGCAGACCGGGGCAACGCTCGGCCTTGATGTGTATTTGTTCAACCAGAACCGCCCGGCCATCGATCGTGCGCAAGCGGTTTATAATGAAGATTTCAGCGCCCGGCGCACAACCCAGATTCTCACTCACCCAGGCAGAAGCCATCACCCGTTGTTTGGACAGCACCAACGTGCCGGCGACACGACCCTGTTCGGTAACACTCTTGGTAAAGCTGGCATTGGTTGTCGGATCGTACAGTATGCGAGGCGGTGATACGAACCAGCCACGCCGTTTTTCACGAAAAATCAGCCCTTCGGCTTCCATACGGATCAATGCCTGGCGGACCGTAACCCGGGTAATGGAGAAATCTTCAGCCAGGGCCCGCTCCGACGGCAGCTTGGCATTCGGTAACAATGTACCGGCCTTGATCATGGCGGCAAAATGATCGCGAAACCGAATATAATAGGGTATTTTCCTATCCCATGACTTACGAGTGTCATCTGGTATAGACCAATGCAGCATTTGTGGTATAGTCCAAATATCGTTCATGCACGCATGGTATGTTTTTCAATATGGAATGTCAATCTGGCAAAATGGAACCTTCACATGTATAAAGGCCCTGACGTCATTAGCTTTATATCGTGGCTTACGCCATTCGATGGCCGAACCACCCCTTAACCGGAGCAACATCTATGACGTCCTATGCCCTTACACTGATCGGAAATATTGAAACGGCGCCTCTGGAACCCGCTCATATTGATCAAGTTTGCCAACACCTGGAGGTTTCGCCAGAACGGGACTGGCTGGCTGAAAACGAGGCCTGTGATTTATTATTCGACTCTCGATTAACATCCACAGCCCTGAGCGAGTTGGCCCATCAGGCCTTGTCGGGAACCCGTATTGACGCGGTATGCACGGCCGTGGCAGGTCGCCGCAAGAAGATCCTTATATCCGACATGGACTCGACCATCATCAATCAGGAATGCATTGATGAGCTTGGCGATGCCATGGGTATAGGCCCACAGATCAAAGAAATCACGGTCGCCGTCATCAATGGTGACATCAGCTTCTCCGATGCCTTGCGTCAACGCATGGTATTGATGGAAGGTATGGAGCGTGGCCTGCTGGAAAGTGTGTATGAAAACCACATATCGCTAATGCCAGGGGCTAAAACATTCGTCCGCACCATGCGCCATCATGGAGCTTATTGCATTCTGGTCTCCGGCGGTTTCAGCTTTTTTACCCAACGCATTGCCAAACGGGTTAATTTCCATGACCACCAGGCAAACACACTGATCTTCGCCGAAGACCGATTAACCGGCGAAGTTCAGGAACCTATTCTGGGGCGGACTGCGAAACTGGAAACCCTGATGAGGCTGTGTGAGGAAAAAGGCCTGCAACCGTCTGATACCCTGGCCGTCGGCGACGGGGCCAACGATATTAAAATGATCCATGCCGCAGGGCTCGGAGTTGCGTTTCACGGCTCGCACAGCCTGAAGCTGCAGGCAAACGCATGGATAGATTATGGCGATCTGACGGCTCTGCTATACATTCAAGGGTTCCGCAAATCGGATTTCGTGGGGCAGTGAAGCTCTCGGGGCTCTCGGGGCTCTCGGGGCTCTACGGTAAAGAGCCATGCATCAGCTTTATTCTATTAACCAACTCGATAAAATCCATGACTGAATATAATGGGATGTTCATTTCTCGCTGTGCTATTTAAACTGGGGCCATGCCCGAGAAAATTCTCAAATCAGTATTTGGATACGATACCTTTCGACCTGGCCAGTCAGAGGTGGTACAGGCCTTGCTGGCCAACGACCATACCCTGGCGGTGATGCCGACAGGTTCAGGTAAATCCCTGTGTTTCCAAATTCCAGCCTTGCTGAAAGGTGGCCTGAGTATCGTAGTCTCGCCGTTGGTAGCCTTGATGGAAGATCAGGTTGCGACGCTGAAACTGGTTGGCGTGCCCGCAGATACTATCAATTCAACACGCCCGCGAGAGATCAATGTTGCGACCTGGAAGCGAGCAGCATCGGGGGCTACACGATTGTTGTATCTGTCCCCCGAAAGACTGATGACCCCACGGATGCTAGACGCACTGTCACGACTTCCCATCACTCTGTTCGCCATCGACGAAGCCCATTGCCTGTCGCGCTGGGGCCCCTCTTTCAGACCGGATTACGAAACATTGAACAGGCTGCGGGAATATTTTCCACACGTCCCCATCGCCGCGTTGACCGCGACCGCCGACAAAGCAACCCAGGACGATATCGTCCGCAAACTGTTTGGTGGCACCGGACAGTGTTTTGTATCCGGGTTCGACAGGCCCAATATCCGTCTCAGTGTGGCTATGCGCAACAACGCCCGGCAACAATTGCTCGATGTACTCAATGTCCACCCGGCAGAGAGCGGCATTGTCTATTGTCTGTCACGCGCCAAGACCGAAAAGATGGCCCAATTCCTCTGCGATCAGGGCTTTCACGCCTTGGCCTATCATGCCGGGATGGATAGCCAAACCCGGACCCGCAATCAAGATACCTTCATGACGGCAGACCATGGTGTGATCATGGTTGCGACCATTGCGTTTGGCATGGGGATTGACAAACCCGATGTGCGTTTTGTTTGCCATACCGATATGCCAGGCAGTGTAGAGGCCTATTACCAGGAAATCGGCCGTGCCGGACGTGATGGCAAGCCGGCAACCGCCCACATGATCTATGGCCTGGACGATCTGCGTATGCGCCGCCAGTTCATCGATCAGGAAGACAACGATGGCGATCATAAGCGCCGCGAACACAAACGCCTGGACGCGCTGGTTTCTTATTGTGAAGCACCCCAGTGCCGCCGCGCGGCCCTGTTGAAATATTTTGGCGATGAACTGGACGACCCCGAGGGTTGTGGCAATTGCGATATTTGCCTTGACCCGCCACAAATGGTTGACGGAACCCATGCGGCCCAGCGGTTGTTGTCAGTCTGTGTCCAAACGGGCCAGATCTTCGGCCAGTCACATTTAATCGATATTTTACGCGGCGCAAACACCGAGAAAATACGCAGCAACGGGCATGACAATCTGGCGGCTTACGGGCGCGGCTCTGATCTGGATAAAAATACCTGGCGTTCGATTGTTCGCCAGATGGTGGCAACGAACCTTTTGCGCCTCGACATTACCGGATACGGCGGATTGGCACTGACTGAAAAAGCTCACGACCTGATAAAAAACAAACAGACGTTCAGCTACCGCCAGGATATCATCAAATCGCCCCGGAGCCATGACGAAACGCGAAATAAAAGGTCTCGTTCACAGCATACCAAACCGGATAACCTAAACCCGGATCAAATCGCTCTGCTGGTGCAGTTAAAAGACAAGCGGACAGAACTTGCCCGGAAAAGGAACGTGCCTGCTTACATCGTTTTTTCTGATCGCTCTCTTGAAGACATGGCCCGTCAGCAACCACGCGACGAGACCGAATTTTCCCATATCCACGGTGTTGGCGCAGCCAAACTAAAGAATTTTGCGGGTGAGTTTCTCGACATTATCGCGGCAAGGTCCCTGTAATAACGACCGTATTTGCTGAAATATTTTCTGAAGCCCTATCTATCTCGCCAATGCCGTTAAATACAACCGGAATGGCGGGACCATAACCGTTAAAAGCGAGCAAACCGAAGATGGTTTTCTACTGATCTCTGTGAGCGATCCGGCATTCCCAAAGTTATCGGTTACTTGTACCGGGTTATATATATGTTGCCAGAATTCGTTTAGCTGCAGCATCGAATGCTTCTCTGGTCTTCATGGCGCTCGATACAATCATGGCCCCTTCCAGGGCTGCAATGATCTCGAGGGGAGCAAATAGCCCTGCTGTGGAGTCCATGCGATCATGAACCTTGCACAGCCAATCAACATTGACCGTGAAAAAATCCCTGATGCCTGTCGCAACCCGTTCAGGGAGACTATTTGCCTCGGCACTTAATATGGCACACAGACAAACCGATGAGCCAATGACCAATGCTTCATCATATAATAATATGAACGCCTGAATTGCCTCGCGCGGGCTCGGTGAGCGGCGGTCGATCATCTGGAGTCGAGCCTGAAAACGTTCCCTATAGCCTGTGACAAGATGTACGCCAAGGTCTTCCTTCTGCGGGAAATGATAATGAATACTGGAACTTTTTATGCCCACATCGCTTGCCACATCACGAAAACTGACGGCATTAAACCCTACAGCACGAACGCGCTTTTCCGCCGCACTGAGTATCTGATCACGCATGGGTATGGTTTCTGACATTTTTTTCCTGCGGCCTTGCCTACCTATTGATAGATAGTTCTTGACATCGTCCGCGTCAAGACTTATACCATACATACTTTATCTACCTATCGATAGATAGATAAATAAATGTATATAACATATTGAAAAAACTTACTGATAAATAACCAAATGACGAGCCTCTGGTCATGAGCATGGACATTACAGGGTTCACCGGGGCACGCCATTGGTGTCCACCAGCCACCTGGGATATACTATTTAACAGCCAACAGTGAAGAACATGACATGGCAACCAATTTAAACATGAATTTTGACATACCGATTGTAATTGATACCAATGTGACGCCATGGGTTAACAGCCCCGCAATCGGCGTAGAGCGCAAGATGCTGGAAAGACAAGACTCCGAAGCTGGCCGGGCGACCACCATCGTGCGGTTTTCACCGGGCAGTGAATTTTCACCGCATCATCACGCCGGTGGAGAGGAATTTTTTGTTCTGGAAGGTGTATTTTCCGATGACACTGGAGATTTTGGTTCGGGCATGTACGTGCGAAACCCGGACGGCTCCCACCACCGCCCCTACAGCACCCATGGCGCACAGATATTTGTAAAACTCGGGCATATGAACCCGGAAGATCAAACTTATGTTCGCCTGGATACGAACCAGACAGAATGGTTGCCAGGTCTGGTGACAGGCTTGTCGGTTATGCCCCTTCATCAATACAAAACCGAAAGCGTCGCCCTGGTAAAATGGCAGCCCGGAACAGTCTTCAACCAACATTCCCATCCCGCAGGCGAAGAAATTCTGGTGCTTGATGGCACCTTCGAGGATGAACACGGTCGTTATCAGCAGGGAACATGGCTGCGCAATCCGCCGGGCAGCGTCCACACACCCTACAGTACAGAAGGCTGCACCATATTTGTGAAAACAGGACATCTATGATAAATCCTGCCTGAACGGGTGATCGTATACCAACGAAAGCCGGTCACCTGAGCCCAGATACCATCATAGTATTGAACAAGCCATATATGTGGGCTAAATAGGAAGTTCAAAAATGGAATCTAATATAGTTATCTGACCAGCAGGAAGTTAGCATATATGATTGTTGTAGAAGAGGTATCCAAACATTTTGGTGGGGTCAAAGCCGTTAACGGCGTAAATCTGGAAGTCAAACAAGGTGCAATAACGGGTTTAATCGGACCTAACGGTGCGGGCAAAACAACTCTTTTCAATTTGATTGCAGGGGCCTTCCCGCTGTCTTCCGGCAGCATCATGCTCGACGGATATGATGTGTCGGGTTTAAAGGCCCACCAGTTGTTCGACAAGGGATTGCTCAGGACGTTTCAGATAGCCCATGAATTCCCCACACTGAGCGTGCGTGAGAACCTGATGATGGTTCCCAGCAAACAATCGGGCGAGAGGCTGATGAACACCTGGTTCCGCACCAGCAGTGTGGCCTTGCAGGAAAAGGCCGTTCGCCAGAAGGCCGATGACGTGATCGACTTTCTCAATCTGGCACACATCGCCGATGAACGTGCCGGTAACCTGTCGGGTGGGCAAAAGAAGCTGCTGGAACTGGGCCGCACCATGATGGTGGATGCCAAGGTTGTTTTGCTCGATGAAGTCGGTGCCGGGGTAAACCGTACCCTGCTCAATGATATTGGCGATGCTATCATCCGCCTGAACAAGGAATTCGATTACACCTTCTGTATGATAGAACATGACATGGATTTTATTTCAAAACTCTGTGATCAGGTCATTGTCATGGCCGAAGGGGCGGTGCTGGCAGAAGGAACGGCCGAGGAAATTAAATCCAACGAGGTGGTTATCGAGGCCTATCTGGGAACCGGATTAAAAAATAAGCCAAAGACTGACACACCATGAGTTTTCTTTCCGGTCAGGCCATGTTCGGAGGATATGGGGGAGCCGATATCCTCAATGGCTGTACCATTGATGTCAGCAAGGGCGAAATTGCCGTTATTCTCGGGCCAAATGGTGCGGGCAAATCAACGGCCATGAAAGCCCTGTTCGGTATGCTCAACCTTCGAGAGGGCAAGGTTACCCTGGACGGCGTTGACATAACCGCAACATCGCCACAAGACAGAGTCAAGCTGGGCATGGCCTTCGTGCCGCAAACCAGTAATGTTTTTGTCAGCATGACCGTCGAGGAAAATCTCGAAATGGGCGCCTATCTGCGTGATGATGATATCAACACAACAATGGAGCAGGTATTTGATCTGTTCCCGATTTTGGCAGAAAAACGCCACCAGGCAGCCGGTGAGCTATCGGGTGGCCAACGCCAGCAAGTTGCCGTTGGCCGGGCCTTGATGACCCAGCCGCAGGTGCTCATGCTGGACGAGCCGACCGCCGGGGTTTCTCCGATTGTGATGGATGAGCTGTTTGATCGCATCCTGGAAATCAGGAACGCCGGGATTGCCGTCCTGATGGTCGAGCAAAATGCCCGTCAGGCCCTGAACATCGCCGACATCGGTTATGTACTGGTAACCGGGGAAAACAGACACACCGACACAGGTGAGGCCTTGCTGGCCAGCCCTGAAGTCCGACGATCTTTCATGGGGGGCTAGACACGTTGACCGATATTCTGAATGCCCTTGTATTATTCAGCAATTTTGTGCTGATCCCGAGCCTGGCCTATGGTTCCCAACTGGCGCTGGGCGCGCTTGGGGTGACGCTGATATACAGCATCCTGCGATTTGCAAATTTTGCCCACGCCGACATGATGGCGTTTGGAACCATGGTCACCGTATTAGGCACCTGGTGGCTGCAATCGCTGGGTATCAGCCTGGGGCCTTTGCCGACGGCCTTGCTGGCCCTGCCGTTTGCCATCCTTGCCGCAATAGGCATGTCGCTGTTAATTGATCGGTCCGTGTACAGGTTTTATCGGACAAAACGCAGTTCTCCGGCCATATTTGTGATCGCCTCGACGGGGGTGATGTTCCTGTTAAACGGTATCGTTCGTTTTATTATCGGGCCCAATGACCAGCGTTTCGCCGATGGTGAGCGATTTATCATCAGGGCACGAGAATTCAAGACCCTGACCGGACTGGACGAAGGTCTGGCCATCAAGGTCAGTCAGGTTTTAACCGTGGGTATCGCTGTCATGCTGGTAATTGCCCTGTTCATGTTCCTGCAAAAGACCCGTATGGGCAAGGCCATGCGGGCCTATTCAGATAACGAGGATCTGGCGTTGCTGTCGGGCATTAACCCGGAACGGGTAGTTATGATCACCTGGATTATCACCGCAATTTTGGCGACCATCGCTGGCACACTTTATGGACTGGACAAAAGCTTCAAGCCCTTTACCTATTTTCAGCTCTTGCTGCCGTTCTTTGCGGCGGCCATCGTTGGTGGCATTGGCAATCCGGTCGGGGCCATTGTCGGTGGTTTCGTGATCGCGTTCTCCGAGGTCATGATCACTTACGCCTATAAAAAGTTCTTCATGTATCTGTTGCCACAAAGCATGGCCCCGGAAGGCATGATGCAGTTGCTTTCCACGGACTATAAATTCGCCGTATCGTTCATCATCCTGGTGATCGTCCTGCTCGTCAAACCGACAGGCTTGATGAAAGGAAAAGTCGTATGACCAACTCATTACGTCCGGTTTTAGCCTTCAGCATTATGGCGATCCTGTTTTTGCTGGTCGGTTTCATGCAGTCCTGGTCCGTGGCCCTGGCAATTTTTAATTTATGCCTGATATCCTCAATTATGACCCTGGGTGTGAATATCCAATGGGGGTATGCCGGGTTATTTAATGTGGGAACAATGGGCTTCGCCGCCCTGGGCGGCCTCGCCGCCGTTCTGGTGTCGAAAGACCCGGTTCCCGAAGCCTGGAGCGCCGGTGGATTAAACCTGTTATTCGCCGTGCTGGTGGCGATTGCCGCGGTGAGCGCCATTGTTTTGATTTTTCGCCGCATGAGCAAGGGGCCGGGCCGAGCCCTTGTCCTGAGCCCGGTCATCATCATTGGATATTTCTTATTCCGGTATTTCTTTGATATGGCAACCCAAGATATTGAAGCGGTTAATCCTGCCGTAACGGGATACCTTGGTGGCCTCGGGTTGCCGATTATCCTGTCGTGGGTTGTCGGTGGTGCATTCGCCGCCGGAGCGGCCTGGCTGATCGGCAAAGTGGTTCTGGGGTTGCGCTCGGATTATCTGGCTATTGCCACACTGGGTATTGCCGAGATTACCATTGCCATCATGAAAAATGAGGACTGGCTGGCCCGTGGCGTGAAAAATGTCGCCGGTTTGCCACGCCCTGTACCCTACGAGGTCGACCTGCAGGAAGCAGACTGGTTTATATCGCTGATCGAAACCCTGCATTCGGGAACCCTATCTGCTTTTACCGGGGACGACCGGGTGGCGCAACTCGCTACACTGGTCATGCAATCTTCCAGCATTTTTGTAAAATTGTGTTATTCGGGCCTGTTTTTAGCCGTCCTGCTAATTATCCTGACCATGAGCATCAAGGCGCTGAACTCCCCATGGGGGCGTATGATGCGCGCCATCCGCGATAATGAGACCGCCGCCAGCGCCATGGGTAAAAATGTAACAAAACGCCATTTACAGGTATTTATCATCGGTTCTGCCGTGGTCGGGATTGCCGGTACCATGTTGACGACCCTGGATGGGCAGTTAACCCCGGGATCATATAATCCCTTACGCTTCACCTTCCTGATCTGGGTCATGGTCATCGTCGGCGGATCGGGAAATAATCTGGGTTCGGTGCTCGGCGGCTTCCTGATCTGGTTTGTCTGGATCGAGGCAGAACCTGTCGGTGTCTGGCTTATCGAAGTGTCAACGACCTGGATGGTAGAGAGCAATCCGGTTCGCCTGCATCTGATGGAATCCGCACAACATATGAGATTATTCACAATGGGGTTGGTGCTTTTGCTTGTAATGCGCTTTAATCCTGGGGGAATATTGCCGGAAGGCATCCAGAAAGAGAGACGGTAGATCTAAATTACCCGATCAATTAACAATAAAGTATTATCCTAATAAACTCGGAGAGAGAATATGAGAAAAATTTTACTGGCTGCAACTATACTCGCAACAATGACAGGACAGGCTCTTGCCGCCGAAACAATCAAAATCGGTGTAATCCTCGGCTTTACCGGACCCATTGAATCTCTGACCCCTGACATGGCCTCCTCTGCGGAACTGGCCATGAAGGAAGTTTCAGACTCAGGCGCATTGCTGGGTGGCAAGAAACTGGAATCTATTCGTGCAGATTCAACCTGCGTTGACTCTGCGGCTGCCACAGCAGCTGCCGAAAGGCTGATTACCGCCGATGGCGTTGCCGCCATCATGGGCGCTGATTGCTCTGGTGTGACCGGCGCCATCGCCAGCAACGTTGCCGTCGGCAACGGTGTCGTGATGGTTTCGCCCTCAGCCACATCACCCGGTCTGTCACAGCTCAAAGACAAAGACCTGTTCTTCCGCACCGCACCGTCTGATGCCCGTCAGGGTCAGGTCATTGCGGCTATTCTGAAAAGCCGTGGCGTTTCCGAAATTGCCGTAACCTATACCAACAACGATTATGGCAAGGGCCTGTCAGACTCATTCCAGAGCGCGTTTACCGCTCAGGGTGGTAAAATTTCCATGGTTGCTGCCCACGAAGATGGCAAAGCAGACTATTCCGCCGAAGTTGGCGCACTGGCTGCTTCTGGAGCGAAAATCCTGGCCGTATTCGGCTATATCGATCAGGGTGGCAAAGGCATGATCCAGGCATCCCTGGACTCCGGTGCGTTTGACAAATTCGTGCTGGCAGACGGCATGTTTGGTGACGCTCTGACCGATGCTTTCGGGAACGATCTCAATGGCACCATTGCCACGGTCCCGGGTGCTGAAAGCCAGGGTGCCAAAACCTTCTCTGACATGGCTGAAAAAGCCGGTATCACCGTAGGTGGTCCTTTCACGGGCGAGTCTTACGATGCCGCAGCACTGATCGCGCTGGCCATGCAGGCCGCCGGTTCATCGGACCGGGCCGCAATCCAGTCCAAGATGATGGCTGTTGCCAATGCACCGGGTGAAAAAATCAATCCGGGCGAACTGGCCAAAGGCCTGAAGATTCTCAGCAGTGGTGGCGAAATCGATTATGTTGGCGCAACAAATGTTGAGTTTAACAAAATCGGTGAAGTCTTCGGTAGCTACAAGGAAATGGAAATCAAAAACGGTAAATACGAACTAATTTCGGTTCGCTAATTTACCCAAGTACATTCTGTATCCAAACGAGAAAACCCGGCATTGCGCCGGGTTTTTTTGTGTTCAATCAAGGCCCTGAGAACCTAGAAATCAACCTCGGTAGCCTTGCCCTGTTCCTGTGCCAGCTTGACCACGACCGAGGCCACGGCGAGATCCTGTAATCCGACACCCGTACCATCGAACAGGGTAATCTCGTCATCGCTTGAGCGACCGGGGTATTTTTTGTTGATCACATCACCGATCGGGGTAATGGCTGACTGATCGATCAGGCCCTCGGCGATGGCGTGCTGGATCTCACCGATGGTGATCGATTGTGCGATCTCGTCAGTGAAAACCGTCGCTGCGGCGACCAGTGCCGGATCGACTTCCTGCTTGCCTTTGGTATCGGTTCCCATGCACGCAATATGGGTGCCGGGTTTGATCCAGTCTTTCATCATCAGGGGCTCGTGGGCCGAGGTGATGGTGATAATAACATCGGCCTGCTCGCCCAGTTGTTTGCGTTCAACCGCCTCAAAAGGCAAGCCGAGATCCTCGGCCACATCGGCCAGACCGGACAGCATGGCAGGGTCGATATTCCAGGCCACGACCTTTTCAAAATTCCGCTGCTCGGCGGCGGCACGAAGCTGGAATGTGGCCTGATGACCCGCACCTACCATGCCAATAACCCTGGCATCACGGCGCGCCAGATGGTTGATGGAGATGGAGCTGGACGCCGCGGTACGCACGGCGGTCAGATAGTTTCCCCCAACCAGAGCCTTCAATTTACCTGTATCGGGATCAAACAGGAAGATGGTGGACTGATGATTGGTCAGCCCTTTGGCCATGTTGCCCGGCCAGTAACCACCGGATTTTACGCCCAGTGCCATACCAGCCCGATCGAAACCGGATTTAAAGCCATACAACGCATCGGCATGACCGATGGCTTCCCGGATGACCGGAAAATTGTACGCGTCGCCATTTGACATGGCGGCAAATACACCCTCGACCGCGCTGAAGGCATCAGCCCGGCCAATAACCTGCTGACAGGTTTCTTCAGAAATAACCAGCATGATATCCTGCTCCTTAATATGCCAGACCACGGGCCGTGACCGGCCAGATACTTTCAACCACGCCACCGCGCACACCTACATACCAGTCGTGCACGTTGCAGGTCGGGTCACAATGACCGGGCACCAGCCTGAGCTTTTCGTTAATGACCAGTGCATTGTCAGGGTCGGACACCACGCCATGCTCATCGGAGCATTTGATGTATTCCACATCGTTACGCCCGTAAACAAACGGCAGGCCACTATCGACCGACTGGGCTTTCAGACCGGCATCGACGATGGCCTTGTCGGTCTTGGTGTGGCTCATGACCGAGGTCAGGATAAACAGCGAATTTTCCCATTCTCCGTCATCGATACGCTTGCCGTCCTGATCCAGGATACGGCCATAGTCGGCATCCATAAAGGCATAGGAGCCGCATTGCAGTTCATTAAATACTGCCGATTTACCTTCAAAATAATAACTTCCCGTGCCGCCGCCACCGACGATATCACAATCCAGCCCCTCGACCTTCAAGGCGGCCACCGCGTCGCGGACCATGTCCACGGCGATGTCGATTTTTGCCTTGCGGTCTTCATACAGATCAAGATGCTGCATGGCGCCCTGATAGGCCTGAATGCCAGAAAACTTCAACCCGTCAGCAGCGTCGATTGCCTTGGCGATCTCCACAACGGCTTCGGTAGAAGACACACCGCAACGCCCGGCACCACAGTCAATTTCCACCAGACATTCAATGGACGTGCCGTGTTTTTGGGCTGCGCCAGACAGGCCGCTAATATTATCCAGATCGTCAACACAAACAATGGTGCGCGCACCCAGGTTCGGCAGACGGGCAAGGCGGTCGATCTTGGCCGGGTCACGCACCTGGTTTGAGACCAGAACGTCCCTAATACCACCGCGCACAAAAGCCTCGGCTTCGGATACCTTCTGGCAACAGACGCCACAAGATCCACCGAGCTTTTCCTGTAACAAAGCCACATCAACCGATTTATGCATCTTTCCATGCACCCGGTGACGCACACCCATGTCTTTGGCAAAATTTCCCATTTTGACAATGTTACGCTCCAGCGCGTCCAGATCCAGCACCAGACAGGGTGTCTGGATATCAGCCTCGGCCATACCGATAGCTGCGGGGATATTATAGCCGACTTCATAATCAGCCAGATTGATACTATCTTTCATAGGTTCGTTCCTTTTGTTAATCGGCCCTACATCCAGGGCAGTTTTTTCAGGTCCACATTTCCACCGGTCAGGATCACACCGACCCGTTTACCGGCAAACAATTCCTTATTCTTAAACACCGCTGCAATGGCCACCGCACTGGACGGCTCAATAACAATTTTCATGCGTTGCCACGTCAGATACATGGCATCGATGATCTCCTGCTCGCTGACCAACAGCACACCGTTGACGTATTTCGAGACAAAATGCCAGGTCCGGGGACGCATACTGACCTTCAAACCGTCAGCCACGGTCTGGGGTGCATCATCCTCGATTATTTTACCGGCCTGAACCGAGCGATATACATCGTCAGCATTTTCCGGCTCAGCGGCATAAATCCTGGTCGAAGGCGATATATTAGACAGGCTCAGACATGTTCCCGATATCATGCCGCCACCGCCAATGGGGGCAACCACGGCGTCCAGTTCATCAACTTCTTCGTGCAGTTCCAGCGCGCATGTGGCCTGTCCGGCAATCACCCGATGGTCATTAAAGGGATGGACAAAATCAGCCCCTGTGCGTTCAACTACCTGTTGCAGCATGGCCTCACGCGCCGTGGTCGAGGGCTCGCATTCCAAAACCTCACCGCCATATCCTCGAACCGCTGCCTTTTTGGCTTCCGGCGCGGTATTGGGCATGACCACCGTAGCTTTGATCCCGCGCCGTCTGGCCGCATAACTCAGCGATAGCGCATGATTGCCCGAAGAATGGCTGCACACGCCCTTGGCCGCCTGTTCATCGCTCAGGCCGAAAACCGCATTGGACGCGCCGCGCACCTTGAAAACACCGGCTTTCTGATAATTCTCACACTTGAAAAACAGCTCGGCACCACTCAGCCCGTTGAAATAGCTCGACGTGAGCACAGGTGTGCGATGGATATAGGGTTGAATTAACTCACGGGCGGTTTTCACATCATCGAATGACGGGATGTACAGATCAGATGTTTCAGACATAATTTTACGTGCCCCTTTATGCTGCCTTGGACAGCGCTCTATTTGTGGTTCTGCGGTAATATTCCTGGGCTGCGGCAACCCCGGAACCCAGTTCAATGGGATAATCAAGATCCTTCATGGCCATTTCGATGGTGGCAATGCCTGACAGGGCCATGACCGGGCTGATCGATCCCAAATGACCGATCCGGAAGGCTTTGCCGGCCATCTTGCCCAACCCGACCCCGAACGATACATCATATACATCGTAGGCGTGATTGGTCAGATCGTCACTGTTAAAACCCTCGGGTACGTAAATCGCACTGACACTGTCGGAATACAAATCAGGTGTTTTGGCGCACAATGACATGCCCCAGGCATCGACAGCTTTGCGAACACCCTCGGCAATGCGGAAATGACGGGCAAACACATTGTCCAGACCTTCCTCGAGCAACATAGCCAGGCTTTCACGCAGGCCACTGATCAACTGAATGGGTGGGGTATAGGGGAAACCGCCTTTGGCGTTAGCCGCCAGCATATCGCGGAAATCAAAAAATGTGCGTGGGCATTTGGCGTTTTCTGTTGCCGCCAGAGCCTTTTGGCTGACACCGACGATGGCCATACCGGCGGTCAACATAAATCCTTTCTGCGAGCCTGAGACCGCCAGATCTACGCCCCATTCGTCCATTCGGAAATCCATGGAGGCCAGCGAACTGACACAATCAACGTAGAACAACGCCGGATGACCGGCGGCGTCCATCGCCTTGCGGAGCGCAGCCACATCGCTCAGAACACCTGTGGCGGTTTCGTTATGGGTGACCAGCACGGCTTTAATTTCGTGACCCGTATCGGCCGCCAGACGCTCGCCATAAAGTTCAGCAGGCGCACCTGTTCCCCATTCGCACTCGATGATCTCAACATCCAGATTATGGCGCTGGCAGAGATCGATCCAGCGGTGGGAGAACATGCCAAAACGTGCAACCAGCACCTTGTCGCCCGGCGACAGGGTATTGGTGATGGCGGCTTCCCAACCACCGGTTCCGGTCGAGGGGAAGGTAATAACCTGTCCGCTCTGGGTTTTGAAAACGTCCTTCAGGCCTTCCAGCAAAGGCATAAAAGTTGTCGCAAAATCCGGTGCGCGGTGGTCCGTTGTTGCAATATTCATCGCCGAACGCAAGCGGTCGGGAATATTCGTTGGACCGGGTATAAAAACCGGGTTCTGGCCGTTCATGTCAATTCCTCCTGATGCATATGGATAACCATATGGTGATTTTGATAGTTTAATAATAGCAGTTAGTTTTATTTTATCAATTTTTCTGAAAAATTTTCCAAAAAATCAAATTAAATGCATAACTATTTGTTTCTACAGGTTTATTTATTTTTCAATTACTATGAAAATATTTTCTAGAAAAATTTTTTATTATATGATATTGCTCTATCCATCATAATATTCGTGCATAAGGGTTATTTATGGAACAGGAACTCAAGAAGCGTTCACGGGGCCGCCCCCGCTCCATTCAGTCGGAAACACCGGGCAATACCGTTCTGGCGCTAGAGCGTGGATTGATGCTGTTACGTGCCCTGGCCAAGGAAGGCAGTGCCACATTGACCGATCTTTCCCTGCGGATCGGTATGCCGCCTTCCTCTGCGCACCGGATTCTGGCGACCTTACAAAAGCATAAATTTATAGATTTCGACGAAGCAACTCAGGAATGGGCCGTCGGCATCGAGGTTTTCAGTATCGGCAGTTCTTATTTGTCCCGCACCAACTTGGTGGAAGCGGCCCAGAAAGTCATGCGGCCTCTGATGGAAGAAACCGGCGAAACGGCCAACCTTGCGATCCCCGATAACGGCGATGTGGTATTTATCTGCCAGGTGGAAACGGCCAATCCCATCCGGGCATTTTTTCGCCCGGGAACACGCAGCCACATGCACGCCTCAGGAACCGGCAAAGCCCTGTTATCTGATTTGTCAAAACGTGATCTGGAGAACATTCTGCAAATCAAAGGATTACCGGAATTCACCCCGAAGACCCTGACATCGCCCAATGCATTATTCAGCGATCTCGAAAAAATAAGAAAGCGCGGATGGTCTTTCGACGATGAAGAACGTTATAGCGGCATGCGGTGTGTTGCTGCTGCCATCTATAATTCATTTGGACAGGCCATTGCCGGGGTGTCAGTTTCCGGCCCATCGGTCAGGTTTCAAGATACCACCGTATCAGAGCTTGGCGCGAAGGTCAGACAGGCTGCCGAAGAAATCACAATCATGATTGGCGGCAGAATTCCTGAACCAAGCCCCAACTAAACCGCTCATGAATAAAATATTCGCAATTGATAGATGTTAATGACATGGGGAAATTCGAGGTTTAGACTATTCTACATCTTGACTAAAAGAAATAAAAACTGGTCAGAAGGAAAACACCATGGATTGCAAAACCATGATGGCTCCCATCAAAACCAGCCTGTTCGCCGATGAATTAGCCAGCAAGGCCATCGACTTCATGGTTGAGAAACATATGGGACTGGTTCCGGTAACCGAACGCGACGGCACCTTCGCCGGATTAATCAGCGGTGACAGGATCATGCAATTCATGATCCCCAAGGCAGTCTCCCTGATGAACAAGCCACAGTCCGGCATGAAACTGGCCAGTTATCTGGACGAAACCGCCGAGGAAATGCAGGATCGCCTGAATAATGTACGGGAAAAATCTATTGGTGAGCTGGCAGATCAGAACGTTACCACGGTCACCCCCGACAGCCCCCTGATCGATGCCTTGATGCTGATTACCGATAAACAGTATGTGGTTCCGGTGGTCGATAGCGATAGCAAGTTGGTCGGGGCTATCTCGTTTTTCTCGGTGCTCTACGGACTGCGCGAGGAATACGACCGCGAGGCACTGCAACAGGCCAGAATAAAGGCCCGCCAGGACTACAAACGTGAAAAGGACGCCGGGCAGCAACAGGAGGTGGATGAATGAGCACCCCTCTTGACGCAGCCAATGTCACAGAACACGCCGTGATGTTCGGCATTGATCCGCTCTGGATGAGTGTGTCCATCCTCATTATCACCTACGCAATCTTGCTGTCGGAAAAATTGAACCGCACGGTTATTGCCCTGCTCGGTGCCGGGGTGATGATCGTCAGCGGGGTTATCGATCAGGATCAGGCCATCGCCGGTATCGATTTCAATACTATCGCCCTGTTAACCGGTATGATGATTATCGTCTCGATCACACGCACATCGGGGGTTTTTGAATTCGTTGCCATCTGGTCGGCCAAGAAAGTAAAGGCCGATCCGGTCGGCATCCTTATCGTGCTCAGCATCGTAACGGCTGTCTTTTCGGCGTTTCTGGATAACCTGACCACGGTGCTGCTGGTCGTCCCGGTGGCACTGTTGATCGTCGAAAAACTGGATGTCTCCCCCTACCCCTTTTTGTTTAGCCAAATTCTGGCCGCCAACATCGGTGGCACGGCCACGTTAATCGGCGACCCACCCAACATCCTGATCGGCTCGGCCACCGGGCTCAGCTTTATGCAATTCATGACGAACCTGGGGCCTATCGCGGTGATCGTGCTGATCGTCACAGTGTTTATCTTCTGGCTGCTTTGGGGCAAAGAACTGGTCGCCGATGATAAACGCCGCGAAAGCATCATGCGTTTCAAGGAAGCCGAAAGTATTCGCGACATGGTGTTGCTGAAAAAATCGTTGTTTGTCCTGTTACTGGTAATCGCCGGGTTTATTATCGGCGAGCATTATGATGTTCGTCCCGGCACCACGGCCATGCTGGGTGCGGCGGTTCTGTTATTGATCGCCAGCTGGGGTCAGAATGGCCAGAACCAGGCCGAACGCCTGCACGAGGCCATGCAGGAAGTGGAATGGCCTGCGCTATTCTTCTTCATCGGCCTGTTCGTTATCGTTACCGGCGTGGAGCATGCCGGTATGCTGGCTATTATGGGCGGCGCCATGATGGACTTTACCGGTGGCGACCCGGCCTTGACGGCCTATGCGACCCTGTGGCTTTCGGCGATTGCCTCGGCGGCTGTCGATAACATTCCCTTCGTAGCAACCATGATCCCGCTGGTCGAGTCCATGGAAGCCGGTCTGGGTGGCAAGGAAGCCCTGTTACCGGTCTGGTGGTCTTTGGCTCTGGGTGCCTGTCTGGGGGGCAACGGTTCCCTGATCGGAGCCGCCGCCAACGTCATGGTTTCCGGTATGGGCGAGCGGGCCGGTTATCCGATCGGCTTTATGACCTTCCTGAAAATCGGTATGCCGCTGATGCTGCTGAGTGTGGTTATGGCCAATGTATATATATGGCTGCGGTATTTTCTGTAAGCCGGGTCGGTATTATTGCGGGTCGACTGGTGGATAATCTCAACCCGACAGGTATCTTTTGAGCGGTGCGGTGCGGTGCGGTGCTGTGCTGTGCTGTGCTGTGCTGTCAGGGTGTCGGCGGCTTCCCGGCTGGCAAACTCATCAGCGGGCTCAAGGTGCATTTTTTGTAACCTGGTCGCTGCCGGTCAAAGGGCCTTAAGGCGAACAATTTTATTGTCAGTCGTCGTCATATGACAGCACCCCTGAAATGTTGGTCGAGAAAAAGTTGATTGACTGGTCAGAAAAAAACCTTGCAAATGAGCCTAATTTTCTGGTTAATTATATAAGCCGTAAAAATTGAAATTATAATCGATTATAAAATAATCTACAGGCACTGCTTTACAACTATCAGCTAAACAAAATCATTTTCAATTGTGGAGGACACGATGAGATATCTTTCCAGATTAACCCTTGCGGTACTGGCATTGACTCTGGGTACCCTGCCAGCTTCTGCCGCAGGCACATTAAACGTCTACAACTGGGCCGAATATATTGGTGAAGAGACTATTGCGAATTTTGCTAAAGAATTCGATATCAAGGTCACGTATGATAATTATGATTCCCCCGAAATCGTTGATGCAAAACTCCTTGCCGGAAATTCTGGCTATGACGTGGTCGTCCATGCGAGCAGCTTTGTGGCACGTCTGATACCGGCGAATATTCTCATGAAGCTGGACAAATCCAAGCTGCCGAACATGAAGAATATGCGGTCCGATATCATGGGACAGTTGGACAACTGGGATCCGGGCAACAACCACATCATTCCGTTCATGTGGGGCACCCATGGCGTGACCTATAACGCGGAACTGGTCAACAGCACCCTGCCCAATGCGCCAATTGGTTCTTTGGATTTGATCTTCAAGCCCGAAAATATGAAAATTCTGGCAAAGTGCGGTGTATCATTCCTCGACTCACCGACCGATGTAATCCCCATGGCTCTGGCCTATCTGGGCCTCGACCCAAGCTCCACCAACAAAGCCGACTACAAAAAAGTCGAAGACATGCTGTTGAAGGTTCGCCCCTACATCAAGACCTTCGACAACTATGCCTATCAACGGATGCCTGAAAAAGAATTCTGCGTATCGGTTACCTGGGGTCCCGATGGCTTGCTCGCCATGTCAGGAGCCAAGGAAGCCAACACTGGCGTGGTCCTGGATTTCTTCTTACCACCCGGTAAAGGTGCCGCCAACCTGTGGGTCGATGGCTGGGTCATTCCTGCTGATGCCAAAAATGTGGAAAATGCGCATTTATTCCTGAACTACATGATGCGTGCCCAGGTGGGTGCTGATGACAGTAACTATACCTGGTATGCCACCGCCAATGAAGCGTCACTGCCGCTGGTTGATGCGGAAGTAACAGGCAGCCCCGCTGCGTACCCGTCGCAAGAACAGGTATCAAATATGTATACACTGACGACGATACCTCAAAAAATTGAACGTGTCAGAACCAGAACCTGGACCAATTTCAAATCCGGGCAGTAGCAACTTTCCCACCCAGGGTGTCATTATTATAATAATGACACCCTGTTTTCTGACCTGTATCGTTGGGTCCCGTTTCGAGCAGGAGGCGTTCGGATGTCTCAAGATATCAAAAACGACGAGAACCTTTGGGAAGTCCCAAACGCGGTGCCGTTGATCAAGGTTCAGGGTGTAACTAAACGCTTTGGTTCCTTTACCGCCGTCGACAACGTTGATCTGAACATCTACAAGGGAGAGCTGTTTTCCCTGTTGGGTGGTTCGGGTTGTGGCAAGACCACGCTACTGCGGATGCTTGCCGGGTTTGAAACCCCGACCTCAGGCACCATTACCATCGATGGTGTCGACATGACGGACGTTCCGCCCTATGAGCGCCCCATCAACATGATGTTCCAGTCTTATGCGCTATTTCCCCACATGACCGTCGAAAGCAACGTGGCCTATGGTCTCAAGCGTGACGGCGTGGAAAAATCGGAAATAGCACGGCGCGTCGATGAAATGCTGGCCATGGTAGAGCTTTCATCCTTCATGAAGCGCAAACCACACCAGTTATCAGGTGGCCAACGCCAACGCGTGGCCCTGGCCCGGGCCTTGATCAAACGACCCAAGGTTTTATTGCTGGACGAACCCCTTGGTGCTTTGGACAAACGCCTGCGCACACAAACTCAATTCGAGCTGATGAACATTCAGGACAAGCTGGGCGTGACCTTCGTTGTGGTAACCCACGATCAGGAAGAAGCCATGACGCTGTCGACCCGTATCGCGGTTATGGATGAAGGGTCTTTTGTACAAATCGGCACGCCGACGGAAATATACGAATTCCCCGAAACCCGCTACGTTGCCAAATTTATTGGCTCAGCCAATATGTTCAACGGTCGGGTTACGCAAGACGGAGCCGACCATATCGAAATCAGCGTCAATGATCTCGACACTAAATTTTACATCGATCATGGCGCGTCGGTTCGCCTGAATGCCGAGATCTGGATTGCGGTACGCCCGGAAAAAATCATTATTTCAAAAACTCCACCCGAAAAACCCGGCCCCAATCAACTGAAGGGCACGATCCACGATATTGGCTATCTGGGTAACATGTCGACCTACCGGGTGGAAATGTCCAACGGTATGATCGTCGATGTGACAGCGCCAAATCAGACCAGATACCGAAGCGCTAAACATGATCTCGACTGGGATGACCAGGTTTATCTCAGTTGGGCCCCCTCCAGCGCGGTGGTGTTACAAAAATGAATACCCGGGTTTTCTCATATATCAATGCCTGGATCACCAAGCTTCAATCACGCTGGCAGACCATCGTGATCGCTATCCCATTTTACTGGCTGCTGCTGTTCTTCCTGGCACCTTTTGCCATCGTACTCAAAATCAGCCTGGCGGAATCAATAATCGCCATCCCCCCGTTCACCCCGTTAATTAATTTTGCTGAAGGCGGGGTGCTGACCATCCGAATTTTATTTGACAACTTTATTTTCCTTATGGAAGACGATTTTTACGTCAAGACCTACCTCAACTCCATCAAGATTTCAGGCATCTCCACCCTGCTCTGCCTGCTGCTCGGTTATCCCATGGCCTATGGGATCGTGCGAGCATCACCGGCGACCAAGAACATCCTTTTGATGATGGTGATCCTGCCGTTCTGGACATCGTTTCTGTTGCGGGTCTATGCGTGGATGGGTTTGCTGGCGGATCGCGGCACCATCAACAACCTTCTGATCTGGCTGGGTATGATAGATGAACCCATCAGGATGCTGTATTCGGAATTCGCGGTCTATATCGGTATCGTCTATTCTTATGTACCCTTCATGATTTTACCGCTTTACGCCAACATGGAAAAACTGGATACGGCCCTGCACGAAGCGGCTGCCGATCTGGGTGCCAACCCCATAACCACGTTTCTGACGGTCACTTTACCGTTGACCATTCCCGGCATCATTGCGGGCTCTTTGCTGGTATTTATCCCCGCTGCGGGCGAATTTGTCATACCGGACCTGCTGGGCGGCGGCAATGTCTTGATGATTGGCCGTGTGTTGTACAACGAATTTAACTCGAACCACGACTGGCCGGTGGCTTCGGCTGTGGCTATTGTCCTTCTGCTTGTTCTGGTCCTGCCCATGATGGTCTACCAGTATTATCAATCAAGAAAAACCGAGGATTGAGCCATGCAGAGAAAGCGCTCAACCTTTTTATTCTCCGTGATGTGCTTTGGCATGGCGTTCCTGTACATCCCGATCCTGTTACTGATCGTCTATTCCTTCAATTATTCGAAACTGGTGCCCGTCTGGGGCGGATTTTCAGTGCGCTGGTATGGCGTTTTGTTCGAGAGCGAAGCAGTCTGGGCGGCATTAATGCTGAGTTTAAAGATCGCGGTGATGAACGCGACCTTCGCTACCATGTTCGGCACCCTGGCAGGCCTCGCCCTGGTGCGGTTTGGCCGTTTTCGCGGGCGACTGCTTTTTAGCGGCATGATTTCGGCCCCTCTGGTTATGCCGGAAGTCATAACCGGGCTGTCGTTGTTGCTGCTGTTTATCACCCTCAATCAATTAATTGGCTGGCCCAGCGAACGGGGTATCACGACCATCACCATCGCCCATATTACCTTCTCTATGGCTTATGTGGCGGTGATCATACAGGCCAGACTCGCCGGTACGGACCAGTCTCTGGAAGACGCAGCCTCGGACCTTGGTGCCAAACCATTTCGGGTCATGACCGATATCACACTGCCCATACTGGCACCTGGCATGGTGGCCGGCTGGTTGCTTGCCTTCACATTATCCCTGGACGATCTGGTGATCGCGAGTTTTGTCTCCGGTCCCGGTGCCAATACGCTGCCCATGCTGATCTATTCCCGGGTCAGGCTTGGCTTGCGGCCCGATATTAATGCCCTGGCGACCATCATGATACTGACCATCGGGATCTGCGTTGTGATCGCTGGCTGGTTGATGTTGCGCAAACAGCGCCAGCGCGATCAGGATATGCAACTGGCGGCGATTGAAACGCTCGACAGAGAATTCTGAGAACTATTGAGAACAAGAAAAAACCTTAACGTTAAGACGAAAGACGCACAATGACGCCGAATAATTCGGACAAGCCAAAAAACGGAAGAACCGCGACCCGACAAGCCCGTCGGCAGCAGTTGATCAATGCCACCATAGACTCCATCGCCAAACGCGGGTTTTCCGCCACCACGCTGGCAACGGTAACAAAAGGCGCCAAGCTGTCGCACGGCGTGATCAATTTTCATTTCAAGAGCAAGGAAGCGCTGTACGTGGACACTCTCGGGTTTCTGGCTCGTGAACATTACGATCAATGGCATTCGGACATGCTCAAGGCTGGTCCTGATCCCGCACAAAAGCTCGGCGCAATTATCGAGGCAGATTTCAAACCTAATATCTGTTCAAAAAAGAAACTTGCAGTCTGGTTTGCTTTTTGGGGACAGGCAAAATATCGGCCTAGTTATCTGAAAGTACACAACAAATACGATGACAAGCGGTTCGTTTATATAGAGAACCTGTGTGAAGATATTATCAATGAGGGCGGATATGAAAACCTTGGCCCCGGATCAACGGCCCGAAAAATCGAGGCCTTAATCGACGGCCTGTGGTTACATCTGTTGCTTTATCCGCAGGTGCTTAAACGGGAAGAAGCCCGAAATGACAGCTTCGCATATCTTTCGACTGTGTTCCCCAAGCATTTTCCAATAGTCCATCGCGACCAGAAAAAAAGAGTTGCCAAGTGACACGCGATCCTCGTTACGACATCCTGTTCGAGCCGGTAAAAATCGGCCCGGTAACAGCAAAAAACCGATTTTATCAGGTCCCCCACTGTAACGGTATGGGGCGAAGCTATCCGTCCAGCATGGCGGAAATGCGCGGCGTCAAGGCCGAAGGCGGATGGGCCGTGGTGTGTACCGAAGAAGTGGAAATCCATCATACGTCCGAGCACAGCCCGCTCATCGAAGGGCGCATGTGGGATGATAACGATATCCCAGGGTTCGCCCGTATGGTCGAGAAAATTCATGAACACGGCGGACTGGCCGGTTTCCAACCCGCCTACACAGGGTTCATTTCAGCTAACCTTTACAGTCGCGAAATTCCCATGGCTCCGTCCCACACCCCGGTTGAAGGCTTCGATCCGGTTTCCGCCCGGGCCATGGACAAAAACGATATCAAGGCAGTGCGGGCCTGGCATGTGGCCGCCGCCCGGCGTGCCCAGAAAGCCGGGTTCGATATTATCTATGATTATTGCGGTCATAACATTTCCATTCAGATGCACTTTCTGTCACGTCGTCATAATACCCGCATTGATGAATACGGCGGCAGTCTGGAAAACCGCTCCCGATTATTTCGCGAAATCCTTTCCGATATAAAAGACGCCGTCGGCGATAGTTGCGCCATCGCCGTGCGGTTTGCCGTTGACGAGTTATTGGGCAGCAAGGGTATTTCATGTGACGCAGAAGGCCGTGACATCGTCGAAATGATGGCTGAAATTCCTGATCTGTGGGATGTAAATGTGAGCGAGTGGTCTAACGATTCGTCAACCTCGCGCTTTTCCGAACAGAACGCACAATTACCCTACACCGCGTTTGTAAAACAGGTAACCAACAAGCCGGTGGTCGGTGTCGGGCGTCACACCTCACCCGATACCATGGTATCTCTCGTCAAAAATGGCGTGCTGGATATGATCGGTGCGGCGCGACCGTCCATTGCCGATCCGTTCCTGCCCCGCAAAATCGAGGAAGGCCGCCCCGAAGATATCCGCGAATGCATCGGTTGCAACATTTGTGTCAGCGCGGATTTCAGGGCCATACCAATGCGTTGTACCCAGAACCCCACCATGGCGGAAGAATGGCGAAAAGGTTGGCACCCGGAATACATCCCGGCCAATAAAAGCGATGACACGGTGCTGGTGATCGGGGCCGGACCATCCGGGCTGGAGTGTGCCCGCGCACTGGGCCAGCGTGGATATGCCGTAACCATGGCCGAGGCAACCACGGAACTGGGCGGACGTGTTACCCGGGAAAGCCGCCTGCCGGGGCTGTCGGAATGGGCGCGGGTGCGCGATTACCGTGAAAGCCAGATTTTGAAAATGATCAACGTAGAGGTTTATATGGACAGCCGCCTGAAAGCCGAGGATGTACTGGAATTTGATGCCGCCCATGTGGTTCTGGCGACCGGGTCCTCGTGGCGGACCGACGGTATGGGCCGGGTTAATTATGAACCCATTGCGGGTTCAGCCACGGGGAATGTGTTTACACCCGATGATATTATGGACGGAACCCGGCTGGCGGGAACCGTGGTTATATTTGATGACGACCACTATTATATGGGCGGTCTGCTGGCCGAGAAACTCACACACGATGGCTGTCAGGTTCTATTGGTGACCCCATCGGCAGATGTCTCAAGCTGGACCCATAACACCTTGGAACAGGTTCGCATCCAGACGCGCCTGCTGGAAATGGGTGTGGACATTATCGCCCACCGTAATCTGGTGGCCATAAAATCCGATTGCGTTGATCTGGCGTGTGTCTTCACTGACCGTATTGAGACCCGGGTTTGTAACGCCGTGGTCATGGTCAGCTCGCGCCTTCCCGACGATGATCTGTATTATAAATTGACGCCATTGATGGATAAATCATCCATCAAAACCGTTACGCGCATCGGGGATTGTCTGGCACCGGGAACCATAGCTGCGGCCGTGTATGAAGGCCACCGGTTTGCCCGCGAGCTGGATGAACCCGTTAGTGACGGCGTGCCGTTTCGCCGCGAATTACCACAACTTGCTGAAAATTGAGAGCCCTATGAGCGAACGTGACCCCCGCTATGATGTTTTGTTTGAGCCGCTGAAAATCGGCCCCGTGACCGCAAAAAACCGGTTTTATCAGGTTCCCCATTGCACCGGCAGCGGCTGGCACCGGCCACGCATCCTGGCCGGATTGCGGGAAGTCAAAGCCGAAGGCGGCTGGGGCGTCATCTGCACAGAATATTGTTCCATCCACCCATCATCCGATGATGCCCCCTACCCCAGCGCATCATTGTGGGATGATGGCGATATCAAATCCCACTCCCTGATGACAGAAAAAGTCCACGCCCATGGCGCACTGGCCGGGGTCGAGCTCTGTATTGGTGGCTCACGGATGCCCAATCTTAGCAGCCGCGAGATTGCCCTCGGGGTGGTCAGCCAGCCCAACACGGATGGCAATCCTTTTCATACCCGTGCCATGGACCGGGCCGATATCCGCGATACCCGACGCTGGCACAGGAAGGCCGCGTTGCGTGCCAAACAGGCCGGATTTGATATCGTATACGTCTATGCCACCCACGATTATCTGCTGTCCCAGTTTTTATGTAAGACCCTGAACACACGGACGGATGAATATGGCGGCAGCGTTGAAAACCGGGTTCGCCTGATCCGCGAAATAATCGAGGACACCAAAGAGGCCGTCGGTGATACCATGGCCGTTGCCGTGCGGTTTTCAGCTGAAACCAATGGCCCTCACGGTGCCGGAGACGGCAACCCCATGCCGGGAGAAACCCGCGAAATGTTCGACATTATGGGCGAACTGCCGGACCTGTGGGATATCAATATTAATGATTATTCGCTTGAGATGGGTTTGTCACGGTTCGTTCAGGAAGGCTCGCTGGAACCCTACATCTCCACCATCAAATCCATCACCAGCAAACCGGTGGTCAGCGTGGGTCGTTTCACCTCACCCGATACCATGGCATCGCAAATCAAGCGTGGCATTGTTGATTTTATCGGTGCGGCAAGACCGTCCATTGCCGATCCGTTCCTGCCCAAAAAGATTGAAGAAGGCCGACCGGAAGATATCCGCGAATGTATTGGCTGTAATATCTGTTATATGGGTGACAGTAAGGCCGTTCCCATCCGGTGCACCCAGAACCCCACCATAAGCGAAGAATGGCGGCGCGGTTGGCACCCTGAAAAAATTGCCGCCAAGGGTTCTGACTCAAAGGTTTTGATTATCGGGGCGGGACCATCCGGTCTGGAATGCGCCCGCGCACTGGGCCAGCGGGGTTATCCGGTGATGCTGGCCGAAGCCAGCCGTGAGCTTGGCGGGCGTGTCAGTCGAGAATCAAAATTACCGGGCTTGAGCGAATGGGCACGGGTTCGCGATTACCGGGTCCAGCAATTGGAAAAAATGGATAATGTGGAAATCTTCCGCGAGAGCCAGATGAACGATGGAGAAGTGCTTGATGTAGCCGCCGATCACGTTGTCATCGCAACCGGGGCCACATGGCGCGCCGATGGGTTCGGTAATGCCAATCTGGGCGGCATTACTAATCTGGGACCGGTTGAGCAGATCTATACACCCGATGATATTATGGCCGGACGCATTCCGGACGGTCCCACCGTAATTTTCGACGACGATCATTATTACATGGCAACCGTCATTGCTGAACAGATCCGGGCCCGTGGTGTGCCGGTAACATTCGTGACACCGTCTGACATGGTATCGGAATGGGGTGGTCTTACCTATGACCGGTGGCGGGCCAGATCCCGACTTATGGAGGCAGGTGTAGACATCATCACCGCCCACGACCTGGATAGCTGCAATGGTAGTGCGGCCACATTAAGGTGCACCTACAGCGGACAGGAAAAACAGATCGATTGTGAGGCCATTGTACTGGTCACGGCACGTACCCCCAATGATGGCCTTTATCAGGCCCTGATGCAGAAAATGGAAACCGGTATGGACAACCCCTTACAATCGGTAAAACGTATCGGTGACTGTGAAGCGCCGGCTATTATCGCGGCGGCGGTTTTTTCGGGGCACCGGTATGCCCGCGAGCTGGACGAAACCATTGATCGAGACAATCCACTAAAACATGACCGGGTATTTTTCGAGGACGGTTAGGCGTTCCGGTATTACATCAACATCGTATTTTCAAATTATTGAGGTAAAAAAAATGACTGAACAAACTGAAATCACACGCAATATTCATGAAATGGACAAACATTTCATCCATCCATGGGAGGATATAACCTCGATAGGAGAAGAACAACGGACCGTCGTCGTGCAAGGGGACGGTATCTACATCACCGATAGTGATGGCAACCGGTTGATCGATGGCCCCGGCGGCATGTGGTGCGTCAATGTGGGCCATGGCCGGGAAGAAATAATCGAAGCCGTGACAAACCAGATGCGCTCGCTGAGCTATTTCTCACCCTGGTCAGAAACATCCTCCACCGCGGCGACCCTTGCCGGCAGGCTGGCGACCCTGTCGCCCGGCGATCTCAACAATGTATTTTTTACCACAGGCGGCTCCACGGCTGTGGATTCCGCGCTCAGGTTTGTGTTCTTTTACAATAACTGTCTGGGTCGCCCCGAGAAGAAACACATCATATCACGCGTCGGGGCCTATCATGGCAGCACCTATCTTTCGGCCTCCTGCGCGGGGAAAATGTCGGAAAAAGCCAATATGGATATGCTTGAAGACAGGGTGCATTTTCTATCAAACCCAAAACCCGGGGCACGTCCGGCGGGCATGACCGTGGAGGAATTTTGCACCGAGAAAGTTGCCGAACTGGAAAACAAATTACAGCAGATCGGACCGGACCGTGTCGCGGCCTTCATCGCAGAACCCGTTATGGGTTCCGGCGGTGTGATCATACCACCCGATGGTTATTTTAAAAAATGCCTGGAGGTTTGCCGGAAATATGACGTGCTGTTTATTGCTGATGAAGTTGTCACATCCTTTGGCCGTCTGGGATATTATTTCGCCAGCGAAGATGTTTTCGATGTCCAGCCGGACCTGCTGACCACAGCCAAAGGGTTGACCTCAGGTTATCTTCCCATGGGGGCGTTGCTCATATCCGATCGTTTGATCGGTGAAATCAAGGCCACCAGTAACGAAGCAAAGAGCTTTTCAAACGGCTTCACCTATTAAGGCCACCCGGTTTCGGCGGCAGCGGCACTGGCCAATCTGGACATTTTCGAACGCGATGGCCTGCTAGAACACGTACGCAACGTCGCCCCGTACTTCGAAAAACTGCTCATGGAACTGACCGAGCTGCCCGTGGTAAGCGAAGTAAGGGTTAAAGGCCTGATGGCCGGGGTCGAATGCACCCTGGATCCTGAAAACCCCAATGAAGAACGCGACGCCAAATTCGCATCTGAGATTGACCGGATCTGTCAGAGCGAAGGTCTTCTATTACGCCCGGTATACAATACCTGTGTCATGTCACCCCCGCTGACCATCACCGAACAACAGATCAAGGAGTTGGTCCGTATCCTGAAACTTGGTATCGAACAGGCCAGCGCCAATATTTAAAATATCTTTGATCTAACCTAGAAACATTCATAGTTCCGCAGTCGCCCATCACGCCACGCTACGACAAGGTGGCTGCGGAACAGGCTTGAGCAGACCATAGATTTCTTTAAGGCGAAACTGACATAGCCCCGTCAGGATTTTACCAACTCGGCAAAAATTTTGATAAATCTGTCAGGGTTACCAGAAAGACTGGTGAACAGTTTGAACGCATGGACGGCTTGAAATACCGCCATCCCTGAACCCGCCATGGTGCGACAGCCCACCGCCCGTGCCTGAGCCAACAGTTCTGTTTCCAGGGGGAAATAGACGATATCGGCGACCCACATTTCAGGGCTAAGGAATTCCACTGGGAAAGCCGTACCGGGGTAGTCTGCCATACCTACTGGCGTGGCATTGACAATACCGTTCAGTGTGGCGGCCATCGCACCGTCTAGAACCGCAAGGCTTTGAATGTCTGCCTGAGGATAATGAGGTTGCATTTTGCTCACCAGAGCTTCGGCCTGATTGATGTCGCGATCAAATATTAGCAGCTCCCGCACGCCGCATTCGGCAAGACCAAAAGCCACCGCACAACCGGCCCCACCAGCCCCTAACAGCAAAACCCGGTCCTTGGGTGCATGGCTTAAATCTCTGGCAAAGCTAGCGGAAAATCCGGAAAAATCAGTATTGCAACCCGTTCTTTCCCCTTCGCTGAATACCACGGTGTTGACCGCACCCAAATTACGGGCATCCTGGGATATATGATCGAGATGATCCAGTATTTCGACCTTGTAAGGATGCGTAATATTCAATCCCACATATCCAGCGCGCTGGGTTTCTTTGACGATTTCCCTTAATGATTTGTCTCGCCAGGCATCTGTATTTGTATCAAATAAATCATAGATAAAATTGAGCCCATGGGCCCGGCCCTCGGCTTCATGCATTGCCGGGGTAATAGAGTGCAAAATGCCTTTGCCGATGAGGCCAGCGCGCAATGGGTTGGGCTGTGTCAAAGTGGCACCCGTTAGCCCTGATACCCGAACATTCGGGGCAGCCACAAGACAATGTCCGGTATCAGAATGAGCAATAATAATGAAGCTATGAGTACGGCCAGAAAACCCCAGATTTCGGAAATGATCTCGCCCAGGGGGATGTTAGAGACCGCGTTGATCACAAACAGCAAAATTCCGTAAGGCGGGGTAATCAGGCCGATCATGGAGTTCACCACGGCGACCACGCCAAAATGGACAAGGTCAATGCCAAGCTCGCGACAAGTCGGCAGAAACAACGGCAGGATCACCAGAATAATGGTTGTCGCATCGAGTACACACCCAAGCAACAACAATAATACATTGACACCCAGCAGGAATACCAGCGGATGAACATCCAGCCCGACCAGCTCACTGGCCAGCATGTTTGGGATATTCTCCGACGCTACAATATAATTCATGACCAGCGCCCCGCCGATCACCAGACCGACAGCCGCCGAGGACCGGACACTTTCGACCAGAATATTATAGAGGCTTGAAAAACTGAGCGCACGATAGAAAAAAGCCGCCAGTACCAATGCGTAAGCCGCCGCCACGGCTGCGGCTTCGGTAGGTGTGGTAACCCCGCCATAAATGCCATAGAGCAGAATAGCGGGCATCAACAGGGCCGGGAAGGCATTGAGTGTATGGCCGGGTATCTCACGTATGGGAACCGCCGTTTCCTGGGCAAAGCCTCTTTTTGTTGCAATGACATAATTCAACGTCATCAACGCAGCGCCAATGACAAAGCCGGGAATAATCCCGCCCAGAAACAGATACCCGATGGAGGAATTTGAGATCAGCGCGTAGAGCACCATGGGAATGGATGGCGGGATTATCGGACCGATCACCGCTGAGGCCGCCGTAATGGCCGCGGCATATCCCGCCGGATACCGATCCCCTTTGGTCATCATATTGATGATAATTTTTCCAATGCCCGCCGCATCGGCTATGGCCGAACCCGACATGCCCGAAAAAATCAGCGAGGCGACAACATTCACATGCCCCAGCCCGCCCCGGAAACGGCCGACCGTAACCACACAAAAGTTTAATAACCGCTCGGATATGGTCCCGGCATTCATAATATTGGCCGCAACGATAAATAACGGCACGGCCAACAGAATGAAGCTCGAATACAGACCCTGTAAGATCTGCTCACCGGCCAGCGCGATATCCTGAGCCCCCGCGATAAGGTAGACGATGGTCGATATTATTATTGAAAATGCGATAGGGGTTCCGATGCCAGCCAGAAAAAACAGGCTGATCAGAAAAAAAATAAATTCAGGACTCATTTTTTACCCCGTTCGAATGACCGCGATGGTCCGGGTCTCCATGGCGCACAACCAGGAAAAATCTGTAGGCATAGGTCAAAACAACGGCAATGACGAATACGGCATAAATGCTGAAAACCAGATTGAGGGGGATCGCCAGAATGGCACTTTTCTTGATTTTCAGAAAATCGATATAATCCCAGGTGGGATACAGCGATATGGCAAAACCGATAGCGATGGCCGCCGATGTTATCAGGGCAAATATGCGGCGCAGGCCGGGGCGAACGGATAAATAGAGCACATCAAAGGTCACATGGTCCTTGTGACGCACCACGAAGGCATTGCCCCAGAATACAATCCACACCCACAATGTCAGGCAAAGCTCTAACGTCCAGCCGATAGGCGAAACAAGGATATAGCGGGAAAAAATCTGCAGGATAAAAGTCAGGAACATGGCGGCAAGCATTGCCGCCGCCACGCCTTCGGCCCCCTTATGCAGCCACCCTATTATGGACTTCATGAAAAAGGCCTCACTTTACGGAACGCTTTTAAAGCGCGTTGACCCGATCGAGTAATCCTTTAGGCCAGTCTTTGGCGAAGTCCGATTTCAGATACATACCCTGCACACGATCACGGAACGCATTAAGATCGGGCTCATAAATATTCAGACCCTGTTCTTTCAGGAAGCTGACAAGGCTTTTTTCTTTTTCCAACTGATTATTGCGGCCAAATTCAGAGGCATCATCAGCAGCTTTCTGGATGGTGTCCTGTTGTGATTTTGACATGGAATCCCAGACTTTCTTGGAAAACGCAATATAGTTCAGATCGACCAGATGAGAGGTCAGAATAATCTGCTTGGTCACTTCATAGAACTTGGCATCGACAACGGTCGGCAATGGATTGTCCTGACCATCAACGGCACCTGTCTGAAGGGCGGTATAAACCTCGGTGAAGGCCATGGGGGTCGGGTTGGCACCAAGAGCCTTGCCGAGGAACTGCCATGCATCCGTACCCGGCATACGCAGATTTACACCCGCCAGATCTTCCGGTTTCATGACTTTTTTATCTGAACGCAGATTTACATGCCGACGACCAAGATACATAACTGAAAGCAATTTGACGTTGAGTTCGTCTTCGACCTTTTTCTTGAATGAATCCATCAGGGAATCATTAAACACGGCAACCTGATGGGCCGCATCGCGGTGCACATAACCGGCAGTAAAAATCGAGAATTCAGGGAAGAACACGGCCAGTTCCTGGGCAGAGGTGATGCTCATTTCCAAGTTTCCACGGGCGATAGCCTCAAGTTCGGTACCTTGCTTGAACAGTGAAGCATTCCAATGGGGTTCAAATTCGGCAAATCCAGATACTGCCGGGCCAAACCGCTCCATGAGAGCGACCGCGCGCTGATCGGTTGCTGAACTGGGTGAAGAAAGGCGAAGCTTTATTTTATCGGCTAAAGCAATATTGCTTGCCGTGCTGGCTAACATAAAAGCAGCAATTGCTGAGAATATCGTACGTCGTGTCATCGTAAATGGCATGTTATCTCTCCCTGTTAAACTATTTGAACCTTCTTATATTTAAAGGCTGTCAACAGACCTTACATAGTTTTTATCAAATTTCAATATACAGAATTGGTTATGGGGAATTTACAATTTTATTACCCTGAGACATTTAATCTTGTATTTCATATGCTGTGCGGAATATATGATAAAAAGACGTCCACGCAATAGGTTGAGAACATGGGGCCAATACATTCATGAACGATAAATTACACATCGCCATCGCCGGTGCCGGTCTCATCGGTCGTCGTCATATCGAGGCCATTGATGGTGTCGAGGCTGTTATGGTGGCCTGCATCGTTGATCCGTCGCAAGACGCCCAGGGTTACGCAAAACAGATAGATATTCCCTGGTTTCCATCCCTTACCGAGATGTTTACCCGATCAGAAGTCCATGGGGTGATCCTGGCGACTCCCAACCAGGTTCATGTGGAAAATGCCCTTGAATGTATCGCCCATAGATGCCCCGTATTAGTTGAAAAGCCCATTGCAAGCAATGTTGCCGATGCAGAAATACTGGTACAGGCCGCCCAAACAGCCGGCGTCCCCTTACTCACCGGCCACCATCGCCGCCACAATGGGCTCATAAAAAAGGCCAAAAGGCTCATCGAAGACGGCACGCTCGGTTCCATTGTTTCGGTTCAGGGCACCTGCTGGTTCCATAAACCGGATGACTATTTTGATGTTGACTGGCGACGCGAACCGGGGGCGGGCCCGGTTTTTATCAACCTGATACACGATATTGATTTATTGCGACACCTGTGCGGAGATATTGTCAGCATCCAGGCCCTGGAATCCAGTGCTGTGCGCGGCTATAGTGTCGAGGATACCGCCGCAGTTCTGCTGCGTTTTAGAAATGGCGCACTGGGTACGATCAATATTTCCGATACGGTTGTCGCACCGTGGAGCTGGGAATTAACGGCGTCAGAAAATCCGGCTTACCCGGAAACATCAGAGTCCTGTTATATGATTGGTGGCACCCGGGCCTCTTTGTCCCTGCCCCATTTAACCTTGTGGCAACATGAGGGACAGCGCAGCTGGTGGTCGCCCATATCCGGCACGAAAATAGCCGTCGATCCGGACGATAAGGTAGATCCGCTGATAGCCCAGATCCAGCAGTTCGCAGCCGTCATCCGGGGCGAACAGCCTCCCCTTGTCTCCGGCGAGGATGGCCTGGAAACATTGCGTATAATCGAGGCCGTGAAACAGGCTGCTTTAAGTGGCGAGACCGTTAAACTTGAGACATGAATTGCTGTATGTCCTCGAAGGACGGTATTGATGCCTGGGCACCCTGGCGCGTAACGGACAGGGCGGCGGCGGCCTGAGCGAACGTAACAGCGTTTTCCAGAGCCTCACCCGCACTGAGCCGGGCAGCCAGGGCACCGGCAAAAGTATCACCGGCCGCGGTGCTGTCGAGCGGAGTAACTGTAAATCCGGGTATGAGGGCACCTGAGCCCGCCTGGCTGAGCCAGACACCTTTGGCACCGAGCGTGATCAGAACTTTCCCGGCACCAGCACCATGCAGAATTTGCGCTGTTTCATCCCATGGGGTATCTGATTTAACAGTCGTACCGGCAATGCTGGCGGCTTCCGTCTCGTTCACAATCAGGATATCCACACCATGCAGCAGGCCGGTCGTGATGCCGGACGCCGGAGCAGGATTCCAGATTACCTGAACCGCGCGGGATTTTGCCGCTTTTATGGCGCACAAGCTCGTTTCCAGTGGAATTTCGTTTTGCAGGAGCAGTAGCCCCGCGCCATCAAAAGCGCTTTCGGCGCTTTGCAGCATTTGAGGCGATAACAAACCGTTGGCACCCCCATTGACCACGATTTCATTTTCACCGGCACCATTAACCAAAATAACCGCCGTGCCGCTTGGTTCGCCTTCAAGACACCACACCCACTCGGTATGGATATCAGCCTGGCTGAGTTCCTCTTTGTAGGCCATACCAAAAGCATCAGTGCCCAGACAGGCAATCATGGTTACCTGGCCACCGGAACGCGCCGCAGCGATGGCCTGGTTGGCCCCCTTGCCGCCTGAATTGGAGAAGGCAGCCAGAGAAAATATGGTTTCGCCGGGCCGTGGAAATTCCGTCACCCGGTACGCAAGATCGTTGTTGATGCTGCCGACGACGACAATTTGTCCGGATGGTTCAGTCATATCTCTAACCTTGTTATTGAGCACACGGGGAACCCTGTGCCTGCCTGCTGCAGGCTGTCATATAGAGGCTTTCGCAATGCGGGCACGAAAATGTTCAGTTCCTTGAGTAATTTTATCGAGAACCACATCGACCGCCCAATGCTGGCTGAGGATATCGTCAGGCAGAACCCGGCATTTGGTGGTCGATATTGTACCGAGCCGTTGGTGATAGGCCTTTGCCAGCGCCGGATAGCCCATGCTTTCGGCCACACCAGCCAGGGCAAGAAACACACCAAGCTCGGCGGCCAGAGCCTCATCATGGGCCCAGTTACGATACATCCAGCGGTAAAGATCAGGATGAAAATTGGTAAAAACACCGCAAAATCCGTGCGAGCCCATTTGCATGGCATCCAAAGCCATGGCCGCATTGGCGTTAACGATATTCAATTGTGTATCGGCGACCACAGACAAACGTTTTTTTATCATTTGGCGATCACAACACACATCCTTTAAAAAGAGTACGCGGTTTGTCTCGGCGATCCATTTTAGTTCTGCATCACTGAGCAGTCGTCGGTAGGGTGCCGGACATTCATAGAGTCCCAGAGGTAGATCATCCGGCAGACGTGCCAGCAACCATTCAAATGAACCCTTGAAAGCGTCCGCGCCCTTATTATCCACATCCAGTCTGTTTGTCACCAGGACCACGGCGTCAACACCTGTATGGGCGATGGCCAGTAATTCTTCCAACTGAGCGTTGGGGGTATCGCTGACGTGACCCGAGGCGACAACCGGAATGCGACCGTCGACCTGTTCCACCACGGCCCTGGACAGGGCCACACGCTCTTGAAGTGTCAAATGCTGCATCTCGCTCGATTGACAAACGGCGAACAAGGCGTCTGCACCGTGGTTGAGATACCACGTCACCAATCGATGTAACGAGGCAAAGTCAATCTGGTGATCATCATCAAACGGTGTCAGCATCACCGGAACGATGCCTTCTATAACCAGCGAGGGAGCAGCCTTCATATTGTTATTTCCTGAGCATTCAAATCAATCACAGGCTGATGATTTCCACCACCAGCCCCGTGGTCAGATTCAAGCAGGTTACACTCATCACGTCCACTGTATTATGCCACGCATCAGGCGTGTCTTGCGTCCAGATTTAGCCATTTATTTTTTCAGGAATTTGCCTGACGCACCCCGTCGAGAACCGCTTGTAAAAGATCAACATGTGTTTCGGCATTGGTATCTTCCACATAGACATCACCGGGCCACGAAAATGCCGAGCGTGGCTTGCCGGAATCCTCAAGGGCCTGTGATACTTTCAAGATTTGCTGTGCGGCATCATGGGCCGAGACATGCAATTCTGAGCACGACAGTTTCAGGTCTGTTAGTGAATTACGGTCCAGACGCACGGCCCCGATCCCCAGATACAAGGGCATTTCCAACCGAATAGCGGCTTCTACGTAATGTTCAATGGACATGACATCCGCTTCCAGACGGGTCAGATATTGGGGACAACAAATTTTCTTGGCCGCCAATAATTTTTCAAATGACATGTCTGAAACACCCTCGCCTGATGCACTCTCGCCCGTTGCACCCCGACGTTTGCGCCGCCCCCTTGTCTTTGCCCCGGCGGGTATATCACCGCGGTAATTTGCCACAAAAACCCTGTCACCCCACGAATTTTCATCAATCAGCCTTCGAACCGGTTCAACGGTATATTTCAGGAAATTATCCGGTCCGATAAACATGGGCGAGCCACTGGCATCCGACAGTTCCAGCCAGACATCCGGAACCGTAGCCACAAGATCATCACACCACGGTTTCAATACCCGCGCCACAATCAAATCGAGGAATTCAAATACAAAATCCGGTCGGTCCGTCAGGGCATTGATAAGGTGTTCCTGCCCGAGAATTTCGGCTGCAAGGGAATATGGTGCGGGCAGATGGGCCACCGGCTCAATACCGGACAGTCTGGCCATGTGTATTAAATTATCGCGCACAATACACGCTATGAGGTGTGCCGGATCAAAATCTGGCAGTTGTTGCCAGTTATCAAAATTCAACAAGGGCTCGCCCGGGTCTGATCCGGGTGCCTGGGCTTCCGTGTAAATCATGGTCTGGCCCAGAACCTCAGCGCCGAACCCGTATACCGGCCAGCCAAGTGTCAATCGCTGCAGGCCCAACATGCGCTGGATCAGACAATTCAAGCGGACATACCGTTCCGGGTCATTTTTGTAGAAATCACTAGCCTGCGTTTCATTCAAGCGGTTCATAATGGCCAGAACCATCAAATGACAGGACGTTGTAACATGCACACCTGTATCAGGTTCGCCCGCCAGATGGGCGTCGTATTGCCCGTCAATGGCGGCCTGAATGATGGCAGCAAAGCCCTGTTCCGAGCTTTTATCGCCGGCCAGGTAGCGGCTGATTATATCCAAGCCCTCGACACCGGATACCTGCGACCATGGCATTGCCTGAATTTCCGTCATGACTTGTCGCCAGAGGTGGTGCTCTCCCCGGTTAACAACAAGTCTTTGATCTGGTCAGACAAGGCAGGCGTCGAGAAAAACACCTCACCGCCATTTGCAATAAAGCTGTCCATGGGCAGACAAACAACCCATGCACTGGCTTCCTGGATTGTTTGTTCGGTCTGTTTATCGGCCTCAGTGACAAAATCCTGCAATCCTTTGGGTTGTGTGCCAAGGGCGTTGACGCGGTCTATAGCGGTATTCATACGCTCCCCCGCCTCACCAGTGTTACATCAACAATCTTGTTCTTGGGTTTGGCATCGGGATGCCTGATCCGTTCTCGCAGCAATTCAACCGTAACCCGGGCAAACTCATCGACGGATTGTTTAATGGTTGTCAGGTCAGCAAAAGACCAACTGGCCTGGGGGATATCGTCGTACCCGATCAGGCTTAACTGCTGCGGAATGCGCACGTTATGTTTGTTGCGCAAGGTATCAATTAACCCCAGCGCCACCGTGTCAGAAGGACAAAAAACACCCAGATTTTGATCCAGGCTTTTCAGGACTTCCGTTACGGCTTCTGCCCCGCCTTCATATTCATTGGCGTCAACATTAACGACCCGGGTTTTCAGCCCTTCTTGCGACAAACGCTCGGTAAAGGCGGCAATGCGGGCCGCGCCAGAATATCCGATTGTTTCTTGTTGCACGACGATAAAATCCCGTCGGCCAGCCGACATCAAAACCTCGGCTGCCATGCGACCACCTTTGAGATTATCGCCGTTAATCCGGTCGACAAATGGCAAATCATCAATCCTGTCCACCAATGCCAGCGGCACGCGCATACGTGCACATTCGTTACAGATTTCCACCGGGGGGGCATCGGAAGTAATAACAACCCCGGAAACCTGATAATTCAGCAGAATGGACAGGAGTTGCTCTTCATCCATGTCCTCGTCGATGCAAAACAGCATGGGCCGGAAGCCCTCGCGAACCAGGTGTTTGGCGAGCGCGTCTATCTGTTCTGAGCGGTAGGGATTGCTCATACGCGATGCGATCATACCAACCAGATCGGTTCGTTGTTTATTCAACGCTCTGGCCATTTGGTTGACGCGGTAACCCAGCTCAGTTGCTGCGATGAGAACTTTTTTGCGTGTCTTTTCCGATATGCTGCTGCCCGGTGTGAATGCCCGTGACACCGCCGAGCGTGAAACCCCGGCAAGTTTAGCAACATCGAATGAAGTCACCGAGGGAATTTTCGGTATGTCATGGGCCATTAGCTATGGCCTCCTGCATGGACTGGAAGTGTCGGTAGACCAATGGATAGGAGGCCAGTATCTTGTATCGGTCGGGATGATCGAGGTTAAGCATATGGGGTTTGTACTTTTGATAGGATGCAAGCTCGTTCCAGTCAGTTCGCCTACTGTAAATCATCGAACGAACCCCGTGCTCATGACATTGACCAACCTCTGTGAGATCATCTTTTTCCACGTCGAATTCGATAATCTGAGCACCATAGGCAGCCACCGCATCGGCGACCGATGAGAACTGCCAGCGGGTAGCCATTAAAATAATATCGGGGGAATGGTTGCGCAACCAGCGCAGCACATCAATATCACCACACCAGAAAAAACAGCTGTCCACCATACCCAGTTCACTCACCAACTGCATGATTGCTGCCGGGTCGGCCTGTTTGATTTCAATATAGACCCCGCTACGACCCTGAGCGACTTTCAGGAACTGTTCCAGGGTTGGAACACGGAAACCGGCTGCGCCTTCGCGAAACCAGCCCCCGGCATCAAGATTTTTGATCTCGCGCAATGTCTTTTCCATGACCATACCATTGCCGTTTGTTGTCCGGTTCAGATAGGCATCATGGATAACCACCAGTTCTCCGTCTGCGGACGTATGAACATCCATCTCGACATACTGATAGTGCTGATCGACACATATACGGGCCGCTTCGAGGGTGTTTTCCGGGGCAATGGTATTGGCCCCGCGGTGACAGACAATATCAACCGGGTGATCCGGGTCAGGCCGATAAGGTTTCAGAAGCTCTGGCCGGTTAGAGCAAATGCCCATGATCGGTTTGTCCCAGAGCCCGTCAATTACGGACTTACGGTCTTCATCCCAAATCACAACCTGTAGGCTCTGATCGACAAATTTTTGCATCAACTCATCACTTAGCAGTTGGTGGGGAGCGTCCGAAGCATCGCGCCAGCAAAGATGCACGATCTCAACCGCAACATCATCAAGGTAAACAAAAGGATCGGCCCCGGCGGGCACCAGAACGGCCAGTGGATAGTCACATCCCAATTGGCGCAGTTCCCTGATCCAGTTCACATTGAATGAAGCCAGACAGGCAAACCGGAAACCGGCATCTTGCAACAACTTCCATGCTGCCAGCCCGGCACCCTCGGATTTTATTTCGATATAAAGTCCGCAGCCCGTATGTCGGGCAAGCTCAATGACCTGTTCAAGCCGGGGAATATGCTGGCCCTCAGGAAGATGCAGCGCCGAGATTTCGTCCCATGTGGCCTCAGACACCCGCAAACCCCGGCGGGCGACCCGTGTCAGATTATCATCATGGGCGACAACACAAACTCCGTCAGAAGACAGGCGAACGTCCAGTTCCCACATTTCGGAAAACAAACTGGCAGCAACCTGAAAGGATTTCAGGGTATTCTCAGGTGCATGGTCACACGCACCGCGATGGGCAATTGCAAGGGGATGGCCTGTTATCAAGGTTTCAGGCCAGTTAAATTTATTCAGCCATTCTTTGTTTAGAGTCAAATTCTCAACCCGTCCTGACCAAAAATCAGTATGTGCGCTGTATCGACGCCCCATTCCACATCATCACCGATTTTAACAGGTGAGTGACTGCCCTGAATGGAACGCAGGATGTTACCATCGGGCAACATGACATTATAAAGTGTCTCGCGGCCCTGAGCCTCGATAAACGAAACCCGCCCCTTGATCATCGCACCATTGCCCGGTTGGAAATATTCCGGGCGAATTCCGACGCGAACTTCCCGACCATTATTTGCTGTGGCAACGTCCGCACTGAGCGGCATATGCACACCCGTACTCGGTTCGACAAATTTCCCGTCTTCGATGCGACCTTCCAGGAATGCAATTGGCGGGCTGCCTAGGAAACCGGCGACGAAGTCGGAAACCGGATTGACGTACATGTCCCGGGGTTCGGTGATCTGAACAATTTTACCTTCGTCCATAATGGCAATGCGGTCACACATGCTCATGGCTTCCACCTGATCGTGGGTAACCAGCACCGCGGTGATACCTGTTTCCTGCTGGATACGGCGAATTTCCGAGCGCATTTCAAGACGCAGGGTCGCATCAAGGTTGGCTAGCGGTTCATCCAGCAACAGTACATCAGGGCGGCGGACCAGTGCGCGGGCCAGAGCCACACGCTGTTGCTGGCCACCCGACAACTCGCCGGGGCGGCGGTGTAACAGAACCTCAATATGGACCATTTCGGCAATTTCATGAACCTTGCGCTTGATCTGTTCGACTGGTTCCTTGCGCAGTTTCAGCGGGAAGCCGATGTTTTGCTCAACCGTCATATGGGGATACAGCGCGAAGGACTGGAACACCACACCTACGTTGCGTTCCTGAGATGTGATGTTGGTAACGTCCTTGTCACCAAACAAAATACGCCCGCCATTGACCTTGTGAATGCCGCAGATGGCAAACAGGGTGGTGGATTTGCCGCAACCCGAACCACCCAACAGGGCAATCATTTCGCCATCGTGTATCTCCAGATTCATCTGGTCAATAACCGTGAGCTTGCCGAAACTTTTTGTAAAATTATCCAGTAATATACGCATCAGCCTTTATTACCCCCGCTATAAATATTCATCAATTTGTTTTGGAAGAAGACGAACAGAATGATCACAGGGACCACATAAAAGACCCCGACGGATTTAAACAATGCCATGTCAAAATTGTTATCATCGGCAATCAGTGCCGCAAGATAAACCGACAGAACCTGAACCTTGTTATCGGGTGCCAGCACCAGGGGCAGAATAAATTCCGACCAGCCTGCCAGAAACGAGAAAATTCCAAGCGCCATAATCGCCGGTTTTACCTGTGGCAGTACCAGCTTGGTCCAGACCTGAAAACGACTCGCACCATCCTGTATACCTGCCATCTCGATTTCCCATGGCACGGTGTCATAAAACCCTTTCATGATCCAGATACCAAAAGGCAGTTCGAGGGATGCCTTGACCAGAATGACCCCGATCAGGGTGTTATAGAGGCCGACCATCTGTAAAATCAGGAAAATTGCGATCAACAGAGTAACCGTTGGGAACGCGTGTAAGACCATGATGCTGCCAAGAAAAAATGATCGTGCTGGCATATTGAGACGGGATAATGCGTATCCAGCCGCAGACGATACGACCAGCACAATCAGAGTTGTCGAGGTGGCAAAGAGTAAGGTGTTCCATGTGGCGGCCCAGATGGATGGACGTCCGGGAATAGTCTCCCACAGGAACCGCCAGTGTTCGGTCGTAAACTCGTTGGGTATCATGGAACCCGGTGGTGAATTGGTCACCGTATCGAGGAATAAATAAACATACATCAGGATTATTGGCGTCGTCATGAACCCCAGAAACAGGATCATCGGCCATTTGCGATAATTTCCACTCATTTCATGTACCTTTGATTATTCTATTTTCGGGGGCGCTGTCAGGGTCTTGAAATCAAACAGCTTTAAATAAAGAATCGACAGGAACACACCGACAACCACCAACACCAGCGCCAGTGCCGCACCATAGCCATATTCCAGGGCTCCCGCATAATTGCTCAGCGCCTTCAGATAGGTCGTCAGCGCCCAAACCTCCGTCGCCCCGCCCGGCCCCCCTTCGGTGGCCAGCAGGATGTATTCAAACGATGTCAGCAATGACAGGGTCTGATAACTGGTTATGAACAAAATGGGAAAGCGCAATTGCGGCAGGATAATATGGCGGACTTGTTGCATCCGGTTAGCACCATCAACTTCGCTGGCATAAAACAGCGAGGACGGTATGGCCTTGATGGCCGATGAGAAAATCAGCATACCCATGGAAGCACCGACCATGCCGTTAATCAATATAATAAAAGTCCAGGCATTGGCCGGGGTATCGAGCATCCAGTTACGCGGTTCAAACCCCAATGGTCCGAGAACCGTGGATAGAAATCCGGTATCCCAGGCGAGCCATTTCCACATCAAAACATACAGAACCGGCGGCGTAATCCTGGGCAATAACCATACCGAGCGGAAGAAACCCGCTGATGCTGCGTCCATATAATGTGTCGAGATTGCCAGAACCAGTGCAAACCCTGTGTTAAACACAATCAATGTGACAAAGACATAAAACAGTGTGTTGATCAGGGTCGTCATGGTATCGGGCAACGAGATCATGCGCTTGAAATTATCGGTGGTAAAAACCCACCCGGTGTAGGTCACATCGGACATGGCCGTTTTTTCTGCCACGCTCAGGGGCAGACCGAACTTGTCGATGGCAGCAAACAGGTCAACCTCGGTGTCATAGCGGATATTAAGAACCGATCGCTCGAAAAGGGCCGATAATTTCTTGATCGCCCGGGTACTCGAAGGTCGGTTATCAAGCGATTTGATCGCCCGCTCTACTGCACGACGTTTTTGGAAGCTCTGGCCCAAAAACCCGGCTTTCAGTTCGGCAAGGGTTCCAGCGTCAACCCCTTCCTGTGCAGCCGCATTCAGGCCTTCTTCGTCAATTGTATATATGACTTGTGAAAGTTTTTTTGCAATTTCGGATAGATCATGACGATCCTTCAAGGCCTGCATTGATGACTGGCTAACCATGTACGAGCCGCCGGTAATACCGGTAGCGGTGCTCATATTGGTAAACCCGAAGACGCCGGTTAACAGCACAGGTGTAAGAAAAAATACAATGACAAACAAAAACGCGGGGGCCAGCATATACAGCCCAAGATGTTTTGAGTTACCCATTTTATCCTCCCGCTCTGGGACATTTTCTGGGATATTAAACGATCCCCCCCGACGCGCCATAATCACGTCGGAGGGGGTGTCGATTATTAACGGATGACGATTTTATCACCCAGGGTCGTCTTCAGTTCGGTCTCTACATCGGCGATTGCATCCGATACAGATTTCTGACCCGTCCAGGACCCTTCCAGGCCGCCCCACATGATCTCCCAGTACTGACCGAAGCTCACGTTGTTGGGCATTGCAGTAGCATGGGGTAACAGCCGCTTTGTAGCTTCCCTGGCCCAGCGGTCACCGGAATACAGATCAACACTGGATTGCGAACGGGTAATACCCAGATGCGCCGATTTGATGGCGTGCAGGGTATTGATCCGTGGTTCAGAGGCAATCTTGACCAGTTCAGCAGCAATAGCCACGGCATCATCGTCAGCCTGTTTGGTCAGCAGGTAGACCAACGGGTGTGTCAGCGTATTGGCCTTGCCGCCCGCATCACCAGCCGGGATCAGGGTAAACTGAATGTTACCAAAGAAGTCTTTCTGGCCTTCTTTTTTGGTATAACGCGCATAGTGCCACGTGCCACCATGCCACAATCCGGCCTTGCCGTTGGCAACTTCGCCGTACCATTGATCCCACGGTGTTCCAATATGGTTTTTGCGGGTAACGCCAAGTGCTACGGCGTCAACGAAGAATTGGTAAAATTTGGTCATAGCGGCCTTATCGAAGACCAGCTTGCCATCAGAGTTTTCGATCTGCCCGCCGAAGCTGGTGTAAAATTGCCAGTAGTCCGGTCCGTTGGATACACGTGGGTAGAAACCGTAACCGGGTTTAACCAGACCGGCATCCTGAATTTTTTTGGCATCCGTCAAAACATTCTGCAAGGTATAATCACCGGCCTGAACCTTTGCAGGCAGCGCATTGATATCCGCATCTGAATAACCGATGGTGCGCATGTAATCTTTCCAGAAGAAAAACGGACGGGACTCGGCATCCTGTGGCAGGCCGTAAACTTTTCCATTGAACGAGGAAATCTGCATCAGATTATCGTATATGTCATTAATCGGCCACGAATCCAGATCAACATAATCTTCGATAGGAACGATCAAACCGGATTGTGACCAGGCGGCGATATCTTCATGGCCGGCCACAACAATATTGGGTGCAGTACCAGCCTCGGCGGCCAGTGTCACAGCTTGTTTGAATTCATCCCATTGAGTGTATGGCTTGCCTTCAATGGTAATCTTCAGGTCTTCACCAAGCACCTCGGCCTCAGCCTCGAGTAACGTGGCGGCGAGTTTGATGGCATCAATTCTGTAGTTGTCATTGGGACCGCTACCACCGGACCAGACAGAAATCGTATATTCGGCAGCCATGGCACCACTTGTACCAAACGTCAGCATTACCGCTGTTGCCAACATTGCAAATGTATTTTTGTAACGTATCATTTTACCCAGTCTCCCATTTTAGTGTTCAATTTATATAGTCAACGCCCATTAATCAGGCACTTGTTCAGTGTTCACGAAGATCAATTGAAAAGAGTAAACCATACATTGCACACGTGTGCAAATAAATTCAACAGCACACTGATTTGCCAGTGAAAATTGCTCGTAACGGGGAAATGCCGTGGTAATCTGGCCAATAGGGATAAACCGGAATGATCGGAAGCTAGGGTCAGGACCCATTAATCCCAGCCAAATTGTTTCAGGAGTTCGAGTGCTCTTGCATGGCCCTGATCAGCGGCTTTGCGTAACCAGCGCTTGGCCTGACTGTCACTTTTTGTCACACCATCGCCATTATAATACATTACACCAAGATTAGACTGAGCTATGGCATACCCTTGTTCTGCGGATTTCTGATACCAGCGAACGGCCTCGCCATTACTCTTGGCAACTCCCCTGCCAGTTTCATAAAATACACCAAGATTAAATTGGGCACTGGCATCACCTTGTTCAGCGGACTTTTGGTACCAACGAGCGGCCTGGTCATCACTCTTGGCAACTCCCCTGCCATTTTCATAAAATATACCCAGGTTAAATTGAGCAGTGGCATACCCTAGTTCAGCGGATTTCTGATACCAGCGAGCGGCCTGGTCATCACTCTTGGCAACTCCCCTGCCAATTTCATAGAATACACCAAGATTATATTGGGAAACACGATCGTTTTGCTCTGCGGCTTTTTGAAACCAGCGAAATGCTTCAGCATCATTTTTGGCTACACCGTCACCCCTGTCATACATCATACCCAGATAAGATTGACCAGTGACGTCACCTTGTTCGGCGGCCTTGCGAAACCAGCGAACGGCCTCCATATCATTCTCGGCAATGCCAAAGCCATTATCATACATCACACCAAGGTTAGTTTGGGCATTGGCATGGCCTTGCTCAGCGGCTTTTTGAAACCAGCGAACAGCCTCCAAATAATTCTTCTCAACACCAAAGCCACTATTATACATCACACCAAGACGGGATTGAGCATCGGGATAGCCTTGTTCGGCGGCCTTGCGATACCAACCTACAGCCTCCACATCACTTTGCGAAACACCTCTACCATATTGGTACATAGAACCAAGTGAAGCCTGGGCCACAGCTAAACCTTGTTCGGCTGCCTTACCATACCAACGAACGGCCTCCTTATCATTTTGCGTAACACCACTGCCATACTGATACATTATACCAAGCCTGGATTGGGCATTGGCCCGGCCACGTTCGGCCGCCTTGCGATACCAGCGAACGGCTTCGGCGGCATCTTTGGCAACACCGTCACCTTCCTCATACATAAATCCAAGGTTTGTATAGGCCGATAAATAATTTTGTTCTGCGGCCTGACGATAGTACGACAATGCCCGGTCAAAGTTACCGTCTTTATGGTTTGCACGACCCAGTTGATATATAAAACGTCGCTCATCTGGATATTGCCTCAAAGCCTGTTCACAGGACCGTATGGCCTCACCCGCATTTAAATTATACCAGTTAACACCCGGACCGACCCTGTCTTCATCACTGGAATGGGCTGCCAGCCTGTCACATTCCATAATCGGTGCACGGGTTGGTGTTGATTTATTTAAGTCCTGGGCTGGATTGATCGCAGCGACTTGTGTCTGTCGCATGTTACCAATTTTTATTTTGGCAATCGGCACAAACAGGCCGTTTGGAAATTGAGCCAAATAGGCTTCATACATTGCGGGATCGTTGCTGTTTTTTATCTCATCCCAAAATTGCCGTTCAGGAGTCAAAGAGGTCTGTTGGAAGGCCGCCCCGGTTGACGATTGAGCTGTTGGTGTGCGCGATGGATTAAAGAAGAAGTCTCCCCCGATCAGTGATGAACTCTCCCACGGGGTCTGATCATTGTTGGTGACACTCCGTACCACATTGCGGACTTTCCTGAACATCTGCTCGACGGCAACCCCCGGTTCAAGCATGGCGCTGGTCAGTGCTGTTGTGTAGGGACTGTTACTGCCATCGCCATCAGCAGCCACATCACCGGGTGAGGTGGCATACGCAATGAAGGAGCCTGTGGGGGCATCCATTTCGGCCAGTCCCCGGCCTCCAGAGCGGTTGCTGCTCAGGAATGGATTATTGCGGCAGGCATCAAGAATGACAAAATTCAGCCCGGCTCCGCTGTGTTCCATCATGGACAGAACGGCATTGGCATCTATGGCTTCAATATCTACATCACCCTCACTACTGATCTGGGCATCTACGGGAATGATGTAATTACTTCCCTTAACCTGAACACCGTGTCCCGCGTAATAAAACAGGCCGACAGCATCATCACCGCCAGATTTTAGTAATTTACCAAAATCACGGACGGCGCGTTTCATGGATTTCTGTGAAGCATCGATCCGCTCGATAACCTCAAAGCCGAGGCTGCGCAGGGTGCCCGTCATCAATCGTGCATCGTTAGGGGGATTAGCCAGTGGGCTGACTGCGGAATAATTCCCATTACCGATTACCAGAGCCACACGCTTTTCAGCCTGAGCCTGACCGATCAGGGTAAACAAAAGAGCCGTAAAGGCAATGACGCTAATCAGGCGGTGCAAGGCTCCCTCCCATGCTTCATGTGCTATTAGCATAACGTGATATGATTACCAGGTAAATGGGCAAGCCCACCGGGGCCTGCCTGGGCTCACCGGGATAAACTTATTGTCTGACGTCAGACAAGCGAAAACAAAACGTCCACCTCTATCTATAACAAACATTGAAACTGCATAATCGGCGAGTTTTTCAACAGCCTCAGCCAAGAGGAGATATTTGGGGGAGACGACGAATGAGGAATGAAAATATAGCGGCCTAAAAAGTGAGGTGTTGCCCACTTTTTCAGACACGTCCAAAACAGTATGCCGATAATAGTAATTTCTTATAAAAAACAGCAAATTACCGAAATAATTTCGGCAAGAAAGAAGATAATTCTGGGATAAGGACAAGCATAATCACGACGGCAAACTCAACAACCAGGAACGGCAACACGGCTTTCATGACATGGGAAACAGGGCTCTCCGCAATTCGGCAAGCGACGAACAGACAAACCCCGACGGGGGGTGTGATTAAGCCCAAAGTCAGTGTCAGGATTATAACCATCGCCAATTGCATTGGGTCAATGTTCATGCTCATCGTTACCGGCAGCAACATCGGCACGATGAGTACGATTGCAGCGCCGGGTTCCAGAAAAGTTCCAATTATTAACAGCATACCTGCCAGGGCCATCATAAACAGGGTCGGGTTATCTGAAAATAACAGGGCGAAATTCTGTACCCACATGGCAATACCACCGATGGTCAGAACGTAGGAAACGACCGTTGCTGCGGCGATAATCAGATAAACAGTCGCCGTGATTCGGGCACTGCAACACAGAGCTTCCCATAACTGCTGTAAATCAAGGCTTTTAAAGACAAACCAGGAAATAATCAGGGCATAGAGAACAGCAATTCCGCCAGCTTCTGTCGCGGTGAATACACCGGAAAGAGTTCCTCCGACGATTACGCCCGGAAGCCCCAGTACCAGCAACCCATCACGGATCAGGAGCCCTACCTCACCTTTTTTGATATCAATTCGTGACCGGGGGAGTTTGCCGCCACGAGCCTGAAACCAAATCACCAACCACATTGCCCCTGCCAGTAACAAACCCGGAATAACCCCGGCGACAAACAGGTCTATTACTGAAATGCGGGTGACAGCAGCATAAATAATCATAATCACTGATGGCGGGATAATCGGACCGATAATTGAGGAGGCGATGGTAACCGCAGCGGCATAGTTTTTATCATAGCCTTCTTCCGGCATTCCTTTGATGAAAACTTGCCCAAGAGCGGCTGTATCGGCGACGGCGGCACCAGAAATTCCGGCAAAAAATACCGAGGATGAGACATTGGCGTAAGCCGTACCACCCGGCACCCCCCTTGTCACAAGACCGGCCAACCGGATAAGGCGGGCAGTAATGCCACCCCTATTCATAATCTCTCCGGCAAACACATAAAAGGGCGCAGCAAGCAAAATGAAGTTATCCATACCCGTGAACAGGCGTGTCGGAACGGAAATCAGGCTAAGATCAAGAGCCCAAAGGCCAATAGCTCCGGCAATTCCCAGTGAAAAAACAATCGGAACACCAATGATGAGCATGACGATAAAAGCTATTGCCATAAAGATCATAGCTTATTCTCCTCTGCCTTGTCTTGCCCGGCCTTGTTCTCTTGGGCGGCTTCTTTTTTTAGCGCATCCTTGGGAAGAATCATCAGGCAGAGCACATTGACCAACATTAGTGTTGCTCCAACCGGAATCGCCATATAGGGGATTGCCATGGGAATTTGGGTCGCGGGGGAAAGCTGTCGCATATTATCAATGGCGGAGGGGTAACCTTCCCACATCAGGAGAATACAAAACGCAGCGATGCAGACGAGGACCAACATTCGTATAAGATTACTGATTAATTGGGACTTAACGTTGTCAAACAAACTGATGGCCATATGCTCGCCCCGAAACAAGGCTGAGCTACCAGCAAGAAAGACCATCCATGTTGTTGAATAACGCATGGTCTCTTCGCTCCAGGAAAGTGGATCAACCAATATATATCGAAAGTAAATTTGTGCCAGGTTCATCACAATGACGGTAACCAGCAAGACAGCGGCAATGCTTTCCGTCAATTTGGAGAGTCTCATACCGATCCTGAATGCGGTGTCCTTCATTACTCTTTTCCATTAGTGAGCAATATTGTAATTAAAAATATATGGGATAAATTAACAAATAATAGATGAAAAAAGAGGGAAGCGGCAATGCCACTCCCCACTTTTTACCAGGGATTGAAAGCTTAGTTACCGTACAGGGCCGGCTCGTAAGACTCCGCAGTTTCGAGAAGGCTTTTAACCAGCTCGGCACCAACTTGCTCGCGCAAGTATTCTAGAACTGGTTCTTGGGAAACAGTAGAGAATTTTGATTTCTCAGCCATTGTTGTCATATGGATTTCAACGCCTTTTGCTCTGATCAGGTCGATGTATTTTTTAGCACCTGCAAGCTTGGCCGTATTCTCAATCTGGGCGGCCAAAGTCGCGGCTTCCATAACGATGGCCTTCTCATCATCGCTCAACCCACTAAAGAATTTATCGTTAATGATATAAGCGTGAACACCCAGGATATGCTCATCAGTAGACATATACTTCTGAACGTCCATCAGATTGTAGTCATAGTTAACCTGAGCTGGGTTTTCCTGGCCATCGATAACGCCTTGCTTGGCAGCCATGATGATTTCAGATCCTGGCATTGGTGTTGCAGCAGCACCGAAAGACTCAACGAAGCGTATGAATACAGGGCTTTCCATCACACGAATTTTCAAACCTTTAAGATCAGCAGGCGTACGGATTGGGCGAACGTTATTGGTGAAATCACGGAAACCGTTCTCACCCCAGGACATAATACGAATACCTGTTTCTTTTCGCATGTTGTCTGCCAGGTCTTTAAAGAACGGACTCTTAAATACGGCCCAGGCATGGGCAGAAGATTTAAACAGGTAGGGAATAGATAGAACCTGAATATCCTGGTAGAAACCAGCCAGAGCGCCAGTATCAACGAGGCAGACTTCAATAGCACCTTGCTGGACCTGTTCGGCACAGGCACGCTCGGCACCTAGCTGAGCGCTTGGGAACAATTTGACTGTAAGTTTACCTTCAGTCTTGTACTCGACATGGTTTTTGAATGCGACCAGGGCATTCCATTCCGGATTATCACCTTGAGGAGCGTTCATGCCGAATTTGATGGTTTGTGCGAAAGAGGGACCGGCAGCACCGACCATGATAGCGATGGTAGCAACAACCAATATTTTTTTGAAGAAATTGTTCATTTTTTTTACCTTCTTGAAAATTTTAGGGTGTGAGTATTTACCTTCTTGAAAATTTTAGGGTGTGAGTGATTCAACTTGTTTTTATGGATTATTCTTTTTGTTCTTTCAAAACACTATGGACAATATTTCGATTTGGCGAATGCTAAGAAATGATAGACCAATGCCGTGAATGTATAGTTCCGTACGGATTTTAGAAAAATGATTTATTGTCAATATGTTAGGAATCAGACTATTTATGTTCTACCTTTTTCATCAAAGGAAAATTCTACATTTTCATCAATTGGAAATACCGGTCTGGGGATAAACTGGAAATCAAATCGTGACAGAATGGGTGATGTCAGACCAGGTGTATCGACTTCTATGACTTGGCCATCAGAGAAGAATTCATCGAAACCGGCTCGGAAATGCCCCCGGGATTTAACGACAACTGATCTCGCATTGGCAATGTCTATCCCCATCATCTCAAGGAATACCGGATCGGCACATTGCGTACGGATAGAAATTACAACGACCTGAATACTATCCAATACAAGAAGCGCAGCCTGGCCCAGATTCATGCTACGGCCACTATAAAGACCGCGCCTGCCGACACATTCTCCATCTTTCAGGCATAGCACTCTGGCTTCAGCCTCAAAAGGGCGGGAAAATTCATCCGTCCCATCGCGGTTAAAGACAGCATTAAATACAGTGCCTTCACCCAGGTTACGCGCTTCTTTAGCCAATTCAGGGTCAAAAATTATCCCGACAACAACCCCCTTCGCTTTAGCTTTATGCAGGGCTTCAAGAATCCACATTGTGTTACCATTACCACCCCCCCCGGGATTATCTGCAACATCAGCCAAAATCGGGGCCTGTAACCTTGTATCTTCACCTGCAGCGATAACCTGTTTCACAGCATCTTCAAGCGAAGTCAGGTGAGGGGTGTATCTTAAGTGGTCATCCCAAATCTTTTTCGCGATTGTGTTAGCAACATCTTCTGCTGCTCCTGCGTTTTGTCTGGCCGTGACGATGATGCACAGCCCATTCTTGGGCGTGTCACTGTAAACAAACCCCCCGAGAATTGACACATTGATGATTTCGTCGCTTAGCAATGATTGTCCGAAATTGATAATATCGGCATAGGGACCATGCTCCGTTAAAAGCGTCACAGTTGGAGGCGTGAGTGGCAGGCGAATAAAAGCAATTTTCGGCCTCATACCTTTAAACATTTCCAATAAAATATCAGCCACTTCAATACCACGATCGCGCATATCAACATGGGGATTTGTCCGGTAAGCCACTATCGCATCGGCCATTTCAACCATTTGCTCTGAAACGTTTGCATGCAGATCGAGCGTTGCAACCACCGGCACATCAGGTCCGACGACAGACCTGACCATCGCGAATATTTCACCATCCGGGTCACAGTGTTTCGTGGTAATCATGGCGCCATGATTGGAAATATAAACGCCATCCAATGGCATTGCAGCTTCAAGCCGTGCTTTCATATCTTCAAAGGTGATTTTGAAAAATTGGTGATCCATGGGGCCACCTGCTTCGACCAACCCTACCAAAATCGGTATGGGAACCCAATCACATTGCCGGTTCATAGCACTATAAAAACCACAAATTTCGGTGGGTAGCTTGGGGTCAGAGCATTTTAAATCTTCCAGGATCTCAGTCCCGGCTAGATATACACGGTTCAGGAAATCGTCCTTGACGGTCACAGGGGCAAAGCGGTTACTTTCTAGCATCAAGCCAAGAATAGCGACGCGTCGGGAAGAGCTGCCGATCATAAAATCAATCTCCTTATATAATTTAGGGATGATCCTACATCGGGTTGTTTATCAGCTCCAATGCTAGCTTGGTCTAGCTTTATGCACTTTCAGCATAAGCGATGTGTTTCCAGAAATTTTCAGACGCCTGCGGCAAGGGATCACGTGAGCGAAACAGATGAACCCCATGAGGGATGATCCAGGTCTCGTCACCAGACAATTTCAGCAATCCTGTTTCAAGGTCATCTTGAACGATAGTTTCAGGAATCCAGGCCAGGCCTCTTCCTTCCCGGCACATTGTTTTAAGGACTGCCGCAAGATGAGATTCGAAAACGCAGTTCAAGTTCACTTTTTCGGAATGGAGTGACAGGGTGAATTCAACAGCACGGCCAATAGCTGAGGAATCTGTATAGGCTAGATATGATAATGGGTTTTTGGCAGTGCCGGGTAATATTTGTGAGGGGCCTCCTGTCTCATCGGGAGCGGATACGGGCAACAATCTGTCATCACCTACTTTGATGGACATAAAAAATTCTTCAGGAAGTTGAACATCTTCATGGGAATGAGTAGGACAAAGCATAAAATGGCATTCGCCCCGTAGCAACGCCTGTACGCAATTGCCGATTTGGTTTGAATCAAGCCGGGTTTGCAGGACGCCCAATTGTTCGTCCATTTTTCGTATCCAGCCGGGAAAAAACATAAGGGATAAACTGTGGGTCGCTGAGAATGATATGGTGTTTTCTGTTATGTTCCCGGTTTGGCGAATATCATCACGTCCCTGATACAAACGGCGTAATATCTCTTCGGCAATGGGGCGAAACTTCTCACCGGCAGGGGTCAGGGATATGGGTTGCTTGCTCCGGTCAAACATGATCGCACCAATCCACTCTTCTAGGGCTTTGATACGTCGACTGAAAGCTGGTTGGGTCGTTGCCCTTTTGTCAGCAGAGCGGGAAAAATTACAGGTGTCTACCAGACATAAAAAATCTTCTAGCCATTTAACTTCCATATTTATTAATCCTAACCTAGCCCACTTAATAAAGATGGCGGAATAAGCATCACCGTAAATGGCTATCAGGTGAGAATATGCATATCCAGCATAGCATTATCATCAAATAACATTCGCTTAAGGTGACCAAACAGGCAACTATATAAAATAACATACACCGGGTTTGAGACTATACACACTTCGTGGAGCTTACAATGACGACGGAAATAAAATCATATTGGCAAAATTATATTAATGGTGAATGGGTGGATGGCGACAGTGGCGAAAGAATTGTGGTCAGCAACCCCGCAACGAATAAACCGATCGCAGAAGTTGCCCGGGCTATGCCTGCCGATGTAGATAAAGCGGTTGCCGCAGCACGCAGGGCGTTTGACAGCCGTGTTCTGTGGGAAATGAGACCTCATTTTCGGGGAGATTTGATGATCGAGGTTGCCCATCAGCTTGGCAAACTTGTTGATCGAATTGCTGTTCTGGAGTGCCATGATAACGGTAAAACACTCGCGGCGGGGCGAGCAGAGGTGGCACTGACCCAGCGTTACCTTAATTATTATGGTGGTATGGCAGATAAACTGGAGGGCCGTCAGATACCTCTCGGTGAAGGTATTCTCGACTATACCATAAATGCACCTTTTGGCGTATCGGCGCAAATTGTGCCCTGGAATGGCCCCCTCCCCGTCGGTGCCCGTTCAGTGGCCTGTGCTCTTGTCACCGGAAATACGGTGGTTTTGAAATCACCCGAAGATTCGCCACTGAGCCTTTTCTTGCTTGCTGAAGCCTGCGAAATGGCCGGTGTCCCCAAGGGCACCGTGAACATTATCTGTGGATATGGGCATGATACCGGAGCGGCACTGGCGGCACACAACGATATCGATCATATTGTGTTTACTGGCTCGGTCACCACCGGGCAGAGTGTCTTGCGAGCAGCTGCTGAGCGGGTTATCCCCTGCGTTATGGAATTAGGGGGGAAGTCTGCCGGAATTGTCTATGCTGATGCAGATTTGGAGCAGGCGTCAACCAGTGCGGCGCGTGGGGTTTTTCATCACGCGGGGCAAATTTGCTCAGCCGGATCGCGCCTGATCGTTCACCGTTCTATCCATGATGAGTTTGTTGCCCGGCTTAAAGCCAGTGCCGAAGCCAGAACAGTTGGACCCGGCATCGATGGATTTGATATGGGTCCCTTGATCTCCGCGCGTCAGCTGAACAGTATTTTGGAACTGTGCCGGGTGGGAGTTGATGAAGGGGCGACCCTTCTGGTTGGGGGAAACCGCATGCCGGACACACCCGGAAATTTCATGCCGCCAACTATTTTTACAAATGTCACCCCTGATATGCGCATCGCCAAAGAGGAGTTTTTTGGCCCGGTCGTTGTTATTATTCCATTCGATACCCCGGAAGAGGCCATTGAGATCGCCAATAGTACGGATTATGGATTAGCTGCGGGTGTATATACCCGTGATTTGAAACTAGCCCTGTGGACTTCAGACCGACTGATTGCCGGTCAGGTTTACGTTAATGAGTGGTGGCTCGGCGGCATTGAGACTCCATTCGGCGGCACCAAGCGTTCCGGCTATGGGCGGGAGAAGGGCCAGGAGGCGCTTCTCGGATACGTTCAAACTAAAAATGTCGCAATTCGTATTTGAGAATGGCTGATACTTTTAACTATATCATCGTTGGTGCTGGGACTGCAGGCTCGGTCGTTACGGGACGTTTGTCGGAAAGCGGACAGGGGACAATTTGCGTACTTGAAGCAGGACCGCCGGATCGAAACCCGTTTATTCATATACCTGCGGCTGTAGTCTACACCTTGAATAATCCCAAAATTAACTGGATGTACAAAACCGAACCTAGCGAAGGTACCGGAGGTCGCAGCATTATTCAATCTCGCGGCAAAACCCTTGGCGGCTCAGGTTCAATCAATGGACATATTTATACCCGGGGTCACCGTTCAGATTTCGACGCCTGGGCTGCAAATGGATGTTCCGGCTGGAGCTATGCAGAAGTACTTCCTTATTTCAAACGCAATGAGCGGCGAATTGGCGAGGGCGATGATCGGTACAGAGGGCGGAACGGGCCTTTCACGATCACTGATATTGAAGAACCTGATGCCTTGTGTGAAGCCTTTATGGAGGGTGCCCAATCATTGGGTATCCCCCGCAACCCTGATTATAACGGGGCCAGCCAGGATGGAATTGGGTATGTTCAGCGCAGTATCGACAAGGGTCTCCGGGTCAGCCCGGCACGGACATTCCTGTATCCGGCTCTGAAGCGTGGCAATGTTGATCTTCGAACCCATTCACATGTTATGGAGATCATATTCAAGGGCAAGCGTGCTGTCGGGGTTCGATACCAACGGGGTGGGATCGAAGAAACTGTTTTTGCCCGTCAGGAAGTTATTCTTTGTGGAGGCGCAATAGCCTCGCCGCAACTTTTGCAAATTTCCGGCATCGGTCCCTCTGATTTACTTAATAAAATCGGAGTGCCTGTTATTCACGCGTTGCCAGGCGTTGGTGAAAATCTGACAGACCATTATGCCGCCCGTATGGTATCTCGCATCCACGGTTTGAAAACAATTAATGAGCGGGTGCGTGGATTAAACCTGATTAAGGAAGTTCTTCGTTACGTCTTTACCCGGCGTGGGGCACTGGCCTTGACGCCGACATTGGTTTATTGCTTCTGGAAATCGATGGAAAATCTGGATCACGGCGATATTCAGGTTTCCTTTACTCCCGCAAGTTATCCGGAAGGGATATGGTCAGGCCTTGATAAATTCCCCGGTGCGACCATTGCCTGTTGGCAACAACGACCGAGAAGCAGAGGATACGTGCGGGCACGCTCATCCGATCCCTTTGAATATCCCGAATTACAACCCAACTATTTAAAGGATCCTGAAGACCAGCGAATGATTGTGGCGGCGATGCGTCTGGGAAGACAATTGATGAATAGTGAATCATTTGCCCCCTACTTTGATCAGGAACTCTGGCCTGGAAACCTGGTGCAAAGTGATGAAGATCTGCTCACCCATGCATACCAGACTGGTAACACGACCTATCACCCGATCGGAACCTGCAGTATGGGTGCCACTGAAAGCCCTGAAACGGTGGTTGATTCTCAATTGCGAGTGATTGGAATTGAAAGACTACGCGTCGTTGATGCTTCTATTATTCCGAAAATGCCCGCCGCAAATACAAATGCAGCGGCCTTAATGATCGGCGAAAAAGCCGCAGATATGGTCCTTGGCAAAAGACCATTGGCGGCAACCGAGCTATAGCTCTGGGTAGAAACGCAGGCATGCTGTAGCCCGAAAGAGACAAGCTATGAATTTTTTTGAAAAGTCGACAAACCCGGAGTCGCCTCAGGAAATATCCCGTAATTTGGTTTTATTCAGTTGCCATTTCTGAACATATTCGGTTGCCACTTTTGCAATATGGCTTTTTTGTTCGTCTGATAACACTCGCACAACTTTGCCAGGCGAACCCATCACCATCGAATCGTCAGGAATGTGTTTCCCTTCTGTGATAAGGGTGTTTGCGCCGATGATGCAATTTTTTCCGATTTTTGCACCATTCAAAATTATCGTACCTATACCAATCAGTGTGTTTTCACCAATTTCACATCCGTGCAGCATGGCCATATGTCCAATGGTGACGTTCGCGCCGATGAATAACGGAAAACCAGGATCGGCATGCAAAACGCATCCATCCTGGACGTTACTGTTTTCACCGATGGTAATCAGGTCGCTGTCCCCTCGAACAACCGTATTCCACCAGACACTGGCATTTTTTTGGAGTTTGACGCTGCCAATAATGACAACGTTCGGTGCAATCCAGAAATCATCGCCGTCTGTCGTAAGTTCGGCATTACCCAGGGCGTACTTCATAATGTTAGTCCAACAGCTCTAAAAGTACCTTGAAGGATCCATCGATATCGGCATGGACCGCATTTCGAAGGGCAGGTTTATTTCCGTCAAGGATGGCGTTAAGGATAGCTTCGTGCTCCTGGTTGGACTCAGCATAGTTTCCTGATTCGTGAAGCAGGTTAAAATATGGGCTAATCTGCAACCAAAGATTTTCGATAATAGCCATCATGGTTTTTGAACCAGAGGCTTGATATATTTCAAAATGGAAAGCCCGGTTTGCCCTCAAATACCCTTTTACATCACTTTTCGATGCCGCTTGCTTCATATCTTCAAGTTTTCGAGTAAGGGTAACCACCGCCAGGTCGTCAATCATATCAACAGCCCATTCGGCAGTGATCCCCTCAATTTGTTTGCGGACCCTGCGCAGATCTTTCAGTCGTTCAGAACTTAAAGGGGGAATACCTATGGATCTTCCTGAGATAACAGTCAGGGCATTGGCTTCCGTTAATCTTTTAAGAGCTTCGCGAACAGGCATCGTGCTCACACCAAAAGCGTTTGCCAATTCCTGAATTTTGACCCGTTGACCCGGTATAATCTCTCCATCGAGAATCATATCGGATAATTGGCGGAAGATACCATCTTGCAAGGTATCGCGGGCCAGGGGAACTACGGGCAATTCGGTTTCAATTAATACGGCCTTATTCATGATTGGTCCTGTGAATTTGGTACATGTCGTCAGTTTTCTGCCTAATATTTATGTTCAGGATTCTTATATTACGTCGTTTTTTTAAAAGATATGCAACCTTGATAAAAATTCTGACTTGACTGAATCAAAATCTTTGATCACTGTATCAATATCTTTGATCTTTGATCTATGATATTTGATCAAAAGTTTAAAGACAAGGACCTATATACCAGCCGACTTCAATATTCTTTATCCGGCGGGTGATAGTTAAATTAATTAAAAGCTCGAGAACACAACAGGGAGATTTCGAAATGCGATTAGTTTCCAAAGTTGCAAGTATCGCCATGATAGCGATCTTTGCGCTAGGTTTGACCAGCATTCCTACAGATGCTGCGGCCAAGAAGTACAAAATTTTTCTTTCTATGAGTTTTATCGGTAACGACTGGCAAGCTGAAGCAGCCAATATGGTCAAAGCAATGGCTTTGCATAAAAACCTGGCTGACAAGGTTGACCTTCAGATTCAAGTCGCTGGCCCCAATGCCCAGCGTCAAATTCAGCAAATCAATGCGATGGTTCAGGCTGGTGCCGATGCTATTGTTGTTTACCCAATTTCACCCACTGCTCTGAATTCGGTTGTTAAAAATGCTTGTGCCAGGGGCGTTCTGATTTTTGCCTATGATGGTTCTATCTCTGAGCCTTGTGCTTACAACATTTCCATCGACCAGCTCGAAGCCGGTCGGGTCACCGCCGAGTGGTTGGTCAAGAAGTTGGACGGCAAGGGAGATATCATCGTTATTACCGGTGTTCCCGGTGTTTCTGTTGATACGCTGCGCACCAAGGCTGCAAAAGATGTCTTTGCCAAGCACCCTGGAATTAACATCGTTGCAGAATCCGTTGGCATGTGGAGCCAGGCTGTAGCCAGAACCGAGCTTTCAAAAATTCTTGCGACCCGCAACTGGGACAGCATTGATGGCTTGTGGATGCAGGTCGGTTGCTATACCGCCAATGCCATGCAGTTGGAATCCGGCAAAAAACCTGCCGATCTGATGCCGTGTGCCGGCGAAGGTGCCAACGGCGGCCGTATTCAAATGTTGCCGATCGGTACTGAAGTTGAAGGTGCCTCCTCTCCGTATGCTCCGCTGAATGCACCGCGTATTTCCTATGCGTCGCCTCCGTATTCGGGTGGTTATGCGCTGAAACTGGCGGTCGCTAAACTGGACGGCAAGGATGTACCACAAGAAATTGTGCTTCCTCTCCCTATCGTCACTAACGAGACGATCCAATTGTGCAATGAAGGCACCTGGGCGGAAATGAAGGCAGGTTGCAACGCCTTCCTGCCATCCATCGTTCCGAACCCGGGCTGGTTTGCCTCCATTTTTTCGGAGAACACACCGGAAATTGGCTTGAATGGCGCTTTAGTAGGCCAACCTGAACTTTAAGCCGTAAGTCACAACCGAGCCGGAGGCATAAATACTGTCTCCGGCTCTTTTTTCCCGGTAAAAAAACCGCATAACCTTATGGCTTGTGCGTGGAGTTCTATGAGAAGGTGGGTCAATGACCGTCGCGAACGAGGCCGCTCAATCAGCCATCGCCCTGGAACATATCAGCAAGAGCTTCGGTGCAACTATCGCCCTTAATGATGTTACGTTCTCCATCGACAAGGGTAGTGTGCATGCCCTGCTCGGCGAAAACGGTGCCGGCAAATCAACCATTGTAAAAATCCTCTCGGGCCTTCTTGAAGTTGATAACGGACACACTCAGGTGCTCGGTGAAAGCGCCCGCCTGTTAAATCCCAGAATATCTCACAAGTTTGGTATTCAAACAGCATTTCAGGAAATGACCCTGGTGAAGGACCTCAGCATTCTTGATAACATGCTGATGCCGTACGCACCGGTCAACATGATCGGAACAGTCAATCGGAGGGTCGCCGCTAAATTGGTACAGGAGCATTTTTCCTGGTTGGGCATGACCGAACTCGACATTTATGACTATGTCGAAACTCTTGATCTGGCCATTCAGCAAAAAATTGAAATTGCCAGAGCTATCTTCCGTAAACCGCAAATTTTATTACTTGATGAACCGACTTCGACCTTAACGGGACGCGATGTTGATTGGCTGGGTGATGTGATAGAACGCCTGAAAGAAGATGGCGTTACCATCGTATTTATCTCACACCGGATTCCAGAGGTCCGCGCCTTTTGCGACCGCTTGACCATATTGCGAAATGGCGAGCACATTACAACGGGCGACGTTGATGATTTCTCAGATGCTGAAATTATCGAAATGATTATTGGCCGCTCGATTTCGCAAACATTCCCATCGCGCACAGGAAAATCACAAACCAGCGGCCCCGAAGTATTCGGCGTCAATGGCCTCACGGCGGGCGCAAAGCTTAAAGATATCTCGTTTCAGCTACACAAGGGCGAAATACTCGGTATCGCTGGCTTGCAGGGTATGGGGCAACTTGACCTGTTCCTCGCCTGTTTCGGCATGACGGATGTACATAACGGAACTCTTTCGATTGATGGGAAAGAAGTGGTTATTACATCGCCCGTTGATGCCATACGCGCCAACATCGGAATGGGTATGGTGCCCGAGGATAGAAAAACTGAAGCTCTGTCACTTAAGCTGACGGGGAAACATAATGCCTCGCTTCCCGTAATCGAAAGATTTACCCGTTGGGGTATGATTGATAGTGCTGCCGAAAAAGACGCCATTGATCGCATTTTTAAACGGGTTGATATTGACCCCCGGGCCATGTGGGCTCGCGTCAGTTCATTTTCCGGTGGCAACCAGCAGAAAATAGCTATTGCAAAATGGCTTGTCGCTGAAAGCCGGGTTCTTTTGCTTTTTGATCCCACCCGGGGAATTGATGTGGGCACCAAACATGAACTTTATCTGTTGATGCGGGAATTCGCCGATGCTGGCGGGTCCATTCTTTTCTTCTCAACGGAAATACCCGAACTGGTTAACCTCAGCGACCGGGTTCTGGTTCTTTATCAAGGACAGGTGGCTGAAGAAATTGCTGCCTCCGATCTTAGTGAAAACGCCATTATCAGAGCTGCTCTTGGTGGTGATTCTGAAACCGAAGGGCAGGTTGCATGAATAGTTCAGCCACAGAACAGGCCGTAAAACAGCCAAATAATGAATTTCCTAAAAAACGAATGCGTCTGGGCCGCCATCGCGGTCTGATTATCGCACTTGTTGCTTTTACATCCCTATTCCTTTTGGTCGATATTATCAGTCCAGGGCCAATCAGTTACTTCGAGATCAGCTTCCTTTCCAGCGGCGGCACAACCCTAGCCCTGGCTGCGGTGGGTGAAACTATTGTTATTCTGTCGGGTGGTTTTGATCTGTCGGCTGGCGCAGTCATTTCCTTGGTCAATGCCGTTGTAGCATCAAACATGGACCCCACCGACATGAATGCATCGGTTCCGTTGTGGACATTTATCGGAATATGTATTGGTGCCCTTGCAGGCGCGTTTAACGGTTTCTTTATAGCTTTCCTTCGCTTGCAGCCCATCGTCGTTACCCTTTCGACAATGTTTATTGTCCAGGGAATTACCCTTTTGGTCATGGATAAACCAGGTGGGTTCGTGTCGCCATCACTCGGTAATTTTTATATGGGAGACGCCATTCCCGAATTCTTGCCCATGTCTATAATTCTGCTTGGCGTTGTGATCCTGCTTTGGCTATGGATCAAAAACACCCGTTTTGGCATTGGTATTTATGCGATAGGTAGTGACCCTGAATCCGCGCGTTCAACGGGACTTCGCGTCGACTGGATTCGCTTCGGTGTTTATGTCCTGGCTGGAGCCTTTTATGGCATGGCTGGGGTGTTTATCAGCGCCCAGACCGGTTCTGGTGATCCACTGGTGGGTAATCCACTACTTTTACAAATCTTTGCTGCGGTTGTTCTTGGCGGTGCCCGCCTGGGCGGCGGTCGTGGCGGGTGTGTCGGTTCAATTTTCGGGGCTTATATCCTGATGATGGTCGTTAATGTTCTGCTGGTTCTCAATATTTCTGCTTATTTTGCGACCATCGCTGAAGGTGTAATTCTCATATTGGCCGTTCTTGGTTCTTCGGTCAGCAGAGATTCAATTCTCGCCCAGCATATTCGGGATCTTCGATCCCGTATTGCGGCATTTATGGCAGGTACATTACCCCGCAAACTTGGCAGCAAAAACACTAGACTTAAATTGCCAGGGATTACTGATACTAAAGGGCAAAACAACACTGTCGTTGTGCCCGGCTTCCTGAGCCGCCACGCAGAAACACTACGTTATGCCTTACCCGCATACATTTGTTTTATCCTTGTGATATTAGTTACCCAGTTAGTGCTCGGAAATGCCCTCTTCAGCTGGAACTACTATAACTCACTCATCGTTCTTTCCAGCTTTTTAGCGATTCTGGCATTGGGGCAAGGAACGGTAATCCTTACCGGAGGGCTTGATCTTTCCATTCCATGGACCATTGGCCTTTGTGGGATATTGTTGGCTGGTATGGTTAAAGGATCAGACGAGGCACTTATTTACGCTTTGCCACTGGTTCTGTTTATCGGATGCTTGATCGGCGTAATCAATGGTCTAGGAATAGTTTTCCTGGGCATTTCTCCCATCGTTATGACGTTGGCGACCAATGGAGTATTGCAGGGACTGGCCTTAATTTATTCCGGTGGCACGCCTGATGGATTTTCGTCGCCTATGTTACGCTGGTTTATGACAAGTAAAGATTATGGCGTGACACCGGTTGTGTTTCTTGTTGCCCTACTTGCTGTCGTCGCCGTACTGCTTCTTGGCCGTACCCCATTCGGGCGCCGTGTCTACGCCATTGGTAATGGCCAGCGAGTAGCAGAACTTTCAGGCATCAATGTCGATGTTACGATTGTACTTGTTTACGCCCTGTCGGGTCTGTGTGCAGCTATAGTCGGCGTATTGCTGACCGGATTTTCTGGTCAGGCAAGCCTTGGCATGGGAGACGAGTATCTTCTTCCTTCCATAGCTGTGGTTGTCGTCGGTGGGGCTTTGATCACGGGAGGGCGAGGACATTACCTGGGAATGTTGGGCGGGGTGTTCTTGCTAACATCTCTTCTTACACTTTTGGCCGGAACGACATTACCTTACGCTACGCGGGCAATTTTATTCGGGCTGGTCGTACTTGGCGCTGTTATCGCATTGCGCGAAAGACGAACCTAAATATAAAATTTTGTTGAAAATAATACGGAGGCAATGTCATGCAAGATGAAACGGGCTTAACTCCTTCCCAGGGGAACGGCATAGAAGGTCAGCGGGTCATCATTACAGCGGGAGCATCCGGCATTGGCCGCGCGATAACTGATTTGCTGATTTCAAACGGTGCGCGGGTGCATATTTGTGATGTAAATGATGATTTCCTGGAAGAATTTTCAGCAACCTATCCGGATGCCGGTTTCACCAAAGCGGATGTAGCTAGTGAAGCGGATGTTGATCGTCTTTTTGACGAGGCATCAAGGCAGCTTGGAGGGCTGGATGCGCTTATAAACAATGCCGGGATTGCCGGCGCGACCGGGGGAATAGATGAAATTGATCCCGCGGATTGGCGGCGTTGTATCGACATTAATCTAACCGGACAATTCCTGTGCGCCCGCCGCGCTACACCCATGCTTAAAGCGGCTGGCGGTGGGGCAATCGTTTCAATATCTTCTGTTGCCGGAAAGTATGGTTATGCCTTCCGCACCCCGTATTCATCAACAAAATTTGCGGTCATAGGCTTGGCTCTGAGCCTGGCCAAAGAACTGGGGCCAGATAATATTCGGGTCAACGCGATCTTGCCCGGCATTGTCGAGGGACCAAGGATAGAATCTGTTATCCGTGACCGTGCTAAGCAGGTCGGGCTCAGCTATGAGAAAATGGAAAAAGAATATCTGCAAAAAGTCTCACTTCGTCGAATGGTAACAGCTCGCGATGTTGCAGATATGGTTTGTATGCTTCTGTCAAATGCCGGGAAAAATATTTCCGGCCAATCCATTGCCGTCGATGGCAACGTTGAAACGCTTTAGGGAGAAAGAAATTGGCGCGTATAGCTATAATCGGAAGCGGTTTCATTGGACGCGCCTGGGCGATAAGTTACGCTCGGGCCGGTCATGATGTCGTTCTTTGGGATGCTGTTGACGGGGCGCCTGAACAAGCCATCGACTACATCAAAGGCGTGCTGTCAGATTTGTCGGAGAATGGATTGTTAGGCGATTATTCTCCCCAGCAGGTAGAAGAAAGGCTGTTCACGGCATCAACAATGGAAGAAGCCTTGAATGGTGTTGAATATGTTCAGGAAAACACGCCTGAGAACCTTGATGTCAAGCGTAAGGTATATGCCCAGCTGGACGCTGCTGCTCCTGACAATGCCATTCTAGCCAGCTCGACGTCGGCTATTTTGCCTTCCTCCTTTACCGAAGATCTTCCCGGAAGGCATCGATGCCTGGTCGTGCACCCGATAAACCCGCCCTATCTGGTCCCCGCAGCCGAGATCGTTCCGGCTCCCTGGACTGATCCAGAGGTTATTGAACGAACGAAGGAGCTGCTTATTTCCGCAGGCCATGCCCCGATTGTAATGACTAAGGAGCTTGATGGATTTGTCATGAATCGACTTCAAGGGGCCTTGCTGAATGAAGCTTTCAGGCTGGTAGCCGATGGGTATGCATCAATTGAAGACATCGATATCGGCATTCGCGAGGGGTTGGCTCTTCGCTGGTCGTTCATGGGGCCATTTGAAACCATTGATTTGAACGCGCCCGATGGCGTCCGCGATTACGTGGCAAGGTATCAAGGAGTTTATGAACAGATATTCACTACCCAGCAACGGATTGTCGATTGGTCCGGTGAGGTTATGGATCAGGTTGAAGCAGATCGCCGAAAAAAACTTTCGGCCGACAAACTGATGGAAAGACAGGTGTGGCGAGACCGCCGGTTAATGGCGCTGGCCGTACACAAACGTCTGGCCGATGAAGATATCGGCAAGTAACGATTTAATTTTATTCGAGCGAGGAGATATTATCATGTCTACCGAAGGAAAAGTTGTCATCACCTGTGCCATAACTGGCGCAATTCACACCCCGACGATGACACCGTATCTTCCAATTACACCCGATGAGATCACCGCAGAGGCAATTGCCGCTGCTGAAGCTGGCGCGGCTATTTTACATCTCCATGCACGCGATCCGGAAACTGGCCAACCGGACCAGACACCCGAAGCTTTTGGTCGTTTTTTACCCCGGATCAAACAGGGAACCAACGCGGCAATCAACATCACGACCGGCGGCAGCCCGTACATGAAGGTCGAAGAACGCGTTCTACCCGCGGCACAATTCGAACCTGAAGTCGCATCCCTGAACATGGGGTCAATGAACTTCGGTCTCTATCCGTTGTTAGATAAATACAAGGACTTCAAGTTTGAATGGGAGCGCGAACATCTTGAAGCCACCCGCGATCTTGTCTTCCGCAACAGCTTTCAGAACATCGAATTTATTCTTGAAACCTGCTACAATAATGGCACACGTTTTGAATTCGAATGCTACGATATTTCCCACCTTTATAATCTTTCACACTTTGCTGATCGCGGATTGGTTAAACCACCATTTTTTGTCCAATCGGTCTTTGGCCTTCTTGGCGGGATTGGATCGCACCCCGAAGATGTAGCACACATGAAGCGCACGGCTGATCGACTTTTCGGATCTGATTATCGTTGGTCGGTATTGGGTGCCGGTGCCAGCCAGTTGAGGATTGCTGCACAAGCCGTTGCGCTGGGCGGAAATATCCGCGTTGGCTTGGAAGATAGTATCTGGGCGGGAAAAGGAATTCTCGCCAAATCCAACGTCGATCAGGTCAAATTAGCCCGCAAAATTATTGAAGGGCTGGGGATGCAGGTGGCGACCCCCGATGAAGCCCGGGAGATACTGGCTTTAAAAGGCGGCGATCAAGTCAACTTCTAAACTAAAAGGGCTGAATTAATGTTGCGTGTGGAATTACTGGTAGACGCCAGGGCCTCGTTGGGTGAAGGCCCCCTTTGGGATGTCAGCGAACAACGTCTGTACTGGATCGATAGTTTCGGCAACAAGGTTCACCGCTGCGATGCAGCAGGCGGTGAGCGACGATCATGGAATGTACCTGAAAATATCGGCTCGATGGCGCTGCGCGAACAAGGTGGAGCAATTTGTTCCCTGCGAAACGGCTTTCATTCGCTCGACTTTGCAGATGGCGCTGTCGAACTGATTATTGATCCTGAACCGGACAATCAAAAAGTCCGCATGAACGACGGCAAAGTAGACCGGCAAGGGCGTTTCGTCGCCGGATACATGGATGATGGGGAAAAAGACCCGATCGCCAGGCTATACCGGCTCAATACTGATCACAGCTTACACGAACTGGATAGCGGTATCATTTGTTCGAACGGCCCATGCTGGAGCAAGGATGGGAAGACCTTCTATTTCGCAGACAGCTTTAAAAAGACAATTTATGCTTATGATTATGACACGGTTAACGGCGAGGTCTCAAACAAACGTTCCTTTGCCAACTTCGAAAAGTTGGGGCTCAGCGGTGTTCCTGACGGAGCCACGGTTGATGAGGAAGATCACATCTGGAGTGCCGAAGTGTTTCGGGGAAGACTTGTCCGGCTGTCACCGGATGGCAAAATTGATCGACTTGTCGGCCTGCCGGTGGAGAGCACAACCAGCCTCACATTTGGCGGAGCAGATCTTGATATAGCTTATGTAACGTCAATGGCACGGCCAATAGGCGGCGTAGCCCCCCCAGAACGCGAAGCCGGTGGTGTTTTTGCCGTTCACGGGTTGGGTGTCAGAGGCCTGCCTGAACCCAGGTTTGCCGGATAAAAATTAGAATTTACTTAAATAAGGGAGGATAAAATGCGGATAGAAGTCTTGATTGACGTGAAAACAATTCTTGGTGAAGGCCCCCTCTGGGATGTCGATGAACAAAGGCTTTATTTTATCGATAGCTTTGGGTGCAATGTATTTCGCTGCACAGCCGACGGTGGCGAAGTTCGCGCATGGGATGTCCCTTCTAAGATTGGTTCCATGGCACTTCGCAACAAAGGAGGAGCGGTCGTTTCGCTGGTCGATGGCTTTTATTTTCTGGATTTCGATTCCGGTGATGTTGACTTGATAGTCGATCCTGAACCCGGCAAAGTTAACAATCGCATTAACGATGGCAAAGTGGATAAACGAGGCCGTTTCATAGCGGGCTCTATGGACACAATGGAAGATGGGCCCAATGGCGCACTTTATCGCCTGGACCCGGACTTGTCTCTTCACACACTTGATACCGGTATAATCGTTTCAAATGGCCCTTGTTGGAGCCCTGATGGCAAAATCCTTTATTTCGCGGACTCATGGTCAGGTGAAATTTGGGCTTATGACTACGACCTTGATACCGGTAACGTCTCCAATAAACGTACCTTTGTCACTATTGACACCTCGACCGGTGGCGCTGCCGATGGTGCCACCGTCGATGCGGAAGGATATTTGTGGAGCGCACAGGTTTATGACGGAAAAGTCATTCGTTATGCTCCCGATGGAAAGGTCGACAGGGTAATAGAAATGCCCGTCAAAAAAGTAACCAGTTGCATGATCGGTGGCCCGAACATGGACATTCTGTATGTGACGACAATGGCCAAACCGCCTTTGCCCCGTTTTCCCGCAGACGGTGTGCTCCGCGGCAGCCTATTTGCAATTCATGACCTTGGTATTCAAGGTGTGCCGGAACCGCGTTTCGGGGGATAAATTCCCCCGAGTACGTACATATCCAAAGCAGATCGCTCAAAAATATCGTGGTGGTAAAAGATACCAGCTACATGCCGATGTTCTGAATCAGCCGGGGAATTGCTACGGATTACTCTACGGCTTAGCCGACCCAACTTTTCCTAAGGATGGATCATACCTGATTGGGGTGAACCTTGTGACGGCTCGCTATCTCTTGAATGGTCCTGTCACCTCGCAAAGCCTCAAGGGCAACCTTGGCTTTGAAATCATCGCTAAAACTGCGGCGTGTCGTCATCTTGATATACCTCCATTATACGGCGAAATACACCTTAACACCCTGCCCGGTTTTCTGGGACCACCTCAGTTGTGTATACGAAAGCCTGACTATGCTAGTTGTTTGTCGCAGTTCCTTACAAAGATCGCAGCGTTATCGCGTGACAACATTTTATCTGACAGCACCCGTTAAATCATCTGATATCTGTTTATGTAGACAACTAGGTAACTCATTTCCTAATATTGACAAATAATTTAATTTGCCAGTATATTTTTGATTTATGGAGACCCTATGAAATTCAAGAACCTAGGTAGAACAGGTGTTAAAGTCTCACAATTGTGTTTTGGCACTATGTCTTTTGGTGGCGATGCTGATGCATCAGAATCAGCGAAAATGTACGCGACCTGTCGTGACAAGGGCATTAATTTTTTCGATTGTGCCAATGTGTATAGCCAGGGCAAAGCCGAAAAAATTCTCGGAAATCTGATAGCTGGCGAACGTGACGAGCTTATTATCACATCAAAGTGTGTATCTCCGATGGGCGATGATGTAAACGCTCGTGGCGCTAACCGCCTAAATATCATGGCATCGGTAGAGGCCAGCCTAAAACGACTGGATACGGACCGTCTGGATGTATTATTCATGCATCAATGGGATGATACTGTGCCGTTGGAAGAAACCCTGCGTGCGCTAGAAAATCTGGTGGCACAAGGCAAGGTCCTGTATCTCGGTGCCAGCAATTACGCTGCATGGCAAGTCGCTAAGGGACTGGGTATATCCTCGTGCAACGGCTGGCCCCGATTTGATGTCCTTCAGCCTATGTACTCTCTCGTAAAGCGTCAGGTAGAAGTAGAAATCCTGCCACTGGCAACGGCTGAGAACCTCGGTATTATTTCTTATAGCCCCATTGGCGGGGGGTTACTGAGCGGTAAATACTCCACGCTAACCCGGCCAGAAACTGGCCGAATTGTCAATGTCGACACATACACTTTACGTTACGGTGAAGATTGGGTCTTTGAGGTGGCTGGCCGCTTTACAGAATTAGCCCGCCAAAAAGGCATTCATCCAGTTTCTCTTGCTGTGGCGTGGGTAGAAGCAAATCCAGCCATTACCAGTCCGATTATTGGCGCCCGAAATATTGAACAACTGCAGCCTGCCTTGGGCTCCGTTGATGTCGAAATGACGTCAACGCTTTATACCGAGATTTCCCTTCTTAGCCGCAACCCGCCACCGGCGACCGATCGACTGGAAATGCAGCAGCAATAACCCATTCCGTCATCTCAAAACATTAGCCAAATACCAAGATGTGCCCATAATTTCCGTTAATGACCCAGGCTGTGTAAAAACGAGACACTCTTAGCCGAGACGCACCGCTTTCCCGCTGGGAACATGAACATGTTCTCGAGGCTGTCCAGCAACGTCTTGATGAACACCCTGAGAAAATGCGCCAGCGTCGTGAGACAGTAGAGCATCCGTTCGGAACCATTAAATCCTGGATGGGATACACCCACTTCCAGATGAAAACCCTGAAACGGGTCGGCACCGAAACGCCTGAATTCGGAATTTCAATCTGGTTCACAATACCAATACAGCTGAAGCATTTATGTGCGGGAGTGACTTTTACATGAAAAGTAAACGTTTACTTCTTGCCGCAAATGGGCCTAAGGTAACTTAATGATCGCAAAACTATGATCTCTGGGGGGGTGTTTATTGACACCAACAATCAAAACAGTTGCTGAGCATGCTGGCGTTTCCATAGCCACAGTTTCGCGCTACATTAACGGATTCGGGTCGGTTCGCCCGGCAAACGTTGAGCGCGTCCGGAAGGCAATCGAAGAATTGAATTTCCGCCCCAATGTTATCGGTCGCAGTTTACGAACGGCTCAGACCAGATCATTTGGCGTGATGATCCCAAGCCTGGCAAATCCAGTGTTCGCCGAAGCGATGGCTGGCATTCAGGAAGGTGCAAAAGAAGCTGGTTACACCACCGTCATCACGAATACGGATTACAGTATCGAGGAGGAGCCCGTCGCCGTCCACGCCATGTTGTCAAATCAGGTCGATGGGTTAATTCTCACCGTTACACAAGCTGACGACAACTTGCTTCTTGATCAGCTCGACTCAGAGCAGGTACCCTATGTTCTTCTTTACAATCAGACGGACAAACCAGGACGGTGCGCTGTCAGCGTCGATAACGTCGCCGCAGCCCGAGAGGTCGCTGAGCGGTTCCTATTATTGGGGCATGAACGGGTGTGTATGGTGACAGGTAGAATTGCCGCATCCGATCGTGCCGAGGCACGCAGACGTGGCTTTCTGGATGGGCTGCGCTCTGGCGGCATTGATCATGCGTCGGTAGTTGAGGTCGATTTTGTTAATATGGATGTAACTGAAGTATTACATAGTCTGTTCGCTTCACCAGCACCGCCGACGGCTTTGTTCTGTTCTAACGATGCATTGGCAATCGCCGTGATCGCCGCATTGCGCACACTTGGCATACGGGTTCCCAGAGATGTTTCTATCATCGGTTTTGATGGAATTTCAATTGGCGAACTTATCGAACCCTGCCTGACGACGGTCGAGCAACCGTCCCGGGAAATGGGCAGGACAGCGGTTCAGCATCTGCTGGATATCCTGTCCGGCGAAGCGACAAGAAACATGGTGTTCCTTCCGCATCGCCTAAGAACTGGTGCTACGACGGGGCCGGTATCTGACACCGCCCCCGTCGTTCTCCAAAATCCTAAACATCACTCGCAAAAGGAAAACAAGACATGATAATCAGGACTCTGAAATTGTTTGTTGGGGCTGCAATTATTGCCGTCTCCATCAACCCTTCGCAGACAATCGCTGCCGATGCTATCTGTTACAATTGTCCACCACAATGGGCCGACTGGGCATCGCAATTAAAAGCTATCAAGAAAAATTTAGACATTAACCTCCCGCATGACAATAAAAATTCGGGCCAGACCCTATCGCAGTTATTGGCAGAAAAAGACAATCCGGTCGCCGATGTCGCATATTACGGTGTTTCGTTTGGTATTCAAGCGAAAGAAAAGGGAGTGGTGGCCGCTTACAAACCGAAGCACTGGGACGAAATTCCTGATGGTCTCAAAGACCCTGATGGTCGTTGGTTTACCATTCATTCGGGGACCCTTGGTTTATTTGTCAACAAGGACGCCCTTGAAGGTGCGCCGGTACCGACATCGTGGAATGATTTGCTAAAGCCAGTATACAAGGGAATGGTCGGCTATCTTGATCCGAGCAGTGCTTTTGTCGGATATGCAGGTGCTGTTGCGGTTAATCAAGCCATGGGTGGTACGCTTGACGATTTCACACCAGCCATCAATTACTTTAAGGCCCTGTCTAAAAATAATCCGATTGTGCCCAAACAAACATCTTACGCACGGGTACTTTCTGGAGAGATTCCGATCCTCTTTGATTATGACTTCAATGCCTACCGGGCGATTTACAAGGACAAGGCCAACGTTTCGTTCGTAATCCCGGCAGAAGGCTCGGTGGTTGTTCCTTACGTGATGAGCCTGGTTAAGAATGCGCCGCATCCAGAACTCGGCAAGAAAGTTCTTGACTTCATTATGTCGGATAAAGGCCAGGCAGTATGGGCCAATGCTTTCCTTCGTCCCGTGAGGGCCAGTGCCATGTCGAAGGAGGCTGCTGCAAAATTTTTGCCAGCGTCTGACTACGCCCGTGCCAAGCCGCTTGACTACGGAAAAATGGCGGCGGTCCAAAATGCCTTCAAAGAAAGGTATTTGGACGAAGTGCGCTAAACTTTCTCCCTGTGGGTGACGGCTCAGAAGCGGAGTCGTCACCCGAATTTTTTATTTTATGTAGCAGGAAAGAGATTTCTTCATGAACCGCCATGAATATCGTAATCTGGTAATTCTGGTGCTGCCCACTGCAATCGTCTGCATCGCGTTTTTTATTCTGCCCATGGCCAAACTAGTGATGATTGGCGGTAGCGGTGAGCGCGGCTTGGTAGCCTATTTGGACATCCTCACGAAGCCGCGTCATTTCGAGAGTCTGATTGCGACGCTTTTGCTGTCGATATTGGTGACGGTAACCGCCTTGGCGGTGGCGACAATCTCTGGATTGTTCCTCGAGCGGAACCGATTTCGTGGCCGAGGCCTGTTGATCTCCATGTTGACATTTCCACTCGCCTTTCCGGGCGTCGTTATCGGTTTTATGGTCATTATGCTGGGCGGTCGTCAGGGACTGGTCAGTGAAATCAGTAAGGCGGTGACCGGTGATAAAATCGTATTTGCCTATTCCATCGTGGGTCTTTTCGTCGGATATATGTATTTTTCAATTCCACGTGTGATTCTGACGATCATGGCGGCGGCAGAAAAACTGGACCCAGCACTCGAAGAAGCCGCGCGGTCTTTGGGTGCACCCCAGTGGCGGGTTGTTCTTGATGTTATCCTACCCGCGTTGAAGCCCGGGCTTATCGCTTCCGGGGCCATTTGTTTTGCCACGTCCATGGGTGCGTTTGGCACCGCCTTCACCCTGGCTACAAACATCGATGTCCTGCCGATGACCATTTATACAGAGTTTACCTTAAACGCGAATATCGTTGGTGCGGCAACGTTGAGCATCGTGCTCGGCATAATTACTTGGACGGCGCTTTACATTGCCCGAAGCCTGTCCGGGTCGAACGCAGTGGCTGCGGGTTAGGAGCGGATATGAGAAGACCTTGGCTGTTTTATTCTCAATTGGCGTTTACGCTTTGCGTATGCGCCTTTTTGATCGTGCCTGTCATTATGTCAATGATGGCTGGCGTTACAGAAAACTACTTCTACGGCATCAAAAGCGGTATCACGTTGCGTTGGATATACGAAGTTTTGGATATTTACCTCGACACTATTTACCTGTCTCTTATGATTGCCGTCGCTTGCCTGGCTGTAACACTTATTCTTGGCGTTCCGACAGCATATGTTCTGGCTAAAAAATCCGGCCGATTGGCGCGTATGTTTGAAGAATTTCTGGTTCTGCCTGTCGCTATTCCGGGATTGGCCATCGCGCTTGCACTGATCATCACCTACGGCGGGTTCCGGGATTTCCGCTCGAGCTGGGGGTTCATTCTTGTTGGGCATGTCCTTTATACCCTGCCATTTATGGTCCGTTCAGTATTGGCGGTATTGTCGAGTATTGATTTCAAAACTCTGGAAGAAGGTGCCGCCAGCCTAGGGGCCAGTTTCTGGCAACGGTTTTTTGGGGTGATTCTGCCAAACTGTCGCTCGGGTATTCTCGCCGGGTCGTTGATGGTGGTAACGCTTTCCGTCGGCGAGTTTAACTTGACCTGGATGCTACATACCCCTCTGACAAAAACTCTGCCGGTCGGGCTCGCTGACAGTTACGCTTCCATGCGTCTGGAGGTCGGCAGCGCTTATACGCTGGTTTTTCTAATCATGATCATGCCGCTGCTGGCAGGCTTGCAAATGTTTGGCACACCAAAAGACCGCAAACCTGAGGCGCAGAGTGATGATATGACGGGGAAGACAAGTCTTAAGGAGAAAAATCTATGAGTGGCTCTAGAGACCATGGAACTGCAATAAAACTACTTTCCTGCGCCAAGACTTTTGGCGGTGGCACAGTCCGGGCGCTGGAGTCGCTTGATCTGGAAATCACTGGTGGCGAAACAGTGGTTCTGCTCGGGCCGTCTGGTTGCGGCAAGACGACGACACTCAGGATTGTAGCGGGTCTGGAGGAGCCGGACCCCGGAGGGCGCGTGTTCTTCGGTGACGACGATGTGACCAGATTACCAATCGAGAAACGTAATATCGGTATGGTGTTTCAGTCCTATGCGCTGTTTCCCAATATGAATGTGCGCGAGAACATCGCCTATGGCCTTAAAGTTCGTAAAATGCCAAAGGTGGAAATTGACCGCCGCGTTGGTGAAATGGTCGAAATGATGCACATGGGTGAGTTGGAGTTCCGCCGAATTGATCAACTTTCAGGTGGCCAACGCCAACGTGTGGCTCTGGCCCGAGCTATTGTCGTCCGACCACGCGTTTTATTGCTTGATGAACCGCTGACCGCTCTCGACGCGATCCTCCGCACCCGCCTAAGGGTTGAGATTGACGAGTTGCTGAGAAGGCTTGGAATCACGGCGGTTTATGTGACACATGATCAGGGCGAAGCAATGTCTCTTGGTGATCGCATCGTCGTCATGAGTAATGGAAAGGTGGAGCAGATCGGGACGCCACGCGATATTTACTATAAGCCAAATAGCGAATTTGTTGCTGAATTTATTGGCAGTATAAACCGCCTGCATGGAATTGCTTGTGGTGATCACGTCGAGGTGGCTGGGGGCACTGTACCATGGTTACTGAACCAATCTAGTGGCAAAGTTGAGATACTGTTCCGCCCGGAGAATGTGGGCATTTGCGACGTCTCAGTAGCACAACTCAAAGGGAAAGTTGTAACCTCGTTTTTTCAAGGAGATCGCACTCGATTAATCGTTGGTGGTTTGGGCGAGCGCGATATAGTGATTGAAACAACAGATCGAACTGAATATATCAGCGGGCAAGACATAGGGTTTCAGGTCGACCCTGATTCCATAATTGTTCTAGAAAAGTAGATTATCCAATGCTCATCGCACAAATTACTGATCCGCATATCAAAGAATCGCGTCAGTTCGCCTACAACCGTGTCGACACAGCAGGGTTTTTGGAGGCCGCAATTGAACACGTCAATGCGTTCGCACCTGCTATTGACGCTGTGATGGTAACGGGTGACCTTACAGATAAGGGACGTACTGAAGAATACGCTTGTATCCGGCCAATTTTAGACAGGCTATCCGTACCATGGTACCCCCTGCCTGGAAATCATGACCAGCGTGAAAATTTTATTCAGGCTTTTGCCGATCATGATTATCTCAACGAAGATGCAGATTTTGTACAATACGCGATTGAGGACTATTCGGCTCGATTGATAGGCCTAGATACCAGTGTCCCTGGGGATAATTACGGCTTTTTGTGTTCAGATCGACTTGAATGGCTGGACTCTTGTCTTAGGGCAGAGCCCTTGAAACCCACGTTGTTGTTTATGCATCACCCACCATTTGAGACCGGTATCAAGCACATGGATGTACAGAACCTACGTAATGCTGAGGCCCTGTTTGCAACGATAGCAAATCATGGGCAGGTCCGTCATATTGCTTGTGGACACATACATCGAGCGGTTGAAACCTGCATAAACGGGATCCCGATAAGTATCGCCCCGAATTCTGCACATTCAGTAACATTAGACTTGCATTCGGAGGGAATACCAAGCTTCACAATGGACCCGCCAGCACTGAGAATTTTCCGCGTCAGCGATGACGGCAATGTCGTCACACATTTGAGCTTCATTGGCAGTTTTGATGGCCCACACCCTTTCTTTGCCGCTGACGGCTCATTGGTTGACTAGGCTATCGATCGATTGATAAAGCAATTAATATTTCGTACTTCGCACAATTGAAGCAATAACTGTTTTGTATGGTAATGCCGTAAGTCATGGAAGCGAATGTGCTTGAGACCTGACCGGTGAATGAACGTAGCGAAGTTTGTTGAGAGTGAGTCCAGTGGCATTGGCGAACCATCTGGACGCGGGAATACCGTATCCCCCCTGAAATGTGAAAAACAGGGGTGGCAATGTCACAGAAAATGCGACCTTGCCACCCCCGGAGATTAACAAACTAGGGAGGTTAGTTTTTCACGGTGTCTTCCAGGAAGAACCGTCCGAGAGGGTTCTGGTAAAAACCCTCGATGTTGTTGCGTGATACATTGCGGTACGGGCTGTAGTAGAGATCAATCCAGTGAGCATCTTCTTTAGCGGTTTTCTGAATATCGATATACATCTGCTCGCGTTTCGCTGTATCCATTTCGACGCGGGCGTCAGATACCAACTGTTTGACCCTGTCATTATTGTACCGGGTCATATAGTTCATGTTGGCATCATGTCCGACCACGAACGTGGTCTTTTGATCTGGATCCAGAATATCGTTGGTCCAGTACATGACAGACAGGTCAAATTCACCGTCGACCAGCATGTCCCAGGTCGTGCTCGAGTCCATCTTTCGCAGATTGACCGTTATGCCAGCTTCAGCAAGTTGTTGCTGTAAAAGCACAGCGATCTGTTCGTCTACTTCATCACCGGCATTGACCAGATAGTTAAGAGTCAGGTCGCTGGCACCGGCATCAGCCAGCATCTGCTTCGCCTTGGCAGGGTCATGTGGGCGCTTAAGGTTGTCGTAGTTGTGATAGAGGGCGCCTTTTGGAATAAAAGAGTAGGCGACTTCGCCAATGCCAAACGTTACAGCATCAACAATCGCCTGCTTATCGATGGCCATATCCAGTGCCTGACGGACTTCTTTCTTAGCCAAGGCACCACTTTCATGGTTGATGAGCAGGTGATCTTCACGGGTTGAGGTATCAAGGTGGACCGTCAGATTTGGATCATTCCTAAGCTCTTCAATCCTTGAGAAAGGAACAAAGATCGCGGCATCCAACTCACCAGCCTGGATTTTCAGAACACGGGTGTTGTCGTCGGGGATAGCAATCCATTCAACACCATCCAGCTGAACCCGGTCAGCTTCCCAGAAATTGGGGTTTTTCTTCAAGATAACGCGGTCACCACGCATCCACTCGTCAACTGTGAAAGCGCCGGAAGCAACGGGATTCTCGGCATATGCTTCAACGCCCATACTCTCCATGCCCTTCTGGGAAATAATAGAGATACCGGGCATAGCCAATGACGAAAGGAAAGGTGCAGACGCTTCCTTAAGCGTAACAACCAGCGTGCGGGTATCGGGTGCAGTCATTTTGTCAATGACCTGATAGGATTCACTCCACAGGGAGCCAGCATCGTCTCGGATGCGGGTCAGGCTGAACATGGCGTCTGCTGCGGTGATTGTGGAGCCATCCGAGAATTTGGCATCACGCATATGGAACGTGTAAACCAGACCATCGTCTGAAATATCCCAGCTTTCTGCGAGACCAGGTTCCATCTTGGAGCCGGTTTTATCTACTCGGACAAGAACGTCATAGACATTTGCGAACACCCAGAAATCTATGTTCTGTGCCGTCGCAATCGGATCGAACGTCGAACTATCTTCACGGCGGCCAATGGTCAAGACGCCAGCGGCTTCGGCAGCTGCCGTGCCGAAGGCGATGAAAACCATCGTCACGGCAATGGCAAATCGTATCCATTTCTTCTGTATCATTGTTTGTCTCCTGTGAGGAGCGTTGTTGTGTCGTAATTCAATGTCAATGCGATCATCTCCTACGTGGGTTGTGGGAAAATACTTTCGGAAGAAAATATACAGGCGGACAGATGACCGTCTTCGCCTCGGAGTGCAGGAACTGGACTGTCACGGCATTTGTCCTGTGCTATCGGGCACCGGGGGTGGAAGGCGCAGCCATTGGGCAGTGAAATTGGGCTCGGTGGTTCACCGCCCAAGAGCTGTTCAGGCAAAGGTTTGTCCGGGTCAATTTCCGGTATGGCGCTGATCAGAGACTGCGTGTAGGGATGGCACGGTGCGTTGAAAACCCGGTCTGTGGGGCCTTCTTCCACGATTCGACCCAGATACATAACTGCCACCCGGTCGCACAGGCGGCGCACGATGGCCAGATCATGGGCAATAAAGATCATGGATAACTTCATCTTCTCCCTTAGCTCAATGAGAAGATTTATGATCTGACCCTGGATCGATACGTCGAGAGCCGCAACACATTCGTCGGCTACAATAAGCCGGGGCTCAATGGCAAGTGCACGGGCAATGCCCACGCGCTGACATTGACCACCACTCAGATCAGCAGGGCGGCGCGACGCCAGTTCGGTGTCCATTCCCACCAGCGCAAGGAGTTCTTGCACGCGCTCGTTGAGCTTTGCTGTGGGAATCTTGTTGTGGACTGTGAGAACTTCGGCGATTGCATCTCCGACAGTCATACGAGGATTCAAGGCCCCATAGGGGTCCTGAAAGACCATTGCCGTTTCGCGCCGCAACCACGCAATATCTCCGCTCGTGCCATTGGCGACCTCTACGCCATCAAACAGAACCGAGCCGGATGTCAACTCGCCCAGCCGCAGAATAGCGCGGCCAAACGTACTCTTGCCGCTACCTGACTCACCTACCAACCCCAACGTCTCGCCAGAACGTATCGTCATCGACACCGAGTTGAGAGCTTTCACCGTTTGGTCTGAACGATTGAACAAGCCCATCGTGCTGCCAGCGAAGTGTACAACGAGATCGTTCACTTCAAGCAGTGGTACAGAGGAATTCATGCCCTTCCCCCTTCATTGATTTCGCCAATCGGGTGATGGCAGGCCAGCATGTGGTTAGGCTGATAGTCGACCGCTGCAGGCTCTGTCTGTGCGCATTCTTTTGTGGCATGAGCACAACGTGGGTGAAAAGCGCAACCCGTTGGCATTGATCCCTGGCTGGGTGGTTGGCCAGCAATGGTCTTTACCAAGCCACGGTGCGAACCGCCACTGGGTTGGCAATCGATCAGACCAGTTGTGTACGGATGGTGGGCATCAAGAATGATTTCGCGCTTCGGCCCACGCTCACATATGCGCCCGCCGTACATGACGGCCACGGTATCGCACACCTGCGCCACCACACCCAGATCATGAGTGATCAGAATAATTGAAAGTTCACGCTTCTCCCGCAGGTCCATGAGCAGGCGAAGAATCTGTGCCTGCACTGTAACATCCAAGGCGGTTGTCGGCTCATCGGCAATCAAAATTTCCGGGTTGCAGGCCAGCGCTACTGCGATCATCGCTCGTTGACGCATGCCGCCAGAAAACTCGTGTGGATAGTCATCTATTCGTTGGGCGGGGTCGGAAATACCTACCTGGTGCAGTATTTCTATGGCTCTATTGCGGGCTTCTGCACGGTTAACCTGATGATGATAACGAATACTTTCGGTGATTTGACCACCAATGGACATAACCGGGTCCAGATGGCTGGAGGGGTTCTGGAAAATCATTCCGATGTCACCACCGCGGACTTTTCGCATGTCAGATTCTTCCAGATGCGTCAGGTCTGATTTTCCGCGTAAAATAACTGACCCGCCGGAAATTGATATGCGCGAACTGGGTAATAACCCGATTATGGCGCGGCACGTCATACTCTTTCCCGAACCACTTTCGCCAACAAGCCCCAAAATCTCTCCGCGATTCAACTCAAACGAAACCCGGTCAACAAGTGTCTGTGGCCCTTGATCTGTTTTTGCGATCACTGATAAGTCTCGCACACTGAGGACAGGAGGGCTCATTGCCGCACCCCCAAGATTTCGCCCAGGCCATCAGCCAGCATGCTGAACCCCATGGCAAGCAAGACGATGGCAAGGCCCGGGAATGTGGTGATCCACCACCCGATGGTGATGAACCCCTGGCCTTCAGCGATCATGGTGCCCCATTCAGCCGTGGGTGGCTGGACCCCCAATCCCAAATAACTGATAGCCGCACCGTTGAGCAGTACAAGAACAGCATCGGACATAGAGAACACAATTGAGCCAAGGATCGCGTTGGGTAGAAGATGGCGGAACATCACGCGCTTATGGCTATAGCCGAGGCTGACAGCCGCAATGGCGAAATCAGAGTTTTTCAGTACCAGAAACTGAGCCCGGATCAAACGGGCATAGGACACCCACCCAACCAAGGCCATAGCGACGTAGAAGCTACCCAGGCCTGGCCCCAGAATGACGATGATGGTCAGCATCAAGACCAGGAATGGAAAGGCCAGGACCACATCGATCAGTCGCATGAGTACCATATCCACCCAGCCACCATAATAGCCGGCAATGCTGCCCACCGTTGTTCCGATCACGAATGCAAAAACGACCCCGAACGTGGCGATTTGCAAATCGATACGGGCACCCCAGATAACCCGTGACAGAACGTCACGCCCAAAATTGTCCGTTCCGAACGGATGAGCCATGCTGGGTGGCTTGAGCCGAACAGCCGCGTCCTGAAAGATTGGATCATAAGGTGCCAGCAAGGGAGCGAAAATGGCAACCAACAGCCAGCCACCGAGTATGGATATTCCAATGATGAGGGGCACCACACCACTATTGAATTTGAGCCGCCAGCCAAAGCGCGCGTTGACGGATCGTGAGATATTCACAACTTCACCCGTGGGTCAATGGTTACGGTCAATACATCGGCCATGAAATTTACGAATACCGTGGCGCAGGCAAACGTCATAGCGACGCCTTGCACCACCATGTAGTCGCGGGTGAAAATACCCCGGATCAGTAACTGGCCCATGCCGGGAATGGCAAAAACGCTTTCGATGACCACTGTGCCGCTGATGAGCCAACCGATGTTTATGGCCAGTAGATTTACAGTCGGGACGAGCGAATTAGGCATGACATGACGCCAGAATACGACACTTTCCGGCAGTCCTCTGGCTCTGGCCGCTGTAGCCTGATCGGAATGTAGCTCTGCTAGAATGCTGGCCCTTAAATTCCGGGTCAGTACTGCGGATAAGGCCAGTGCGACTGTCAGCCAGGGCAAAATCATGTGGTGAAGTTTCTCGCCAAAGGTTTTGCCATACCCGGCTACTGGGAACAGGTCCAATTGTATGCTGAACAGCAGGATCAACATGATTGCCAGCCAAAAGGCCGGAAAACCAAGCCCGGCGGTCGACATCAATCGGATAATGTGGTCGACCGGACGACCACGATACTTGGCTGCGATGGCGGCCAATGGCACGGCTATCAACAGGGCAAGAAGGACGCTGCCGCCAACCAACACGAGCGTTGGTTCAATTCTGGTGCCGATCAATTCCAGGACGTCGATTTTGTAAAGTATCGATCGGCCCATTTCGCCCTTAAATAGATTTTCGATGAAATAGAAATATTGCGTCCAGAGTGGCTCATCCAGACCGAATTGGGCGCGAATTCGCAATATGGACTCAGGTGTTCCGCGCGCGCCCAGAAGTGCCCTCACCGGATCACCCGGAATAGAACGGACGAGAACAAAGATAATGATGCTGATGCCGATCAGAACCGGCAGCAGCTGTATGGGTCGGTAGAGGATGAATCTATACCGGTGCATAATTATCAGTCTTTGCTACTATTTCGGACCAGAAAATCCAGTAGAACAGGGAAGAAGGCGTGCGGTTCCTCAAAGAACGGCATATGGCTTGAGTTCGGGAATACATGTAATTCCGCTTGCGGCATTTGTTCCTTCATTCTAAGTGCACAGGCTGGTGTCAATTCGTCATGCTGTCCTGTGGTGATCAGAACCGGTGCAGTGATCTTGTGAAGGTCAGGAACACGGTTCCAGTCTTTCAAATTGCCGGTGTACAGGAACTCGTTTGGGCCTTGTATGGCCATATAGGGGCCCATATTCCAGTCATTCAAGGAACGCTGTACAGGCGCTGGCCAATCACTCAACCGGCATACATGCCGATAGTTCAACAAGGTTATGGCAGCCTGATACTCGGGGTGGTCAAGCGTTCCCTCCGCTTCGTGTCGCTGCATCATTGCCACCGTTTCTGAACCGAGAGCAGCCCGCAAACGATGGAGTTCTGATACCAGATGAGGGATATCGGCCACAGTGTTTTCCAGAATCAAAGATTTCAAGGCTTCTGGGTGGGTCAGGGCATAGTCGATTGCCATCCATCCACCCCAGGATTGGCCCACCAAATGAACCTTGCCCAGGCCGAGGGTCTGTCGAACGGTTTCAGCTTCCGCCACGTATCGCTCAATGGTCCACAGTGAGTCATCATCTGGGCGATCCGAGAATCCCGTGTCCAGTTGATCATAAGCAACCACGCGATAGCCTTCTAACTTAAGGCATGAATGTGAGTCCCGCAGATAGTCACACGGTAGGCCAGGGCCACCATTCAAACACAGGACTACTTCGTCGCCCTCGCCAAAACTATAGGTTTTTATGGTGTAACCATCGACGGTTACGTCCTGACATTCATCGGGTTCCAGTTCTTGCCACATGGTCTTCCTCCTCCCGTTAGTCTTCTTATTGCTGCGGTTTTCCGCTAATTTTTTAAACAATGACTCTAGGCTTTGGATCAGCGGCTGCATACCCCTCAAATCTTATGGGTTGGATTTGATTTGTCCGGACGCGCGACCTGTGGCTAAATATGTGATATAAACAGCTTTGACCACCTAACGGTGACCAAGAACAGATGTTTAGGACACAGGAGATGCTTGAGACTCTTGATCAATTGGAAGGGATGTTCGTCGGCAATAATACGCTCGACGGTGCAATTGATATCGCACTCAGCCAAGTCAATGAACTGGGTTTCAGTACCTTAATCTATGATTATAGCCCGGTTGCGACGGCACTGAATGGTGAACTTATTACGCCGTCCTATGTCAATATGCGAAACGTCCCGGATGATATGGTCGATTTGTGGTGCCATGGGGGGTTTTATCAGCGTGATCCTGTGCAACAGATGGCATTGGCCTCGGCCAAGCCGTTCATATGGTCTTATCGCCGCAACAAGAACTCCACGGCGCTGGCAGACTGCCTGACCGAAAAACATCAGCCGGTCGCCTCCTATTTACATGATGCCGATCTTATCAGCGGGGTGACCGTTCCTATTCAGCGAACCCGTGGCGACTTTGCGACCTGCACCGCTATTTGGCATGGTGCGCGCACGACCTTCGAAAAGGACGCCCGGCAAAACCTGTCAATATTTGCGCTTATTGGCCATGTTTTTCATGAACATGCGTATACGTTATTCAGCAAACAGCAGCGCCGTGGCAACTATGTTCATCTGACGCCGCGCGAGCAGGAATGCCTACGCTATTCAGCGGACGGTCTAACCGCCAAGGAAATAGCCTATCGACTCGACCGTTCCGTACCAACCATCACGCAGCATCTTCAGACAGCAGCAAACAAACTTGGTGCACGGAACCGCGTACATGCCGTAACGCTGGCCCACCATTACCGACTACTGGAATCGTGACGGTGTCGTAATGCGATTGCGTCGAGTTTCCTCAATTGATAACTATAAAATCTCAAGCCGATGTTGCTTTGCATGGCAGATGTGGCCCAATATTGGAGGCAAGTTCATCATATAGAAGACCGCTCCGTCTGAACGATCAGTTACAGGGGCCCGGGATCTTGCAAAGGCTCGGACGGTCTTCAGAGCAGATAACCCTAGTACAGAAAAAATACAGAGATGAACACAGTATTGAAAGCAACTCTGTAATTCACAACACAAGCCTGAGCTGGCAACCGGGTGCTAAATACCCAGTGCCATAACCTGATCATTGGCAACGAGCAGTCCGACAGATGCGCCCACTTGATGAACCTTGTTCCCCTTGTGATGTGGATCATCAACAAGGATGGTTTCGCCCGAGACATCGATCGCATAACGTACGATACTACCAAGAAACTCCATATGTATCACCCTGCCACTCATAGCAGTATTATTGCCGTTTGATGCAATTGGGTCATCGCTGATCCTGACGTTCTGGGGCCTGAAGATGATTGACCGCACATCTTTGCCGGCTTTATCAAATGGGATGGTCGTTCCCCCTTTCGTGCGAAATACAGTTTCTCCACCCGTTTCATGAAGTTCACCCGCCAGCACATTTACGGTGCCCAGAAAGTTGGCGACGAATAGATTATGCGGTTTATCATACAATTCCACAGGGGTGCCAATTTGTTGGATAACCCCCTGATCAAGAACGGCCATGCGATCTGAAATTGTATTGGCCTCTTCCTGGTCATGAGTCACAAATATAGTCGTCAATTTGAGCTTCTGTTGCAGTTCACGGATATCACGCCGCATCTGCACACGTAAATTGGCATCCAGATTGGATAACGGCTCATCCAGCAACAAAACCCGAGGTTCTATCACGATGGTCCGGGCGAGGGCTATGCGCTGTTGCTGCCCGCCCGATAGCTGTGACGGTCTGCGATCCGCCAGATCGAGAAGTCCGACCATGTCCAGCGCTGCATCGACTCGATTATTGATCTCCGGCGTTGCAATTTTGCGTTCTTCCAGTCCGAAGGATACGTTTTGCCTGACCGTCATATGCGGCCACAAGGCGTAGCTCTGGAACACCATCCCCACATTGCGCTTCCATGGCGGCAGGTGGGCAACTTCATCGCCGCCGATCAGGATTTTTCCGCCGGGTGTGGGACCGAACCCGGCAATGGCCCGCAACAGAGTTGATTTGCCCGAGCCTGATGGACCGAGGAAGGCAAAAAACTCTCCCTGTTTGATTTCAAGATCAATCCCCTTCAGGACGTGCGTATTACCAAAGGACAGGGTTAATCCCTGAATACTGACACCTGCCGCCTGTGTCTCAATTTTCGTCATGGTGTTGCTCCTTCTGTTACCGGGACTGACGCCTCGCGTGCGCGCTTGCTGCGTTCAATGATGCGATGGGACATGTATGTACCAAAGCCGACAAACAAGACGGCTATGATACCCAGCGCTGCACCTGGACCGCGCCCCGATGCCGATTGCATGTATTCGTAAATTCCGAAAGCCAGAGGCGCATCGGATTCAGTTGCCACAAGCATAATAGTTGCTGACAGCTCGACAGAAGCGGTGGCAAAACTGGTAACGAAACCGGCCAGAATGCCACCTGACATCAATGGCACAACAATCCGCCATACGGTGCGGCTTTTGGTTGCCCCCACGTTTTCTGCGGCCTCCTCGAGCATGATGCTGACCTGTTGCAGAGCGGCCATGCACGATCGCAGGGCATAGGGCAGCCTACGGATAGTCAATGCAATAACGATAATAACCCACCAGGAAGCCAACGGCTTGTCAATGAGCGGGACATCGACACTGTGGAACAGCCGGAGATAACCGATGCCCAGAACAACTCCGGGTACGGCCAGTGCCGCCGTTGCACCATAGTCCAGCCATTTGCGACCCCGGATCCCTGTGCGTAAAACGACATAGGCGATGGCCGTCCCCAAGATAACATCGAAAGTTGCAGCCAGTCCCGCGTAGAGCAAGGTGTTGGTGATGTACTGCGAAGCACTGCTAAACACGGTGATATAATGATCGAAGGTGTAGGCATCCGGTAAAACCGCATATGACCAGATTGTTCCAAAGGAAAGCAGGAAAAGACCGATGTGGGGTGACAACACAAGCATCAGGATAAAGATAACCAGTGAATAGCACCCGATTTTTTCCCAGAAGCGAAGGTCGCGCTTCATCAGTCCGCCACCGCCTTTTTGTGTGGTTGCGTAGTCTTTGCCCTTAAGTGCAAGCAGGGACACATACAGCGATAACAAAGAGAAACCGACCAGGATTACAGAAATCACATACCCCATGGGATCTGAAATCCCTATGGATGTAATACGAAGAAAGGCCTGCGGGGCCAGCATGTTGTTAACGTTGAGCAACAAGGGGGTGCCCAGGTCATCAAAGACTTTGATAAAGACCAGCGCAGCACCGGCCACATATCCCGGCATAGCCAATGGAAATACAATACGGCGGAACAACCGTAACCCGCTGGACCCCAAATTCTGTGCTGCCTCTTCCATTGAACGGTCAATATTTACCAGTGCGGCGGAAAGGTTAATCAGGATGAACGGGAAATAGTGAATACTTTCAACGAAGATCACCCCATTCAGGCCTTCCATAAACGGGATCGTAAATCCAAACCATTCATCGAGTAACAGATTGACCGAGCCATTGCTGCCAAACAACAATTGCATGGCTACGGCCCCGACAAAGGGGGGCATGATCAAGGGAATAATGCCAAGAGTCTGGATAATCAAAGCCCCGCTAAAATTGAACCGGGTTGTGAAATAGGCAAGTGGTACCGAGATGAGTGTGGCCACCAACACCGACATTATGGCAACGTAAAATGAGTTAAAGAAAGATTCTTGAAACAATGATGTATTAAAAAAATCGACAAAGTTAATAAACGTAAATTCGCCAGTCGCGGGATCCTGAAAGGCGACGAAGATAACTTTGAGCACGGGCAAGGCCAAAAACAAAATCAGGAACAGGGCGATGATAATCCCAATAGTAGCCGGGCCGCGCTGAACGGATGAGATTGGCTGTGCCATTTATTATCTCCGGAAAATTAAGTTGAAAGATTGGGGTTCGAGGCCCAGGAGAGATCAGGCCTCGAACCCAATAGGTTAGCATTGTATATGCCTAGAGCATGGATTTGGCTTTTTCAGCGAGAGCCTTGGCCTTGGCGTAATTGGCCTTAACCATTTCATCCCATTTCTGCTCGACTTCAGCCTGACGTCCGGCAACCTTGTCCGTTGCCTTTTTGCGTTTTTTGGTAAAAATGGCACTGAAATCAGGGTCATTGGCTGTCGCCTCATCGATGGGCAATTCGCTGATCAAGGCGCGCGCCTCGGTGATCAGTTTTTTCGCACCGGCGTTGGATTGACCCGCAAGCGCCTTTTCTGCGTCCTGAATAGCCTTGGTTGCCTCGCGTAAATCATTAAGGCGATAGGTAATCATCACATCGAACAGGGAATTGACGACATTGTACCGGTTCTTGGAAAGTGCCAGATCGAATTTAACGGCAGAGCCGATAGAACTATCTTTAAACGGATTTGGGAAATCAGCCGGTGCCTTGGCATAGGTTTCCGGGTTGACAGGCAAGCGGCGGATTTTCGGGTCGAGCAGAAGTTCCTGCCCCTGCGTTGAGAGCAAGAAATCCACGAAAGCACCTGCGGCTTCGGGGTTGGGGCCATTTTTAACCAAAGCAATATTGGCGGGCACCAGTGTTGTTACAGTCGGGTATACAAATTCAACCGGGAAGCCCGATGCCTGGGAAGACAGGCCGAAGAAGTCGATGACCACACCAAGGCCGAAATTGCCGCTGTTGACACCGTCGGGCACACCGAAGCTCCGTTCGGTGACGGTTTTGAAGTTGCCGGCAATGGCTTTCCATTCGGCCCAGCCTGCATCCCAACCCAAACCTTGAATCAGAGTTTCAACAGTCAGGTGTGTGGTTCCGGATCGTGACGGTGCGCTCATACCTACATGACCAAAATACTCCGATTTTTTCAGGTCTGCCCATTCTTTGGCGGGAAGGAGTTTTTTGGCTTTCAGGTAACGTGTGTTCCACATGATACCGTAACCGGATGCTGCGAAACCCAGGTAATACCCATCCGGGTCATTGATTGGGAATGCACCAACCTTTTCCGGGATGCCCGAAACGTTTGACTTGTATTTGACCAGCAAGTCGCTGTCTTTCAGGACCTCAAAGGCATCTGGCGCAGAGGCCCAGAACATATCGGAATTATTATTATCCGAGGTTTCCTGAAGATACTTGATCCCTGCTGATGTCTTTTTCTTCAGCATCTCGACTTTAAGGCCGGGATATTTGCTTTCAAATGCTTTCTTGAATGTTCCCGTGGTATCCGTTGGATACGAGGTCACGATCGTCAACGTGCCTTCAACAGCCATGGCGGCTGAAGATATCAGTGAAAGACCGAGGGCGGCCGCACATAATATTGATATATATTTCATTAAATACACTCCCGTTATGAATTGCCAATGCTGTGCTTCATGCGACAGCATGCGACCCCTTAGGTAGCAAGGGGTATGCCAAACCGGGAAAACAGGCTGTAAGCTACTGTACTCAGGGGTTCTTGAGAATCCGACATAAAATCCGGCTTGAAAAATGGGTCATAATTGACCCAAAATGAACCCCGGTTTCGGTCAAATTAGGGACGAACTATCGATAATCATCACGCCGCAAGCCATTTTTCTGCATACGGAGGTACAGGGTCTTTCGAGAAAGCCCCAGTGCGTCGGCGGTTTCTCCGATCCGGCCACCATGTTCATTCAGGGCATTGGCAATAACCGAGCGTTCAAACTGGTCGACCTGGTCGGACAGTGTTCCCTTAACCGACCCGGTAGTATTAACGGTATCAGGATCTGCGCCGCCTGCCCGTGACATGCCGAGCACAAATCGTTCGGCCGCATTGCGAAGTTCACGCACATTTCCGGGCCAGGCTCGTTGCATTAAATTACGAATACGCTCAGCCGTGATTTCTGGCTTGGGTCGCCGGTAACGTGTGGCAGCGGCGTCTGCAAACTGGTTAAACAAAAGGAGGATATCAGCCTGGCGGTCACGCAGCGTTGGCAGCTCAATACTCGCCACATGGAGGCGGTAATAGAGATCTTCGCGGAACGATCCATTATCAGAGGCTTCCAGCAAATTAATTTTTGATGCAGCAACGACGCGGATATCCACAGGTATTGACTGATTGCCCCCCAGTCTTTCAATGGTCCGTTCCTGAAGAACCCGGAGAATTCGGACCTGAATTGCGGGTGCCATGCTCTCGATCTCATCGAGAAACAGGGTGCCGCCATTAGCATATTCAATTTTACCGATGCGCTGTTTTGTTGCCCCCGTAAAAGCACCGGGTTCATGCCCGAATAGTTCGCTTTCAATAACACTTTCGGGTAAAGCACCGCAATTCAGGGCGACAAAACGGTTCTTTCGGCGGGAACCAAAATCGTGAAGACAGCGTGCTATCAGTTCCTTTCCGGTCCCCGTTTCTCCGACGATCAGAATATCAACCTGGGTATCGGCCAAATCCATAGTGGCGGTGCGCAGCTTGTCCATGACCGGGGTTTTACCGATAATCCGTCGCTCCATTTCACTGAGGGAGTCAATCTCCAGGCGAAGGCCACGGTTTTCAATTTCAAGCCTTCGCTTATCCAGGGCGCGACGAACCACATCAATCAGGTGATCAGGATCGGCCGGTTTTTCAATAAAGTCATATGCCCCTTTACGCATGGCGTGTACGGCCAGGGAAATATCGGCGTGACCGGTGATTAAAATGACCGGGACCGCCGGGTCAATCTCTAGCACTTTATCCAACAGTGCGATGCCATCCATGTTCGGCATTTTAATATCACTGACAATGATACCCGGCCAATTATGGGTCAGGTGATTGAGGGCCAATTCAGCCCGGTCCAGCGCGATTGTATTAAACCCTTCAATTTCCAGAGTTTGACAGCCTGACAGGCGGACCTCTTCTTCATCGTCAATAAACAGAATTTCCCCCATGGCGGTCATTATAAATCACTCCCCGGAACCTTATCGAGAACAATGGTGAATGTTGTTCCTGTATCTTCTTTGCTTTTTACACGCATCGAGCCCTTGAAGTCCTTGATGATATTATATGAGATACTCAAGCCTAATCCCAACCCTTCACCAACTTGTTTCGTCGTGAAGAATGGATCAAAAACATGCTCGAGGTTATCGTCGGCAATACCGCTTCCGGTATCGGTTATGAGCATTTCTACCCGTTTGGTATTCTCAATGATCTCTATTCCAAACTCGCGCCGCGACCTTCCTGTCATGGCGTCGATAGCATTACCAAACAGATTTATCAGCACCTGTTCCAACCGGATGGCTTCGGCCTGAATAAATATATCGTGGCCAGGGAACGTCCTGGTTATGGATATATCTTCATCACGAAAGCGAATATCGAGAAGAGACATGGCGTCCTCGCATACGGCTTTTACATCAACGGGTTCAAGATCGGAAGAAGACCGCCGTGCGAGGGTTCTCAAATGATTAATCGTCCCACCCATTCGTTCCGTCAAACGTGAAATTTTTTCCAGTGTTTGGATCGCCTCTGGTCCCTGGTTCATTTCGATCAAGCGCCGCGAGTTATGGGCATATGACCTGAGAGCCGCAAGGGGTTGATTGAGCTCGTGGGCCACACCGGCCGATAATTGGCCGAGGGCCGCCAGCTTGCCGGCCTGAACAAGTTCGGCCTGGGTGTCGGCCAGCTTATCGCGAAATGTACGAAGGGAGACTGCCATGGCACCTATTTCATCTCTGCCTTCAACGGGTACATTTGCCTTTAAATCCCCATCCGCAATCGAGTGCATGCTGGAATTGAGCCGTATAATTCGGCCAACCATATTTCGGCCAACATACAGCCAGACAATGAGCACCGCAAACAACAGGCTGGCCCCGACGGTTGCCAGCATTAATGCCTTACCCTGGCGAATGGATTGCTGGGACTTGTTGGTTGCGGCTTTTGCGATGGACCTCGCAAGTTGGACACGGGCCGCAATCAAGCTGCCGAGATTATGGACTTGCTCACGATTCCGTTCGAGAAGCACGCTGCCATTTTTCTGTGTTTCGAGTTCATCATGGCGAAGCCCGAACAGGCTTTTTTCTCCTTCGGAAAATGAAAGGATATCCTCAATGGCCTGGCGTAGAGAAATAATGCCGGGCATTTCCTTTATATTCTTTAAATTGTCCGTGACCCGGGTCTGCACTTCACGCAAATAAAGTTCTGTTGCACGAAGCGAGTCAAAGTCCGCCAGGTTGGCCGCCCGGCCAATTAACCCAATCAATAAATTGCCGTCGGCATTAATTCGAAGCAGGGCTTGCTGATTGTCTGAAGCCCTCTTTAATATTATTTCACTTCTGCCGATGCGAATACTGCCGGTGTTCGATGCATTCTGCTCAAGGGTGATATCGATAATAAATTTAATATCATCGAGCATGGGCTCAACTTCATCCAGAAAGTCGGCCGATACCCAACGCAAGCGTTCCATCAGCTCTTCTTTCTGAGAACTGTACCATAATTTACGACGGACATTCTCGTCTAGATCCCGAAGATTGGAGCTCAGGGCTGCAACCAGATCTTTCAGGCTCTCATGGGATGCAGTGTCGCGAACATCATTGTCTAATTCTTCATTAAATTTACTCATGAGGGTCAGGTTTCTGGACAGCTCCTTCCAGATACGGTCCCGTTCGGATTCGTTCGGAGCTGCCGCAAGGGCTGGTGCCATACCGATAATAGCAGAACCCTCTTCAGCCAGTTCTGTAACCAGCGTCATGGCCGGAATGTTTGTCTCAACAACCTGATTTAAGCTATCACCCAGCCGTGTATAGAAAACCCAGCCAATAATACTGGCAGCAACAGTCATGGCGGCGACGGCCCCGAAGGCCAGGAATAATCTGCCACGAATACCGATTCGGACCGGGACTTCCATTAACCCTTTTCCTGGCGAAGAATTATCAGAACCTCTGTTGCAATTAAAAGCGCTTCATTGTGTCTGTCGCGGAAATATACTCGCCATTTCTTTTCCAGTTCCAGTTGACGCTCAGATAAGGGGAGCCCCGGTTTATGTCTTTTAAATTTCGCAGTGAAAGACACATCGGTGGCTTCAAATTTACTTACCGGTACTTCGCTGACGAGTTGCCGGGATCGGTTTATTTTTTTTGCAAGTTCAGGATGATTGCCATTAATGAGTAAAGTTTCGGCCTGATGAATGACTTGCCAGACCCTTCTCAGGCTCTGCGCCCGATAAGTTGCGAGCACATCAAACAACGAATTGACAAGGTGGTAACGCTGCCAGGACAAGCGACTGTTGAAATTAATACCGTTTTTTATAAGCGTTTCATTAAACGGGTTGGGATAATCAGTCGGTGCTGTTCGGTAGATAGACGGGCGAATTGGCAGGCGGCTGATCTCTGGTTCGAAAAGCAGCTGTTGTCCCGCGTCGGACAAAAGGTAGTCAATAAAGGCTCTTGCCGCGATTGGATTGGTAGAGCGTTTGACGATGGCGATATTGGCAGGAACGAATACTGTGTTCTCCGGGTAGCTAAAATCAACAGGGGCCCCCAGGGCTTTGGCGGAAAGCCCGAAAAAATCTATCACCGGGCCAATCCCGAAACGGCCAGAGCGCACGCCATCCAGGACGCCGAAGCTTCTGGCGGTGATCGTCACCAGATTACCGGCTATTTCAGATATGCTGGCCCAACCTTTCTCCCAGCCTTGATGTTGTAAAATGGTTTCAATGATCACATGTGCGGTCCCGGACCTTGATGGGGCGGTAAATCCAATATGACCCGTATAACTCGATTGTTTCAGATCGTTCCAGCTCTTTGGTACAGGCAGGTTGTTTCTGAGCAAATAGGGGATGTTCCAGATAAGCCCGTAGCCGGATATGGCAAAGCCTTTGTAAAACCCTTCGGGGTCATCAAGGGGATAGTCTCCCAGCTTCGTGCCATTTTCAGTCGCGTCAAAAGCTTTCAGTAAGGAGCCAGACTGTTTCAAGACTTCAAAGGCATCGGGAGCAGATGCCCAGAAAATGTCGGCAGCCTCTCGGGCTCTTTCTTCTACAAATGAAATGCCCGCCGATGTTTTTTTGCTTCTGATATAAATTTTTACCTCTGGGTAGAGATTTATGAACTCTTCTTTAAATCGGGAGAAGACCGCCTCTGGGAATGACGTCACGATTACCAGTGGGCCTTTCGGCGGGGCGGCGTTTGCTTCGGGAAGAATACTGAAATAAGCACAAAATACACATATCAGGAGCAATACCTGTCTGCGCAGAATAGTAAAAATATTCTTTCGCTGGCCAGAATTCCGACAGTACAGGGGTGTGGTTCTACGTTTCATGTCCATACCCATACCCTACACGTAATGTGGGATCAAACTAGGGAATTCACATACAGTTTCTATCATTCTAGATTAAATGAAGACTTTAAAACATGTGCCTTGGCATAGGGATAAGTTGATTGATTAGAACCCACCTCTACAACAGAAACATGTTTGGTCCATCCGAACGACCCTTAAACTTGGTGGGCGCATCCATGCTTTAGCCCTCTTCAATCTTGCAATTGCGGAGCAGGTTGACGTTTAAAATGCAGCTGCAGATCAACATGTTCTGCCCCACTTGCGTCATCTTGTTTTGCTCTGCTTTCTGGTTATGAATGTCTGCTCAACCGCCTCATTGCAGACATTTTTCGAGGTTGTAGTTCATAGTCTCAGATTAGCCATTTCCAGACTATCGCCATACGAAGTGATACAGAAGGTGAAACCAGTTCCCTTGAGGAAAGCCGATGGTCAGATCATCGATTACTGGAAACTGTGGTCAAAGAAGACCGGCATCGCCATCCAGTTCGTACCGGCGACCTGAAATCAAACTCTAAAAAACGTCCGCGACGGTAAAGGCCGACGCTACTCAAGGTAACTTGGCCATTCTGAGCTACCTTATTCAGAAAAATTATTTGGCAAATCTTAAAGTCGCGGCTCCGTCGGCTACTCAAGGCAGCAAACTTGCCGTGGGTGTGCGCAAGGATTGGCCGGAATTCGTCACTATACTTGAAAAGGCCCTGAAATCCATTGCCGAGGAGGAACGCCAAAAAATTCGAAGCAAATGGGTCACTATTGCTGCCACGGAAACACAAAGAGACAAGCTTGGTCTCAGTGTCCGTGAACAAGAATGGCTGTCCACACACGAGACAATGCGTCTTGGGATTGATACCGCCTGGTCACCTTTCGAATTCCTCGATGAAGAGGGAAAACACGGCCAGGACGGTGAGTCAGATGCCGGTATGGAACTCGGTGTTTGTTATTTTGTTCCCGATGGTAAAGCAATGAATTTTGCCAGCGCCCGATTCGACCTTTATCAATTTGCAAACGGTGAGGTCACAATCATCAAACCCACCAAAAGCGGTATAGGCTATCGCGGTATCCCCTTCGAACAGAAAGAAGCCATTTACCAGGCCCTGCTCGATTATCAAGGTGATCAAAACCGTCGTGACGATGTCTCAGTTATCGGCTTTAGGGTCTAACTGTTTTTTTTACGTTGGAACTTCCGGGTTGGGTCAAAAGTGACGGTCAAAGGCTGCCTATTTTCTAGGCCGCTTAGCCCTTTATAACCGGAAGTGGTAATTGAGAATTTCTATTTTCTCCTTTGTATGACCGGTCTATGCACTATAAAGCGCATGCGCTTATACCGATAGTGCAGCTTGCTGTGGTGGTTGTGTGTCAAATTCGCAATACTACGGAGCGCATTTTCCAATTTATTTATATCCAACAGAACTTAGATATAATGCTGAATCAATTTACCCAAAATTAACCAGGATCATGCAATTACTGTACCAACCTATAATTGATTTAAATAACGGTTGGGTTCAATGAGGTTGCAAGAAAATAAAAAATGCCGTGGAAAGATAAAATCGGATCTGTTCAAAAAATCTCGTGCAGGTGTTCTATTACTTAGTATTGGTGCCGTTTTTATTTCGGGCTGCAGTGTGGAAACATTTCCAGTCACTCTCCATGAACGGACCTTTCAGGCTGAGCAAGATTTAAAAGCAATTTTTGAAACGCAAGAACCCGTTACCTTGAGCTTTTCGATTTCCGAAGCAATTGCACGCGCTATTAAGTACAATATCGATCATCGAATGCAGATGATGGAGATCGCAGTTGCCCAGAAAGCCAGTGATCTTTCCTACTATGATATGATGCCACGGATAGCTGCGAACGCGGGAGTTGTTTACCGCGCCGCGCCATCCCTATACTGAAGCATTGATGTCGGCCGTACCCTCACCAGTTCCCGGCAGCCGCAGAGACCGAATCTCCCTTGGCGGTGAGACGCCGAGCCCCATCAATCCTCCATCGGGCTGTGTCTTCCACACCCGTTGTCGATATGTCAAAGCCGAATGTGCGCAAAATCGGCCAGCGCAAAAAAATGTATTCGCGACGATCTTTCCCTGACCACGACCATTGCATCTGTCTCAATATAAGGAGTGCGCCAAATGAACCCGATTTTTTCGCCCTTCGACACAACTCTGTGGCACGCCACTGCCAATCCTGCGCCCAATACGGATTGTCTTGAAGAAACGATTACCGCAGACGTCTGCGTTGTCGGTGGGGGGTATACCGGCATGACCACAGCCCTTGAACTGGTAGCCGATGGCACTTCGGTGGTCGTCTTGGAGGCACAGGAAATGGGGTTTGGCGGATCGGGTCGGAACGCCGGTCATTGCACGCCGACGTTCACTTATCACGCACTGGACGAATTGCGCACTATGTTAGGCCAGGAACGGGCGGAACGCTTGATCGCTCTTCAGGTCAGCGGTGCGGATATGGCCGCCAATCTGATCCGCAACTATCAAATCGACTGCGAATGGCAGCAAAATGGCTACATCCAAGGGGCGTTGACCCCTTCCAACTTACACGAACTGGAAAAAAAGGCTTCCTCCTACGCCGATGTCGGCGCGCCATCTGGCATGATTGATTCGGAGGAAGCAGAAAGACTGACCGGATCAAGTCGTTTTTATGGCGCCTGGTTGCTGAAATCCGGTGGTCATCTCAATCCCCTGTCCTACGCCAGGGGCATCGCCAAAGCCCTGATACAGAAAGGTGTCCGGGTCTTTACCGATTCCAAAGTAATCGACGTGACGCCTCATAAAGGCGCCTGGTCGGTCAATACAAAAAAAGGTGCGGTGATAGCCGACAAAGTGGTCATGTGCACTGGTGCCTATACGGAAGACGCATGGAAGGGCCTTGACCGTACATTCAAGATACAAAAAGTCTTTTTGGCTGCCACAAACCCGATGTCCGATGCGGTGCGCGAAAAAGTTCTACCATTCAACGGCACGATGCATGACGGACGAGGGGATATTTTTGTCTATAAGTACGATCGCGCCGGACGTCTTATTGTGTCCATGTTCCCCATGGGAAGGCGAGGTCGCGATCTGGATTATACCCATCAGGTTCTACTCGACCGGCTGCGCTGGTTACATCCCCAAGTTCCGGCCGATACAACCTGGGATTATTACTGGACCGGTGAGTTGGATATGCAGCGCAAAGTCATTCCCCGACTCTATGATGTGGCACCAGGAGTAGTCGCCTGCACCGGTTTGTCGGGGCGCGGTGTTCCAACCGGCACCATGCTCGGCGGGATCATCGCCGACTGGGTGCGAGGAGTTCCGGAAAAAGACCTGGCACTGCCCCTGGAAAAATTAAAATCCACGCCAGCCTATATGAATTTAGCACCGACAATGGTGCTGCGGTGGTATCGGCTACGCGACAAACTGATGGCAAAATGGGAGGGAGCCGAACTGCCCCCGCATGCTTAAAGCGCCGGTATTAAGGAATTGGACAAGCGCCAACAGTATCCGTTTGTACGCCGATTTAGAACCCTTTGTCGCCGGAATGACTGATGTGAATTTACGGCTCGATTGTTAAGCCAGCAGCCAGTCTCTCGGCGGGGGTGATTTAGGCAGCAGGGAAGTCAGATTTTCTAATGAGATATTTTACGCCTGATCCATCTAACACACGGATAACGACATTGTGATATTGGAGGAATTCAAAAGTATCTAATGAGAGAATGGCCAATTTATCGTCTTTATGGTGCCACACTTGTGGCGCAACAGTTGCGATAATGCGACCATTTGCTACAATTGCATCAATTATCCAGATTATTGAAAACAAGGAAAATATTTAAAATTGTTTTGGCATAACTTTTACGATGTTCAATTATTAGGACAAAAGTATCTAGTTTGAATGATGACCCGACAAAGAGATGTAAATGAATAAGATGCTGCCAACAGTTGGAATTATCGCTAATCCGGTTTCGGCACGTGATATTCGCCGGATTGTCGCGCATGCCGGCAATCTGCAAGTCACTGATCGGGCCAATATTGTTCTGCGATTGCTCGCGGGTTTGGGGGCTGTGGGTATCAGGCAAGTCCTGATGATGCCGGAAAATGCCGGCATCCGGCACCACGTCACGCGCGACCTGAAACGATCAGTCAACATGGGCGAGCGGCGATTCCCTGATGTTGACTATCTCGATATGGCTGTAACCGCATCAACCGACGACAGTGTTCGTGCCGCGCGTATGATGCGCGAAGCCAGGGTCTCAGCCATCATTGTTTTGGGTGGTGATGGAACGCATCGGGCCGTGGTCTCGGCTTGTGGCGATGTGCCGATTGCCGGGGTGTCTTCGGGTACCAATAATGCCTTTCCAAAATTCAAGGAGCCGACAATCGTTGGCCTTGCAGTCGGATTAACAGCGATGGGTGCCGTGCCACCCGAAGTCGCTTTTCAGAGCAATAAAATGCTAGAGGTGGACATCTCGGGTCGCAAGGAAATAGCCCTTGTCGATGTGGCTATCGTGGCAGAGCGTTTTGTTGGTGCAAGGGCGCTTTGGCATACTGAAAATTTCAAAGAACTATACGTCTCTTTTGCAGAAACAGAGGTCATCGGCATGTCGGTCGTGGCGGGGATTCTTGATCCGGTTGACCGCAAAACGCCTGAAGGCCGACGTGTCGTCTTCGATAATTCAAATCCTCCCAGGCACTTATTACAGGCGCCGATTGCACCTGGTGTGATTGCAGATATCGGCATCGATTACTGGGAGGTGTTGTTGCCTGACGTTGCTTTTCCCATAGCAGAAAAAGAAGGCTCCATCGCTTTGGATGGAGAACGGGAGTTGTCTTTCTCAAAAAATGACCAGCCGACGGTTACGTTGCGCACCAATGCGTTCCGGACCATTGACGTAGCGGCCTGCATGAAGTCAGGCGCGAAAACCAGGCTTCTACGTATTAACTAGACTAATTAACACGCAACCAAAAGGGAGTATTGAAATGAGCAAAAATCCATTTCCGCTAAGCAAGGATGATCTCCTCATAGCTTACCGCATGATGAAAACGATCCGCGAATTTGAAGAGCGATTACACGTCGACTTCGGTCGTGGCGAGATACCTGGTTTCGTACATCTTTATGCTGGCGAAGAAGCCTCGGCCGTCGGCATCATGATGCACTTGAACGACCAGGATCAAATCGCCTCCAATCACCGTGGTCATGGCCACTGTATCGCCAAGGGTGTCGATGTGAAGGAAATGATGGCCGAAATTTACGGCAAGGTCTCCGGCTCGTGCCGGGGCAAGGGTGGCTCGATGCATATCGCTGATTTGTCCAAGGGAATGATGGGTGCAAACGGCATTTTGGGCGCTGGATCACCGCTGGCTTGCGGAGCAGGGCTGGCGGCGCAAAAACTTGGCCATAATGGCATCGGAATGAGTTTTACCGGTGACGGAGCATCGAACCAGGGCACATTTCTGGAAAGCCTGAACCTGGCAGCCGTGTGGAATCTGCCTGTAATTTTTGTCGTTGAAAACAACGGCTATGCGGAATCGACTTCGGTCGATTGGGCTGTCGCAGTCGATTCTTATGTTGATCGGGCCGCTGGTTTCGGCCTTCCGGGTGTAACGGTTGACGGCACGGAATTCTTCGCTGTCTACGAGGCGGCGGGAGAATTGATCAAGCGAGCCCGCGAAGGCGGTGGCCCATCATTGCTCGAATGTAAAATGATTCGCTTTTTCGGCCACTTCGAAGGCGATGCGCAAACTTATAAGGCTGAAGGCGAGAATGAGTATAATCGCAAGCATCATGATTGCCTGAAAATTTTCCGCGCTCACGTCACCAAAGCCGGAGTCCTTAGCGATGAGGAATTGGACGCGATTGATACCCAAGTCCTGGCCTTGATCGACGCCGCAGTCGAAGAAGCAATATCCGCACCCCTGCCTACGGCAGATGACCTCACAACTGATGTATATGTGTCCTACTAAGGTCTTGATACATAGGTAAATTATGAAAGGAATAATAAAATGGCTCGTACATTAAGCTTTAAGGACGCCGTAAACGAAGCAATAGACCAAGAGATGACTCGCGATCCTACGGTAATCATGATGGGTGAGGACATTGTCGGCGGCACCGGATCACCCGGCGAAGCAGACGCCTGGGGTGGTGTTCTTGGCGTGACCAAAGGACTCTATGCCAAGCACGGTGACAGACTGATGGATACGCCGTTATCGGAAAGTGCTTATATCGGCGCGGCTATCGGTGCCGCAACCTGCGGTCTGAGGCCGATTGCGGAATTGATGTTTCTTGACTTCCTCGGAGTCTGCTTCGACCAGATGTACAATCAGGCTGCCAAGTTCCGTTATATGTTTGGTGGCAAGGCAGAAACGCCTGTGACAATCCGAGCGATGGTTGGAGGTGGTTTCCGTGCTGCTGCCCAGCACAGCCAGATGTTAACGCCGATCATCACCCATGTTCCTGGATTGAAAGTTGTTTGTCCGTCCAACGCCTATGACGCCAAAGGCCTGCTCATCCAGTCCATCAGGGATAATGATCCTGTTATTTTCTGTGAGCATAAGAACCTCTACGCTCACGAAGTCGATGTGCCAGAGGAATCCTACGCTATCCCCTTTGGTGAGGCCAATATTGCCCGTGAAGGAACTGACGCAACGATTGTCGCCTATGGCCTTATGGTCCACCGCGCAACCGAGGCGGCGGAAAATCTTGCCAAAGACGGTATCGACTGTGAAGTTATTGATCTGCGCACATTGTCGCCAATCGACATGGACACGGTATATGAAAGTGTCGAGAGCACGGGGCGCTTAATTTGTGTCGATGAAGCAAACCCGCGCTGTTCGATTGCATCTGACGTCACTGCCTCAGTTACGCAGGAGATTTTCAGTTCTCTCAAGGCGGCTCCGCAACTGGTCACCGCACCGCACACACCGGTGCCTTTCTCACCTGTGCTTGAAGATCTTTATATCCCAAGTGCCGAACAAGTTGCGGACGCCGTTCGCAAAACCATGGCCACTTGAAAGGGGCGCGTTTATGAGTGATGAAAAGATAACCCCCCTGATCATGCCAAAATGGGGGCTTTCCATGAAGGAAGGAAAGCTCTCTGATTGGCTGATTGAAGAAGGAACCAACATTGCCGTCGGCGACGAGATCATGGAGGTTGAAACCGACAAGATCGCTAACGTTGTCGAGGCTGCTGATCCAGGCTTGTTACGCCGCCGGGTTGCGACTGCCGGCGAGACATATCCGGTACGGGCTTTGTTGGGGGTTTTGGCGTCGGAAGATATCAGTGATGCAGACGTTGACGCCTTCATTGAAGCCTTTGAAATGCCAGTAATTGAAGATGATGATGACGCTGAAGCGGCTCCGCTATACGAGTTCGCCGAGACATCAGTGGGTCGTTTGCGTTATGCGGTTCGCGGTAACGAGGGGCCGGTGGTCCTTCTGATCCACGGATTTGGCGGGGACCTGGACAATTGGCTTTTTAATATTGACGCACTGGCGACAAGCGCCAAAGTTTACGCGCTTGACTTGCCAGGGCACGGCCAATCGACCAAACAACTTGCCGGCGCGGATTTGTCCGGGCTTGCCACCGCTGTACTGGCGTTCATGGATACCGTCGGAGTGGAATCAGCCCACCTTGTCGGTCATTCCGTGGGTGGCGGCGTGGCCGCTACGATGGCATTCGATGCCCCGGATCGGGTTTTGTCGTTATCTCTCATAAGCAGTGCCGGACTGGGCAGGGAAATCAATTCCCAATACATCGACGGGTTTGTCAATTCCGTATCACGGCGCGAACTAAAACCGGTATTGATAAATCTGTTCGCCGATTCGAAACTTGTCAGCCGATCTCTGATAGATGATCTGTTGAAATACAAGCGCATTGACGGTGTTCAGGGCGCTTTGGAAAGTTTGTCAGCGGCACTTTTCGCCGATGGCGAGCAAAAAACTATTTTGACAGAAAAAATCTCAAGCCTGGATGTGAAAACACTTGTCGTCTGGGGAGCCGTTGATGAGATCATCCCTGCGTCCCATGCTCAGTCCCTGGAGAATGCGGACGTTCAGGTTATTCAGGGTGCCGGCCACATGGTTCAAATGGAGCAGGCATCCCAGGTAAACGATCTGATTAAAGAGCACATTGCTGGCTGACGTCGTTGCCCGTCGTTTCGGCGGCGGGCAACGCATTTTAAGGCTCATAGAAGCGATGTAGCTATAATTCCGCTAGAGGTGTAGCGGCTGGATTATATCAGCGCTACCATAACTCTCAATCAAAGTTGACGTACACATCCCCCATGTTGCAGGGGAAGTTCGGGGCTAACACTTACTTTTTCGTTGGCTGGCGTGAGGCACTCCTCACAATCGAACTCACTTCGCACCAGCCCAGAATTCGTTATAGCCGCCCATCGAACGGCTTGCACGCTGAGGTCAACACCGTGTTTCTCATCCATTAGTACGCCAATGGGTTCGCCCTCGCTGATTGATATTTCGCCATAGCCTCCATAGACTCCGCCAATTGTCACAATGGAAAAAAGGAACGTTGAAATCACTACAACCACGACCAATACGGATACGGTCTGAAACAGGTTAATCATGAAACACCTCTTTTGATTTATGCTCAGTAATTAAATAGGAATTTTTTGGATTAACCGTAGAGTGAATTCGTTCAAATCTTCGTGAGCTAATAAACCTAGCCGTCACACTAGCGTTCAAATCATTAAATAAAATACGAATTTTTGTAATTTATACACAGTTATAAATATGTGAGAAGTGTGTATAAAACCGATTTTTTTATAGTTAAGCATATAAATAATTTAATCTTGTAACGTTTCCTGCCGCCTGAACGTCTAAGGAGTAAGACAGCAATTTTATTCAGTACTCAGGAGACTAAAATTATGACAAATTTGGCCATGCAAATGCAATCCGAACCTTGCATGCAAAACAATGTAGAAAGGGTCGCGTTAATAAACGTTGTTGAAGAAAATGAGGCTACCGGGAAAGTTAAAGAAGTCTATGAAGATATCAAACAAACCCTTGGAATTGATTTTGTTCCAAATATGTACAAAGCAATGGCAAACAATCCGGCGTACCTCGAAGCTTCCTGGAATAAAATTCAGGCAACAATGTCAAATGAAGGCAAGATCGATAATGAGACCAAGGATATCGTTGCATTCGTTGTATCGCTCATGAGCGGGTGTGACTATTGTATTGGTGTTTATACGGACGCGTTAAAACATAATGGATTGGATGATGAAGCTCTAACAGAACTGTTTTCCATTGTTGATACTTACTCTGGCCTTAACAGGGTGAATATTGCATGGGGTGTTAAGCCTGACAAAAAACCATGGCATGGTTGCGGGGGGAACAGATAAAGAGTCCTTGCGGGGCAACAAAATCATGTTGCCACCTTTATTCATTTTTTGTTACAGGCTCGCAGGGGATATCGTCCTGACCTAATGAGAGGACGCAATTTTGCTTCAGGATTTGTCGCAACGCCTCACGCCCCCGATGCAGCAGAACCCGTGAGTTAGCTTCACTCAGATTGAGTTGAGCAGCAATTTCTCTGTGACTGAGATCAGCCTTGTCATGCAAAATCACCACGTCGTATTGAGGGCGAGGTAATTGGCCAGCAAGCCGGGCAATACAGGATGACATTTCCTCTTTCAAAATGACTTGCTCAGAGGTTTCATGAACATCGGGTATGGCTTCCAGTACGGATTTTTCTATTGTGGTTTCCGGATGGCGGGCAACCTTGCGAAAATGGTCCCGAACAAGATTCAGGGCAATAGCAATCACCCAACTCTGAAGGCTTGAATCACTACGGAATTCTGCGGATTTTTGTATCGCCCTGATAAGGGCCTCCTGGGCAACGTCTTCCGCCAAGGCATGATTACCCACCAGCTTGAGGACAAACGCAACAATTGCGGGTCTGCAGCTAAGAATATCCGTTTCTTCAAGGGGCATGATCAAGTCTTCTCGGCCAGGTATTTCTTACCGACAAGACTAACCTGAATCAATAGGTGATACTAGGGTCAGGACCCATTAATTCCATACAATTTTTGTTTATCAGGAAGGATAGTTTTATCTTATCTCCAAAGGTGGCCGAGTGAATATGACTGATATAGTAACTAAGATAACGACCGTCACCCTCAAGCAAGTGATCTTCTGAGCATCATGGTCAAGGGAAGTGTCAAGAGGGCGCTTAGGCCGATGATGATCAGAGCGTAGGTGATGCTGGAGTAGTCGCTAACCATTCCGTAGACTATCGGTGAAATGGCTCCCGCACCAATGCCAAGGGTGTAAAACAAGCCATAGGCACGAGGCAGGCGGTTCGGATCGATAAATTCAGCAACGGTTCCGTAGAGAACTGAGGACGTGCCATTCAAGGCCAGCCCCGTCAATGGCAGAATAATCCAGACCCACGTTATCGGCAGGGAAACAATACCCAGAATGCAAATGCAGGTTAACAGCTCTGTGATAATGACTGTTCGCAGTATCCCGACTCTCTCGGCGGCCAGCCCACACACAAGTTTACCTATCGCCCCGCCAGAAAAAATTAAACCCAGAGCAAAGCCGATTGAAGCCCCCTCAACCCCTTTACCGATGAGCAGAAAAGGAACAAACGTCAAAAAAGCAGCCCGACAGGACGTGTCTATCATGCTGATAGAAGCGAGCACGGAAAATCCGCGCCGATCCTGTATTCCCCATCCTTTCAGGGTAATTTTGGGTTTTTCCGTGGTTTTCTTTACCGGGGCCAATTTACCAATCAGAATGAAGAAAATAACTCCCGACAGAATGACCGTGGCACCATAGGCATGAACACTGGCGCGCCACCCCCACAGGGCAATCATGGCGGAAACGGCAAATGGCACGACAACTTTACCCAGATCACCTGCAAAATTATAAGTTCCAAGGGCAGCCCGTATACGCCCATCCCGATAGGCCCGAGAAATAAGTGAAGAGGCCAAAGGATGCTGTGTTGACGCGCCACAACCGAGAACCAGAATTCCAGCTAGCAGGCCGATATATCCCGTGACGAACCCGGCAAAGACGAGTCCCAGCCCACCCAGCATGGTGCCCAAAGCAAGAATGCTTCGTTCACCAAACTTCTCGGCTAACAACCCGGCGGGAACCTGCAGTGCGGCCAGTGCGCCTGAGCTACACATTTTGATTAATCCAACCTGGGCATGGGTTAATCCAAAGGCTCCTGCCCACACAGGCAACAATACATACAGACAATCGGTCAGGCCATCATGAATGAAATGGGCAAAGCCACCCGCGAGCAGTGTACCCCGGCGTTGGGAGGTGGAATTCTCTGTACTCTTACCTGAATTGCCCGGAGTCATTTTAACCTGCCGGCATAATTTTGATTATTTTGCTTTGGAAACACGTATCCTGGCCCAGGCAGATACAAATTCAGAAATCACGACAAGTCCTACAATCGAAATAAGGATTGCAGCGACCCGCTCGGTTTCAATTTGCATCACATTGCGTTTCAGATACCAACCCATGCCCCCGGCACCAACAAAGCCGACAACCGTTGCCGCGCGGAATGCCACATCCCATGTGTAAATGGCAATGCCGGTAAAGGCGACCCGGACCTGCGGGAATACGCCATAGACAAAGACTTGCAGATGGTTTCCGCCCATGGCGCGAATGGCTTCGACCTGGCCCATTTGTATGGATTCAATCTCCTCAGCGAACAACTTACCGGAAAAACCGATCGAGAACATGGTCAAGGCCAGCACCCCAGGCAACAAACCAAATCCCAAAATGGTAACGAACAAAATAGCCCAGATCATCTCATGAACCGAACGACAGCCCATGGTCAGCAACCGTGCAATGGGATAAATATATTTTGGTGATGGGCTTACATTATGGGCGGCAAACCAGCCAAGAACGATTGAAATCAACAATCCGAACAACGAGCCCAGATAAGCCATTTGAATGGTTTCAATAATCGCATCCAGATAACCAAGGTCAACTATATAGTCCATATCAGGCGGGAAGTAACGATCCGCCATAAGATCACCCAGCCGTCCAAACATTCCCATTATGCGTTCAAGCGGGATATTCAAATAGTACACCGAGTATGAGAAAAACAACAAAATACCCAATAGAATCCCGTAATTGATCAGTGACCGGGGAAACTTGAATCGACTCCATTCACGATGAACACCGTCCCCGCCAACAGAAGAATGAACCGGTAAATTATGCTCCCCTGTTTTATTTGCCATCAGTTCAGAGCTTTCCGGGAGTAATGAGACGTAATTTCTCCGACAACAATGAGTCCGAAAATGGCCAGAATGACTGTTGTCACGCCTGGATAATTAAACGTATTCATTTGGCGGAAGAACACCAAACCAAGCCCGCCTGCCCCGACTAGTCCCAGAATTGCGGAACGCCGGATATTGATTTCCCATTCAAAAATGACAATCCCCAGTATGACCGGCAACACTTGCGGCATAATGCCATAGAGCATCACCTGCAAATTACTGCCCCCCATTGCCCGGATGGCTTCAACCGGTTTGGGATCTATATTTTCAATCGCCTCGGCCGACATTTTGGCGATAAAACCCAATGATCTTACGGCAATGGCAAGGATACCTGCAAAGGCTCCCAAACCAACGGCAGAGACAAAAATTAGCGCCCAGACAATCTCATGAATGGAGCGGCTGAGTGTCATGGCAATTCGCGCAAGTGGATATGTTATGGGCTTATAAGGTGTAACATTGAGAGCTCCGAACCACATGGCAGGAAGACAGATGATCAACCCGAGTATGGTCCCGATACAGGCTATCATGAAGGTCTCGATTGTCGGACCCAACAAGTTAGGGATCAGCGCGAAATCAATGCCGATAAAGTGGGATACGGATTTTCCGATATCAGCCAGTGAGCCTATTCTTTCCCAGTCGGTATCATCAATCACCGTAGCCTGAATGCTCCACAACACCAGAATAAATAGGATAAAATAAAACCCGAACTGCACGGTTTGCTTTTTTCGGCGGAGCCGGACGATATCATCAACGGTCAGCGGCACGCTTGAAGTTTGCATGTTACAAAACTTCCATGGAGTAAATTTCATCCAGGCTGCTCTGATCGAGGGACGGTGTCGGCCCATCAAACATTTTAATGCCGTCCTGAAGGCCAATAATCTTGTTGCAGAATTCTTTTGCCAGTTGAACATCGTGGATATTACACAAGACAGGAACTTTAAGCTCGGTGGCAATCGTTCGAATCAACTGCATGACTTCGCGTGAAATTTTAGGGTCCAGTGCGGATGTTGGCTCATCCAGCAATAGCAGGTTTGGCTCCTGCATCAAGGCACGAGCAATTCCGACCCGCTGACGCTGGCCACCGGAAAGCTGATCGGCTCGCTTGTCTACATGGTCTTGCAATCCAACCCGTTCCAGAAGCTCCAGGGCACGTTGAATATCATGGTTATTGAAGGTGCGAAAAATACTGCGTATGGCGCCGACATAGCCAAGCCGTCCGGACAATACATTATCCATAACCGACATCCGGTCGATCAGATTGAATTCCTGAAAGATCATGCCAATATGGCGACGCATTTTACGTAGTTCCGTGGCATTCAGGCTTAATACATCTATGCCATGGAGGTTGATACTTCCAGATGTGGGTTCAATCAGACGGTTTATACAACGAATCAATGTTGATTTTCCGGCTCCACTCGGCCCAATGATGGCAAAGAAATCATCTTCCTCTACCTCAAAACTGATCCCTTTCAGGATTTCCGGTCCTCGTGAGCTGTATCTAGACCGTAGTTCACTTACTTCAAGAATTGCCATTGCATAACCGCTCTAAAAAATCCATCACACATGGAAATTATGAATATTAGATGTTAAAAACACATACTCTCCATGTGAACGACGTTGCAGGAAAAATCGCAACCTGCAACGTCGTCCCACAGGGAGAAATTATATTTATTGTTTTTTAGCATCCTTAGCCTTCTTCAAATCACGAATCACATCGTAATCTGCGGAAGACATGGAAACGAAAGTGTTCGACTTAACGTTGTCCAGGAAGGCTTGTGCACTCGGGTCATCCTTCAGGCCGAGGAATGTTTCACGAATGTTGGCCTTGATGTTATCACAAAGCGGGCTGCGGTAAACAAACGGGTCTTGCGGAATAGCTGGTGAAGACCATAGCACATTGAAGTCTTCAAGCTTCACTTCACCCTTGGCAACGACGTTATCAAAGCGATGTGACGCGACGAAAGCGGCATCTACTTTACCCTGATACACGGCAACCGTAGAAAGTTCATGTGAGCCGGTATAGACAGCTTTCTTGAAGAAATCATCGATATCCATACCGATAACTTTCGAGAAGACAACACGTGGCACGAGATTGCCGGAGGTACTTCCCGGATCGGTCAAACCAACCAGTTTTCCTTTCAGGCTGTCAATCGATGTAAGGCCTGAACCTTTCTTGGTTACCAGGACACCCTTATAACCAGGGCCTTCTTCCTGAAGATAGCCAGGCTTTTTGGCATAGGTTGCGAAGACTTCGATATCTTGGTCTTTGCTGTTGGCAATCACATAGGAATAGGGGCCAAGCACCGCGACATCTACGAACTTACTGAGCAGTCCTTCAACAACGGATGCATACGATGTTGGCATGAAGAATTCAATTTTCTTGCCGGTCAGTTTTGCCATCCGGTCTGTAAGCGGTTTATACAATTGCAGTTCTGCCACTGTTTCTTCTGTCGGGATAATGGCAAATGTCAAACTGTCAGGATTTTCGCAGGACGCTGCTATTGCATCTGAACTGGTCGACAGGTTCAATCCCATCGCCAAAGCAACTGCGCCTACACCTAAAGTCAGCCCCTTCCCCAACATGGATACGGGTATTGGTAGTTTCCAAATTTTTCTTAGCATTGTTTCTCTCCTGTTATTTTCTGTTTAATTTATTATTCCCGCTTTTATCAACGGAATTATTATGGTGATTCATTGTTGTTTAAAGTGTGAAATTCTCCAGTACCCGCTCCTTGGTACCGATAAAGTTACGCCCCCGTTCACCGGCCAAGGCTGTCGTCAGTAACTCTATCCACTCCTCGCTCTGAACCCCATAGCTTGATGCTTTTGTCGAGACATCAAGATCATGCAGCAAATTTTCCAGAATTGATACTGCTGCATCAAGATCATTACCGAAGATACGCCGAAGATTTTGATCACATGTTTCATCTTCGCCGATCACACTGTTCATGATTTTGGGCAGGCTGAATGAGCAGGCCAATCCATGGGGTACATTATATTTCAGAGTAATTGGGTAGGAGACTGAATGGGCAAGTGCCGTCTTGGTATTCGAAAAGGCCAGGCCAGCAAACAAACTGGCCCGTGCTACACGCGATCTCAACTCAAGGTTTTGACGATCACGTGCCAGTTTTGGCAAGGCCTCGATCATTTCACGCGCCGCGAACACGGCATGATTTGCGGAAACCGGATTGCTATTTCTGTTCCACAGACTTTCAAGCGCATGTGACAAGGCATCCAGGCCAGTACTGATCGTCAGGTCCTTGGGCAGGCCCAGCATTAACTCAGGATCAATCACCGCATGACTCGGATATAGAGCATAGCGCGCAAGCGAGTATTTTTTCTGTGATACAGTATCCCAGACAGTTGCCCAGTGCGTGACTTCACTACCGGTGCCTGCCGTTGTCGGAATTGCAATAATTGGGTAGTTCCCTAACGAGTCTTCGCCCTCACCAGTCTCCAGAAATCGTTGAACAACTTTGAAGCCATTATTGCTGGAGGCCAGAACCTTGACTGCATCAATTACTGAGCCGCCCCCCAGGGCGATAATGACTGTATCTTTACTGACCTTGTTGGAAAATTGACGGCAAGACTCACCCAGTGTCAAGAAATCCGGGTTGGGCGTAATGTTGTTAATAATTGATTCTGGGGGGCCTGCGCTGGCAATCAGTTTCTGGCTCAATTCCATAAAGTACGGCTCATCATACGTAACCAGACAATATGGGCGTCCATCAATGAGTTTGTTTACAGACCCAAAGAATCCATTTCCAAAACAGATTTTAACCGGGTTCTCAAACTTCCACACAAACTTCTCCACTATACATTCTATATATTTTTTCTATTGACTAAAATCTTCCACAATATTAAACATCTGACAAATACATATATACAATCAGTTCTATTGGTTTTATCAATGCTGCATTCACAACTCAGATCTTTTCACGCGGTCGCCACGGAAGGCGGTTTTACCGCTGCTTCAAAAGCCATCAACGTTGGTCAGCCAACTATATCCACTCAAATCAAAGCCTTGGAAGATATGTATGAGGTAACCTTGTTCCACAGACGGGGGCACAAAGTACAACTTTCTGACTGCGGGCAAGCCCTGTTTCGGGTTAGTCAGCGGATATTAAAGCTAGAGGAAGAAGCCCGTGATTTATTGAATAATTATGGCGGAATTTTAACCGGGAACCTGAAAGTCGGTGCTGTGGGGCCTTATCATGCAAACGAAATGTTAGCCCGATTTAACGCATACCACCCCGGTATAAAACTGTCAGTCAGCCTTGGAAACTCAGTGGAAATGGTAGATTCATTGTTGAATTATTCCGTCGATGTTGCCGTTCTGGCCCATACTGAGGAGAATCCGGCGTTATACACCCGCTCGTTCAGCCGCCATCCGGTTGTTGTGTTTGTGAACTTATCACATCCCTTTGCCGGGCAGACCAGCATTCGCCTGGAGGAGCTTCAGGGACAGCGCTTTATCCAGCGTGAAATCGGATCAACCACGCGTCTTGCTTTTGAAGAGGCCCTGAAACAATCGGGCATCACTGTCGATACGGTCATGGAAATAGGGAGTCGTGAAGCGGTTTGGCTGGCTGTCGAAAAAGGGATTGGAATTGGCGTGGTTTCAGAAATTGAGTTTAACCCGCACCCCAATCTCAAAACTCTCGAAATATCAAATGCAGAAATTTACACCACCGCACACGTTACCTGCCTGGATGACCGCAAAGAATCTAAAATCATCAAAATTTTCTTTGAAATAGCCGAAACGCTAAAACAGAATCATATGCGCTAGGAATATTAAATTTCACCCTTGAGTGATAAGTACATGGCTCGGGCTTTATCACAAATGAGTCGCGTCATGTATGAGCAAGCTCAATATAAAATGCTCACAAGGCATATAATAATTCAATAATCCAAACCTGCCGAGTCCATAGCATATATGTATTGGCTATTGACGAGATGCTGCATCTAACTCCACGATGGTGAAAATACAACACTGATGGATTAAGTTTGGCTGTGTTATCGGGAAAATATTGGCTTAATCACTACCGTCGCCATCCGCGACGTCACCCTTGTCTTGGACGATTTGTACTTTTTCAGACACCGTAGATTTGGTTCGAGTTTGATCGAGTATCCGTTTATCTTCCATAACAATGCGACCGGCAACGGAATTGCCTTGTTTATCTTCTCCGAAGGTAATGGTCTGATGGGGAAAGGGAATCTCAATACCCAGTTCATCGAAACGGTTCTTCATGCGGTGGTTGAATTCCCGTTTCATACCCCATTGTGTTCCTGCCTTGACTTTCATCTTGGCGCGAATGACCACGGCGGAATCATCCAGACTGTTCACACCCTGCACTTCCAGGGGCATAATAATATCAGGGGCAAGAATTGGATCAGCCGTCATTTCCTGGCCCAGTTCAACGATTACTTTCATGACTTCATCAACGTTTTCACGGTAGGCGATGCCAATGTTCAATACGACGTAGGAATAATCCCTGGTGTAATTAAGCACTGTGCCCACATCGCTAAACGGTACCGTATGCACATTTCCCGAAGGATCACGCAAGCGGATGGTACGGATAGAAAGTGACTCTACAGTCCCTGCATGGCCACCGACATCCACATAATCGCCGACGGAAATTGTGTCTTCAACGAGGATGAATAACCCAGTAATAACGTCCTTAACAAGTGTCTGGGCGCCAAAACCAATAGCAAGGCCAACGACCCCGGCACCCGCTAGTAACGGACCGATGTTAATACCCAATTCGGAAAGTACAATCAGTGACGCCATCACCGCCAGAACTGTAAATACAACCTTACGAAACAGCGGTAATAAAGTACGGATACGAGCACTTCGTTCGACCAATGCACCGTCATCATCTTTTTGGTTCAGGTATCGTTCAACGCCAGAGTTGACAGCTTCCCAAAATATCATCGTCAAAACCACCACGGCGATGATGCTGAAGGCGCTTTCGGCTATCTGCTTGCCCAGGGGGGTATCCAGCCAACCCAATGCGTCCACACCCCAGGTTTCCAACAGGGCCATAGCAGCGATCAACCCCACCACCCAGCGCAACAACAAACGCAGGGCGGGCAGATAGCGATTGGCTCTTTCTTCCAAGGTAGGGAAGCGATCACGAATTTCAGGGCGAATGGCAAAGCCCCGTTTCACCAGCCGGTTTAGGGTCGTCATGATCAGCCGGGCTGCAATAAGAATCACGGCAGTTACCGCCGTTGCCTGGGCCATGTACTGGAAGCCACCTTCTATGCCCAGCACCCAAACACCAAAGATAGCGACAACATAAATGACCGCCAGAACATGCCAGATGTCGGCAAGCCGGTCGCGTAATCGTCCAATCCCTTCAGCTTTTCCTTCTCCCTGGATCCAGGCCGCAACAGGCGTTTTGTTCTGCAATAAGAAAACCACCAGCAAGCCGGTAATAACCAAACCGAGCAGACGCAGCAGTCCGGTATATCCACCTGCCGGCAAGCCCAGCAACAATGTTGCCTCGGCGAAGAAATAACCAGAAACGGAAAATCCCGTTAGTCGCCGGATCCAGATAAACAGATAATTGGCGGTTACGTCACTAAGCGGTACAATGCGAAGGGTTTCCACCGTTGGCGCTAATATCATCCTGGCCACGACCAAAACGCCGCGAACGATCAGGTAAGCGTTAATCAGGGTTAACGCCATGACATGGACTTGGGCCGAGGGCTGCGTCACTGGGACCATGGCATAAGCGGCAGCCGCAAAAGCGGCGATGGGTACCAGATCCAGTACTGTCCGACCAGCCAGCAGGGGCAAGCGGACCCATAGGGTGTCGGCGTCCTGTTCCTCCAGAGCTCGTCGGGGTCGCCTGAGCAAAAGGCGGACCAGCCGTTCGGCCCCCCCGCCGACTAACAAAATCAATGCCACCTTGATAATCATCTCAAACCAGCGTTGCCTTGTTTCCGGGTTGCCCACCTGATTTTGTGCCCAAGTGAACAGTAATGGCACATCACGAAGCGCATCGGCGGCGGTCACCAACTGGCGGCTGGTTTCCTTCATATTTTCTGAAAGAGCGGCAATCAACTGTGCGCCAGTACTTTTCACAGGCAACTGAGCCTGGGTGCTCTTACTGGTGGCGATTAAAGTACGAATTCGGGAAAGCAATTGTTCCCTGGCCGCTTCGTCTTCCATTACAACGGCCAGATCTTCCAGTTCCTGGATGGCAACAGTCGGGTCAGGCTCGACTTGCTGAGCCTGTGCGAAGAATGGCGCCGATAAAAGAAAAACAAAAACAAAGCAAAAAAGGATTAAATGTTTGGTCTTCAATCTAAATTCCGAAAGGTCCAAAAGGGAAGGCAACTGCAGATTCCATAAGTTGGTGTAAATATTCATAAGCGGCTTAATAAGCTCCAGTTAATAAGTATGATGAAAAAAACATAGCCGTCACCGCACGTTTATAGTACCGCTCTCTTCGCAGTAAAAGTCCAGTTTCTTTATCACTGTTCTGAGACAGTTAATACGGCATAGCATAACCTGATATTTTTTGTGCAAATTTCTACCCAGGAGGGCAAAGAGGGACAATTTTCAGACCGTCAAAAAGTCTGCCGTTGACGCAGTGGGTGGCTCCCGCTTTAGGCATCACGATATACCATAATTGTGGTTCAGCCGATGATCCGGGAATGCCTCTTTATAGCTATAAGCGGAAGTGAAATTATCACCCTGAAGAGGGCTGCTTCTGACCCGAAATAGGCTTATAAACCCTCAGATTCGTCTACCTTGTTAGGCTAATGGCATTTTTGAGATTATTAAGCGCAGTTTCAAGTTTTGAATGTGTGCAAGCTATATTGAGTCGTGCAAATCCTTCTCCCTCCTGACCAAACGCCTGCCCTCGTGTCATCGCCCATTTTGCCTTTTCCCTGAGGAAAATCGTCAGCTCTTCCAATGTGTACCTTAATCCCCGGAAATCCAGCCATAGCAAAAACGTCCCTTCCGGTTCGATCAAATGAACATTCGGAAGGTCGTTCAGACAGCGCCTGACCAGATCAACATTGTTTTCGAGATAAACGAGAACATCATCCAGCCAAGGCCCACCATCTCTATATGCTGCTTCCATGGCGACACTGGCGAATGCGTTGTTCTTGTTCACGGTTAATCGGCTGTTCTCAACTTGAAATAATTTGCGGAGGCTATCATTGGATATAATTGTAAACGCCGAGCAACAGGCTGCAATGTTGAAGCTTTTTGCCGGGGACAGGCAGGTGATACTGTTAGCGGCATGCTTTGGCCCGAGGGAGGCAAAGGGTATGTAAGTTTGGTTTGAAAACGTGATATCGCCATGAATTTCATCGGCCACGACCAGAACATTATGCCGCGCGCAAATATCACCAAGCGTACGCAATTCATCCCCACTCCAGACTCGTCCAACCGGGTTGTGTGGATTACAAAGGAAAATCATCTTTGTTCGGGGGGCAGAAGCCTTTTGTTCAAGGTCTTCAAAATCCATGCGGTAGCGGCCATCCTCCATAATCAGAGGATTAGCAATCAATGTCCGATGGTTTTCACGAAGAATATCAAAGAAATCAAAAAATACAGGCGGCTGGACAATGATGCCGTCACCTTCTTTGGTAAACACAGAGGCTGCAATGGCTAGCACATTGAGAATATTTGGAGCCCGAAGAATATGGCCCGGATCGACCTGCCAGTTATGGCGGGTCGATAACCACCCGGTGAGGGCAGGAAACAATCCATTTGGCACAGCCTCATATCCAAAAATGCCATGATCAAGACGATTTTGCAGGGCCTCTAACACGACCGGTGGGGCTTTGAAATCCATATCGGCAACACCAGCGGCAAACAGATTCTCACCATCTTCGCCCAGCACTATGGGATGAACCTTTAGCGCGGGTGTAGAACGTCGGTCTATATCATCAAATAATGACTCTAATTTGTTATCTGCCATGCGAAGATCTTCCCTAGTAGTTCAATGTCTATTCGGCCTCGGCTCGTGCATCCAATAACCAATTGAAAACCACTGTTGCCAGGACTGCCGCGAATAATTGTACGGCAATAAACGCCGCAATATTGTCCGGCTGAATTCCGGCGAAGGTATTGGAAAATCCTCGTGCGATGGTTACCGCCGGGTTAGCAAAGGACGTTGAAGAAGTAAACCAGTAGGCGGCTGTGATGTATAGACCAACCGCAAAAGGGACCGCTTCGGGCCGAGCTTTCAGGCAACCGAGGATTGTTCCGATTAATCCAAAGGTAGCAACAAATTCACCAACCCATTGTCCAAGACCTGCACGAACGGTGGTCGATGGGTCGATCAATGCATTGTCAAACATCACATGAGCAATCAGAACACCCGAAATGCCACCCAGAACTTGTACCAACACATATAAAACTGAATCTCGTACAGCAATTTCCCGGCGTATGGCAAAGGCGAGTGTTACCGCCGGATTAAAGTGTGCCCCCGAAATTGGCCCGAATACCAAGATCAGGACAACCAGAATGGAACCGGTCGGAATGGTATTGCCCAACAGTGCAATGGCGATATTTCCGCCTGCCAGCCGTTCCGCCATAATGCCCGAACCGACAACAGTCGCCAATAGAAAAAAGGTCCCTAGCCATTCGGCGAAAAGCTTGCGTTTCATAAAACAGGCTCCCTCAATGTTCAGTATTCATGCACGGCTGTGGTGGTGCATTCATATAAATTTTTTTTCTACCTCGCTGAGTATTTTGCAATAACATGCAGCATCAACATTGCCGCCCGTCGCTATGACAGCAATGGATTGACCTTCAATTTTTATTTTCCCGGCCAGGACAGCCGCCAACCCGACACAGGCCCCGGGTTCGATTACAACCTTGTAATGATCGAATGCAAACCGCATTGCATTACGAACTTCGTTATCACTGACTGTTAATACGCCGCTCAGTCGATCGCGGTTGATTGAAAACGTCAATTTACCGGGCCTATCCGTCATGATCGCATCGCAAATGGTTTTCCGGCCCTTCGGGTTGGCAAGGCGTTCACCAGCCTCAAACGACCTGCGTGTATCATCAAAAAGCTTTGGCTCGACGCCGTACACCTTTGTCGTGGGGCACAGCGCTTCAAAAACGAGTGCCGTCGCAGCCGTCAGACCACCGCCCCCACATGGCACAAGAACGACGTCCAACACGGTATCACGTAGTTTCGCTTGATTTATGAGTTCCAGCGCCATTGTACCGGCACCTGCGAGAATGCGTAAATCTTCATTTGGCGGGATCATAACCATATTGCGTTCGCCCCCGATACGCTCCGCGACATCTTCACGGGATTCAGTAGCGCGGTTATACATTACGATCTCAGCCCCCAGCTCCTGCGTGCGTGCAATTTTATAGGCAGGCGCATCGTCCGGCATGACGATAAGAGCTTCGATGCCGAACAATCCCGCAGCACAAGCGACGGCTTGCGCATGATTGCCGGATGAATAGGCAATGACGCCACGTTTCCGCGCCGCATTGTCCATTTGTCTAATACGGTTATAAGCGCCCCGAAACTTGAAAGATCCAGTTCGTTGCGATATTTCACTTTTTATCAGCAGCCTGCCGGACAGCTCAGAATTCACTTCGCTATTTTCAAGCAGCGGCGTTGTAATACCAATACCATTCAACGCCTGTGCCGCATCCTTAACCTGCAATAGTGTTGGTGCTTCAACCCATTGATCGGGTGTTTCTTCAGACATGGATATTTGAGGTCTTGAACAAGGCGCGTAGTTTTTCAACCCCAACAGGTTCTTCGTGTTGCATGGGGACGACAGCATAATGTTTAGTCAGGTTATCGCGAACTTTAGATATTTGATCAATTTCAGAATTTGCCCGACACCGTAATAACGGATGTTTTGTTTCAGCCGCCAAGAGGCTTGAGTTGATGATCCAGCCCGATGGCTTAATGCCTGCTCGATTAAGATCATTCTGAAGGTGCTCGGCTTCCAGTACCGGTGTCGTTTCCGGCAGGGTTACGATCACAATGCTGGTCCGTTTCGGGTCCTGAAGCCGCATCATGGGCGTAATTAGTTTACTTGGCTGCTTGCCAGATGAAGAGTGCCGAACAATATCGCGGTGATATGAACCCGTGGCATCAAGCAGCAGCAGAGTGTGTCCGGTCGGGGCCGTGTCCATAACGACAAACTTTTTCGTACTTTCGCGAATGGCCCGGGAAAAAGCCTGAAACACAGCTATTTCTTCCGTACAAGGTGAGCGGAGGTCTTCTTCCAGTATTGCAAGGCCTTCGGCATCCAGATCTTTACCTTTGGTGCTCAAAACCTGTTCACGGTAACGCGCGATTTCCACTTCCGGGTCAATCCGGCTTACCGTTAAGTTTTGCAGGTCCTGGCCCAATGTTTCGGTGAGATGGGCAGCAGGATCGGTCGTTGTCAGCAAGACAGCATGACCGCGCGATGCAAGTTCTGTTGCAAATGCAGCAGCCATGGTTGTTTTACCGACACCACCTTTGCCCATAAACATAATCAACCCCTTGCCTCGTTGCTCCATATCCCCAATGAGCGCACTTAAAGTTGGCAGTTCTGTCTGATCATCAATTTCACTGTTTAATGTTAACGCCTCGATTTCGCTCGATGCAAATCGCCTGAGTGCATCTTTACCGACCAGATTTTCGGATCGTAACCGGAAAGTGTTCCGGGGAAGTTTCGCCAGTTCGCTATCCATTGATACCAGCGCGTCCTGATCTTTCCTGCTTAGTGCGGCTGCAAGCGGGTCAGAGTTTTCATCGTCAGGCATCAAGCCATTAATGGCGAGGTGTTGGTTTTTTATTCCAATGCCTGCAAGCTCCCGAGAGGTGCGGGCAAGTTCCGTCATTGCTGAGTGGCGTGGGCGAGCGACAAGAATGAGCCTGGTCAAATCAGCGTCACCCAGGCGGTCAACCGCAGCCGCGTAACGTTCACGCTGTTTTTCAAGACCAGCGAGCGGACCAAGGCATGAGGCATCGCCCGTTCCGGTCTTAAGGAAATCCGTCCATGCTCCCGGTAATTTGAGCAGACGGATGGTGTGCCCTGTTGGTGCGGTGTCGAACACGACGTGATCATATTCATCGACAAGATCAGCATTTGTAAGGAGACCGGTAAATTCGTCGAAGGCAGCAATTTCCGTAGTGCAGGCTCCAGAAAGTTGCTCTTCAATGCTTTTTAGTGTTTGCTCCGGAAGGACGCCCCGCATTGGACCAACTATACGTTCACGGTACTTCTCGGCCGCTTCTTCCGGGTTGATCTCAATCGCATCAAGACCAGAAACGCCACTAATGGGCGTAATCTTGTTGCCAATCTTGGTGTCAAATACCTGGCCAACATTGGAAGCAGGATCTGTACTAACAAGAAGAATTTTCTTGCCAGAATCGACGAGATTCAGGGCGCTCGAACAAGCGAGAGACGTTTTGCCAACGCCGCCTTTCCCCGTGAAAAAGATGAACTTTGGGAGATTGTCAAACACTGGTCAATCCTAACGTTATTGATGGGCTATTTAATTTTTTGCTTAACTACAATCTGTATTATCGGTGCCACATCCACAGTTACCACTCGAAGGTGCATCTTTAATAATTGAGGAATCCATTTCCAGACCGGTCATTTTGGAAAGTTCATTACGATCTGGAAACCGCCCGCACGAAACGAGTTCTTCATCAACAAGTATAACGGGCAGCTCATCTTCACCTGACCGATCAAGGATCGATTTAACAATGCTGTTCTCGACAAACAATCCCGGTTCCTGCGCAAGATTATAACGCTGAACTGTAATGCCCTGGCTTTTTAACCATTCGAGGTTCCCTGCAAATTGAGCTAATTTCGGGTCTACCGATGGGCCACATACACCGGTTGCACAACATTGTGGCGGGTCGTAAACGGTAACAGTAACCATAATGACACCTCATTTAAGTTAATTTCTATTTCGTTATATCGGCATCTGCCGAAATGTCAAATTGTTAATGCAATAACCTGCAATTTTCCTATATAATAATTGCAAAATTCGGTATTTCGGGTATTAACGTGATATGGATCAGGAACACGCCGTCGAGACTTTTACAGCGCTTGCACAAGAATCCCGCCTGGCGATCTATCGGTTGCTGGTCAAGGAAGAGCCCCATGGTTTGCCTGTTGGAGAGATTTCCAGGCGGCTTGAAATTGTTCCATCGACACTTTCAGGGCATTTGGGTGTGCTCAAACGGGTTGGTCTACTAAAATCCACCCGGCACCAAAGAGAAATTCATTATGCAGCAAACCTAGATATCATGGGCAATCTTGTCCGTTTTATGCTTGAGGATTGTTGCAACGGCAAAGTCGAAAATTGCGGTGGGATTGCATCTCTGATCGGAAATTCCACTAGCACGTGACGTAGGACAATGTCGCCTTCTGGCTATACCCGGACTCTTTCAGCACACCGAAATTATGACTGGTTCTGCACTGAAAGTGGAAGTTAAAACGCAAAATCGAAAATCCCAATCATGACTTCCGATATCAGGGAGCTAAGCAGACATGACTCTCCATCGGTGAGAATAACCGTTGTTAGAGGTGGCTAGGTTTGTTGATTGATTAAAGCGTTTTCAGACAACCTTGACTATCAGTGTGCCCAGTCCGTCAATGCTGCCTTCCAACACATCGCCTTTTTGCACCGGGCCTACACCCGATGGTGTACCCGACATGATCAAATCTCCGGCCGCGATGTCATAGAAGCGCGAAAGATAGGCAATCATTTCAGGGACTTTCCAGATCATGTGGCTGAGATCGCCATCCTGTCTGACTTCGCCATTCACACGCAGCGATATCTTTCCTGAATCCGGGCTGCCGGTCCCACTTGCCACGGTCAATTCACTCATCGGAGCCGATCGTTCAAATGCCTTGCCGGGCTCCCACGGACGCCGAGTTTCCTTGGCTGCGGCCTGAAGGTCGCGGCGGGTCATGTCAAGGCCCAGGCCATAACCGAAAACATGCGACAGCGCCTCATCCACTGGAATATTCGCTCCGCCGCTTTTCAACGCAACGACCATCTCCATCTCATAATGTACATCATTCGATTGCGCAGGATAGGGAAATTCTCCGCTGGTATCGGCATTTTGTGCATTCTTCTGGAAGAAAAAAGGTTCCTCGCGATCAGGATCGCCACCCATTTCAATGACATGTGCCGCATAGTTGCGACCGATGCAATAAATCCGGCGAACGGGGAAGCGTTCATCGCTGCCGCGTATGGGCAAACTAATCTGTGGTGCTGGTTCAATACTGTATTTCGTCATTCTTTAATTCCTGTTTATTACAAAAAAGTGATGCAAGGATTTTTGTGCGCTCATCGCTGTGCAGCGTAGTAGGACACCCTTCTTTCCAGCCAGGCGAGACACTCGGCAATGATAAAGGAGATCGTAAAGAGCACAATCAGCACGGCCCAGAAATGTTTCATCAGGAAGTTGGAAGAGTAGAGCTCAAACAATGCCCCGAACCCGACAACCGAGATCAGCAATTGGCCAATGATTACACCTTTTACAGCCCGGATGAAACCAATACGTACACCGCCCAGAATTTCAGGCAATGCTGCCCAGAAATAGATTTTGAAGAATGCATCTTTCGGCGATGCACCAAACGAGAGTGCCATTTCAACCAACGAGCGGTTTATCTGTAATACACCGGCGCGTGAATTCAGCACAATGATCCAGATGGCAAACAGGGTCGTTGTAATGATGATCGATTTCAGCCCAAACCCGAACAGGACCATCAACACGGGAACCAATGCGGTAAGCGGCGCGCTGAGAAACATATTGACCCATGGCAGTAAAATTTCATCTATCAACCGGTTCTTTCCCATCATGATACCGACGGGAACACCTATTACGATGGCAAAAAATGTGCCGACAAAAAATGCGTGTCCGGTTTCCTGAAGTGCCTTGATGAACACCTTCGTCGTGCCAATCTCCATCAATGTCACGAAAATGGCTGATAAGGGAGGCAGAAAAAACGTAAGTTCCATCTGGCCGACAATTTCCCACAGCAAGGCCCACAGGAGAAGTGACGACATGCCAGGAAGCCGGTATCCAAAAACCTTCATTACCCCACCCTATTCTACGTATGTGCGCAAGGACGCCCAGATTCTATCGACAATGTCGAGATATTCCGGATCACGCCTGATGTTTAAGGCTTCCTTTTCCCGGAAACCCGAGGGTCTGATAATTTCAGAAACCCGGCTCGGGCGAGGCAGCAAAATGGCGATTTGATCAGAGACATAGACGGCCTCCTCAATCGAGTGGGTGACGAACAGAAACGTCTTGTTCTCATTCTTGACCAGATCAAGCAGGTCTTCCTGAAACTTTCTCCTGGTCTGTTCATCAACCGCCGAGAACGGCTCGTCCATGAGCAGGACCTGGGCGTCAACACTCAACGCCCGGGCCAGACCTACGCGTTGGCGCATGCCGCCCGACAGTTCATGGGGATAGCTGTGCTCAAAATCCGTAAGGCCGACATCCTTGATATACTTTTCCGCAATGGCTTCGCGTTCCGACTTTGCCACACCACGCAATTCCAGGCCAAAAGCGACATTGCGTAGCACCGTTGCCCACGGCAAAAGGGCAAAATCCTGAAACACGAAGGCCCGGTCCGGTCCGGGTCCGGTGACGGGTTTGTTATTGACCAGTATTTCACCGCTTGTCGGCTTCAGCAGTCCGGCAATGATTTTCAGTAATGTGGTCTTGCCGCACCCTGACGGCCCGAGTATTGAGGTCAGTTGCCCCCTCGGAAATTCCAGCGATAGGTCTCTCAAGGCCTCTACATTATCGTAATTCTTGCAGACGTTCCTGACTGTCACCGCATTGTCGACATCCGTGGATATATTATTCATTATGGATTCTCGTGTATTGTCATTGTTAATCAGAGACATAGTTGCGTCGTGTGCCCTTGAATAGAGTTATCTCGATGCGTTCCAGGACGTTGAGGAACACCACGGCCAAAAGGATTATTGACAGGATTGCAGCGTACATTGTGGGGTAGTCGGCAATCGAACGGCTGTAGGAAATAATGTCACCAACACCGGTTGGAGTGATTTTTAATTCTGCCAAAATAGCACCGATAAAACCAGCCGATACGCCAAGGCGTAATCCGGCAAAAACGATTGGTGAAGCCGCAGGAAGAATAATTTTAATAATCACGTCCCGTCTGGAACCCAGGAACGAGTTGCCCATCTCGATAATCGATGCCGGTGTATTGCGAACAGCAGCACTGGTATTGAGGACAATTACCGGCATCGCCATGATGCACACGACAAATACCTTTGAGGTTAACCCGATACCATAAATCATGATAAGCAATGGAATAAGGGCTGCCAGAGGGGCCGTCTGCATGACGATAAAGATAGGTGAAACCAACCAGTCGAAGGCCCGACTGAGGCCTATCCACAATCCGATTCCGACCCCCAAAACCGTCGAGATCACCACACCAATTACCAATGGCCTAAGGGTTTCAGCGTAGGCAGTGAACAGGGTTCCCTCAATAATGAGAACCCAGAATGCACTCATGGATTCGATAAATGTCGGGAAGGCGAAACTTACCGGAATGCGTCCGGCGATCTCCCATGCACCGAAAACGATTGAAGCCGAAACAAAATTCAGGAACAGGGAACGATAACGCATGATGGATTCTGTGTTTTAAATGTTGTGTAATAAATAAGGAAAAGATGAGCCACCGGCAACGGATACCTGACCCGAATACCGACGGCTCACTGTAATATTTACTGTGCCTGCATCAATGGCTTCATATACCAGAAATCATCGATTTTCAGATCACTCAGGTTTCCGGTCAACTGGCCTGCCTTGTGATACCATTCCAGATCAGCCTTGGCAGCAACCATGCCACCACCGTTCGGATCATACAGCCCGCCGGCAACGGCGTCGGTGTAGAAACCGTCGAGTTCAGCAAGCACCTCTTTCGGAAGCTGGCCAATCGGGCCGTCGGGGTCTGTTTCGCGGCGGATAATCGTGGGATCCTTGGCCATGTCGCGATAAACACTGAGCAGCGCCTTGACGAAAATATCTACATCCTTTGCGTTGGACTTGATCCAGTCGAGGTTGGCAAAAAGGGCTTCATCGCTGGCATCAACATCGAACATGGGTAGCACGTTGAACTGGTCACCGGTGTTTTTGACGAGCTTGTTCTTGTTTGACAGATCGACGATTGTCGCGTCCGCCTGGCCGGCAATCAGCGCGACAATCCTGTTGGCTGAACCAGGCACGTAAGATCGTTTACCGAACTTGATGCCGAGTTTGTCTTCGATGACGTTGGCGATTGAATCGGTGCCGCCGCCACGAGAATGTAACAGGATCGGCTCGCCATCAAGATCTTTCAAACTGGAATATTTTTTTGACGAGACCGGGAAAAACTTCAGCTTGGACAACTGAAAGATAATACGGATCGGTGCCTTCGATCTCTGCATGACAGAGTACGGCGTTCCAAAGCCAATATCCATCTGGCCGCTCAGAATTGCCTGAATAGCCAGTTCTTCATCGGCAAAGGCCGTCCATTCATAATCGAGTCCATTGGCCCTGGCCCGATCGAGGGCGACAAAGAACGCGGCCAGCTCATCCGAAGGTGTTTCGGCAAGCGCAATGCGTATTTTGTCGGCATTCGCGTTACTTGTGATACTCAGCATGACCAGCATAAATGCCGTCAATACCGCTCCAATTTTTCTGATAAACGATTTCATAGTCATGATCTCCCTTGCTTTGTGTTATCGCTCTCGCTTCGTTTGATATTCATGCTTTTGCTTTGGCAGTTTAGAGAATCGCTGAAATTATATAATCAATTTAGAATTGAATATAATCAATTCTTAATTGATTAGACAAGTATTATTTATTGATCTAGCCCTTGACGCGTATTGTATTGTTATGGCAAGAGTTAGGACAGGTTAGGAATATGAAAATTTGAGGGTATTATGGACGACGCAGACGGTGCGTTGACACAACTGAAAGCTTGGCTGGCGCAACGCGACCTTCCATCCGATGGACGGTTGCCGCCTGAGCGCGAACTTGTTGAAATACTTGGTGTTTCTCGTGGTGAGCTGCGCAAGGCCCTGGCTGTCCTTGAGTGCGATGGCGAGCTTTGGCGTCACGTCGGCAAGGGCACGTTTATTGGCTCGCGACCCGTCGAGGTGCATTCCTCCGTGGCCGCCATTGCCAACCGAACCAATCCACTTGAGGTAATGCAGGCTCGCCTGATCATGGAACCGGTTCTGGCCCGCGAGGCCGCCATCAATGCCACGGGATCACACCTGGAAGGCATGCAACAATGTGTTCGTTTACAGCGCACGGCCCAAACCTGGCGGCAATACGAAAACGCCGATAACCGTCTGCACCGATTGGTGGCCGAAGCCTCGGGTAATACGGTCCTGACGGCCCTGTTTGACCAGTTGAACGCGGTGCGCAGGGCTGTCGTCTGGGGTCGACTGCGTGACGAAAGCAACCGCCCGCCCACCAATCATTACAGTTTTGCTCAGCACGAAGCCCTCGTTGCGGCCATCTGCGAGCGAGATCAGAAAGCTGCCTTCAAGGTCATGCAGAACCATCTCAGGACGGTACGAGATAACCTGCTCCAGCACCGCTCGGCCGCAGAATAGGGTTTTATAATCCACGTCGTCGCCATTCATATGTGGGCAGTATCAGCCCGATAAGGTATATAAAATGGCAAGCTATATGAAAGAATGGCAAGCTAAGTGAGAAGGTAACTCTCCACTTTTATGATACGAGTCCAAAAATCCCGGGTTCACACCGAAGGATACATAGCAAATGGCCAATGACGATAAAAAGATCACCAGTGATGCCGCATTTCTTCGCACCAGCCTGATGGGGAAATCTCCGGATAACAGTTTCTCCGGAGCACTGTCATTTATGCGCCGAAAGTACACCCGTGATTTAACCGGTGTTGATGTTGCCGTTACGGGCATCCCGTTCGATCAGGCCACCAGCAACCGGCCCGGAGCGCGGTTCGGACCACAAGCGGTTCGCGCGGCAACGGCTCAGCACGCCTGGGGCTCGGTCTGGCCGTGGCGTTTCGATCCGTTCAAGACCCTTGCGGTGGTTGACTATGGCGATTGCGCGTTTGATTACGGGTCTGTCGAGCAGGTGCCCCAGGATATCGAGCAACACATAACAGATATTGTCTCGCAAGGTGTATCCACCCTGGTAATCGGTGGCGACCACTATATTACCTATCCCGTCCTGAAGGCCTATTTTGAGAAATACGGTCAGATGGGGCTTGTTCACTTCGATGCGCACCGTGATTTCGAACAAGACATCGGTGGGCGCATCGATCACGGGACCATGTTTACCCTGGCCACACGCGATGGCCTGATCGATCCCAAGCGCACTGTCCAGATCGGTATCCGCACACATTATACCGGTGAGACAGGAAATGATATCAGGGTCATGAATGCGGCCGAAGTCAACACCCTGAGTGCGCCGGAAATTGCCCAGGAAGTACGTGATATCATCGGCACCGGGCCGACCTATCTGACGTTTGATATTGATTGTCTGGACCCGGCTTACGCACCGGGAACCGGGACCCCGGTCCCCGGCGGTCTGACCAGCTATCAGGCCCTGGCCATCATCCGCGAGCTCAAAGGCATCGATTTTGTCGGCATGGACGTGGTCGAGGTTGCACCAGCCTATGACCATGGCGAGATCACGGCAAACGCCGCGGCCATGCTGGGTCTGGAAATATTATGCCTGAAAGCATGGGCTAAAGGGGCACGGCCAAAAAGCTGAATTATAACAAATCGCGCAATTTAAAATAGGCCATGGATAACAACAGAGCCGGTTTTCGCATGACAGCCCCGCCGGGGAACGACATATGGGGAATGCGGGTAAAAACATCGAACCGCTCTGCGGTCCCCTGAACAGCTTCAGCCATGAGCTTGCCAGCCAGACCGGTCAGCAAAATGCCGTGACCGGAAAAACCGTGGGCGAAATAAATGTTCTTGTCGATACGCCCAAAGTGCGGCAACCGGTTGACGGTTATGGCCACATTACCGCCCCAGGCATAATCGATCCGGCTGTCATTAAGCTGCGGGTATATTTTACGCATGGAGCGACCCATGGTTTGTTTCAGATCAAATGGCACCAGGCCCGAATAACTGACACGACCCCCGAATAACAAACGCCTGTCAGCCGACAGCCGCCAGTAATTCAGCACGAAATTGATATCGACCACGCTTTCGTCTTGCAAGATCACGCTTTGGGCCAGCTCGTCGCCCAGCGGTTCGGTGGCAATGATGAAGGTGCCGACCGGCATGATCTTTTTCGACAGACCGGGTGCCAAATTTTCGCCGTAGGCATTGGCGCACATGATGACATGTTGACACAGCACGGTTCCTGACGGAGTGGTAATAACCGGATTATTGCCTTGCTGGATATGGGTTACCGGAGAGTTTTCATAAATCACCGCCCCGCTGGACTGTGCAGCTCTGGCCAGACCCAGGGTGTAATTCAAGGGGTGTAAATGGCCACTGTGGGGATCAAACAACGCATCGATATAGCTCTCGCTGCCAACCCGGTTTCGGGCTTCGGCCTTGCCCAGCATATACAGGCCTTCACAAGCTGACTCGCATTCGAGTTCCTCTTTGTATTCTTCGAGTGCCCGAACATGACGCGGTTTTATGGCCATCATCAAATGACCCCATTTCATATCACACACGATGTCATGTTTTGTCACGGTGTCGATTAACAGTTGTTTGGCATAAAGCCCCAGTTCATCCAGTTTGCGGGCATCGTCCCGCCCGACCAGGGCCGCGATTTCACGGAAACCTTTATTATAACCGACAATGGACTGACCACCACTGCGCCCCGAAGCACCCCAGCCGACCTGGCGGGCTTCCAGCACAATAACCGAGAACCCCTGTTCTGCCAGATGCAAGGCAGCCGATACACCGGTAATACCGGCACCGATCACACAAATATCACACTTGTGGTTACCCTGCAGTTTGGCATGAGCTTCGGCGGCATGGGCTGAAGCGACATAATAGGAGTCGGCGTGACGGTCATTATGAATTGTACTCATGGCGTCATCACACTTATATAATAGTGGAATAATTTCCAGATCCATGGATACTATGGCACCCATACACCGGACAGTGTCAAGTGGATTGTCTATTATATTAAATGTTACTTACAGAAACTTTTCGCTTAACAGCCATAAAAATACAGTCAATTTTATAAGTAACATATTATTATTATTATATATTTATGATTTATTTGATCCATGAGCCGATACAAAATCCATCTTGAAGAATTTATTAGTTCATGATAATGTTAAAAATAATTAACACTTTCACAAAGACCTCATAGAAGATAAATACGGATTATCAATCATGAACACCACGCCAATCGTCGCGGTTTCCGCCTGCGTTAAAAGCATTAAGGATATCAATTTTCATGCCGTGGCAGATCGCTATCTGGCGGCGCTTGTTCAGGCTTCCGGCGTTAGCCCGATCATCCTGCCGGCCCAAGGTTACGGTCTGCATACTGAAAATTTACTTGAGCTTTGCGACGGGTTGTTCCTGTCCGGTAGTCCATCCAATATCGAACCCCATCATTATGATGGCACACCCAGCATAGACGGCACGCTACACGATTCTTACCGCGACGCCACAATCCTGCCGTTGGTCCGTCACGCCATCGATACCGGCGTGCCTGTACTCGCAATTTGCCGGGGCTTTCAGGAAATGAATGTGGCTCTGGGCGGCACACTGCATCAACGCGTTCACGAGGTCGAGGGTTACACCGATCACAGGGCACCCGATATAAACAAGGGGTATGATATTTATTACGGGCTGTCACACGACGTTAATCTCACCCCGGGCGGCATGTTGGAAGCCATCGCCGGCTCTCCAAGCATCACCGTTAATTCCCTGCACAGTCAAGGTGTGGATCAATTGGCACCGGGGTTGGGGATAGAGGCTAGTGATCCCGACGGGTTGATCGAGGCTTTCCATGTTAAAGATGCCACGACCTTTGCGGTCGGGGTGCAATGGCATCCGGAATGGAAGGTCATGGAGAATACATTTTCACGCGCACTGTTTGGCGAGTTTGGGAAAGCCTGTAAGGACCGCGCAAAAACCAGGGCAACACAATGACAAAACCAAACCCAATTATTGATATGGCAACATGGTGCAAGCAACACCAGATTACCGAGGTGGAATGTCTGGTTCCAGACATGGCCAGCATTGCCCGGGGTAAAATTCTGACGGCGGATAAATTTCTCGAAGGCATCGAGTCCGACAGCCACCGCATCCCCGAAAGCATTTTTACCCAATCGGTTACCGGCGATTTCCCGGAAACCGATGGCTTGGTACCGTTGACCGACATAGACGTCATCATGCGCCCCGACGGTAATACGATCCGCCTGCTTCCGTGGCGCGATCATCCCGCCGCCCAGGTTATCTGTGATTGCCTTTATGCCGATAATACGCCGGTCGATTTATCGTCACGTCAGGTTTTGCGCGAAATCCTTGCCCTCTACGAAAACAAGGGTTGGAAACCAGTGGTCGCACCGGAAGTGGAAATGTATCTAGTGGCGATGAACTTCGACCCGCACGAAACACTGGAACCACCAGTCGGTCGTTCAGGACGTCCGGAAACCGGACGCCAGGCTTTCGGCGTTGACGCTGCCAATGAATTCAACGCTCTTTTCAAAGACGTCTATGACTACTGCAAGGCGTCGCGTATCGACATCGATACGCTCAACCACGAATGCGGAGCCGCACAGATGGAGGTCAATCTGTTGCACGGCGAGCCTCTGGAACTGGCCGACCAGGTCTTCCTGTTCAAACGCACCATGCGCCAGGCCGCAATCGAACATGACATCCATGCAACCTTCATGGCCAGACCCATGCAACACGAAGCGGGCAGCGCCCTGCACATCCATACCAGTCTTTACGATCAGGAAACCGGAGAGAACCTGTTTAGTCAGGGGCAGGAGTCCGACACCCCGTTATTTCTGTCGTTTATCGCCGGGTTGCAGACCTACGCACCCATGATGATGTCATTGTTTGCACCAACGGTTAATTCCTATCGCCGTTTTGTCTACAAAGAGGCCCCCATAAACACCCATTGGGGTCGTGACAATCGCAGTTGCGGCCTGCGCGTACCCCACGCCAGCCCCAACAACAGGCGCATCGAAAACCGCCTGCCCGGCGCAGATGTCAATCCGTACCTGGCCATGGCAGGCACCCTGGCCTGCGGTTATCTGGGCATGACAGAAGGGCTTACCGCGACGGCGAGCGAACAAGACAATGCCCTCGTTCTACCACGTAATCTGCCCGTATATTTGCCAAACGCCCTGGATAATTTTTCCGGCAATGACGCCGTGCGCAAAGTTCTCGGTGATCGTTTTGTGGATCTGTTCTGTATGATCAAGCGCGATGAACTGGCGACTTTTAATCAGGTCATCACGTCCTGGGAACGCGAACACTTGTTATTGAATGTTTGAGGAAAGGGGTATGACAATGAATGTAGCTCTCAACAGCACCAGCCAGTGGCAACAGGAAGATCGCGATCATCACCTGCACCCTTTTACCGACACCGCTGAATTAAACCAGAAAGGCGTGCGCATTATCACCCGTGGCCAGGGTGTATACCTGTGGGATTCCGAGGGCAATAAATTGATCGATGGCATGGCCGGATTATGGTGTGTTAATCTGGGCTATGGCCGCAAGGAACTGGCCGATGTTGCCGCCCGCCAGATGAACGAACTTGCCTTTTACAATACCTTTTTTCAAACCACCAACATTCCAGCGACCTCGCTGGCGACGTTGCTATCGGAAGTTACGCCTGATGGTTTTAACCGGGTTTTTTATGGTAATTCTGGCTCGGAATCCAATGACACGGTTGTGCGCCTGATCTGGCGTTACTGGGACGTCAGGGAAAAACCCGGCAAAAAAACCATCATCAGCCGCAACAACGCCTACCACGGCAGCACCCTTGCCGGCGCCAGTCTCGGTGGCATGGGCTACATGCACGAACAGGGCCCTTTGCCATTACCCGGTTTTGAGCACATTGAAGAGCCGAACTGGTACGTCAATGGTGGCGACCTCAGCCCCGATGAGTTTGGCCTTAAAGCAGCGCGGTGGCTGGAAGAAAAAATCCTTGAACTTGGTGCCGATAGCGTGGCGGCTTTCTTCGGCGAGCCAATCCAGGGTGCGGGCGGGGTTATCGTGCCGCCTGATACCTACTGGCCGGAGATCCAGCGGATCTGTCGCAAGTACGATATTTTACTGGTTTCCGATGAAGTGATCTGTGGGTTTGGCCGGACAGGTAATTGGTTCGGTTGTCAGACGTTCGGCTTTGAGCCTGATCTGATGACCATGGCAAAGGGCATGTCATCGGGTTATATCCCGATCTCCGGTGTGATGATCCACGACCGTGTGGCCGATGTGCTTGAAGGCAGCGGCGAATTTAATCACGGTTACACCTATTGCGGACATCCGGTCGCCACAGCCGTGGCCCACGCCAATATTTCGATCCTGCGCGACGAAGCCATCATCGAGCGGGTTAAAACCGATACCGGTCCCTATTTCCAAGAGATCTTGCGCAGCTTCGAAGATCACCCGCTGGTCGGGCAGGTTCGCGGCCGCGGTCTGATGGCAGCCATACAACTGGTCAAGGACAAGGCCAACCGCCAGGCCTTTGATGACGTGGGAAAAGCCGGTGCCATGTGCCGCAACCATTGCAGCGACAACGGCATCATCATGCGCGCAACCGGAGACGCTATGTTGTTATCGCCGCCGCTGGTGATCACCCGACCCGAGATTGATGAGCTTCTGGGCAGTGCGCGCAAAAGCCTGGACGCAACGGCCAGAGACCTCGGCATGATGTAAAGCCCCGGTCAGAAATTCGGTGGTCAGAAGCTGGGTGGGGTTTCGGCGCTAATGATAATGGCATCACCCTTGCCGACATTCTTGAAACGGTGCGGTATATTATTGTTAATATAATACGAGTCACCTTCACCCAGCACCCTACTGGCCTGTCCGACCGTCAGTTCAATCTGGCCTTTGATGATGATGCCCGCTTCTTCGCTGTCACACGAAAGCATATGCTCGCCCGAACTGGCACCTTGCTCATAACGTTCATGCAGGAACCGCAGTTTACGGTCTTTACGATTGGCACCGACAAGCTTCAGATGGGCACCTTTCTCGAAGAACGACAACAAATCCTCCTTGGCAAAAAAGATATCGCCATCCTCTTCCACGTTCATGGTCAAAAATTCAACCAGCGAAAGAGAGAAGCTGTTCGAGATTTTTTTTATTGAGTCAACCGAGGGACTCACCCTGCCTTGTTCTATCAGTGATATGGTACTGTTTGTAACACCGGAACGTTTCGCGACTTCCCGCTGAGACAGTTTATACATGGTGCGAAGGGCCTTGAGGCGGGTGCCAATCTCATTATCCAACACATTATTCAACGGATTTCCTATATGTTTAATCGTCAATTATATTAAACATAAACCCGCAAAAAACCAGTTAAATCGCAACAAAATCACATAATCGTAAATAATATTAGAGCGTTTCCGAGATATTATGGATCATTCTGATGGCGCAAATTACTCCCTGACCACAAGAACTGAGCAATTTGCATGACGCACAACACGAGCCGTATTCGGTCCTACCAGATAGTCTTGCATGGTTGGACGGTGCGATCCCATGATCACAAGATCTATAACATTTTCGTTCGCGACACGCAGGATTTCCGCATAGGCATTGCCATGTCCTAAAACATGCTGGACCGGCACATCCGATGGTACATTTTCAGAAACCCATTCCTGAAGCGCCTTCAAGGCCTGTTCGAGAGCATTTTTCTCAAAGTTTTCCGGGAAATATGAGCCGACGATGCTCATACCAAAATCCGGCACCACGGTCATGACATGTAGTGTGGAATCAAATGCCTTGGCATATTCGACTGCCGTGGGAAGAGATTTCGCCCAACTGTCATTATGCTGAAGATCAATAGCAAGCAGGATATGCTTATACATTTTTTTTATCTCCCCGTTTATTTGTTGCATGTAAAGAAACAGTACCGGCGTCGGCAACCCTCAATATCTCTCAGTAACTCTACGACCGATTAGTAACATAATGATGAAGCCAAAAAAACTAAAGCAGGAATATATATCTCAGAATTTACCGGTATACTTCATTGTTAACCACAGCCGGAAAACATGACATGTGAGACATGTGAAACGGGTATGATTGGACCATTGCCGATTAAAAATATTCTGACTCTTGGAATAACTGCTGTCGTTCTCGTTGCCTGTGTCGGATTAAATACCCCCCAGTCCCAGTACCTTCTCGGTGCTGCCTACGCAGCGGTAAGAGGCCTGGCGACCGATCATTCCAAAGCCGTTGGTCTGTTCCTCAGTGCGGCGTCAATCTGACAACCCGCCATACGACGACCCACCGACGTTGCGCTACATACAAGACGTTACGCTACATACAAAGAGGGCTCATCAAGCTCGGATTTCTGAACGATAAAGATGACGGGCTGACTGGACCAAAAACCAACGCCGCCATCTTTATGATTTTTTGCATAGGCAACTTTGGACACGACACCGCCATCAAGAAAATCAAGTGCCAAAGGCATGACAACCAGTGATGGTGGTCGCACACAATACCACAAACAGCTTGCCAGTCCTGGTACGGGCAATTGGGGTATTCATAATAATAATGTCTCCTGCATCACGAAGGTTAGAAATACTATCACAAAAACACCCTACTGTTGAATCTTGTCTGTGATTTTCATCACTCCGCAAGAAACAAACTGAAATTTATATAGAAAAACTAGTCCCGTCACATTTTACAAAAAAGATTACATTAATAATATAAATAATTATTTTTTGGCCTAGTCCGCAAGAATGTGCTTATATTCTTTTGCAGATTTTGATATTGAAATTAAGATCTGAAAACAAATATAAAGTTAGTGTTAAATTTTAAGGGAGAGAATTGTGAACATTAAATCATTTTCTAAGCTAGCGGGCATGACTGCTGCTGTGATTATGGGTGCATCTTTTGCAACCATGGACAGTCAGGCTGCTGAGCAACAGTTTATTTCCATCGGTACTGGTGGTGTGACTGGGGTGTATTATCCGACCGGTGGTGCGATCTGCCGCCTGGTTAATAAAACCCGCAAAGAAACCGGCATTCGTTGCTCTGCTGAGTCTACCGGTGGTTCCATTTACAACATCAACACAATTCGCGCAGGCGAACTTGAATTTGGTGTTGCCCAATCTGACTGGCAGTTCCATGCCTACAATGGTACATCCAAATTCAAGGATCAGGGCAAGTTTTCCAAGCTGCGGGCCGTATTTTCCGTCCACGCCGAGCCCGTTACCATTATTGCCAGTGACCGCTCCGGCATCAAAAACATCACCGATCTCAAGGGCACACGCATGAACATCGGCAACGCCGGTTCGGGCACCCGTGGCACCTGGGAAGTCATCGAAGAAGCTTTGGGCTGGAAACGCTCCGATCTGAAACTGGCCGCTGAAATGAAATCGGCAGAAACCGGTCAGGCCGTCTGTGATGGCAAAATCGATGCCTACTTCTGGCTCGTTGGTCATCCTTCAGCCCTGACTCAGGAATCTCTGGCATCTTGTGACGCCCACCTGGTGAATGCCACAGGTTCGGCAATTGACAAACTCGTTGCCGACAATCCCTATTACCGTGTCGCGACTATTCCTGCCGGTATGTACAACAACGACAAAGACGTCATGACATTTGGCGTCGGTGCAACCTTCGTCAGCAGCTCTGATGTTCCCGACAAGGTTGTTTATACCGTGGTTAAAGCTGTGTTTGATAATTTCGATGCTTTCAAAAAGCTTCATCCCGCATTTGCCAATCTCACAGAAAAGCAGATGATTACAGATAGTCTGTCCGCTCCATTGCATGATGGTGCCGTAAAATACTACAAAGAACGCGGCTGGATGTAAGATAAAAATCGAGGCAGGGTGTTTGTGAAAACACCCTGCCTTATTTTTTATCTAAATTTAAATTCAAAAAAATCAAAAAATAATAATGGGATATAGTGTCACAGCCTGAACAAGGCTGAAAGCAGGAGGGAATTATCGTGAGCACGGAATCTACAGCCAAAAAAGTCCAGGAAATGGTCGACAATATTGACTCCGGAGGACGCACGCCCAAAGGGTGGCAAGGCCGTATGATCCTGACGACCGCCTTTACCTGGGCTTTGTTTCAGCTATACATAGCCTCCAATCTTCCGTTTATTCTGACGGAATATATTGGCATAAATGTGATTGTAACACTTTCGGCTGCCCGTCTCATTCACCTGGCATTTGCTTTATTCCTCGCCGCGATGGCATTCCCGCTGACCAAGAACTGCCCGAAGGATCATATCCCGTGGTATGACTGGGGGCTCGGCCTGCTTGGCGTGGCGTCGTGTCTTTATATTGTTATCCTGCGCAATGAAATTGCCGAACGGGCCGGTCTGCCAACCACTGGCGACCTGATCACGGCAACCATCGGTATGGTCGTTCTTGGTACAGCCGTATACCGCGCGCTCGGTCTGCCACTGGTCATCGTTGCCAGCGTCTTTGTGATGTACGTATTTTTCGGTCACTCAAATTACCTGCCGGACGCCGTTATGTGGAAAGGCGCATCTTACGGCAAGGCCATGTGGCATTTCTGGATGCAGGAAGAAGGCGTCTTCGGGGTCGCACTGCGTGTCTCTACCGGCCTGATATTCCTGTTCGTTCTGTTTGGCTCCGTGCTCGAAAAAGCCGGTGCCGGTAATTTCTTTATCAAGATAGCCTTTGCCCTGTTGGGTCACTTCCGGGGTGGACCTGCCAAGGCGGCAGTCATCGCATCGGCCCTGAGCGGCCTCTATTCAGGCTCATCCATTGCCAACACGGTGACCACCGGTACGTTTACGATTCCGCTGATGAAAAAAACCGAGTTCTCAGCCGAAAAAGCCGGAGCCATTGAAGTCGCGTCTTCCACAAACGGGCAATTAACCCCGCCCGTCATGGGTGCAGCGGCCTTCCTGATCGCCGAGTTCACCGGTATCGCCTATACGGATATTATCATCCACGCGCTGGTTCCAGCCCTGGTATCTTATATTGCCCTGTTCTACATCGTGCACCTTGAAGCCCTGAAAATGGACCTTAAAGGGTTGAAAAAACCCACCTCCACCATGACATTTGCCACCAAGGTAATTTCTTTCCTTGGCGGATTTATCGGCATTGCCCTCATCGGCGCGTTTGTCTATTACGGCATGGGCTGGATCAAGGATGTGGCTTACGAAGCGGCTTTCCCCATCGTCGTCGTTGGCTGTACGCTGGCGTACCTCTTTCTGGCCCGTATTGCAGCCAGACACCCGGACCTTGTCATCGATGATCCCGATGCCCCGGTTATGGAATTGCCCAGAGCCGGGGAAACGGCCATTACGGGTCTCTATTACATTCTGCCCATCGTTATCCTGATCTGGAGCATTATGATCGAGCGCCTGTCGCCAGGACTGGCGGCGTTTTGGGCAACCATAGCCATGATGATTGTTGCCATCACCCAACACCCCCTGAAAGCCTATTTCCGGGGTGAAACGAACTGGAGTGCCGGTTTTTCACGTGGCCTTCGTGAATGCAAGGAAGGCATGATTGCCGGTTCACGCAACATGATCGGCATCGGTGTGGCGACGGGTGTGGCGGGCATTATTGTCGGTACAGTCTCACTGACCGGCGCCCATCAGATTGTCGGTGAATTCATCGAATTCCTGTCCGGTGGCAACCTGATGGTCATGCTTGTGCTCGTTGCACTCATGAGTCTGGTGCTGGGCATGGGGCTTCCGACAACGGCAAACTACATCGTTGTTTCTTCCTTGATGGCACCGGTTATTCTGGCCCTGAGCGCCAAAAGTGGGCTGATTATTCCGCTGATTGCGGTTCACCTGTTTGTGTTCTATTTCGGTATTCTGGCCGACGACACACCACCCGTGGGCCTGGCGGCATTTGCCGCGGCGGCCATATCCGGCGGCGATCCCATCAAAACCGGTATTCAGGGTTTCATGTACGATATCAGGACAGCCCTGTTGCCGTTCCTGTTCATCTTCAATACGGACCTGCTGTTGATCGAGGTCTCGCCCCTGAAGGGTATATTCGTGTTCTTCACGGCCGTGCTCGCCATGTTATTATTCGCTTCGGCGACACAAGGTTATATGTTTGTGAAGAACAGGCTTTGGGAATCGGCCCTGTTATTGTTGATCGCCTTTACCATGTTCAGGCCGGGATATTGGCTCGACAAGGTTTCTCCACCTTATAATGCAATAGACCCGACGAAGGTCTATGAGTTCATCGATACAGTACCGGCGGGTGACACCATGACCATTGTGGTCAGCGGCCCGGATTTCGATACCAGCGAGATGACCTCCACAACCCTGCTCATTCCCCTGTCTCGCCCCGGTGACGCAGCAGAACGTCTACGTTCTGCCGGGTTGACGGTTATCGTCGATGGCGGTGTAACGATCGTCGACGAACCCATGCAGAGCTCACCATTCTTCAAAAACATTGGCTCTTTGTTTGATTTTTATGCTGATACACCGGTGACCATTTCACAAGTCAATGAAAAGGCCGACCGTATGCCGAAAGAACTGTTCTACATTCCGGCGCTGCTCGTGCTCGGGCTGGTCGTCGTGGGACAGCGCAGACGCTTGCGGATCGAAGACGCTGCCAAGGCGGCGGCATAACAAGGCAAAACTGACCATGCTATCAACTGAATTACGGATAAGGGTGTGTAAACGACTATGCTGATTGGAAAACTGGATGATCTTCCGCGTTCTATATTAGCGCACACCCCCACCCCGGTTGATGAAATGCCAAATCTGGCCAAATTTGTCGAAGCCGAGCGTGCCTCGGGCGCGTGCCGCCTCTATGCCAAGCGCGATGATTGCACCGGGCTTGGTATGGGCGGCAACAAAATCCGCCAGCTTGAATTCTATATAGGTGAAGCAGTCGCCAGAGATGCCGATACCATCCTGATCACCGGGGCCGTTCAGTCAAATTTTGTCCGCTCGGCAGCCGCCGCAGCCCGCAAGGCAGGCATGGATTGTCATATCCAGCTGGAAGAACGTGTCGCCAACCCATCGTCGCAATACCGGCGTTCGGGAAATGTATTGCTCGACAGAATACTGGGGGCAACCCTGCATTCCTTCCCGGAAGGCGAAAACGAAGCCGGGGCTGATCGTGCCCTGGAAGATATTGCCGGAGGCTTGCGCGCCAAAGGAAGAACCCCTTATATCATTCACCTGGGTCCTGGTCATCCACCGCTTGGCGCTTTGGGGTATGTTGTTGCGGCGCGTGAAATCTTCGGCCAGATCAATGAAACTGATCTGAATATCCATGAAATCGTTGTTGCCTCGGGCAGTGGTGCGACACATGCTGGCCTGCTCTTCGGTCTGCGCGCACTGGGTTGTGATATCCCTGTAAAAGGCATCTGTGTGCGCCGCGCAAAAGATCAGCAAACCCCGCGTATCATTAACCGGTGTCAGGAAGTTGCCGACATGCTGGACATGGACAACCCGGTGAGAAACGAAGATATCGAGATCAACGATGACGTGCTTGCGCCGGGATACGGCAAGATCAATGATGCTGTTTTGCACGCTATCAAGGCGGCAGCTCACTGCGAAGGCATTATCCTGGACCCTGTTTACACCGGACGCACCATGGCCGGATTTCTGTCCCGTGCTCGTCAGGCTAAAGCCGGACAGAACCTGATGTTCATTCATACCGGCGGACAACCGGCAGTATTCGGATATGAGGACGTCCTGGGGCCTATGTTAAGCAGTTCTCTATAAAAAAAATGGTAACGATCGCGAGCGACCCCACGCTATATCTGGTTTTATTGATTGCCGGGGCTTTCGCCGCCGCATTTGTCATAGGAGCCGTGGGGTTTGCCGACGCATTGATTTTAAACGCTGTCTGGCTGCATATTATGGACCCCGCCGCCGCCATTCCGCTGGTGGTGGCCTGTGGCCTCATGATGCATGTAACGCCGCTCTATAAACTGCGCAAAACCCTGGATTTCTCCAGATTAATGCCTTTCATATGGGGCGGCATCGTTGGTGTCCCCATGGGGGTCTGGATATTGGGTTATATAGAGCCAGGCATATTCCGCAGTGTTATTGGCGGCTTGCTTGTTGGATATGGCCTGTGGATGTTGCTCCGCCCCCATACGACCGTGGGCCAGGTCGGTGGTCGAAAACTTGATGGACTGGTTGGGCTTGGCGGTGGTGTCATGGGCGGGTTCGCCGGACTGTCCGGCCTGCTGCCGACCTTGTGGAGTGGTATTCGCGGCTGGCCGCGTAACACCCAGCGCGGCACCTACCAGCCCTTCGTTCTGGTCATGCATGGTTTGGGCATTGCCGTGTTCGCCCTCAACGGCATGATAACGGAACGAACAATATATGACTTCCTGTGGTGCCTGCCAGCGGTTATAATTGGCTCACGTCTGGGCGTCCAGGTTTACCCTTACCTGAACGATGCCCTGTTCAAGCGGATCATTCTCGGGCTTATATTGCTATCGGGCATTACGCTGCTGATTTAGGATAAGACGTTCCATGCCATTGAATTATGACATGCCGCTGTACCGGCCACCAAGCGAGGGCAACAACCTGATCATTCAGGCAACGCTGGGCTGTTCGGCCAACACCTGTACCTTTTGTTCCATGTATAAGAGTAAATCCTACAGGGCGCGCCCACTGGATCAGGTATTTGCCGATATTGAAACCGCCGCCAGGGCCTGGCCCCAGGCCCACCGGATTTTTCTGGCCGATGGTGACGCGCTGACCCTGCCCATGGAAAGCCTGCGGGCCATTCTCGGAAAACTGGCGGCAACTTTCCCCAACCTAAGCCGGGTGTCGGCCTATGCCACACCGAAAAATCTGATAGATAAAAGCTGTGAGGAATTGAGGGAACTGAAAGAAAACAAACTTTCCCTGGTCTATCTTGGTGTGGAGTCGGGATCAAACACGGTCCTTAAACGTACCATCAAGGGTGCCAGCCAGAAAACCCTGACCATGGCCCTGTCAAACGCGACCCGGGCCGGATTGAAGGTTTCCGCTACGGTCATTCTGGGGCTTGCGGGAAAACATGGCTGGGAAGACCATATTACGGCCACAGCCGCCTTGATAAACCAGGCCCCGCCCACATACCTGTCGACCTTGCAGCTTAATCTGGAACAAGGCACCTATGACGAGTTCATGGACCGTCAGGAACCTGATTTCACCTTTCAGGATGACCTGGGTATTCTGGATGAACAGGAACGCCTGATCAGCCTGTTGGCTCCGCCCCGCCCAGTGATTTTCAGGTCCAACCACGCCTCAAACTGTCTGGCACTGGCGGGCAACCTGCCGCGTGATATGGATAAATTATTAGCCCAGATTGCACACGCCAAACAACAAGGCGATCTGTTGCGACCACATTACCTGCGCGGATTATAAACGCTTACCGGGGAGCATTGCGCAGGGTAGCGAACATCAAAGCACCGATCACCACGACCATGCCGATATATTGAACGGGCTCAAGAAATTCAGCGAACAATATCATCGCCAACAAGGTGACGACCAACGGTTCCAGATTAGACAGGGTCGAGGCAGTAACCGGGTTTGTCAGCTTAACCGCAAAGACCAGCATGATGGTCCCAAAGCCATAAAAAACCCCGGATATACCCGCGGCCAGCCAGCCTGTTGAATCAACGGGGAACATGAACTCGCCGAACAACCAGGCCGCCGCAAGCAAGACAATGACATTAAGCGAATTGACATAAACGGTCAGAACCAATCCGTTGGTTTCAGCCATAATCTTCGGCAACTTCAGCATATACAAGGCCACCCCCAAAGCCGCGACGATCCCGGCTGCAAGACCTTGCCATTGCAGGTCATTCAAAGAGGGCGCCAGGACAATACCAAGGCCCACAAAAGCAGTCAGGCAAATCATTGTACGCCGAATACCGGGGAACCGGCGCTCACTAAACGAACCGATGATGAGAATAATCAACGGGAACAGATAAAACGTCAGCGATGCTATACTGGCCGGCACATATTTCATGGCCGTGGGATAGCCAAAGGCAATCATTAAAAACAGCAAGGTTACCGGCAGAACCTCGCTGCGAACCGAGCGGGGCAAACGCCACAGGGTGCCTAAATAAATAGCCATGCTGCCGGAAATAATTACCGACGAGATAGCCCGCACGACGGCAAATGTTGTGGGCGACATGCCATGCTCATAGGTTATCTTGGCCGGGATAATGCTGAAAGCGAAGAATGTTGCAGCCATCAAACACAAAAGTATCCCCAGCTTGCTGATACCCCCCAGACCGCCGGGATGTTCAACAGAACCGGAAACCGTTGATACCTCAGCCGACCGATCCTGCTCCAACCTTTCGTCCATCATGGCCCCCAAAAAGTCATGCCCTTTTAGTAACTTATTTGCTGACAGGATACCCGGCAGCAATCCAGCCCATAATCCCGCCGACCACATTATAGATACCGCTATAACCATCTTGCTGGGACAGCAGGCTGGCAATTCGCGAAGAACGTGCTCCGGAACGACAGATTAGAACCACACGCTGATCAGGCTTAATTTTTTCATGAAAGGTCTGGCGGAAATTATCAACCAGTTTGCCACGGGCATCAAACGCCGTCAGCTTGATGCTGCCGTCAATCACGCCTGTCGCGTCCCATTCATCCTGACGTCTGAGGTCAACAATCGTGACACCTTCGCCATATAGTTTTTTAAGATCGCTCGCCGATATATTCGTTATCTTCTGGGCTGTTTGAGCATAAGCCACACCAGCGGATGACGCCACGAATGCCATACTGGTCCAACCGAACAGAACCACCAAAAAACTTGCAATAAAAACTGATTTATACGTCATCAAGAACCACTCAATCATCTGTTATATGTCATACTGTTGATCCTGTAAGGTGGCTATTTCTAGCCCATAAATCAACCGAAATCTCACACCATATCATAGTCCTGTACCATCACATTTCCGCGATAAAAAAACTTAATAATTGCCTTGTGTCCGGGAACCATACGACGATACTTTCAGAACCGTCACACTTTACCCCTAATTGACAGGAGCTTTTCGTTGCGCGACTTTACAAAATCAGGCCGGTCCACCGTACATGCCATGAATGGGATGGTCGCAACGTCACACCCTCTGGCCACCAGTGCGGCCAATGAAACCTTACGCAACGGAGGCAACGCCCTGGACGCCGCCATCTGCGCCAGTGCCGTATTGTGCGTGGTCGAACCCCAGTCCACCGGCATCGGTGGGGATTGTTTTATCCTGATGGCTAACAACGGCAGCGACAAAGTGATTGGTTACAATGGCTCGGGCCGCTCTCCGGCGGCCGCCACCCTGGATTATTTTCGCGGGCTGGGGCTGGACGAATTCCAGTCAGACAGTATTCATGCCATCACCATGCCCGGTGCTATCGATGCCTGGCTGAACACCCACAAAGATCATGGCCGTATGGACATGGCCGATATTCTGGCACCGGCCATTGACTTTGCCCACAAGGGTTACCCCATCCATTGCCGGGTCGGCTCAGACTGGGCGCGTCATCTGGATCGTCTGCAAAAAGACGCCGATACGGCGGCCATATTCCTGCCCGGCGGCAAGCCCCCCCGAGAAGGCGACGTGCACACCCAACCCCGACTGGGCGATACCTTGCAATCCATCGTCCGGCACGGACGCGAAGGTTTCTACGAAGGCCCGGTTGGCGAGGCTATGATCGCCACCCTGCAAGCCAAGGGCGGCGTCCATAGCCTGGCTGATTTAAACGCAGTCCGCGGCCAATACGTAAAACCCATCACCACCACCTATCGCGGATACACGGTGCACCAGATACCGCCCAACAATCAGGGCCTGACCGCACTGATCATGCTCAATATCCTGGAAGGCTTCGATCTGGCCCGCTATGAGCCCTTATCGGTTGAGCGGACCCATCTGGAAATCGAAGCCGGGCGGCTGGCTTTCAAGGCCCGTAACGAGACCATGGCCGATCTGGAGCATATGACAATCAGCGTAGAGACCATGTTGTCAAAAGACTGGGCCGCGGATCTTCGAGCCCAGATCAGCCTGGACCATGCCATGACTGATCTGCCCGATCTGGGGCTAACGACCTCAGATACCATCTACATCAGCGTGGTCGACCAGGATCGTAACGCGGTGAGCTTTATCAATTCCATTTTTACAGCCTTCGGCAGTGGCATCATGTGTCCCCATACCGGGGTGATGTTCCAAAACCGTGGTAAATCATTCCAGTTCGACCCTGCCCACCCCAACTGCATCGCGCCCAACAAACGCCCCATGCACACCATCATGCCCGGTATGCTGAGCCGGGACGGCAACGTCATCATGCCCTACGGTGTGATGGGTGGGGATTACCAGCCCTATGGCCACACGCGCCTTTTGACCAACATCATTGACTACGCCATGGACCCGCAAAGTGCGCTGGATATGCCGCGGGTATTTGGCATGGGTAATGTGGTTGAAATTGAGCGCAGCCTGCCTGATGAAACGGTGCAGGGCCTGATCCAGCGCGGCCACACTATCGACTATGTGGATCAAGCTTCGCCCCACGGCGGTGGACAGGCCATCCTGATCGACCATGAACGCGGCATCCTGTCGGGTGGCTCCGACCCGCGCAAAGACGGCTGTGCGCTCGGGTTTTAGGACTAAGACAGCTTAACCTGTTGATACACGATAGCCGATCCGTGGGAAATGCACGCAGACCTGTCCAACCCTACTGTCGTCGCGCAGGATCGAAATCGTCTGGTGATCGGCGTAGTGAACCAAACCCTCAACAGCCGGATCACCACCATCGCTGTCGGGACGAATCCAGACCTGCTGCCCGGGTTTCAGGCCTTGTGGATCATTGTCATCCACACAAGGCGCGCAAGCGGTATCACATTTGCGCGCAATCTCCAGCGCCTGGGTTGCGGTCATATCATGGCTGGTGCCATAGCCGATGGCATCCATTCTGGCTTCCCATTTGACAATTTCGCTGAACGGAGCGATCAACTCTGGGCCGCCTTTCCAGCGCCCCCGGATGAACCAGACCAAATACCACGCCAGCACGTCGGCCAGCCCGGCCCGTTGCCCGGCCAGAAATGAACCGCCGTTTATCAACTCGTTTTGCCACCAGCCCAATGCGCCGCGCAATTGTGCCATGACATGGGGTAAATCCTCGGCAACCTTATGCAAATCAGGGTTCGGGCCAAAATAAAGTCGGCCACGGTCCCGGGCAAAATCCTCTGGCAGAACATCCGCATTACCGCCGAGCACCAGACGCACGGCCAGATCAAATAACACCTGATCGTTCCATCTGCATAGCCCCCAGTCGGCCTGAAAATCAGGTTCGGGAAAACGACGTTGCAGTTCCATCAGAATGCACTGACTGTCACAATAAATATCGGCGCCTATCTGCATCACCGGGGTCCGGCGATACCCGCCCGTCAGAGGCATTAAATCCGGCTTGGGTGGCAAACGAGGAATTTCCACCGAATTCCAGTCAAGGCCCTTGATGCCAAATGCTTTGCGAACCTTCTCAGCAACCGGAGACTGAGGGTAATTGTGAAAAATGATCTCGCTCATCCTATTGCTCCCAAATATCCGTAAGACCCTATTATACTGAACCCATTAAATGATACAGCCGAGCACCCGTTTCATAGCCCAGTCCACGGAGCCCTGCAATGGCCTCGCTGTGTTGCTCGCTGATGGGCAGGCTCAGATCCCGGCTGTTTCCTGAGATAAAATAATCGGCAATCTCACGCCCGAAAACGGTGCCCGGCCCGATGCCACGCCCGTTATATCCATAAACAGACAGAATACCCGGCGCAGGCTGTATCAATCGAGGCAGGTGATCCCCCGTCATGCCGATGCGTCCATACCAGGCATGGGACCAGACCGGATTATCCAGCCGGGGAAACAATCGTCTGACCTGATGCATAGCCCAGTTTTTGTGGATACCGCCAGCCCAATCCAACCGGCCCACACTGCCCACGATTAACCGGCCAGACTGATCACGGCGAAACGACGTCATCACGAGGTTGGTATCCCATGCCCCTTCCCCACCAGGCAGGATCGAACCACCGACCTTGTCATCAAGCGGCTCGGTGGCGCATTGAAAAAAATACAACGGCACCTGATCTCCACCACGAACCGGCGTAATGGTATTTTTATTATCTCGCCCATAAGCCCCGACGGCGATCAATACCTGGCGACTTAACAATGTGCCGTTTGATGTTTGAATGCGCCAGTTCTCACCGTCTTTTGTCAATTTGTTGACAGGCGAATGTGTAAATATCTGCGCACCTGCCGCCACAGCGGCCCGGGCCAGACCATAGGCATAGGCCAGGGGTTGGATGGTTCCGGCCAGACGATCCAGCAGGGCACCGGAGAAATATTCTGTACCGGTACGCCGGGCGGTCTGCTCAGCATCAAGAATTTCTATATCCGAACCAAGCGCCTTGCGACTTGCCGCCCGATTAACGAGGCGATGCAAGGCCGCATGAGAATGGGCGCAATTGAGCGTACCCTTGCGGATTGCCTGACAGGAAATATGGTGTTTTTCAATAAGCTCAAAGACCGCCGCCGGGGCCTGTTCCAGGGTATCGATCAGGCCACTGCCGACGGCCTCACCCAATTGTTCGGTAATTTGATCATAGTCGAGCCACAGACCGGCGTTAACCAACCCTACGTTGCGGCCAGAACCACCATGACCGATCTCTCTGGCCTCGACGATACAGACACGCACCCCCTGTTCGGCCAGATGCAGTGCCGTGCTCAGCCCGGTATAGCCAGCACCGATAATAACCACGTCACATGACTTTGTGCCTTCAAGAGGTACAGTGGCGGGACAATCTCGCGCCGATTCGCTCCACAATCCAGTCCCATCAGTTTGATGATACATGAACCAAGGACTCCAGCATGATTACACGTCGAACCTGACGTCTTGTTTAAACGTCAAACTTGACACCCTGGGCCAAGGGTAATTCAGTGGAATAATTCACCGTATTGGTCTGGCGACGCATATAGGCCCGCCAGGCATCGGAACCGCTTTCACGTCCGCCCCCGGTTTCCTTCTCGCCACCAAAAGCCCCGCCGATTTCCGCGCCGGAAGGGCCGATATTAACATTGGCGATACCACAATCGGAACCCACGTCAGAAATAAACATTTCCGTTTCACGAACATCGGTGGAGAAAATGCACGAAGACAAGCCTTGCGGGACGGCATTTTGCAAGGCGATAGCGCCCTGAAAATCGCTATACTTCATGACATAAAGAATAGGGGCAAAAGTTTCTTCGGCAACGATGTCGGTCTGGCCGGGCATTTCCACAATCGCCGGATTGACATAATAACCATTCGGGTATTCACCTTCCAGTGCCCGGCTGCCACCGTGGACCACACCGCCTTGCTGAGTGGCTGCTTGCAGTGCACTTTGCATACTATCAAAGGCCCGCTGGTTGATCAGGGGACCGATCAGGGCACTTTCTTCCAACGGATTACTGATCGGCACGTTGCTGTAGGCAGTTTTCAGTTTCGCCACCAAAGCATCATAAATTGTGTCGTGGGCAATCACCCGGCGCAAGGTGGTGCACCGTTGCCCGCATGTGCCGATGGCCGAAAATACGATGGCCCGGATTGCCATCTCCATATCGGCAGATGGTGCCACGATCATGGAATTATTACCGCCAAGTTCCAGAATGCTGCGTCCAAAACGTTCGGCAACGGCAACCGATACCTTGCGGCCCATGGCCGTAGATCCGGTTGCCGAGACAATAGCAACATCCTTGCTTGCTGTGAGCACCGCACCGGTTTGCGGACCGCCGATGACAATCTGCGACAGATTGTCCGGCGCGTCACCAAACCTCGCGGCGGCTTTCTCGAAAATCTTCTGACAGGCCAGCGCGGTCAACGGGGTCATTTCCGATGGTTTCCAGATCACCGGATCACCACAGACCAGCGCCAGGGACGTATTCCAGCACCACGGCGCGGTGGGGAAATTAAATGCCGTGATGATGCCGCATACCCCCATAGGGTGCCAGGTTTCACGCATATGATGACCGGGACGCTCGGACTGGATGGTCAGGCCATAGAGCTGGCGGGATAAACCGACTGCAAAATCGCAGATGTCGATCATTTCCTGAACTTCGCCGAGGCCTTCCTGATAGATCTTGCCACATTCCAGGGCAACCAGACGGCCCAGGTCTTCCTTGGCCACACGTAGCTCTTCGGCGAACAGACGAACCAGTTCACCACGGCGCGGGGCCGGCACGGTGCGCCACTGTTCAAAAGCAGCCTTGCTTTTAGCGATCATATCAGAAACGTCGTCCACACTGTGAACAGACAGATTGGCTATTTCTACTCCATCAACAGGGGTAAAAACCTGAAGAGTGCCGCCGGAAACATCGCTTTCGGACAAGCCGCAGTTTGCAAGAATATCAAAATAAGACACGGGAAAACTCCTCGAAGGATTTCATTAATACTGAGCCCCGGTATGTAGCCGAAAACCTACCAGTTTGCCAACACATTAATCAGCTCATTTACCATGAAAAACGGTCATGTTACGAAGCAAAATGGGGCGGGAACAATTGTTGATTTATATGGAAAACTTCAGTCTGCCACACAAGGTCGTGCCAACCATTCTTGAATGTAGCGTTCCTGGGTAGCCTGCACAAAACCTTCTTCAACCAGGGTTTCATACACCTTGCGGAATATGCTCACCAGATCAGGCGGCGTGTCTTTGTTAAAAGCGATCCAAAGTGGTTTTGAAAGGGGGGTGATCCTGATGACCTGTTCGATCTCGTCCCCATTGAAGCCCAGCCGACAGGTATTGGCACGCGCCGCAAATGACGTCAGCGGCAGCATGGCAAATCGATCACGAAACAACATCCGGATACCATTGGTATAGTGAGGGTATGTGACGTAATCTTTGCCTTGTGACAGCCCATAACCATCCAGAAGATCCTGAGAATTGCTGCCGTCCTGCACGCCAATAAGAAGTTTCATATTTTGAATATCGTCCATGTTCTTAAGCTGGAAAGACGTATTCTTTTTGAGTTTGTAAAAAAACACATTGTAGGGAGAAATCTCACCAATCCAATGAAACATGTCCTCACGATCCAAGGTCCGAGAAATCGAAAAGAACAACGCACCGGGCTCTCGGGTTGCCATTAAAAAAGCCCGCTTCCAAGGCAGGATTTTGATCGACGATGTCAGATCAGACCCGGCGATCTTCACCCTTTTCAGCAATTCCTGAACGATCTCTATAGCAAAACCAGAAGGCTGATCATCGCGCAACATTTGCAAGGGAGCAAACACGGAAGTAAGCACCAAAATATCAATTTTCTGGTCCTGCGCCTGAGCTTCATTTGATGTGATACTGACAATAAAAAATGCCGCCATCACCGCCAAGAAAATCACCTTCATCCGATACCGCAAACCTAAGGCTTTCAAATCAAAGAAATAACAAGAGTATAGTTGAAAGTATATCACCGGATTATTATTTTACCAACGTCAGTTATATTTCAAATTATTTTACGAAAAAAACGAAATATAAATCTCCTGACAGTCATAAATTCACCTCAGGTTTGTGCAGCATTCTTACCAAATCATCGGTGAAATTAGGTATTCTCGATACCCGGAAATTTAATGGAGACCGATGTTCCCTCACCTGGAATGCTCTCAATTTCCAGCGTGCCACCGTTTAATTCTGTCAGCATTTTTGCCAGGTAAAGCCCCAGTCCCGCCCCTTCATGTGTACGGGTATAAATATCACCAACCTGCCCGAATGGTTCCAGGGCATGGGGTATGTCTTCAGATGCTATGCCGCAGCCCGTATCACATACGACCAGCATGTAACCATTTTCACAGGAGCCTGAGACATCAATTCTCACCTCGCCTTCGGGGGGAGTAAATTTAATAGCGTTTGACAGTAAATTAACAACAACCTGTCTCATTCTGAGTGAGTCAGACATGAGCATTAACTCGCCCTCAGGCATATTGAGCGAAAGCGTGAGCCCTTTTTGTGATGCTGAGCCGCGGATGATCGCAACGGATGCGACCACAATTTCAGACAAATCGGCCTGTTCCATATTGAGGCGAATGGCACCAACCTCGATTTTTGAAACATCCAGAATATCGGTAATCAAATCCAGAAGATGATGGCCAGACATGGAAATATCAGCGGCGTATTCCTTGTATTTTTTCTGGCCAATCGGGCCAAAAGTTTCAGTGTTTATCATCTGGGAAAACCCGATAATCGCGTTCAGTGGCGAACGCAGTTCGTGGCTCATATTAGCGAGAAAGCGGGATTTTGAATCGCTGGCGTGTTTAACAACCTCGAGGGCATTTTTTATTTTATCCTCTACCCTTCTTTCTTCCGTAATATCGCGCCCGGCAAAAATGACACCGGAAATGACCCCTGGTTTTTCAAAGTAAGGTTCCATATGAACAGCCAATAAATGGTCGCTCTTGCCCGTCTTTGTTATGCCCGCTTCAAACTCAACCACATCTCCCTTGAGCGCACGGTCCAGAGCCGGTTTGATAGTACGATAAAAATAATCGTCGCCGACAATTTCCCCTATGGTTTTGCCAACGATTTCATCGATTTTTACACCAAAATAATCCACATAGACTCCGCTAACAGCGGCATATCTGTAATCGGGGGTAATAAACGATTGGAAATCCCTGGATGATGCCACGATCGTCTGATACCGAACCAGTTCAATTTCCTTGCGTTTACGTTCACAAAGATGGCTCTCGTTCATATCTATAATGGTATTGATTGTTGTGCTAAGCACTCCCAACTCGTCATGACGGTGGTTGGGTGATACCTCTGTTCGGATATTTGATGTACTCGCCGGGTCTATTTTTTGAAGCTGACCAATCAGCCGTAACAAAGGCTCGGTAAGAATCTGGTGGAATATTAAAGACAGGACGACGACCAGCAGGATGGCACTGATCAGATCAGCCACGACAATGAATAAAACCCGATCAAAAAAAGCGCTGAGGGCGACACCCCGATTAATAGTCAGTTCCAGAACGCCAAATTGATTGGTCTCATTTGCTTTATCAAAAAGTTTAATGGTAAATGTTCGGGTTTTTTCATCCAGCAATGAAACAAACAAACGGTTTTCACCGTCAACTGTGCGAGACATTTCTCCCAAAACAGTGTTGAGTTCATCGGTGAGCTTGGCATGAACGACAAAGTCATAAACGAACATTCCCTTTACGACTTCACCGGCCAGGGCGTTGTCCAGCATTCTTGCAGCCTGATGAGCAGGAAGTTCCGCAGATAAAAGAATGCGTTCCGCCAGGTCATTTATACGTTTGTTCTGTTCGTTGAAATCGAGAGTCAATTGTGAAATGCCAAACACGGCCCCCAGAGCCAGCGCGACGGCAAGCCCTGCCCAGGCTAATCTATACGAAATTCCTCGCCTTGATTTCACGTTCGATCAATCTCCGCAACACCGGCCATCGAATAAGTGCACCAATATAATGGCAACAATAACAATCAAGAGCAAACTTGCTATGGATTTCGTCAATCACCTAAGCGCAAAACTAAAATGAAACACTTGTATTATGGGTCATTCGTTGATAGCGATGACTGTAGCAAGATTTCAAGAATTACACACATTATCAAACAGGCTTTCCCATGACCTTTCGTGCAAATTCCCCTCATGCGAGGGATGCAGCCCATCATTTACACCCCTATACCAACATGGCCGACCACGAAGCCATCGGGCCACATATCATATCACGGGGCGAGGGCATCTATGTTTTCGACGACGATGGCAAACGCTATATTGAAGGCCTTGCGGGATTGTGGTGTGCGGCTCTGGGGTTCAGTGAAAAACGTCTGGTTGAGGCCGCCCATAAACAACTCGACACCCTGCCCTATTATCACAATTTTGCCCACAAAGCCTGTGAGCCGACCATCGAACTGGCGGACTATCTGATCAACCATGCCCCGTGCGAGGACATGGCCAAGGTGTTTTTTACCAATTCCGGTTCCGAAGCCAATGACACCCAGATAAAAATTGTCTGGTATTATAACAATATTCTCGGCCGCCCGGAAAAAAAGAAAATATTTGCCCGTACCGGTGCCTATCACGGCATCACCCTTGCCGCTTCCAGCCTGACCGGGTTGCAATACACCCATAATGCCTTCGACGTTCCGCTGAAGAATTTCCTACACACCCAATGCCCCCATTATTATCACCACGGTGAAGACGGCGAGAGCGAACTAGCCTTTGCCAAGCGCTGTGCGGATATTCTGGAGCAGCAAATCCTCGACGCTGGCCCCGAGACCTGTGCGGCTTTTATCGCCGAGCCATTTCTGGGGGCTGGTGGGGTCATCCCGCCACCACAAGGTTATTTCGAAGCCATCCAGATCGTGCTCGATAAATACGATATGCTGCTGATTATCGACGAAGTGATCAGCGGTTTTTATCGCACCGGCAACCGATTCGCCACCCAAACCTATAACCTGAAACCCGATCTGATAACCATTGCCAAGGCATTGTCGGCGGCCTACCTGCCCATCGCCGGGGTGATGATTTCAAAAAAAATCTCCGATGTGATCAACCAGGGCAGTAAAAAATATGGCATGTTCGGTACCGGTTATACATACGGCGGGCATCCGGTTCCCGCTGCCGTGGCCATGGAAACCCAGAAGATTTACGATGAAATGAATATCGGCGACCATGTCAATATGGTCTCGCACCGGTTTGCCGAGCGGCTAAAACAACTGGGCGGCCATCCACTGGTTGGCGAGACCCGGGGCATCGGTTTAATCGGCGGCATTGAACTGGTCAGAGACAAGACCGACAGGGTTAATTTTGATCCACAACACAAGGTCGCACCCTGGTGTGCCAACAAAATGACCGAACTGGGTTTGATTGCCAGACCTTTGTTCAACGATACAATCGGTTTGTGCCCACCGCTGATTATTACCGACCAGCAGATCGATGATATGTTTGATATACTGGAACAGGCCATCGACATCACCCACAAGGATTATGTCAGCACCCTGTAACATCGTAACTTCAAAGGTATATCCCACTGGAGCCGCCCATGTTCACCTTGCACCCCACCTTGTGTAGCGAAAGTTTCCCGGTCGGTGACATGGCATCGGGCAAACTCTTGCTCAGCGCGGACGCCCGTTATCCGTGGTTTATTCTGGTTCCTGCCATCCCGGATTTACGCGATCTTCATGACATGGAACGAGTCGATCAGATCCGCGCTCTCGATGACATTACCGCCCTATCGCGCGCCTTGACCACCCTGTACACCCCCGACAAGATTAATGTGGCCGCGTTGGGTAATATGGTGCCGCAATTACACATTCATGTCATTGCCCGCTTTACCCATGATGATGCCTGGCCGAGGCCTGTATGGGTGTATGGTCAGGGCCGGTCTTACGAAGAAACTGAGCGCGAGCAATCCATTGCAAACATGAAACAAGCCCTGAAGATTTAATCGAACGGTCTGATCAGCGCGCAATCAAGCTTCAATTTCTTCGCGTTTCATCTCCAGTTCCAACCATTGTTCTTCGGCCAGACTCAACTCGGTTTCGGCCCGAAGCAACTGGGACGCCGCGTTTTCAAAAGTTTCCGGGTCACGCGAATAGAGCATAGGATCGGCCATGGTTTTGTGCAAACTCTCGATCTTGCTTTGCAGAGCCTCCATCACCCCCGGCAGGGTCTTCAAGGCATGTTTTTCCTTGAAATTCAGTTTCAGTTTTGCCGCAGCCCCGTGACTGGTCACAGGCTTTTTCCTGGCCGGGGTTTCCCGTTTGCGATTTTTCTGCGCTGATGTGTCAGCAAGCACACCTTCGCGACGACGCTGGTCGATCATATCAGAATAACCACCCACGTATTCCTGCCACCGGCCATCACCTTCCCAGGCAATCACGGAGGTCACGCAACTATCGAGAAAATTCCGATCATGGCTGATCAGCAGGATTGTCCCACTGTAATCGGCCAGGACTTCCTGTAACAGATCGAGAGTTTCCAGATCCAGATCGTTGGTCGGTTCATCGAGTATCAGCAGGTTTGAGCGTTTGGCCAGTGCCCGGGCCAGCATCACCCGGCCCCGCTCTCCACCCGACAGAGCCTTTAGCGCCGTACCAGCCTGTTCCGGGGAAAACAGAAAATCTTTCATGTAACCGATCACATGGCGCGGTTCACCATTAACCGAAATAGTATCACCATGGCCACCAGTCAGGGCATCCTTCAAAGTGTCCTCCGGGTCCAGGCTTTCGCGCTTCTGGTCCAGCGTGACCATTTCAAGGTTGGTGCCCAGGCGCACTGAACCTTCGTCAGGTTGCAACTCGCCGGTCAACATCTTGAGCAAGGTGGTCTTGCCAGCCCCGTTAGGGCCTACCAGGCCAACCCGGTCGCCGCGCACGATACGGATTGTAAAATTCTCAACTACCGGGTTTGCCCCGAAAGATTTTGAAATTCCGGCCGCTTCAGAAACCAGCTTGCCCGAGGTCTCGCTTTTAGCCGTGGCCATCGTCACCAACCCGGTAACTTTGCGTGCATTGCGCTTTTGCTCGCGCATGGCGAACAGGTCCTTCAGGCGGCGTTGATTACGTTTTCGCCGACCCTGTACCCCCTGGGCAAGCCAGGCAGACTCAATGGCTATTTTTTTATCAAATAAGGCCCGCTCGCGCTGCTGTTCTTCGAGGATCTTGTCCCGCCATGCCTCAAAAGCGCCAAAGCCATCGTTCAGACGCTGGGTAATGGCCATATTCAACCAGATCGTTGTGTTGGACAGGTTCTCCATGAACTGGCGGTCATGGCTGATCATGATCATGGCACAACGCATGGATTTCAGTTCATCTTCAAGCCATTCGATGGCTGGCAGGTCGAGATGATTTGTCGGCTCATCAAGCAACAGAATATCGGGTTGGGGGGCCAGGGTGCGCGCCAGGGCACATCGACGTGCTTCACCGCCCGACAGACGCGATGGGTCTTCGCTCCCGTCAAGGCCCAGTATTTCCAGCAGGTATCGTGCCCGGTATGGGTCATCGCCCGGACCAAGTTCACTTTCGACACACGACAAGGTCGTCTCGAAGCCCTGTATATGTGTTTCCTGAGACAGATAGCGGACCGTCTTGCCCGGTTGAATGAACCGCTCCCCCGTGTCCGGTTCGATGAGACCGGCGGCTATCTTGAACAAGGTTGACTTGCCCGAACCATTTCGCCCGACCAGACACAGTCGCTCACCTTCGGACAGGGTGATCTCTGCGCCTTCGAGCAGGTTTTTGCCGCCAAAACTCAGGTGGATGTTTTTAAGTGTCAGTACAGGTGGAGCCATAGGCCGCATATACAGAGGCCGCAGCCCGAGAGCAAGCCCGGTGTATGATCATTAAAGCCTTGCATTCCATTTTACAGCCCCATATGAGCTATTGATCGAGGGCGATCTATCGACTATTCCTGTTTGCATAACATTTGTGAATGCGCCCGGAAGGATATTACCATGAAAGCCCCCTTTCTATGAAAGCCCTGTGTATCGGATCGGCCATGGTGGACATTATCGCTATTATCGAGGATAGCGATGTGGAACGCATCACCATGCACAACGAACGCACGTCTTTTTTATTACTGGAACAGGGTCGCAAGATCGATTCTCAAAGCATTACCACCCATATCGGCGGTGGTGCTGTAAACGCCAGTGTTTCCATGGCCCGCCAGGGCATCGAGACATCTATCCTGGTCAAGATCGGCAACGACAGTAACGCATCGCTGATCGCCGACCGTCTGACCGTTGAAAATATCGATGACAAGTTTGTCATCCATGCCCAGGAACTGCCCACCGGCACTTCGGTCATGGTCTCGTCCCATAATCGCAATGCCACCATATTCACCCAGCGTGGCACCAACACCTTGTTACATGCCAGCGAAATACAAGACGACATGTTCAATGGCATGGACCTGGTCTATATAGCCAGTCTGTCAAATCGCTCAGCCGATTGTTTTCCTGCGATCATCGATATGGCAAAGAATGCCGGGGCTTTTGTGTCCACCAATCCGGGCATCCGACAATTACTCTCGCGGCAGGAAAAGTTTTCCCAGTATATTGAAAAAATTGATCTGCTGGCCATAAACCGGGCCGAAGCCGAGATTCTGGTGCCAGTGGTTCTGGCCCTCGATGACGTCGTGGGCAAAACACACCCCTTGCACATCGACGAGGACGCGCCATCTTTGATGTATCGGGGGCTGATGGCCGGGCACTTTACCATCTCGCTAGCTGAATTTTTCAACCGGATGATGAAACGTGGCCTGAAAAAGGCCGTCATTACCGATGGTACCAAAGGAGCCTATCTGGCAGATTCTGATGGCATTTATCACTGCCCTGGCCTGCGTGTGGATGCCAAAGGAACGGCAGGAGCCGGCGATGCCTTTATTTCTACCATCAGCGCCCAACTGGCCGCAGGCACTCCCGCCGAATTCTGCTTGCGTGCCGCCACGATCAATGCCTCTGCCATTGTCGGCGTGGTTGATACCCAATCGGGTCTGCTCAGTGGCAAAGAACTGGGACAACGAGTCGAAAAAAACATTGATGAGCTGCCCATCGTATTCTGGCCATGGTGTGATTTAATCTGAGGATGTTATAATACTGTCATGAAAGTTGACCTGTTTGATTTTGATCTGCCAAGCGAACTGATTGCCCAGCACCCGGCGAGACCGCGTGACAGTGCGCGGATGCTCCATATTCCTGTGCGAGGCGAACGGAAAGACCTTGGCTTTCTTGATCTGGCCAAAACATTGCGGCCGGGCGACCTCATGGTGTTTAACAATACCAAGGTTATTCCAGCCAGACTGGCAGGCCACCGCAGCCGTCCACAACCCAAAGGTCAGAAAACCGAGGCTCCCGGTCCCAAGATCGAGGTTACTCTTCATAAACGCGATGAAAGCAACGTCTGGAGAGCCTTTGCCAGACCAGGCCGTAAACTGGCCGTGGCAGATGTGATCCATTTCGCCGATGATTTCAATGCGGAGATAACCCACAAAGGTAATGATGGCGAGATCACCTTGCTGTTTAACAAGCGCGATAGCGCCCTAAGCAAGGCCCTGAATAAATATGGCGCCATGCCCTTGCCACCCTACATTCATCGCGATCAGTTGGAAGAACCGGAAGACCAGAACGATTATCAGACCCTGTTTGCCAGTCAGGACGGTGCGGTTGCGGCCCCCACGGCCGGACTGCATTTTACCCCGGCCATGTTCGATGCCCTGAATGCCCGCGGCGTCAAACATGTCTTCCTGACCCTGCATGTGGGTGCTGGCACCTTCCTGCCCGTCAAGGTCAATGATACCAGCGAGCATACCATGCACAGCGAGTGGGTGGAAATTGGCGCCGATACGGCGCGCGCAATAAATCAAGTCCGTGCCAGTGGCAACCGGGTCGTCGCGGTCGGCACCACGGCCCTGCGAGCCCTGGAAAGTGCGGCCACCCCGGAAGGGGTCGTGCAGCCATATTCCGGCAACACGGATATTTTTATTACTCCGGGCTATGCTTTTCGCAGCGTGGATATTCTGCTCACAAACTTCCACCTACCCTGTTCCACATTGTTCATGCTGGTCAGTGCCTTCGCCGGATTATATTCCATGCAAAAAGCCTACAGCCACGCCATAATCAAAAAATACCGGTTCTATTCCTATGGTGATGCCTGTCTGCTGGAACGGGCTTTACCGGATAAACTGGCCCGGCAACACGCCCTGTAAGCCCATATATTTTTATTAATACATAATTTAAATGTATTAATATTTAATTTTACAATTTTAATTGTGGTATAAATTATTATACGATGTATAATGTACAAATGAAAATTGATACGGCCCACACCCAGTCTCAACAAATCGTCAACAGTCCCCTGTCGGCTGAAGACGTCATAAACCGCTATGCTCATCTGGAAGGGGCAGAATTACTCGACGCCCTGATCCATGAGGTTTTCCCGGGACGGATTGCCGTATCGTCATCATTTGGTACTGAATCGGCGGTTTTATTACATCTGATATCACAGATTGCCCCCGATACACCGATCCTATTCCTCAATACGGGCATGCTGTTTGCCCAGACTGAGCAATACCAGAGAACCTTGCAGAAACATCTGGGGCTAAGCGATGTGCGGATCATCCGGCCCGACCCGGACCATCTGAAAGCATATGATCCCGATGACACTTTGAATAAACGCGATACCGATACGTGTTGTCATCTGCGCAAGGTTTTACCCATGCAACAGGCATTGGATTCCTTCGATGCGTGGATTACCGGTCGCAAAAGGTTCCAGGGTGCATCACGGAACGCTCTGCCCATGATCGAACACGATGGCAACCACTACAAAATAAACCCCATTGCCAACTGGTCGCCGGAAAAAATCAAAACGGAATTTAAAAAATACAAATTGCCCCGACACCTGCTCGAGTCCGTCGGTTACACCTCAATTGGCTGTTTTCCCTGTACCCGACTTCCATTATCGGGACAGGACTCCCGCAGTGGACGCTGGGCCGATCAGGAAAAAACCGAGTGCGGCATACATTCCCCATGGGCCGGTGACAGCATCTAGGGTCAGTATCCATTAATTCCATACAAATCACATTCAATAATTACTATGCGCATTGCCTATAATACTTGAAAATTTGCCACTTTAGTGTTAATTTGACTTAATTGATTGCTGCCTAGTTACTTTGACATTTTTTAAAACAGAGAAACTATTTATTCTTCTGTATAAATGGTTTATATACTACCTTGGAGTTGTTTTGGGGTAGATAGACGCGTTATGGATGTAGACCACACCAACATATACGAAAATGTCCGGCTCGCCATCGGCGAGCCAAACCGGGTCGTCCTGTCGACGCTGGTTTCCCAGTTCAAATATTTTGGCTTCCAGGAAATTATCAACACGGATTCCCTGGACGAAATCAAGGCGGCCGTCACCAATGACATGGTCGATCTGATTATTTGCGATGAGGGTCTGAAAGGTGATTTCTGTACCTTCATGAGTGACATTCGCCATCATCGCATTGGGCACAACCCGTTTATGATCACCGTCGCCACAACCGATGGCCTGACAGCAGATAAAATGAAGGTTCTGGCTGACAGCGGAATAGACGACCTGGTTGCCAAACCTCTATCTGTGGGGAAATTATTAGCTCGATTGGAATATATCACCACATCACGAAAGCCTTTTGTTGTGACGACAGGCTATACCGGCCCTGATCGTCGCGGATCAAACGCACCCAGAGACGGAAAACAAGACATTGACCGGATTGACGTTCCCAATCCATTGGTCTACCTGACCAAAAAAAAGCAAGGCAGAGGTGAAGCTGCGGCGGCCATTGCCCAGGCCGCCGAGCTTATCAATGAGCACAAGATGGAACGTCATTCATTCCAGCTCGGCTTCCTGATTGATCGGATATTACCTTTATACAAGGAAGATCGGGCCGATGAGGTCGACCCCAAAGACCTTACCAATCTAGTTTATGTTTCCCAGGATATCAGTAACCGTCTGAAAGGCACCCGCTTTTCCGATGCGTCTGATTTGTGCCGCTCAATGACAGACCTGGCATTAAAGATTGAAGAAACCCCGCTCAACCCTGCCCCCAAGGATCTGAGCCTGTTACAGCAACTGTCCATGGCCATTCAAATGGCCTTCAAGACAGCCCATGGTGACACAACATCCATTGACCAGATCGTCAAAGCACTGAAGGCTCAAAAACTGATCACCACTAAAGCCTCTTGACGCGATCCCAAATAGAGTACATTCCTCTACTCCTCGTTCACCCAACCCATCGCCTCTAACTCCTTAGGATGTTTTCCGTCATGAATGGTCTGAAATTTGACCTGCTCAACTGTGATGGCGTCGCCCGTCGGGGTCGCATCAATACGGCCCACGGCACCATTGAGACACCGGCTTTTATGCCGGTTGGCACGGCGGCAACCGTCAAGGGGATGCGCCCGGAATCGGTCGCGGAGACCGGTGCAGAAATTATCCTGGGCAACACCTACCACCTGATGTTACGCCCCGGCGCAGAGCGGATCGCATCACTGGGGGGGCTGCATAAATTCATGAACTGGTCGGGTCCGATCCTGACGGACTCGGGTGGGTATCAGGTCATGTCCTTATCAGACCTGCGCAAGATCACCGAACAAGGTGTGCGGTTCCGCTCACACATTGACGGATCCTATCATGACCTGAGCCCGGAACGGGCCGTCCAGATCCAGCATTTACTGGATTCAAACATCACCATGGTGCTCGACGAATGCACCCCCTATCCGGCGACTTTTGAGCAGGCAGAGACCTCCATGCAGTTATCCATGCGTTGGGCGGCGCGGTGTAAGGAAGCCTTCGTTGAACGACCGGGTTATGGGTTGTTCGGCATTGTCCAGGGCAGTTCATTCGAGGATTTGCGCCTGGCCTCTGCCGAGGCATTGCGCGACATCGGCTTCGATGGCTATGCCATCGGCGGGCTGGCCGTGGGCGAAGGCCGCCAGGTCATGTTTGCGACCCTGGATTACACCACACCGGCCTTACCCTCTGAGCGGCCACGATACCTGATGGGTGTGGGCAAACCGGAAGACCTGGTCGGGGCCGTGGCCCGTGGCGTGGATATGTTTGACTGTGTACTGCCCACCCGGTCCGGGCGCACCAGCCAGGCATTTACCCGTCGCGGCGAAATTAATTTGCGCAATGCCCGCCACAAAGATGATGCAAGACCGCTGGATGAGGAGTGCACCTGTCCGGCCTGTAGCGGGTATTCCCGAGCCTATCTGCATCACCTGACCAAGGCCGGGGAAATCCTTGGACTGATGCTGCTGTCATGGCATAACCTGCATTATTATCAACATCTGATGGCCGGTATGCGCCAGGCCATCAGCGATGGAAGCTTCGAAGATTTTGCCGAAGCATTCCAGAGTCTCTATACTGGTGGTGACATCGCGCCGCTTTAAAGGAATGCAAAGATCATGAGTGATACCACCTATGAAAACCTGACCCAGTTGGGCAATGCCACCGAGCTGCCGGAGACACCGGAACAAGCGACCTTGCAAAGTGTGGCTAATCCGCAATCGGGTATAGACTATGTGATCCGTTTTACCTGCCCCGAGTTCACCTCGGTCTGTCCGGTCACCGGCCAGCCGGATTTTGCCCATCTGGTGATCGATTACATCGCGGCTGATCTGATCGTCGAGAGCAAATCCCTGAAGCTGTATCTGGCCAGTTTTCGAAATCATGCGGCCTTCCACGAAGACTGCACCGTTGGCATCGCCCGCCGTCTGGCCGATACATTATCGCCTAAATGGTTGCGCATTGGCGGCTACTGGTACCCGCGCGGCGGCATACCGATTGATGTGTTCTACCAGACCAGTGAACCACCTTCGGGTGTGTGGATTCCCGACCAGGGGGTCGCCTCTTACAGGGGACGCGGATAAATCACCGACATGACTTCTGATATCCGGAAATATGCTCTCGACTGTGGATTTGATGCAGTCGGCATAACCTCGGCTGCGGTTTGCGATAAAGATGGTGATGCTTTGCGGGCGTTCCTGAAACAGGGCCGCAATGGAGACATGACATGGCTGGCCGAAAAAGCCGATCGCCGGGTATCGCCCACGGCCCTGTGGCCCGAAGCCCGCAGCGTCATCGTGCTTGGCCTGAATTACGCACCTCACACAGACCCGCTGGATATCCACGGGCGCAAAGATCGTGCCGCCATCAGCGTCTATGCCCAGGGCAAGGACTATCACGATCTGGTCAAAAAACGTCTGAAAGTGCTGGCCCGCTGGCTGGTTGAGAGCCACGGTGGTGACGTCAAAGTCTTCGTCGATACCGCCCCGGTCATGGAAAAACCACTGGCCGCGCGCGCTGGGCTGGGCTGGCAGGGCAAGCATACAAATCTGGTTTCCACCAAATTTGGTTCATGGCTGTTTCTGGGCGAAGTTTTCACAACCCTTGAGCTGGACTATGACACGCCACAGCCCGATCACTGTGGCAGTTGTGATTTATGCGTTCGGGCGTGCCCGACGGGTGCACTCGACACACCCTACCGGATCGATGCAACCCGGTGCATTTCGTATTTAAACATCGAAACCAGATCACACATTGATAACGACCTTATGGCCCGGATGGGTAACCGCATCTACGGTTGTGATGATTGTCTGTCTGTGTGCCCGTGGAACAAGTTTCAAGTGCCCAACACCGAACCAGCCTTCCACCCGCGCCCGGAGCTTAACGGAGCGCGACTAGCCGACATGATGGATCTGGATGATGCCTCATTCCGCCAGGTCTTCAGCGGCTCACCCGTCAAACGGACAGGGCGCGAGCGCATGATCCGCAACGTGCTTGTTGCAGCGGGCAACAGTGGGCTGACGAACCTGTTACCCGGCATCAAAAAACTGCTGGATGATCCATCGGATTTGATCCACAAGGCCGCCACATGGAGCCTGGACAGGTTGCAACACCGGAAACTTTGATTGACCTGTGCCATAAGCAAGGTAACGTTACGAATATGACTTTAATATCACCAAAAATTCTGGCCCGCTTGCTGGGTGGTTTATTCTTTCTGCTGATTGCCGCCTGTGCCCCGCAGAGTGCCCTTAGCGCGAAAACTTCTTCGGTGCCCGGCACGATTTTCAAGGATTGTCCCGACTGTCCGGAATTGGTTGTCGTGCCACCGGGCATCTTCATCATGGGGCTGGGCGGGACCACGCCCACAGAAGCCCCCCGCCATCGTGTTTTTATCCGAAAGGCTTTTGCCATAGGACGTTATGAAATAACCTTCAACAACTGGCAATCGTGTTTCATCGAGGGTGCTTGCCTCAAAATTCCCGATGACCATGAATGGGGCCGCGAAAACCGCCCGGTTATCAATCTGACCTATTCGCAAATCGAAACGTATCTGGCATGGCTGAGCAACAAAACCGGCGAAGTTTACCGCCTGCCCAGCGAAGCCGAATGGGAATACGCTCACCGTGGCGGTACCACCACGACTTATTACTGGGGCAATGAAGTCGGCACCAATCAAGCCAATTGCAAGGACTGCAAAAGCCCGTGGAGCGCCAAAAGCACGGCCCCTGTAGGTTCGTTCAAACCCAACGCCTTTGGGCTGTATGATACGGCGGGTAACGCATATGAATGGACGGCTGATTGCTGGAATGACAGCCATAAGGGAGCACCCGGCGATGAACGCGCACGGACCGATGGTGATTGCAATCTACGGGTCATGCGCGGGGGCTCATTCTATTATTTCAGCAAGGTCGCCCGATCATCTTACCGGTCAAAAAACCGGCTTCAGGTCAACAGCTACTGGCTCAGCTTTCGGGTCGTGCGGGAATTGCGATGAATTTCCTGGCAGCCAATATATACTTGATAATATAGTAGTACAGATTAAACAACACACATCTCATGTAAAATTATTTTTATATACACATAAGTATAGTTTTAATTTAATTAAGACTAGTTCCAATAATAGTTGACTTTAGCCCTTTTAAAACTAACACTATGCAAAATTTTACAATAATATGTTGCAAGGAGAGGACATGTCGCGATGACAATCAAAACAAAAATTTTTGGCGTATTCGGTTTGGTCCTGTTACTGTCCTGGGGGGTCATTGGTAACGCCATTATAAAACTCATATCCCAAGGCCCTGAACTGAGCAATGCAGAAATCGACGCCGGTCAAGTGTCAGATGACTCTGTGCCGTTACTGGTCACCATCAAGGAAATCAAATTCAATGTGATCTCGGTACAGGGTTGGTTAACCGACATTTCAGCGACCCGCGGTCTGACGGGCTACGACGATGGATTTGCAGAAGCAGATAACTTTGCCAAAAAGTTTTCAATCAATATCAAGCTTGCCCGCAGTCACGCAGAAAAATTAGAGTTGACCGATGTCCTGACGGGACTGAGCGCCATGGAAGACGCTTTCCAGCCTTTCTATACCGGTGGCATAAAGATGGCCCAAGCCTATATTGATGGCGGACCTGAATCAGGCAACAGGCAAATGAACAGCTTTGACACGGTTGCTAATACCCTGAGCGGAGCAACGGATAGGCTCATTGCGTTAATCGAAGAACAAACCGCCAGCAACCTGAGCAATCTTAAGTCTAATATCAAGAATGTTCGTGAGGGCAATGATAAACTGGTCAACCAGCTTATACTTTTCTCCATCATCAGCATGGTCATCATGATCGCGGGTATATTTTATCTATTCAAAACCATCAGCAACAGCTTCCAATATCTCAATAAAGATGTGGAAACTGTGATGTCCGAAAATGATACGGTTGCCCTGGTTCTTGGTGTTGACCGACATGATGAATTCGGTCCCGTGGCATCTGCCCTTGCCGTGTTCCGCGAGAACAAAGCCAAGCTGAAACAGGCCGAAGCCGCCGATGCAGAAGCTCGTCAGGCACGCCAGACCGCCGAGGCAGAAGCCCAACAGTCCCGCCTGGATGCAGAACTTGCTCAACAGGCTGCTGAAACCAAAGCCCGCCAGGAACGCATAGCAGAACGTAAACGACAAATGAACGCTTTGGCCAATCACTTTGAGAGCAGCGTCGGTGAAATCGTCCAATCCGTATCGTCTATCGCCAAACAGATGCAGGTCTCAGCACAGACAATGGCCGCCACGGCAGAGCAGACCAGTCATCAGGCAAATGATGCCGCAACGTCATCCAACCAGGCCTCTGATAATGTCCAGACGGTAGCCGCTGCTGCGGAAGAACTTTCATCGTCGATCACCGAAATATCCCGTCAGGTAAATGTCTCACTTTCGGCCAACGAAGAAGCTGTCTCAAAGGCTGCTACCTCTCAGAACACCGTTAAGGAACTGGTTACCTCGGCCCAAAAAATCGGTGAAGTAGTCGAACTGATTTCTGATGTTGCCGAACAGACAAATCTGTTGGCATTGAACGCCACCATCGAAGCGGCGCGAGCCGGCGATGCCGGTAAGGGATTTGCGGTGGTCGCATCGGAGGTAAAGAACCTTGCGAATCAAACGGCACGGGCTACCGAAGAAATCCGGGACCAGGTTGCAAATGTTCGCGGTGTTGCGGAAGAAGCGGCCAATTCCATAAATGATATCGGCGACAGCATAACGACCGTCAGCGATAATACGTCCAGTATCTCAGCGGCCGTTGAACAGCAAGATGCCGCAACCCGAGAAATTGCCCGTAATGTTGAGGAAGCAGCCCAAGGCACAAGCAACGTAACGTCCAACATTGATCGGGTAACACAGGGCGCAGCAGAAACCGGGATCGCTGCATCGCAAATTCTGTCAGCCGTTAGCGATCTGGCTCAACAGTCAGAACATTTAAACGATGAAGTGATAAAATTCCTGGATAATATCCGCAAAGACGAAGATGCGGCCTGAATATAAGGCAGATCAGTATACCGGTGTGACCTGAAAACCAGGCCCGCCAGCACCACCACCCCCCGGGAGGGGGGGGGGGTTAGTCTTTGCTTATTTTGTCGAGCTGTGCCTGCATGGCATCGATTTGATCGCGCAGAGCCGCCAGATCATCCCCGGACGTGCCCGCTGGCGACGGGTTTGCGGGTACAGCAGCCTTTTCATCCTCGGGGGGGGATGAGTTTGCGTTGGACTTGCCTGCAAAAGGTGTAAACATATTCATAGCAGATTCAAACATCGCCAAATTCTGTTTTCCCACATCCTCAAATTTTGAAAATGGCGACATGCTGCCGAAGGATTCCTGCATATAAGCCCGCATCTTATCCTGGTTATTGGCGAATGAGTGCATGGACTGTTCCAGGTAGTTCGGCACAACAGATTCGAGACTGTCGCCATAAAAACTGATCAGATGGCGCAGAAAGCTCACCGGCAGCAACGACTGACCCATGCTTTCCTGTTCCATGATAATATGCGTCAGAACAGAGTGGGTGATGTCATCTTTTGTCTTGGCATCATAGACCGTAAAATCAATATCGTTTTTAATCATCGTGGCAAGATCGTCCAGGGTTACGTAACTGCTCGTCGACGTATTATAGAGCCGACGGTTAGCATATTTTTTTATGGTAACCGGCTTGGACTTGGTATCTTTGTTATCATCAGTCATACTGGATAATCCTTTGACTTCGATCCAACCACTCAGGGATTTAGAAACACTGCAAGTCCTAGCGCGAATTATGCTGCGCCGCAACAGATTCTTCCGCACCATACACACCGCATCCAGAAATAGAACCGATATTTGTAATGACAGACCATCAAGATTCCCCCGATAAATCTGACAAACCAGACATGGCTAAACTGGCACAAGACTACATGGACCTGTGGCAGCAACAACTTTCCAGTATGGCGGCGGACAAAGACATCGCATCCCTGATGGCCCAGACCGTCGAGTTGATGAACACCGGGACGGCGTCCATGGCGAAAATGACCAACATGGCCAATATGGCAGGTACAGCTACCGACACCACCAAATCCGATGCAGGCAATGGAAGCAATAATGACCCATCCTCCCCCTTGGACAGACAACCCACTTCAGCTACCCAGACAAATGACGGGTCCTCATCCGCTTGCCCTGCATGTGGCATTACTGAGCATGTTATCACTCTCCTCGGTCAGCGCATCGAACGGCTTGAAGAACGGATTACTGCCCTGGAAGCCCCATCTGGCAAAAGCCGCGGCTAAACTTGTCGCCCGACTGGATGGCGTAGAACCAGCCGTCTTTACCAAAGCCGTGCAGGATGAAGCCCAACGCCGCCACCTTGAATTTGCCACAGGCGTTCATAAATACAGGTCCTATTCGCGCCCTGCAGCCCGCCCCCAACCGGCGGTGGTCTGGCAGGACGGCACCACACGGTTGCTTGATTTTGGCGTAGCTGATACCTCGGCTCCGGTAAAACCCCTGCTAATCATTCCCTCGCTGATCAACCGCTATCATGTTCTGGACATGGCGCAAGGCCACAGCTTTATCGGTGCCCTGAGAGAAAAAGGGTTTCGGCCTTACGTAATTGATTGGGACAGTCCCGGCGAGGCCGAACAAAAATTCGACCTGAGCGCCTATATCACCCAGCGCCTGGAACCCGCACTGGAACACATTCGCGCAACTCATGACCGCCCAGTCGTGATCATCGGCTATTGCATGGGTGGATTGCTGGCACTGGCACTGGCATTGCGTAAACCGGGCGCAACCGGCGGCCTGGCCCTGCTCGCCACGCCGTGGGATTTCCATGCGGGACACGACCGGTTTATTATGTCACTGCGTGCCATGCAACCTCAAATCAACGCCATGATAGATACCATGGGCTGCATTTCGGTAGATTGTCTTCAAGCCATGTTTGCCAGCCTCAACCCGTGGGCAACCATCGAGAAATTTCGCCGTTTCTCCCGCACAACAGAACGGGCAACTAAACAGAACAAGCACCATGACCTGTTTGTCGAACTGGAAGACTGGTTGAATAATGGCAGCCCCCTGGCCGGACCGACGGCGCGTGAATGCCTCAATGACTGGTATATAGGCAACGCCCCTTTCAAGGACCAGTGGTCCATAGCCGGTTCCCTGATCAAGGCCCGGCAAATATCCTGCCCGAGCCTGGCCATCATCCCGCAACACGACACCATCGTTCCACCGGCCTCTGCCAGGGCTATCTCAGAGTGCCTTCCCGGTATTGAAACGATCACCGTAAACAAAGGGCATATTGGCATGATCACAGGAGATCATTCCCAGGAAACCCTTATCAATCCTCTTGTTCGGTGGCTTTCTGGAATATTTTAATTCTCCACACTGTTCTTGTGGGATAGAGGAGCGATCCAGTTGACGCACCACAACCCATAATATAGAATTTCTTCAATAATAGAAGTTGTGCTTATCCCAAAGGTCGATTTAACCAACCCCATCTACCACGACAACGATACGGCGCGACCATTTTGAAGTCTTACTTTGGCCCGACGGCCCTACTTGCATCACTATTTAGCCGAGTTCGATTTCAGACATAACACTCTCAAGGACACCGACGCGGAATGCGCTGGTGCAACAAGAAGGGGAACATATCATGACCTGGATGCGCATTATGCTGGCCCCCAAAGACATTAAGACGAGCAAGCATTTCCAACTACAGGACGCTTTTGAGAAGGTGTTCTTAGCAACGGTTGCACCAAAAGATGCAGCAATGTTTCAGAACAATTCGAGCTATGAGGAATATGGATACTACTTCTCGCCAGAAGCAGTCGCCATATTTTCCGTCTCACTGGCATCATACAACGCTGTAGAATGTGGGCCTCCCCCACGGCCTGAAACATCGCTCTTGGTCGGGCACGCGGACGCTTGGGATATGCTCTCATCCGACGCCAAGACCGACGGGAAGTAGTTGAGAACTATCGCCCTTGACTTAAATCCATCAATTTGCCCATTGGCGAAAACGCAATAGGTTTCCCCAGATGGTTCAACAGCCTTGAATACTTCGCGCATTTTATCTCCTACAAAAAACCCCGGCTACATGGCCGGGGTTTATTTCTTGAGTTTCTTATTTCTGGTAATATACTTTTCGCGCTCACGTCTAGAGCGCGGCTGCGGGGGTGATTTCAATAAACCTATCAGCAATTCGCCCCTATGGCGTTATTCGGCGGGTGTGGAAATTTGAGAAGGGTTAGAATTCAGCATGGTGCACCGGTACTCACCAGTCAACGAATGTATTTACTGCAAAGAGACTACCCCGCCACTTGATACGGAGCATATCATTCCATATGCGTTCGGTGGCAATCTTTTATTGCCAAAGGCGAGCTGTCGTAAATGCGCAAAGATCATCAATAAGCAGATTGAAACACCGATACTTAGCCATGAGTGGGGCGCGTTAAGGGCAAAGCACAGGTTCCCAACCCGCAATAAAAATAAACGTAGAACTCATATTACTGTCTATGAAAAAGACGGCGCGGCTAAAAAAATATCTATCAAAGAGCATTCAACGCCCGTTCCTCTCTACAGATTTAAGCAAGCACGAATCCTTTCTGGGGCTCCTCGCGGTGACGACAACCACCACTTTACGATGTCGATACTTACGAGTCATAAAGAAGAGATGGCGATGAAAACCGAGGTTGCAAATTGGAACCAAAAACATCAATTTTTTGCACAACCCCTCCCGTTTGCTCGGTTGTTAGCCAAGATTGCTCATGGATACATAACTGCTGAACTTGGGATTGGAACGTTTATACCACTCACCTTAGATTTAATCCTAGGGCGAACGGACGATTATTCAATGACCGTCGGAGGGATTTGGGACATTCCTCCACCAGTTCCCGGCGGCGATCACATCACAGACATCCATATGCTGTTTGCTAGTTCGGTGCTCGCACTTGTGATTGTCGATATTCGCCTATTCTCAGCCGCTGAAACACCCTGCTACCACGTCGTTGCTGGTAATATTAATTTTCATCGACCTGAACACGTCCGGGCGTTCGAGAAGCACAAAATCGGTGGAAAAATTAAACACATCCCGCTAGGAAGTACTTAAATCGTCCCACAACACCCCATCGTATCTTAGATAAAGGTACTCCATTCTTTCATAAAGAATGCGCTCCAAACTCCAAACTGCAGAATCCACCTCGTCTTCTGAAAACACTGACCTGTCAGCCGTAACTCCTGCCCCTAATATATTGATACGTGAATTTGATAGTTTCCGGATAAGGCTTGTGGAAAAGTACCGCAGCCGATACCGTAAATTGATCTCAAGAGATAAATCGTCAAAGCTATATTGCAGGAGAAATGAACCCCATGAGTGATGAAGTTGTAATTGTTGGTGCCGCCCGCACGCCGATCGGCGCATTTAATGGTGGATTGAGTTCCGTTCCGGCAAGTTATCTGGGTGAAGTTGCCATCAAGGCTGCCCTGGAACGCGCAAACGTCGATGCGGCGGATGTTGACGAAGTCGTCCTGGGACATGTTCTACAGGCCGGCGCCGGCCAAAACCCGGCCCGCAAGGCCGCCATGAGCGCGGGTATTCCTGCCGAAAAGACAGCCTACGCCATCAATCAGGTTTGCGGTTCAGGCCTGCGCACCATTGCCCTTGGTGCCCAATCCATCAAATGCGGAGACGCCCGCGTGGTGGTCGCTGGCGGACAGGAAAACATGAGCATGTCGCCTCATGTGTTGCACCTGCGTAACGGCACCAAGATGGGCACGGCCCAGATGACCGACACCATGATCACCGATGGTCTGTGGGATGCCTTTAACGACTATCACATGGGTATCACCGCCGAAAACGTGGCCGAGAAGTGGCAGATTTCACGCGAGCAGCAAGACAGCTTTGCCGCTGCATCCCAACAAAAAGCCGAAGCCGCCCAGAAAGATGGAAAATTTGCCGCCGAAATAGTCCCGGTGACCATCAAATCGCGACGTGGCGATAAAATCATTGATACCGATGAACATCCCAAACATGGCACCACGGCGGAAAGTCTGGCGGGTATGCGCCCGGCCTTTAAACGCGATGGGGGCACCGTTACCGCTGGTAATGCATCGGGCATCAACGATGGTGCTGCCGCCGTTGTGCTGATGAGCGCAAGTGAAGCCGAAAAGCGAGGGCTCAAGCCTCTAGCAACCATCAAGTCCTGGGCCACCGTCGGTGTCGATCCCGAAGTCATGGGCTCTGGCCCTATTCCGGCAAGCCGGGCCGCACTGGATAAAGCCGGGTGGAGTGTGGAAGACCTGGATCTGGTTGAAGCCAACGAAGCCTTTGCCGCGCAGGCCTGTGCGGTGAACAAGGACATGGGTTGGGCCGCCGACAAGGTTAATGTCAACGGCGGTGCCATAGCACTGGGCCATCCCATTGGTGCTTCGGGAACACGCATTTTTGTTACCCTGCTTTATGAAATGGAAAAACGGGACGCCAAAAAAGGTCTGGCAACCCTTTGCATCGGTGGAGGCATGGGCATCGCCATGTGTATTGAACGAACATAAACGGAGACCTTAACCACATTTAAAAAATCCGGGAGAGTGATATGGGACGAGTTGCATTGGTTACCGGGGGCACCCGGGGTATTGGCAGGGCTATTTCGATTTCGCTGAAAAAAGCCGGTTATAATGTGACGGCCAGTTATGCTGGCAATGAGGAGGCGGCGAGAGACTTCACACAGGAAACCGGCATCGACATTTGCAAATTCGATGTTGGCGATTTTCAGGCATGTGAGGACGCCATCAACCAGATCACTGCGGATAAAGGGACCATCGAAATTCTCGTTAACAATGCCGGTATCACTCGCGACAGGCCGTTGCATAAAATGACCCCTGAGCAGTGGAATGACGTTCTTAACACCAACCTGACCGGGACTTTCAACACCTGTCGCCTGACCATCGACGGTATGCGGGAAAGCGGATTCGGCAGGATTATCAACATCAGTTCCATCAACGGTCAGAAAGGCCAGTTCGGCCAAACGAACTATTCTGCCACCAAGGCCGGTAAAATTGGCTTCACCAAGGCGCTGGCACTGGAGACCGCCGCCAAGGGCATTACGGTCAATGCCGTCACGCCGGGCTATATCTCCACGGAAATGGTGCTGGCCGTACCGGAGAAAATCCTTAAGGAAGTTATCATTCCTCAAATCCCGGTCGGTCGACTGGGTGAAGCAGAAGAGATCGCCCATTGTGTGGTTTTTCTGGCGTCTAATGACTCAGGATTTATCACCGGTTCGACCCTGACCGTAAACGGCGGCCAATATATGGCCTGATGGTTTATGCGGGCGCCTTCGGCTCGCTGGCCATGGCCGACGGGCGGGCAGAAAAATTTACATACCAGTCGGCCAGTGCCGGTCGGTCGGTGCGCCAATCGCCATCCCCGGATAACCGGAAATCGAACCAGCCCAATGCCACGCAAAATGTAATCTGCACCAGATCAATCGGCTTGCTGAACGAACCCACGGCGGCGTCCATGGCGTCCAGGGCTTGATTAAAGGCCAGGTTCTGACGTTCAACCCAGGTGGCCGAACGTTCATCTTCTGGACGCTTGGATTCCATAAATCGCAGTATACCTGCATCCATTGCCCCGTCAGCCAGGGCCTGTAATTGTAAGGCAGTCCACCGTTTTGCTCCACTTTGCGGTATCATTTTCTCACCACTATGCAGTGAGTCGAGATATTCACAGATCACCGCTGAGTCAAACAGCACTTGCCCATCATCCAGCTCAAGAGCAGGAATTTTACCAAGTGGGTTGGCTTTTGCCACGTCTCCCGCCGGTCCGGCCATGACCTGCAGGGTTGATATTTTATCATCGAGTCCCGTTTCCAGGGCCATCATGGTGACCTTGCGAACATACGGTGATGTGGGTGAATAGTATAATTTCATGCCATAGCTCCTTTTCTTTGAGATCAATCTATCATTGCTAGAACCATACCACCATGTGTTATGATGAATTTATGTGGACAGATATTATTGATATCAGAGATTTTTATAACAGCCCCCTGGGTAAAATAGCGCGGCGTATGATCCGCCGTCGGCTGCGCGATTTCTGGCCCAATGTGAGTGGGATGCGCGTGCTCGGTTTGGGTTTCGCGACACCGTACCTGCGCTCTTTCAAAGACGAGGCCGAACGTGTTATCGCCGCCATGCCCGCCGGTCAGGGCGTATTACACTGGCCGGAAGAAACCGCCAGCCTGACGGTGCTGACCGATGAAATGGAGTTGCCCTTCGATGATTTAAGCATGGACAGGGTGCTGCTGGTTCATGCCCTTGAAAGTGCCGAACCCGCCCGACCCTTGTTGCGTGAAATCTGGCGGGTCCTGTCGGGCAGCGGAAAACTGGTGATTATCACACCCAACAGACGAGGTCTGTGGGCACGATTCGAACACACACCATTCGGCAACGGGCGGCCTTATTCCAAGAACCAGCTCACCACAATACTGCGCGATACCATGTTTATCCCGGTCGCCACCCAGTCAGCCCTGTTCGTCCCGCCCTTAAGGTCCGCCATGGTGCAATCGTCCTGTGCGGCATGGGAAAAAATTGGCGCCAGTATTTTCCCCTATTTTGGTGGCGTCATGATGATCGAGGCGGAAAAACAGATCTATGCCGGACAAAGCGAGGCAAAAGTCCTGCAAAAACGATACGTCATTACCACCCAGGGCACACCATGGGGCAATTCGCGCAATGGACCGCGTTCGGTGGTAAAACGTCAAGTTGATCATCTACCCTGAATCCTTCATTTACCCTTTTTTCATGAGGTTTTCTTTGATTTGTTCCTCCGGTCCTATTAAGACCATGGGGCACCTAAAATAACCCCTGCAATAATCCCATCAATAACCCGGGTTTGAACATGACTGAGAAACGACCAACACTGGAAGATCTTCGCCGCGAAATCGATCGGATCGATGTGCAACTGCATGATCTGATTATTGAACGCACCCTGGTGGTTGATGCAGTTCGCCTGGTCAAAGCCAAAGAGCGGGTGAAAATTCGCCCCGGTCGCGAAGCCGAGATGCTGTACCATCTATCAGCCACACACACCGGCAAGTTTCCCAAACAGTCATTGCTCCGAATTTGGCGCGAGTTGATTTCCGGCACCCTGACCATCGAAGGGCCGTTTTGTGTTGCCGTACAGACACCCGGTCAGAATACAGGCTACATCGATCTGGCTCGCGACCATTATGGTGGTTATACAACCATAAACCGCTTTGAACGATCGGCCGATGTGATCGACGCCGTGACAACAGATCAGGCTGCTATTGGCATATTGCCCTTCCCCGCCGATGGCATGGCCGATCCATGGTGGATTAAATTACCCAAAGGCAAGCCTGGTCAGGACACAATCAGGATCATCGCCAGGTTGCCTTTTTTCGGTCGCAGCAGTGCGCCCGGGGCCGATCTGGATGCGGTGGTTATATCCTACGCCGTACCTCTCATGGCTGGGCGCGATATCAGCCTGTTCAGAATTGAGACAACAACCATGCCGACGAGGCAAGAACTTGACACTGCCTTCAGGCAGTGCGGCCTGAATATTTATTCAACCACATCATGCCAGGATCAATGCAGCGTTTTGATCGAGGTCGATGGGTTTACTGATGGCACAACACTCCACCTGCCCGAAGCGTTTCAAAATGTGTGCTGGCTGGGGTCTTATTCGGCTCCCATGGGTGATGACGAATTGTTTGACCAGATATCCCAACCGGCGGACCTGCCATGAGCACGCCAGGCCCCGAGCCGCGACCCGGCATCATGGACATCGCCCCCTACAAAGGCGGGCAGTCACAAATCGAAGGCGGGAACAGGATCATCAAACTGTCGTCCAACGAAGCGCCATCGCTCAGCCCGAAGGCTGCGGCAGTCAGCCAGGCCGTCTCAGCATCCCATAACCGATATCCCGATGGCGAAGCAACCGCCCTGCGCGAGGCACTCGCGTTACACAACACCATTGATATGGAGCGTATTGTCTGTGGTGCCGGTTCTGACGAGCTGATATCCTTGTTGTGCAATGCCTACGCCGGTCCCGGTGATGAAGTACTCTATACCGAACACGGGTTTCTGATGTATGCCATCAGTGCCAAGGCCGTCGGTGCAACACCCGTTGCGGCACCGGAGAAAGACCTGCACACGGATGTGGACGCCCTGCTGGCCTGTGTGAGCGAGCACACCAAACTTGTTTTCATCGCTAACCCTAACAATCCCACCGGCACCCTCATCGCCCAGTCAGAGGTCGAACGTCTGTGGCAGGGTCTGCCCAAAAGCGTCATTCTGGTACTCGATGCGGCCTACGCCGAATTTGTCGATGACGACGATTATGACCCTGGACAGGGGCTGGTGGAGCGCTCCGTGAATGTTGTCATGTTGCGCACATTTTCTAAAATCTATGGCCTCGGTGGTTTGCGCCTAGGTTGGGGCTACGCGCCACCGGCTATCACCGATGTGCTTAACCGGGTTCGCGGCCCGTTCAATGTGAGCAGCACGGCCCAGGCCGTGGGGCTGGCCGCCCTGCTCGATACGGATTTCACCGAACAGGAACGGCGACGCACCATTGAGCTGCGGCAATGGACAACGCAACAACTACACGATCTGGGCATAACCACCACCCAGAGTGTGGGGAATTTCGTCCTCATGCGGTTTCCAAAAAGCAGCAACCGTACGGTCATTGAATGCGATGCTTTCTTGAAATCCCAAGGCATCATCATCCGTCTCGTGGCCGGGTATGGCCTGGCGGACTGGTTGCGGGTATCCATTGGCACAAATGAAGAAATGCAGGCCTTTATAAACTCCATTAAAGACTTTCTCGCGAAGGCGGATTAGAGATCATGAGCACCACACCAAAACCATTTTTTGAACGGGTCTGCTTTATCGGTTTCGGCTTGCTCGGCTCCTCGCTGGCCCAGGTCATGCGCCGCGATGGCTTATGCGACCATATCTGCGTTAATGCGCGCTCGCAAGAAACCCTGGACAAGGCCCTTGAACTTGGCTTGTGCGACAGCACACAACTTGATCCGGGGCAGGCCGTCGAGGGCGCAGATTTGATCATGATCTGTTCGCCACTGGGCAGCTTTGGTGCCGTTGCACGGGCTATCGGGCCACACCTCAAACCCGGTGCTATCGTCAGCGATGTGGGTTCGGCAAAAAAATGTGTGTACCGAGAAATCGCGCCACACCTGCCGGACGGGGTGCATTTGATCCCCGGTCACCCGGTTGCCGGAACAGAAAATTCCGGCCCTGAATCCGGTTTCGCTGAATTGTTCATGGATCGTTACTGTATCCTGACCCCCGACGAGAATACCGACCCCCAAGCCCTGCAACAGATACAGTCCCTGTGGCAGGCTGCCGGAATGAACGTCGAGATCATGAACGTGGATCATCACGATCAGGTTCTGGCGATTACCTCTCACCTGCCCCATCTGATCGCTTATTCCATCGTCGATACCGCGACCCAACTTGGCGATGAGATGCAAAAAGAAATTTTCCGCTACTCGGCCAGTGGCTTTCGTGACTTTACCAGAATTGCCGCCTCGGACCCGGTCATGTGGCGTGATATATTTCTGGAAAACCGGGACGCGGTGCTCGATATCCTGGGCCGTTTTGACGAAGACCTGACCACTTTGAAACGGGCTGTCCGTCAAGGTGATGGCGAGACATTGCATAAAGTGTTCACCCGGACCCGTGCCGTACGTCGCGGCATTATCGATGCCAATCAACACGTCCCGGAAGACCAGAAGGTCTAGCAGGGTTTATGGCCAGATAACGGGTGGTATTTTTCCCAGCACAAACGGACCGGCCCGCACGGTTCGTTGCTGAAGGGTCACTGCGAGATCCAGGCTCGGTTCACCAGTCGCCGGATCGGCAGTACTCAGTGCCCCCACAACCACGCGGGCGGCCAGGGCTTCCGGGCCACCGAGGATGCCCCTGTCCTGCATGACGGTAATGATAGAATCATAGCCCTGTAATCGCGTGGTCAGTGAAGCGATTGGCTGTAATTCTCCGTCCAGGGCCAGGGTGCCTTCCATTCTCAGGTCTATGCCAGCGTATCCAAGATTGATATACCGCAATTCAATCACCCCGCCCAGATTACGCCACCGGGCAAGCTCATCACCTGTCAGGCTTGCGGGAACTTGTCCGACCAGTTCGGCGCGGGCGGACAACCGGGCAATATCTGAACCAAACGGGGATTGCGATAAACCGGTGATTTCCATGCCCTGTAACCTAAGCTCCAGTGCATCATTGCGGGGGGCTCTTTTTTTCAGGGTAATCTGACCTGAATCCAGTCCGCCCAGGCGCTGTTGCCGGTCGGAAACATCCACGTTGGTCAACTGTATGCTGATCGCTTTAAAGGCGAGCCCGTCCACCGCTATGCGGGCTTTGAGAGACTTAGCATTTAAAGCAAAGGTGCGTTGCCGGTCCCGCCAGGTCAGATCGAACCTGTGGGTTCCTGTACTGGACACATCAAACTCTGACCAGTCCCAAAACCTGCCATGGACCTTTAAATCATCCGCCGACCAGCGCCACTGGGTCGGAGCGGTAACCACAATACCGCGGATATCTACATCCAGAGAAAAGGGATATCCCGATACATCGAAGCTGTTCCAGTTTATGTAGAATCCGGCCTCTTGTTGTTGAACAACCCACATGGTGGATCGGTCATAAATCTGGCCTGCTACGATCATCCAATAGCCCGACCACACCACCACAGCCACACTAAAGGATGCAACAATCCAGCGCAAATGACGATACGACAACAATTTTCCCGGTTGTATATTCATGAATTCCGCGAAATAATAAATATCACAACACACTAAAACAGGCACGCCGCATGAGCAAGACGAGCAGCCCAGAACACGATAACAGCCAGCGAATAGGCATTATCGATATCGGCTCCAATTCGGTCCGTCTGGTCGTCTATGTCTCGCCCATGCGCATACCCGTACCGGTTTTCAATGAAAAAATACAATGCCAGCTGGGTCGTGGCATGACGGAAACCGGACGACTTAGCCCGCCTGGCATAACAATGGCTATGGATACTATCAAGTGGTTCGCGCGACTTGCCACAGCCATGGGCGTCAACCAGTTGGACCTGGTCGCAACGTCCGCCGTACGCGAAGCCGCAGACGGTCGTGATTTTGTCGCCCGTGTCAAATCTGAAACCGGCCATACCATCCACGTCCTCAGCGGTGATGAAGAAGCTCTGGCGGCGGCCCACGGGGTCACCATCGGTGTGCCCGATGCCGATGGTATCCTGGGTGATCTGGGCGGTGGTAGTCTGGACCTGGTTGAACTGGATAATGGCAACATCGTTAATCAGGGAACCTTGCTGCTGGGCCACCTGCGCCTGATGGAAGACAGCGCAGGGTCCGTGCTGGCAGCCCTGAACATTGCCGCAGAACGGCTGGAAGAAATATCCTGGCTTTCCAACATAACAGGCCGCAACCTCTATGTGGTTGGCGGCACCATGCGTGCCATCGCCCGGATTTTTATTGAACAAACCGGATACCCGCTGCACGTTATTGATAATTATACAATTTCCACCCCGGATGCCTTACGGCTGATCCACATGATTGCCGGGGCTGGCCCCCAGACCTTGATGCGGTTTCCAGGCATCACCAAAAAACATGTTGAGACATTACCTTTTGCCGCCACAGTGCTTGGGGCTTTGCTCGACAAGGCAAGCCCCGAGAAGTTGATTTTTTCAGGTTTCAGTATGCGCGAAGGTTACCTGTTGAAGAATATACCGGCGGCAAACCGTAAACAGGACCCTCTGGTCAATGGCTGTCTGTCGCTGGCCAATCGGACCAGCCGATTCGCCATTAATGAACAGGAACTGACACGCTGGATGGATGGATTGTTCATCGGCGAAAGCCCATTGCATAAACGGCTGCGCTACGCCACGTGCCTGATCAGTGATCTTGGTTGGGCCGAACACCCCGATTATCGTGCCGAACATTCGTTTTACCGGGTCCTGAGACTTCCTTTTGCAGGTCTCAACCACCCCGAACGAGTATTTTTGGCGGTCAGTGTTTTTGTCCGTTACGACGGCGACCCGGATTCGATTTTCATCGCTCCTTTGCGTAACCTGCTCGATGATCAAAGCTTCATCCAGGCAACCCGTTTGGGCCTTGTGCTGCGCCTGGCCTATACCCTGTCGGGTGGCGCGCCAGGATTGCTCGAAGGCTCCTCCACAAGGATTGAAAACGGGCGGTTAAAACTTACCCTCGCACCCCTGCATGGTCCCCATTCCAGCGAGCTCATCGAACGTAGAATACAGGCGGTTGCCGACAGTTTCGGATTGGAAATAGCGTCCTGAGGGTGATTACAGATCAGGCCAGGGGTATATCATTATGCAAGATGGCTTTGGGCCGGCGTTTTTTCAGACGATTGGCATCCCAGTGTCGTTTATCGGCATGTTCAATAAAAATTGTCTGACAGGCCTTCTCGGTATGAGTGCCGGAGGGTTGACGTTTTTCGTAAGAACCATCGGACATCATTGACCAACCCGCTACCATATCATTAATCTGGGAATCCATAATAAAGCCCAGTTCGGCCTGCCAGTTTTCATCCTCGACAGGGGTTAGAACCTCGACCCGGCTTTGCAGGTTACGCGACATAAGATCGGCAGAACCAATGTAATATTCAGGCGCACCATTGTTGCCAAAATGATAGATGCGGGTGTGTTCCAAGAACCGTCCGACAATACTGACGACGGTGATATTCTCACTGACACCCCGCAAGCCGGGGATCAAACAACATGTATCACGGATTACCAGATCGACCTTTACCCCGGCTTGCGAAGCCAGATACAGGGCATGGACAATATCCGGGTCCTGAAGGGCATTGGTTTTGAGGCGAATGATGCCGTTTTTTTGTTTGGTTTGATGTTCAATCTCGCGCTGAATTTTTTCGATCAGGATATGTTTCATCATTTTTGGGGCGGCGAGAATTTTTTTGTAATGGCGCGATGGCTTGAACCCAGTGGTCAGATAATTAAACAGTTCTGTCAGATCGGCGCCGATTTGATCATCGCAGATGAGCAGCCCCAGATCACCATACAGCCGTGCAGTACCCGAATGATAATTCCCCGTACCGATATGAGCATATCGGCGCAAACCGGAATAATCCCGGCGCACCACAAGAATAACCTTGGAGTGTGTTTTAAGGCCGACTACGCCATAATTCACGTGGATACCGGCCTCCTCCAGCCGGGATGCCCACTGAATGTTTGCGGCTTCATCAAAACGTGCTTTCAGCTCGACCACAACGGAGACTTCCTTGCCGTTATGGGCAGCATCAAGCAGCAACCTGATAATCTGACTTTCTGAAGACGTCCGGTAAAGGGTCATTTTTATGGCCATGACCTTGGGGTCAACGCTTGCTTCGCGCAGGAACCGTTCAACAGACGTGGCAAAGGATTCATATGGATGATGCAGCAGGATCGATCCTGCATCGCGGATAATGTGGAAAATATTCCGGTCTTCAATCAGGCGGACGTTATTGATGGGATGGTGGTCCGGGTCATGCAGATAATGGACATCAAGCATGGCGATTTCCATGAGTGCGGCCATCCCCAGCATACCAGGTGCACTAAACACATCATTGTCTTCATCGAGACCCAGCTTGTTGGCCAGCATACCCTGGTGCAGCGTGGTGAAATCGTCTTCAACTTCCAGCCGGACGGTGGTTGCAAATTTACGATCCCGTAATTCCGCTTCAATCATTGCCATCAGATCATCGGCTTTTTCTTCATCGCTTTCGGTGTTGGCATTGCGGGTAACCCGGAAGATTTCACATTTCAGAACCTCCATACCCGGAAACAGCAAATCCAGATTACTGGCCATCACTTGTTCCAGAAGGACAAACTTGTTGTCCGTGCCGACACGCATGAAACGCGACGTATTACCGCCAACAGGAACTTTAATACGGGCTTGAACGGTGTCGTCTTCATCAGACAATTGCAATGTGGTCAGAAGATTCAATGACAGGTTTGAAAGGAATGGAAACGGATGAGCAGAATCTATCGCCAGAGGAGTTACCAGCGGGAATATATTTTTATAATAATCTTCGCGCAGTGATGCGCGTTCTTCGTCAGTCAGGTCATCATAGTTGGCGATAATAATATCATTTTTGCGCATAACCTCAATAATATCGGCCCACACAATTTTTGTCTGTTTATTGAGTTTACGAACGACGACAAGACATTCATTGATCTGTTCTTCGGGTGTCCGGCCATCTCTGGTCCTGGTATGCAAACCGGCACCGACCTGTTGCTTCAAACCACCGATCCGTTTCATGAAGAACTCGTCCAGATTGGAACACACAATCGCCAGAAATTTCAGCCTTTCCAAAATAGGGCTCTCGGAATTATTGGCCTCTTCGAGAACCCGGAAGTTAAACCTCAACCACGTCAGTTCCCGATTGAGATAATATTTTTCACCTTTCAGGGCTGTGGCTGAAATATTCCGGGTAACGGGTGCTTTACGCTGGCTGGACCTGGTGCGAGCAGACTTGGCCTTATCACCACCACTGGACTTCCCGGTATTGGGTGCGGTCCGGGATGATGCTGGTTTAGTCTTTGTTTCCTGAGTGGTCTGTTCCATAGTGAACGCCCCCGAACGAATAGAGATATAATTACAATATAGGATCAGTACGCTTAGTCAGAACCGTAGTGATCGGGCACAAATGTCTGGTCAGACATGGGCGGACGCACATACCCTCCCAGAGACTTGCGTGGCGACAATTCAATTTTGATCGGTGTGACATCCTCGTAGGGGATCATGCTCAAAAAATGGCGGATACAGTTTAGTCTTGCGATTTTCTTGGAGTCGGCTTCGACCACAATCCACGGAGCCTGCTTGATATCGGTATGGGCAAACATTTCATCCTTGGCTTTGGAATAATCAACCCAGCGATCACGGGATTCCAGATCCATGGGGCTGAGCTTCCATTGTTTGGTCGGATCATTCAACCGGCCTCGGAAGCGCTTTTCCTGTTCCTCATCACTGACAGAAAACCAGTACTTAATCAGCAATATTCCCGACTGGGTGAGCATCCGCTCGAAATGTGGGCAAGAATGCATGAAATACTGATATTCTACATCGGTACAAAATCCCATAACCCGTTCAACCCCGGCGCGATTGTACCAGCTGCGGTCGAACAGAACGATTTCACCGGCCGCTGGCAGATGCGGCACGTAACGCTGGAAATACCACTGGGTTTTCTCTCTCTCGGTGGGTTGCCCCAGGGCAACCACGCGGCAGACACGGGGATTAAGCGATTCGGTGATACGCTTGATCACCCCACCCTTACCGGCGGCATCGCGGCCCTCAAACAACACAACAACCCGCAAACCCTCTTGTTTGACCCAGCCTTGCAGCTTGACCAATTCAATTTGAAGCCGTTTTAACTCGCTCTCGTAAAATGACTTTGTAAAAGTTTTTTGGCTCGTTTCTGAGCCCTGCGCTGCATTGTCATTTGGCATTGTATCCCCCATTCGATCTCATAATTTCCATCCCAATTATGTTAGCCTCATTTGGTGCAATATTAAATACATTTGGTCAATAAATATCAGGTTGTTAGAATTGAGGCATTCCAATTTATCTTCAGGCAGTATATATGTGTTTTAAGTAGCTTATATGTTCTGCCAACAAATAATAATTATCGGAAGCCTATCACGCCTGTGCCAACTTTATTTCTCCTACGCCATGCCAAATCAAGTTGGGACGATGCGTCTCTGCATGATTTCGACCGACCACTTTCAAGCCGTGGTATCAAGGCATGTAAAAGAATGTCCAAATACCTGCGCAAATCAAAAATCAAACCGGACCTTATTTTGTGTTCCTCGTCAAAGCGAACCCGCGAGACCCTGGAACTGTTATTGCCAGCCTTCGATAAAACTGTCGAAATCAGGCACGAATACACGCTCTATGAAGCAGGCAGCCAAGCCCTGTTAAAGCGGCTGAAACAAGTCAGAAGGGGCGTAAAATCAGTTATGATGATTGGTCACAATACCGGCCTGGAGCATCTGGCACTGGCCCTGACCAGTGGCACTGAAACCAAATCACTGGCCAGCATGCGAGATAAGTTTCCCACCCTGGGTTTAGCCCGCATAGAGATATCCAATAGCAACTGGCGATCTGTGGGACCGGGCAGCGCAAAGCTGAAAGAATTCGTAACACCACGCAGCCTTGATTAATGGCACCTGACCAGGCGATCCCAACCAGCAGTGATGGAACCGATTTATGGGTTTTTGCCTATGCATCGCTGATGTGGCGCCCGGACTTCGCCCACAGCGAGATTTGCGATGCCACCTTGCATGGTTATCACAGGGGCTTGTGTATTTATTCATTTCAATACCGCGGCACGCCGCAAAAACCAGGACTGGTTTTCGGTCTCGACCGGGGTGGTTCGTGTCGGGGGCGTGTCTTACGGGTGCTATCCAAAAATGTAGACCATGTGGTGGCCTACCTTTATGAGCGCGAAATGATCAATAATGTCTATCATCCCCGCATGGTTTCGGTTTCGCTCAACCCTCACTGCAAGGGGTCTGAAAAAGATCAGTCTGGTTCGCACCCCTCCATCAAGGCCCTGGCCTTTATTGCAGACCGCAACCACCAGCAATACGCTGGAACCCTGGACAACGAACAAGCCGTCAAACTCATTCGGCAAGGTTATGGGATCGGCGGCCCCTGCATCGATTACTTGCGCAATACGGCCGAGCATTTGCGCGAACTGGGCATCGTTGATCACCCTTTGGAACGGCTCATAAAATTATCGGGACCATATCAGGGGCATTAACCACACTCAGATTAACCACACTTGGAATAGGCACACGACGTACAGGTATCGCATCCCTCCTGACGGACCAGAGAGGGCTGATTACATTTCGGGCAATAGCGAAACGGTGATTTGGCGGTTTTTTCCTGGTCCGTACCAGCCGGGGTGCCCGGCGATTGTGTTCCAGCCCCCTGGTTCAGACCGACAACATTAAATTCCCGGTCAGCTTCGTGGGCCAGCTTGCCGTGAGGGCTTAAAAACCCGACATTAATCATATGCTGCTCGATCACGCTACCAATAGCGGCCAGCAATGACGGCACATATTTGCCACCAACCCAGTGCCCGCCACGGGGATCAAACACCGCCTTGAGTTCTTCGACCACAAAAGATACATCGCCACCACGACGGAACACGGCCGAAATCATCCGGGTCAGGGCAACCGTCCAGGCGTAATGCTCCATGTTCTTGGAATTGATAAATACCTCAAAGGGGCGGACACGGCCATCCTGCAAGATGTCGTTGAGGGTGATATAAATGGCGTGGTCACTTTCCGGCCAGCTGACTTTGTAAGTGGCCCCGTTCAGGGCTGAGGGGCGGTCAAGCGGGCGGGTCATGTAAACCACGGCACCGGAGTCACCCTCATCACGCGGGTGCGTGGTTTCCAGGGGTTGGCTCAGGGGCAGCTCGGGTTCGTTCTCGTTTGATGAGACCTTGTCGGTATCCTCGATGACCTCGAGCACGGCGCCGGTAACATCATTGGGACGATAGGTCGTACACCCCTTACAGCCAAGATCGAAGGCCTGCATATAGATTTCCTTGAAGTCATCATATGAAACACTTTCAGGTACATTGATGGTCTTGGAAATGGAACTGTCGATGTATTTCTGCACGGCGGCCTGCATGACCAGATGATCGTTGGGCGCCAGGCTCTGGGCATCAACAAAAGCGTTGGGCAAGGGAACTTCCGATCCAAATTGGCGGCGATACAGGCGGTAAGCATAATCCGAGACTTCCTCGGAACGGCGTTCGCCATCAGGCATCAAAACATTCCGAATGTATTTAAAACTGAATACCGGCTCCAGTCCTGATGACACATTATCGGCAAACAGAGAAATAGTGCCCGTCGGGGCGACAGATGTGAGCAGGGCATTTCGGATTCCATGTTGCTCAATAGCCGCCCGAACGTCCTCATCCAGGTGACGAACGTGACCACCGGTCAGATATTTCTCGGCATCAAACAATGGAAATACGCCTTTTTCCTTGGCTATCTCGATCGATGACAGATAGGCACTGCGCTGAATTGTCGCCATCCAGCTTTCCGTCAGTCGGACGGCAGCCGCGCCGCCATATCGCGCACCACACATGATCAACGCATCGGCAAGCCCGGTGATACCAAGCCCGATACGGCGTTTTGATATGGCTTCATTTTGCTGTTGCTCAAGCGGAAAGCCCGAAATATCGATGACATTATCGAGCAGGCGCACGGCAACCGCCACGCTGTCGCTCAGGACATCCAGATCAATAGCAGCAGCATCTTCGAAGGCGTTTTCCACGAACCGCGCCAGATTGATGGAACCAAGCAGACAGGCACCATAGGGCGGCAGGGGTTGCTCGCCACAAGGATTTGTGGCGCGGATGGTCTCACAATAATTCAGGTTGTTTTCCCGGTTAATCCGGTCGATGAAGATAACGCCCGGTTCGGCAAAGGAATAATTGGAATGGATGATGGTATCCCACAAGGAACGCGCCTTGACGGTTTTATAGACGGTCCCCTCGAAGACCAGGTCCCAGTCACCATCCTGTTTAACCGCCTGCATAAATGCATCGGTAATCAGAACGGAGAGATTAAACATACGCAACCGCCCGGCTTCGCGCTTGGCCTCGATAAAGTCCTCCAGGTCCGGATGGTCGCACGACATCACGGCCATCATGGCACCCCGCCTTGATCCGGCACTCATGATAGTCCGACACATGGCATCCCACACATCCATAAAGGTCAGGGGGCCGGACGCATCCGCCCCGACACCTTTTACGAAAGCCCCCTTGGGCCGCAGGGTTGAGAAATCATACCCAATGCCGCCACCCTGTTGCATGGTCAACGCGGCTTCCTTCAAATTCTCGAAAATACCCGCCATGTCATCGGGAATACTACCCATAACAAAACAATTGAACATGGTGACCCGCCGGGTGGTCCCGGCACCCGATATAATCCGCCCGGCAGGCAGGAACCGGAAGTCTTCCATCAGGTCATAAAATTTTTGCCGCCACAGGTCTTTATCAGCCTCACCCTCGCTCAGGGCCGTGGCGATCCGCAACCAGGTATCCTCGATAGATTTGTCCACAGGATGACCATCAACATGTTTCAGCCGATACTTCATATCCCAGATTTGTTGTGAGATCGGGGCAACCTGTGCCATGTGCATCCTCTTGATTTTATTTGCTTGTTATGAATTTCGTCACGTAAAAACATACTCTAATTGACCAGCACGGTCAAGATTTGTTCTTGTTATGTTTCCACACTTTTATCCCCAGGACATCCCGCCCCAACCCCTTGCTCAGAGCCGGAAACATACGTTTTGCACGTTTTCCACAGGTCATTTCAGGCGATCGCTGTAGTATATTTATTGCCCTGTTATCTGAGCCGGACCCAGTATGGGAAACTCGCTTCTGGCCTCGGCGTCCAGGCGGGCCGTGCCTTCATTAATACAAGCCTGAAGGTCGTGCATGAAAACCTTGCGATCACGCCCCGGCTCAATAGCCGGCAGGAACTCAACGGTAATCACACCGGATGTTTTTTCGCCAATATTATTGCGCCCCCAAAACAACCCGGAATTCAGGATCACCGGGACGACCGGAACATTGTTGTATTTATACATTGCCGCGATTCCAGGATGAAAGTCCGTCTGTTGGCCGGGCCTCATACGGGTGCCTTCGGGGAAAATAATAACCTTGCGGCCTTCATCCAGACGCGCCGTGGTATCGGCGATCAGTTTTTTCATAGCCGACGATCCGCCGGAACGATCCACCGAAATGGAGCGGATTTTGCGTGCCGTCCAGCCCCAGATGGGAATCGACAGCAATTCCTTTTTCATTACATATACGGTGCGCGGAAATAAAACCTGATAAAACGAAGTGTCCCAGATCGACAGGTGTTTTGAGGCGATAATAACCGGTCCCTCGGGAACATTTTCCAGACCCACGACCCGAACGCCAATACCAACCATAAACCGTGCCTGCAAGCGTATGGTACGCGCCCAGACATTGATGCCCGACTGCATCCACTGCCAGGGAAACGGCATCATGAGCAGAAAGAATATCACGAACAGGGCCGTGGTCAGAATTTGAACCGCGTCAAAAATGTAGGACCGTAGTTTATTAATCATCGAATAACTGCTTCAAATTAACCCATGATAAAATAATCTGCTGGCGCAACCAAACCACCAGATATTTATTGTACTCCTTGGTGACAAGCCAGGTTGTGCCCGGCCATACCCACCAGTTCTCCTTGACGTGTTCGGGAAATATGGGATGGGGGATCAGCAATACGTCCGGCATACGATAGCGAAATTCAAGCAGGCTACGCGGCATGTGATAGGCCGCGGTAACCAGACGAATAGAACCGATATTCTCCCGCATTGCCCAACGGGCCGTCTCCCAGGCATTTTCATGGGTATCAATGGCGTTACCTACTTCGACCCGGGACGCCAATCCACCTGGATTCTCGCGAAACATCTGTAAAATTTGATTAACATCGATGCCCTGATAGACCCCGGAAATAAACATCCGTTTTGCATAATCACCGATCAGCAGTTCAAGCCCTACATCCAGCCTGCCACTGCCACCGGTCAGCACCACGATGGCATCGGTCCGGGTCTGGGAATCAATAACGTGATTTGGAATGGTTTGCTGGGCAAACCGATAGAACCCGCCAGACCACACAGCGACCGAGAGAACGATAACGGCAACCGTCATCATCGTAATACGCCGTGATCGCCGTCGTTTATAAAGCGGTGGTACCATGAATATACCTCACGGCATCCGGGCCAGGGTTTTCAAGACTGTCGTTCTGGCGGTAAACATGGCAATCAGCGCCACAACCAGCGGCAAGCTGGCAATCGCCGTCAATTGCACAGCCCCCAACGAGGCCTGCGAGATAGCATCTATCTGCATGGCCTTGGCAAAGTACCCGATAGCCCACAGCGTCGGCACACAAAACACCAGACCGACCAGACCGCCCTTGAGGCCCAGCCATAACGCACGTCCGGCAAACTGGCGGGCAATATAGGTGTCTTGCGCCCCGATCAGGTGCAAAACCTGAATGGCCTCACTATGCAGAGCCAACCCGGTTCGGGTTGTGAAAACAACCGTTCCGACGGTGACCAGACCGATAACGGCCACCACACCCATGGCGATGATTTCAATAGTTCTGAGTAATCGCACCAGGCGATCAAGCCATACCCGGTGATCATCCAGCGACGATCCGGGAACCGCCACGGCGAGCCGGGCGGCCAGCGCCTGGGTATCCACCCCGGCTTCCGGGTCAACAACTACATCGATCAACCGTGGAATGGGCAGATCAGCCTGCCCGGCAAGATCACCAAGCCAGGGTCGCAATAAATCCAGGGTTCCGTCTTCTGACAAGGCCACCGCGTTGAGCACTCCGGGTGTCGCCATCAAAACGCCCAGCGCATCATTAATGGCACGATCAGTCCCCCCCGCATCAGACTTGCTGGCCGACATAATCTGAACGGTCATGGTACCACTGATGCCGCGATTCCAACGATCCATTGAATGCTGCAACAGCATAATACCGGCCACCGCCAGTATAGCCAGATACACCATAAAAGCGATCAGGACGGGTAGAAATCGGGCATGGGCATCCTGGTCCAACGCAATATCAGTCCGACGGAAAAACACTGTCTTTGCCCCCTTGTGCAAAGTTGCCTCAATAATGGCCCATAGAAATCGCTTAAGCCGTCCATTGAGCAGGAGGACAGTCGCAGGCCATACGGTGCATCGTCAAGGTTTTTCGACGCCCGCCCACAAGCTAATCAGGCGATCAAAACAGATAGTCCAGCTTACAGATAATCAAGTACTTCCGGATCAAACGGTGCTATGGGGCGCCCACCCGGTTTGATTTTAGACTGGCGCGTTTTATCAGATCGTTCAAGTAACCGCAATTGTCCACCCGACAGCCGGATTTCGGGATGACCCAACCTGTCCACCAGTTGTTGATTATGGGTTGCTATAACCACCGTCGTTCCCAACCGGTTAAGCTCCTCGAACAGATGGACCAGACGATAGGCCATGCGATCATCCACATTGCCCGTGGGTTCATCGGCCAGCAACAACCGGGGTCGCGCAATAACGGCACGGGCAATAGCCACCCGTTGTTGTTGCCCACCCGAGAGCGTCGGAGGACGAGCCTTCATGTGATTCTTCAGATCAACCCAGGCCAGTAGTTCTTCTACCTGGCCTTTCAATTCACTCTCGCGCACCCCCGCCACCCGCAAGGGCAGGGCCACATTATCAAAAGCGCTCAGATGATTGAGCAGCCGGAACTCCTGAAACACAACACCAACCCTGCGCCGCAGGGCCGGTAATTCCGATCGTGGTGTTGTAGCAATATCGCGGCCAAACAGGCTAACCGTTCCTCGCGAGGGGCGCATGGCGAGATACATCAGCTTCATGAGCGACGACTTGCCCGCACCGCTGGCCCCGGTCAAAAAATGAAAGGAACCGGCTGCCAGCTCAAAATAGATATCTTGCAGCACTTCCGGGCCAAAACCATATCGCAAACCGACATTTTCAAATCGGACAATATTATTCGTGTTGAATTCGCTCATTAAAAAATTGGGGCCGTATGTTTTAGGGTTAAGTAACAATGACATATGGGCGTCACGAGAACAATAAAATCGTTTAGATCAAAGCCATACAACCCGTTTTTCCCATAAAATCTTTAATATCCAAAGCTTCTTGGTATTACTTGCCTTCGAATCTTCCGCCGCTTATAAATGATAATAAGGAATATATTACTCAAAAATGCTTGGGGAAGACAATTTGTCTTTGCATACATGATAATACACTGCCCTAATTGTAAAACACAGTTCAATGTTGATCTGAGCGGAATTGGTCAGAACGGTCGTACGGTACGTTGTTTTAACTGTGCTCAGGAATGGTTCCAGCAACCCGTTGCCCATTCCGTCCAGGCCCTGCAAAATCCCCAACCGGCGCAGCCCGCCTATCCGGCTCCGTTCCCCGGTTATCCGCCTCAGCAACCACCCGGATATGCCCCTTACCCGCCACAGAATTTACAACAGCCTGGTTATCCCTATCCACCGCCAGGCTATCCACCGGTTGACTACTCTCAGCAACCTGGACCACCACAACAACAAGCACCGTTTGAAGATCCCGATACCGCGTCCAAGCCACAGCCCGATCCAGACGACAACATCATGGGTGATAGCGAACTGGATAATGTTCTGTCCGATAACATCAATGCCCTGTTTGAAAGCGATGACGACGAGGACGAATTCAATACGCCGGAAGTTGAACCGGAGCCGGAGCCCGCGCCCGAACCGAAACCGGAACCGGAACCGGAACCGAAAGATGATATTTCGGACGAGGAACTCGACACCATCTTCGATGATGAGGACGAGCCCGCCGTCATATCGTCCATCACCAACCCGACCTCCAACGAGGGCGAACCGGAAGCAGCCATCGATATTGATGACATCGATGATATTCCCGACCCGGACCCGTTGCCCGACAGCCTGACATCCGACCTCAGTGACGAACCGGATATGCCGCGCAGAAGACGGCGTGGCAAAAAATCCGCCGAGCCCAAGAAAAAAAGCAAGGCGCTCATGGTTATTATCATGCTTCTGGTTATCATCGGTGCAATGCTGGGTGGGCTTTATTTCCTTCGTCCGCTGGTTCTTCAGTACGTGCCAGCCCTGGCACCGGTCTATGACATGATCGGTGTATCGTCAGAAAAACTGGGTGATGGACTGGCTATTGAAGACATCAATTACCAACGTGTGACCAATGGTGGCGTTGATTTTCTGATCGTTACCGGAAACATCAGCAATGTCAGCGCGAGCGCCCTTGACATCCCCCTGATACAAGCGGTCTTGAGCAATGCTGATGGCGAACAGATCCAGTTGGTCGTGCAGGAACCACCCCAGTCTGTGATCGAGCCGCAAGACCTGATTTCATTTAAAATCGAGGTCGAAGAGCCTTCCCCGCTGGCGCGCCGTGTCAACGTATCATTTGCCCCGCGGCCAAATGATGAGGGTGGCGAAGGGGCTGCCAGCAACTAGAGCATATTAAACCGGATAATGGCGATGGCGCCGATCCACCCGGTGTTGATCAAACAGGCAATGGCATAGAGATAAAGGGCGCGACGAATATCCTTATGGGTCGCCCTGGCCGTACCCTCGCCAATCCAGGGCTCCTTGACCACACGGTTGGCGAAGCGTTTGGGGCCAGCCAATGCCAATTCGAGCGCACCGGCCACGGCACTTGTCGACCAGCCAGCATTAAGCGAACGGTGCTTACCCACGTCACGCAACATGGTCTTGAATCCCTGGGACGGATGGGCCGTTGGTGAAAATATTGCCGCAGCACACAGAAACAATCCGGCCAGCCGGGCCGGTATTATATTGAGGATATCATCGATCCGGGCAGCCGAGAATCCAAAAGACTGATACTTGATATCCTTGTAACCGATCAGCCCGTCCATGATATTGACCGCCTTATAAACCAGTATACCGGGCAGGCCAAAAAGCACATACCAGAACATCGGGGCGATAACCCCGGTCGAATACTTTTTGCTCAAAGCCTCAATCGCAGTGCGGGCAATACCATAATCATCAAGTTGTGAGGGATCACGCCGGGCGACCTGGGCAAGGCTGCGCCGGGCCGCTTCCAGGCTGTCATCGCGCAACACCTTTTCGACCTTGAGAACCCGGTTGAACGGGTCGCGCTGGTTAATCAGGCTGACCACCAGGGAAAATTCGAGAAGCCAGCCCCATTCGTGGTTACGCGATAACCAGGCGATGGCACCACCAGCAACAATACAGATTACAATGACAAACATGACACTGACGAAGCCGCGAACGGCACGGTCTTTTTGCGTGCGTTTCTCGCGGTTAAGACGCGCATCGAAAAAGTGGATGAGCTTTTCAATCAGGTTGACAGGATGGAAAATTAGCCGGGAAAATAAACGGAACGAACCAATATAGGCATCCACCGCCATGGCCAGAAGCAACAAAATCATAGGGTCGAAACCAGCCGGCCCGTTTATCATTCCGAAAATAAACATACCTCGAACAATGATGCTGGCGATGAGTAAGGTCAACCTGTATCACGGCCATGGAATCATTCTTGCCTGCAAATCAACGGCAAATATCGTATAAGAGTCCCACAGGCGATTCGCCCGTATCGGCAATCGTGCGGTATGGTTCGTCAAAACGGGAAAGTATCAATACCCATGGAGCAGATAGTCCGTATTATTGAGACATTCTGGCAGTTGCTGGAACAACTGCGAGAAGAGTATCCCAATGAATTACTCCTGCAGCTCCCGGAAATAACCCTGACCGCCATTTTTGTGACCATTCTTGTCATCCTGATGATGGTCCGGAATCGAAGAAAAACAGCCATAAAAAAACCGGATAAAAATGATCAGGAACTGATGAATGTCCTGACGAACCAGATCGCCCAGATCAAACGAACATCGCCGGCTGAACTTCAGTCCCCGGATTTATCCTCACCCCATATTTCTTCACCGGGCGGCATTCACAACGATTGGTTCGATAACCTGCAAAACCGCTTGAACGAACATGGTGCAAAAGGCTCGCCCTTTGCCAACGCCCTCGAGGACCTGCGCGACCTGGTACAAGGTGGAACGGCGGATAAAGCCATTGAGGCTCTGGACACACTCAGCCAGGAAAATACCGACGCCGGGAACCAGTTAAAGAACCAGTCTGAACAACACCTGCTGGGCGCGACCATCGCGCGTATTACGGCCGGTGATCTGGCGCTTGATCTGGAGAACATTGAGGCCGCCGTCCAGCACTATCGCCAGGCCATCGAAACCGTGCCCATGGGCCACGATGCGTTGCTGGCCGAATGCCTGAACAACCATGCCATGGCTCTTTACCGTAACGATGAACACGACAAGGCGTTAATATCCTTTCGCCGGGCCCTGAAATTACTGGAGCGTTTCAAGGGGCCTAATGATACGGACGTGGCCAGTGTCCTGAACAATCTCGCCATGCTGTATTATGAAAAAGGCGATGGCAATGCGGCACGCCCGCTTTACGAACGGGCCTTGAAAATTGATGAAGCCGCCGATGGCGCAGACTCACTGGCTGTGGCAACGGATCTGAACAATCTGGGATTGTTGCTGAAACATCAGAATTTAGCCGACGAGGCGGAGCCTCTGTTACGCCGCGCCCTGAATATTAAGGAAAAAGCCCTGTCAGCGGACCATCCATCACTGGTGACCGGTTTACGTAATTACGCCGCCCTGTTGCGCGCCCAGGGCCGTGATGAGGAAGCCTCTGAGCTGGATACACGTATTCCCTCCTGACAATCACTGGCCATTTCAGTAACACCGGTTGATCAGGCCCTTTTGTCAGGCCCTCGTGCGTGCATGGCGGTAAATAATCACGCAACAAAACAACACCGCACAGACCCCCACGAAGACCATCAGGCCATGGGGTTGCCACAACTCAAAGGCAATACCCGCCAGCGGTGGTCCGGCGATATTGGCAATCTCATAGGCCACAACAAAAGCCGCACTGGCCGCGGTCAACGAACCGCCCTTATAGCGCTCTCCGATGATAGCCAGCGATACGGTATAAAGCGCCCAGGCAAAACCACCCCAGAAAAACAAGGTTATGGCGATACCGGTGATACTGCCAAATGTCTGGGCTACGGTCAGCACAACCGGACCGATAATCCCGACGAATCCACACACGATCAGGATTTTATAACGATCAGTTCGGTCTGCCAGCCAGCAGATCGGCAACTGCAACACGATATTGCCGAGCACAAACAAACTGAGCAATAAGATGGCCGTATTTTCATCAAACCCCACCCGCAGCCCCCAGATCGGCAGGAAATTAAAAAACACCATATCGGTCATACCACACAGCAAACCGGCGGCCAGTATAGAGGGCATGGATTTGATAAAACCGGACAGGCGGACGCCTTTCGGCAAATGCAACACCGGAGCCAGATGCCAGATAAACAACAACGGAACCAGGCTGATCGCCATGGCGATGGCGGAAAATATATAAGCCGTGACGCCTTGTGTGCCGATAATCGTTAATATCAGGGGGCCAATGGCGAAACTGCCCGCCATAACGGTACCATAGATCGCCGTCATTCTCCCGCGGTTCCCATCATGGGCAATAGAATTGAGCCATGCTTCGGTAACAATCCAGGGGGTAGCACTGAAAATGCCGGTCATAAACCGCAGGACCAGCCAGCTTTCATAAGAATCAAACACCGGCAACAGGACAATGGTAAGCAAGGAGCAGAATGAGGTCAGAAAATTAGCGCCCGAGGTGCCAAATCGACGGACCAGAAACGGAACCAAAGGGGCCGCCAGGATAACACCTACCGGCGTGATCGCCCCCAATACTCCGATCATCAGGCTGCTATACCCCTGTGATTCCAGTGACAAAGCCATCATGGGTATGAGCCCGGCGAAGGAAATACCCCACGCAAAAATAGCGGCAAACAAACCGCCAAACGATATCATCGTCTGTTTTTTTGTCAGTATCCTGTGTGGAATACTGGATGAAGATTCTTCCTCGCTCATGGTGACCGTTTCATTTCGTGTAAAAAATCCAGAACATACCAAAATCATTGGCTTTACCAACACAAACATCAATTCCATTTTTTTTGTTCATATGATATTGGCCCGGAGCGATCCGTACCCTATGATGCCATCCTCGAGTTCAATTGCTGAGCAAGGATGCATACCATGAGGCAGGCCCGAATATTAATTGCAATCTTGATGCTTGTAGGTGCCGCAGGCGGGTTCTGGTATGTTTTTCAATCCGGCGGCTTCGGGCCGTTATTCGGCACACCCAAACAAACCTCCAAAATACAGATCGGCGGCCCTTTTGATCTGGTTAATCATTGGGGCGAAAACGTCAACAATGAGGACTATTACGGTACGAACAGCCTGATTTTTTTCGGTTATACCTACTGTCCGGATGTTTGTCCCACAACCCTGACAAATATATCAACCGCGCTTGATATTCTTGGCGACGATGCCAGTGACATGAACGTGCTGTTTATTACCGTTGATCCGGAGCGCGACAAACCCGAATACCTGAAAGAATATCTGGAGCACTTCCATCCGGCCATTACCGGTTTGACCGGCAACCCCAACCAGATCAAAAAAGTTACCAAGGCCTTCGGGGTTTATTATGCCAAGGTCCAGGAAAAAGATGCCGATCCGGATGATTATTTCATGGATCATACTGCCCTGATCTACTTGATGGGCCCCGATGGCAAGTACAAGGCACACTTCAGCCACAACACGCCCCCCGAACTTATGGCAAGTAAAATTAAAGCCAAATTATAAACATGCGTATCAGGATATGAGCGATACACCGTTCTGGAAAACCACACCCCTGGACCAGATGAGCCCTGCCCAATGGGACGCCTTGTGCGATGGATGTGGTAAATGTTGTCTGGGTATGGTCGATAACCCCGACAAAACCAGCGAACGCAAACTGCGCCACACCAATGTTGCGTGCCGCCTGCTTGACCCCCATAGCTGTCGCTGTTCCAGTTATACTGATCGCCACCGGTTCGTGCCCGACTGTATCAGGCTGACCCCAAACAAGGTGAAAAACCTGGACTGGCTAGCCCCAACGTGCGCTTATCGACGCCTGTCTGAAGGGCATGACCTGCCGGACTGGCATCATCTGGTCACGGGCGATGCCGATAGTGTACATTCCGCCGGCATGTCTGTGCGTGGACGAACGGTTAGCGAACGACATGTGGATGACTACGCCGCCCATATAATTGACTGGCTGGAATGACCTGGAAACAACCGTAAAATGACCCGCAAGAAACCATTTTGGGAAACCAAATCCCTGCATGAAATGTCTCAACCGGAATGGGAGTCCCTGTGCGATGGATGCGGTAAGTGTTGCCTGAACAAGCTGATAAATGATGATGGTGATATCTTCTTTACCGATGCCGCGTGCTGGCTGTTTGATCGCCATGAATGCCGATGCCTGGATTACGGCAATCGCAAATCCAAGGTGCCCGATTGTGTGGTCTTAAAACCCAGAGACATATCCAGCTTGCACTGGTTGCCGGCCAGTTGTGCCTACCGGGTCCTGTCCGAAGGCGGTAAACTGGCGGACTGGCATCCGCTGATCAGTGGTGATCCCCAGAGCATTCACCGGGCCGGAATATCGGTTCGCGACCGTACCATATCGGAAAACGACGTGCTCGATCTGGATGACCGCATCATCGACTGGATCGAATAAAAATAAATAAAATTAAATTTGGAATAAAAAACGTCTTCAACTGTTCATATATAGGAAAGGCACATTTTGTGCTGACCATGACAGAAATGGAGAATTTCAGATGAAAAAAGTATTCACATCCCTTGCCGCCGCCGGACTTGTGATCGCCCTAGCGTCCCCGGCTTATGCTTTTAGCTGTCCAAAAGACTTGCACGCCATTGATGCAGCCCTGGAGGCTGGCGTTCAGATAAGTTCAAGTGATATGGCCAAGGTCAAATCACTGCGCGACAAAGGCGAAGCCTATCATAAAAGTGGGGCGCACGCTGAATCCATTGCCGCATTGAAAGCAGCTAAGAAAATCCTAGGTATGTAACAAGGTTTTAACGAGCTGCCGGATCATAGTCTCTCAGTGGTCCGGCGGCTCAGAACCAACAACAACCGGATATTCCAGTGCAACAATATCATCACCTCATTGCCCGGCAAATTCCTCACCTCAGGCGTTATGCCTGTGCCTTGACGGGCAATTCGACGGACGGCGATGATCTGGTTCAAGAAGCCCTGACACGAGCCCTCGATCGTTTGCATCTGTGGCAACCGGGCAGCAACATGAGAGCATGGATTTTTTCGATTTTGCATAATATTTTTGTTAACGACATGACCCGGGCAAACCGACGCCCCGATGTGGTGACCCTGGATGACAGCCACGAAGACCTGCACAGGGTAACGGCACAACAAGACGCCAGACACCAGCTCCGAGACATGCAGCGCGCCCTGCGCCTGCTGCCAGACGAACAGCGCCAGGTGGTTCTTTTGGTCGGCATGGAGGGTGCCCGGTATAAAGAGGTCGCCGAAATTCTCGACATTCCCATTGGCACAGTGATGTCACGGCTCAATCGCGGACGGACGGCTTTACGAGAATTAATGCTGGAAAATACAGATGACTTTCTGAGGCAAATAACATGAACAACACCCCGGTTACACACGACGACCTGAACCGCTATGTGGACAGTGAATTACCGGCGGAAGACATGGCACGAATCGAAGCCTGGCTGGCCGAGAATCCGGAAGACTCCGCCATGGTCCATTCGTGGCGGTCACAGAAAAACCGTATGCATGAGGTGTACGATTCGATCCTGGATGAGGCCATTCCGCCTGATATGCTCACACTGTTGGATAAAGACCAACGCCGAAAACCATTTGGCCATACATCATCATGGATGCGCATGGCGGCCTCGATTGCCATATTGTTGCTCGGCGGTGGTGGCGGCTGGTTCCTGCATGGCTGGCAATCAGTCAATCAGCCATACGCTGCGACTTCCTTTGTCCAACAGGCCGTCGGTGCCCACCGGGTCTTTGTCAGCGAGGTCCGCCATCCCGTCGAGGTCGGCGCAGACCAGCAAAACCATCTGGTGGCCTGGCTTTCCAAACGTCTGGGAACCCCGCTCAGGGCACCCGACATTACCGCCACCGGATATAGCCTTGTCGGCGGTCGTCTGTTGTCGGCAAACGCCCTGCCGGTAGCCTTGTTTATGTATGAAAACGCCACGGGCAACAGGCTGACCATCTATGTCCGTGCGACAGACACCGAAGAGAATACGGCATTCAGATTCGACGACGCCGAAGGTCTCAATGCCTTTTACTGGGTCGATGACCGTTTCGCCTACGCCCTGACCGGTCCGGTCGCTCGTGCAGACCTGATGACCATCGCCCACAAGGTGTTCGCCGATTTTAACCAGCCTGCTTTATAATACCAATGTTGGGTCTTGTTTAGGGCAAGCGAGTGGCTCATTATCGCCCGTACATAAATTTACGGGGGCCGCCATGAGCGCAACAACACAAAATTCCACAGACACCATACCAGCCATCATGAGAGGTGTTTTTGCCGCCGTTCTCACACCATTGAATTCGGACCGCACACCTGATCTGGGGCGGCTGGTTGACCATTGCCACTGGCTGTTGGCAAACGGCTGCGATGGTCTGGCAGTCATGGGAACCACAGGCGAAGGCACCTCGTTTGGCCTGACGGAGAGAATCGCTATCCTAGAAGGTTTGGCAAAGGCCGGTATCGATATGGCAAAAACCATGCCGGGAACCGGGACGGCGGCCGTCAGCGACACCGTTGAGATAACCCGCTGTGCCATGGATGTGGGTGCCGGGGGGGTGCTGATGCTGCCACCGTTTTATTATAAAAATGTCAGCGATCAGGGTGTTTGTGACGCCTACAGCGAGGTCATCGAGCGTGTCGCCTCACCACAATTGCGGATCTATCTGTATCACTTCCCGCAAATGTCTACTGTGCCCATAAGCCACCATGTAATCGGCCAGCTGATCAACCGGTTTCCCAATACCGTTGTCGGCATCAAGGACAGTTCCGGCGTCGAGGAAAATATGCTTGAAATGGTTCGGAAATTCCCCGACTTCGCCGTATTTTCGGGCTCCGAAGAATCCTTTCTCAATGTTATGAAGGCCGGTGGCGCGGGCTGTATCACCGCGATCAGCAATATATCCAGCAGCCTCGCCCATAAGGTTACCACGGCCTGGTTCGACCATCAGGAAATCGATCAGGAAGCCCAAAAAGCACACGACATGCTGCAAACCCTGCGTGTTATTATTTCCGATTATCCTCTGGCCGCATGCCTGAAAAGCGTGATAGCCGATCATTATGGCGATGACGGCTGGCTGGCGTTGCGTCCGCCCCTGTGCATGTTGGACCGTGACGAAGAAACACGTTTTCTGGACAAGATTAAAGCGACTGGCTTCCAACTCCCAGCACCATGACGGAGCGACCATGATATGGCGTAAATCAGCCAAACCCGGCAGATATGAAAGCGTTGATGGGGGAACCATCAAACTGGGCGATGCCCAGGCCTCTCTCACCTTCCGCCATCATGCCCGTGCTCGGCGGATGATCTTGCGAACCGACCCCAAGACCGGTGGCGCGGTCGTCACCCTGCCGCCCGGCACGGACTATGAAACGGCCCGGCAATTTGCCCAGGAACGCGAAGGATGGTTGCTCGCCCGGCTCGAGAGAACCCCAAAGGTCGTTGAGTTCACAGATGGTGCCAGCGTTCCGTACCTGGGTACCCCACATTTGATTTGTCACAAGCCGGACATGCGAGGAACCGTTGTACGCGAGCACGAAATCTTGTTCATCTCAGGCCGACCGGAACATCTGGCACGACGCCTGCGCGACTGGATGAAGTCCGAGGCACGGCGCGAAATAACCCAGCGTGCTGCGGCAAAGGCCGCCACCCTGGGCAAGCGTCACGCGCGCATAACCATCCGCGACACCCGCTCGCGGTGGGGGTCGTGTTCCCACAGCGGATCATTAAATTTTTCCTGGCGCCTGATCATGGCACCCGACTGGGTACTGGATTATGTGGTCGCCCACGAGGTTGCCCATCTGGCCGAACTTAATCACAGCCCGCGTTTCTGGGCCCAAGTCGCCCAGCTCAGCGACGATGTCGAGCGCGCCTGCGACTGGCTGAAACGCCACGGTACCAAACTGCATCAATATGGATAAATTATTTTAACCGCAAGGTTCGGATAGCGCCCCTTCCACAATGGGTTATCATGGGGTCATGACAAACATTACAACACACATGAAGATGTCCTCCGATGAACGCTGGCAGCAGGTTATGGAGAGGGATAGTGCGGCCGATGGTATCTTTGTATTCGCCGTCAGTTCCACCGGTATCTATTGCCGTCCATCGTGTCCGTCACGCCGCCCGAAACGAACGAATGTGGAATTTTTCCACATAGCCGAAGCCGCAGAACATGCCGGATACCGGGCGTGCCTGCGCTGCAAACCGGCTGATCTGGAACTCCCGGACACCGACCAACAGATGGTACAATCGGTCTGCCGGTTCATGGCCGAACAGGACGAAAAGGTTCCTACCCTGGATGAGCTTGCCCGCCATACAGGCATGAGCGCCCATCATCTGCAACGCCGGTTTACCGCCCTGATGGGTATATCACCCAGGGTATACGGCGATGAATTACGCCGTCACCGGATTCGTTGCTTGTTGAAACAGGGTGGCGATGTTACCGGCGCTCTGTATCAGGCCGGTTATGGATCATCCTCGCGATTGTATGAAAATGCCCATAGCTGGCTTGGAATGACACCGGCCAGTTACGCCAAAGGCGGCAAGGGTGCCACCTTACATTACGCCCTGATGGACTGTCAGCTTGGCCGGATGATCGTGGCCGCAACCCGGCGTGGCATCGCCTTTCTGGGCTTCGGTGATCGTGATAATGACCTGATCGCCGAATTACGACACGATTTCCCCCAGGCCCAAATTCAACCCGATGACGGCATGATGAAAGACTGGCTGGTCTCGATTCTGGCAAATTTTGATCACCAGATACCAAGCAGCGACCTGCCGCTTGATGTGCGCGGCACGGCGTTTCAGGCCCGTGTCTGGCAAGCCCTGCGCCAGATCGCGCCGGGCCAGACCATGACCTATGGTGCTATTGCCCACGCCCTTGGCAAGCCGGGTGCTGCGCGGGCCGTCGGTCGGGCCTGTGCCACCAATCCGGTATCGCTGATCGTTCCGTGCCACCGTGCAGTTGGCAGCACCGGGGCCTTGACCGGATACCGCTGGGGGGTCGCACGAAAAAAGAAATTACTGGAAAAAGAGGCGCTAAATACACCCCGCCACAAGCCGAATTCCTGATATTCCTGACTGAAAATACCCATATCCTGCTCACAGGGATATGATTTGCGGTGAAGTAAGGGCATTTCTATAGTCCCTCAACAGTCTGGACAGGAGGAAACATGGCTTACCATCGACATTTCGAATTCATAATCGCCGCCGTTATTTTAATAACGCCACTGATGATCCGCCCGGCAATGGGTGCTCAGGTTATAGAGTTGACCCAGACACCGTGCCAGTTTCTCGAACCCGAAGGTAAAAACCTTGGTTTCAGCTCTACCAAAAAAGCCGATTGTGTGGCGATTAACAAAAAAACCGCAAAAGACCGTCTGGTTAAGGCGACTGTGCTGACTTTAAAATCCGGTGAGTATATTTTTCGGGTCAAAAACAAGGATGTTTCTTACCCGCTGGGATTCTGGCTTCGTGAATTCGATTATGACTGGCGCAATCCGATCCATAAGCTGACAAAAATCAGCATTTCCGGCGGCGGCCTCAAGACCGGGGTTTCCAAAGACTATGCGGTCAAGCTGGAACCGGGAGAGTATCTGTATTCCTGTCCATTGAATACCACGCCGGATTACCGGCTGGTGGTTACGGAATAACCCTGACGACCCGAAATCCGATTAAAATATGTTTCAGATCACCGGCTCGGGTATGACGGGCGGCGGCTCGACAGATGCCACATCCCTTGTCATCCCAGGACCCGCCCTTGACCACGTAACGGCCCTCGGTATAACTCGACGACGTCCATTCAAAAACCTGACCAGCCCCGTCTCGCAGACCATAGGGGCTGTCGCCACTGGGGAACGAGCCCACGTTGGTTGTATCAAACGGCCCCGAATCGTGTGAATTCAGGCGTTCCGGGTCGAACACATTGCCCCAGGGGAAAATTTGCCCGTCCGGGCCACGGGCTGCTTTTTCCCATTCCTCCTCATCAGGCAATCGCCAGTGATCGCCCGTCAGCCTTGACAGCCATCTGGCATAGGCTTGGGCATCGTCATAAGAAACCAACACCACCGGATGGTCACCGCGACCAACCGGATAACCTTCGTTTTGCCAGGCAAAGCGCCGGGTCCGCTCAAACGGGTGGATCAGGCCATAGCTATCCCAGGTTTGACGGTCCACACCGGGAACCGGGTAACCTGTGTCATGAATGAAAGCGGCGTACTGTTGATTGGTTATCTGGGTTTGGGAGATGTAATAAGCCCGGGTCGACAGGGTTTTAAAATCTCGCTCGTTTTCATACCACTTACGGGTCCGGGTTCGCGAATGACCGTAGGCCGCCTCATCGAGTCCATAGGCCATTTCGCGCTCTGTGCGCGTTGATCCGGCCATAAAGAACCCAGCGGGCACATACACGGTTGCCGGGGTGTCCAACGGGTGATTATCGGCCCGCGCATACCCGGACCAGATGCCCGTCAACAAAAAGCTCAAAAGAGCACAGAACGGAATGACCCGGACCATAAAATCAGACAATGACCCAGACAATGACACTGGACGGTTCGGCGTAATGTTCATCTTTTCCACCAAATTACGCGGCTTAATATGTGGCCCATAGGACAGAAATATCCTGAAATTATTACGCTCAACTGAGATTTATTCAAGCTGTCTCACAATTATGTGAACCCTGTTGATTGGCTGTACCACAGAAAGTCTGTCAAATATCGAAGTGAGATTTAATTGCGTATCATTATCAATAAAAAAATATGCTTATCATTATTAACAAGGAGATGAAATCGTGACTTCCCTCAAAAGAAAACTATTAGCGACCACAGTTATACCGGTCTTTATCGGTGCAGGCTTTGTCGCCAGTAGCGTTGTGGTTTCCTCCGCAGCCCAGGCAGCCTCCGTACCGGCATCGTCAGATGGCCTTTTACCGGTTGCCAAACCCCGGCCACGCAACATCCAGCTAGCTGCTGGATGCAATCCGTGCAATCCATGTGCGGGTGGTTGTAACCCCTGCAATCCGTGTGCCGCGGGTGGCTGCAATCCGTGCAATCCGTGCGCCGCTGGTGGCTGCAATCCGTGCAACCCGTGCGCCGCTGGTGGCTGCAATCCATGCAACCCGTGCGCCGCTGGTGGCTGCAATCCGTGCAACCCGTGCGCCGCTGGTGGTTGCAACCCGTGCAATCCATGCGCACCCAAGATTAATCCATGTGCCGCGGGAGCCTGTAACCCGTGCAATCCGTGCAATCCGTGTGCCGCGGGAGCCTGCAATCCATGCAACCCCTGCAATCCGTGTGCTGCTGGTGCCTGCAATCCGTGCAACCCCTGCAATCCTTGTAACCCTTGTAATCCATGCAATGCCAATACCATGGTCAACCCATGCGAAGCGGCTGCGGCCTATGAAGGGATTAAATCCAAGTTGAATGTGGCTTACGGTATGTCCGGTTTGAAATCGGTTCGTGATTACCAAACCTGGCTCAGCGTTAATAAAACACCGTATATCTCCGATACCCACGGTGGCCGGTATGTTAATAATTATGCCGATGGTCATGGTGATTACCGCTATGCAAAATATGAAGGCAGCGGGGTTATGCCGCTCGGTTCCATATTAGCCAAGGACAGCTTTACCATAACCCCCAATGGCAAAGCAAAACCCGGACCGCTTTTTGTTATGGAAAAGATGGCCGCCGGGTTTAATTCGAGCACTGGAAATTGGCGTTACACCATGATTATGCCAAATGGCAAAATCTACGGCACAACAAACGGCAAGGGCTCCAGCAAAATGACCATGTGCAATGAATGCCATTCTACTGTTGCCGATGACCAGGATTATCTTTTCTACTTGCCCGAAGATGTCAGGAAATAAGAATCTCCCCTAACCACTCTCCTTCGTCCCTCACGGGTACGATTGAATGACCCCAAACTGCGGCAACGATTTAATCGTTGCCGCTTTTTTGTCCGGTTTGTTTTATTACTCCGTCACAATAATGTACAAATTCCCGATCACCTTGCTATAAAATAAACACCGGGCAGAACGGCGTGAGGCAACATTCGTGAAAAAAATTTCCGCATACAAAACCGCAGAACTTGAACCCATGAATTCTGCCGGGCAGGATATTCTTGACTGTTATCGGGTTCTGCAAAAATCCAAAGCCAATATCGTCGGTGAGGTTATCAAAGGTTCGCTGGAATTCTTTGAATGGGACCACTATCCAAAAGGCGATGTATATGACAAAGAAACCCATGCCCAGTATTATTATCATGCCCATCCGTCGGAAGAACGCATCGCCCGACTTGGCGAGGAACATGGTCATTTTCACACCTTCGTGCGCCCCTTGGGTATGCCGTCGGGTGTTCACCCCGCCAGCCTGCCTGATTATAAGAAACCGGAAAAAAAGAACGATGATGTATGTCATCTGGTCGGCATTGCAATGGATCGCAAAGGACTGCCAATTCGCCTGTTCACCGTAAACCGCTGGGTCACGGGTGAAACATGGTATAACAGTGAGGATGTGTTGAAAATCCTGGACCGGTTCACCGTTGATCTTGCCTACCCATCGTGGCCTGTCAACATCTGGATTACATCCTTGCTTCGATTGTTCCGACCACAGATCGAGGAACTGGTTCAGCAACGCGACCTGAAGATCGCCGAGCACCAGCATGGTTATAACCAACAAAATGCCGACAAGGATAATAATGCCTATGAAGATCGGTCACTGGAAGTGACCTCCTATATCAATATCAATGTGGATGTGCAGATTGACCTGATCAATAAAGAACTTAAACGACGGGCAAAAGGCTGAAATTTCAATGGCAACTAAATCGCAAAAATTGTCTCTTTCGCAATCTGTTTCCCAATTTATGTTCGGCCCGCCAATGACCGGGGAATTACCCGAACGCATTTTGAAAGACGTCCGTAATGAACAAAACAAGAGCGAAAGCCTAGTCGGCTGGATTCAGCTCATGCTGGTCTGCATTTTTTCTGTTCTCTATACCCTGTCGCCTAAAATGTCGGCACCCGGGGCATTTGAGGCGGTCCCGTGGGCACTAGGGCTGTATTTCGTATTAACCCTGGTTCGGCTGGTTGCTTCATATCAATGTGCCTTGCCCGGATGGGTGTTAATGGGTTCCATCATCCTGGACATGGGGTTATTGATGACCCTGATCTGGAGTTTTCATATTCAATACGACCAGCCGCCGTCGTTTTATCTCAAAGCACCAACATTGCTTTATGTGTTCATCTTTATTGCCCTGCGAGCCTTGCGGTTCGAGCCGCGCTATGTATTGCTGGCCGGTGGGGCGGCGGTTATTGGCTGGATGATATTGGTCACACTGGTCATTACAGCAGATGCCAACGATCCCATGATTACCCGTAACTATGTGGAATATATGACATCAAACAGCATTCTGATCGGCGCGGAGATTGACAAGATACTGTCCATTGTAGTTGTTACGCTGGTCCTTGCTATCTCGCTTCAGCGTGGTCAGCTTATGATGCGCCGGGCGACCGTCGATCAGGTTGCCGCGCGTGACCTGTCACGCTTCGTGCCGCGCGAAGTCGTCGATCAGATCGCCCATGCCGAAGAAAGCATCAAGCCGGGCGATGGCGTGTCTAAATTTGCAACCGCGCTGTTTACGGATATCGAAGGATTTTCAACCCTGTCGGAAAAGCTCACACCCCAGGAGCTGGTTTATACCCTGAACGAGTATTTTGGCGCAGTTTATAACATTTCCTGTAAATACGGTGGAACCATTATCCAGTATCATGGTGATGCCATGTTGATATTCTTTGATGCCCTGACCGATAAAACAGACCATGCCGGTAATGCGATCCGCACCGCACTTGAAATCCATGAAAATCTTAACAAGCAGACCTTTGGCGGTGGCATTACCATGCGAACCCGGTGCGGCATCAACACGGGCGCCATGACGGTGGGAACCATTGGCGCGGAAGACCTGCTGATCTTCACCATTCATGGTGATGAGGTCAATGTAGCGGCGCGTCTGGAGCAACTGAATAAGGAATTTGACAGTTATATTATGATATCAGCGCAGACCAAAGATACCGCCAATGATTTTTCCCCCAATCAGTTTGACTTCGAACACAAAGATGACATCGTGGTAAGAGGCCGCTCGGCACCAACCAGGATATATACCGTGCACAGCAACATCACCTGATCCAAGTAAGAAATTCTTTACCAGCAAGAAATAAGGTAGGCTCACAGGAAGGTTCCGTATAATCTATACGGATAGTCAAAATATATACATTTCACCGGGGTGGCCGAACACAACATGGCTGTGAATACGAATACGGATTTTGAAGGCGAAGAGACAGCATTACTGGCTCGACTGACTCGTGTACACGATAACGCGGCGGGCAGTTTTGCCGTCCATATGCATTTATCAAACCTGCGCGAGAGCAACAAACAATCATACTTTATCACTATAGCGGCGCGGGTTTTTGAAGATTTTCTGAATGAACACGAAGCACAATTATTCACAATTTTTAACGGCGATCTGGTTCTGGTTTGCCGGAATATTGAGGTCGATACGGTTGATGTTGTCATTGACAAGGTCCGGGCACTTTTCCCCGAAGACCCCCTGACGCTAAATGATCCTGGCTCCTTTGATGATCATTTCGCTTCCTGGCATGACTTGTCACAACCCGATGAGCTTCAGGCTTTCACGACAACGGTAAATGAAATTATCGACTCGGCTAAGAATTTCCTGGAAACCAGTCGAAACAAATTGCAGGGCAAGGCACTGGAAGAAAGCTTTGGAACGCCGCTCGCAGCAGATAACCTGTCGGCAATCAATCAACAGATGAAGCGAACCCAGATTGCCGATCTGATCCGCAACCAATCAGTTTATCGCGTCATTCCCGGCGAGAAAGGCGAGATTGTCTTTCGGGAATATTTTATTGCCATGACGGAATTGAAAGCCCGCGTGGCACCGGGCATCAATCTGTTCTCCAGCCCCTGGCTGTTTCAATACCTGACGGAGACCCTCGACAAACGTATGCTGGCCGTTATCGGCAAACGTAATCTTTCAGATATGGTCGATCCCATCAGCCTGAATATGAATATCGACACGATTATGTCCCGTGACTTCCAGAAATTTAACGAAACGGCCTCATCGTTCACCAAGAATATTGTTATTGAATTCCAGATGATCGATATCTTTTCAGATATGAATACCTATCGGCACGCCTGCGACTTCCTGCATGAATGTGGCTACAAGGTATTGGTTGACGGCCTGAACCCAATGATTATCAACTACTTTGATCCGTCCATGTTGCTCTCTGATTATCTGAAAATTAACTGGGGCCCGGAATTTACCGGCGATGAAAACGGAGATGCCATTAATGAAGTGCGCGAAGTGGTCAAACATGCAGGCAAAGAACACGTAATCCTTGCCCGTGTCGATAGCCAGGATGCCATCCGGTGGGGTGCATCAATCGGGATCACACGGTATCAGGGATATTTTATTGACCGGCTTGTTCTGGCGTTGCGTGCTCAGAAGAGGCGTGACAAATGAGCGATAAAGCCATAACAAAAAAGAATATTCCGAGCCAGGAAAAGCTGCTTATTGACTATATCCAGCGCATGGAAGAGCACCGGGTCGGGCGATCGGTTGTACAGATACATCTATCCAGCCTGCGGCCCTATAATCGGCGCGAATCTCATTTGCGGGCGGCGGCATCATATTTTGAAGGCTTTATCAGTGATCTGTCCGGCCAGCTCTTTATTCTGCGAGGCGGTGATTTATTCTTCTTCTTCAAGAACGAGATCAGAGCCTCGACCGAAACCGCCGTACAGCAGATAAAATATATGTTCAGCGACGATCCTCTGGTCGCCGATGAATTAACTATGCATACGGTTTTTTCATCCTGGTTTGATGCGGAATCCCAGTTTTCCGATATTCAGCGTATTATCCAGGTCCTGGTAAATGCGGAAGAGCGTCGTTCTATCGAAAACAAGAACCGCATGGATGCCCGGTCTGCCTTGAAAGAAAAACAACGTCTCGGCGAACCGCTTACCCCGGAAATTTTATCCCGCATGGAATCCGCCCTGCAACGGGCCGACCTGTCTAATTTATTACGCCGACAGTTTGCCTGCTCAATCGATAAAAACCTGATCCCCGAACAGGTATTTAGCGAGCTGTTTATATCCATCAAGGATCTGCGTGAGACACTGATGCCCAATGTTAATCTGTTATCAAACCGTTGGTTATTTCAGCATATGACCGAAACCCTCGACAAACGTATGCTGTCCATGTTGAATAAAACAGACCGGGTTACCATATCGGGCAATATCAGTTTCAACCTTAATATCCGAACATTGTTATCGCCAGAATTCGAAAGTTTTGATGCCAGTGTTTCAGCGAACCGGCGCGGAACCATGATTATTGAATTACAAAAAGAGGATATTTTTACCGACCTCAGAGCCTATCTTTTTGCCCGTGAATTCATTCAATCCCTTGGTTACAAAATCTTGCTCGATGGCTTAACGCTGCAAACATTACAGATCATCGACCATAATAAAATCGGTGCGGATATGCTGAAACTGATGTGGAACGCGGAACTGATTGACGGTGGCGAGAATGTTCTGGCCCTGGTACGCACCATGGTTGATGGCATGGGCAGCCGTAATGTGGTGCTGTGTCGATGCGATACTCGTGAGGCTATCGATTTTGGTCAAGCTGCCGGCATTGGATTATATCAGGGCCGCTATGTTGAAACCCTGATTGCAGAAGATGAAAGACGCCGTGACCTGATGAGGCTCAAACGACGCATAGAGCGAGCCAGTGAACCGGGTTTAGGAGACGAAGAAGATGATATGTAACAATTCGGGGTTCCAATTGCTCCCAAACAACAGTGAATAGAGAACCATGCCCCGAAACCCCGCCAATCATGATCCACAAGCAAATCCAGATAAGGCACCGCTGATTACCCGTTGGTGGTGGATCCGTCATGCCCCCGTCATTAATGGCGCCGGACGACTCTATGGCCAGATGGATCTGGATTGCGACGTTACTGAAACCGCCCGTTATGAAGCCCTGGCACGACATCTTCCCGATGACGCCATCTGGGTTGTGAGCAATCTTTCACGGACCATAAAAACCGCAGAAGCCATTTTGCAGGCCGGGTTGTCTGGCGCACCCTGTATTACCGAGGCGGATTTTGCCGAACAGGACTTTGGTGACTGGGAAGGGATGAGCTGGCCGGAAATGGAAATCCATGACGCCGCCGCCTATGAAGATTTCTGGCAGAACCCGACTGGCAATGCGCCGCCTGACGGCGAAAGTTTCCATACGGTCATAAAGCGATGCAGTCCAGCCATTGAGCGTCTGGTTTCTCAACACAAGGGGCGTGATATCATCAGTATCGGTCATGGCGGCAGTATCCGTGCGGCCATTGCCCATGCCCTTGGACTGGGCCACGAGTACGCCTTGTCTTTTTGCATCGATAACCTGTCTCTTACCCGCCTTGATCATGTGGAAGGCGGAACACTCAATGGTCACGGTACCGCCTGGAGCATTGGCGGCATCAATATGATTGTTAATTAACCGATAACAAGGTGGAATGATAATGAATCATACGGCAAAAACCAGACGAAATTTCTTGCGCAAGACCATGTCTCTGGCGGCTCTCGGTACCATGGCAGGCACCGGGCTGTTGAGCGCAGGGTGTGCGCAGTATATCGACAGCCCGCAGGATGTCGCGCCCATGATCATGCAAGAAGCCGAATGGTCGTTGAGCAATTTCCGCGCAATTGCTGATCTGGCGAAAATCGATACATTGATCCCCGACGCATCCGGCATCCTGATTTTCCCACGGGTGGTCAAAGGCGGGTTCATCGCCGGTGTGGAACTGGGAACAGGCGTCTTGTTGTCGCGCACAGACACTGGTTGGAGCTACCCGGCATTTTATATGCTCTCGGCTGGCAGTATTGGTTTTCAACTGGGCTTGCAGGAGACCGCGATCATCATGATTATCCGCAATCAAAGCGCCCTGGAGTCGATCATCGAACATCAGGGCAAATTCGGGGCTGAGATAGGCGTCATGGTCGGCTGGAGCGGGATCGGCTACGAAAGTGCGACCACCAGTAATCTGGGGGTGGACATCGTAGCCTTCACCGGCCCCGGCTTCGGCGTATTTGGTGGTGTGGCCATGGAGGGTGCGGCCATGGTACGCCGCACAGACCTGAACGAATATTTTTACGGTTCCGGTGCCACACCGAGATCTATCGTGCTGGAAGGGCAATTCACGAACCCGGCAGCCGATGCCCTGCGGGCCGCTATCGACCCACGTTAGGGTAAGATCACAGGCTAAAAATTACAGGCACAAGATTACAGGCTACAGGATAAATTTCGACAAATCGGCATTTTTGGCCATTTCACCGACGGTATCACGCACGTACCCGGCGTCGATGACATGGCTGCTGCCGCTTTTATCACTAGCCGTAAAGCTGATTTCTTCCAGTAATTTTTCCAGAACTGTATGCAACCGTCGCGCACCAATGTTTTCCACACTGTAATTGATTTCCTCGGCCAGCATGGCGATTTCCTCTATGGCATCATCGTCAAAGGTGAGGGCTACTTCTTCTACTCCCAACAGCGCGATATACTGTTTTATCAGGCTGGCTTCCGGTTCAACCAATATGCGTTTCAGGTCTTCCCGGCTCAAAGCATTGAGCTCGACCCTGATAGGCAGACGGCCCTGTAATTCGGGCAGCATATCGGACGGTTTGGAGAGATGAAAAGCGCCCGAGGCAATAAACAGAATATGATCGGTTTTCAGTGTCCCGCGTTTGGTACTGACGGTGGTTCCCTCAATCAACGGTAACAGGTCACGCTGTACACCCTCGCGGCTGACGTCCGAGCCGCCTTTTTCCGAGCGCACGGTGATTTTGTCAATTTCGTCAATGAAAACAATGCCATTATTCTCAACATTTTCAATAGCTTCGGAAATAATCTTATCTTCATCGAGCAACTTATCGGCCTCTTCGGCCAGCAGGACTTCATAAGAGTCTACCACCGACATGCGTTTGGCCTTGGTAGCCCCGCCACCGAAAGCTTTACCGAACATATCATTCAGGTTGAGCATACCCATCTGGGCACCGGGCATTCCGGGGATGTCGATGGTCGGCATTTGACCCGATGACTGGTCGGATACCTGCAACTCAATTTCCTTGTCATCGAGTACTCCTTCGCGCAACTTTTTGCGAAATTTCTGACGTGTCTCAGCACTGGCATTATCGCCGACCAGAGCGTCAATAACCCGTTCCTCGGCCAGCAATTCAGCCTTGGCGACGACCTGCTTGCGCAAGCGTTCACGAACCATGTGGATGGAAAGCTCGACCAGATCACGAATGATCTGTTCCACATCGCGGCCCACGTAGCCAACCTCGGTGAATTTGGTGGCTTCGACCTTGATAAACGGCGCGTCAGCCAACTTTGCCAGCCGCCGGGCAATCTCCGTCTTGCCAACGCCGGTCGGCCCGATCATCAGAATATTCTTCGGCACGACCTCTTCTCGCATATCATCGTCCAGTTGCTGGCGTCGCCAACGATTTCGCAGAGCAATAGCAACGGCACGTTTGGCATCATTCTGCCCGATAATATGGCGATCAAGTTCGGAGACAATCTCGCGGGGTGTAAAACTCTTCATAATGCCTCGATGGTAATGTTCGTATTGGTGTAAACACAGATTTCTGCTGCAATTTCAAGCGAGCGTCGCACGATGGCCTCGGCGTTCAGATCATCGCGGTCGGTCATGGCGCGCGCAGCAGCCAGGGCGTAATTGCCACCCGATCCAATGGCGATCATGCCATCCTCGGGTTCCAGCACATCGCCGGTACCGGTCAGCACCAGCGATACCGTCTTGTCGGCGACGATCATCATGGCCTCCAGTCGGCGTAAATACCGGTCCGTACGCCAGTCCTTGGCCATTTCCACACAAGCTCGTGTCAACTGGCCGGGGTGTTTTTCCAGTTTGCCTTCGAGGCGTTCGAACAACGTGAATGCGTCTGCCGTGGCTCCGGCAAAACCGGCGATAACCTGCCCATTGCTGAGTTGGCGAACCTTGCGGGCATTGCCCTTGATAACCGTGCTGCCGAGCGAGACCTGACCATCCCCCCCGATAACCACTTTGCCATCTTTTCGAACCGTAACGATTGTTGTGCCATGCCAGACAGGCGTCGTGTCATTTGTCATACTATTTTCCAAATCATACCTTGTGGGATCTGTACCAGATGATTTAGTCCTCTCGCGGGGCGGACTCAAGACCCCGGTGCAAAATTAGCCTAATTTAGACATTCATGTACCTTGGTATAAGATGAAAGACCTGATACAAGACTGTTCAAATTGGATTTTATGGAGCCAGACAATGCGCCAGGCATCAGTAGAACGCAACACCGGTGAAACCAGCATCAAGATCAGTCTTGATCTGGATGGCACGGGGAAATATGACATTTCCACTGGAATCGGTTTTCTCGATCACATGCTGGAGCAACTTTCCCGCCATAGCCTGCTCGACCTGACGGTCAGGGCCGAGGGCGATCTGCATATCGATTTCCACCACACCACGGAAGATACCGGCATAGCCATCGGTGAGGCGGTCTCACAAGCGCTCGGCAATCGGGCCGGTATCACCCGATTTGGCAGTGCCATTATTCCCATGGATGAGACCCTGAGCCGGGTATCGCTGGACTTGTCAAACCGGCCATATCTGATCTGGAAAGTGGATTTCACCAAGCCCAAACTGGGCGACATGGATACGGAATTATTCAAGGAATGGTTTCAGGCCTTCGCCCAGTCAGCGGGTATGACCCTGCACGTGGAAAATCTGTATGGCGACAACAACCACCACATCGTTGAATCCTGCTTCAAGGCTTTGGCACGCAGCCTGCGTGAAGCCATAACCATCGATCTGCGTAAATCCGATGCGGTGCCATCAACGAAGGGTGTGCTCGGCGGATCTCTGTGATGCAAATTTACAGTGTCCATGTACGCAGACACGCCCTGGACCCCGACCACGACATCGTGCTGGTCAAGGAAGGTTTTAGCTGGCTTGCCATGCTGTTTACCGTGCTGTGGGCTTTGTGGTTCCGGCTGTGGTTATTGGCCGCCATCGTGACGGTGCTCATGGTCGCGACAGGCGTACTCGGCAATTGGCTCAACGTGGCCCCGTGGCTGGTCGGGGTGATTCATATAGCCATCGCCATGATCTGTGGCCTGATCGCCAGTGATGCGCGGTGTGCCTCTCTTGCAAATCAGGGTTTTGAGGCCGTGGATCTGGTTTCGGGATCATCGCGGGAAGAGGCAGAGGTTCGTTTTCTTGATCGCAACCCTGCAACGGCTGACATATTCAGCGAACGATTTTAATAGAGGGCCTTCAAGGATGCCATCGTCTGAAACGATTGCCATTATCGATTATGGTTCGGGGAATTTACGATCCGCCGCCAAGGCGTTCGAGCGCGCCATTCGCGAAAGCGGCTCCGGTCAGCGTGTGGTGGTCACAAACGACCCTGATCAGGTCCGCCGGGCAACGCGTATCGTGCTGCCCGGTGTGGGGGCCTTCGGTGACTGTCTGGCCGGACTGTCGGCCATCGATGGCATTGTTGAGGCGTTACGCGACGCAGTACTGGACCGGGGGCGACCCTTTTTGGGTATCTGCGTTGGTATGCAACTGCTGGCGAGTTCTGCGCAAGAGTATGGCGATCATACGGGCCTGGACTGGATAGCGGGGCATGTGGAATTACTCAGGCCCGACGATCCGTCCCTGAAAATTCCCCACATGGGCTGGAACACCCTGCACATGGTGAACCAGCACCCTATATTTGAAGGGCTGGAAGACGGTGAACATGTATATTTTGTCCATTCAAACCATCTTGAAATTCAATATCCACAAGACCGGATCGCCATTACCAACTATGGTGGAGAAATTACGGCCATGGTCGGACGGGACAATATTGTGGGAACCCAGTTTCACCCGGAAAAAAGTCAGGCCGCCGGCATACACCTGTTGCAGAACTTCTTAACCTGGAAACCATAACGAGGATTTTATTGCGCATGATTTTATTTCCGGCAATTGATTTGAAAGACGGCCAATGTGTCCGCCTGTTGCATGGCGACATGAATGAAGTCACCGTTTTCAGTGACTCTCCCGGCACCCAGGCCAAAGCATTTACCGAAGCCGGCTGTGAATATATCCATGTGGTTGATCTGAACGGCGCCTTTGAAGGCCGCCCGGTCAACGGCGAGGCCGTCGATGCCATCCTGGCCGCCGTGGACGTACCGGTTCAACTGGGCGGCGGCATACGCGATATGGATACCATTGAATATTGGCTGAACCGGGGTGTCGCCCGGGTTATTCTGGGCACCGTTGCCTTGCGTAAACCCGATCTGGTGGTTACCGCCTGTGCCAACTATCCAGAACAGATCGTCGTGGGTATCGATGCCCGTGATGGCAAGGTCGCCATCGAGGGCTGGGCCGATACTTCGGAAGTCACGGCCCTTGATCTGGCAGAGAATTACGAACACACAGGCGTGGCGGCAATAATCTATACCGATATAAGCCGCGATGGTGCCATGCAGGGGCCAAATATTGAGGCCACACGGACACTGGCGGATAAAACAGCCATCCCGATTATTGCCTCTGGTGGGGTCTCGAGCATGGCTGATTTGCAAGGCCTGCGCGATGGCATCCCCAACCTGGCGGGCATCATCACCGGGCGCGCGGTTTATGACGGCAAAATCGATCTTGCCGAGGGTGTCGCAATGCTGAAAGAAAGCCCGTGTTAAAAGCCCGGATTATCCCCTGTCTGGATGTGGAAAACGGCCGGGTGGTCAAGGGTGTTAATTTCCTCGATCTGGTGGATGCTGGCGACCCTGTGGAACAGGCCCGCCTCTATGACAAGGCCGGGGCCGATGAGCTGTGTTTCCTCGACATCACGGCCAGCAGCGACAACCGTGAAACTATTTTCGACGTGGTCGCCAAGACCGCCGAAGAATGTTTCATGCCGCTGACGGTGGGTGGCGGGGTGCGTAGCCTGAACGATATTCGAAAATTACTGCTGGCCGGATCGGACAAGGTATCCATCAATACCGCGGCTGTGAACGACCCGGATTTTGTCCGCGAGGCCGCCCAGAAGTTCGGCACCCAGTGCATCGTGGTTTCCATTGATGCCAAATCCGTCGGCGACCGGTTCGAGATTTTCACCCATGGCGGGCGCACCGCCACCGGCATCGATGCGGTTGAGTTTGCCCGGCGCATGGTCGGCTACGGGGCGGGTGAAATCTTGCTCACTTCCATGGATCGCGATGGCACCAAGATCGGTTTCAACCTGCCCCTGACACGGGCCGTATCGGACGCGGTCTCGGTACCGGTCATCGCCTCGGGCGGGGTTGGTACCCTGGATCATCTGGTCGAGGGCATTACCGAAGGCCATGCTTCTGCGGTGCTGGCGGCGTCTATATTCCATTTCGGCACCTACACCATAGCCCAGGCAAAACACCACATGCAGGCCGCGGGCATCCCCATGCGCCTGGAATAACCCAGAGAGAGTTTTTTTTAGAATGACCGAACCCAAAAGCCAAATTCTGCAGGAACTGTTTGAGCTGATCGAAAGCCGCAAGGGTGGCGATCCAAAAGCCTCCTATACGGCCCAGCTTCTTGATGCGGGAAGCGAAAAAATAGCCCGCAAGGTAGCCGAAGAATCCATCGAGGTAGTCATCGCTGCGGTTCATGAAACCCCGGAACGGCTGGTCAGTGAAAGTGCCGATGTGCTCTATCACCTGCTGGTCCTGTGGGCCCATGCCGGGATCACCCCCGACCAGGTCTGGCAGGCTTTGGAAAAGCGTCGCGGCACCTCAGGGATTACCGAAAAACAGTCACGCAGCTAATGGCATTTAACCCCGGGAAAGGCAATTGAGATGTATGATACGGAAAATATATTTGCAAAAATCCTGCGCGGAGAAATTCCCTGCACAAAACTCCTCGAAGACGAGCACAGCCTGGCATTTGCGGACATCAACGCCCAGGCACCGGTTCACGCGCTGGTAATTCCCAAGGGTGCCTATGTGGATATGAATGACTTTACCCGCAATGCGTCAGATCAAGAGATTGCTTCCCTGATGCGCTGTGCGGCCCGAGTGGCGCACGATCTGGGCGCGGACGAAAGCGGTTATCGAATAATCGCCAATACCGGAGGTGATGCCAATCCCGAAGTCCCTCACCTGCACATCCATATTCTGGGCGGCAGAAATTTAGGGGCCATGTTACCCGGTTAAAACCACGCCCGGCTATCTTGACAATGCCGTGCCCGGCATGGATCGACGAAAGCTCAGGGCTTCTGCAATATGAAGCCGACCAACTTCGTCGCGTCCCTCCAGATCGGCCAGCGTGCGGGCGACCCGCAAGACACGGTGATAGCCCCGCGCCGACATAGACATCTGCTTCAGGGCTTTTTCCAGTAATTCACGCCCGGCCTTGTCGGGTGTGGCAATGGTCTCGAGAACAACCCCGTCGGCTTCGGCATTGGTTCGAACCGGTTTTGCCAAATCCATGGCCCTGAACCGGGCCACCTGAATATCCCTGGCCATTCGGACCCGCTCTGCTACCACCTCGCTGGATTCTGCACGGTGTGGCACTGTCAAATCAAGCGGGCTGACCGCCGCCACATCAACATGCAGATCAATACGGTCATAGAGCGGACCGGATATTTTCGATTGATAGTCCCGCGCACATCGCGGCACACGCGTACAGCACTGTGCCGGATCATCCAGGTAACCACACCGGCACGGGTTCATGGCCGCGACAAGCTGGAAACGCGCCGGATAGGTCAGGTGTGCATTGACCCGTGCCACAGTGACCGATCCGGTTTCCAGAGGCTGGCGCAGGGCCTCCAGCGCACCGCGTTGAAACTCCGGCAATTCATCCAGAAACAACACCCCGAGATGAGCCAGCGATACCTCGCCGGGTTTGGCCCGCTGACCGCCCCCGGTCATGGCCGGGACGGAGGCTGAATGATGGGGGTCACGGTACGGGCGGTGGGTCAGCAAGCTACCGTCCGGCAGGGTCCCGGCCAGAGAATGGATCATGCTGGCCTCAAGCATCTCATCACTTGCCAGGGCTGGCAACAATCCCGGAAGGCGTTGTGCCAACATTGACTTGCCGGCTCCTGGCGGGCCGATCATCAACAGATTATGCCCCCCTGCGGCGGCGATCTCGGCGGCACGCTTGGCGGTTTCCTGTCCTTTGATATCGGCCAGATCAGCATAAACGGGGGTATGAATTGTACTATCAACCTGGGGCAGGCCAAGCACCTGGGTGCCCTTGAAATGGTTGATGAGTTCCAGCAAATTGCGTGGTGCAATAATATTCAGTTCACCCGCCCAGGCCGCCTCACCACCTTGCAGCGCCGGACAGATTAAACCCAGGTCCGCGCCACTGGCATAGACAGCGGTGGGCAGCACGCCCGCAACCGGGGCGATCTGACCATCCAGACCAAGCTCACCCAGGGCACAAAAACCCTCGATTTCATCGACTTGCAGAATATCCATCGCCGCCAACAGCGCAATCGCCACAGGCAAATCGAAATGACTGCCTTCCTTGGCCAGATCGGCCGGCGCCAGATTGACGGTTATCCGCTTGGCTGGCAGTGACATACCCAGGGCATGAAGGGCGGCACGAACACGCTCGCGGGCTTCGGAAACTGCCTTGTCTGGCAAACCGACAATGGAAAAAGACGGCAGACCGCTGGCAATCTGAACCTGAACATCGACCTCGCGGACCTCAATGCCACTGAATGTAACTGTTTTGATACGCGCAACCACGTTATGCCCCACCCCCGTTTAGTTCGAGTAGAGTTTATTGAGAGTGAGCGCGCAATGCTAGAAATTTATGGCGTTGAATGCAACGTTTCTGGTCAGTGTAATATGGGGGCGTCCAGCAACATCTCGCCAAATTTCAACAGTAATCTGCGGTCCAGATGGCCTTCCATAGCGGCCATTTGGGCCAGGGTTTTCTGCGGCGAAAAAGCTGCTTTATAGGTCCGGCGGTCGGTCATGGCGCAAAACACATCGACGATGGCAGCCATCCGGGCGAGCCTGTCAAATTTCATGCATTCCAGGCCATGGGGGTACCCAGTACCGTCAATTTTTTCGTGGTGCTGTGCGGCGATGATGGAAACCCCTGACGGCAGGTCGTCCACCTGATTCAGGAAACTGGCACCATATTCCACGTGTTTTTTTATAATATTATATTCTTCTTCGTCCAGCGGTTCTTTTTTGTTGAGTAAATTATAAGGGATATAGGTCTTGCCCACATCCAGAAGAAGGCCGCCGGTTGTCAGTGTATTCAGCTCATCACCAGTAAAACCAACGGCCTGTCCAAATGCACAGAGGAACGTGGCGGCACGCATGGAATGTACATAGGTGTAATCATCATGCTCTCGCAGGGCGCGAAGAATATCCTTATAATTTCTGTTATCGACGGCTTCAATCAATGATTCACAACTGTTAGTGACGTCCTGAAATTCAAAAATTTCACCATTCATAACCTTATCGGCTATGGAATTATAAAACGCCAATGTCTGTTTCAGGGCCTGGCGCTGGACGGGTTCGATGGCATCCCACTGGGCTTCGGTATGGGCGTTGACCTGCTGGGTCACCGTGCGCAGGAGTTGATCGGTCTGAAAAGGTCTTTCCAGGCATTTCAGACCGGATATTTTACTGGCCTCATTAATCCAGCTTTCCTGGGCGCTCATGACGGTAAAGATAATCGGCAGCTGGTCACTGCTGAAATTGATCCGCAGGGCGGTAATAAAACGCAAGGCAGATGTTCCTGACAGGGTCGCATCAACGATTAATGTTTTCGGTAAGGACGTAAACAGCTCGTCGAATAATTCTTCCGTATCGTTGAAACTGCGAGCATGATAAAACGGGCTGAGGGCGATCAACAACCCGCTCAGAAATTTATCATTCCCGCTAACCATGTAGACCTGATGTTTATGGCCAGCATCTTGCTGTAGGTTATTGGTATTCAAATTAAATTCCTCGCACTATCGAGGAATATATCATATTGCCACATGAAGCAATGTGATGATGATCACAGGGTGGCTTATTTTAATTTACCTTCAATGGCATTCCATAAATCGGCTTCCAGACAAACATCATTATAACGATTGATTTCCTGCAAGCCGGTAGGCGAAGTTACGTTGATTTCTGTCAGATAATCACCGATCACATCGATGCCGACAAAAATCAATCCCCGTTCGCGCAACGCCGGTCCGATACGTTCGCAGATTTCCAGATCGCGTTTGCTCAATACCGTTTCAACCGCCTGGCCGCCCACATGCATGTTGGAACGGGCTTCGCCGGGTGGCGGAATGCGGTTGATGGCACCGACCGCCACACCGTCGATCAGAATGATCCGTTTGTCACCCACACGCACCGCCGGCAGGAATTGTTGCACCATGACCGGTTCGCGTGATGCTTCAAAAAACATTTCCAGCAGGGAGCTCAGGTTCTCGTCATCTGGTTTTAAATGGAACACCCCGGCCCCGCCATTACCATACAGGGGTTTGACGATGATGTCCTTGTACTGGCCGCGAAACGCTTTGATACGCTCAGCATCGCGCGAAATCAGGGTCGGCGGCATGAGATCCGGAAAATCGGAGACAAACAATTTTTCCGGTGCATTGCGAACATGGGCCGGATCATTGACCACCAGCGTGGCGGGGTGAATGTGATCGAGAATATGGGTCGCCGTGATGTAGGCCATATCAAATGGCGGGTCTTGTCGCATGAGCACCACATCAACCTGTGACAGGTCGATATCTTCCGGCTCTCCCAATTCAAAGTATTTGTCTTCATTGCGCCAGACCCGCAAAGCGGCTGCGCGACTGAGCACGCGGCCCTGGTCATGGGACAGGCTTTCGACTTGATAATGGTACAACTGATAGCCACGACGCTGGGCCTCAAGTGCCAGCACAAATGTGCTGTCCCCCCGGATATCGACATTGGTAATATGATCCATCTGGATCGCTACTGTCAGACTCATAATTACTCCACTAATTCAATTGTTCGCGAAGTTCCTGTAACAGGAGCGTAGCGCTATATCGGTTTGCCGTGCTTGTGTCCAACCGAAGATATTCTTCCAAAGACGTAATAGCTTCAGCGATCCGGTCCAGCTGAATATGCAGCATTCCGGCCTCCCGCCACAAAGACGCATTGTCCGGATTCATCATCAGCATGGTATGGATAACCCGCAAGGCGTCATCATACCGTTCGGCCTTGAGATGTCGAACCTTACAATAGTTCTCCAAACGCAATAAAACACCCCGGTTATCAAGGTCGCGGTAGTGTTCGGGCGTCAATTCGGCGTCCTGACCAATGGCAGCCTTCAGCATGGTGCGCAGCACAGCAGGGCTCAAGACTGAACCATTTTCATAAGCATCAAAAATCAGCCGTGTTGAATTAATTTCCAGGCGGATCAGAAAACGACCCGGAAAATCAATCCCCGTTATTCTCCAGCCCTGGGCACGCGCGACGTGTATATAAATAATGCCGATTGCGACGGGCAGACCGTTTCTATTATCGATCACGTAACTCAGGTTGGCCGAAGCCAGCTCACCAAACACCTCGTCGCTGCCACCGTAACCATAACGACGGGAAATAATCTGAACCAGGGCTTCCAGAGCCTGTTCTGCATCCGGGTTCGGCCCGGCATAAAGCCCAACCTCACGCGCCAGCATATCCAGGTGACGCATGTAAGGTTCCGGCGTAATACCCGATCGGTCCAGCACGGCAATATCGAGGGCGGCAGCCGCAAGGTTAACATCTTCATCCGCAATCTTGGCAATGGATTTCAGATAGCCGCGGCTGGCCAGTGCTGCGTTCAACTGACGGCATCCTTAATCCGGACATGCGAAATGACCCGCTTGACCCGCTCAATATTGCGGGCATGGTTCAAAACCCTGTCGTGCTCGGCCTTGTTGATGGCAATACCGATCAGGTAAATCGTGCCATTGACCGTTTCAATGACGTAATTGATGGCCAGAATATCTTCGTCAAAGGTCAATTTGGCCTGCAATTGGGTGGTAATCCAGGAATCGTGCATAAATTCAACAACACCTTCATCGGTGCTCAGCTGAATTTCATTGATGACATCCTTGATATTATTGACCTGCCAGACCATTCCGACGGCCTCGGCACGCAATTCCTCAGTTGCCAGAATGCCGGTCAGCAGAACCCTGTTCTCATAGACTGTGATGCCCACATCAATAGCGAGCTTGGCGTTAAAGGAAATATATTTCGCCCTGATCTGGGTTGCCAGTTTTACATCCCGGGCGGCTTGCTCCAGTCCGCGTTCCTGGAAGGACGCAACACCAATTGTCGCACCACCGCCGATAATCGCACTGGCACAACCACTTATCAGGGGGGTAATCAACAACAACAGCAAAATCAGATATTTTGGCCGCATAACGACTTCTGTGTTTGAAGAATACATAAATCGGAGTCTCCGTAATTGTGGGCAGGCGAATCACTAATACGATCCCATCATAATATCTGATGTGTCTTTTTTACATATTTAAATCGAATTATCTTATCTGGCAGTCTAACCCTGCCAGGCATTGATGATATGAACCGGCCAGCGCCACGGCGACATGAGAACCGCATCGAACCGCATATCACAAGATGCGGTTTGCGGGTTTTGTTGCATATAAAGCGTTGCGGCGCGCATGATGCGTTGTTGCTGGCGAGGCGATATAGCGGCCGCGGCATCACCCTGAGTGCGCCTGGCCTTGACCTCGACAAACACCAGCCGGTTGCCACGCCGGGCGATAATATCGATTTCCCCCAGTCGGGTGCGATACTGTCGTGCCATGATGCGATAACCTTTCAGACGCAAATATAATGTGGCAAATAATTCGCTTACCTGACCAAATTTCCAGGCAGCCAGACGGTTGTTGCCCGATCCATTAGCCATGCCATTACCCAAGGTCATTATCTTCAGGATCGCGATTTATATCCAGGGCATGTTGATAGACCTTCTGGCGAGGTAATTGAGTGACCAGTGCGACCTCTTTCACCGCATCGCGCAGGGATGTCCGCTGTAAGGCTGCCCGTAATAAATTTTCCAGGGTTTCATCATCAACGGCTTCGGTTTTCTGCGGCCCGCTAACCACGATCATGACCTCGCCTTTGGGTGGTCCTTCCAACGCGTAGGTCTGGCAGAGTTCCTGCAGACTTCCCCGGCGGGTTTCTTCATAGAGCTTGGTGATCTCACGGCTTACCGCGGCGTCCCGGTTGCCCAGAACCTCAAACATATCGGCAAGACAGTTCGGTAACCTGCGGGGACTCTCCATAAATACCAGCGTCGCCGGAATGGTTGCAAGGCCGTCCAGTTCATGACGCCGTTGCCCCCGTTTGGGCGGTAAAAACCCGGCAAACATAAACCGGTTGGTCGGCAATCCCGAGAGCACCAGCGCACTCATCACCGCCGAAGCACCCGGCAGGGTCGTGACTGTCAGACCAGCTTGCGCACAGGCCCTGACCAGCTTGTAACCGGGATCAGAAATCAACGGCGTTCCCGCATCCGATACCAGCGCCACGTTTTCGCCATTTTTCAGGCGTTTTATAATAACCGGACGGGCGCGTTCGCCATTGTGCTCATGATAGGCCATCATCGGCACCGAAATACCGTGACGGGCCAGCAGCTTTGATGTGACCCGGGTGTCCTCACAGGCCAGCACATGAACATTACGGAGGATATCCAGGGCACGCAAAGAAATATCCGAAGCATTGCCTATTGGTGTGGCAATGATATAGAGGGTTCCGCTCAACGAGACCGACCCGGTGTCCGGTTTACTAATCTCTGCTTGCTCGCTAGGGTGTGTGGCGTTTTCAGGCTTATGTTCCAGATGGGAAGAACGGCTTTTATCCAATGATCCAGATGATTTCCGCTTTGCTTTACTTTTCTTCATGGCGTGGTCCGTTAACGCTGCTGTGTGCCGTTTTTGTGTTGGCTGCGTGTCAACAATACCCCGCCAAGCCTGTGATGCAAGGCAGTTCGACCATTGGCGAAACCCGTTCACAGCAAAGCACCGCCGACAAGGCAGGCCCTGAAACACCGCAAGATGCGGCACAAAGTCAAAATCAGCAACGAGTGCGGAACCCTGATAGCCCGGCTTACCCTCAAATTCAGGATGGCCCCATTAAGGAACCTCCCGGCCATCTGGAAACCGCCGCCCTGCCCGATCAGAGCCAGCCCCTTGCGGGGCCCTCCAAGTGGCAGAGTATGCTTGAGCCTTACCTGACCGGCAAATCAACCGACACGGCTCTGGCACCGCCTCTCATACCGCCCCTGTTACCTTTAAGCGACGGCACCGTGCGGGTCGGTATCCTGTTGCCCCTGACGGGCAAAAATGGCCCACTTGGTCATGCCATGCTCAATGCGGCACAAATGGCCATGTTCGATTTCGCCGATACTGATTTTGAACTGTTACCGTATGATACCGAAGGATCATCCGAACAGGCTTCCTTCGGCGCAAGCATGATCATCAGTGATGGGGCATCGCTGGTCATCGGCCCGTTGTTATCCTCTTCGGTTCGCGCCGTCACCCCGATCAGCCAGGCTGCCCGGGTTCCTGTGCTGGCATTTTCCAGTGACAGCAATATTACTGGAGACAATGTCTATACCATGGGGTTCCTGCCGGAAAACAACACCGAGCGGGTCATCTCCTATGCCATCAATCAGGGCCACAACAGATTTGCTATCCTGGCACCCAACGATGCCTACGGCTCGGCGGTGGTTCGTTCCGCCCGGCAAACCATTGCGCGCTATGGCCGCGCCCTGGTCGATACGGCCTATTATGCGTCTTCGGGCAGCAACATTGAAATCGTGGTGCGTGAACTGGCCGATTATGATGCCCGGCGCTATGCCCTGGTACAAATGCGCAAACAGTTGAAGTCTCAGCAAGATGAGCTTTCCGTTAAGACCCTGAAGCGGTTACGGCTGCTCGAGACACTGGGCGATTTACCGTTTGATGCCCTGTTGATTGCCGATGGCGGCAAGCGCCTGCAAAAAGTAGCCGCCCTGTTGCCATTTTACGATATTGACCCCGGAAAAATCAGAATCCTCGGCACCGGCCAGTGGGATGTTAACGGAATCGGTGCGGAACCGGCCATGGTCGGCGCCTGGTTCGCGGCCCCGCCAACCAAACCCCGGACATCATTCATTACCCGGTACAAAGAGCTTTATGGTGCCCACCCGCCAAGGCTGGCATCCATGGCTTATGATGCCATGGCTCTGGCCGCCGTACTGGCACGCGGCGAAACAGCCACACCTTTTACGTCTTCGGCATTTTTATTTGAACGCGGCTATTCCGGCAAAGACGGAATCTTCCGGTTCACCACCAACGGCACCACGGACCGCGGCCTGGCTATCTATCAGGTCCAGCAGCGCGAGAACATCATCATCCAAGAAGCCCCGAAATCATTCGCCGCAGCCACCAATTAAGTCAGCCGTTAATCAAGTCAGCTACTGACCGAGCTCGGCTAGCCCCCTTGTATAACACCCAGAATTTCCCGAGCCGCACTTGGGATGTGGGTGCCGGGCCCGAAAATTGCCGCGACCCCTCGTTGTTTTAAAAAATCATAATCCTGTGCCGGGATCACCCCACCGACGATAACAATTATATCGTCGGCACCCTGTTTCTTCAGGGCCTGGATCAATTGCGGCACCAGGGTCTTGTGACCGGCGGCCTGGGATGACACGCCGATAATATGTACATCATTTTCAATGGCTTCGCGGGCGGTTTCTTCCGGGGTCGCGAACAAGGCGCCGATGTCTACATCAAAGCCGATGTCGGCAAAGGCCGTAATAATAATTTTCGCACCGCGATCATGGCCATCCTGACCCATTTTCGCCACCAGCATTCGTGGGCGGCGACCCTGGGCTTTGGCAAAGGCCGCCACATCGTCACGTATGGCGGTGAATTCCTCATCGCCTTCATAAGCCGCCGAATAAACCCCGGCGATGGCACTGGAAACCGGTTTGTGACGGGTAAAGACTTTTTCCAGAGCATCGGTTATCTCACCAACCGTGGCACGCAGGCGGGTCGCCTTGATGGCAAGGTCCAAAAAATTGCCCTCGCCACTTTCCGCCGCCGCCGTCAAATCATCAAGAGCTTCCTCGCAGGCCGCCCCATCACGGGTTTTTCGGATCTGGTTGAGCCGGGCAATCTGGCTTTCGCGCACGGCGGTATTGTCGATATTGAGAATTTCCAGATCGGTTTCTTCGTCAAGCGGGTATTTGTTAACTCCGACCACGACTTCCTGACCACGATCGATGCGGACCTGACGGCGCGCAGCGGCTTCCTCGATGGCGCGTTTGGGCATACCGGTCTCGACGGCTTTTGTCATGCCACCCAGCTCTTCCACCTCGTCAATCAACTCACGCGCGGCCTTTACCAGCGAAGCGGTCAGGCTTTCGATGTAATAACTGCCACCCAGTGGGTCGATCACATTGGTGATACCGGTTTCCTCGGCCAGCACAAGCTGGGTATTGCGTGCGATGCGGGCGGAAAACGGGGTCGGCAGGGCGACCGCCTCATCCAGTGAATTGGTGTGCAGGCTTTGCGTTCCGCCGAGCACGGCGGCCATTGCCTCGACCGTGGTGCGAACAACATTGTTGTAAGGGTCTTTTTCGGTCAGCGACACACCCGAGGTCTGGCAATGGGTGCGCATCATGGATGAGCGAGGATCTTTGGGATCGAACGGAGCCATCAACTCGCTCCACAGCAAACGGGCAGCGCGCAGCTTGGCTATTTCCATAAAAAAATTCATACCGATGGAAAAGAAAAATGAAAGACGCGGCGCGAAATCGTCCACTTCCAAACCTTTTGACAGGGCGGCGCGGACGTATTCCACCCCATCGGCCATGGTAAAGGCCAATTCCTGAACCGCCGTGGCACCGGCTTCCTGCATGTGATATCCGGAAATGGAGATGGTATTATAGCGCGGCATGTTTTTAGCCGCATAATCGATAATGTCGGCGACAATTCGCATACTGGGTTCAGGGGGATAAATAAAGGTATTACGGACCATGAATTCCTTGAGAATATCATTCTGTATGGTGCCGGTAAGTTTCTCCGGTGAAATACCCTGTTCCTCGGCAGCCACGATGTAGCCCGCCAGAACCGGTAATACCGCCCCGTTCATGGTCATGGAAACGCTCATTTCCCCGAGCGGGATTCCATCAAACAGTATCTTCATGTCTTCAACACTGTCGATGGCAACTCCGGCCTTGCCCACGTCACCGACTACGCGGGGGTGGTCCGAATCATACCCCCGGTGAGTGGCCAGATCAAAAGCCACCGACAGGCCTTTCTGGCCTGCGGCCAGGTTGTCACGATAAAATTTATTGGACTCCTCGGCCGTGGAAAATCCGGCATACTGGCGAATGGTCCAGGGCCGTCCGGTATACATGGTGGCACGCGTACCGCGCACATAGGGTGCGAACCCCGGCAAGGTATCGATGTTTTCCAACTCGGCCAGATCCTGCGCACTGTAAAGCGGCTTGACTTCGATCCCCTCAGGCGTCATCCATACGCGCTCGTCCGGTGATTTACCCTTATATTCGGTGGTCGCTGCAGATTGCCAATCATCGAGATCGGCTTTATTTGTTCTGTCCATTTGGGGTGGCTCCAGTTGCCTGTTTGGGCATGGAGTATAACCACTCCGTTGCAGAGCGGAACGACTTTTTTTGCATGTGCGAAGCATTTATAGCCGCTACAAAGTGCAAAAATCGCAAAAATTTCAAATTTTACTCCCCATTTTACATTATCCACAACAAAATGTGCCCTGACTGTTGCCGTAAACCACAAAACCGGGTAGTAATGTCTACATATAGTGTTTCAGCAACAATTAAGAACAAGAATAGGCCGACGTAGGTCAGGGGATACGGTTTTTCTCTCCCGCTCGTACGTCAACTATTCACTTTGAGGGAAAAAATTATGGCATCGAGCTTTGAGTGGACACCGGAAGTAATCGCTTCTTTGATCGCCCTGTGGGAAGAAGGATTAACCACCAGTGTTATCGGCGGCCGTCTGGGCATTACCAAAAATGCCGTAGTTGGCAAAGTCCATCGTCTGGGCCTGCCCAAACGTCAGTCACCGATCAGAAGATCACCGGAAAAGAACAAAAAACCCATGGGTGAGATCATCAAGCTGGATAAATTATCCGGTGACATGTGTTGCTGGCCAGAAGGCGAACCAGGCACCGAGGAATTCCGGTTCTGTGGCAAATCATCGGTTCCCGACAAACCCTACTGTGCCGAACACTGCAGGCGGGCTTATGTGCGCATCACCCGTGATGGACGGAAAGTTGCCGTAGCTTAACACCGCAAAATATTGTTATTATCCAGGTGGCACGACGGTACAATACCGGCGTGCCACCTTTTTTATGACGGCAGGATACATCCACATGGCCTTGATCGACAGAATACATGATGTGCGCCTGGGTGATCTGTCACATTTAATCCCGTTTGTGGTAGACGGGGTCAGGGTTGGCCGCATGAAACCTGCGTTCGCCGCCCATCTGGCTGGCTTTGATGAGGTATTCCACATTTCACGTGACGCCGTCAGGCTGTCTGACACGCTCAGCAATCACACACAACGCACCGCGGCGGTCGCCGGCGTGCTGGAGACCTTGCGCGAGCGGGGTGTTATACCGGGCTGGCGGGATGAGCTGTATCCGGTGACTACGGAATACCAGGCCCGCAGCCTGTTTGATATGGAGCGTGCGGCGGCCATCCTGTTCGGTCTGCGGGTTTATGGTATCTATCTGAACGGTTACGTGGACCAGGATAACCGACAAAAATTATGGATCGCCAGACGCAGTATGGAAAAATCAATTAATCCGGGCAAGCTCGATACCATGGTAGCCGGTGGCCACCCGGTCGGCATAACGGTGTTTGATAATCTGATTAAGGAATGTCAGGAAGAAGCGGGCATCCCTGCGTCTATCGCCCGTCACGCCACCCCGGTCAGCGGCATTTCCTATATCCAGGAAACCGAAACGGGTATTTTCGAGGAATTCTGTTTTATCTTCGATCTGGAATTACACCAAGACTTCACACCGCAGAATATGGATGGCGAGGTTGCTTCATTCCAGTTGTGGGACCTTGATAAAATTAAACAGGTTCTGGCAGAAACCCGGGATTTTAGTTACGATGCAGCCCTGACAACACTCGATTTTTTACTGCGGAACGGCACCATAGATGCCGATCATCCTGATTTTCAGCGATTGATTATGGGGCTTCGCTATCAAGATAATGATGAGATGGAACGATTTAATGGCTGATAGCGTCAATATCCTTTACCCACCTGCCGCGTGCTCTGACAGCGGTATGTTAGATGTGGGCGATGGATATTCTGTTTATTGGGAAGAAAGTGGTAACCACGACGGCCCGGCGGTGATCTTTCTGCACGGTGGCCCCGGCGCGGGTTGTGCCCCTGCCCATCGACGTTTTTTTGATGCCGATCATTGGCGAATTATCCTGTTCGATCAACGGGGCTGTGGCCGCTCTACACCGACGGCAGACATATCAGCCAATACCACACAGCACCTGATCGCCGATATTGAAGCCTTGCGCATGAAACTAGCCATTGATAACTGGCTGGTTTTTGGCGGCTCATGGGGGGCCTTGCTGGCCCTGGCCTACGGTATCGCTCACCCCGATCGTTGCCGGGGGTTCGTGTTGCGCGGTATTTTCCTGGGACACAATGATGAGGTTGACTGGTTCATGAACGGCATGGGGCGGTTTTTCCCTGATGCCGAACGCGCCTTTCTGGCGGCCCTGCCCGAAACGGAACACGACGAGCGATTGTCTAATTTTCACCGCCGCCTGAGCGATCCGGACCCACAGATCCATAGACCGGCTGCTATTGCCTGGAGCAACTACGAATCCGGTTGTGTCCGGTTGCTGCCATCGAACCACATGGATACCAGTGGTACGTTGGCACTGGCCCGCCTGGAAGCGCATTATTTTGTCAATGACATGTTCCTGCCGGAAAATTATGTGCTGGATAATCTGCCCGTTATAACCCACCTGCCCCTGATCATCGTTCAGGGCCGGTACGATATTATCTGTCCGCTTTATAGTGCGGAAAAACTGGCCATGAACTGGCCGGGGGCAACCCTGAACATCGTCGCCGATGCAGGTCATTCGGCTTTTGAGCCCGGCATTATGAGCAAACTGGTCGAGGCCACCAACGACATGAAATCCATATCATGAGGCCGGTTCCAAACAGTCACTTGAAAATGTTTCATTTTCTTATACCATGCCGCAAGACAAGTATGATACATATCGGACCAGAATCAGACCCTGTTAAACTAGGAAAATTAGGGCAACAAGGGAAATGAGGGGATAAATGATACAGTTGGCAAAACATGCAGCTACCTTCGCTGGTGTGCTCGTTGCGGGCCTGATGGGTGGTTTTGCACCCCATAGCGCACAGGCCGATGACCCCGCATTCCTATCCATGTCGGTGGGGGCCTACGATTTCAATAAACGCAAGGATACGGCAACCGAGTTCCGCATGGAATATCGTTCGGATGTGAAAATCTGGGAGCTGAAACCATTTGCGGCCGTAGCCGGGACCACCAACAGCAGCTTTTTTATCGGTGCCGGTGTGCTGATGGATCTTTATTTCGGTAACCGATTTGTTGTCACTCCCAGTTTTGCCCCACATTATTATTCCAAGGGCAGCAGTGACAAAAAAGACCTTGGTCATGCACTGGAATTTCGCTCCCAGATCGAGGTTGCATACAGGTTTGATAACCGCTCACGCCTGGGTCTGGCCGTCTCGCATTATTCCAATGCCAGTATCGGCAACAAGAACCCCGGATCAGAGACCCTGTCGCTGGTCTATTCAATTCCAACAACGATCTTGTTCGACTAGAGCATTGTCATGCCCGGGTTCGCCCCGGTCGATTGGAGTGACGTGGACGGTTTGTTTTCCCCCGTCTGGACTTTCCCTTGCTGAATTTTTCCTTGCTTAAATTTTCCGGTTTTTCTTCAACCGTCTGCCTGCGCCCCTTGCCCGCTTGCTGGGTGAAAAACACGGTATTTTTGTTATCTTGTGGTTTTGCAATGCCGCGCTGGGTGCGACGGCCCGCCGGGCTGCGGGCAGCCATGGGCACCAGGCAATGTTTGCCTCCCCCGATCAGATCATCGCGCCCCATGCGTCGCAAGGTCTCACGCAACAGCGGCCAGTTTTCCGGATCGTGATAGCGCAGGAAAGCCTTGTGCAGGCGGCGTTGACGCAGCCCTTTGGCGGTTTCAATTACCTCGACACCGTCTGTTCTGCGCACAGGCTTTAACGGATTGCGCTGGCTGTAATACATGGCAGACGACAGCGACATGGGCGTGGGCATAAAGGTCTGGACCTGATCGGCGCGAAACCCGTTACGCTTCAGCCACAAGGCCAAATTCATCATATCCTGATCGGTCGTACCGGGATGGGCGGCGATGAAATAGGGGATCAGGTAAAGCTCTTTACCGGCCTTTTTGGCGGCCTGGTCGAACATTGACTTAAAGCGGTCGTAAGACCCGATGCCGGGTTTCATCATTTTAGTCAGGGCATTGTCTTCTGTATGCTCGGGCGCAATTTTCAGGTACCCCCCCACATGATGACTGACCAGTTCGCGAATGTATTCCGGGCTTTCCACTGCTAAGTCATAGCGCAGGCCCGAAGCAATGGAGATCTTCTTGACCCCTTTTATACCACGCGCCTTGCGATAAAGATTAATCAGCGAGCTATGGTCGGTCTTGAGATTTTTGCAAATATCAGGGTAAACACACGATAGCTTGCGGCAAACCGACTGGGTCGCCTGATCCTTGCATTCCAGCCCATACATGTTGGCAGTCGGACCGCCCAGGTCTGAAATCTGGCCGGTAAAGCCCGGTACCTTACGGGCCATATCTTCAATCTCGCGCACGATTGAGCCCTCAGAACGGTTCTGAATTATGCGGCCTTCGTGCTCGGTGATGGAACAGAACGTACAGCCGCCGAAACAGCCGCGCATTATATTAACCGAAAACCGGATCATCTCCCAGGCCGGGATGCGGGCATCACCGTAGGACGGATGGGGGCTGCGGGCATACGGCAGATCGAAAATGCCGTCCATTTCCGGTGTGCTGAGCGGGATAGGCGGCGGATTAACCCATAATTCCCGCTCTCCATGGCGCTGGATCAAGGGTCTGGCATTGCCCGGGTTGCTTTCTAGGTGCAATACCCGCGAGGCCAGAGCGTAGGTATCGGGCTCGCTCGATACGGTTTCATAGGATGGCAGGCGAATAACCGTATTTTCAACTTTTCGGCCACGTTCGATATCCTGGTCATCGATGGAACTCATATCCAGTTCCCGCCAACCCTCTGGCACACCTGGCACGACAAATGCTGTGCCTCGAATATCGCGCATGTCTGATGGATGCTCACCACGGGCACAACGGTGAGCCATTTCAATCAGCGCCCGTTCGGCATTACCATAAAGCAGCAGATCGGCCTTGCTATCGATCAGTACCGAACGCCGTACCTTGTCCGACCAGTAATCATAATGGGCTATTCGGCGCAACGAAGCCTCGATCCCGCCGATGACCACCGGCACGGTTTTATAAGCCTCGCGGCAACGCTGGGCATAAACAAGTGTGGAACGGTCGGGGCGTTTGCCACCTTCATCGTTGGGCGTGTAGCTGTCATTATGGCGCAACCGGCGTTCTGCGGTATAGCGATTGACCATGGAGTCCATATTGCCCGCAGTGACCCCGAAAAAAAGGTTCGGTTTACCCAAGGACTTGAAATATTTTTTATGGGTCCAGTCGGGTTGTGCGATGATGCCAACCCGAAAACCCTGTGATTCCAGCATCCGGCCGATAACAGCCATGCCAAAACTGGGATGGTCAACATAGGCATCCCCGGTCACCAGAATAATGTCACAACTATCCCATCCCAATAGGTCCATTTCGTTGCGCGACATGGGCAGGAAGGGCGCCGGGCCAAAACGGTGGGCCCAGAATTTACGGTACGAGAACAGATTTTGCGGTTTTGTCATCATGTGAAGAACGGGCTATTATAATATTGTTGGGTCAATCGGCTTTAGGTCTGTAACGAAAATAGGAAGACATTATAATAATTCAAACAAAAAAATATATTTGAATCATGGAAACATTACGCCATTACGTGCATTGAAAATATTTAAATCTCGCTTTAGGTGTGTTAACAATTGTTAATATACAGACTGAATCTGAACAATCGTGGTAAATACAAAACAATAGCCATGTCAATGATCAGCGAGCAAAACAATGAATAATCGTCTATACTTGATTGTTATACCCATTGCCCTTACCGGTATTGTCCTGACTATTCTGGCCTTCAACACAATCAATCATCATGAACGCGACGTTTTGTACGCAACGTTTAACATCGCTGCGGCAAATCGCATCGAACATATCGAAGATCGAATTAATCTCCACCTGTCATCGGTCAATGTGATCAAGGCTCTGTTTGAGAGCCAACAGACCGTCAGCCGGGACAATTTTAAAAAGTTTGTTGCCCCCATACTGGAACAGAACCCAGCAATTCGTGCCCTGGAATGGATTCCCAAAGTTTCCTTTGCCGATCGTCAGGGCTTTGAGGAAAAAGCCCGCCACGATGGTTATGAGGGCTTTCATCTGACAGAATTATCCCCCGACAAGGAAATTACCCGCGCCCTTGAACGGGCATTCTATTTCCCGGTTTATTATGTGGAACCCTACAGCGGCAACGAACGGGTGTTAGGCTTTGACCTGGGTTCCAACCCTGTTCGCCTGACAGCCCTTGAAACCGCAAGGGATAGCGGAAAAATAACTCTGAGCGAACCAATTACCCTGGTTCAGAGTGGTAAGACCGGCATCCTGGTTTTCAATCCCATTTACCGGGGTGAAACGTCATTGGATACTGTACAACAACGCCAGGACAATTTGCATGGTTATGCTCTGGGGGTCATCCAGATCGACAAAATGATCATCAGTGCCAATTCTAGTCGCGCAGACATAACGGAAATAGATGACATTGATTTCTATTTATATAATAGTCCGCAAACACAATCTTCCCAACTGATATACCTCTACAACGCCCAAACGGGTCAGAATGGCACCGCACCGCAACTGGGCGAAGCCGATATGGTCTCCAGCTTTAATTTCAAGCGAGTGATCCCCGTGGGTCAAGACGACTGGTTGATTGTCGCCAAACCAAACGATCCTTCAAAATTCAGTAAAACCGGTTGGCAGGCATGGCTCGCTATTTTCACAGGGAGCATCCTGACGTGTCTGGTGTGTCTGACCCTGGCCTCGAATATCAACAGACGAGCCAAGGTGGAAAAGCTTGTTGAAATCAGGACACAGGAGTTGGAGAACACAAAGAATCGCGTTCTCTCAATTATTGAAAATACCTCTGAAGGGGTCATCACCATTAACCGCATGGGCATTATTGAAACGGTAAATTCGGCCACAGAGGCGATGTTTAAATACCAACGCGACGAAATGATTGGACACAACATCAAGATGCTGCTGCCCGCCACAGAACGGGGTGCCCATGACGGCTATCTCGCACAGTCAGACCGTCTTACCTCACGTGTCATCAATCAGGCTCGCGACCTGTATGGCTGCCGCAAGGATGGAACCTTGTTCCCCATGGAACTGGTCGTTTCTATCATGGAGCACGATGGTGAAAAAAATTACATCGGCATATTGCACGACATCACCGAACGTAAAGAGGTCGAAAAAGCGAAGCATGAATTCGTTTCTACCGTCAGCCATGAACTGCGCACACCAGTAACCGCCATCAAGGGGGCCTTGGGCCTGCTGCGGGGTGGCGCGATCGGGGATATACCCGAAAAAATGTACGATATGCTGAATATTGCCTATACCAACAGTGATCGGCTGGTGTTGTTGATCAATGACATCCTGGACGTGGAAAAGCTGGAAGCCGGCAAAATGGATATGAAAATGATGCCGGTGGACATGGGCGAACTTCTGAAAAAGGCCATCGTCAACAATGAGGCTTACGGAAAGATGCTGCATGTGAACTATCATCTATCCAATATAATCGATGGCATCCAGGTGCTGGGCAATGCTGACAGGCTGATGCAGGTCCTCACGAACCTGATGTCTAATGCGGCAAAATTCTCACCCGAAAATTCTAGCGTGGAGCTTTCCATGACCAATTCCGGCGACAACGTCTGTATCAGGGTTCAAGATCATGGTTGTGGCATTCCCCCTGAATTCGAAGAAAAGATATTCACCAAGTTCTCCCAGGCTGACTCTTCAACAACCCGTGCAAAAGGTGGTACAGGACTTGGCCTAAACATTTCAAAAAGCATTATCGAACGGCACGGTGGCAAAATCGACTTCGAAACAGAACTCGGTTCAGGCACGGTATTTTATTTTTCCCTGCCGACCCTGGAAACCTGACAGAACCCACAAGCATCGGTCTGGTTTATCAGTCAGGTATATCAGTCTGGTGGAATGTCCTTGATCTTTTCACGCAGCATGAGCAGATCCTGCCAGGCTTCGCGCTTTTGAACCGGAGAATTCATTAAAACCCGGGGACCGTTCATAGCCAACAAATCAACAGGTCTTGGCAATCCCGGCAGACTATAAGTATGCCAGCGGCCACGCATACGACCGATTGCCTGTTTGCGGGCCAACAGCAAACGGGCCGAGCTTTCGCCCACGGCAACCAGCACATGGGGATCGATTATTTCGATCAGTCGTTCAACAAACGGCATACAGACAGAGATTTCTGTCGGGGTGGGCGAGCGATTCCCCGGCGGCCGCCAAAACACCACACCCGACATCAGCACCTTCGTGCGATCAAGACCTATAGAGCCTAACATGCGGTCAAACAGATCACCCTGTTTGCCGGCAAAGGGAATACCCGCCAGGTCCTCATCGGCACCGGGGGGCGAGCCGATCAGCAAAATCCGTGCTTGCGGATTACCATCCAGAAAAACAAGATTGGTTGCGGTTTTCTTCAGCGGACAGCCCTCAAATTCATCGAGGGATTTGCAAAGCTGCTCGAGCGTTTTGGCCGATGCGGCCAGATGTACAGCATCATGCATGGCTTCCTCGGCCCCCACGGATACGGGTAAAGGCGAGGAAGCAGGGCTTTGCACGGCATCAGACCCAGAGACCGGGGCAGGGGCCGGGGCCGGGTCCGGCTGGCTGTTTTCAGCACGGGGTTTTGCCGGAATTTCGGCAAACCTGTCAACGGCGATATCTGCAATGGTTTCATCAACCCCTGCATCTAAATACCAACGCATTAATTCAGCGACAGCGACCTGTTTCATGCCCACACCTTATCATGATCTTCGGCAGAACATCCAACTTGAAAATATCAGCTTTTCATGCTCGACAAGCAGGATTTTTCTGCCCACTGTAGAGTCAGTGTGCTATATGCGATTTTAGATTACTGTCAACAACCAATTGAAGAATTGTGGGAAGCCATGAGCCAGGAAACCAACGAACGTGAACCCCGCGAATCAATGGAATTTGATGTTGTTATTGTTGGCGGCGGCCCGTCCGGTCTATCGGCGGCCATCCGCCTGATGCAACTGGGTCAGGAAACCGGCCAGGACGTCACGGTCTGTGTGGTCGAAAAGGGCTCGGAAATCGGTGCCCATATTCTTTCCGGCGCTGTGCTGGAGACGCGCGCCCTGGATGAACTGATCCCCGACTGGAAAGAAAAAGGCGCCCCGCTCAACACCCCGGCTGGCGATGACACATTCCTCATGCTGACGGAGAAAAAGTCTATCAAGCTGCCGACCCCGCCGCAAATGAATAACCACGGCAATTATATCATCAGCCTTGGCAATTTCTGCCGCTGGCTCGGTGAACAGGCCGAAGGACTGGGCGCGGAAATTTACCCCGGATTTGCCGCCGCCGAAGTGCTCTACAATGATGATGGTTCGGTCAAGGGCATTGCCACCGGCGACATGGGCTTGCAGAAAGACGGCTCGCCCGGCCCCAACTTTGAACCCGGTATGGAATTACACGCCAAATACACAATTTTTGGCGAAGGCTGTCGCGGGTCTTTGACAAAAATCCTGTTCGAAAAATTTGACCTGAACAAGGACGCTGATCCGCAAACCTTTGGCCTTGGCATCAAGGAGCTATGGGAGGTCGATCCGGCCAGGCACAAACCCGGCGCGATTATCCACACCACCGGCTGGCCGCTCGATACCAGCACCTATGGCGGCTCTTTCATTTATCATCTGGAAGATAATCAGGTTGCCGTGGGTTTCGTTGTCGGTCTCGACTATGAAAATCCGCACCTGAGCCCCTTCGAAGAATTCCAGCGCTTCAAGACACACCCGGCCATACGCCCGACTTTTGAAGATGGCCGCCGCATATCCTACGGTGCGCGCGCCCTCAACGAAGGCGGGGCTCAGGCTTTGCCCACACTGACATTTCCCGGCGGTCTGCTGGTTGGCTGCACAGCCGGATTTCTCAATGTGCCGAAAATTAAAGGCACCCACACAGCCATGAAATCCGGCATGTTGGCGGCCGAAGCGATCTTCGGTGCCCTGGGCATGGATAACACCGAAGATTCAGATGTTGCATTTGCTTCCTATACTACGCGCATCAAGGACTCCTGGGTCTGGAAAGAGCTTTGGAAGGTTCGCAATATCCGTCCCTCGTTCCGCTGGGGGTTCTGGCCGGCACTAGTTTATTCGGCCATCGACACCTATCTGTTCATGGGCAAGGCACCTTGGACACTGCACACCAGACATCACGACCATGAAAACCTGAAGAAAGCTTCAGATTGTGAAAAAATTGACTACCCCAAGCCCGATGGGATAGTTTCTTTCGACCGTAATTCCTCGGTATTCCTGTCGGCAACTTCCCATGATGAAAACGAACCGTGTCACCTGATACTGGGTGATGACAACGTCCCGACCGCGATTAATCTGGCGAACTTCGATGGCCCGGAACAACGGTTTTGCCCGGCCGGTGTCTATGAGTTTATCGATGACGAAGCCAGTGGCAAAAGGGTTTTACAGATCAATTCGCAAAATTGCGTACACTGCAAGACCTGTGACATCAAGGACCCGACCCAGAACATCAACTGGGTTGTGCCGCAAGGTGCCAGTGGTCCAAACTATCCCAACATGTAAAAGTACGCTATACTGGCGCGAATGAAGTTGGAGCACCGAACGCCGAACACTCTATGCCGAGCCGACTGCACACACCGAAGCACCCGGTCCCTGATGAAACAGGCGAGGAAACCGGCCTAAATATTATCTACCGGATCAAAAGGATATCACATTCGTGTTTGCCAAGATTTTTTCTTACGGTTTATCTCAGACAATAGCCGTGATCGTTTCATCATTTTTGCTGGTGGTGGCCTGTAGCGCACCCACTCCAAGCGTTGACGTTAAAAACACCGGGAAAAATAACGAGAAAAAAGTCGTGACCCCCGGTAATACCCTGATGGGAAACTATCTGGCGGGTCTTCATGCCCAGTCAGATGGTGATACCGCCGCAGCAGGACTGTATTTCAGCGCGGCCCTTGAGATGGACCCGGACAACTTTGATCTGACCTGGCGAACATTCCTGGCCCACCTATCCGAAGGTAACATGGACGAGGCGATCTCTCTGGCCCACCGCATTATCGAGACCTCACCCGAAGAACAGTTTGCCAATCTGACACTGATCGCCGACGATTTTACAAAGGGACACTTTGAACAGGCCCGCGAGCGCATTAACGGCCTCAAAAAAGGCGGGCTTAACACCTACCTCCAGCCCCTGCTGCTGGGGTGGTCCTTTATGGACGGCGGGTCGGACGATAACGATGGCCAGTCGGCCCTTTCAGCCCTGTCGCCACTGAAAGAAACCGCCGGATTATCACAATTATACACCGCCCACGCTGCATTGATGAACGCCACCCTCGGCAACAACGATCAGGCCGAAACCCTGTTTATTACTATGATCGAACAGCAAGGCAGCATGTCCTTGCGCAAGACCCGCCTGTTCGGTGCTTTTTATGAGGGAATTGGTAATTTCGACAAAGCCGGGGCACTGTACAACGGTTATGTTGCTGAAAACGGTGCGGCGCAGTATCTCGCAGCCGCACTGGACCGTGTGGCCAACCGTACCGCATCCTCACAAGCCATCATGACGGCCTCGCAGGGTGCAGCGGAGGCTTTATTTGATTTATCAGGTTCCCTGCGCCAGCAAAATGCCCTGGAGACAGCCTTGCTGCTGTCAAATATCGGTCTGCATTTGCGGCCCGATTTTTCAACCCTGAAATTAATTACCGGCGGCATTCTGGAATCCATGGGACGGGTAGACAGTGCCCGGACAATCTACGCAAAAATAGACCCGTCTTCGGAATATTCCTGGGATGCACGACTTCGCATGGCAACCATCCTCGACGATCAGGGACGATCAGAGCAAGCCATCAAAACTCTGCGCCAGATGGCCGATGAACGCCCCGAAGTAACATCCCCATTAATCGATATAGGAGATATTCTACGCCGCCAGGAGCGCTTTAAAGAAGCCATTGTGGTGTATAATGAGGCTTTCACCAAAATTCAGGATATCACCAAAAACCATTGGTCACTGTACTATTCACGCGGTATCGCACTGGAACGGGTAAAAAACTGGCCCCTGGCAGAGCAGGATTTTAAAAAGGCCCTGGAACTTCATCCCGATCAGCCCTATGTGTTGAATTATCTGGCTTATTCCTGGGTCGAAAAGGGCATTAATCTTGACGAAGCCCAGGAAATGTTACGCAACGCTCGCACACAACGCCCCAATGACGCCTACATAATAGACAGTGCGGGCTGGGTGCATTATCAACTCGGGGCCTATGCGGAGGCTGTCAATGATCTGGAAGAAGCCGTCGAATTATTACCCCAGGACCCCGTCGTCAATGACCATCTGGGCGACGCCTACTGGCAGGTCGGGCGGCGGCGAGAGGCTCGTTTCCAGTGGCGGCGGTCTCTCAGCATGAACCCCGAGCCCGACTTGATCCCGCTTATCAAAAAGAAAATCGAGTTCGGCATGGAAGCTCACCAAACCAAGACCGAAAACCAGGACGGTAACGGCTAAAACACGATACAGGCATACAAAATAAACACCGATGGATCAAGGAACACAAAACACAGGGTTATCCGGCAGTGTATCCGGCCTGCCAGGCGCACCACTCAGTGTGCGGGCACCGGCCAAACTCAACCTCTATCTTCATGTGCTTGGCCAACGCGATGACGGCTACCATGAGATTGATTCTCTGGCGATCTTTACCGCTTCCGGCGACACCATAACCGTTCAGCCCGCCCCCGTGGGCAGTGGCATCCACTTTACCGCCCGCGGCCCGTTTGCCATGGATATGGGGCCGGACAATGAGAACCTCGTGATCAAGGCCGCCGATTTAATATCCCGCCAGACCACTACCAAAATTCGTGATGTAACCATTGAACTGACCAAACGGTTACCCGTTGCAGCAGGCATCGGCGGTGGCTCATCTGACGCAGCGGCCACCTTGCGCGCGCTGGATCGATTTTGGGAACTGGACCTGGGTGAGAGTAAACTGGCAGAACTGGGTCTGAGCCTTGGTGCCGATGTGCCCATGTGCCTGCGCCGGGAACCGGTTTTCGTGGGTGGCATTGGCGAAAACCTCGAAAGCGCGCCGGACCTGCCAGCCCTGTCGCTGGTGCTGGTTAATCCGGGGGTCGCGCTCGCCACCCCGGCGGTGTTCAAGGCCGGCGGCCCATTTAATGGTAAACGGGCTCGCTTCAAGGGACCGATCAATGATGCAGAGACTCTGGCTGAACTCCTCAGGACGCGGCGTAATGACCTTACGAAGCCTGCGACCATCATTGAACCATTGATCAATGATGTGCTGCATATTCTGGATCAGCAGCCCGGTTGCCTGCTGGCGCGCATGTCAGGCAGCGGGGCGACATGCTTCGGATTATTCGCCGATAGTGCCAAAGCCGAAACCGCCCGCAAGTCCATTCATACCGTACAACCGGGCTGGTGGGCCGACTACATGATGGTTTTTTAAAGAAAACCGCCCCAACCTGCATGGTTCTCCTTGATGAATTGAGCAGAAGCCCTTAAAAGAACTCGCATGAGACAAACGATACCTATCCTACCTAGGTATCATCTACCCTGCTGGGGCGTGGCCAAGTGGTAAGGCACCGCTTTTTGGTAGCGGCATGCGCAGGTTCGAATCCTGCCGCCCCAGCCAGTTTCTTTAAACTTAATGAAATCAATAAGTTACAGAGCTTTCACCGCGATTGTGTGTGAGAGTTGTGTGTGAGTCGAATTGGTTGTTTGATCGCACATTTTTTGTCTGTTCGTTCCCGTACACGAACCCTCGCCCAATAAGTAATAGTTAGAGCCCAAGACAGGCTTGGATTTATTGGGCTCTAACCGGCTCGCCCAATAGGTAATAGTTAAAGGTCGCGTCAGGCTTGGTTACCGTGGGTTTCGATCACCCTGCCCAATTTGTTAGAGTTAAATGTGCTGATGGCATTGTTGTATTTGCTGCGCACCTAGTATGCCCTCAGAGATTCTGGGCGGGTCCATGGCAAGCACCTTCGCATTTCATGGCCTCGAGCACATTAAATTATCGGAACGCGCCTATGACGCTTAAATCGACTCCTGTGAGAGCGGGTAGCTGCAAATATTCTCACTACAAGCCAGTGCCTATCGCCCGGGTACCATGCCTACAGAACCAAGCGCCCCTTCTTTATGCGGTTGCGACTTGATTGTGATAGGTTAATGCTGCTCTCAACCATGTCCAGAGTAGCCACCGCTGAATGATATGTGCGGAAAGATTCTGCCAATGCTTGATCAGTGATTTCTGGAGAGACCTGATCGTCTTGCCCTGTTGTGAGTGGAACACTTTCAAGTGATAAGCCGTTCGAGGCTAAATATGTTGTCACGATGACCTCAAACGTCATTGGCGGCCTGTGGTCCATATGGGCTTGCTCGTGGGAAATTCGCTTCCCCGTTACAGCACAGGTGACAAAACCGGCCACATCAGAATTCTTTGCAAAAAAGTCGTCTCGAGCCTTGTAGAGATCAAACCTCACAACATTGCGAAAAGCCTGACTAACTTCCTCCTTACGGCTTGGTGCTCGTTGTGAAATACAATTCGGATAGGAGAAGTCTGTCCCAGAGCCATCAATGCGAAGAATACGGAAGCATTGCGTACCGTGTACGGTCATCATGACCTCGAAGTGACTTACACCACAGCCAATCTTTGCAGCATATTCAGTGTGCCGCTCAAGCAGTGCCAAAAGGTCAAAGCTGTCTTCATTAGAGACACGATCACCGGGTGTATACCGGTTCAGCATAGTCTTGAAGAAAACGGTAGCTCCTTTTTGTGTGCTGAAGCTGCGAGTGGCAAGCTCCACTGGGTTTCCACGTGCCATTTACGCCTCCTCTACGACAAGTGCTTTAAAATCGAATTGTGCCTCGCATCTTAAACAAACTGGCTTGCTAAGCCCGAAAGGTCGCTTGAATCTGGACCGGTTACATTTTGAGCATACAAACTGACTCCGAAACATCTTAAACTCTTCCCAACGGGCTTTCTCATCACCGATTGAACCGTCACCAAATGGGCCTTCTTGGAAATGACTCCCGAAATTTTCTACCACACCTTGTTGTAAAGAGTTTAAAAAGCGATTGTTGACGCCTGGTACGGGTTTGGCGCTTAATCCAGCATCCCGAAGAAAACCCGCTAACGCAGCAGCCAATTCGCTGCGTTCATAAGAGTAAGCCTTTTCCAAAGAGCGAATGCGAATATTGGTACCAAATTCACGGCACATTTTTAGCAACCATTCCTCTTCAGCTTGCCGCATTTCATTAGCAGCAGAAAGCCCTTGGTTCCAACGGTCTTCAATCATTACATCGGTCACTTTATCATCGGCAAATCGCGGGCCATAATCATGGTCAAGCCGAGTAATACGAGAGAATTGCCAGTCTTTAGCTGCAAGCTGATCCTTCAGATAACTGAAAAAACGTTCGTCATGGGTGGTGATAATTAATTGACAATCGCTGAACTCCGTTGCGATCATGCTGACAATTGTACGTCGGTGCTCAGCGTCATAGGAAGTAACAATATCGTCGAGAGCGATGATTGGCGCTGCCTTGTTGAATTGTTTAATGGCGGCCAGTCGCAATGCCAGAGCTACGGAATGAATTTGGGAATCGCTCAGATATCCTCCAGGCTGTACACCGGTTCTATTTTCTGCAAAGTCGATGACGAGATACAACCGCTGTTGATTTGTTTCTTCCCCGGAAGGCAACTCAAGGTGAATAGGAGCAGCATGATCGCCTTGAATTTGGCGATATATGCTATTCATGGGTGCTTGCAGAATATCAAGAAGCGTCTGAACTTTTTTGCGTATATCGGTCGAAATAGCATTTGCCTGTTCAATAAGCGAATCTGAGAGCGCGGCCAGTTCAGTTTGCGTTTTCAGAGCCAAATCACGATTTTCTTGCAATTCAAGCAACCTGTCGATCTTCGCTTTTGCTTTGCTGTAGGTATGCTCACCCTGATTATCTTCAATTTCAGATATTCGCCGATCAAGATTGACGACAAGACTTGAGAGCTCGGCGACTAGCAATTGTGATTCTGGAATGTCGACTAACGGCCAAGGATCAACAACAGCACTATAACTATCAAGTGCCTCTAATAATTTTTCATAACCATCCCCTAGCAGCGCTGGCAATGCTAATAAAACCGCAATCAAATTCCTATGGGCTGTCGTCGCAGCAACATTTGCAGCATCAAGAGCCTGCTTTGCAGTCGCATATTCAGCCAACCCCGCTAAATGCCCGGCCACATGCGCCCGGACTCCAGCTATGCTGCCAGCTTTGGATTCAGTCAAATCTGTCATGCAGACCGGGCATGCGTCCAGGTCAGGGACACCTTCAGCGAACAGGGGTTCTGCGGCCTCCCAAATATCTTGAAAGACTGCTGTGGCGGCTTTGGCTTGCTCTTCGGCTTCCTTCGTTTCTGTCTGCGTCAATGATTCAACAGCCGCTTCGAAAGACGGAAGCGATCCACTGACCATCATTTCACCAGTATCTTCGTTTTCTTTTTGGTTATAAACAGCAACCGCTGCATTACGGATTTGTTTGAGTCCAACCAGACCAAGTTGATGTTCTTCGGCTTCAGCGGCAACAACAATAGCAACATAGGTTATATCTGATTGATCAAGGTTTCCAAGATTCAGCGTATCATCTAGTGGCGCAATGACCTCATCATTTATATATTCCAAAACATTATCAATGTGCCACTCTGTGACTGCATCAGCTGTTTCTTTTGCAAGCTGGACGTCGATCTGCTCCAGAGCCGACATATCCTCGGCAGACGCCTTCACCTGCTGTCGCAGGGCTCGCAGATTTCTCTGAAGCTCAACAAGAGGAGTAAGCTGAAGCCATTTAGCAACTTCTGCATAACGTTTTTCTGGAGTATGATTCTCAACAAATGTCCGGAGCTCAAAGCCGCGAATTATAGGATCGGCGTTAAAACAGCCATTAACGGCAATAGAACACTCAGGCTGCTCACGTCGCCCTGGCCCGGCATCGCGAAAACCGTCGGTTACGGTTTGTCCTTTCTTGAAGGTGATTGAAACCCTCGGCTGAACACCATTCTCTTCGGCCAAATTGTGGGGAAGAGCTACAACGCCTGCGCTATTGTCCCTTGTTCTTTGACCGAGGCGTTCCAGTATCCCATTACTCGAGAACATAAACTCCAAACCGTCAATTAAGCTCGATTTGCCTTTGCCATTTGGGGCGAACAAAGCTAAACAGCGCTTTTGGCTGAAATCAAAGCGCTTTGGTTGAAGAAAAGCCCTAAAGCCCTGAAGCTGTAAATTCTTCATATAATACGAATTGTCAGTCATGTGCTTCATCCTCTTCCTGAGGAGCGGTACGATTACCGGCAAGGCTGATGATCGCTGCTTTAGCCTGCGCAACAGCATCTTGCGCCGGATCGGTTGTTAATAAATGCTCCTTGAGAATGTCAGCGAGGCCAACATCGACATCCTTGTTGGCGGACAATCTATCTCCAACATTGTTCAGAAATTCTTCTGTCGTCTCTGTTGGTGCTGTTTCTGCCGTGGCTTCTTCGGCTGGTGCTGCCTCAGCAGGCCCACACTCGGCTGGCATATCTTCGGCTTCCATAGTTCCTCGCCCTACATTGCCTCTGGATTGATTAATATTCAAATTTAATAAAACCCTACAGAAGCTATGGATAACGGTCAACCAACACACTTCATGAAGGGGAGCTTATGGCGAAGTCAGCTGTGGAGGCGCGTCATAAGTATAAGAAAAATTATCGTGACCGATATGTGTGTGTACGGCAGCCATTTTTGGCACAAAATATATGGCCGAACTGATAGGCATTGCCCTAAATCGACTCACAGTAGACTATCGGTAGGCTATCAAAATCAGGCTTAGCGCCTTGAAAAGAATCAAGAAAAATTTACTCTCGTCAAAAGTGTGTAATTTTACCTTAAATACCCTTATTAAGAGAGCTGGATAAGCTGGTAAAATCGCGCCTGTATAAGGATAGGACCGGCCATATAGGAACTTTACCGGGAAGGCCCACCAGATCGCTGAATTTGTATAGGACTTCGACTTTATGACCCGCCCTGATCGCTGTCACCGTCCTGACATGATCACCCTGTCGAATGGTACAGCCCTAGAAGACTCTCACAGCGCCCGTGGTGGGCATGATCGACTTTTATGACCCTTGGGCAGGGCGGCAATCCCGAGCGTTAGAGACTCTTAAAAACGATCTGTGCTGATCGTAGTAAATTGTTTGAGCTTTCCATTCTCCTAATCCTGGCACTGAGCAGGTGGAACGCTGTTGGCTTTAGCACGACGAATGTGGTCTCGACGCTTCCACGTCTTCTCGGTGCATCTGCTTTGCTACCTGAAGGACGTTACGACTTACCGATATGATTGATTTACTTGTTCTAAGATTGCGCATAGTTCTGGAAATTTCCTTCGTCGCATAGCGAGCAGCGCCATACGGCCCAATACGGTCTTTAAAAGATTGGCTCCAATCGGTAGGGACGGAAACAACAGCAATATTTCGAAAAAAACGCTTCTCGTCTGTCGTTGTCAGTTTTCTGTAATCGCCAGCTACTCGCCCTAGCTTTCTTTCAATCTCCTCATCTTCATAACCTGTGGAATCAAGCAGGCCATGGAAATGCAGTAATTTACTGCGGGTAAACTCCAGAGCAAAAACCCATGGAATACCTTTAAGATTGCCACGCATGCGTTGAGCAATGCACTCTTTTGTCATCATTGAAGTCCGATGCAGTAATCGCCGGGTTGGATTGGTGAACATTATCGTGAACACCCAGCAGTTGCCCGTCCTGTTGATGGCAATCGTGTAATAGAAGAACTTGTCATCCATCGACATATCTTGCCAGCGTGTCGTAACAATAGGCGCTGGGCCAGGATCGTATAGCCGCGTAGAGCGTGTGGGCAGGCAGTCGATTTTCATTGGGAACTCATCTGTTGTGGGGTTGCTATATATAACATAGACAACCGGTCACTGGATTTTACATGGACAAATCATTTAGCACCGTGACTGTGGCACATATGCAACACTCTGGTCACGCTGGAGCCGATATTCTGAACGGACCGATCGCCGCAATACCCTATATGCCCACTCCATTGCTTGTACCCTATAGTTTACTACTAAAGAGAGCTGACGGCTTCGGAGCCGAGCGTTTGCTTTAAGCGTTTGAGGGCAAATAGCTTATTCTTGTTTCATTGAATGATTGTCGGCAGGGTTTTTTTTGAAATATATCAAGCCGACCACCATATCTGGGGCTCCGGCAAGGCCATTATCTGCAACCGAATGCACACGCTCACGATAGGGCGCAATCCATGACCCGCTTCACCTGCACCGCGCTCCATATCCCGCCTCTGGGTGTCGTTATCTCACGGTTGTTCAGTTCGTTTGCTATAGCCCGCAGAGAGACTTTACCGGTGGCTATAACGTCCTCGATGATTGGCATCAGATCGGTTGCCCGTTTCTTTGCCTTGCCCTGCCGTGCCTGGATAGACGCCAGCGCACCCAAGCGCGCTACCTGCGGAAGATTACCCCGATCACCACCGAGTTTGACTCCACGGGCCTTTGCCGCAGCTAGGGCGGCCTTAGTGCGGGCACTGATCATATGCCGCTCTTCCTCGGCCACCAGGGCCATAATACCCACGGTCAGTCTGTTTGCCGACGGCATGTCGCAAGCGATGAACTCAATCCCGGCCTTTTCAAGACCAAGAAGAAAATGAGCATCACGGGCCAAACGATCCAGCTTTGCGATCAGCAGGGTCGCGTTATGAACCCGACAGGCACGTAAAGCCTTCGCCAACTCAGGCCGATCAGCACGCCCACCGCTTTCTGTCTCTTCATATTCTTCGATCAGCTTGCCGCCAGTGGCTTCAATATGGTCCAGAACCGCTTTTTCCTGCGCCTCCCGACCCAGCCCGGACATATTCTGTCTTTGGGTCGATACACGGGTGTAAGAGACATAACGTGCTGGTGTGGCCATTCTGAACTCCTGTTACATTAACAACAACGGTGGTTGCTGTTAATGTAACAAAGCCGATTCATGATGCCAAGGAGGGATTATATACGAATTCAAATTTAGCTTATTGTCGGAACCGCCGTGAAATCCTGCAATGGAAGAGCGGTTACTTCCCCACTCGCAACAGCTTCATCACTGGCCTCTTTCGGTGTTTCGGCGGCATCAACAAATAAATACCCCATGTAATCGATTGGCGCTATTTCCTCGCAGTAATCCATGGCACCTTCAAGAGCATCTGAAAGTTCACTCCTCACCTCTGAACGGGAGACTTCATTTCCATCTACCATACGTACAGTGGCTATTTCTTCTTCAGCATACCCAAATGCTATGCGTCTGATCTCACCGATCATCTGCACTGGCGATACATTTGTATCTTTTCCTGCTGCTGCCCATATCAACGGCCCTAATGGTGAATAGTTACGATAAATATATACTAAATCAACGGTATCTCGGGCTGCCCTTTGGCGACGCGACGCACATAAGACTTTGTTTACCGCCACGTCTGCTTGATGCAGACGGAATCCCAATTCATTATCATCTTGCGCAGGAAAAAAACGTCGGGATGTTTCAGGTTCGTCTAGCCATTGAACTTTTGTCTCAAAACCATACTGCCGCAATATCACTTCCACCATCCACTCATCTTCAGTAGTGGGCTCAATTGAAAAGCCAGCTTCACGAAGCGCCTCTAACTCAGGTTCAACCCCGTCAGGAAGCTGATCACGAAGATCATAAAAGATATCCATGTCGTCTGACAATCGAGGCCAATCATGATTTAATGCGGCACCTCCAGCTATATAATTATGCTTGTCTCGAAATGGCCTGAGAACATCAACAACCATTCTTTGGAACGGAGTAAGAGGCATTATCTAGACAGACTCCTAATCTCACGGCCCAACTTAAATGCCTCTGAATTACCTCGATGCATTAGGGCTGCTGCTACAATAGCTGCTTCAGATAAGCCAGCTTTGCTTGGATCGATCTTGATGTTATCGAGACAACTTGCATGAAATTTTCTATACGCTTTCGATATTAACTTACGTACTTTCTCAACAACTTCAGAATTAGATCCCTCGCGCAACTGAGCAGCATAGGCTTTAATTAGATCAGCTTGATCCTCAGGCACAAAAACCTCAACACGCTTCATACCTGCCTTACGCCGCCGCGCACGCATCTGAGATACTCGCTTATTAACTGCTTCATCAACCTGTGGCATTTCATTACTCCATTCGTGTTACCGGTAACATATCACATTTAGTAACCGGTAACAATACTCAATTAGTTACCGGTTACATATGCCAATTTGTTACCGGCAACAAGTGTGTACTCATTCAAATAGCTTCCACCGGAGAGCCTTCAGTGAAGTGTTTGGGTATTTGGGAACAGTGGTAGCTCGCCATCAATTATTACCTTCCTAAACGCGCACCGTGCAATAGCATAGGTCTGCATAAAGTCGTCTTGATCCACCGTCCCTGCAACATGAACGACCCGGCCACGTTTTTGATACAAATCGCGAATGACATTGTAAGCTCGGTCCCGATCTGACGGAGAGGAACTGATATAGTCGGAGAGAGCGCCCGCTATGGCCTTGGTTTTATTCTGCGCTGAGCCCAAACCGAATAACGTCTCAATTGCTGTCCAAATACGCACGATGCCTAATTCAACTGTGGGGCTCCATGATGCCTCATCGTAAACGCTAAAGGCCCGGAAAAATCTATCATCATGATAGAGACGCGCCGTATTTGAGAGCAACTCCCGAACAAAGGCGAGATCATCCTCAGTAGCTAAGAGAGATTTTCCTTTGAATAAGCCAAGATGATTGACTCCACCCTCGAACGCTACCGCGATCGCATCTTGGCTGCGTTCTCCCATCTCATCAAACGGCATGTTCCCCAGCACGGCCAATCGAACTGGTGATTCAATTCTAAGTCGGAAAAGCGCAGCAACCATCCATGCAGTCAGAGACGACGTAAATCCATCAAACCTGCCACTGTCCAAGACACAAAGCTCTACACGACATTCAAATGAGAAGCCCCCTCGAACAGGTACCCAAGGCCCAGGGCTATGTTTATCAGGCAATGCCGGCGGTGCAAACGCCATCATTGGTGCCGCAAATGTATCAACATAGACCTGACGAAGTAACAAACCCGAAGACAGCTCATATGAGGTGCACGGTAACTCGAACCCCGTCAGACAGCCATATAGTGGGGTTTGGTCTTTATGTATCATTTCTCTGATCCATAATTTACGATAGGTCTAACCCCTCATATTTGACCGCATTCACCCACTCGGCCCGCTGTGCGATCGTGCCTTCATAACCTTTATCATATCCAGCCGTTACAGTCTTGGCCCCATGACCGACAAGCAGGGCCGTGTCGGTTCGACGCACACCATTCTTACCAGCCTCGGTAATGAACGTGGATCGGAAGCTGTGGAACCCGAGCCGATCGGCGCCCTTCTTCAACCCAATCTTTGTCAGGTACGAACGAAACTCGTCGCTATAGCGCCCGGCAAAGTCCATTTCGCCATCCTGTGCGGCTCCGGGAAACACATGCTTTGATTTGCCAGATCGCCTGTCTTCCACATACGCAAGGAGACCTAGATCGATCAGCTGTTGATGGATTGGCACCGGTCGCAAATAGTCTCGTGCTGTTTTTGTATTATTCTTGGCCTGCTTTTCTGTCGACATCCAAAATATCCAGGTGCCATCTTCCTGCACCACATCGCCCAGTTCAAGCATCGCGACCTCACCGACCCGTGCGCCGGTGTACAGACCGACCAGGGGCATCCAGAAGCGATGGTCGCGTATTTCGACGTCACCAGGCTTGCTTGGACTATTAGAGCTTTCTGCTCCCGTGTAGATCGGCGAGCTAAACAATTCGGAAAGTTGCTCGATTTTGAATGCAGGCGTTCTGTTCGCGTCCTTGTCGACCTTGATCCTTATTCGACGGAAGGGATTTTCCTTAATTAAATCGTGTTCTTCAAGCCACCTCCCGAACCCCTTCAGGCCTTTAAAAAGATTGTCCTGCCTTGCAGGCGACAAGGGGGCCTTACCCACAGATTTATTTCGCTCAATGACATCCAAAAATTTCAACCCTCGAAACTCTCTTGCTTCTGAGGCTTTTACCGGAACCTTCTCCAGCTTGAATTTGAACTCTCGGGCATTGCTGAGGGTGAAGGTATCACGCACGTCGTAGTCTTCACCGACATACTCAGCAAAGAACCTCACACCCTGCCGATACGCAGATTCTGTCGACCGCTTATAGGTGTTGTCCTTCATCCATCGTTCTACAAGCACGCCAACGGTCTTATCGGAAGGAGCAAGCCTCAGCCTGCCCTCTTCACTATTTAAATGACTTAGTATCGGATTGTTTGACACATAGTGCATTTCACCTACGTCGATTTTCTTTGCAGCTTTTAAAAACTCTAGACTTATCTGTGCAAGGCTATGGCAAAACTCGTCCATTTCGTCATCACCTAGATCAAAGCGTTTCTCATCTGCAAAATCACGAGCAATGGCCTTGAAGTCTGTCATATCTCCAGTCGCAATTGACCGACGGACAGCAGTCTCAAGCTCTTCTCGCTCCTGTTTGTATTCTTCCAACCGGACATCATGTGACATAACCCCGTCCCAAGCGGTTTTGATGGATTTATTCTCGCCCAGAGCCTTGCTGACAGCTTTAATTGCCATTCGAGGGTCACCTGACTCTGATCGTCGTTTGCGGTCATATTTAAGCTGATCATTAAAATAGTCGATTACGGCTTCATGAATTGAGCTTTGTGAAGGCTTGTGTAATTTTTTTCGGAACTCAAACTCAGCATCCCACCCTATAAGTAGCGGTGTTGATCGAGCCAGGGCCTCGGAAACATTTTTCGTTCTTAGCGACTTTTCAAAATAGTCACTTTTTTGTTCATAGTAATGTCGAATTTCTGTAGGAATTTGCAATCGTGCGTAGTAAACGCCGTACTTATTCTGATAGGTATGTTTAGGCTTTTTCATGCTAGCGCTGCCATTTTGTGTGTGAGCATTGTGTGTGAGTGATAATTTGCTTATGCTTTATTTATCAAAGTCTTACAAGGCCTGCGCCTTACAAATTTTCGGCGTTCGTCTCCTGCCGCCCCAGCCAACTTTTTATTAGTCGTTTATTTTCAATAATTTACGTCTGGCGTATTGGGCGTGAGTAACCTCGTTGTGTAACTGCACTGTGCTCCCGGATTCTAAGATTAAAGCGATACGGCTACCGGGCTACACATCTATAATGTCGGTAGTTATCGATAAATGTAATTTTGGAATTTTTCGATACATTGGTTAAATCTTAAATGGATAAATTATTCCTTAAACAGCAAACACATAAACGTGGTGGTCGCATCAATGAACTCGCCTGTCTTTATTATATTTCAAATATTACTGAACAACCGGACATATCTATAGAGGAAGCATTTTCAGCAGTTGTTGAGATACTGCCGCCGTCTTGGCAGTATCCAGATATTGCATATGGCCGTATTGTTTTCGATAATCACGAGTATACAACGAAAGCCTTTGAAAAAACTTCATGGCATATTGAGAGTGAAATTTGTATCGATGGCGCGATTCGTGGCTTTGTCGAGGTGTCCTATTCCGAGGAACGACCAGAGCTAGAAGAGGGACCTTTTCTCAAGGAAGAGAGTGACCTAATTGATGATATTGCCTTAAAGCTTAGTCGTTTCATTATTTTTCGTGAACGTCATGAACAGATACAATCCTGTGAGAAAATGTATCGGCATTTGGTCGAACGTCTCGCAGTTTCGATCCTGATTTTGGAAGAATCTCATGTTTTATACGCCAATGAAGCGATGCTCCATCTTGTGGGGGCTAAAAATAAAATTGAGCTCATTGGGTGTGAAGCTGCAGAATTTGTTCATGCTGATTCCCGAGAACAATTCCAGCAACTCTTCCAACTAAAGGTAAGGCCAGAAAAATGGTCGCCGGAGGTTGAACTTGAATTAATTAGACTTGATGATTTTCGAGTAATCGAGGTTGCGATTACAACTATCAAAATCGACTCTGGCAAGAAAAGTCAATTTCAGCTCGTCTTGCATGACATACATGACCGTAAGGAAATCGATACACAACGGCTCTATGACCGGCTTTCAAAACGAGAGCGTCAGATCATGGAAATGGTTGTGAACGGAGAAACTTCTAAAATTATTGCCCTACATCTGGGTGTTAGCCGAAAAACAGTAGAGAATCACCGGGCGAATCTTAATAAAAAAATGGAGTCGTTTACTCTCGCGGGTCTTATTCGAAAATCCAGATTGATTGCCAACAAATAGGGTAAACTACCCAATTTAATAGGTAATTAAACCGGATTGAATGTTCCATTTACCTCGGTAAATTCCAGAACTCAGCTTTTAAATTAAGTTTTCATTCATTTTTCAATTTATCCCTGCAAAGCTGTAGGGTTTTTTTTGGAAATGGTGGGTATAAGCGGAAAAGTTGTATTGGTAAATTTTATGGTTTTATGATTTTGATCATTATTATGACAGATTTCAAAGTTAAACGTTTTGGTGAACATGGCAGGTATTTTATTTAAATTGGAAAATTCCATACATGCATGTTCGAGCTGCGATTTTCAGCCCTTAAGTTAGACATGCGTGCCTTTGCCAAATCAATTTATAATAATAGAGAGTATAATGACTAATACTAATAGTAGTACCAATAAAAATACATCGTTTTTCATGAACATGAACGTTCGAAGCAAAATTATTAGTGGTTTTGCAGCCATGATAGCCGTGCTTTTCATAGTATCGGGCCTTGGCTACGTTGGATTTGTTAATGTTAATAAAGAAGTAGACGAGTACGCCGTCGTCGTCGAAGAGGCTGCTCTGGTCAGCAGCATCGAAGTTGAGTTCTTGAAATTACAGAATTACGCTGTCGATTCGTCGATCAGGGTCAGAAAGAAGATGCTAAAAAAGTACAACGTCTGGCAACTGAGCTGCTACCCAAGATTGACCATGCTATTGCAGGGATGACGGATATCAAAATGCGGGAGGTCCTGGAAGACCTCAAACTTCAGTTCAACACTTATATCAAGGGTTTTAATACGGCCGAGAACCTGAAGTATGAGTACCAGGAGCTAATCCTTGATCGGCTCGAGCCCGCTGGTGTCAAAATCATTGAGGACCTGGATCTCATCGTCAAGGAAGCCACAAGGGCAGGAAACGCCGATGCCTTGAACTTTGCCTACGTTGCCCGTGAACATGCCTTATTGGCCCGGTTGTATGCCAACATCCTGATTGGCCGCCAGGACGACACCTATGGCGATAAGGTTCAACGCGAATTCACCGAGTTCGGAACGGCCCTTAACGCCCTCGGCAATGCGGCGCAGACCGAACAAGAAACACAACTCCACCTCGAGCTTACCACGCTGTTTAAAGAGTATGTGGCGGCCTTCGACAAAACCTACGCAGACGATGTGGAACTGAGACTACTGATTGACGGAGAGATGGCAACCGCAGTCGATAAAATCGTCACGGATGCCGAGGCCGTTAAGGACTGGGCCGCCAATACTGAAGAACAAATTCGTGAGCAGACTATGGCCACCATCATTTTGGCTGAAGTCGAGATGCTGATCGGGGCCGGAGTCGGTATTGCAATCGGCTTTGTGCTGGCCTTCCTGATTGGCAATGGTATCTCCAGACCAGTGATCAATATGACCACGGTTATGCGGCAATTGGCCGGCGGTGATAAATCAGTAGAAATTCCGGGCATTGAGCGGCGTGATGAAATTGGCAAAATGGCCAATGCGGTCCTGGTCTTCAAGGAGGCTGCCATTGAGAACGAGCGGCTTGGAATTGAAGCCGAAGAAAACCGCATCGCAACCGAGCAGGAAAAAGAGCACCAGCGCCAGTCTGAAGAACAGGCCCGTGCAGAGAAAGAAGCCGCCGATCAGGAGGAACGCGAACAGAACGCAGCCAAGCTGAAATACCTGACCGAACTGACAGGCGATTTCGAATCCCGCATCGGTACCATTGTAGATACGGTCGCCGGTGCTGCGGCTCAAATGCTGGCGTCCTCCGGAACTCTGGCCTCCACGGCTGAAGAGACAAATGCCCAGTCGCTGACGGTCGCATCTGCTTCCGAACAGGCTTCCAACAACGTACAGACGGTAGCATCTGCGGCTGAGGAATTATCCTCCTCGATCACTGAAATCAGCCGTCAGGTCGCAGCGTCTTCAACCATGGCCGCCGATGCCGTAAAAG
>JAJRRU010000002.1 GCA_024279135.1 Alphaproteobacteria bacterium
ACAACATCACCATGACGGTCAATCTGATTGCCCCGATTGCCATGGATGACGGACTGCGGTTCGCTATTCGTGAAGGTGGCCGGACCGTCGGTGCGGGCGTTGTTGCATCGATTATTGAATAATTAAACGACAGGCGCAGGACTATTACAGGAGTATCGTAGGGGTATAGCTCAGTTGGTAGAGCGGCGGTCTCCAAAACCGCAGGTCCCGGGTTCGAGCCCTGGTGCCCCTGCCAGACTTTAAATACGGTACGGAACCATAGAGAGACATTAGAAAGACAATGGCTGATATTAATCCAGCACGATTCGTTAAAGAGGTTCGTCAGGAAGGCCGCAAGGTCACTTGGCCGACACGCAAGGAAACCGGTATTTCGACCCTGATGGTCTTCGTCATGGTCATTATTGCGTCAATTTTCTTTTTGCTGGTCGATCAGGTTCTGTCGCTTGGCATTAAAACCATTTTCGGCCTTGGAGGTTAATCATGACGGCTAAGTGGTATGTTGTGCACGCCTATTCCGGATTCGAGATGAAAGTTGCCCAATCTATTGAAGAGCAGGCGATCCAGTTGGGTATGGAAGATTTGTTCGAGCGTGTACTTGTTCCGACTGAAGAAGTCGTTGAAATGCGCCGTGGAACGAAAGTCAATTCCCAGCGTAAATTCTTCCCCGGTTACGTGCTGTGTAAAATGGTAATGACCGATGAGTCGTGGCATCTGGTAAAGAGCACCCCCAAGGTAACCGGTTTTCTCGGTGGCCAGGGGCGTCCCAGTCCGATTACCGAAGAAGAAGCGCAAAACATCCTGAAACAGGTTGAGCAGGGTGTTGATCGTCCCAAACCGTCCGTCACCTTTGAAGTGGGTGAACAGGTCAGGGTCTGTGATGGTCCGTTTAACTCATTTAACGGGAACGTTGAAGAAGTCGATGAAGAACGTGCCCGTCTGAAGGTCGCCGTGTTGATCTTTGGTCGCGCAACACCCGTTGAACTTGAATACAGCCAGGTCGAGAAACTCTGATATCCCGATCTTGCTGAATACCCGTGTGGGAGGCTGAAGCCATAGCCGGACCACACACTCAGAGAAAGACCCCGGATATGGTATCCGGATTTGTAAATTGAATTGAAACTGAGGATACAATGGCAAAGAAAATCGCTAGCTATATCAAGCTACAGGTCGCCGCGGGTAAAGCCACGCCGTCCCCACCAATCGGCCCGGCACTCGGCCAGGCTGGTTTGAATATTATGGAATTCTGCAAGGCATTCAATGCCCAGACACAAAACATGGAACAGGGCATGCCCATTCCGGTGGTCATTACAGCCTATGCGGATCGCACATTCAGCTTTATCACCAAGACACCGCCGGCCAGCTTTTTCCTGAAAAAAGCAGCCAAGATTGCCAAGGGTGTAGACAATCCCAGTCGTGAAATGAACGGTAAGGTAACTATGGATCAGGTGCGTGAAATCGCCGAAGCCAAAATGGTTGATCTCAATACCAACGACGTAGAACAGGCCGCCAAGATGATCATGGGCACGGCACGTTCTATGGGCATCGAAGTGACGGGAGCATAAGTTATGGCTAAACATGGAAAACGTTTTCGTACTGGTGTTGAAAAAATCGAAGCTCTCAAGCTTTATGACCTGACATCAGCCGTCAAGCTGTTGAAAGAAACCGCCAAGGCCAAGTTCGATGAGACAATCGATCTCGCCGTCAGACTGGGTGTCGATCCTCGCCACGCCGATCAGATGGTCCGTGGCACGGTTGCCCTGCCGCACGGTACGGGCAAGACCTTGCGGGTTGCCGTGTTCGCAAAAGGCGACAAGGCTACCGAAGCGGAAGAAGCCGGTGCGGATTTTGTCGGTGCCGAAGAACTGGCTGAAAAAATCCAGAAAGGCACTGTTGAATTCGATCGTTGTATTGCCACGCCGGACATGATGGCTGTGGTCGGTCGCCTGGGTAAGATTCTTGGTCCTCGTGGCCTGATGCCAAACCCCAAGCTCGGCACGGTTACGGTTGATGTTAAAGGTGCTATCGAAGCGGCTAAAGCCGGTCAGATTGAATTTCGCGTGGAAAAGGCCGGCATTATTCATGCCGGTGTGGGTAAAGCCAGCTTTTCTGAAGACGCAATTGCCGAAAATGTCTCTGCGGTTATCACGGCCCTGAACCGGGCCCGGCCAAGTGGCGTCAAAGGTACATATATGATGAGTGTCAGCCTGAGCTCGACCATGGGCCCCGGCATACATTTGAATGTGTCAGAACTGTCCTGATCCAGGACTGTACTGACTTTAAGGAAATTTCATCCGGGTTTTAAATAGCTCGGGTGAGATCAGAAGGCGGTTTTTAACCGCTTTCGACCTGTCCCAGACTGTAGGCGTTGCCGGGTTATTTATAATCCGGGAACTTAATGGAAAGTCCCGCCTGCATAGACAGTGTTGAACCATTTTCCGGTCTCTCCGCATAACCTGCGGATCCGTAGAATGGCTTGAACTGTTGCACTGGACAGGCGAGCCGGCCCCCGGTTGACGGACTTAATAATCCGCTGGTTGGGGTCCAGAGTGTAATGCTTCTGATTTCTTGTAGTCACAAGTACAGAAGCTTGAAGAATGGAGACGATAGTGGATAGAGCAGCCAAAGAAGAGGTGGTCTCTGAACTGCACAGCGTTTTCGAAGATAACTCAGTGGTTGTGGTCACCCATTATTCGGGTATGACCGTGGCCGACATGACGGACCTTCGCAGCGAAGTAAAGCAGTCAGGTGCCAACTTCAAGGTTACCAAAAATCGTCTCACGCTTTTAGCTCTGGCAGGTACGAAGTTCGAGGGGCTCAGTGACATGTTCACTGGCCCGACGGCCATTGCGGTTTCGGTTGATCCGGTCGCAGCGGCTAAAGTGGTTGTGGACTATGCCAAAAAGAACAAAAAACTGATTGTTCTCGGCGGCAGTCTCGATGGCAAGAACCTTGACGTCAATGACATCAAGGCTTTGGCATCACTTCCATCTCTCGATGAACTCCGTGCCAAGCTCGTCGGTCTTATTAGTGCGCCTGCTACTAAAATTGCAGGTGTGCTTCAAGCACCGGCCGGCCAGGTTGCCCGCGTCCTTTCAGCACGTGGACAGCAGAGTGATGCTGCGTGAGTTGTTACTTATTAATTATGAACATGGTTCAAGCCAACTAGGAGATTTATTAAAATGGCTGATTTAGAAAAAATTGCCGAAGAACTTTCGGCTCTTACGGTTATGGAAGCGGCTGAATTGTCCAGCCTGCTTGAAGAAAAATGGGGCGTATCTGCTGCTGCTCCAGTTGCTGTTGCTGCTGTTGCCGGTGGTGCCGGTGGTGCTGAAGCCGCAGAAGAAAAAGACGAATTTGATGTTGTCCTGGCTTCTTTCGGTGAGAAGAAAATTGGCGTCATCAAGGAAGTTCGTGCCATCACAGGTCTCGGCCTGAAAGAAGCCAAGGAATTGGTTGAATCTGCTCCTAAATCCATCAAAGAAGGTGTGAAAAAGGAAGAAGCCGAAGAACTTAAAAAGAAACTTGAAGATGCCGGTGCAACCGTCGAACTCAAGTAAGTCTACCGTGCTTTGCGGGCACATCACAGGGTCAGCCTGTGGTGTGCCCGACAGTACATTTACTGACGTTACATTGGTTTATTAATTTTGTTATTTAATTTCGGTGCCAACTATTTTGGGACGCACCAATTGGCTAAATCGTAACATTCATTCGTATTGGCTAACCGCAGCCGGGAACCATGAATGTGAACGTGATGCAGAGACCTTATTATGGGGACCTGTGTCGTAATGAGGATCAGTCTAAACCGGTGGCGGTAACCGGGGCGGATTAATTCTCCATTGGCGAAAATCGAGGAAAATTCATGACGAGCTCACTCTCGGGTCGTAGACGCATCCGTAAAGACTTTGGTCGACTCAAAAACATTGCTGTAATGCCCAATCTTATTGAGGTTCAGCGATCTTCATATGAACAGTTTTTGCAGCGAGACATTCCTGCAATGGAGCGAACCGAAACCGGTTTGCAGGCGGTATTCAAGTCTGTGTTCCCCATTAAGGATTTCTCGGAACACGGTACTCTGGAATACGTCAGTTATGAGTTTGGCGAACCCAAGTATGATGTTGAGGAATGTCAGCAACGCGGCATGACCTATGGTGCACCGTTGAAAGTGACCTTGCGTCTGATTGTCTGGGATGTGGAAGAAGAAACCGGCGCGCGTTCCATTCGTGGCATCAAGGAACAGGACGTGTTCATGGGCGACATGCCGCTGATGACCGACAAGGGAACCTTTGTGGTCAACGGTACCGAGCGTGTGATCGTATCCCAGATGCACCGCTCACCCGGCGTGTTCTTCGATCATGACAAGGGTAAAACACATTCCTCAGGAAAATTCCTGTTTGCCGCCCGCATCATTCCCTACCGTGGTTCCTGGCTTGATTTTGAATTCGATGCCAAGGATCTGGTATTTGCGCGTATCGATCGTCGCCGTAAGCTGCCTGTTACGACCCTTCTGATGGCGCTCGACAGCCTGGAGACCTATGAAAAACGCCTTGAACTTGCCAAGGATGATAAAGTCCTTGAAGCGTCCGAAGCAACGGGTAACTCACCGGAAGATATTCTCGATTATTATTATGGCAAAGTCGATTTCGAGCGCACCAAACGTGGCTGGAAGACGGCATTCGTGCCCGATAGCCTGCGTGGTGTAAAACTGGTTTCCGACCTGATTAATGCCAAGACCGGACGGGTTGTCGCTGAAACAGGCACCAAAATGACCCCACGGGCACTCAAACAGCTCGTAACCAAGGGCATGACCGATCAACTGGTCAGTGATGAAGACCTGATCGGTCGTTATGTGGCCAATGATATCATCAACGAAAAAACCGGTGAAATTTATATTGAATCCGGTGGTGAAGTAACGGAAGAAATTCTGATCATTCTGACCGAGGCCGGCATTAACACGCTGACAACTCTGGCTATTGATCACATCAATGTTGGCCCGTATCTGCGAAACACCCTTGCCGTTGACAAGAATACCACCCGTGCAGAGGCATTAATTGATATCTATCGTGTCATGCGTCCGGGCGAGCCTCCGACCCTGGAGACTGCGGAAGCTCTTTTCACCAGCATGTTCTTTGATTCTGAACGCTATGATCTGTCCGCTGTGGGACGGGTCAAGATGAATGCCCGTCTGGCATTCGATGAAATAGACGACAGCGTCCGCGTGCTGCGTAGAATCGATATTATGGAAGTCGTCCGTACACTGGTCGAACTGAAGGACGGCCGTGGTGAAATCGATGACATCGATCATCTGGGTAACCGCCGGGTACGCTCGGTCGGTGAACTGATGGAAAATCAGTACCGGGTGGGCCTGCTGCGTATGGAACGTGCCATTCGTGAACGCATGAGTTCGGTTGATATTGATACGGTCATGCCCCATGACCTGATCAATGCAAAACCCGCCGCCGCCGCGGTTCGGGAGTTCTTCGGATCATCCCAGTTGTCACAGTTCATGGACCAGACCAATCCATTGAGCGAGATAACCCATAAACGTCGTCTTTCGGCGCTGGGGCCGGGTGGTTTGACCCGCGAACGTGCCGGTTTCGAAGTCCGCGATGTTCATTCGACTCACTATGGTCGTATTTGTCCTATTGAAACACCTGAAGGCCCCAATATCGGCCTGATCAATTCCCTGGCAACCTTTGCCCGGGTCAATAAATACGGTTTTATCGAAACCCCGTATCGCAAGGTTGATAAAGGCCGTGTAACCGACGAGGTGATTTATTTGTCGGCTATCGAGGAAGGCCGCTATACCATTGCCCAGGCAAATGTCGAACTGACCAAAAAAATGACCTTCGTTGAGGACAGGATAAGCTGTCGCAAGGGCGGTGATTTTGTACTGGTTCTGCCGGTAGATGTTAATTTCATGGATGTTTCGCCCAAACAGCTTGTTTCCGTTGCAACGGCACTCATTCCCTTCCTGGAAAACGATGATGCAAACCGCGCCTTGATGGGTTCTAACATGATGCGTCAGGCTGTGCCGTTGTTGCAAAGTGAATCGCCCATGGTGGGTACCGGCATGGAAGGCCCCGTCGCACGCGATTCACGGGCGACCATTGTTTCACGCCGGACCGGCATTGTGGATCAGGTCGACGCGGCTCGTATCGTGGTCAATGCCACCGATGAAACGTCAAGTTCTGAAGTCGGTGTCGATATCTATAATCTTCAGAAGTTCCAGCGTTCAAACCAGAACACCTATCTGCATCAACGCCCGTTGGTCAAGGTCGGTGATCATGTGGTTGCCGGGGACACCATTGCCGATGGTCCTTCCACGGATCTCGGAGAATTGGCACTCGGTCGTAACGTGCTCTGCGCCTTTATGCCGTGGAATGGTTATAACTTCGAGGATTCCATTCTGATTTCCGAACGCATCGTGCGCGATGATGTCTTTACCTCAATTCATATTGATGAATTCGAGGTCATGGCGCGTGATACCAAACTGGGTCAGGAAGAAATTACCCGCGACATTCCCAATGTGGGTGAAGAAGCCCTGAAGAACCTGGATGAAGCCGGTATTGTCTATATCGGTGCCGAAGTAAAACCCGGCGATGTTCTGGTCGGCAAGGTTACACCCAAGGGTGAAAGCCCAATGACCCCGGAAGAAAAACTGCTGCGCGCCATCTTCGGCGAAAAAGCGTCCGATGTGCGTGATACCTCGTTGCGCCTGCCTCCGGGTGTGGTCGGTACGGTCATTGAAGTACGTGTGTTCTCGCGTCGTGGTGTGGACAAGGACGAACGTGCGCTGGCTATCGAGCGGGCAGAAATTGAACGTCTTGCCAAGGATCGCGATGATGAGCGCTCAATTCTGGAACGCAGTTTCCATCAACGTCTGCAAGTATTGTTGCTGAACAAAAAAGCAGCCAGTGGTCCGAAAGGACTGGAAGACGGCACCCGGATCACCGAGGAAGTGCTGGCAGCCTATACACCCGGTCAAATGGCCCAGGTTATCGTGTCAAATGATCGTGTCATGAAAGACGTGGAAGCCCTGAAAACCCAGTTTGAAGAAAGTATTGCCCGCCTGCAGGCACGCTTCGAAAACAAGGTAGACAAACTTCAGCGCGGTGATGATCTGAGCCCCGGCGTGATGAAAATGGTCAAGATTTTTGTCGCCGTTAAACGCAAACTGCAACCCGGTGACAAGATGGCCGGTCGTCATGGCAACAAGGGCGTTATTTCCCGTATTATGCCAATCGAGGACATGCCTCACCTGGAAGACGGCACACCGGTCGATATTGTGCTCAATCCACTGGGTGTTCCGTCCCGAATGAATGTGGGACAGATCCTGGAAACTCATATGGGTTGGGCCTGTCGCGGACTTGGCCGTCAGATCGGCGATATGATCGATGCCGCCAAGTTAGCCGATAATGAGACCAAGCAAATCCGCGCACGACTGAAAGAGATTTACAGTCCTGAAGAGTATAAAAACGGCGTGGCCAATTTGCCCGATGATCAACTTATGGAATTGGCCGAAAACATGCGTGGCGGTGTTGCCATTGCGACCCCGGTGTTCGACGGAGCCCATGAAACTGACATCGTCAAAATGCTTGAAATGGCCGGTCTCGACAGTTCCGGTCAGGTCACCATGATCGACGGGCGTACCGGCGAAGTCTTTGATCGCAAGGTCACGGTTGGTTACATCTATATGCTCAAACTACATCACCTTGTGGATGACAAGATTCATGCCCGCTCCATCGGGCCATACAGTCTGGTCACCCAACAGCCACTTGGCGGTAAGGCCCAGTTCGGTGGCCAGCGCTTTGGTGAAATGGAAGTGTGGGCATTGGAGGCCTATGGTGCGGCTTATACCCTGCAAGAAATGCTGACGGTTAAATCAGATGATGTATCTGGTCGAACCAAGGTCTATGAAGCCATCGTTCGCGGCGATGATTCTTTTGAAGCGGGCATCCCGGAATCGTTCAATGTTCTGGTCAAGGAATTACATTCCCTCGGCCTTAACGTAGAACTTATTTAATCCTGCCTGGAACGCCTGAAGGAGAACGACAATGAATGACTTAATGAAGGTATTCGGCGGACAGTCCAATACACAGAAATTCGACCAGATCAAAATTTCAATTGCTTCGCCCGAGCGCATCCGTTCGTGGTCATTTGGTGAGATCAAGAAACCTGAAACTATTAACTACCGGACGTTCAAGCCGGAACGTGATGGTTTATTCTGTGCCCGTATTTTTGGCCCGACAAAAGACTATGAATGCCTGTGCGGTAAATATAAACGCATGAAATACAAAGGCATTACATGTGAAAAGTGTGGTGTCGAAGTTACCTTGCAGAAAGTTCGCCGTGAGCGTATGGGCCATATCGAATTGGCCTCACCGGTCGCCCATATCTGGTTCATGAAATCCCTGCCAAGCCGCGTTGGTTTGCTGCTGGATATGACCCTGAAAGATCTGGAACGGGTATTGTATTTTGAAAATTATGTGGTTATTGAGCCGGGTTTAACCCCATTGAACCTGCATGAGTTACTGACTGAGGAGCACTATCAAAATTGTGTTGATGAATACGGTACCGATGCTTTCAGTGTGGGGATCGGTGCAGAAGCCATCCGGGGTATGCTTTCGGCTATTGAACTGGAAGACGAACTGGAAACCATCAAGGTCGATCTGCGTGAAACTGGTTCAGAAGCCAAACGGAAGAAATTCGTCAAGCGTCTGAAACTTGTCGAAGCGTTCATTGCATCAAAAGCCCGCCCGGAATGGATGATTCTTGAAGTCATTCCCGTCATTCCACCAGAATTACGTCCTTTGGTCCCGCTCGATGGTGGCCGTTTTGCGACCTCCGATCTGAATGACCTTTATCGCCGGGTTATCAACCGTAATAACCGCCTGAAGCGGCTTATTGAATTACGTGCTCCTGATATTATTGTGCGTAACGAAAAACGTATGTTACAGGAATCTGTCGATGCGTTGTTTGATAACGGACGTCGTGGTCGCGCCATAACCGGTGCCAACAAACGCCCGTTGAAATCGCTGTCTGATATGCTCAAGGGAAAACAGGGACGTTTCCGCCAGAACCTGCTCGGCAAGCGGGTAGATTATTCCGGTCGTTCTGTGATCGTGGTTGGCCCGGAACTGAAGCTCCATCAATGCGGACTGCCCAAGAAAATGGCCCTGGAACTATTCAAGCCGTTTATCTATTCCAAGCTTGAACTTTATGGCATGGCGACCACCATCAAGGCCGCCAAACGCATGTTGGAAAAGGAACGTCCCGAGGTTTGGGATATTCTGGAAGACGTTATCCGCGAACACCCGGTTATGCTGAACCGTGCCCCGACCCTTCACCGTCTCGGCATTCAGGCTTTTGAGCCTGTGTTGATCGAAGGCAAGGCTATCCAGCTTCATCCGCTGGTCTGTGCCGCATTCAATGCTGACTTTGATGGTGACCAGATGGCCGTTCACGTACCGTTGTCCCTGGAAGCCCAGCTCGAAGTCCGTGTTCTGATGATGTCCACAAACAACATCCTCAGCCCGGCCAACGGCAAGCCGATTATTGTGCCATCACAGGATATCATTCTTGGCCTGTATTATATGAGTATGGAACAGGAAGGTGAGATTGGCGAAGGTATGATTTTTGCCGACGTAGGCGAAATCCAACAGGCCCTCGATAACAATGTGGTAACCTTGCACTCGAAGATTACAACACGTTATTACGGTATCGATAAGGAAGGCAATCCCAACGTCGAACGTGTGGAAACCACACCGGGGCGTATGTTGCTGTCTGAAATACTGCCGCGTAACAAAAACGTACCGTTCAGCCTGATTAATCAGTTGCTGACCAAAAAGGAAGTCTCCGTTCTGATCGACGAGGTCTATCGCCACTGTGGCCAGAAAGAAACGGTCATTTTCTGTGACCATATGATGGGTCTTGGTTTCTCCAATGCGTGCAAGTCCGGTATATCATTCGGTAAGGATGATCTGATTATTCCGGAGTCCAAGGCGAAAATGGTTTCTGATACGGAAGCCCACGTTAAGGAATTCGAGCAACAATATCAGGATGGCCTGATAACCCAGGGCGAAAAATACAACAAGGTCATTGATGCATGGTCGCGTTGTACCGAACTGGTTGCCGATGCCATGATGCAGAAGATTTCTGTCACAGAAAAAGGTGAAAAAATCAATGCGGTTTACATGATGGCCCATTCAGGTGCCCGTGGTTCTGCCGCACAGATGAAACAGCTGGCCGGTATGCGTGGCCTGATGGCCAAACCGTCTGGTGAAATTATCGAAACACCGATTATTTCAAACTTCAAAGAAGGCCTCAGCGTTCTGGAGTACTTCAACTCTACCCACGGTGCTCGCAAAGGTCTGGCTGATACCGCGTTGAAAACGGCTAACTCGGGTTACTTGACCCGCCGTCTGGTCGATGTGGCGCAAGACTGTATCATTCGTGATGTCGATTGCGGTACCAAAGACGGTATTACCATCCGGGCTGTTGTCGAAGGCGGTGATGTTATTTCACCCTTGTCGGAACGGATTGTGGGCCGCACACCGGTTGAGGATATTGTCCATCCGGAAACAGGTAAGGTTATGGTCGGTGCCGGTCAGATTATCGGCGATGATGAGAGCTTTGCCATCGAAGAGACCAGTATCGAAGCCATTCACATTCGCTCAGTACTCACATGTGAGACAAAAAGTGGTGTTTGTGCCTCGTGTTACGGACGTGATCTGGCGCGCGGTACAGAGGTAAACCAGGGTGAGGCTGTCGGTGTTATTGCCGCACAATCAATCGGCGAGCCCGGAACACAGCTAACCATGCGGACCTTCCATATTGGCGGTGCTGCACAACGTGGTGCTGAACAGTCAAATATCGAAGCATCCCATGATGCCAAGGTGGAATTGCGCAAATGCTCCATGGTCAAAGACACCAAGGGAAACATGGTGGTTATGAGCCGTAATGCTGAACTGGTTCTGATCGATGAGCACGGACGTGATCGTGCCCGTCACCGCTTACCTTATGGCGCCAAGATGTTGTGCAAAAACAAGAAGGCCGTAAAGAAGGGTGACAAGCTGGTCGAATGGGATCCCTATACACTGCCCATCATCACCGAGAAAGAAGGTGTTGTGAATTATATGGATCTGGTCGAAGGCCTGTCCATGATTGAACAGCTTGATGAGGCAACCGGCTTGTCGTCGAAGGTTGTTGTGGAATGGAAACAACAGCCCAAGGGTGGGGATCTGAAACCCCGTATTACGCTGCGTGATGACGATGATAATGTTGTTGCCCAGGGTGATGGCATGGAAGCGCGGTATTTCCTGTCGGTGGATGCTATTTTGTCGGTCGAAAACGGACAAAAAGTCTTTGCCGGTGACGTGTTGGCCCGTATTCCACGCGAATCAGCAAAAACCCGTGATATTACGGGTGGTCTGCCACGGGTTGCCGAGCTGTTCGAAGCCCGCAAGCCCAAGGATTTCGCCATTATTGCTGAATCGGCTGGACGTGTTCAGTTTGGCAAAGACTATAAAGCCAAACGCCGGGTGATCGTGATGCCAGATGGTGAGGGAGATCCCACGGAATACCTGCTTCCCAAGGGCCGGCACATCAGTGTGCAGGAAGGCGATTATGTTGAAATTGGCGATGCCCTCATGGATGGCAGCCCGGTTCCCCATGATATTCTTCGGGTGCTCGGTGTGGAGGCTCTGGCAGAATACCTGATCAATGAAATTCAGGATGTTTATCGTCTGCAAGGTGTGAAAATCAGCGACAAGCACATCGAAGTGATCGTCCGCCAGATGCTGCAGAAGATCGAAGTGACAGATCCCGGTGATACCACCTATCTGATCGGTGAATTAATTGACCGGATCGAGTTTGAAACGGAAGTCCAGAAAACGGTTGATAAAGGTGGTCGTCCGGCTCTTAGTGTCCCTGTTTTGCAGGGTATCACCAAGGCCAGTCTGCAGACCCATTCGTTTATCTCCGCTGCATCATTCCAGGAGACCACCCGAGTCCTGACTGAGGCTGCGGTTTCCGGCAAGGTTGATAACTTGATCGGCCTGAAGGAAAACGTCATCGTCGGGCGACCGATTCCCGCCGGTACGGGCAATTATATGAACCAGTTCAAGAGAATCGCTACTGAACGTGACGTAGAATTGGGTGTTTATGATGAACCGGACGAGCCAGAAGTTCCGGAAATCGATGAGAATGAAGTCGCCAGCATCGGTGATTCGGATAAAGAGACCGCCGTTCCTGCACAATAGGCGCTCTTGTTGATATGAAAACAGTGTTTTACGACAAATTTAGCCCGGAGCAGAGGTCAAACTGCTCCGGGTTTTTGTTTTCTTATGTGCATTGCAATAAAGTCGCCAGAACAGGGCTTTATAGCCATTGTTTTCCTTGACGTCATATAGGCCCGAGCATATAGTGCGCCAACTTCGCAGATGATTGGTGGTGGACCGAACGGTTCAGACGCAGTCTGGAATGCGTTAAGAGATTGAAATTGCTAGAGAAGCAACCTTTTGAATTGGCCTGAGCCGTTCAAAAAGTTATGGCTGCACTTCAAGTTTTAGTGTGGCCGTCTGCTGATATTGGCTCGTTTGGAGCTGTTTTCAGCAGGTTTATCTGGCCTAACAAGTTATATAGCTCCCGTTTACGGAAGGACGGTACGGCAATATGCCTACAATTAACCAGTTGATTCGCAAGCCCCGGAAAAACAAACCGGTACGCAATAAAGTCCCGGCACTAGAAGCTTGCCCTCAGAAACGCGGCGTTTGCACGCGTGTATATACAACAACCCCCAAGAAGCCGAACTCGGCGCTTCGTAAGGTTGCACGTGTACGTCTTACCAACGGTTTTGAAGTCACCAGCTACATTCCAGGTGAAGGTCATAACTTGCAGGAACACTCGGTCGTTATGATCCGTGGTGGTCGTGTCAAGGATTTACCGGGTGTTCGCTATCATGTTATTCGTGGCACGCTTGATACACAGGGTGTATCCAGTCGTCGCCAGCGTCGTTCAAAATACGGCGCCAAGCGGCCGAAATAAGGAGCATTTGCTATGTCACGTCGTCACGCAGCAGAAAAGCGCGAAGTATTACCAGACCCCAAATTCGGTGATATTGTCGTTTCTAAATTTATGAATTATCTCATGCTGGATGGAAAAAAATCCACGGCAGAACGTATCGTTTATGGTGCCTTTGACAGAATTGCTGCCAAAACCGGCGGTGACCCTGTTGCGGTTTTTCATGAAGCCCTCGACAACGTCAAACCGGCCGTTGAGGTTCGTTCGCGCCGCGTTGGTGGTGCTACCTATCAGGTTCCCGTCGAAGTACGGACCGTGCGTCGTCAGGCGCTGGCCATTCGCTGGCTTGTCGGTTTGGCACGCAAGCGTTCGGAAAACACGATGGTTGAACGTCTTTCCGGCGAATTGATGGATGCGGCGAATAATCGCGGTGCGGCTGTCAAAAAACGTGAAGATACCCACAAGATGGCGGAAGCGAATAAAGCTTTCTCGCATTATCGCTGGTAATAATTTTTTAGTTGGATGACCTGTAATGCCTCGTGAAACTCCATTAAATAAATACCGTAATATCGGCATCATGGCGCACATTGATGCCGGTAAGACTACCACGACAGAACGTATTTTGTTCTATACGGGGAAATCATACAAAATCGGTGAAGTTCACGATGGTGCGGCTACCATGGATTGGATGGAGCAGGAGCAGGAACGCGGCATTACCATTACCTCTGCTGCGACCACATGTTCTTGGCGTGATCATCGTATCAATATTATCGACACCCCGGGTCATGTTGACTTTACCATTGAGGTTGAACGCTCTTTGCGTGTGCTCGATGGTGCCGTGTGTGTGTTTGACAGTGTTGCCGGTGTAGAGCCTCAGTCAGAAACGGTCTGGCGTCAGGCCGACCGCTACGGTGTGCCGCGGATTTGCTTCATCAACAAGATGGATCGCATGGGCGCAGATTTCTATCGCTGCGTTGATATGATCGTTGATCGTCTCGATGGCAATCCGCTGGTTATACAATTGCCAATGGGTTCTGAGTCTGATTTTGTTGGTCTGGTTGATCTTGTGGCCATGAAGGCCGTTGTCTGGAAAGATGAAAACCTGGGCGCAGAATTTGAAATTGTCGATATTCCGGCTGAATTTGCCGATGATGCGGCTATCTATCGTGAGCAACTGATCGAGACCGCTGTCGAGCAGGACGATGACGCCATGGAAGCTTATCTGGAAGGTGAAGAGCCTTCCGTTGAGGTTTTGCAGCGTTGTATCCGCAAAGGCACCATCGAACGTGCATTCGTTCCTGTGTTGTGTGGCACGGCGTTCAAGAATAAAGGTGTTCAGCCGCTTCTTGATGCGGTTATCGACTTCTTGCCTGCCCCGACAGACATTCCGGCCATCAAGGGTGTCAAAGCTGGAACAGAAGAAGAAATCGAACGCCATAATTCCGATGATGAGCCATTTGCCTGTCTCGCTTTCAAGATTATGAACGATCCTTTTGTCGGATCACTGACATTCGTTCGGATTTATTCCGGCGTGCTGAAATCCAGTGAGACCGTATTGAATACGGTCAAGGATAAAAAAGAACGTGTTGGCCGTATGTTGTTGATGCACGCAAATTCACGCGAAGACGTCAAGGAGGCCTACGCGGGTGATATTATTGCCCTGGCCGGTTTGAAAAATACCACCACGGGTGACACCCTGTGCGCCACCAGCAGCCCGGTCATTCTGGAACGCATGGACTTTCCCGATCCGGTTATCGAAATTGCTATCGAGCCAAAAACAAAGGCCGATCAGGAGAAAATGGGTGTCGCACTGGCCCGTCTGGCCGCTGAAGACCCGTCTTTCCAGGTGACCTCTGATTACGAAAGTGGTCAGACCATCATGAAGGGCATGGGTGAGCTGCATCTTGAAATTCTGGTCGACCGTATGCGCCGTGAATTCAAGGTTGATGCTAACATTGGCGCGCCTCAGGTTGCTTACCGTGAAATGCTGTCTCGTGCAGTCGACATTGATTATACCCACAAGAAACAGTCTGGTGGTTCTGGTCAGTACGCCCGCGTGAAGATCAAGTTTGAGCCATTGGCTTCCGGGTCCGGGTTTGAGTTTGAAAGCAAGATTGTCGGTGGTAATGTACCGCGCGAATATATTCCCGGTGTTGAAAAAGGCATCATGAGTGCCCTGGATTCTGGCATCATTGCCGGTTTCCCGGTGACCGATCTGAAAGCCACATTATATGATGGTGGTTATCACGATGTTGATTCAAGCGTCATGGCGTTTGAGATTGCCGCCCGTGCGGCATTCCGTCAGGCCATGGTCGAAGGCCATGCCAAACTTCTTGAGCCGATCATGAATGTTGAAGCGGTCACGGCAGAAGAATACATGGGTGATATCATTGGCGATTTGAACAGTCGCCGGGGGCAGATTGCCAGCATGGAACAGCGCGGCAATGCGCATGTGATTACTGCCATGGTCCCGCTTTCCAATATGTTTGGTTATGTAAATACACTGCGGTCGCTAAGCCAGGGGCGGGCACAGTTCACCATGCAGTTTGACCACTATGAAGTTGTACCTAACCAGGTGTCTGAAGAAATTCAGCAGCGTCTGGCTGGTTGATAATATTAAATTTAAGTACTCGTTGTAAGAGTATCTAACGCGTAAACGGAGTAAAGGCGATGGCCAAAGAGAAGTTCGAACGAACAAAACCGCATTGCAACATCGGCACCATCGGTCATGTTGACCATGGTAAGACCACATTGACGGCAGCGATCACAAAGATTCTCGCAGAGAGTGGCGGCGCAGAGTTTTCTGCCTATGACCAGATCGACAAAGCTCCCGAAGAACGCGCCCGTGGCATCACCATTTCGACGGCTCACGTGGAATACCAGACGGAAAACCGTCACTATGCCCACGTTGACTGCCCGGGTCACGCCGATTACGTGAAGAACATGATCACCGGTGCGGCCCAGATGGATGGCGCAATTCTGG
>JAJRRU010000003.1 GCA_024279135.1 Alphaproteobacteria bacterium
TCCACGTTCTGTTCGGCACTTTTGAGGATGATTTCGGGATTTTCCGGTGGCTCATAATCTGAATCGATGCCGGTAAAGTTCTTGATCTCGCCCGCCCGGGCTTTTTGATAAAGACCCTTGGGGTCGCGTTGCTCGCACACCTCCAGGGGTGTGTCCAGGTAGACTTCGAAAAATTCATTGTCTTCCAGCATATCGCGGGCCATCTGGCGTTCATTGCGGAACGGCGAGATAAACGAGACCAGCGTGATGATGCCCGCGTCCACAAACAGTTTTGTAACCTCGGCAACCCGGCGGATATTTTCGACCCGGTCCACATCGGTAAAGCCCAGGTCCCGGTTCAGCCCGAGACGCACATTATCACCATCGAGCAGGTAGGTGTGGCGGCCAATTTTCTGCAATTTCTTCTCAATGGCATTTGCAACCGTGGATTTACCAGAACCGGAAAGTCCGGTAAACCAGAGCGCACACGCCGTCTGGTTTTTCTGTTTTGCCCGGCTTTTTTTGTCCACGTCCATGTCATGCCAGGTCAGGTTCGATGCCCGGTACAGGGCAAAATCGATCATGCCGAAGCCTACCGTAGCATTGCTGAAACGATCGATCAGGATAAATCCACCGGTTTCACGAATTTCGTTATAGGGATCAAAGCCAATGACCTGATCAATCGAGAAATTGCAGTAGGCAACTTCGTTCAAATGAACGGTCTTGGCTGCGGTGTGTTCCAGGGTGTTGATGTTAATCAGGTGTTTCAAATCGGTGATGACCGCCGTTACGGTCTGGCTGCCGATCTTCATGATGTATTGCCGTTCGGGCAATAATTCTTCGTCGTGCATCCACAACACATGGGCGGCAAACTGATCGGTATGACTGGGCGGGGTATCGGAACTGGCAATCAGGTCGCCGCGGCTGATATCGATCTCATCGTCCAGTACAAGGCTCACTGACTGACCGGTTGTGGCCTGGTCCAGATCACCGTCAAAGGTGGATATGGTTTTTATATGGCTTGTCTTGCCAGCCGAACCGACAATGATTTTTTGCCCCGCTTTGGCCGTACCACTGACGATGGTTCCGCTGAACCCCCGGAAAGCATGGTTGGGGCGGTTGACCCATTGGACCGGCATACGCAATGGCTTGTCGGTAATATCGGTCGTGATATCAATGGTTTCCAGAATTTCGAGCAGGCTCGGGCCGTCATACCAGTCCATGGTGGTACCGCGGGAAAATACATTTTCTCCGGTCAGTGCCGACAGCGGGATGGTGTGAATATCAGCTAGCCCGATCTGGTTGGCGAACTCCCGGTATTCCTGTTCAATTTCGTCAAACCGGGATTGGTCATAGTCGACCAGATCCATCTTGTTGATGGCCACAATGACATGGCCAATACCCAACAGCTTAACGATGTAGGAATGTCGCCGGGTCTGGGTCAGAACGCCTTTTCGGGCATCGATCAGGATAACGGCTACATCGGCCGTCGAGGCACCGGTCGCCATGTTGCGGGTATACTGCTCGTGACCCGGGGTGTCGGCGACGATAAACTTGCGCTTGTCGGTGGAAAAAAAGCGGTAAGCCACATCGATGGTGATGCCTTGTTCCCGCTCTGCCTGCAATCCGTCAACCAGCAAAGCCAGATCGATTTTGTCGCCCTGGGTGCCGACTTTCTTGCTATCGGCGGTTATGGCGGCGAGTTGGTCTTCAAAAATCAATTTGGAATCATACAGCAGACGACCGATCAGGGTCGACTTGCCGTCATCAACACTGCCGCAGGTAATAAAGCGCAGCAAATCCTTTTCTTCCTGGGTTTTCAGGTATTGCTCAATATCAGTTTCGATCAGATCAGACTGGTGGGCCATTAAAAATACCCCTCCTGTTTCTTTTTCTCCATGGATCCTGCGCCATCATGGTCGATAGCCCGTCCCTGGCGTTCCGATGTGGTGGCCAGCAGCATTTCCTGAATAATTCCTGGCAGGGTATCGGCTGTGCTTTCTACCGCCCCGGTAAGCGGGTAACAGCCCAGGGTACGGAAACGGACCGATTTCATGGCTGGTTTTTCACCGGGGTTCAAGGGCATCCGGTCATCATCGACCATGATTAACATGCCATCGCGTTCAACCACCGGGCGTGGAGCTGAATAATACAGGGGCACGATGGGGATTTCCTCAAGATGAATGTATTGCCAGATATCCAGTTCGGTCCAGTTTGACAAAGGGAAGGCGCGAATGCTTTCGCCCTTCTGAACCCGGGTATTATAAAGATGCCACAGCTCCGGGCGCTGGTTCTTGGGATCCCAGCGGTGGTTTTTTGTGCGGAAGGAAAGAATCCGTTCCTTGGCGCGAGATTTTTCCTCATCGCGGCGCGCGCCACCGAATGCGGCGTCGAAACCGTGTTTGTTGAGGGCCTGTTTGAGGCCTTCTGTTTTCATAATATCGGTGTGGACCTGCGAGCCATGGGTAAAGGGTCCAACGCCTTTTGCCAGGCCATCCTGGTTGATGTGAACGATCAGCTCCATGCCGCTTTGTTTTACTGCCGTGTCGCGAAATTCATACATTTCCCTGAATTTCCAGGTGGTATCCACATGTAACAGCGGGAAGGGCGGAACACCGGGGTGAAATGCCTTGCGGGCCAGATGCAGCATGACGGTCGAATCCTTGCCCACGGAATAGAGCATGACCGGATTGGTAAATTCCGATGCGACTTCGCGGATAATGTGAATACTCTCGCCTTCCAGTTGTCGAAGGTGCGTCAGCTTTGCAGACATGGTGGTGTCGTTCCTGTTAATTGGTCTTTAAAGTGTGCTGGTTTTTCGGAAGATACGCACAACGGAGCATTATTTCAACCGGTTGATTGTCTGATCGCGATATTTTTCCTATTTTTGTGGGGTTATTTTTATATTTAACTAACTTTAGTGGGGTTATTGTCCGGTCTGACACCCAACATGTGGCAAATGGCAAAACATAAATCGGCCTGGTTGAGGGTGTAGAAATGAAATGTTTCAATACCCTGGGCATAAAGCGAACGGCATTGTTCGGATGCGACAGAAGTTGCGACCAGCCGTCTTGAGGTCTCATCATCCTCTAGCCCTTCGAATAAATCGTCCATCCATTTGGGCACACTGGTGCCACATTTTATGGCAAATGACCGGGTTCGTTTGAAATCCGTTACGGGTAATATCCCCGGCACAATCGGGATGGCAATACCGGCTTTACGGGCCCGCTCCAAAAACCGCATGAAGGCATCAGTGTCGAAGAAAAACTGGGTAATGGCCTGGCTGGCACCGGCGTCGATCTTGCGTTTCAGGGTGTCGATCTCGTCCTCTATACTATTGGATTCAGGGTGGCCTTCCGGGTAGGTGGCAACGGTGATGTCAAAGTCACCCAGCTTTTTTAGCCCGGCAACCAGATCGGCGGCATAGGCGTATCCTTCGCTGTGGGGCTGGTAGGGGCCTTGTGAGCCCTTCGGCGGATCGCCGCGCAGGGCCAGAATGTGTTTGCCCCCGGCATCGGCAAATCGAAGGGCGGTGTCGTCCACATGGGATTTGGACGCCCCGGCACAGGTCAGATGCATTGCTACATCCGTCAGTTTGCTGCGCAGCAGAGATGCGGCTGCATCAAGTGTCCTGTCCTGTGACGTGCCGCCGGCACCATAGGTGATGGAAACAAATTTCGGGGCCAAGGGGATCAGGCGTTCTACTGAGGCCCAGAAATGCCCGGCTCCACTGCCCAGAGCGGGCGGGAAAAATTCAAAAGACACGTTTACATCCTGTGGTAACGGGCTGGCGATGGACATCTGGTCTGGCGGTGGCAGGCCACGCGATGTGACGTTTCTAAGGCTACGGTGCAGCAGGTCCTGTATCATTATTGTATTCCTTCAAGAACCACGGATTTTATCAACCGGGGCAATATTATATTGTGCTAGCCAGATCGATACGGTCAGCGGATCGGCTTCCAGATGTCGTGTGCTCAGGGGTTGCAGGTTTGTCGCCTCAAACCAGTTCTCAATTTCCTGTTGCGGGAAACCCAGTCGCCTGTGGGTGTGCTCGGTCCGCAGATTTTCGATGGCGTGTGGCGCGAAATCCACGATCATGATTTTTCCGCCGGGACGTAATGTGCGTGCGGCTTCGCTGATGGCGCGTGACGGGTCGTCGGCAAAGTGCAGAACCTGATAGAACAGGATCGTATCGAAGGATGCTTTTTTATAAGGCAATTTGTACATGTCACCCTGGCGAACGCGGCAATTGGCGATGGCGGACTTTTCAAGGTTCTCACGCGCAATGGCCAGCATGTGACGCGACAGATCGATGCCTTCGCTGTGGCTGGCATAGGGGCCGTACAGTTCCAGCATACGCCCGGTTCCTGTACCAATGTCGAGCAAATCCCCAACCTGATCCGGTGGCAACAGGGCCGTTATTGCCTGTTCCACTTCGGTTTCATCTATGTGCAGGGTTCGCAATTCGTTCCAGCGGGCAGCATTTTCTTCAAAATATCGAGCGGCTTTTTGCGAGCGGTTTAGTTTGATTTTTTCCAGGCGGGCCTGATCCTGTAACAGGATTTCATCGTCCTGGGGCAACAGTTCCGCGATTTGTCTGGCGATCATATCGCCATTTTCACTTCGGGCGATGCGGTGAAAAACCGAGTTTCCTTCCGGTGTTTTCTCCAGTATGTCAGCATGAACCAGCAGTTTCAAATGACGTGATGTCCGGGGCTGGCTTTGCCCGAGAATTTCGCAGATTTCATTCACGGTTAATTCGCACTGTCTGCAAAGTGCGAGAATTCTCAGGCGAGTGGGTTCCGCAATCGCTTTTAAGGCTTCCAGTACTGAATCAAGGGTATTGACCATATGCATCCTGCATTTTGTGTGAAAATCACATTATCACATAATATAACTATATCAAGATATATTTATATAGTTATATAGAATTTAGTTTTCCCCTAATCACCGGCCCCGATGCTTTATCGTCTTCACAGGTTTTGACATCGTCTGATAAATCAGAGATTATTACCTCAATTGAACGGGCTATATTATTGAATTGGAATGGATATGATTGAAAATCAGGATATGCAGGCGCAAAAATTCACCAAGTTGCTTGAAGAAGCAATTCGGCAGGCAAATCTGGAAGTTATTAAACCAATGGTTCCAGTCATCAGCATCGATGGTATCTTGCCGGTTGCTATTTCGGTCGCAAAATTACGGGGTAAGTATCTCGCCGCGACCATGGATTTGTTAGGCAAGGATGCCGGTTCCCTGCCTAACGCAGATCAAATTGATAAATTACGAACACTCAGAGTGGCTTATGAAGAAGCCGTGACTGCTTATCAGACCATGGAACACGCCATACAAAAGGGTTATCTGGAACTGTCTCTGGGGTAATACGTTGGATAAAACAAGACGCTCTGATCAGGCCATTGTTACCGGGCTCGCCCTGGTGGTCCTACCAGACCTGCTCATTACCTAATTTGAGGGTGCTTTCGTGTAATTTTGTGAATAGCTCCCATTCATCCTGGGGCAGGAACCGTTGGGCCAGAAAGGTGTAGGTCGTCTGGAGCAGGGTTTCAATACCCGGAGAGCGTTGCGGCGGGGTCAGTTCCCATTCTTCGATTAATTCACGCCAGGCCCAGAACCGGCAATACATTTCATCGCGGAATTTATGTACCGTCTTAATTTTGTCGGGCATGTGCTTCAACACATCGATGATGTATTTTGTATGCAGGTCGATCATTGAAAAGTCTTCACGAAATGCCGCAAAGGCAATGTCGCTCAGACTACGCACACGACTGACGGTTTCATTGATACTGGTGTCATTCATATAGATTTCGTTGAGCTTGGCGACATTTTTTTCGATCACCAGCAAACGGAGAAACTGGCCTCGCAGGGCTTCAATGTAGGCCAGTTCTTCGGCAAAATCATTGACCAGATCGATAACTTTTTCTGACTCGTTTGCGGGGATTCCAAGCTCGCGGGCCGCGCCAATGAATGCATCGTTAATCTTCGCTTTGTTGAGCGGATCATCGGCGACCATTTCCAACTGTTTCATATCGGAAAATACTTCTTCATCGCCTGTGAGCCAGGTGACAAGTTGCATGGTCAGTCGTTTTTTGGCAATGTCACGGTGTTGATCTGTGATTTCCCATGATGCCTCGCCGGTGGTCAGTTCAGAGGGAACCTTGTCACCGATTTGTATGCGCTGAACAAATTTTAGGGACTTGGCGACGATATCCAGCATGACCCCGTCGGCTGAAGTATCCTTCAGTTTTAGCTCTCTTTTGATGCCGCCCAAAGTCAGTTCGACAGTCTGCTCAGACAGCGGGGTGACCATATAATGTTCACCTTCTTTAGCGCCGGCAATAAAATGAGTGCCCTCAACTATCGAGAAAAATTTACTTTTGAACTTAATGACCTCGGGGACAGGTTGTTTTTCTAACGATTCCGTGGTCTCGGCCTGATCGGGTGTCTTCGAACTGGCAGTATTATCTTTCGATGTGTTTGTATCAGAAACCATATGTTATCTTTTAGCGTTGTTTCATGATGATATCTATAAAAATATTGTTTTACCGGCTGGTGGTTCTGTCAAGCAGGCGTGACATAAACTGACAACATTGTTCCAATTGATCCAGTGCCAGATATTCATCCGGTTTATGGGCCTGCGCTATATGACCGGGACCGCAAATCACGGTCGGAATGCCAACGTGGGTATCAAACAAGCCCGCTTCGGTGGCAAATGCGACCTTGATATGATCGTTTCTCCCGGCCAGGGATTTGACAAATGAGACAACCTCGGCTTCTGCATCTGTTGATAAACCCGGGGCATAATTATCCTCACGTATTTCAATACCCACGTTACACCCTATGGCCGCGCCATCCGGGGCGCGAACGGCCGTCATGCGAGATTCGATTTCCGTGCTGACATATCGACGGATTTCGTCGATGATCTGCACAGGGTTGTGTTCGGCCAGGTTGCGGAATTCGAACTCAAATGAGCATTCTCCGGGCACGATGTTAAGTGCAGTTCCACCCGATATCAGCCCGGTATGAACCGTTGTATGTGTCACATCAAAGGCATCATCAAAAGGCCCTTCGATGGCAAAACGATCCGACAGGTTTTTCAAAAAACAAATTAATTCGGCGGCGTATTCTATGGCATTGACTCCGTGCGGGGCCAGGCTGGAGTGTGTCTCAAACCCCCGCACGACAGCGCGGTAGTTGTACTTTCCTTTGTGGCCCAGTGACACGTCCATACCGGTTGGTTCGCCGACGATACACATAGCCGGTTTGATCGGCATGTGGTTCAGCATATCCAGCAGGGAATGAACCCCGATACAGCCAATTTCCTCATCATAGGAAAAGGCAAAATGCAGTGGTGTGATCGGGTTGCGGGCCAGGAATTCCGGCGCATATGCGAGGCAGACCGCGATAAAACCTTTCATGTCGCAGGTTCCCCGCCCATAGAGCCGGTCATCTTTTTGTATCACCGTCCAGGGATCGGTGTTCCAATCCTGCCCATCGACGGGCACAACATCCGTATGGCCCGATAACATGATGCCGGGTCGGTCGGTCGGACCCAGGGTGGCATAGAGGTTCGCCTTGCTCATGTCATCATTATGCAACAGGGTGCTTTCGACGCCCAGGTCCTGTAAATAGTCCTGGATGAAGGTAATTAATTCCAGGTTTGAATTTCGACTGGTTGTATCGAATGATATTAGTGTATCGATTAATTGACGGACTTTGGTATTAGACATTGGGTGCGATCTCTATCTATTTCAAACTCGTAAAATTGGGTAATTTTATCAGTAATCAGGTCTATACATTATGAAGACAATTCAATAAATGTTGCAAATTATAAAGAGACGTGTTGACTTTTATGCAGAATGCAACATTTTTCGACTATGTGTATGATTGTTTTTGCTGTCAGGAATGGGGGGATATAGTATGAATTACGATCCTCCCCAAATATCAGGCGCCATTGAGCCCGTTGTTCTCGATGATACGGTTCGGTGTCGTCGCGTTGGATTCGTGCTCGTACCACAGTTCAGTATGATAGCCTACGCCTCGGCAATCGAGGCCTTGCGCCACGCAAATTACGTCAGTGAACGTGTGATATATGAATTTATAACCTGTTCAGAGGATGGTGAACCGGTCAGCGCCAGCAATGGCGTTGTGTTGCAGGTCCAGTGTTCGCTGGAAGATGCCCATAAGCTGGATATGGTTTTTGTCTGTTCTGGCCAGCATGTCAAAGAACATGTCTCCCGTAAATTGCTCGCCCTGTTGCGCCGGTTCTCTTCCCATGGCAGCCACTTGGGGGCGATCTGTACCGGGTCTTATATTCTTGCTCGCGCCGGGCTGCTCGACGGGTATCGTTGCACCATACATTGGGAAAATCTTTCCAGTTTTTCTGAAGAATTTCCCGGCATCGAAGTGGTGTCAGAGCTTTATGAGATCGATCGCACACGTTACACCTGCGCCGGGGGAACTTCTGCGCTTGATCTGATGTTGCACATGATTTCATCCCATGCTGGTTATAAGGTTGCCACGGCGGCGGCCGATCAGATGATCCATCACCGCATTCGCGAAGGTAACGAAGGACAGCGAATGGCGCTGCGCTCGCGCATCGGGGTGTCTCATCCCAAATTGCTGACAGTTATTGATAGTATGGAAGAAAACCTGGAGCATCCGGTCAATTGTGCCGAACTGGCTCTGGAAGTCGGCCTGTCGACCCGTCAGTTGGAGCGTTTATTTAACAAGTATCTGGGGTTGGCTCCGACCCGGTATTATCTAAAGCTGCGTATGGAACGGTCGCGTTTTTTGTTGTTACAGACCAGTATGTCGGTTCTGGAAGTGGCATTGGCCTGCGGCTTTGTGTCGGCTTCGCATTTTTCCAAATGTTACCGCGAACATTATAAACACACCCCCAGCGAAGAGCGTCAGAGTATCTTGTCCATCGAACGTTCAATTGCGGGGTAATAAAATCCCAGGGTAATGCCCCGTGTTGCCATAAAAATCGAGAATGCCAGCCACAGGCCGTGATTGCCGTATGGCTCTACGAGCAGACTGATCGCGGCGGCAAAAACGGCCAGGGAAACAATCATGGCATTGCGCATTTCTGTGCCGCGCGTGAGGCCGAAGAAAATACCGTCGAGCTGAAAACTCCAGACCGACAAAATTGGCAGGATAATAATCCATATCAAATAGTCGCGCGCGATCAGGCGAACCTCAGCGGTTTTGCTCATCAGGTCGATGAGCTCGCCGCCAAACAGCCAGAATACCAGTGAAAAAGGTACGGAAAAAGCCAATGCCCAGATGGTGGATGTTCTGACCGCGGCCTTGAAGGCCGTTTTATCGCGCGCACCACGGGCATGGCCAGCCAATGTTTCTACCGCATGGGCGAACCCATCCAGACCATAAGCCATAAGCCCCTGAAACAGCATCAGAACCGCATTGACGGCCAGTATTGTATCACCCATGCGCGCACCCAGGGCGGTAATGGTGACAAAAGCAGCCTCCAGGCAAAGCGTCCTGATAATAATATCGCGATTAAGTGACATGAGCTTTTTCAGATGATCCCATTGGGTCAGCAACGACAACCGCCATTGACCGCCCAGACCCCTGGCGTGTCGTATGGCAAGCCAGCAACCAAAAATCGCAGCACCTGTTTCTGATATAACGGTGGCGAGGGCAACACCTTCCACACCCCAGCCGAAGCCCAGAACAAAGATCAGATCCAGGATAATGTTGCTCACATTCATGCCCACCTGGATCATCAACAGGGCCTTGGTATTCTGGATGCCGATAAACCAGCCAAGCAGGCCGTAGCTCATCAACACAGCCGGAGCACCCCAGATCCGGATGGCATAATAATCACTGGTTAACTGGCTGACCTGCTGGCTTGGCCCGATCAGGCTCAATGCCCCGCTTAACAGGGGAACTTGCAGAATAACCAGGCCTACCCCGGCTATGATAGCGATGACAAAAGAGCGCATCAGCCACGCCAGGACCTGGTCCATGTCGCCCCGGCCCAGGGACTGGGCGGTAAAGCCGGTGGTTCCCATGCGCAGGAACCCGAACGTCCAGTACATGATGGAAAAAATTTGCGCTCCGATGGCCACCCCCCCGATGTAGTGGGCGCCATCCAGTTGGCCGACCACGGCGGTATCGACGATACCAAGCAGTGGTACCGATACATTCGATATCATGATCGGCCCGGCCAGACGCCAGATAACAAGGTTCCAGTTTTTAGTAGCCATATTTACCGGCGCCGTCGTTTGCGTTGCGGGCGAGCGCTGTTCGATATTTCTGCCTGCTCAGCGGGGTCTGGCAGGTTCACGACTTTTGCCAGATGGGGGTAGGGGGCCGTTTTGTGGGGAAAGGCCATGGCCTCGACAAAATGATCCTGGAATTTTTTCTCAACGGCGGTCTCAATCTTTTCGATCTTGCGCACCACGGCTTCGATCTCGTCGCGGGCTTTCTGGTTTAACAGGGCAATGCGTGCCCCGGTTCCCGCTGCATTTCCGGCCGACGTTACCTTGTCCAGTGGGCAATCGGGCAACATGCCAAGCACTAGCGCATATTTGGTGTCGATGTGACTGCCGAAGGCTCCGGCCAGCACGATGCGGTCCACGGTCTCGATGCCCAGTCTATCCATTAACAGACGCGCACCGGCATACAAGGCCGCCTTGGCAAGCTGGATAGCGCGTACATCGGTCTGTGAAATCACCACGTCAATCTCACCACTATGCAGGCGATAACTGAATGTGCGGCCTTCCGGGTAGATACGCGAATTAATCTCTGACTTGGCACCATTGACCACACCGTCTTTGGTGATGATGCCGCACAGGAACATCTCGGCGATGACTTCAATAATACCGGAACCGCATATACCGGTAACACCGCTTGAGACTGTAGCCTCGACAAAACCCGGATCGTCGGACCACAGATCGCAGCCGATGACCGAGAATTTTGGCTCCAGCGTTACCGGGTCAATGCGGACCCGTTCAATGGCACCGGGGGCGGCCCGTTGACCACCGGATATTTGCGCACCCTCAAAGGCCGGACCGGTCGGCGAGGACGCGGCCAGCAAACGATCCTTGTTGCCACAGACGATTTCTGCGTTGGTACCCACATCAACAACCAGCATGATGTCATCTGACAAATGCGGGCTTTCCGACAAAACCACCGCAGCCGTGTCGGCCCCCACATGACCGGCGATGCACGGCAGGATATAGACCCGCGCGTTAGGGTGCATGTTCAAATCAAGCTCGGAACCCCACAGGGTCATGCCCGAATTGGTCGCCAGGGCAAACGGTGCCCCACCCAGTTCAGTGGGGTCGATGCCCAGTAACAGATGGTGCATGACCGGATTGCCGACAAATGTGGCATTGAGAACATCATGGTTGTCCAGACCGGATTGTTCGACCAGTTCCGCAATCAGGGTATTGATAGCCTGGCGGACCACATCGGTCATTTCCTTGTCGCCGCCGGGGTTCATCATCACGTAGGAAACCCTGCTCATGAGGTCTTCACCAAACCGGATTTGCGGGTTCATAATGCCCGACGAGGCAACTACCTCACCCGTCAGTAACTCACACAAATGACCGGCAATGGTGGTCGAGCCGATGTCGAAGGCGACACCGTAGACCTTATCGCGAAAACCGGGCCAGACGGCCGAGACACGCTGGCCGCGATGGACCGCTACCGTGACGTGCCAGTTGCCCTTGTGCAGGGTTTGTTGCAAGCCATGCAGTACGTGCAGGTCGCAATCTTCCAGATTGTCCAGTTGCCACTGATCACGCAACGCATCGAGCAACCGTTCCAGATCGCCTGTTGGATTGTGCATGTCGGGTTGTTCGACTTCCACATAATGCAGACGAATTGCCGGGTCCAGTTCGATGTCGCGGGCTTCCGCCCGTTTGCGGACAATTTGTTTATGAACCTGGCTTTCCGGGGGGACATCGATAACGCTGTCGCCCAGCAGTTTGGTGTTGCAGCTCAACCGGTGGTCAGGTTTCAGGCCGCGTTTTTCTGCGTAGCGTATTTCTACGGAATTGGGTTGAGAAATATTTTCAGGCACCGAGGTTATGCCAAATTTGGCAAATTCGCCGAGGCCCTGAATAATCTGACAACGACCACAAATGCCGCGTCCACCACACACGGTGTCGATATCAACACCCAATGAGCGGGCGCAATCGAGTATGGGTGTGCCGATAGGAAAGCGCCCACGTTTGCCCGATGGTGTGAAAACAACCAGTGCATCATCAGTCAATGTGGGCATCCTTTACAGTCTATATTAGCGAGCCCGGCGGCGGCGGCGGCCTTCTCGTCCTGCAGCCGCAGAACTGCCCTCCGGCATCGGTTCACGAAATTTCTTAATCCAGGTCTTACAGTTGGGGTCTTTACCCATAACGATGTCGGCACCCTTGACCGCGGCCAGTTCGGGCTCGTGCAAAGGGTTCATGATTGCCGATGTCAGGCCCTCGCGGATCGCCATGCTGAGGAAAGCTGCGTTCAGACCATGGCGGTTGGGCAGGCCGAAGCTGAAGTTGGAAGCACCGCAGGTGGTGTTTACTTTCAATTCATCGCGCAGACGCCTGATCAGTTTCATGATCTGTACCCCGGCATCGTTTAGTGCGCCAACCGGCATAACCAGTGGGTCAACAACCACATCACAAGCCTTGATGCCATAATCGGCAGCGTGTTCGACGATTTTTTTGGCAACCTCGAAACGCACGTCCGGGTCTTCCGAAATACCGGTTTCATCGTTGGAAATGGCGACCACGGCAGCCCCGTATTTTTTGATCAGCGGCAGGACCTGTTCCAGGCGTTCCTCTTCCCCGGTTACAGAGTTTACCAGAGCTTTGCCCTGATAAACCTTCAAGCCACTTTCAAGGGCAGCGACGATTGATGAGTCGATAGAAATCGGCAGGTCGGTCAGTGACTGTACCAGCTTGATGGTATCGGCCAGAATTTTTGGCTCATCAGCCAGCGGAATGCCAGCGTTTACATCCAGCATGGTCGCCCCGGCGGCGACTTGTGCCAGGGTATCGGCTTCCACCCGGCTGAAATCACCGGCAGCCATTTCGGCGGCCAGCAATTTGCGCCCGGTCGGATTGATGCGTTCACCGATGATGCAAAAAGGCTTGTCAAAACCTATAATGACTTCCTTGCTTGCAGAACTGATGATGGTCTCGGTCATGTTTATCCCCCTAAATGGATCAATGATTGTATTATGGTGTTAATGCTATTGAGGCCCGTTTTTCAGGGCTGTATATATACGTGTAAATTTCTGGAATGACTAGTCGTCACCCAAGACAGATAGCTCCTCGATGCGTTCTGCAACGGCTACTTCGCCAGGATTAGCCTCTCTGATCCAGGGTTTGCGGCCCTTCAGAACACCGGATTCCTGAACGATCTCGGCGACAAACTCTTCCTGCCGGTAGGCCATCACATGAACGCCGGAACGCCTTCCATTTCGCGCACGGCCTGCATCATTTCAATACAGATTTTTTTGCCTTCTTTTTTCTGATCCTTTGCTGCTTCCAGACGGTCTATGATGCTGTCGGGAATATGGATGCCCGGTACATTGGTGCGAATCCAACGTGCAGTACGGGCAGAGGCCAGTGGGCCTACACCAATTAGAATAAAGCATTTTTCGTGCAAGCCCAAATCACGAACCTGTTCCATGTATTGGTCCAGGATGTCCAGATCGAAACAATACTGGCTCTGGACGAACTGGGCACCGGCGTCAATTTTCTGGGCCAGGCGGCGGGGTCTGAAATCATAAGGCGGGGCAAACGGATTAATCGCCGCACCAAGAAAGACACGGGGTGGCGTGGTTATCTTGCGTCCGGACAGAAATTTCTGGTCATCGCGCATGGTACGGATGGTTTGCAGCAACGACATACAGCCCAGATCGAAGACGGGCTTTGCGCCGGGCTGGTCACCGGCCTGGACCCCATCACCGGTCAGACACAATATATTGCTCACACCCATGGCCGCAGCCCCCAGCACGTTACCCTGGATGGCGATGCGATTATGATCGCGACACGAAATCTGCATAACCGGGTTATAACTCATACGGGTCAGCAGGGCGCAAATCGCCACACTGGACATATGACAGTTGGCGCCCGAGCCATCCGTCGCATTGATGGCATCGACCCAGCCATCGAAAACCGCGGCACGTTCATAAACGTCTTCCGGGTTGGCCGAGTCCGGCGGGCTGAGCTCTGCCGTAATGGCAAATTCTTTTCGCCGCAACACCCGTTCAAGTCGACCGAGCGAGGAATGTCCCGGTGGTATTTCCCACTCGTCTTCAAAATCATTCATCAATTTTTCCTGATTTAATCAAGGCACGCTGTGAGGTCGCACGGAGCCACGACGAGGTTCCCTGTAAACTGTGGTCGACCGGGGTCTGTATCGCGAGGATGCTGTCACCGGTTTCCATATTACGGCTGCCTTGCCATGCCTGCACCCAGACACACGGCATGTTTTCCTCGATCTCGCAATGACCATTGGCACGGACACCGCCACATGGTCCGTTACGCAGGCCCTTGGGACAATTCATGGGGCATGACATGCCGGTGCTGGACAAGGTGCACTGGCCGCACATGCGACAATCAAACAAAAAAGATTTAACGGCCTTCTCAAACGCCACCATGGGTGTCTCGACACGGTGGTAGCCAATTTTCAGCCAAAGCGGGTGCAGGGCCAGCAGCATGTCAGCGAACGTGATGTACAGCTTTTCCAGAAACCGTGAATTGCGAACCGACCACAGGCGGATGGAATATTTTGAGCGAACCCGGTAAACAAAACTCGTACCCGATGGCTGGTATATGATTATCTTTGCCATGGTTACGCTGTATTTCCATGGTTTTTGACCAAAGCCACCAAGGCATCCTTGTTGAATTTTTCTTCCAGCCCTTGCGCGCAGGCCTGTGCTTCGACTTCCAGATCATCACCGCATTCTACCGGTTCTCCGCGCCGCCATTCCGCCAGATAGTCATCGGTTTCACTTTTGTCACCGCGCATGGCGGCCATGTCGATGGCTTCCTGAAAGCGTTCGCTGAGCAGGACCTTGGCCGACTTCCTGCCTGCCTTCACAACCACCTGTGATGGGATATCGCGCCAGTAGAGTATCGTTATTTTAGCCATGTGTCGTGTCACTTTGCTAATAAATATGGATTACTGTTGCTTTAGAAATGTGCTGAACTCATCGAGTCCTGTAAAGACATATTCGTACTGAAGATTTAACTTGCCGGCGGCTCTTTTGGCTTGCTCACAAAGCTCCGGGTCTTCGACTTGCGCCAAATATACCAGACGCTTGTAATTACCAAAATACATTGTCATGAGTTCCGGGTGTTTGTCGAGCCCAAGGCCTTTCATGATCAGGGTATCGAATTGGCGGACCAGGTAATCCGTCAGATAGAAGGTGCCCAGTTCCTGTTCCATTAAATTATCAAAGGCTGACGAGCCGCTATAGAACTCATAACAATGGGCACCGGCAATTCGTTCAACGCCTTCTTCGCGGAGAACTTTATCGAGCAGGCCACCCGTTCCGCAATCGGCGTACAGGGCGACAATGCGGTCATAATCATCGCGGTTCTCGTGAATTTTAGATCGTACGGCTTCGGGTATTTTTTCCGGGCGGTTGTGAAGCGACGCGGGCAGGCATTGGACCTCCAGATGGTCCAGTTTGTTGATCTCGATCAACAGCAGTATTTCACGCGCCAAGGCACCGCAGGCAATCAGCAGCGTTTTCGGGGGTCGTGTTGCAGAATCAAGTGTCATCCCCTTGGGTCCTGATATGCTAAAGTATCTTTGGCGGTACGGGCTTTTATTGTTGGGCTGGTCGTTTTGTCTAAGCAGCCTTGGCCGACAGGGACTTGGCAGTCTCCACCGCTACGGCAGCATCCCGACAATAGGCATCGGCACCAACACTTTCGGCAAAGGCCTCATTCAGCGGTGCACCGCCCACAAGAACGATATAATCATCGCGCATACCTTTTTCAATCAAAGTGTCGATCACAACCTTCATATACGGCATGGTGGTGGTCAACAGGGCCGACATGCCGAGGATCGTGGGTTTGTGTTCGTCGATGGCTTCCAGATAGCTTTCCACGGCATTGTTGATGCCCAGATCGACCACTTCAAAGCCGGCCCCTTCCATCATCATGCCAACCAGGTTTTTGCCGATGTCATGAATGTCGCCCTTGACCGTACCAATAATCATCTTGCCCATCATGGGCGCACCACTGGCAGCCAATAAAGGTTTCAAAATAAACATACCGGATTTCATGGAATTGGCGGACATCAGGACTTCTGGCACAAACAGGATACCATCACGGAAATCAATACCGACGATGGTCATGCCTTCAACCAGTGCCTCTGTCAAAACCTTGTAGGGTTCCCAGCCACGATCAAGCAGGATCTGTGTGCCTTCCCTGATCTCATCGGCTAGCCCGTCATAGAGGTCATCATGCATTTGCAGTACTAACTCTTCGTCATCTAGTTCTGCTAGAATGATATCTTCTTCGTCCACCATTTTTGTGATCCCTTAATTAAAAAATCGCATTGTCTATCAGAACTTATACATCGCTGATATGGTTGAAAAACTCTATCCACTGAAAGACGTGGTCTGTCTGTAGGGCGACATTTTAGAGCTAATTCCATAACGTTTTGTAAAACTTCGGAAGTCTCGCGTTAACGGCTATTCCGGGCTTAGCTCCGAAGCCTTTCGTTCTGTGGGTCAAACGGGCTTTCTTCGATCACCGTTGCGCGGTGCATGGTACCCAGTATCTCGATTTCCAGTTCCGTACCCAGGACCGCCAGGTCCGGTTTGATCATGGCCAGGGCGATGGTTTTGCCCAGCCGGGGGCCATAGTTGCCCGAGGTAGCCCGTCCGACCACTTGAGCGTTGTGATACAAGGGATTGCTGCCCAGCGGGTCGGCATCGGTTATGTCGTGGACTTCCAGGGTGGCGAAGGCATTCTCGAACCCCTTGGCCTGCCAAGCCAGCAGCGCGTCACGGCCGATAAAGTCACCCTTGTCGGGGTGGATAAACCGATCAAGGGCCGACTCGTAGGCCGAATATTCGATGGACATTTCCGTGCCCACCATGCGGTAGGATTTCTCGATGCGTAACATGTCCATGGCCCGGATGCCAAAGGGCTTGATGTCGAGGTCTTTACCGGCGGCCATCACGGCGTCAAAAATGTGGTTCTGATATTCCATGGGATGATGCAATTCCCAACCCAGTTCGCCAATGTAATTGACCCGCACCGCCAGTGCCGGGGCGAATTTGACATTGATCTGTTGTGCACTCAGCCATGGGAAAGCCTTGTTGGAGAAATCAGTTTGGGAAACCCGCTCCATCAGGTCGCGGGATCTTGGCCCGGCGATGACCAGCACACCGTACTGGTTGGTAATATCCTGGAAGGTAACCGAGCGGTCGTCGGGCAGGTGTTTTTTGATCCAGTCCTGATCAAGCCGCGCCAGTGCTCCGGCGGAAACACAATAGAAGCTGTCTTCGGTCTCGCGAATGACCGTAAATTCGGAATGTACACCGCCGCGGGTATTAAGAGCGTGACACAGGGCTACCCGGCCTATTTTTTTGGAGATCTTGTTGGCCAGTAGGTTATCCAGGAAGGCTTCCGCACCGGGCCCGGAAATGCGTGATTTGGCAAACGCCGTCATGTCTAGAATGCCGACGTGTTCTGATACGTGTTTTGCTTCATTAACCGAATGCTGCCACCAGGCCGAGCGGCGGAAGGAAAAATCATCGACCGCCTCGACGCCTTCAGGCGCGAACCAGTTGGCCCGTTCCCAGCCGAATTTTTGGCCAAACACCGCGCCGAGAGCTTTCAGGCGATCATAACAGGGTGCCGTGCGCAAGGCTCGCGCCACCGGGCGTTCTTCATCGGGAAAGTGGGTGACGAACACGTGGGCGTAGGTTTCCTCGTTCTTGGCTTGCAGGTAGGCCTTGGTGCAATAATCGCCAAACCGCCGGGGATCGACCCCCAGCATATCGACCGTGGGCTCACCATCGACGATCCATTCGGCAAGCTGCCAGCCCGCACCACCGGCCGCGGTAATGCCGAAACTGTGGCCTTCGTTGAGCCAGAAATTACGCTTGTCCCAGGCCGGGCCAATAATAGGGTTGCCATCGGGGGTGTAGGCGATGGCACCGTTGTAGACTTTTTTAACGCCGACTTCGGCAAAAGCCGGAACCCGGTTCATGGCGGCCTCGATGTAGGGCTCCAATCGGTCCAGGTCTTCCTGAAACAATTCATACTCACAATCATCACTGGGGCCGTTCACGTAACAACACGGTGCGCCGACTTCGTACGGTCCCAGGATCAGCCCACCGGCTTCCTCGCGCATGTACCAGCCGCCGTCAGCTTCGCGCAATACACCCATTTCGGGCAGCCCGGCCTTGTGGCGTTCAACAATTTCAGGCACTGGCTCGGTCACGATGAATTGGTGTTCCACCGGGATAACCGGGATGTCCAGACCGACCATTTCCCCGGTCTTGCGGGCAAAGTTCCCGGTTGCCGAGACAACATGCTCACAGGTGATCTGGCCTTTGTCGGTGGTCACGACCCATTCGCCGTTGGGCTTCTGGTCGATGGCGGTCACGGTGGTATGGCGGTAAATCTCGGCGCCACGATCACGCGCCCCTTTGGCAAATGCCTGGGTCAGATCGGCGGGCTGTACGTAGCCGTCATCGGGATGAACCAGTGCTCCAACCAACCCGTCTGTATTACACAGGGGCCATAATTCCTTGATCTCATCGGGGCTGATGAAGTTGAAGTTTACGCCGATGGTCTGGGCCACACCGGCATACTGATGATATTCATCCATGCGGTCCCGGTTCATGGCCAGACGGATATTGCCGACGGTCTTCAGGCCCACATTCAGGCCGGTTTCCTGTTCAAGGGAATTATAGAGATTGACGGAATATTGATGGATCTGGCCGACACTGTAGCTCATGTTAAACAGCGGCAGTAAGCCTGCTGCGTGCCAGGTGGAACCGGAAGTGAGTTCTTTGCGTTCGATCAGGACGACATCACTCCAGCCCTTCTTGGCCAGATGGTACAAGGTGCCCACACCGACAACCCCGCCCCCGATAACAACAACCCGTGCCTGTGTTTTCATAACGTGCCCCCTGATCCAGTTCGTTTATATACAGCCTCTTCACATTCATAGCTAATAGAGGTCAATATAGCGCGATACTTGGCGCAAATCGACGAAGAATATTCTGTCTCCGTCGCTATTTCGCACATCAGGCAGCGGTTGTGCTCGGGCTTACCCCAGTTCTTTGTCCAGTTCCGGGATGGCATCGAACAAATCGGCGACCAGACCGTAGTCTGCGACCTGAAAAATCGGTGCTTCGGCATCATTGTTGATGGCGACGATGACCTTGGAGTCTTTCATGCCAGCCAGATGCTGAATGGCACCGGAAATACCCACTGCGATGTACAGATCGGGTGCCACGACCTTGCCGGTCTGGCCGACCTGAAAGTCGTTGGGAACATATCCGGCATCGACGGCGGCACGTGAAGCCCCGACGGCGGCGTTCAGCTTGTCGGCAATGGATTCCAGCATGGTGAAGTTGTCGCCCGACTTCATGCCCCGGCCACCGGAGATGACGACCTTTGCGGTGGTCAGTTCGGGACGGTCAGAGCTGCTGACCTGTTGGTCAATGAATGTGGACTTGCCCGCATCGCCGGTTCCTTCGATGGTCTCAATACTGGCTGAACCACCTTGAGCGTCAACGGCTTCGAAAGATGTGGCGCGAATGGTGATTAACTTGATGGCATCGGATGAGCGGACAGTTGCCATGGCGTTACCCGCATAGATCGGGCGCACGAAGGTCTCGTTGTCGAGCACCTCGGTTATCTCGGAGACTTGCTGGACATCGAGCAGGGCGGCGGCCCGTGGCATAATATTCTTACCCGCCGTGGTCGCAGCCGCCAGCACATGGCTGTAGCCGCTCGCAAGTTTGACGATAAGCGGGGCGACGTTTTCGGCGATGCCGTGGGCATATTCCGGCGCGTCAGCCTTCAATACCGTGGTAATGCCGGGGATATTGGCGGCTTCACCTGCCACACTGTCACAATCGCTGCCTGCCACCAAGATATGGATATCGCCCGAAAATTGGTTGGCAGCGGAAATGGCGTTGAACGTGGCGCTGCTTAGCGTCGCGTTGTCGTGTTCTGCAATTACAAGAATACTCATCAGATTACCTTCGCTTCATTACGCAGTTTGTCGACCAGTTCAGTAACGTCGGCGACGATGATGCCGGCGTCACGCGCCGGGGGTTCGTCGACCTTGACTACCATGACCCGTGGCGTGACATCGACGTTGAGGTCTGCCGGGGTTACGGTATCGAGCGGTTTGCGTTTAGCCTTCATGATATTGGGCAGACTGGCGTAACGTGGATCGTTAAGGCGCAGATCTACGGTTAATACGGCGGGCAGGCTCATGGACAGTGTTTCCAGCCCGGCGTCAACCTCGCGCACAACGCGTAATGTTCCGTCATTATTTTCGATCTTTGAGGCGAAAGCTCCCTGTGGCCAGTCGAGCAGAGCTGCCAGCATCTGTCCGGTCTGGTTATTGTCACCGTCGATGGCCTGCTTGCCCATCAGGACAATGCCGGGGTCTTCTTTGTCGACCACGGCTTTCAGTAATTTGGCAACACTAAGCGGTTCGAGTGCCACATCAGTCTCAATCAGGATTGCCCGGTCCGCACCCATGGCCAAGCCCGTTCGCAGGGTTTCCTGAGCCTGTGTGGTGCCTGCGGCAACGACGATCACTTCCTCGGCACTGCCGGATTCTCTCATGCGAATTGCCTCTTCGACGGCAATTTCACAAAAAGGGTTCATGGCCATCTTGACGTTGTTTGTTTCAACACCGCTCTGATCGGCTTTAACGCGAACCTTGATGTTGGCATCGATCACGCGTTTAACAGGAACTAGAACTTTCATCGTTCATCCACATATTTAAATTGGTGACAAAATTGTCTGAAAAACACAACGCCAGATAGGATGTTGTGTTTCGGATTTTGTATATTTTCGGGTGATATGGTCAAAGGTGATTTCCGATTTAGAATACTCCCGCCAGATCCTCCGTAAATCGGTGGGAACCCTAGGAGCAAATCTTCTACAAAGCCAGCTTATTTTCGACGTGATGTATAATATTAACGACTGATTTTACACGTTTTGTCATCTGAGCCCGAGATCATGGCGTTTGTAGAAAAAATTATGGCGGGGATGGAGCAGTGAACACTGAAATCAGGTGTAAGGGTGAACCAGTATTGGCACTGGATATGACATGCAACGAAGCCATGTCGATTACCTGATAGGGAGGTATCTATGAGCAATCCGGAAGAAACGGAACGTCTTGCTAAATTGGTAAGAAAATCGGCACGAGGCGGACGAAAGTCTCGCCGGACTCGAGAGGTAACCGTAGCCCCGAAAGGACCAGCCTATATTACGCGAAAAATTCCGCTGATGGAAATGTGTGACGAAGAAGGCTTGCTGATCCTCGAAGCTAATATCGACAAGGTGCTGGCAGAAACCGGCATTGAATTTCGCGAAGACGCTGAAGTTCTCGAAATCTGGAAACAGGCCGGTGCCTCTGTCGATGGTGAGCGGGTGCGCTTTCCCAAAGGTATGTTGCGCGAAATTTTAAAAACAGCCCCCGGCGAGTTCACCCAGCATGCCCGAAACCCGGCCAATAATGTACAAATCGGCGGCAACAACACGGTATTTGCGCCGGTTTATGGTCCGCCCTTCATTTATAATCAGGACGAAGGCCGCCGCTATGGCACCATCGAGGATTTCCAGAATTTTGTGAAACTGGCCTATATGTCACCCAGTATCCATCATTCCGGTGGAACCGTTTGCGAGCCTTGCGACCTGCCGGTCAACAAACGCCATTTCGAGATGGTTTATAGCCATATGCGCTATTCGGACAAACCCTATATGGGTTCGGTTACGGCGGCTGAGCGGGCCCAGGATACCGATGACATGAGCAAGATTTTATTTGGTGAAGAGTTTGTAGACAAAAACACCGTATGTCTCAGCCTGATCAATGCCAACTCGCCCCTGACCTTTGATGATACCATGCTCGGTGCATTGAAGGTTTATGCCCGCAATAATCAGGCCTGCATCGTTACACCTTTTGTAATTGCCGGAGCCATGTCACCGGTATCACCTGCCGGAACCCTGGTTCAGGCTTTTGCCGAAGGCATGGCGGGAACGGCCCTGACACAGCTATTACGCCCCGGCGTGCCGGTTGTTCTGGGGTTGTTTTCCAGCTCCATGTCCATGCGTTCCGGCGCACCGACGTTTGGTACGCCCGAGCCCACCGTGGTTATTGCCACAGCGGCCCAACTGGCACGCCGGCTTGGCCTGCCATTTCGCTCCGGCGGCTCGTTATGCACGTCCAAGATTCCCGATGCCCAGGCCGCCTATGAAACCTTAAGCTCGCTCTGGCCCGCGGTCATGTGTGGGGTAAACTTCGTGCTCCATGGTGCTGGCTGGCTCGAAGGCGGGCTGGTCTCGGGCTATGAGAAGTTCATCATGGACGCCGATCAGCTCGGTATGTTGCAGAAACTGTCACAGGGTTTGGACATGTCGCAGGAAGCCCAGGCAATGGACGCCATCGAAGAGGTCGGCCCCGGAAATCACTATCTGGACTGTGCCCATACCATGCGAAATTATGAAACCGCATTTTACGACTCCAAGGTCGCTGATTATGGTTCTTTTGAACAATGGGAATCCGAAGGCTCACTGGATGCCGCAACACGGGCCAACCGTATCTATAAAACCATGTTGGCAGACTACCAGGCCCCGACCATCGATCCCGCCATTGATGAGGCTTTGCGTGAATTTATTGAAAAACGTAAAAGCAGTTTTCCCGATGCTAATTACTGACCTGTCGCAGTGTTTCGTATAGACTTGAGTCTGAAATCCAAACGCAAAAGGAGAACGTCATGACAATTGGAGGTCTGCCCATAACGGGACTGTATGCCGGCATTCTGGGACTTTTTGTAATACCCTTGAGTATTCATGTCGTGTTGAACCGCTACCGGGCCAAAATTGGCATCTTCGATGGCGGTGATGAGCAATTGGGTAAGGCGATCCGGGTACATGGTAATTTTACCGAGCATGTGCCGCTGGCGTTAATTGTAATGATCCTTGCCGAACTGAATGACGGTTCACAGGAAATGATGCATTCCCTGGGCCTGTTGCTGGTCGGTTCACGAATGTTTCATGTCTATGGTTTGTCCATGTCGGCCGGGCAATCGGTCGGGCGGTTTGCCGGGGTCTTGGGGACCTGGACCGTCATTGCCGTGAGCAGCGGTTATTGTGTCAGCCGGTTTATCGGCTATTAGAGTTATCGGCTATTAGAGTCCGCCAGCATTGGCCATAAAGGTCAATATTAAGCTATGCGTTTATTGCAATGCTGCATCGCAATATCTCTGCTACATTTTTATTTTCAAAGGCGTATCATGTTTCCTGTACCCGATGTAGGGGTGACTTTATTTAGATTAAAGTCGTAGAATTTATAGAGGACACAGGTTATGTGGAAAGAAGATATCAGAGTATTAAGCGTCGTTGAACAGTCAAATTCAGTGGGCCAGTCCGGTTATACCTGGGAAGGTATCGAACAGGAAATTCAGCACGCTCGCAGCCTTCGTGGGGAAGCCCTTGCTAAACTTTTTAGCAATATCGCCGGGTATGTGAGCAAATCCGTGATGCGTTGGAACGAGCGCCGTATTGCTTACCGGGAACTGTCCAGCATGGATGATTATCTCTTGAAGGATATCGGGGTGTCGCGTCTTGACATTGAGACCGTTATCTATAGTGGCAGGAATGGCACTCCTCTGTTCCTCGTACCGTTTATCGCACTTGGTAAATTAACCGTTGTTGTCGCCAAAGCCGTCGAGAGATGGAACGAACGCCGTCATGTATACTGGGAACTGTCCACTATGGATGACCGGATTCTGGCCGATATTGGTATTGCCCGTTCTGAAATCGAAGCAATCGCCTTTTGTGGCAAGGTTCGTAAACCCTATGTGCACAAACCGGTAAGCGCAGGTACCCTTCGTTCAGGCGAAGTATCCGGTGTCGCTTCAAATCAGGATGTTGCCCACCGCGCAGCGTAATTACCACCGCGCAGAGTAATTAACGGGTTAACGCCCGTCCTGTACACGAAAATCAGGCAGTTCATACGGGCTGCCTTTTTTCGTGGGTTGGTTTGTTCAACAGGGTGAACCCGTACGGGCAATTGCTGGGTTATAAATCGATCCCGCCGCCAATTTTCTCGATCTCAAGAATTCTCTGGTAGTCATCGGGCTGGGCCAAAACCGCACCCTTGATCAACATCTTATCGGCCAGCCGGGACAGTTCCGTATCGGCCAGGGCGGCAAACAGCCCATCTTGCAGTTTCTTCAGCTCAGCCGTACTGATGTTCTTGCGGGTTATGAACGGTAAACCAGGCGCATTGGGTGACTGGCATAATACCCGGACACCTCGCAAGATATCAGGGCGGTATTTTTCGACCAGGGCCAGCGTCACCGCGTCGATGGCCGCACAATGTACCGACCCTTGCCGGACGGCCTCAATGGAGCCAATGTGGGCGTTGGTCATGGTGACGTCAGTGAAAAATGACCGGCCTGGTTTTGCGCATTGTGCGATCATGGCGCGAACCACGTTGAACCCGGAGTGAGAATCCCGGGCGTTAATGGCAATAGTACTGCCTTGCAAATCATCGAAGTTTTCTGCGTCATGGTTTTCGGGCACGATAATCATGCTGCAATATTCAGCCCCATGGCATCCCGCCGCGTGGTAGATCGGAATGGCGATAACGGTGACCTTGTTGGCAAGGCTGTGTGTCAGGGGATATCCGCAGGTCTGGCTAAATAATAAAGCAGGATCGAGCCAGTGGCGTGTTATGTCTTTGGGGTCGGTCAACTGGTCTGGCACATTCGTCACACCGGTTCTGCGCATATGTTGGGCCACACCGAGCCACCACTTTGCGGAGATATCTTGTAATTCCGCCATGGTGTACATGGGCAAGGATGCAAAGCTGGGTGTGTTTGAGAAATGCAGGATATTGGAACCAGTGGTCATGTTATCTCACGTGTGGTACATGGGGTGTGGTGCATGGGTATTGTAATTATCGTATAATGATCTGACCTTGCCAATCATGGAAAATGGAAAATGATGCGTATTGTGAACAATGAGTCGCTTGAACTACCGACCTGGGGACTGATTGTCACGATCTATGGATTGTGGGTGGCATTATTTTATTTTGCGCCCGTGTTGCCCTGGTGGGTGGTTTGTCCCTGGGGGGCGGTAATGGCCGCCTGGTACGGGAATTTGCAGCATGAAATCCTGCATAATCATCCGACCTCTTCAGAACTGTTTAATTCGTTATTTGCCTGGACGCCTTTTACCCTGTGGATGCCCTATCACATATACCGCGAAAGCCATCTGGAACATCACCAATCGCGGACTCTGGCCGAGCCGGGGGAGGATGCTGAATCTTATTATTTCATGCCGCAAGACTGGCAACAAATGAACGGGCTAGTTCGTTTTATCATGGTTGCCAACAATACCCTCGCCGGTCGGATGATTTTAGGTCCGGCAATCGTTACGCTGCGATTGGTTTATGGCGAACTTGTCCGACTTAAACGTGGCGATTTCAGGTATCTGGCGGGCTGGGTTTTACACGGTTTTCTCGTTTTCTGCCTGCTTTATGCCCTGGAGCGATATTCTGGTATGTCCTGGTGGTTTTATCTGTTTGGCATTGCTTATCCGGGGGTATCGCTTGCACTGGTTCGCTCTTTCGCCGAGCACCAGCCCTCTGTGAGTGCGGGACACAGAACCGTTATTGTTGAGGCCAACGCATTCTGGAGTTTGTTGTTCCTCAATAACAACCTGCATGTGGTTCATCATGACAACCCCGGCACATGCTGGTATTTACTGGCCGATATTTACCGCGATAATCGCTCGGATATTCTGCGAAGTAATGGTGGGTATTTATTTAACGGTTATGGCGATTTGTTCAGGCGTTTTCTGATAAAACCTAAAGACATCCCCGTTTATCCGAATTAAGTATTTCCTATTTCCGCTCTGCACTTGCGAAAGGTACGGTGTGAGACTACTTTCGCGTTTGAGTATGAACCGGTATAATTTCAATTGATCATAGGAAAACGCACATGAGACGTGCGCCTTTTATTGCATTAGGTTTCACCCTTGCTGCTGCGCTCTGGCTTGCCTCGGGTCAGAATGGTGATCTGGCAACCAATGATGGTGCAATCATTGATGACGCGCCCAGTGATGGTGGTCAGCCCCCCGTGCAGGCCAAATTTGTGCCCCGGGTACAGGTGATGACAAGCACGGCAAAAACCAAAATTCGTGAAATCACCTTGTATGGCCGAACCGAAGCCGATCGTACGGTTGAAGTCAGCGCCGAAACTGCCGGTCGCATTATTTCCATGGATCTGGTCGAAGGCAAGGTGGTCCGGGCCGGTGATGTGCTTGCGCATTTATCGCAGGATGATCGAAAAGCAAGGCTGGATGATGCCCAGGCCCAGGTGAAGTATCATGAATTACTCTATGAGGCGGCTCGCAAGCTATCGCAGAAGAAATTCACCTCGGAAGTCAAACTTGCCGAAGATTATGCCGCCCTTGAAACGGCCAGGGCAGCTCTGGCGGTTACCGAACTCGATATCGCACGAACCCGGATTACCGCACCGTTCAGCGGCGTGCTGGAAAAGTTGTTGCGCGAAGTTGGTGATTATGTCCGGGTTGGTGATGTCATCGGCCATGTTGTAGATCTTAACCCGGTGGTGGTGGCCGCCGACGTCACCGAGCGTGAAATTGATCGCATCAAGATGGGCACCAAGGCATCCGTTACATTGTTATCGGGAGAACGCCGCGAAGGTAAAGTCGGGTTTATTTCGCGCCGTGCTCACAATGATACACGAACATTCCGTATCGAGGTGGAACTGGATAATCGGGGATATACCATACCCGAAGGCATGACGGTCGAGGTCGCTATCATGACCAGCCCGGTAACGGCTCATTTTGTATCACCGGCAATCCTGACACTGAATAATGAAGGCGATCTGGGCGTCAAGACAGTCGATGATCGTGACCGGGTTGTTTTCTACCCCGTAAAGATCGTTTCCGATACACCCAAGGGTATCTGGATCAGTGGCCTGCCTGATCAGACCGTGTTTATTTCGGTCGGCCAGGAATTCGTCAAGGTCGGCCAGATAGTCGAATCTGTCCGTTCGCAATAGGAAACTGACTCCATGCAAGCCCTCATCGATGCAGCGATCAGTCACTCCCGGACAGTGTTATCCAGCCTGTTTCTTATATTGATTGCAGGGGCTTATGCCTATGATTCCATTCCCAAGGAATCTGATCCGGACGTAAATATCCCGATTATCTATGTTTCCATGACCCACGAAGGCATCTCGCCGGAGGATGCCGAACGATTGCTCATCCGTCCCATGGAACAAGAACTCAGGACTATCGAGGGTATCAAGGAAATTCGTGCGGTAGGGTTTGAGGGTGGCGCCAATGTTATCCTTGAATTTGATGCCGGCTTCGATGTGGATGAAGCCCTGAGCGATGTTCGCGAACAGGTCGATAAAGTCGAACCAGAGTTGCCCGGTGACAGTGACGATCCGGAAATCCACGAGGTAAATTTTTCGCTTTTCCCGGTCTTGCTGGTGGCTTTATCCGGCGACGTACCCGAACGCATGTTGTTGGAGGTTGTGCAGGACCTGCGCGATGAAATAGAAGGGATTTCGACGGTTCTGGAGGCTAATATTGCAGGCGATCGCGAGGAAATGGGTGAAATTCTGATCGACCCGGTGCTGGTTGAAAGTTACGGCTTGTCCCTCAATGATGTCATTGAGATAACCCGGCGTTCGAATAAACTGGTCGCTGCGGGCACACAAGATACCGGGGCCGGTCGATTCGCCATCAAGGTTCCCGGATTGTTTGAAACGGTCAGCGACATCACGTCCATGCCAATCTCTGCATCGGGTGACGCGGTCGTCCGGCTGGGCGATATCGCCGAAATCCGCCGCAGTTTCAAAGACCGTGAAGGCTTCGCCCGGATTGACGGTACACCCGCACTGGTGCTGGAGATTACCAAACGGACCGGCGAAAACATCATTGATACCATTGAGAGTGTTTTCAGAGTCGTCGAACAAAGCCGGGCGGGGTGGCCGGATGAACTTTCCCAGGCCGTGCATATTGATTATATGCAGGACCGTTCGAAGGATATACGCTCCATGCTGCGCGATCTGCAGAATAACGTTATCAGCGCGGTTTTGCTGGTGATGATTATCGTTGTGGCTGCCTTGGGTTTGCGGACATCCATCCTGGTCGGGGTCGCTATTCCGGGATCATTTTTGATGGCTATTTTGGTGCTCTACAGCCTGGGTGCCACCATCAATGTCGTGGTTCTGTTCAGCCTGATCCTGTCGGTCGGTATGCTGGTCGATGGTGCTATTGTGGTGACCGAGTACGCCGACCGCAAAATGATGGAGGGTGAGCCGCGCTCCAAGGCTTACGGTCTGGCGGCCAAACGCATGTCCTGGCCGATTATCGCTTCAACGGCGACCACGCTGGCGGCATTTCTGCCACTCCTGTTCTGGCCCGGGGTTGTCGGCGAATTTATGAAATTCCTGCCCATTACACTGTTGATCATTCTGACCGCCTCATTGTTTATGGCGTTGATTTTTGTGCCGACACTGGGTTCCCATATTGGTGCCCCCAGTGATCTGAACGGGGCCACCGCGCGCGGAGTAGCAGGGGCAGGCAAAGAACATGGTGATTTAAGCCAGGTCGCTGGTTTTACCGGTCTGTATGTCAAAATTCTCAAGGCCCTGTTGTATCCTTGGTGGCGACCCGTTCTGGTGCTGTTGCTCGCCATATCCATGCTGGTGGGCGTGCAATATGTTTACGCTACCCATGGCAAGGGCATACAGTTTTTTCCGGAGGTGGAACCTGAGTTTGCCATGATACAGGTCCGGGCACGCGGAAACCTGTCCGTTATGGAAAAAGATAATCTGATGAAATCCGTGGGTAGTCGTATCATCGGCATGGCAGAACTGTCTTCGGTTTACAGTCGCACCGGCAAGAACAACCAAAGCGAGGAAGCCGAAGATATCATCGGTACCATCACCATGGAATTTATCGACTGGGATAAACGGCGCAAGGCATCGCAAATTCTTGCGGATATTAAACAACGCACATCCGACATTGCCGGTATTATCATCAATGACCGCCAGCCTGCTGCCGGACCGCCAGTGGGTAAGGTTTTCCAGATCGAAGTATCATCGCGTCATCCCGAGCAATTGGATGGGGCCATCGAGCACATCCTGCAAGGGGCACAGGAGATCGGCGGGTTCATCAATCAGGAAGACTCACGGCCCTTGCCGGGGATTGAATGGGAAATCAAGGTTGACCGGGCTCAGGCCGCCAAATTCGGGGTCGATGTTGATCTGGTCGGTCTGGCCGTGCAAATGCTCACCCGTGGTGTCAAACTGGGCGGATACCGGCCTAACTATGCCGATGAAGAAATAGATATTAGAGCGCGATATTCGCAATCCTTCCGGACCATCGACCAGCTTGATAAAATCCGCCTGTCCACGTCTGCCGGGTTGGTTCCCATCAGCAATTTTGTCGAGCGCACGGCACATCAGAAAACCGGTACCATAAATCGAACGAACTTGCGCCGTATCATGAGTTTTAAAGCCGATGTGGAGCAGGGCGTTTTACCTGCCCTTAAAGTGGCCGCCTTTACGGAATGGCTGGCTGATAATCCCCTGCCCGATGATGTCTCGTTCCGCTTCAAGGGCGAAGACGAGGAGCAAAAGGTGGCTCAGGCATTTCTGCTTAAGGCCTTTGCCGTGGCTTTGTTTATTATGGCGATTATTCTGGTGACACAGTTTAACAGCTTTTATTCGGCCTTCCTGATCCTCTCGGCGGTGATTATGTCCACAATCGGGGTGTTCATCGGACTGTTGATCATGGAACAACCGTTCGGCATAGTCATGAGCGGTATTGGGGTCATTTCGCTGGCCGGAATTGTGGTCAATAATAACATTGTCCTGATCGATACATTCGATCGATTGTTACCCAATGAGCCCGACGTGTTGAGCGCCATCTTGCGCACAGGGGCACAACGATTACGGCCGGTGATGTTGACCACCATCACCACTGTTCTGGGCTTAATGCCTATGATGTTGGGGCTAAGTATCGACTTTCTGACCCGCGAAGTCAGTCTTGGCGCGCCATCGACACAATGGTGGCAGCAATTAGCCACGGCGATTGTCTTTGGACTGGCATTTGCGACGGTCCTGACACTGGTCATGACACCGTGTTCGTTAATGTTGCGGGCAAATCTTTCACGGTGGCGCAAGGCACGACACGCGCGGCGAATTCAGGCTTCTTTGTCGTGATCGGCTGGGGGAGGGGGCTTGCTTTTCCATTGCCGTGACAATCTTGCGTGACTGCGGATGGAAAACGGAATGGTGCAAAGATAGACCCCGATGACGGTGGTCAGGGTGATCCATGGCGCACTGAATGACGCGGCACCAAGAAAAACCACAAAGACCAGTGTCGGCATAATGAGGTTTCTGGGGATTTTGGCTTTTTTGAAGGAATATGTCGGCACCCGGCTGACCAGCAGAACCGATACCAGTATCATGAAAAATGCGACAACTTCGGGGCGTCGGACAATCTCATCGCCGATCAACAGGGACACGATCAAGGGCAGCAGCACGATGCCAGCCGAGGCTGGTGCGGGTGTGCCGGTAAAATAATTGGCCTGCCAGACCGGGGCGTCCGGATCATCAAGCATGACATTGAAACGCGCCAGTCGCAGCCCGCAGCAGGCCGCCAGAAGCAGGGTTAATATCCAGGCAAAACGTCCGGCGTCCTGAAAAGCCCAGAGATACAGCACCATGGCCGGGGCCACACCAAAAGAAATAAAATCGGACAGGCTGTCCAGCTCTGCACCGAATTTGCTGGCGCCTTTGAGCAGTCGTGCGACCCGGCCATCCAGTGTATCGAGGATGGCCGCAGCAAGAATGGCCAGAATGGCGGCTTCCCAGTGTTCCATCAGGGCAAACCGGATAGCAGTCATACCCGAACACAATGCCAGTAAGGTCAACATGTTGGGTATCATGGTGTTAAGCGACAGGCCTTTTAATTGCCGTTTTTTACCGGATTTCGATATTTTCTGTAAGGAGTCCACTAGCTCTTGCGGCCTTCCCGCATTTTTTCCTTGGATTTCATATCGGCTATGATGGACTCACCGGCAATCATCGACTGGCCCACCACGACCAGGGGTTTAACGCCTTTTGGCAGATAGACATCCACACGGCTGCCAAAACGGATCAGGCCAAAGCGCTGTCCTGCTTCCACAGGCTGGCCTTCTTCAACCTGACAGATAATACGCCGCGCAACCAGTCCGGCAATCTGGACGAAGGCGATGTCGTGGCCCGAGTCCGTTTCCAGCCGGTAGCTTTCGCGCTCATTGTGGACGCTGGCTTTGTCCAGCGATGCATTGAGAAATTTTCCCGGGCGATACGAAATGCGGCGGATAATACCGGCTATGGGAACCCGGTTTACATGAACATTGAACACATTCATGAAAACACAGACCCGGTTACGTTCTTCATCGCCCATATCCAGTTCGGCTGGCGGAACCGCCACATCAACCAGTTGCACAACACCGTCAGCCGGTGAAATAACCAGTCCTTCACGTGTTGGTGTCACCCGTTCGGGGTCGCGGAAAAAATACACACACCACAGGGTCAGCACAACACCAACAAGGCCGAACCATGTGTCAGCCCACCACATGAGGTTTGCTGCAACGGCAAATATAGCAATAAACGGCCAGCCAGCCGGATTAATCGGGACAAGAATTGTTTTTAACATACAAAGTCAGGCTTTCGTTGGTTTTGAGTGGACATGACAACAGGTCACTCCGATATGGTGGATGATACCGTGCCCTGATGAGAAAACAAGGCAACTTGGTGTTTGATGCAGCAAATTGGTTGCGCATAGCCTGTTAACATTGTTCAATTCCAAATAGTTGGGTTTTACGCATTATTAAATTATCCTAGTGTGAGGCAGCTTGAAAATATCCACAATGAGAGAACTGGGGGCGATGCCATGACGAATGATAAATCTGTCGTCGCCGAACAACTCAAGGAATCTTTAAACAACGCCGGGCTACTTATTCACAAAAGTGGCACCGGACACTTGGATTTTGAGTTCAGTTTCCTCGGGTTTTATTTTGATGCGCGTGCCCAGGTCGTGGATGGCCTTACGTCGCTCGATATCATGACCTCGCTGGGGAATATGCCTTATACGGCTGAATCCATAAAGTCACGGGCAGCAATATCCAGAATTATGAATGTTTTTGCAAAAAAGACCGGTTTGAAAATTACCGTTGATAATAGTCAAAGGCTTTATTTAGGCGGCAATGTTGCCAACAATGAGGCATTGTCACCCGGTAATCTGTTGACCATGGTGACGGTCTTGTTGTTGCAGGTGAAACCGTTTCTGGAATTGCTCGCTGATTATATCGAGCCGTCTGCTGAACAGCACCCTGAAGCGCTTTAGTTGAGCTTTGGCAGGGTGAATATCTGGCCCGGGAAGATCATGTCCGGGTCCATGATCTGATCTCTGTTGGCCATGAATAAAACTGTATATTGCATACCTTCGCCATAGGTTTTTCGTGCAATACGCCACAGGGAATTGCCCGGTTGTACCACATATTGAAATTCTGAGTCGAGTTTAGGTTCCACTTTATCGCGCATAAACGGCATGGTTATGCGTTCCAGAACCGAACCACGTTCATCAACCAGATCGGCTCGTAGTTTATATTGACCCGGCGTTACGCGGGTTTCGGGTTGGATGAACCATTGCCCGGCGGTCGAGGCCCGTGACGTACCGATGTAGGTGTTGTCCAGGTAGATATTGATCGTTGAGTCAGCGGTTGCCGTACCGGATAGGGAAAATTCCCCGGTTTCATTATAATCGATGGTATCGATAGACAACAGGTTGGCGCTTATCGGGCCGGGTTTCTGCAGGACTGTTGAGGGCGTGTTTGCATCTCGCGATAAGGCAACAGCAAACGGACTGTCCTGATCATCGGTATCGCGTTCCGGCACGTTGATGACGATAAACTGATCGGATTCCAGGGCAAACCCGTTGGGCCGGGTCATGCGTAGAGACAGGTTGTGGCTGCCGGGTTGCAGGGCCCTGGTGGGAACAAACACCCATTCGCCAAATTTGTCGGCGGTAACTGATCCGAGTATCTGGTCATTCAGGAGTATCTTGACCATGGCATTTGGTTCGGCACGTCCGGCGATGACCGTATCACCTTGCGGTGTTATGCGGACAATATCAAATGACGGTTTGATCTCGATTTTCGGAGCTTCCTGACTTTGTGTGCCCTGGCTCAGGGCGGCCAGATCAGATGCGCTTTGACTGGTTGTGCTTTGAGCTGATGCCGCTTGGCCTGGAGTGGCCGAGAGGGATGCGCTTTGGTTTGATGCGCTTTGGTTTGATGTGTTTTGGGCTGTTGCGGCAGCCGATTGTGAGCCGGACGATGCCAGATCGGACGCGGTGGTCTGGTCTGCCGCCGATTGTTGTGTACTCGTCATATTGCCGGTTGTTGCGTCTGCTGATTTTGGGGCCGTTGGAGCCGTTGGAGCCGTTGGGATCGTTGAAGCCATTGTATCCTGGGGGGGTGTTGCAGCGGATTCTGGGGCTGTTTCTGGGGCTGTTTCTGGGGCTGTTTCCGGGGCTGTTTCTGGGACGGATTTTGAGGTGGTTTGCTGCTCACTCAGTTGCTGGGTGCGCGCAATGATAACGTCATCATCAACCAACATGAAATTCAGGGCGATTGAACCGCCGACTAAAATGCCACCTACGATGGCCAGAACAAATGGATTTTTTATCATGTGTATCATATACGACCCGTTTCGTATGCCTGCCTGATGGTAGTTTTTTCTGTTATTTATTGATGACTGGACGCCATGAGGCAAGGGCGGTTGTCAGGGGCCTCTGTAAAGTCGATGGTTTAAAAGAGCGGCTAAAAAATAAATCAATGTCTTACAGTGGGTTATGCGCCGTTATTACCCAGGATGATGATGCCATGATAACACCTTCGCTGGCGGTGTTGTGCTGTGTAATGGCCGCAGCCATGGCTTTTTCAATCTCAGGCCGCTTCGATTCGGCATCGTCCCCGGCCTCACGGAACACTTCACCAGCAGGCCCTAAAGCCAGTTGGAAGTTAATGGCATCCTCGATATTGGTCCCAACCACCACCGGGGCGTCAACCCGTTCGAAGTTGATGTCGCTGTAACCGGCGACCTCCAGCATTTTAGTCACCGTTTCCTGTCCGGCCATGGAAAAGGGTCCCGGCTCGCATGTGGCCGCGTTATCGTCCGGCGGTGGCAGGAACTCCAGCACCACGTCTTTAGCCATGCTGAGCCAGGGATTGTCTTCCGGGGCTCGCCAGACGATCTGGGTCATAATGGCGCCCGGTTTCATGGCGTTGCGCATGTTCCGCAAGCCCGCAACCGGATTGGCAAAAAACATTGTACCGAAGCGGGAGAAGACAAAGTCAAATTCCGGTTCAAATGGCTCGTACAAAGCGTCCCCGTTGATAAAGGTGACGTTGTCGATCTGACGCTCAGCAATCTCTTTTCGGCCATACTCCATAAAGGCTTCACAACAATCCAGCCCGACCACCCGACCCGATGGTCCGGTGCGTTGTGCAAGTTTAATGGCGGTATCCCCAAAACCACAGCCCACATCGAGCACGTTGTCGCCTTGTTTAACATTAAGGGTGGGGAAAATAGCCTCGCTGTGCTGGGTTAACCCATCGACCAGGACATGTTTGTATTTGATAAATTTAGGAACCAGTACCTCGTTCCAGAAATCGACAAATTCCGTATTGACTTCCGGTTGACTTGTCATCGTCGTCCTCCCTGAATTGTCATGGTGATTTGCCAGATAATTATGCCCCTGTTGTGTGGCAACGACAATCTTTATCGGTTTTATGTGCGGGACATTGGGGCAGTCCCGCCATATAAAATGTTACACGTGTATTCCTATAAAACCAGAATGTGTGGGTGTAATAATGGCTAAGGTTTCTTCCTTATGTGTTTTCTGCGGCTCAAGAGTTGGCAACGATCCGGCTTATGGCGAGGCCGCACGTGCATTGGGCGAGGAAATGGCACGGCGTAATATTCGCCTTGTCTACGGTGCCGGTTCCATCGGTCTGATGGGTGAAGTGGCTAAACAGGTCAGCCACAACGGTGGTAAAATTATCGGCATCATTCCTGAATTCCTCGATGATATGGAAGTAGGGCTCAAATCCTGTGATGAATTTATTGTTACTTCATCCATGCACGAACGAAAGGCCCGGATGTTCGATGAAGCCGACGCCTTTGTCAGCTTGCCCGGTGGTTTGGGAACGCTGGATGAAACCTTTGAGATCCTCACCTGGGCTCAGCTTGAACTGCATGACAAGCCGATTATCATCCTCGACATCAACGGTTATTGGCAAGCTTTGAAGACATTGATCGACAAGACGGTGGAAGACGGTTTTGCCTCAAACAGTGTCGAACGCCTGTTTCAGGTGGTCGATAGTGTGGAAGGCGTATTTGATGCGCTGGAAAAAGCCCCCCCATCCAAACAAAAAACCCAGAGCCGCCGATTGTAAATATACTGATGACTTTATCACCCACGATCTGGAAATCCGGCGTTTTACCTCTATTCTGTGTCTTGCCAGTCAGCAGGCGGGTGATTATTCTTGCGCCCACGGAGCCGGATATCCGGGTTAATTTACACCTTTAATGGAGAATATTATGTCTAAGATCAAAGTTGTTAATCCTGTCGTTGAACTCGATGGCGACGAAATGACACGGATCATCTGGGCTTTTATCAAGGAAAAACTGATCCTGCCTTATCTGGATGTGGATTTGAAATACTATGATCTGAGCGTGCAAAAACGCGATGAGACAAATGATCAGATCACCATTGATTCAGCCAATGCCATCAAACAGTATGGTGTGGGCGTCAAGTGCGCAACCATCACCCCGACCCCGGCCCGTGTCGAAGAATTTGGCCTGAAGGAAATGTGGCGCTCACCGAACGGCACAATCCGTAACATCATCGGCGGTACGGTATTCCGCCAACCGATTATCTGTCAGAACGTACCACGTCTGGTGCCGGGCTGGACCCGTCCTATTGTCATCGGTCGTCATGCTTTTGGTGACCAGTACCGGGCGACGGATTTCAAATTTCCCGGCGCTGGCAAGCTGACCATGAAATTCGTGCCCGAAGACGGCGGCGAGCCTATCGAGCGTGAAGTGTTTGATGCGCCCAGTTCCGGAATTGCCATGGGCATGTATAATCTGGATGATTCCATTCGCGGTTTTGCTCAGGCCTGCCTCAATTATGGTCTGGATATTGGCTGGCCCGTTTATCTGTCTCATAAAGATACGATCTTGAAACAGTATGATGGCCGCTTCGTGGAATTGTTCCGTGAAGTCTATGAAAACGAATTTGCCGAGGCTTTCGAAGCGAAAGGCATTACCTATGAAGACCGCCTGATCGATGACATGGTGGCGTGTGCCATGAAATGGGATGGCGGGTTTGTCTGGGCCTGCAAGAACTATGACGGTGATGTACAATCCGATACGGTGGCCCAGGGCTTTGGTTCTCTGGGGCTGATGACCTCGGTTCTGATGACCCCGGATGGCAAGACCGTTGAAGCCGAAGCCGCCCACGGAACCGTGACGCGCCATTATCGCCAGCATCAACTGGGCAAGGAAACCTCCACCAATCCTATCGCCTCAATTTTCGCCTGGACCCAGGGTTTGATGGCTCGCGGTCGATTCGATGACACACCCGATGTTGAAAAATTTGCCAGCACACTGGAAAAAGTTTGCGTCGATACGGTCGAAAGCGGCCATATGACCAAGGATCTGGCGATCCTGATCGGGCCGGAACAGGCCTGGATGACCACCACACAGTTTCTCGACAAGCTGGACGAAAACCTGAAACAGGCTATGGCCGCGTGGTGATTTTGCTGGTCCGGATACCTAAACGGTTTTAAGGGATCAGTATCAACCCGTAATAAATCAACGCAGACAGCAAGGCTGCGGACGGAACCGTGATGACCCAGGCCAGAATGATGGTCAGGAAATGTTTCCGTCTGACCAGCTTGCGCGGTTTGGAAGCTCCATGAGCTGAATGTTGGGGGTGATCCTGGGCCAGTATTTCTTGCCGTCTGCGTTTATTCCTTGCCGAATGGAATTCGCGGTAAAAACCGACACCGAATACGGCACCCACGGCAATATGGGTGGAACTGACCGGCAGGCCGAGCCCGGATGCCACGATGACGGTTAAGGCCGCAGACAGCGAGACACAAAACGCGCGCATGGTATTTAGTTTGGTAATCTGTTCGCCGACCATGCGGATCAATCGCGGGCCGTACAGAAACAATCCCAGGGAAATGCCGCCCATACCGATCAGCATGACCCATAAGGGAATGGCGACCTTGGTGGCGATGTCGCCCGACTGGACGCTGTAGAGAATGGCCGCCAGCGGCCCAATGGCGTTGGCCACATCATTGGCCCCGTGGGCAAAAGATAACAGAGCCGCTGAGCAAATCAGGGGTGCTTTGAATAAAATGCGCAAAGACTGGTTTCTGTTTTCAAGACCGATCGATTGTCTGCGAATGACCGGTCTCATGAGGGCATGTGTGGTGATGAAGACGAATGCGCCTGTTCCCAGGACGAATGTCACACCGGGCTGCCAGATTTTTTTCAGACCCTTCATGACCAGATAACTGGAAAATGCCGCCGCCATGATAGCAACCAGCAGGGGAACCCAGGTTTGGGCTGCCTTGATCTTGTTATCCTTGTTAATGATCTTGGCCGTCAGGACAGCCAGAAAGCCAGCGGCTATCACTCCTCCCAATAGGGGGGAGATTATCCAGCTTGCGGCGATCTTGCTCATGGTGGGCCAGTTCACGGCACTAAAACCGACCGCGGCAATTCCCGCACCCATGACACCGCCGACGATGGAATGTGTGGTTGATACCGGTGCGCCGAGGAAGGTTGCCAGGTTAAGCCACAATCCGGCTGATAACAGGGCCGCCATCATGATCCAGATAAAGGTCGTACTGTCAGGGACCAGCGCCGGGTCTATGATACCCTTTGATATGGTCGATACCACATCACCACCGGCAATTAACGCCCCGCTGCTTTCAAAGATTACCGCGATGACCAATGCCCCGCCAAGGGTCAGGGCCTTGGCACCTACGGCTGGCCCCACATTATTGGCAACGTCATTTGCGCCAATGTTAATGGCCATATAAGCGCCCAGGGCGGCGGCAATGATTATTATAATTCCATTGGCATGGTTGCCGGTCTGGCTGTTTGCAAAAAGTGCTGCGACGGCGATAAAAAGGATCGCCAGACCCGGGCTGATCAAGGTTCGCCGAACCGATATGTTTACCGCGGCGATTCTGGAAATTTTCTTTAGGTCTTTGTCCAGTACTTCGGATTTATGGGTTTTTTTGGGCTTATGGGAATTGTCCTGTGCGGAAGATGATTGTGTGTTCATGACGGCTCCCTTCAGGTACGTTTCAATGACGTATCGGGGTCCATACAAATGATTGGGTTCAAAAGCAATCGTGAAAAACCTTGAAAACCGGAATAATTATTGAAAACCGCAAAATGCCACAACACTCAAAATTTATTGTTCAATAGTGGTCATAAAGACAGAAAATACCGCAATGATTTGTCGTAAAATAATCATGAAATGCCTTGACCTTCTGCGGTCAGTCGCTTAAAAAACCGTTCATTCAGACAAGTGCCTGATGGCTGTGCCTGTTTGAGCGACCCATATCTTGATTTATTGCCATCTTATATTACTTACAAGGACAGAAAAAATGGCCAGACGCTGTGAGTTGACCGGCAAAGGTGTAATGACCGGAAACAATGTGAGCCATGCTCATAACAGGACCCGTCGTCGGTTTCTGCCGAATCTTCAGGCCACGTCGCTGATCAGCGAAAGCCTGGGTGAGTCCATTCGCCTCAAGGTGTGTATCGGTGCCCTGCGTACGGTTGAGCATAAAGGCGGCCTGGATGCATTCTTGCTCGATGCACGCGATGCCAATTTGACCACCGATATGTTGCGTCTGAAAAAGCGCATCAAGAAAGCCGTCGCTGTGGTTGCTGCATAATACGGGTTTTATCAATCCGTGATCATGACAAGGCTCGCTGTTGCGGGCCTTTTTCATGTCTGGATTATATACTATTTACGCCGGTCGTTTCTGGCTGTGGGGGCTGCGGTTTTCATCATCGAATAATTCCATGAGCTTCTGCATCATGGTTCCGCCAAGTTCCTCGGCATCGATCAGGGTCACCGCACGGTTATAATAGCGTGTCACGTCATGACCGATACCAATGGCGGTCAGTTCCACAGGCGATCTGGTTTCGATCCACGCAATGGTGTCGCGCAGGTGGCGTTCCAGATAATTCCCCGGGTTGGTTGACAGTGTGGCGTCATCGACGGGGGCACCGTCGGAAATCACCATCAGTATGCGCCGTTGTTCGGGCCGGGCGAGCAGGCGGTTATGGGCCCACAACAGGGCCTCGCCATCGATATTTTCCTTTAACAATCCCTCGCGCAGCATCAGGCCCAGATTGGCCTTGGCCCGGCGCCAGGGAGTTTCTGCGGATTTATAGATAATATGCCGCAAGTCGTTTAACCGACCGGGGTTTTTCGGCTTGTCAGCGGCAACCCAGCGCTCACGTGAAGAGCCGCCCTTCCATGAGCGGGTGGTAAAGCCCAGGACTTCGACCTTCACGCCACAGCGTTCCAGGGTGCGGGCCAGGATGTCTGCACTCATGGCCGCTACCGTGATGGGGCGGCCGCGCATGGAACCGGAATTGTCGATCAGCAGGGTTACTACCGTATCGCGGAACGACATTTCAGACTCCTGCTTGAACGAAAGCGGGTAAAACGGATCGATAACCACCCGCGACAGACGCGCCGCATCCAGAATGCCTTCTTCAAGATCGAAATGCCACGTGCGTTGTTGCTTGGCCATCAGGTTGCGCTGTAATCTGTTGGCGAGCTTCGAGATCAGGCCTTGCAGGTGGGATAATTGTTGATCGAGTTGGCTGCGCAACCGGTTCAGTTCTTCCGGGTCACACAGTTCATCGGCATGGATAATCTCATCAAATTGTGTTGTGTAAGGCGTATAGGTGGTTACTTCGTGTCGGGCATTATCGTTATTATCGGGCCATTTGTTTGCACCGCTCGGGTCTTCGCCTGTTTCGCCGGGCAGGGAGTCTTCATCGCCCATGTCTGACATACCCTCGGCCTCGCCGTCAACCTCGCTGGACGTTTCATCCATCGCAGACGCACCTTCGCCGTCCATTTCGCCAGACTGATCATCAAGCCCGTTATCACTTTCGGGGTCAGTGTTCTCGTCCTCATCATTCTGGTCTTGGGAATCGATCACATCGGCATCGAGAATATCCAGGGCCTGCATCATTTCGATGACCCGTTCGGCGAACTGCGACTGGTCGCCCATGCACTCTTGTAATTGATTAATCTGGTTGATAACCGTCTCATCGATCCGCTCTGCCCAGAGATTGAACAGTTGTTTCGCGCCTTCGGGCCGCTTCAGGCCGCCCAGTTGTTCGCGCACCAATAACCCCAGAATATCTGAAAACTGATCATCCCCGCGCTGGGTCAGTGCCGCGTAGTTTTTATCCGCACTGCGTTCTTCACCCAAGGCTTCCAGGTTGGCCGTGACGCCGCTCATCTTCCTGGCACCCAGGCTTTCGCAGCGAGCCTGTTCTATGGCGTCAAAAATTTGTCTTGCCTGGGGGTTGTCGAGCAGCAGATTGCGGTGGATCTTGTTGTCATGATAAGACACCCGCAAAGCCAGTGAGTCGGCCATGCCTCGAACCAGTGAGACAGAGTGCGTCGTCAACCTGTGGGGTGGGGTCGGCAAATGGGCCGTCGTGCCCGAAATCCCTGGTGGTCCTTGCGAAAAGACAACCTCCAGTTCGCTATCCCTGGCGAGCGCCTTCAGGGCAGCAGACGTGGTCCTTTTGACAAGTTCAACCGGTTGTTCGTTTTCGTTCACCGTATTATCTACCCAGCATTTGCCGTTAACTTATCGTAATGTTGCCAATTGATTCAGGCAGTTCTTCATCGAAACACCGCTGATAGTATTCGGCGATCAACGGGCGTTCGTGCTCGTCACATTTATTGATGAACGTGACGCGAAAGGCGAAAGCTTGGTCCTTGAAAATACTGGTATTTTCTGCCCAGGTAATGACCGTGCGCGGCGACATCACCGTAGAGATATCACCGGCCATGAAACCAGCGCGGGTCAGATTTGCCAGTTCGACCATGTTGCGAATGTTGGCCCGGCCTTCGGTGTTGTCAAAATCGGAGACCTTGGCCAGCACGATATTTTCTTCCGCAGCGGGTTCCAGATAATTAAGGGTTGTGACAATGTTCCAGCGATCCATCTGGCCCTGGTTGATCTGCTGGGTGCCGTGATACAGCCCGGTCGTATCGCCCAGCCCAACCGTGTTGGTGGTTGAAAACAATCTGAAGCAGGGGTGGGGATGCATAACCCGGTTCTGGTCCAACAGGGTCAGCTTGCCTTCGACTTCCAGTATCCGCTGAATGACAAACATCACATCTGGTCGCCCGGCATCATATTCATCGAATACCAGGGCAACAGGATGCTGGATGGCCCAGGGCAGAATACCTTCGCGAAATTCGGTGATTTGCTGGCCGTCCTGTAAGACAATGGCATCCTTGCCGATCAGGTCAATACGGCTGATGTGGCTGTCCAGATTGATTCGGATGCAGGGCCAGTTTAGCTGAGCTGCGACCTGTTCGATATGGGTAGACTTCCCGGTGCCGTGGTAGCCTTGAACCATGACCCGGCGGTTATGGGAAAAACCCGCAAGAATGGCCATGGTTGTATCGTGATCGAACTGGTAGGTCGGATCGATTGCCGGGACGTGCTCATCGGCAATACTGAAACCGGGCACTTCCATTTTGCTGTCCAGGCCAAAGGCTTTTTTGACGGAAACCGTTGTGTCGGGTGCGTCCAGGGGAAACGAATCTTTTGCTGTAGAACTCATGTGTATCGTCCATTGCGGAAATTCAGAAGGGGATGAAAATTGAAATGACGGGATAATCTGGTCGGATTTAAATCCACTATTGCCAAATTGTCTTAACAAGCTTTTTAAACGGCGACTTCCCAAGGCTTTCTGGCTTTATCACGCCGGTATTCGATACACCGTATCGCCGCACCGCACGCTTCTGGCTAAAAGTCTTGGGAAGTCGCCTCAGGGGTGCATTATCAAGCCAACGGCGTAGCAGGTCAAGGCTCAGTTGGTGTGAATCCGGCTATTGGAAGCGTCCCGCAGTATATGGTAGGCCCGATTGATCTTTTTGATTTTTTCTTCCGATTTTTTAGACCCCTTGTTGGCGTCCGGGTGATGAAGTTTAACCAGTTTCTTGTAGCGGGATTTTAAATCATTTGTCGATACCGGATAATCTATGCCCAGAACGCTATAGGCATTTTCCTCATCTTTGCTGATGGGCGGTGATACCGGCTTGCACTGTGCGGGTTTATGGTCCTGCTTGCCATGTAAAATATGCATGGGGTCATGAATGAATTCGGGGTTGAGGGATGGCCCACTGGTGCCGAGTTTCCATGACGGGCGGCGCCCGACCACATCATAGCGCCGGTCGCTTTCAACCGCGTCATCGTCCATGCCTTCGTAATAGTTCCAAGATTTGTTAACGAGCCGGATGTGATCCAGGCAGAACCAGCGATAGCTGTTAATCTCATCGCGTGAGCGTGGTGCACGATATGATCCGGTATGGTCACAGTCGGGCCATTCACAAGCATAATCATTTTGTTCCGGATGCCGGGGATTGTTATTACAGAAACTTTCCGTTTCGTGTCGGGTTTTCATGGTTTTATAGTCTATTCAGTTTCTTGAAGTTGTTTGCAGCGAACCACATGTTATATTATATCAAAATTGAATTGATGCTTGCATTATTTTTTTTAAAACCGTGTGCGAAGAACAGGACGATCCATGACAAACAGCCGTGAGGAAATGATCCAGCAGGCATTGAGTGCAGGACTGAAGCCGACGATACTTGATATCATCAATGATTCCCAGAGCCACGCTAGCCACGCCGGTCATACCGAAGCTGGCGGCGGATCGGAGACCCATTTTAAAATTATTATTGAAGCCGAATGTTTTACCGGCATTAAATTGCTGGAAAGACAGCGCATGGTATACGCAATGCTGGCCCCGGTGTTTGCCGATGGCGTTCATTCCATCAGTCTGACGACCAACGCCCCGGGCGAACGATAAGGTTATTCAGCCCTGTTTTTTGTCAGGTTTTCCATCATCACCGGTATATTGATCGGCCCATTTTTGGCGCACAACCGGGCCGTCGGATGACAGGGCATGGCACGAATTGACCAAACGTGTGGCATTATTTGCTTTTTGATCTTTGGTTGAATGTTTCTTTTCACCACCCAGGGTCTGGTAGGCCGTTGTGGCTATGGCGCCCAGTAATAAGTCCGTGATGTGGGTGCAGCCCTTGACCCGGCCAAAACGAGCCAGAACGTCTCTGCGCCAGCCCTGTTTAATCTGTAATCCGATAAGGCTGCGGTAGCTGTCGGTGATTTCCCGACAGATATTGAACGGGCTTGAATCCGTAACGACCTGGGCGTTGTGGATCATAAATTCGCCATCGACGGTTAGACGTACGTGCATTTCATGGATGTATTCACCGGCGTTTATACCGCCACGGTCCTGATTGGCGAACGAATAGGTTTTTGTATCGGTGATACTGCCTTCTATATCCCACAACCCGTCATCCCGGTAATAGCCTTTGCAGGTGATGTTTCGGGTATGGATATGTTCGCGCTCAACCGGCTTGGAAAGTGGCATGGATGACCTCTGATTGAATGAAGGCAAAGTGATGCGAGGTCTTTATTTCTGGCGTGAAATATCAAGCCCCGTAACGGTCGCCGAATATAAAGGCTTCGGTTTCCTTGATATCTTCCTCAAGGGCTTCCTTAACCGTGGAATAAAGATCCCGTATAGAAACCACGGCCAGACATTTGCCATCGACGGCTACGGGCAGATGGCGATAGCGACGGGAATTCATCAATTCCAGGGCATCGCCCGCACTGTCATCGGGTGTCAGGGTATCGGGGTTTGCCGTCATGATGTCGGCAGCCAGGACCGTATTGCTGTCTAGTCCCAGGGCCGTAACTTTTCTGGCCAGATCGCGTTCAGTCAGAATTCCGCTGATCTTGGCCTGATCATCGACAACGATAATCGCCGCGATGTTTTTTTCGGCCATTGCCTTGGCCGCATCGTGTGCCGTGGCATCCTTTGTAATCGTGCTTACGTCAGTTTCACTAACAACATTGGGGATAATTTTTCTGTACATGGCTGGGTGCCTCTACATTTGATTCGTTTGAACGTGAAAACGTATATCCCAATATAGCAAAATCACCCCATTTTTATAGCTATTTCTTGATTAAGGATGTTGCAATGTCATGCAGCCTGCAATTTCAAATGCTTAGGGTTTTGTTGCAAGTAATTATGATGTTACCGGGCTCCTCTGCGCAGGCGTGATTCGAATGGATTTGATCTGGTTGCGTTGACGACGCAGAATTTCGAATCGAAATCCGAAGAATATGTAGGTTTGTCCGGCTTCCGGAATACGGCGTGATTCGTGCAGGATTAACCCGGCAATGGTTGCGGCTTCTTCATCCGGCAGGCTCCATTCACATTCACGGTTTAAATCACGAATGGTTACCGTTCCATCAACCGTATAACTGCCATTGGCCTCGCGGTGTATTCCTGGCGTGGTGATGTCATGTTCATCGGCAATGTCGCCGACGATTTCTTCCAGGATGTCTTCCAGGGTTATGATGCCCATCAAGACTCCGTATTCATCAACCACCAGGGCAAAATGTTCATGGCGTTCTCGGAAAGTGTCCAGTTGGTCGTCCAGGTTGGTCGTTTCGGGTACAAACCATGGTTTAGCGGCTATTTTTATGAAGTCTTCGGCTGTTTGAGTGCGCTCAGGGTTGCCATAGAGGGCGCGCAACAAAGCCTTGGCATGTAATACACCGACGATGTTATCTGCATTATACTGCCAGAGCGGAATCCTGGTATAAGGACTGTCCAGGATGAGTTTGATGATTTCTTCACGAGGCATATCCACATCGATGGATTCCACATTCTTGCGATGGACCATCACTTCGCCAACCTGGATATCGGCCAGATCCAACACGCTGCGCATCATATCACGCTCTGTTTTAACGTTGCCGGCACCGCGTTCGTGCAGCTCAATGGCGCCTCGAATTTCCTCATCACCACGGCCCAGGGCGCTGGAAGAATCATATTTAGCCCCCGATAATTTCAGGATCAGGTTAATCAGGACGCTGATCAACCAGATGACCGGCGTTGTACAATAAACCAGAAACCGGATGATCGGGGCGATAAACAAGGCCACCCTGTCCGCATTCTGGAAGGCATAGGTTTTGGGCAGGATTTCGGCAAATATGAGAATCAACAGGGTCAGCGAGATTGTCGCATAGACCACACCGGCCTCACCATAGAGCGAGATCATCAGGCTGGTGGTCAGGGCCGAGGCCAGAATGTTAACCAGATTGTTGCCAAGCAGAATTGAGCTGATCAGGCGCTCCTTTCTCATGAGCAGACGGTTGACCAGGGCGGCTTTTTTACTACCATTTTGCTCAAGCTGATGCATAACAGGACGCGAAGCCGCCGTCAGTGCTGTTTCCGAGCCTGAAAAAAAGGCCGAAAGAACAAGAAGTACAAATACAGCTATAAGTATAAAGATCATAACGGGGTCCTGTTGTGTCCCATGTTGGTGGCCAGTGGTGTCATTCTGTTATCAGGATGTAATATGCCAGATTTATCCAGCCAGGCCAGCTTCGAGAATATCAAGGATAACACTTTCCGGTATATCATTGGTTATAAACGCATCGCCGATGTCATGTGCCAGGATAAATACCAGTTTGGCGTCACTGACTTTTTTATCCAGTCGCATGTGATCGAGCAATGTATCAGGGTGCCAGTCCGATTGGGCAACCTCGCTGAGCTTGTGGTTGATGCCGGTGGCGCTGAAGTGTTTGCGCAGGCGTTCTGCCCGTCCCGGTGGGCATGAACCCGTGCGTTCAGAGGTCGCCAGAGCCATGATCGATCCCATGGCAACGGCTTCACCGTGCAGCAGTTTGCTGCTGTAGCCGGTCTCGGCTTCAAAGGCATGGGCGAAGGTGTGGCCAAAATTTAACAAGGCCCGCAAGCCGTTCTCCTGTTCATCCACTGCGACCAGGTGGGCCTTGGCCTGACAACTCTTGACCACCGCATGTTGCACGGCGTCCTGATCGCCTGCCAAGACGCGGTGCCCGTTGTTTTCCAGCCATTCAAAAAAAGCAGCATCGCCAATCAAGCCATATTTAACCAGTTCGCCGTAGCCCGATTTAAGTTCACGTTCCGGCAGGGTTTGCAGGGTGTCGGTATCGGCAAGAACCAATTTGGGTTGGTGAAAGGCCCCGACCAGATTTTTCCCCTGTGGGGTGTTAATCGCCGTTTTGCCACCAACCGAACTGTCGACCTGGGCCAGTAAAGTGGTTGGGATCTGGATGAAATCAATGCCGCGCAAGGTGATGGCAGCAGCCATGCCGGTCAGATCGCCGATTACCCCGCCGCCCAGGGCAATAATCACCGTGTCGCGTTCAATACGGGCACTGAGCAGGTCACAGACAAGCTCATTCAGGTGGGCAAAACTCTTGGTTTTTTCGCCTGGTTCCAGGACTATGGCCTGACATGATATACCAGATGCCTCCAGCGAGGCTTGCAATGGGGCGAGCCAGTGTTTGGCAATATTGCTGTCGGTGACAATGATCGTGCGCGGCTGTTTCAGCAACGGCGCAATATAGTCACCCGCGGTTTTGATCAAACCTGAACCGACGTGGATGGAATAGCTCCGATTTGCTAGTTCGACCCGGACCGATTGGACGGATGATGGGGGCATGGTCGTCATCTGGTTGTACTTTCTGGACTTCCGGCGTGTGGAAAATAATTATTTAAAGCCGAGACGACTTTATGACACGTTACTTCGACTCTTTCATTCCCGGTTTCAATCGTTAAATCGGCTGTTCCATAGACCGGATAACGCAGTTCTATTAATTTACTGAGGATTTCTTTCGGGTTTCCGTTTTTCAAAATTGGTCTTTTCCCCCGGCGCGAAGTGCGGTTGGTCAGGACATCCAGACTGGCTTTGAGCCATACTGAAACGGCAAGCTCGGTGATGGATTGCCGGGTGTCTGCGTTCATGAAGGCACCGCCACCGGTGGCCAGTACCTGTGGTCCATTGCCCAACAGGCGACGAATGACCAAAACTTCTCCGGTGCGAAATTCGTCTTCGCCATAACGCTCAAATAAATATTCGATGCTGCATCCGGCGGCCAATTCAATTTCATGGTCCGTATCGACGAAGGGCAGCCCCAGTATTTTGGACAGGCTTCGCCCGACGCATGTCTTGCCTGCGCCCATCAAACCTACCAGAACGATAGAACGGTTTGATAATTCTGTTATCAGGGTCTCGTAGTCTTCCACTTTTGCCTTTCCAGACATGATAGGGGGTGGGCGATTCTGTAAATAATTCGTCAAATTGGCTTTGTCATCTTGCTATACAGAAAAAAATGGTCATAAAAAAGACACACTGTAACCCTAAACAACACAATTCGTCCTGTAAATTCAATGACAAATAATCTTTTTGGTGTGGTTTGTCTCTCGTTTGACAATTGTCTGTTTGCGGTTGATTGGCAATGTTGCATATTGGGGCATTGATTTATGAATGAGACCGCTGGGGATATTGATGTTCAGGTTTTCGACAGTTTTTCTGGTACTGATGCTTGCAGGCATGGTTGGTGGGGCAATATTTCTGGCGACATGGGAAATTCCCGCTCCGTCGGCTCCTGTAGAAAAGGTCATTCCGGATGAACAATTCCCTCGCTAGAATATGGTTTATACCGCTGGTTTTGTCGGGGGTATTGGGTGGTTTGCATAATATGGCCCTGGCCCAGCAGGATTCTGCACCGGTAACCCTGGAACCTCAGGAGCTCAAACCCCTTGAGGCCATACCCGATGAAATCTCCGGACAGGGCACACCCGGCAAGGTATCGGTTACACCCAATAATGCAGGTGGCTGGACCATTACGGCCGACCCCGGCGAAACCATTGGTGATGGCGAACAATCTATCGAAGTCAATGTGTTGAGCACGGTTACCTCTGATACTGCCGGGTTGTTAATAGAACGCGATGGCGGATTACCGTTTAAAATGTGGCGTGGCTCCAGTCGGGCGACAATCGATGCCTTGCTCGACCAAATGCCGGTGAGCACACGGTCCCCTGCTATGCGGTCGTTGATGTATCGATTGTTAGTTTCGCAATCCGAACCACCCGAGGCCCGTCGTGCCAGCCCACCTGTTGTAGAAGGCACATTCATAGCCCGCCGGCTTGAGTTGTTGGCCGCCATGGGTGATTCCAATGCCGTGGCTGAATTGCTGAATGTTACACCGGGGCGAACGTCCAATGAACGTTTGTTACGGATCGAGAGCGAAGCCGATTTGTTGCGCGGTGAATTTGTTAATGCCTGTATTCTGAGCAATGAATTCATGAAAGAGAATCCGGATATTTTCTGGCAGAATTTGTTCCTTTTCTGCCAGATATTATCCCAGTCCTATAATCAGGCAGAACTGGGCATGTCGTTAATGCGTGAAATAGGGATCGCCGATGACCTGCTTTTCCTGATCTTTGAATCCATGATCAGCGGCGAGACCCCTGTTATTGATGCGGTAGAGCAACCCACACCGCTGTACATTGCCGCGCTGGGTGCAAGCAAGGCTTTGTTAAGCGGCGACATACTAAAAAATCCTGTACCCTCGATACTGCCTGCCATTGTGACCAACTCCGATGTTGCCATGGCAATCCGTTTGCAAAGTGCTGAACAGGCCGTTGCGACTAATATCATGGATGTTTCCATGCTCAGGGATTTATATCAGGCCGTAGAATTTACCGACGAAGATTTAAACAGTCCCCTCAGTACCGCCGAAGTCAGCAATGGTCCACGTGCGCGGGCCTTGCTCTATCAGGTCGGGCTCAAGCAAGCTATCGATGGTGCCAGAGCCGAAGCTGCCTCCATGGCTCTTAACCGAGCCAGACTGGACGGGTTGTATGCCCCGGTATCAGAGGCTTTCATGCCGGTTATCGAGGGCATTGAGCCGCGCTCAGACCTGCTCTGGTTTGCCGGTGATGCCGTTCGCGCCTTCGCACTGGCTGGTGAGCGCGATGCCGCGCTGGCGTGGTTGGGGTTGTTACGCGCCAACGCTTTTTTATCCACGGACTCGGCTGAAACCCTGGTCAAACTGGTACCGATCATCTGGCTGGCCGGGCTGGGTGATAATAACGAAGACGTAACCCAGCGGTATGATACGCTCGAAAACTGGATGAAGACCGATGGTGTTGCCCGATCCACAGTCGATGCCCCCGGCGATAGCGAAGAAATTGCCGGTATATCAGACTTGATGAGTGATATCGCCGAGATTACCAATATGGAGGTACGCGCCGAGATCACGGCCATTGAAGGTGGTCTGGACCCCACCTTGGATACCACCGGGGATATCACCGAAACCGCAGAACTTCAGTCAACTGATGATACCGGCCTGGGCAATATTACTGGCCTCAGCCAGGTCAACAAGGCCCTGAACAAACGCGAGCGTGTGGTCTTGTTATTTACCTTGCTGGAAAATCTGGGCTTGACGGTTGACGGGGCATTGTGGGAATCCCTCGGTATGGCGGAGCAACCCGTATTGGGCATGTTGCCGGACGCCGTTATCTGGCAACGGCTTGAAGCGACCGGGCGAACCGGAAAGATCGGTGAGACGGCCCTGCTGGCACTGGTGATGATGGGAAATGGTGGCCCCTCGGCAGCCGGTCCCCTTGTCATGGGCCACGTGGTCCGCGTTCTGACATTAAACGGCTTTGAGACCGATGCCCGGGCATTGAGTGTGGAAGCCGTGTTGGCTGCGGGGCTGTGAAGCGAGCCCAAACCGTACCGGCGGGACGCCGTGTGTCATCATCCGCTCAACAGAAAAAAATACAGCGCTGGGTCGAATCCTTTTTGGAAATGGGCCGTGTGGAGCGCGGCTCTTCGGAGAATACCATACTTTCCTATCGGCGCGATCTGATGGGTTTCGCGGTGTTTTGCCAGGCCCGCCGTCAGCGCCCGGAAGATGCCAGCACGGCGCTGGTGCGTAAGTATATGGCAAACCTGTCGGCCCGGGGTATGGCCAACGCAACGGCGGCCCGCCAACTTTCGGCTCTCCGGCAGTTTTTTATTTTTCTCTTCGATGAAGGCTACCGAAAGGATAATCCGGTCAGCGTTATCGACAGCCCGAAGGCCACCAAGCCCTTGCCCAAGTATCTCAGCGAACTCGACGTTGAGAAATTGCTCGAAACGGCTCAGCAATTTGACGGGGTCGAAGGCATTCGTCTGGTGGCATTCCTGGAAATTCTCTATGCCACGGGCTTGCGGGTATCGGAACTGGTCGGTCTGCCCCTGTCGGGAATTGCCGGGGATGGCCGGGTGCTCATTGTGCGCGGCAAAGGCGGTAAGGAGCGCATGGTTCCCTTGAGCGAACCGGCCATGGAAGCCCTGGCGGCCTACCGTTTGGTGCGCGATCATTTCCTGCCCTTGAAAAAACAGCACCGCGCCAGCGGTTTTCTGTTCCCATCGCGCAGCAGGCAGGGCTTTCTGACCCGTTCGCGGTTTGCCCAGTTGTTGAAACAGGTTGCCGTGCTGGCCGGGATCGATCAGGCCCGCGTATCACCCCATGTGCTGCGTCATTCCTTTGCCAGCCACATGCTGGCCCACGGCGCAGATTTGCGCTCCTTACAACAAATGCTGGGACACTCGGACATCTCCACCACCCAGATTTATACCCATGTTCTCGATGAACGCCTGAAGGCTTTGGTGGCCCAGCATCCATTGGCAGAAGTGGCTAAAGAGGCCGAAGACTGATTTTTGGGGCGGAGCTTCAACAAACATTACCAAAGCTCATGATCCGGTGAAAATATGTGGATTGTACAAATCTACAGAATAAGGAACTCTTATAATAAGTATAATGTATAATCGTCAGTTATACTGTGAATTTGTCCTATTATAAGGTGTTATCATGAATATTCAGACCCCCCTTAAAAAGGTTGCTTATGTCCCGTCGGATCGGGAGAAAACCTTCCTTGATAGTGTGGAAAGTGCCAAGTATGACCGCCAGATCATTACCGGTCTGCAAAAGTTCGCCACCGGCAAGGTGCCCGAAGATATGCAGGGGTTTTATTCAGCGCAGGAACTTCAGGCCCTCGATGCCCTGAAAGGCACGGACCAGGACGTGGAAGCGCGAATGCCGGTCAAGATCACCCGGCACTATTTTGATCTGGCAAAAAACAGCAAACCGATCCAGGTTCTGGTCAAGGCCAGTCCTTCTGAAACCTTCGATATGGATGGTTCGGCTGACCCCGGCAAGCAAATGGACTACAGCCCGGTGGAAGGGCTTATCCATAAATATGAACTGGGTCTGATTTATGTGGTCGGTACCTGTTCGGCCCATTGCCGGTTTTGTTACCGCGAAGAACTGATCGCCCGCAAGGAAGTTGAACGCCCCGATGGCACGGTCGCCGCAAAAGGCATGGCCCAGATCGCTGATATTGTCGATTATGTGAAAGAGCATAACCGTATCGTTGCTGAAAACGGCGGTCGTCATCCACAGACGGGTCGCGAAAGACTGCGCGAGATTCTGATGTCCGGTGGTGATCCTATGGTACTGGCCAACAAAAATATTGCCGCCTGGTTTGCGGCTCTCTCAGAGGTCGGCATCGAGTCTATCCGGTTGGGCACCAAGGAACTGGCTTTTTATCCTGACCGGTTCGATGCAACTTTTTTCGACATGCTCGATAAGTTCCATGTGACCTATCCGCAGACCAAACTGCGTTTTATGGTTCATTTCAATCACCCGGACGAATTCCTCCGCAAAGACGAAGCCGGTCGTTTCATGGACGAACCGGGCGGCGGCCTGCAATGGGTCGAAAGCACAAAACGGGCAATTGCCCAGTTTGGTCAGCGCCAATGGCTGACGGTCGATAACCAGGCCCCCATCATCAAGGGCATCAATAATGACCCGGACGCCCTGCGTATCATGCAGCGCGAACTGAAGCGCAATAAAGTGGAAAATCACTATTTCTTCTGCGGTCGTGACATCATCGGTCACAAGGCTTTCAATGTGCCCATCGAGGAAGCCTGGCGCATCTTGAACGAAAGCCAGAAAGGCCTGTCGGGTGTTGAAACCCATGCCCGGTTGTCTATTACCCATTACAAGGGTAAAACCGAAGTTGCAGCGGTGAGCAATGAACCGGCACCGGGTATTCCGGGCGGCGAAAACGGTGTGGTTGTTCTCAAGTTGTTGCGCGGGGCGGCCGATGCGCCGGACCGGGGTAAAATTACCATACTCGGTCGTAACCCTGAGGCGATCTGGTTCAGCGACTATAACGACCGGGTAATCTATGATGAGGCTGGATTATTTGACGGTGTAAAACCGTAAATTCCACAGGCGGGAGCAAAGACGTCGTTAATCAACAGGGCAAGGTTTGTTCACTGGCAATATTAGCGGCGTGTGAAGTTGCCGCCATGGCCTTGTGGTTTTCAGCCTCGGCTGTGGTACCGTCCATGGCCCTGGAATATCCCCTGAGTGCCACCCAGTCTTCCATGTTTACCAGCATGGTTCAGGTCGGCTTTGTTGCCGGAACACTGCTCAGTGCCATTTTTGGCCTGGCTGATCGGATCGATCCCCGACGATTTTTCATGATTTCCACCATCATTGCCGCAATGGCAAATGTGTTGATCCTGGCATTTGATCCCGGTACCGGGGCGGTTTACGGTCTGCGGTTTGTAACCGGCATGTGCATGGCCGGGGTTTATCCTGTTGGCATGAAAATGGCGGCCTCGTGGGCCAAGGGTGATTTAGGGTTGCTGGTGGCCATCCTGGTCGGAGCGCTGACCCTGGGTTCTGCGTCTCCCCATCTGATCAATGCTTTCGGCGGGGTGGACTGGCGGTTTACCATTGCGGTTACATCGCTGATCGCCCTGTGTGCTGCATTGTGTATCAATCTGGTCAGCCTTGGGCCAGCCCGTGCCAAGGCACCACCGTTTGATACCCACAATTTATTAAAGGCCTTCAAAACACCGGCATTGCGATTGGCAAATTTAGGTTATCTGGGGCATATGTGGGAACTGTATGCCATGTGGGCCTGGATCGGGGTATTCCTCGATGCCAGTTTCAGGGTTAATGCCGCCGGGTTGGACCCGGTGTTTCTGACCCGCAGCCTGACTTTCATGGTGATCGGCGTGGGCGGGATTTTTGGCTGTATCGCTGGCGGATGGCTGGCTGATCGATACGGGCGCACATGGCTGACCATGTGGGCCATGGCTATCAGTGCAGCCAGTGCCGTTACCGTGGGGGCTTTATTTGGTGCCCATCCGGTTTTGCTTGGCATTGTCTGTATGGTGTGGGGCATTTCGGTGATCGCCGACTCGGCTCAGTTCTCGGCCAGTGTTGCCGAACTGGCCGAACCGGAACTGATCGGAACCATGCTGACGGTGCAAACCTGTGCCGGGTTCCTGCTGACCCTGATTACCATTCACCTGATGCCGGTTCTGGTTGCCGCGGCTGGCTGGCAACTGGCGTTTTCGTGCCTCGCCATCGGTCCGGTTCTGGGTGTCTGGGCCATGGCCAGATTAAGAGCCCACCCGGACGCGGTTAAGCTGGCACACGGTAAGAAATAAGCCGCCCCTACCAACCATTAACACGGTGCCAGGTGTGGATGATCTCGTCTCCACCATCGACCACCTGATAATCATCATATTGCGCAGTCATGATGCAGGCGTGGTTGGGGAATACCCTGACCCGTGATCCGATGGGGTATTCGTCAAACGGAAAGTCGCCATCACAGGTCACGATGCCGTGCTCCTGATACGCCCTGGCAACCCGCATCCCGTTGTAGCGTGACTGGGCCTGCTCATCCATGACAAGGCCAAAACCGACGTCTTCTGACAGGCCGTCCGCCGCCGTGCTGCGATCTTGTGACAGTGCCAGCGAACCGGCATCTATCAGCATACAGTTTAAATCCCGGCGATGACAAATCACGGTCGCCAGTACCGATACGGCCATATCGCGCAGGGTACAGGAATGTATCTGGGCCTGAAATGCGTCGCCGAACATATAGACACCACAACGTATTTCAGTAATGCCCGTTAACGTTCCAGCGTGTTTCGCCGTGGGTGTGGACCCGATGCTGACAATAGGGCAGTCAAGCCCGGCGGTGCGTAATTTCTGCGTCGCAAAAAGGGCTGCATCGTGCTCGACGGCGGCGACCTTTTGCATTTCCTGTGTGGTTCGGTAGTGATAGGAATTCCCGGCGTGGCATAATAAACCACCCAGTTTGAGGCCGGGGGTCTCGCTCAGGAAACGGCCCAGTTTCAGCAATTCAGCGGAGTCCGCCATCATGCCGCCGCGACAATCGCCAACGTCAAGCTCGATCAGGATTGTCATCTCGATTTTCAGCTCGCTAGCACGTTTTGCGATGTCTTGCGCGGAATCAATATTGTTCAGGATAAATTTAAGATCAACCCCGTCGCGCAGCAACGGAGCGGCGCGGTCTACTTTTGATGCCACCATGCTGACCGCGTAAATGATATCGGTAATCCCGTGACTGGCGAAATATTCGGCTTCTTTCAGGGTGGAAACGGTGATGCAACGTGGATTGCCCTGTAACGCGATATTGGCTACATCAATGGATTTTGCGGTTTTCATGTGGGGTCGCAGGGTGACCCCCAGCGAGCGTATATGGCGACCCATGATCTGGGCGTTCCGTGACAGGATACCGTGGTCGAGAACGAGGCAGGGCGTATCCAGTTGTGATAGCTTCATGGGAATCATACTTTACTGTTATTTATGGATAATGGGTCGGAAAAATAACCTGTAATTAATCTTCTACAGGCTTGAATGCCGTGTGTATATGACGCATTGTCCGGCCATTACTTTTACACGTTTTCATCTACGGAGTCCGTCATGAGTTTTACGATCATTGAACCGGCACAAGCCCGGCTAAACCGCTCGGAACTGGCTGTTCCCGGCTCAAACACCCGGTTTCTGGAAAAAGCAGCCCAAAGCAATGCCGATGTTGTGTTCCTGGATCTGGAAGACTCGGTTGCCCCGGATGATAAAGTTCAGGCGCGAAAAAACGTTATCGACGCGATCAATGATCTGGATTGGTCGGGCAAGCAGATTTCCGTTCGGATCAATGGCCTGGATACCCATTACATGTACCGCGACGTGGTTGATGTCATGGAACAGGCCGGTCACAAGCTTGATTTGATCATGATCCCAAAGGTTGGCACGGCGGCCGATGTGTACGCCCTCGATATGATGTGCAGCCAGATCGAAAGTGCCATGGAGATCAAAAACCCCATCGGTTTCGAGCTGATTATCGAAACCGCGCTGGGTATGCAAAACATGGCTGAGATTGCCCAGGTCAGCAAACGGAACGAATCCCTGCATTTTGGCGTGGCGGACTATGCCGCATCCACCAAGGCGCGCACAACGGTTATCGGTGGTCCTAACCGCGAGTATGCGGTGCTGACCGACCCCGACAGTGAGGGTAACCGCGATGTTCATTGGGGCGATATGTGGCACTATCCCATTTCCAAGATGGTTGTGGTGGCACGTGCCAACGGATTGCGTCCCATTGACGGCCCGTTTGGTGATTTTTCCGACTCTGATGGTTATGCCGCACAGGCCATGCGGTCATCCACCCTGGGCTGTGAAGGCAAATGGGCCATCCACCCGAGCCAGATTGATCAGGCCAATGAGTTGTTCAGCCCCAGTGCGGATGAAGTCACAAACGCCAAACGTATTATCGAAGCCATGGAAGATGCCGCCAAATCCGGTCAGGGTGCTGTTGCGCTTGATGGTCGCCTGATCGATATTGCCTCCATCCGCCAAGCCCAGGTGCTGGTCGAAAAAGCCGCACAGATTGCAGGGACTCCATAATCATGTATTCTGGTAACCATTATGCATAATTACCTGGACTTCGAAAAACCTATTGCCGAGCTGGAAGGCAAAATCCAGGAACTCCGCCACCTCAGTGGTGAGGGCGGGGTCAATATTGCCGATGAAGTGGGCAGGATGCAGAGCAAAGCTGAGAAGCTGCTGGTTTCCACTTATGCCAAGTTGACACCCTGGCAGAAAACCCAGGTTGCCCGTCATGCCAATCGGCCCCATACGGTTGATTATATCGACGCGCTGATCGAGGATTTCACCCCTCTGGCCGGTGATCGTGCTTTTGCGGAAGATCTTGCCATCATCGGTGGTATGGGTCGTTTCTGTGGCCATTCGGTCATGGTGATTGGTCATGAAAAGGGCGCCGATACCGAAGCCCGTATTAAACATAACTTTGGGATGCCGCGCCCTGAAGGCTACCGCAAGGCCCAGCGACTTATGTCGTTGGCCAACAAATTTGGCTTGCCGGTCATCACCTTTATCGATACCCCTGGTGCTTATCCCGGCATCGATGCCGAAGCTCGCGGACAGGCCGAGGCCATTGCGCGCAGTATCGATGTCTGTTTATCCCTGAAAGTGCCGCTCATATCTCTGGTGATCGGGGAAGGTGGTTCGGGCGGGGCCATTGCCATTGCCGTGGCCAATTCGGTGTTGATGCTGCAACATTCCATTTATTCTGTGATTTCACCGGAAGGCTGTGCCTCGATTCTTTGGCGCGATGGCGCACAGGCCAAGGATGCCGCCGGGGCTTTGCGACTGACGGCCCGTGATTTGCTGGACCTGGGTGTCATAGACAAGGTGATTGAAGAACCCCTCGGCGGGGCGCACCGCGATGCGCAGGCAACCATTCGCTCAGCTGGGCAAGCCATAGAGGAAGAACTGAAAAAATATTCAGAGCTTGATGGCGGTGTCCTGCGAGCCAGTCGGCGCGAAAAATTCCTTAAAATGGGCACAAAAGGCCTGTCGTGACGATTGAATTATTTGTCGGCGCGAGGCTGCAAAATATCCAGTAACGATATGGATAGAGCGCGTTCTGACTGGCTGCGTGCATGTGCCATGTGATATTTCAACGTTTTTACCCAGACCTTTGAGGCATTGTTTGCAGTGTCCTTGTCATCAAGAACGTCAGACACATCATCGACAGAATTTCCTTGCGGCAGGGTCATATCCAAAGCCTCATAAAGATCGTGCAGGCTGACACACGATAAATCCCGCGACAGAATATATTGTTCATGCGTATCAAGGGTTATGAATTCTTTTTTATGCATGAAATCCAGTTCTATTTTACACATTTCCTGATCCAGCCCGGCAGCGTTAACCAATTGTGACTGGGTCTTGAAAATGCCAGACTGGTTGGTCTGAAAGATAATATTGAGTAGTGTCAACGCGGTTATCAAACGTTCGTTTCCATAGGGAATTCCCATGGCGTGTCTGGATTCCCGACGCCAGAAATCGCCAGCCGCCGTGGTAATCACCGCACCGAGCAGGACCACGCTCCACGATAAATACATCCAGATCAGGAATATTGGCACCACCGACAAGGTGCCGTAGACGTTCTGGTAGGTAGGAAATGTAGCCACATACCAACCGAAGACCTTGCGCAACAAGACAAACAGGACGCCGGAGATTATGGCACCGGAAAGGGCGGATTTGAATCTGACCTGGCGGTTGGGGATCACCATGAAAAAGGCAATCAGCCCGGCGATAATCAGGCTCGACGGAACAAAACGCCCAAGCATTCCCAAAGGCCCGCTATCAATATCGAGCCCCAGCCATTGGGTGCTGACGAAAAAATATGTGGTTAGTGAAAAGCTGGCACCCAGTAAAATGGGACCGAACGTTATCATGGCCCAGAAAACCAGCAAACGGCGAACGATGGGGCGTTGATGACGAGCCCGGAAGATCACGTTCATATCGGCTTCAATGGCACCCAGCAGCAACACAGCCGTTGCCGTCAGGGCTATGATGCCGACGGCGGACAGGGATGTGGTGTTGGCGACGAACTGGTCCAGATATCCGCTCAAGGCTTCGGCAGAAGACGGCAGCAAATTGGAAAACACGGCACTCTGGAAGCGTTCACGAACACCCTCAAATACCGGGAACGCGGTGAACATGGAAAAAACAATGGCGCTCAGGGGTACAACCGCCAGCAGGGATGTATAGCTCAACCCGGCAGCCATACGCCAACACCGATCAGCCAGGAAGCGCTGCCAGACCAGGGCACAGAACCTGACCAGACGGCCTTTCCATAGATTTAACCAGGTGTCTTCCACGGGTGTGTCCCTCAATTGGTGCCGGGTTCCAAACAAGGATTGATTATAGGCATTAATCCTTGTTTGCGTAATTTTACTTTTTATGTGTATGTGACTTAGTCTACCTGTCGTACAGACAGTGGTTTGTAGATTTAAGGGCCAGTCATTGAATAATACCCATCTTGGACCGGATAAGGCGCAAAACGGGCCGGATTATGATCCGGTAAACCTGATGGCGCAGGTGTTTGCCGACATTTACGATTTCAAGGGACCGGCCCAGGACATCCTGTTGTCCTGGATTTTACGTCTTCCGGGCACTCTGTCACCCGGTGAAGCCGCCAAATTGGTTGTCTCGGAGATCGTTGCCAAGACCGCTGAGAAAACACCAGAGCCTTCTGCGGAAGGCCATGTACTGATTGAGCTGTTGCGTCAGACGTCCATGCATAATCTGGAAGCCATCAAGCCCGCCGGTATGGACCGCAGGCGTGGTGGCCGTTCGGCAAGGTTCAAGACATAATACCAGTTATGTACCGGTAATATACTGGGAATTGCCCAGTCAGGTTATCTTGCCGTGACAGTGTTTGTACTTCTTGCCGATGCCACACGGGCAGGGCGCATTGCGGGCAACCCGCCCCCAGGTCAATTGATCATCAGGATCGTAATCATCGGTCTTCTGTCTGGTCTGGACCGGCGTATGCAGGCTTGCATCGCCAGCGGTTTCGCTAGGTTGCTTAGAACCACCTCGTGTTGCCGGGTCAATGCGGCCTTCATGGGTGACTTGCTGGCGCGGGTTCAGGTCGTCTTCGGTAGGCACAACATCGATCTCGATATGAGACAATAACGAGGTAATACGCTGGCGCAGGGTATCCAGCATTTCTTCGAACAGATCGAAGGCTTCACGCTGATATTCACGTAACGGGTCACGCTGGCCATAGGCCCGCAATCCAATACCCTGGCGCAGATGGTCGAGGGTCAACAGGTGATCCTTCCACATCTGGTCGAGCACCTGAAGCAGCAGACTTTTCTCTACATTGCGCATAATTTCGGGTTGAAAGCGAACCGCTTTCTGGGCCATTTTCCGGTCCGAGGCCTCCAGGATGCGTTCGCTTATTTCCGCTTCGGCGATACCTTCTTCCTTGGCCCAGTCAACCACTGGTAAATCGACACCGAGCAGGCGTCGGCATTCTTCGTGCAGAAGGTCCGTATCCCATTGTTCGGGGTAGGATTTTTCCGGAATGCACTGAGCCACCAGTTCTTCGATGACTTCATGCCGCATGGCGATAATTGTCTCGGCGATATCGCCGCTGGACATCATTTCACGGCGTTGATCGTAGATAACCTTGCGCTGTTCGTTCATCACGTCGTCGAATTTCAACAGGTTCTTGCGAATGTCAAAATTGCGCGCTTCAACTTTCTGCTGGGCTTTTGCCAGAGCCTTATTGACCCAGGGGTGGATAATCGCCTCGCCTTTTTCCAGGCCGAGCTTTTGCAGCATGGTATCGATGCGTTCCGAGCCAAAAATACGCATCAGGTCGTCTTCCAGAGATAGATAGAATTTCGAAGCCCCCGGATCGCCCTGGCGTCCGGAACGGCCCCTGAGCTGGTTATCGATGCGGCGGCTTTCATGGCGCTCCGTACACAGCACAAACAGGCCGCCAGCCTCCAGTACAATGGGTTTTTTAACCTCAATTTCGCCGCGTATTTTTTCTTCGGCGCTGCTGTGTTTGGATTTATCCTTGATGGTTTCGAGCTGGTGTTTGACCTGCATGTCAACATTTCCGCCCATCTGGATATCAGTACCGCGTCCGGCCATGTTGGTGGCGATGGTAATCGCCCCGGGTCCGCCAGCCTGGGCAATAATGATAGCTTCCTGCTCGTGATGCCGGGCATTCAGGACATTGTGGGGGATTTTCCGTTCTTTCAGGATGGACGACAGCACCTCGGATTTCTCAATGCTGACGGTGCCAACCAGGACCGGCTGATTGCGCTCCCTGCATTCCTGAATTTGTTCGATGATGGCATCGTATTTCTCTTCTGCCGTGCGGTAAACTTCATCGTCCATATCCTGGCGCCTGATATCAACGTTGGTGGGCATTTCGATGACTTCGAGCTTATAAATTTCTGAAAATTCACCGGCTTCGGTCATGGCCGTGCCGGTCATGCCTGACAGTTTGGGGTAGAGCCGGAAATAATTCTGGAAGGTGATCGAAGCCAGAGTCTGGTTTTCGTTTTGAATGCTGACCTGTTCCTTGGCCTCCAGGGCTTGATGCAAGCCATCAGAATACCGCCTGCCTTCCATCATGCGACCGGTAAATTCATCAATAATGACGACCTTGTCATCGGCTACGATGTAATCTTTGTCGCGGATAAACAGGATATGGGCACGCAGGGCCTGATTGGCATGATGAACCAGGCCAATATTCGATACATCATACAGATTACCCTCGACCAGAATCTCAGCTTCACGCAGCAGTTCCTCGATATGTTCAGAGCCTTCATCGGTAAAGGTTACCGTGCGTGACTTCTCATCGGTTTCATAATCTTCTTCGATCAGTTTGGGGATGAGCAGGTCAATTTTTGTATAGAGTTCGGAATTGTCTTCCGTCGGTCCGGAAATAATCAGCGGGGTCCGGGCTTCATCGATCAGAATCGAGTCCACTTCGTCAACAATGGCGAAATTGAATTCGCGTTGTGACATGTCTTCCAGCCGGAATTTCATATTATCGCGCAGATAATCAAAGCCGAATTCATTGTTGGTGCCATAGGTCACGTCACAACCATATTGCCGCTGGCGTTGCTGGTCATCCAGGCCGTGGACGATGCAGCCCACGGTGAGGCCGAGGAATGTGTAAATCTGACCCATCCAGTCCGCATCGCGTTGCGCCAGATAATCATTGACCGTGATCACATGCACGCCTTTGCCTTCCAGCGCGTTGAGGTAAACCGCCAGTGTGGCAACCAGGGTTTTGCCTTCACCGGTCTTCATCTCGGCGATCATGCCTTTGTGGAGCACCAGACCGCCCAGCAACTGGACGTCAAAATGACGTTGTCCCAGTGTCCGCTTGGCGGCCTCGCGGACCGTTGCGAATGCGGCATTTGTGATGTCATCCAGGCTCGCCCCGTCGGCCAGTTGCTGGCGGAACACGTCACTTCTGGCTTTTAGCTCATCATCACTGAGTTTTTCCATCTCGGCTTCCATCGCGTTTATATCATCGACGTTTGCCTGCAGGGTTTTTAAGAAACGATCATTGGAGCTGCCGAACAGCTTTTTTGCAATTGCAGCGAACATAAGGGCTGAATTCTCCGAAGCGGCTTCGTGAGAAGCCCGTAAATACCATGTAATAGTTGCCGGGATAAAATAAGGCGATGAAACACATAAGCGTGTAGCACCCGACTGTCAATGAGAGGGTCGATTTTGACGAAAATAATTGCTCATTCCGGGGTTGCCGGTGAACGCCTGAATGTAACGGTTTCATTAGGGTATGGGGGGAATGTGGTTATATTATTTTGGCTTTACCTCATATGCTTGCATGTGCATGATGCACGAAATTATTTTAATTGGAGTTTTATCTATGTTTTACCGTTTAAACGGGTGTGTTGTGATGTTTGTCGTTGCTTTACCGATTCTGGTTCTTTCTGTCATAAATGGTTCGGCCCTTGCCCAGGAAGACCGGGTCGCTGCCGTTGTAAATGGCAGGGAAATCCTCATGAGTGAAGTTCGCCAGTCTGTCATCGGCCTGCCGGAGCAATATCAGCAAATGCCTTTTGATGCCCTGTATCCCCATTTGGTAGAGCGTTTGGTCGCCATGCATTTGCTGGCCGGTGATGCAACGCGCCAGGGCCTCGATCAGACGGAGGAATTCAAGCGCTATGTGGAAACCGTGATCATGCAGTTGCGCGAACGCACGGCACTTACTGACGAGATCGCCAAACAGGTGACCGACGAAAGCATCAAGGCTTTTTATCTGAATTATGTTTCCGCCCTGACCGAAAAGGAAGAAGTGCACGCACGTCATATCTTGTTGAAAAACAAGGAAGATGCGGAAAAAGTTATTGCCGATCTCGTGGCAGGCGGTGACTTTGAAGCCCTTGCCAAGCAGCACTCCACCGGCCCATCCGGACCCCAGGGTGGTGATCTGGGATTTTTCAGTAATGGCCAGATGGTGCCTGCCTTTGAAGCCGCCGCTTTTGCACTGGAGGTTGGCCAATACACCGCTGAGGCCGTTGAAACCAGGTTTGGATGGCATATTATCAAGCTGGAAGAACGCCGCGCCATGCCCGTGCCGACCATAGATGAAATCGGTGATAAGATTCGCGATGAACTGACCAAAAAAGTAGAGGGCGCTTATATCGAGCGCCTGTTGGGCCAGTCTACAGTCTCGCGTTTTGATATGAACGGCGATGCCATGGACGCCCCCGTAGCAACCGTGCAATAACGTAAGCAACCAGCCACCGAAAGGTGTTAGATTATGGCGACAACCAGCAAGACGACACGTTCACCTCTGGCACCAGAGGAGTTCCCGCAATTACCGGATGTCGCCGGTGTACGCATAGCCACGGCTATGAGCGGCATCAAATATCAGGGACGCGATGACCTGTTGCTGGTTGAAATGGCGGCCGGGACTACCGTGGCTGGTGTTTTCACCCAGTCGCAAACCTGTTCTGCACCGGTGGACTGGTGCAAGCGGACCCTGAAGGGTGGCACAGGCGAGGCACAGGCGCTGATCGTCAATGCCGGTAATGCCAACGCCTTCACCGGTAGCAATGGTGAGCAGAGTGTGACCCGGATTGTCGAAGCCGTCGCCGACCATGCATCCTGTCGCCCCAGCCGGGTTTATACCGCCTCGACCGGCGTGATTGGCGAAGACCTGCCCCATGACAAGATCACAGACCAGCTCGATGAGCTGTATGACACTCTCGCTCCCGATCAGTGGCAGGCCGCAGCACTGGCGATCCTGACCACCGACACATTCGCCAAGGCCGCCGGGCTGGTCACGACCATTGCCGGGCAACAGGTCTCCATTGTCGGCATAGCCAAAGGTTCCGGCATGATTGCCCCGGACATGGCGACCATGCTGTCTTTTGTTTTTACCGATGCCAACATTCCCGCAACAGTCTTGCAGGAAATGATTTCCGACATCGCCTCAAAAACATTCAATTGTATCACCGTGGACAGTGACACCTCGACCAGTGATACCTTGCTGGCATTTGCCACGGGTGCTGGCAATCAGCATCAGAGCGTTGAGCGGGCCGATGATCCGGCATTGGAACAATTCCGCCAGGCCATGTTTGAGGTTTGTTGCGATCTGTCTCATCAGGTGGTGCGCGATGGCGAGGGTGCCACGAAGTTTATTACTGTTACGCTGAGCGGCGCGGAAGACGATGGGGCGGCGCGCCTGATTGCCCTGGCGATTGCTAATTCACCACTGGTCAAGACCGCCATTGCGGGTGAAGACGCCAACTGGGGCCGTATCGTCATGGCCGTGGGCAAGGCAGGCCAGCGCGCGGATCGGGATAAAATCAGCATCTCCATTGGCGGCTATGATGTTGCCAGCAATGGCCGTGCCGTACCCAATTATGATGAAACCCCTGTTGCAGAACACATGAAAACGCAGGCCATTGATATAGCCGTCGATGTGGGCGTAGGCCAGGGTACAGCCACTGTGTGGAGCTGTGATTTAACCCATGGATATATCACAATCAATGCCGATTACAGGTCCTGACTCCGGCTGCTGGCACGCTGGTGAGCGCGCTCCGAAAGCGGGACTGCCCATGTTGCTGGTCAGTGCCGTAGCCCTGGTTGACAGTGATGGTCGGGTCTTGCTGGCCCAACGCCCGCCCGGCAAGTCAATGGCCGGATTGTGGGAATTTCCCGGCGGCAAGGTCATGACAGGCGAAACCCCGGAAGCCGCCCTGATCCGCGAGTTGAAAGAAGAACTGGCGATCGATGTACGGCAAAGCTGTCTGGCACCTATTGCTTTTGCCAGTCATGCCTACCAGGATTTTCATTTGCTGATGCCGTTGTTTGCCTGTCGCATCTGGGGTGGAGAGCCCATGGCCCAGGAAGGCCAGACCCTGTCATGGGTGCGCCCGGTGCGTATGTTCGATCTGGACATGCCACCGGCTGATATTCCGCTGGTGGCTATTCTGCGTGATCTGATTTAGCCCGCTCGCGCCAGGCGATGTATATGCCGCTGGCCGAGATAATGAAAATTCCGGCCCAGGTCAGGGCTTCTGGAATATCACCAAACAGCACAAAACCGATTGCCGCTGCGGTGATGACCTCTACATAGGTGAACGGTGCCAACGCAGACGCCGGGGCGTGAACACAGGCCTTGATGATCAGTAAATGCCCGACAAACGATCCGACACCGATCATCAGGAACAACCCCCACGTTTTCAAGTCTGGCGTGATCCAGAAAAATGGCACAAACAGGCTCACCACAACCGCCGAGATAATGAATTGATAGCTCAGGGCTATGAGAGGCTCCATGGAGCCAGCACTTTTACGGGTTAATATCAAATACAGGGCAAAGGCGATGCTTGCTGCAAGGGCAAACAGGGCACCGGGGTTTATGGCCTCGAAGCCTGGCCGCACGATCAGCAGCGTGCCGCCAAATCCGATTATTACCGCACTCCAGCGTCGCCAGCCGGTCGTCTCGCCAAGCAAAATGGCCGATAAGGCGACGACCACCAGCGGGTATACGTAGAGTACCGCCATGGCATCGGCCAGCGGCATGTGTTTGTAGGCAAAGAAGACCATCAGGGTGCTGAAGGTATGCAACAGACCGCGGCTGAATTGTATGGCGGGACGATGTGACTTGTTTCGAGCCTTGTTCCAGACATTGCCATAATACCGGTAGACCAAAATCAAGGTTACAATGGTGGAAAAGAAATAACGGGCCCACAATACCTGTATAACGTGGTAGCCATCGGCTATCAGTAATTTCGCCGTGCCATCGACGAATGGCAGGATATTAACGGCGATCAATATCAACAGGATACCTTTACCTGTCGTTGATCCCTGTTGCGTTTTGGTTATGCTCGTCATGTAACCCCTGCTGGCCCCGTTAATCCGTGTTATGTAATCCGTGTCATGTAATCTTTGTCATGGCAAACCATGGTGCCGCAGGTGCCATATCACATAGGCCGGGTTCACATTTCAAGCATTATATTTGGGCGGAATATGCCGCCGGGCAGGGCGGTAAGCTGGCCGGTAAACAGGGCGAGAAATAGTTATGCTCGACCGGGGATTGTCTGCTTGCTCAATCAGTGCGCCCGAAGTAGGTTTCGTGCTGCCAAGCTGAAAGGCTTTCTTACCATGCAGGCCTCAGATCACGGGATCACAGGGCCACGAACTTCAAATGCGGGCGTGGTGAAATTGGTAGACACGCAAGACTTAAAATCTTGTTGCCTTATGGCAGTGCCGGTTCAAGTCCGGCCGCCCGCACCAGTTTTCTCTTCGTCCATTAAATGAACCATGACGGCATAAGCGGCTTGTTATTGCGAGCCGGCATGATCTGGAAATTCTCGAAATGACCGCTTACTGAGGTGTAGCGAATGTCACTTTGGGTCGTGGAGAACTACTTCTTATGACCTAAAACGGAAGTAGGGAGTGATTTATAATTGGTATCTGGCTGCCTGATTGGCGGGTTTAAAAAAATTACGTTACTTTTTTATCATGGCTCTAAGTTTTTCAAATTCTTGTATGTAATAATTTATATCCTCGGGCTTGGAAAAAAATTTTCCTAAAAGCTTTGTCCCTGCTCGCCCAGTTTCAGGTGGGCTATTACGGTTAAAAAAGTAAGAAAAGCCAGCACTTGATTCCAAATGCTTTGAGGCTGCTAAAAGTAGCTCATCGTCAACGTCCTTCGACATACTATTGGGTGATAAGAACCCTGAAGCACGATTGAGTTGATCCGATATGTCTGGTTGTGCGAAGAAAGAAAGCACCTTTTTGGCTGCAGATATATGTTTTGACTGGCTTGGGATAAACAGGATATCAAGTGGAGCTTCTTCATAAAGAGGAATTGAAGTGTCAATTTGAGGGAATCTAAAAAACCCGATATCAGCCTTTTGCTCCTTCGGAATTTTGGACAGTATGAAACTGCCAATCAAATACATCCCCCCTTTGCTACGATATAAATAAGGCAAAGCTTTTATAAAGGATAAGTCTTCATGGCCCTTAAGAAAATAACCTTTTTCAATTAGTTCCCTCAATTGTTCGAGAGTTGCCCTTACTCTTCTATCTGTGAAGGGAATGTTTCCAGCTGTAAGTTGTGTATGGAACTCTAATCCATGCAATCGAAGATTAAGATAGGAAAACCAACTCGCAGCAGGGAACGGTGTCTTGGTAGCCATTACCATAGGCGCAATGTTTGCTTCTTTCAAAACCTTACAAATTCGCAAAAATTCTTGCCACGTGTCTGGTGGAGATAAATTGAATTTTTTAAATAAAGATTTTTTATAAAAGAAACCCCAAGGATAATAAGAAAGCGGCAATCCATATTGCCTGTTTTGTATGGTTACTGACTTTTTTATACTTGAATAATAATCATCAAATTTTTCTTGTTTCCATAAATCATCTATTGGCTCAATTTGACCTTGTAGAACCCTTTCCTCGAACCCATACCCGGCGAATCCTAAAAATATATCTGTTTGGCAATTTTTATCGTTTAAACACGCATCCCTTTCAGAGTGGTAATTTTCATTTAAGGATAATTTATAACTTAACGCTATATCGTCATTTTCCTCGTTGAAGCGTCGAACCAACCCAGAAAAGGTTGCTCGATAATTTCCGGAAGGCATAAGTGCATGTATAGTCACAGGTTCTTTAGCTGCTACGACTGAGGACTGAATGGTAATTGCAATAAAATAAAGTACAATAAAACCTTTATAAACGAATCCCATTTCCACACCTTATTTGATTACCCAGATCACCTGTAAGTATAAAACTGGCTTTATTAATAACATGATTTCTAATTTTACTGTTAGAATATTGATCCCGCGTCAATTTTTATAGCGAATTTCTTTGACGCCAAGCCGCCGGATTAGCCGTGGTGCCTTTCATGAGCCGGGTTTGCTGTTTAGTTCCTCGCGGTGGGCTGCGGCCAGTTCAGCCATGCTGTTATAAACAAATTTGTATGACGGCATGTCCCCGGGGTTCATGGTGGCGCCGAACCCGGTTTTGTTATGGCGGCGATATATCCAGCAATTATCCAGGCCAAACGCGTTTGCCGGTTCGTGATCATGAAACATGCTTTCGGCCGTGTGCAGAATTTCGTGTTTGCCGATGCCCAGCCGTTCAAGGTTCTCTAGCATGTATTCGAAGTTCCGTGGCGAGGGCTTGTAGGAACCCACGTCTTCGGCGGTATAAACCATGTGGAAGGGGGCCTGGAGTCTCTTATTGCTGTGGGCAAAGCTGGTATTATCCACATTGGACAGGACAACCAGTTTGTAATGTTGCCGCAGGTAGGCAAGGGCTTCCACACTGTCATCAAACGCCGGCCAGTTCCGCACACAATCACCATAAGTCAGGCATTCCTGCCAGCTTACAGAAACATTCCATTGCTCAGAAAGCCGTTTATAGACAACGGCCAACAGCCCGGAATAGACCTTTGATGGGATCTGACGCTGGGTGGAGGACTCATAATGGGCATGAGCCTCAAGAATTTCGTCACGTGACAGCTTGCCATCAACCTGTTCAGTAAGCGGCTTGAGCCCGGCGACCATGCCGCTTTCCCAGTCAATAAGGGTACCATAAACGTCGAAGGTCAGAGCCTTGTAATCGGTTAATTGCATGAAAAAATTCCTTCTGATTAAAGATTGCCGGGCAGCAATGTAGCGTTAAATTTGACATGATGCAAATGTCATGATTTAATCATTTTCATTAATTTTTGTCATATTTCAAGGCGCGATTGGATGATTAAATGGTTGCCAAGCTAGATGTTGATTCCCTGCGCGCCCTAAAAGCCGTCGCCGATCATGGCGGGGTTACCAAAGCGTCGCGTTATCTGTCACTCTCTCAATCTGCCGTTAGCCACAAGATCAAGCGGCTCGAAGACAGTATCGATTGTGTTCTGCTCAGCAGGCGAGCAGGAGCGTCTTTGTTAACGCAAGCCGGTGAACGTTTGCTGGGATATGCAAATCGTATCTTGAGCTTGCATGATGAAGCCGTGGCATCGCTGAGCAAACGTGCCCTTGTGGGCAATATTCGTCTCGGCATGACCGAGGATATGAGCAGCAGCGGCCTGGCAAGGATACTTGCCCGCTTTGCCCGCCTGTTCCCCGATGTTTCGGTTCGCACCCATGTAAACCAGAGCATGATTTTGCAAGACGAGCTGGCCGACGGACTAATAGATCTCGGTGTTATGCAGGTATTTTCCGAAGATCTGAGACAAAGCGATAGTGTGCTGTATCAATGTCATTTGCGGTGGGTTAAATCCCAGGACTATCAATTGCCCGCCGACGGTCCGGTCCCGTTTCTAGCCTATGATGATCATTGTTTGTACAAAGACTGGTTGTATGATTACGTCGATCTTGCGGACCAACTGTTCCAGACCGTTCTGAAATGCCCCAACAACGCCGGGATCATTGCCGGTGTGGAAGCCGGGCTGGGCGTCTCTATTTTGAACGAACGACACATAAGCCCCACAATGGTGACGCTGCTGGATGACAAATTTAAATCTCCCCCTGATATCGCCTATATTGTACGTCTGTCTTCAAAAACAAAATCCAATGCCGTCAAAGTTCTCGCCGAGGAAATCACCCGCGAGACAATTGACATCGCCCATCTTCGTGTAGCCTGAAATGAATTGTGCGGTGCTGGAGCTTGTATGAAATAAGGTAGTTTTGTGGTAATCGATACAATATTCTTTTTTGTATTTGGCCCTGAGTCTAATATCAATAAACTTAAAGGAAATCTATAAGCATGACCAATTCGAGTATAAAAATTGACCTCGCTGCCCGCAAGGAACTCAATGCCATAATTATTCTTTTTAAAGATAAGAAGCATGACGAGCAGGTCTGCAGTATGCTTGATCAGTGGAGTGAAACCTACGCCGACTATTTGGAAAACCAGCCACATGACGGAGACGTTGTGTCGACTATCGAAGAAATGACGACGGTTATAAAAAAAACCGCCATGGAAGAAATGGCCACGACCCTGATAAATATAAATTACAAAAATACCATCAACTTTATTGATGTAGGGTCTTTCGGCGGACTTCCCGCTCCATGGGATACATATGCAGAGACTATAAATTATCTGGTAAACTTTGAACCCAATGACGATCCTGGATTTAGCAACAATCAGATTACCTTTGATGTAGGCCTATGGGAAAAGGATGAGGTAAGACCGTTCTATATTTGTAAAGGATTGGATGGCCAAGGCGATTCGTTGTTTAAACAAAATATGGAATATGTGCGCGAAAATTTCCATAGTTTGAAGAATCTCGGTGATCCTATGCTTGCTGAAACCTGGTTTGAGCGCTCCGAAATTGTTGGATCCAGATCCATTCAATGTCGATCACTCGACAGCCTGTTTGAAGAAGAGCTTTCCAATCGAAAATTCCACTTTATGAAAGTTGATTCCCAGGGTGCTGAGTACAATATCCTGAAAGGTGCTCAGAATTTTCTATCAACCAACGGTGTCGGTCTTCATTTGGAGCTTTTCACACTGCCACTTTATGAGGGCATAATGTTGTTGCCAGATGTTGAGGAATATTTATTACAATTTGGGTTTCGATTGGTGAAAAAATTTCCGGAATTCGGTACGTTCGACGCCATGCAGGACTGTTTATTTATCAATGAAACCCGCGACAAAAAAATCTGTTCTATCCTGCATGAAATATATCGTATCTGAGTTTTCCACCACACTGGAAAACTGGCAAGGCTGCGCCAGAAACAATCTTGACTGAGGGCAATAATATTTCCCGTGTCAGATCAAAAGTAGCCATTTTATCTTTCCAATTATTGGGCCCGCGCCCACAATGAGGTTATCGATTCTATATGGGGGATTAACATATTGGAGATCATGTGGTGGCAATCTGCTGGTGCTTCGCTGGTGCTGATTGCTTTGGCCGAAATAGGGGATAAAAGTCAGTTGGTCTGTATGGCGCTCGCCGCCCGGCACGGACGGGCTAGACCGGTGTTGCTGGGTGCAACAGTTGCTTTTGCCATACTCAATACCGCTGCCGTATTAATCGGCGCGACGCTAACAATCTGGCTTCCCCAGGTCTGGGTTTTGGGGGCGATGGCCGCCCTTTTTGCATTTTTCGGCGTCCACTCATTACGGCAAAGCGAGGATGAAGAGGACGAGATAAAGGCTGATCTCACGGGACATGGCCTGTTTGCCACCACATTTTTTATGATCTTGCTCGCCGAGATGGGCGACAAGACACAAATTGCCGTGGCCGGGCTGGTGGGTATATACCCGGCAACGGCTGTATGGATTGGCGCTACGGTGGCATTAATTTTCACATCTGCTGTGGGCGTCCTGGCGGGAAAGACCCTGCTCCGCCGGTTGCCGATGGTCTGGCTCCACCGTTCGGCAGGGGTGCTCTTTTTATCCATGTCCGCACTGGCAATCTGGCGAATGGTGGCAATTATTTAGGCACTGCATTTAGGTGTTGATCGGGCCTGGATTACCGTTCCGGTCGGCGTCGCCCGTCTTTCTTGTCTGTCTTGTCTGTGATTTCTGTCTCATCTTCATTCCCCTTCGGGTCATTACGATGAACCAGAAATCCTCTCGTATGTAATATTGCTAATCTTTCCCATAGGCGCTGACGTCAAACAATCCATAAATTCTAAAAAAACGTATGTGCAGGACACCTATTGAATAGATTTTTGCCATACTTTGTGCTATACTTATGACAGTCAGTAAGGGCATGAAGATTTCGCCTCAGACTGGCGAAGGTAAATTTCTGGAAAGGAGGACAGGGAGCTGTATGGAACCGCCTCACAGTCTGGAAGCCTCCTCGATGAGTATTGTAAAATCCTCTATGAGTGAGGCTTACCACAAAATTAAAATTTTAAGTTATCATTACTGAATATCCTTGGATATTCGGATATAATCTTCAGCCGTTGAGCTGTAGCAGATGGTATATATACCATTAAACATAAGCAACCCTGCCCTTTTTCAAAGTGGCAGGGTATGCTGTGTCGGGTTTCCGATCATTGAAATGGTTACCCGATCAAATGGTTACCCAGCCATTGAAATAGTTATCCAGTATTTTGGCATGATCAGCGATGGTTCGTTATTAAGAACCGATCGCCAGATTGCGAATGGCCTGCATATTGGCAATTTCAATATTGCCTTTGCCCGTGGACTTGATGACATTCGATTTTTTCAGTTTAGAAAACGTGCGACTGATGGTTTCCGTTGTCAGGCCAAGATAGTCTGCAATGCTTTCACGTCCCATGGGCAGATGAATGTTATTTGCCTTCGCTCCAAGCAATGAGGCCCTTGTGGATATGGAAAGCAGAAACGAGCAAAGTCGTTCAACTGCCGTTTTACGTCCCAGCAGTAATAGTTGGTCCTGGGACTGAATTAATTCATTGGACGCGGTGTCGAGCATCCATGTTTCCAGTTTGGGGATTTTCTTGAACATGTTTTCCAGTTCCGCGTTTTTGAACCGGCAGAGCCGTACATCGGTGATGCTTTCCGCAGAATAGGCATAATGTTTGCTTTTGGCGATTCCCAGGAAGTCACCGGGATAGAGGAATCCGGTGATCTGTTGACGTCCATCGGGCAATTGTTTGAAAATTTTCAATACCCCATCGGTGACATTATATAAAAGGGCAGAAGTATCGCCTTCGTTCAGGATTGTCTGCTTGGCCGGCATGCTGACATTAACTGTAAACTGCGCCATTTCCTGTAATTCAGGGTCTGACAGGACGGTGCAGAAAACCTTTTCCCGGACAACACAAGCCGCACAGGGGGATGCTATTGTCTTGGACCATTTTTTCACAGGCGGCTTTAACTGATAATGCATGAGGTCTCTAAAATTAGAATCGAAATTAATTTGATACCTATTAAATATACAGCACTTTTTATTATATTTACATGCCTTATCATACATCAATTATAACAACACAGCATTCAATAATATTTATTAATCGAAATCAGTTCACGTAATACCATTGCACGTTGGAATAAGATCAGTACTATTATTTCTATGTTTGAATTTACACACGGTCTTGATTCCTCATTTCAGATGTGGGCGACATTTGTCTTCATCGCTGTCGCGTTTGGTTTTTATCTTTCCGAACGCGCCTCTATGGAAATGACGTCCGTCGGGCTGATATGCATATTATTGGTTTTCTTCCATTTTTTCCCGGTTGTCAGCCCAACCGGTTTTAATCTGGTTGACCCGGTCAGGATATTGCATGGATTTTCCAATCCGGCGCTGATCACGGTTCTGGCGTTACTGGTGGTCGGTCACGGCATGGTGAAAACCGGGACAGTGGATCACGGTGCCCGGGTCATTCTGTCTCTTGTTCGCAGCAGGGGAGGACCGGTTCTGGCCATGTTAATCGCCTTGATCGTGGTGATTACGATCAGTGCATTCTTGAATAACATCCCGGTTGTGGTCATTTTCATACCCATCATGCAGGCCCTGGCCAACCGGTTTGGCCAATCGGCAAGCAAATGGATGATGCCGCTGAGTTATGCAGCTGTTTTCGGCGGTATGACAACCCTGATCGGTTCAGGGACAAACCTACTGGTTAACAGTGCTCTCATAGAAATGGGCCAGGAGCCGTTTGGATTTTTTGATTTCACGGTCCCCGGCCTGATTATGGCTTCTGCGGGCCTGGTTTATATCACGGTCATCGTTCCACGATTGCTGCCAGACCGGGATGACGCTTCCGATCAAATCAATCAACGCGAAGGTAAGCATTTCCTCTCTCAGATTACGGTTGGGCAAAATGCTAACCTGATTGGTGAAAAAGCCCTCGGCGGTATATTTCGGGGGTTACCGGATATTACGGTACGCATGATCCTTCGTGACAATCAGACGGTCCTGCCACCGTTTGAGGATTTTGAAATAAAAAGTCAGGATATCCTCGTGATTGCCGCCACACGCATGGCGTTAAAAGAGGCCCTGACCCGATCCGAGCCGGGGATGCTGCATCCTGATCTTGAAGAAAACGTTTATGCCCAATCGGGTGATCTTTCCCTGAAACCCTGGGAAGACGGCGAACAGGTGCTGGCCGAGGCCATGGTGGTGCCCGCGTCACGCCTGATCGGTCGCACCTTGTCCCAGATAGGCTTTCGCTACAAAACAAACTGTGTGGTGGTCGGTATATTGAGACGCTCGCGTATGGTACGCACGAGAATAACAGATATTCGTTTACAGGCCGGGGATGTTTTACTGCTCCAGGGACCGAGCAAGAATGTCGACGGATTGAAGAATAACCGCGATGTGGTGCTCATCGAATGGTCAACGGAAGAACTGCCCGTGCTGGACCACGCCCACCGGGCATTGGGAATTTTCTCGCTGGTCATTTTATTTGCGGCAACCGGTACCGTTCCTATTGTGGTCAGTGCCTTGTGCGGGGCCGCTGCCATGGTCGCTTTTCAGGTCATTAACATTGAACAGGCCTTCCGTGCCCTGGATTCCAAAATTGTCACGACTATTGCCGCCGCATTGGCGCTCGGTGTTGCCTTACAGGAAACCGGCGGGGCAGTATTTATCGCCCGCGGGCTGGTTTCGGCCATGGAAGGCCAGTCAACGACAACCATATTATCGGTCTTTTTCCTGTTGGTTGCGGTGTCGGCCAATATTGTCAGTGCCAAGGCATGCGCCGTTTTGTTCACACCGATAGCGGTTGATATTGCCCGGGTCATCGGTGCGCCGCCGGAAGCGTTTGCACTTGCTGTGGTGTTCGCTGCCAATTGCTCATTTGCGTCGCCGCTTGGTTACCAGACGAATATTCTGGTTATGGCGCCCGGTGGATACCGGTTCATGGATTTTGTCCGGGTGGGGGTTCCACTTGTCCTGTTGATGTGGGTTGTATTTACCCTGTTCGTGCCCTGGTTCTATAAATTATAGGGAACAGCTCCGGGCCTTATACCCCTGAGCGGAGCACCCTTGCCGCTTCGCCCGGCAGGGCGTCAATTGGCTTTACGGCCGCGCAAAGACCCGCCTCGGCGACGGCCCGTGGCATCCCCCACACAACACTGGTATCCTGATCCTGAGCAATGACATTGCCGCCGGATTTAATAATTTCTCGAGCCCCTTTCAACCCATCATTGCCCATGCCGGTTAACACGACTCCCAGCACCTTCGCACCGTAGATCTGGACAATACTCTTGAACATGGGGTCGGCCGAGGGTTTACAGAAGTTTTCCGGTTCACTGTCCGACAGTTTAATGTGCGGATAAGGATTACCCTTCTCAAAGGTCATATGATATCCGCTGGGCGCCATGTAAATATAACCGGGTAGTAATTCTGTACCATTGATGGCTTCGTGACAGGGCCAGTCGGTACTTTTTGAAATGCCTTTGACCAGTGATTCCGTAAAACCCGATAGCATGTGTTGCGTCACGACTACGGGACAGTTGATATCTCTGGGTAGCCCGCCGAGGAAACCGGTTAACGCCCGTGGACCGCCGGTTGATGATGCGATGGCAATGACTTCCGGCTTGATTTTGGTGTAGGGCCGCAAGGAAACAACAACCGGTTCAGCCGCCTTGATTGTGGCTAAGCGCAGTCTATTGATACGGTTGATCGGAGCACCCAGCGGCTGGGTTGTTTTACCTTTCTTACGCCGGATGGAACTGAAGGATTTGAGGGTCTCGATCAAATTGCTCTTGAATATTGCAAGGTCATCCTTGCTGCTATTTTTGTCCGGGATACTGATAAATTCTGACGTGCCGTGTTTCAGTTTCGTCAGGGCAGGGTGGTTTTTGTTTTTCGAAGAATCGGTGGAAACCAGAATAAACATTGTGTCATCATCGATTTTTCGCAGACGGGAGATTGTGATGGGCCAGTTTTCGGATTCATCGGTACAATCAATAATCACCACATCCAGTCCATATTGACGAAAAGTGGAAACGGCTTCGATACCGGTTTCCTGGTGAAAAATATTGATTTTATTCTCTGGCTTCAGATAATCAGCCATTCTTTTATAGTTCTCATGGGACGTGGTGACAAACATGACATGAATGGTGTTTGGGTTTGAATGTTTAGCGCTGAGTGTCGGGATTTCCATGTAGTTTATTATCTCATGATTTTCTGAAGTTTTGTTTTGTATTACCTAACTTAGGCGAGTATATTTATGCTGCACCGCAGCAATAACGCGATTAATCAATTGTATAACACTATTTATCGTTAGCTTCAAAAATACAAGACTACATTTGATCGCTCTTAATATACGACGTTAATTTTTGATATCTCACAATTTAAGGTTGGAAAAATGCTGAAACCTGATAATCCATGTTTTTCATCCGGACCGTGTGCAAAAAGGCCTGGATGGACCGCAAGTCTACTTGATGGGTATGCACCGGGTCGTTCTCACCGTTCCGCAGTTGGAAAAGCCAAGCTTGCCCGTGTTCTGAGCATGAGCCGCGAGGTTCTGCAAATCCCTGATGACTGGAAAATCGGCATCGTACCGGCGTCAGATACCGGGGCCGTGGAAATGGCCATGTGGTCCTTGCTGGGCGCTCGTGGCGTGGAAATGCTGGCCTGGGAAAGTTTCGGTAAAGGCTGGATCACCGATGTGGTCAAACAGTTACGGCTTTCCGATGTGAAGGTTTCACAAGCCGATTACGGTGAATTGCCCGATTTATCGGCAGTGGATTTCAACCGGGACGTGGTTTTTACCTGGAACGGCACCACATCGGGTGTTCGGGTGCCTAATGGCGACTGGATTGCCGATGACCGGGCCGGATTAACCATTTGTGATGCCACATCTGCTGCCTTTGCCATGGACCTACCCTGGCAGAAGCTCGATGTGGTGACCTATTCCTGGCAGAAAGTCATGGGCGGTGAAGGTGGCCACGGGGTGATTATTCTCAGCCCACGCGCCGTCGAACGGCTCGAAAGTTATACCCCGGACTGGCCGCTGCCGAAGATTTTCAGGATGACAAAAGATGGCAAGTTGATCGACGGTATCTTCACTGGTGCAACCATTAATACACCCAGTATGCTGGCCGTGGAAGACGCCCTGGACGGTTTACTCTGGGCACAGGACATCGGCGGGCTTAAGGGCCTGATGGCACGCACCCAGCGTAATGGCGATGCGATAAACGCCTGGGTTGCGCGGACCAGCTGGGTCGACCATCTGGCGCGTGACGCTGACAATCGCTCGATCACCTCCATGTGTCTTAAAATCGTCGATCCACGGGTAACCGGACGCTCAGAAGATGATCAGCGTGCCGTGGTCAAAAAAATCGTCGCCATGTTGGATGAACAAGGTGCCGCTTATGATATTGGTGCCTATAAAGACGCACCACCGGGACTGCGCTTGTGGGCCGGTGCCACGGTGGAAACCGATGATCTGGAAGCCATGTTCCCCTGGCTGGAGCAGGCATTCGAGCAAATTATTTCTGAACGGGATTAATAATGGAGGCTGTAATGCCTAGAGTACTGATTTCTGACAAAATGAGCCCGCTGGCTGAACAATGTTTTAAAAAACGCGGAGTTGATGTTGACTACAAGCCGGGTATGACCCCCGAAGAACTGAAAGCCTGTATCGCAGATTATGATGGCCTGGCTATCCGTTCGGCGACAAAAGTTACCCAGGAAATTATCGACGCGGCGGATAATCTGAAAGCCATCGGGCGAGCCGGGATCGGTGTGGACAACATCGATGTGGTGGCCGCGACCACAAAAGGCATCGTGGTGATGAATACGCCTTTTGGTAATGCTATCACCACGGCCGAACACGCCATATCCATGATGATGGCGCTGGCCCGGGAAATCCCACAGGCCAACGCCTCGACCCATGCCGGTAAATGGGAAAAATCGCGGTTCATGGGTGTCGAGGTCATGAGCAAGGTTCTTGGCATTATCGGATGTGGCAATATCGGGTCCATTGTTGCCGACCGGGCGCAGGGTCTGAAAATGCGGGTTCTCGCTTTCGATCCTTATCTCAGTGATGATCGGGCCACCGCGCAAGGCATCGAGAAAGTTGATCTCGATACATTGCTTGACCAGTCAGACTTTATTTCCCTGCATACCCCCTTGACCGATTCCACCCGCGGCATTATCGATGCTGCGGCCATTGCCAAAACCAAGCCGGGTATTCGCATTATCAATTGTGCCCGTGGCGGTCTGGTGGTTGAGGCCGATCTCAAGGACGCACTGGAATCCGGCCACGTTGCCGGGGCGGCGTTGGATGTTTTTGAACAGGAACCCGCCAAGGATAACGCCCTGTTTGGCATGAAGAATGTTATTGTGACACCCCATCTGGGTGCATCGACCAGCGAGGCTCAGGAAAATGTCGCTTTGCAGGTTGCTGAGCAAATCTCCGATTATCTGTTGAAAAGTGCGGTCAGCAATGCTCTGAATATGCCTGCGGTCAGCGCCGAAGATGCGCCGCGTCTGAAACCCTATATGAAACTGGTTGAACAGTTGGGCGCGTTTGCCGGCCAGGTGACCCGCTCCGCGATTACCGAAGTTGATATCTGTTACGAGGGTGACGCCGCCGCACTGAACGTCAAACCCCTGACAGCTATTTTGTTGAAGGGCCTGCTCGCCCCGCAAATGGAAACCATCAATATGGTGTCCGCACCGGCCGTCGCCGAGGAACGTGGCATTAAAATTCGCGTGGCTACATCCGACAAGGCCGGGGCCTATCACACCCGGATCGTGTTGACGGTAACTACCGAGGCCCAGACCCGTTCCATTGCCGGGTCATTGTTCAGCAACGAGCCACGGATCATCAAGATCAAGAATATCGCCATGGATGCCAGTCTGGCCCCCAATATGCTTTATCTGAGCAACCTCGACAAACCGGGGTTGATCGGATCGCTGGGAACGATATTCTTTAACGCAGATATCAACGTCGCCTCATTCCACCTTGGCCGGGCAGAACCCGGTGGTGATGCCATCTCGTTGCTGGAGATTGATGGAACACCCCCTAAGGCGGTGATGGATGAAATCCTCGCCCTCGATCTGGTGACCCAGGCCGTTTCGCTGAAATTCTAGGGTTTAACGCTTCCGGTGTTTAACTGTTTGAATCCCGAGAATGACGGTGAGGCTCAGCAGGGCGATGAAATACAGGCTTGTTGAGACAGCTTTGATCATGGTGAAAGTGCTTGCCGCGACCACCAGCGGATCGGGAAGATTTGGAAAATTCATCAGCATGGCGATGATGAAACCGTTTTCTATGTAATCGGCCAAGCCGACAATAACAGGCAGAAATGCACAGAAATTGAAGATGCCCGGCACCCTGTTGATCTTCTTGGAAAGCCACACCCATATGAGGCTGTAGGTAATCGCGAATAATCCAGGATAAACTAAATCAAGGGGGATTTGGCGTGTTAGATAGAAGGTTCTGCCTTCCGGGCCGATCGATCCAATAAAGCTCATGGCATAGTCCGCATCGTATCCGGTGGGCAACATGTCAAAAGGTTCCATACCGCCAGCCATTTCCCGTAACAAGGGCAGGGTAACGAATATCATGACCAGATAGGTCGCCTGGGTCAGGATAAACAAGATCAGTATTGAATGTTTTTTTGTTAGCAGGGCCGTCAATTTTGAGGTCATGGTATCTGTCAGCCTGCGGCTCTGTGGGACAGCCATTGTTCATGGGAAATCCGGAAGAAGGGACAGTTTTCTTTACCGTAGGCGAGCTGTTTGCCGGTTTCGCGAAATCCGATCTTCTTCAGGACTTTGCGAGAGTTGTCGTTGTCATCATCGATGGTCGCGGCAACCTCTCGCAGGGGAGTATCCTCGAATGCAAACCGCAGCAGTCGTTCGGCGGCTTCTGTGGCATAGCCCTTGCCCCAGGCTGATTTTTTCAGGATATAGCCAATTTCGATATCCCCGGTGGGAATATCGGGGCCTTCGATACGTTCCCAATCTATCTCGTCACTTTTAACTGGAACCGGCACGAGGACCGCGGTGCCAAGTTTTTCATGGCTGTGTTTGTCCATGACGCACCACACACCAATGCAGCCGCCACCACACCGTCTGATATATCTGGGCAAATTATTTGTTATGTTTTCAGAGCTATCCACCTGTCTGACATATCGTGTCACATCTGGATCGGTGAACATTTCTATGGTCAAATCCAGATCATCAAGACTTAAAGGCCTGAGAAAAAGCCGCTCGGTCTGAAGTTCCAGCTTCACGACTTGACCAATTCGTGTCTGTAGGTCGATCCGATCAGGTTGATGTCGTAAGGCGTGGTCTGATATATTTCGTTCAGCCAGTTATGAAACATCAGGTGTGCCGTGCTGCGCCAAGTGTTAATGGGCTCAAAATCCGGGTTGTTGTCACGATAATAATTCTTTGGGATGGTGACAGGCTCGCCGCTTTCCAGGTCCCGGCGGTATTCCGCGTCCAGGGTGGTACTGTCGTATTCCAGATGATTGAACATGTGGATATGGTTCAAACGGTTGTCGCGGACCAGACACAACCCGGCATCCTCGGATTCAACAAGTATTTCAAGGTTGCTAATGCCCTCAATATCCGCCCGGCGGGTTTCCGTATGGCGTGAAACCGGCACCGGGAAGGTATCGATTAAACCGTGCATCAGCGTGGAGGTGTTATCCAGAACCCGGTGCGAATAAATCCCGAAACGTTTTTCCGGCAACAGGTATTTGGGGATGTCATAGAAATGCTGCAAGGCGGCCTGGGCACCCCAACACAGGGTGAAGACGCTGTGCACATTTTGAACCGTCCAGTCAAATATTCTGCCCAGTTCATCCCAGTAATCGACTTTCTTAAAAGGCAACTTTTCGATAGGGGCGCCGGTGATGATCAAACCATCGAATTTCTGGCTTTGGATATCACTGAACGGGTGATAGAAATCGAGCATGTGTTCGCGCGATGTGTTCCTGGGTACATAGTTTGTCGGCGCAATCAGGGTCATTTCGATCTGCAAGGGTGTTCCGGCCAGCACCCGGGCGATCTGGGTCTCGGTCTTGATTTTCAAGGGCATCAGATTGAGCAATGCAATGCGTAAGGGACGGATGTCCTGTCGCATGGCATCGGTGTCCTTGATAAGCTGCACGCCCTCGCGCGCGAGAATTTCACTGGCGGGAAGATTATGAGGTATTTTGATGGGCATTAAATAATTACCTGTCTGATATTATTTATCCTGCTCTCTGGCGAGCTGGCGTTTTTCGCATGACTGCATATATATGGCAAGATTTTCAGCCATATGGGGTGCCTGTTGGGATTGTTCCATGACAATCTTGTATAACTTTTCCATGAATCGACCAGAAACCGGATCTTCGACGTCACTGTTGGCTTCATCGAATAACTGATCGGCCTCGATGGTAAAGCCGAACTTGTCGGCAATCTGTTCATAGCGGGGACGGCGAAATTGGACCAATTGTGGAAACAACGGACGGGCAAATCCTACCGGATCAATGCCAGCCCCGTCTTCGGGCTCATCTTGCAGTCGGGGTGTAATGAAATCCGGGTTGTAAAATAACGGTTTGGGGTGCGAGTGGGCACGTTTTCTCAAGGCCTCTTCGTATATCTTATCGGGTTTGATATAGACAATAAGGGTATCTTTGCGCAAGGCGGCAATAACCGGGTCTGCTGGATCATCGGGTTTGACGATTTCGCACAGACTGCCGCTGGCATCATTGATGAAGTTATCGCAACGGTAAATTTCCCAGGCTTTGCGGATAAAGCCGCCGACATCGATCATGGATGCGATTTCGGCACGGCGATACATGTCCTGGCGCTCACGGAAGGTCTGTTTGTCGAGCCCACCCTTCGCCCCGTCGCCAAACATGCCGAGGAACGTCGATACCGGGTCCAGATTATCAACCGTGATGTTGTGATTGATATAGATGGAGTCTGAGCGCAGCAAATTGGCCACAAACGGATCGCCCATATGCATGATCTTGAATTTGATATTGTCGATAATATTTTCGCTCAGATACCGTGTGCCGATACGGTAATCAGCCGAATAATGATACCAGTTGGTCGAGCGTCGCAGGCTGGTGGAAAGCACGGTTTTGCCAACACCGGACATGCCCAGCAGGGTTATGGCGTGGGGCAGGCTGGCAAATGTATCAAAATTTATCATCGATGTTGTTCCTTGGTATTCATCAGCTAACGCGGGAGCCATGATATTGCAAACCGGAATATTGCTGTCTATGATAATAAATGACTACAAAGCATCTGTAAAAGAGTGCTATATCTAAGATCGGAAAATTTTTTAAGGTGGGTAAATAATAAAATAAGATTCCAGGGAGGATCGATAACCCACTGAAATCAGGGCCGTCATTTGCACCGGTCTGTTCTCCCTGCGTCATTTATTTGGTAAACGGGAGACTATGAATGCAAAAATCACTAAATATTAACCCCGACAAATGTACGGGGTGTGCCCAGTGCGAACTGGCTTGTTCGTATGAGAGCGAAGGGGTCTTCAACCTTTCCAAGTCTCGCATCAAGGTTTTTAAATTTCATGATGAAGGCCGTTTTGTGCCTTATACCTGTACACAATGTTCCGAAGCATGGTGTCAACAGGCGTGCCCGGTTGATGCCATCACTCTGGATTTGGCTACCGGTGCGAAAATCGTCAACGATGCAACGTGCGTCGGATGCAAGGTTTGTACCATTGCCTGTCCGTTTGGCACGATTAATTATATTGCCGATAAGGGTGTCGTCGCCAAGTGCGATCTTTGTGGTGGTGATCCTGAATGTGTCAAGGTCTGTCCTACCAATGCGATCACGTTCGTCGACGCCAACTGGACCGGGCTGGATAAAATGCGAAACTGGGCCATGAAAACCGATTCCGGATCACAGGCTTCTGCATGATCTGAGGCATGGTAATTCAAGAGTAATACAATAAAATTTATTTAAGGAGGCGAACATGGCTTGGACTAAAAATGTCCTGCGGGTCAATCTGACAGAAGGGACTTGCACCAACGAACCGTTAAATATGGATTGGGCCGAGAAATATCTTGGTCAGCGTGGTCTGGCGACAAAATACCTGACCGAGGAAATCGACCCAAAGGTTGATCCCCTGTCACCGGACAATAAAATGATTATGGTAACAGGGCCGCTGACCGGTACCTGTGCTTCGACGGCGGGGCGTTATTCCATTGTAACCAAAGGTGCGTTGACCGGCGCTATAGCCTGTTCCAATTCCGGTGGTTTTTTTGGCAACGAGTTGAAAAATGCCGGTCTGGATATGATCATTTTCGAAGGCAGCTCGAAAAAACCGGTCTATCTGTACATCGAAGATGATAACGTGCAACTGCTGGATGCATCCGAACTATGGGGCAGGTCGACGTGGAACACGGAAGAGACCATCAAGGCAAATCACGGCGATCCCATGATCCGGGTCGCCTCGATCGGTATTTCCGGTGAGAAGGGTTGTAAATACGCCTGTGTTGTCAATGACATGGACCGTGCGGCTGGCCGCTCGGGCGTGGGCACGGTGATGGGGTCAAAAAACCTCAAGGCCGTTGCCGTTCGTGGCACCAAGGGTGTGGCGGTCAAGGATGGCGCGCGCTTCCTGAAAGCCGTTGCCGAAGCCAAACAGGTTCTGGTCGATAATGCGGTGACCGGCCAGGGATTGCCGGCCTTTGGAACCCAGGTCTTGATGAACGTTATTAATGAGACGGGAGCCTTGCCCACACGCAATTCCCGTGAAGTACAGTTCTCATCGGCCAATGATATTTCAGCCGAAGCCATGGCTGAGGTCCGAGCCAGCGATAACAAATCCAATCTGGTGGCAACGGCGGCCTGTTTCAGCTGCACCATCGCCTGTGGCCGCGTTTCCGAGATCGAGCGCACCCACTTTACGGTCAAGGATCGTCCCGAATATCAAAAGGCGTCCGGCGGGCTGGAATACGAGGCAGCCTGGGCACTTGGGGCAGCAACCGGCATCAAAGATCTGGACGCACTGACATTTGCCAATTTCATCTGTAATGAACAGGGTTTCGATCCGATTTCCTTTGGTTCTACCCTGGCCGCAGCCATGGAAATGTTTGAAGCCGGTGACATCACCACCAAGGATACCGGTGGGCTGGAACTGACCTTCGGCAATGCAGAGGTGTTGTGCACATTGGCTGAATTGACCGGCAAGGCCGAAGGCTTCGGCGTTGATTTGGGATTGGGATCAAAACTGCTATGTGCGAAATACGGCAAACCCGAACTTGCCATGCAGGTCAAGGGTCAGGAGTTCCCGGCCTATGATCCGCGCGGTATTCAGGGCATGGGGTTGACCTATGCCACATCCAATCGCGGGGCCTGTCATTTGCGCAGTTACACCGTGGCTTCGGAAGTCCTCGGTATTCCGGAAAAGACCGACCCACTGGAAAGTGATGGCAAGCCAGGTCTGGTGATGGCATTTCAGGATGCCACCGCGGCTTTTGACTCGGCGGGTGTGTGTATCTTCACCACCTTTGCCTGGACCATGGATGACCTGACACCGCAGATCGATGCGGCCTGTGAAGGTGACTGGAGCACCGAAAAGCTGCTTGAGATTGGTGAGCGCATCTGGAATCTGGAGCGTCAGTTCAATAATGCCGCCGGGTTCACCGCCGAAGATGACAAGCTGCCGCAGCGCCTCATGAAGGATGCTGCTAAAACCGGACCAGCCAAGGGCCTGACCAGCAAGCTTGAGGTCATGTTGCCGGAGTATTACCAGCTTCGCGGCTGGACACCCGATGGGGTGCCGACCAATGAAACCATCCAGCGGCTTAATCTGTGACGATTGAATGAGATGGGATGACAGGAAGGCGGGCGAACGGTCCGCCTTCCGGTTGTTGTGTAAAATACAGGAGAAACCATGAAATACGTCATCATCGGGGCTGGCCCGGCAGGTGTTGTCGCGGCAGAGACCCTGCGTAAAAATGATCTGTCTGCGGATATAACCATGATCAGTGGTGAAGGCCCATACCCCCATTCGCGCATGGCCATACCCTATTTTCTGACCGGCAGGATTGAAGAATCCGGCACATGGCTGCGCAAGAACGAGGATCATTTCGAAAATCTTGGCATTACCATTGTGGATGGGTGTGTCAGCCATGTGGATACGGCGCCCCGCAAGGTCACGCTGGATGAAGGCCAGGTTTTGGAATATGACAAGTTGTTGATCGCCAGTGGCGCGTCACCGCTGAGACCACCCGTACCAGGGCTGGACCGTCCGGGTGTCTATCATTGCTGGACACTGGAAGATTCAAGAAACATCGTGCAGCGGGCAGCCCCCGGCTCTGATGTGGTATTGATGGGTGCAGGCTTCATTGGCTGCATAATCCTGGAGGCCATGCTGGAACGCGGGGTCAATTTAACCGTGATTGAGGCCGAAGACCGCATGGTCCCGCGCATGATGAACCAGACCGCCGGAGATATGATTAAAAAATGGTGTCTGAAAAAGGGCGTGACGGTGCTGACCTCGACCCGTGCCACGTCCGTCGATGAGGCTGGCGGCAAGCTATCGGTCAGCGTGGATAAAGGTGACGCCGTGGCTGCCGATCTGGTGGTCGTGGCAACCGGGGTTAAATCCAATACCGGGTTCCTGGAAGATACCGGGATCAAGATGGAAGAAGGCATCCTGATTGACGATAATTTCTGTTCCAGCGACAGCAATATTTATGCCGCCGGAGACTGCGCCAAGGGTCGGGAATACGGCAGCGACAGTTGGGTCATGCACGCTATCCAGCCCACCGCCACGGAACACGGAAGGCAGGCCGCGCTTAATATGATTGGTGTGCCGGTTACCTATCAGGGCAGCCTGAGCATGAATGTGCTCGATACGGCAGGGCTGATTTCTGCATCCTTCGGGAAATGGGATGGTGTGGGCGGCGATCATGCGGAATCCATCGATCAGGATAATTTCCGGTATCTGCGGCTGGAATTTGATGACGACCATCTGGTAGGTGCCCTGTCATTGGGCCGCACGGACCGGATCGGTTGTATTCGCGGGTTAATCCAGCGGGCCAAACCGCTGGGGGTGTGGAAGGCACGATTGATGGCAAACCCTAATCTTGTCGCCGAGGCATTTGTTGGATTGTCCCAGTAGAGACCATGAAAATCCGCATAAAACTCTACGCCATGCTGGCGCAATATCTGCCAGCCGGTGCCCACAAAAACGAAGCCGATATGGACGTCGAAGACGGAAGTCATGTGGAGCATGTCTTAAAGTCTTTGAATATGCCACTGGCGGAATGTCATCTGGTGCTGGTCAACGGGGTCTATGTGGCACCCAGCGAACGGGCCAGTCACCCGGTAGTCGAGGGTGATCATGTGGCCGTTTGGCCGCCTGTTGCCGGGGGTTGCCGGGGGCTGAATATAGAAATTCTATGAACCAGCGCACCTATAACAAGGATATGGGCTACACCCATGCCGAATTCTTCCGCCTTTTGCCCGTGGCACTGGGTTCATCGGAATATGTGGTCAGTAGTCTGGAAATCAATCTTTCATCGGGTGCTAACAAACAGCTCAGGATTGTCCTGGGCCCGCAAGGCAGCCGCAATATAGCCCTGCTGTCAATCCCGGTAATACCGGTCAGTTTGTATCTGAGCGGATACAGCGATCAGGAAGCAGATGATCTTATGAAGCTGTTTGAACGCACCTACCGGCGCGGCGGTGGATAAAGTGGTTAGAGTGCTGTCCAATATTCGGTATGGGAAAAGCCCATGTCCGAAAGGAAGGCAGCCAGGTCTTCCGGGTGTTCTTGATTGCCGGTGAAAAAGGCAACATTATTTTGCAGCTGTTTGCCAGAGTGTTCGGAGCGAGATTTATTGTCCGGTGCGTTTAAGACGCTTAATAAATGGCGTGCCACGGGCAAGGCCGGGTCCAGCCAGACAATGCCGGGTTTGAATTCCGCTTTTAATTCATCCTGAAGATAGGGGTAGTGGGTGCAGCCCAGCACGATCACATCAAGATCGTCCGATTGTTGGCGCAGGGGCTCCAGATCATCCCGGAAACACGCGGTATCTACGGTTTCCCCGCGAACCTTGCGTTCGGCCTGATCGGCCAGGTGTGGGCTGCCCACGCGGATCACTTTGCAATCGGAGGCGAATTCCTGGATTAAATCGTCGATGTAACGGCGCTGGATGGTGGCTTGTGTTGCCAGCAATCCGATAACCCGGGTTTTGGAAAGCTCACTGGCGGTTTTGATGGGCGGGACCACACCGATAAAGGGAATGGTATATGTCTGGCGCAAGGTATCGAGCACAACGGTGCTTGCCGTATTACAGGCAATGATGACCGCATCAAAGTCAAAACGCTCGAGCGCCTGACCGACCAATGTATGGAGGCGATCATTTAGGGTTTGGGTGTCCATGGTGCCATAGGGGAAATAATCATCGTCGGAGATATAGGTGAGCGAGATTGTCCGGTTCAGGGTCCTGACAGCCTTGACGATGGACATGCCACCGATCCCGGAATCCATGATCAGAACCGAAAACTTGGGATTGTCATCATTCATTGACTTGCTGGCTTTCTCACTACTGCGGCATTCCTGGGCAGGCAGGTAGTCTAACCAATAAATGATTTATGCTTTGTTTAGAAAACAGGTTTTCGGGATAATTTGTGATAAACCCAGGTTTATCTAGATCTTTTTTTCGCGTAAGGGTTTTCGCCTTTGCGCATATTCAGGCGGATGGGGATGCCATCCAGGTCAAAATCGCCGCGCAGGCCGTTGACCAGATAGCGGGTGTAGGCCGTGGGCAGTTTGTCGGCCCGACTGGAAAAAATAGCAAAGGTCGGGGGTCGGGTCTTGGCCTGGGTCATGTAACGCAAGCGGATATGTTTGCCATTAACCGCAGGCGGGGTGTGGGCCTCGGTCATAAAGGCCAGCCAGCGGTTGAGTTTTGCCGTTGATATGCGTTTGTTCCAGGTATCGAATATTTTGAACACGGCGGGCATGAGCGAACCGACGGCCTTGCCGGTTAGTGCAGAAAACTTCACGATGGGTATCCCGCGCACCTGGGTTAACGAGGTTTGCAGGCGATCTTCAATCTTGCCCATGACTTCGGCCTTGTTGTCGACCGCATCCCATTTGTTGATGGCAATAATCAGGGCGCGTCCCTCGTCGATGACCTTTCCGGCGATTGTCAGGTCCTGTTTCTCCAGACCTTCATTGCCATCGAGAACCAGAACGACCACCTGGGCAAACTGGATGGTGCGCATGGTGTCGCCGATGGAAAGGTGTTCGATTTTGTTTTTGATGCGCGAGCGGCGACGCAAACCTGCGGTATCGACCAGCTTGATGTCGCGTCCTTTCCAGGACCATTTTGAGGCGATAGAATCCCGCGTGATCCCGGCTTCCGGGCCTGTCAGAACCCGCTCATGACCCAGTAATTGATTAACCAGGGTCGATTTTCCTACATTGGGGCGCCCCACAATGGCCAGCGACAGGGGGGCGGCCATAATCGCGGCATCTTCGGCTGCGTCTTGTTCTTCGGTTGAAAATTCCGGTGCATCCGCGGTGTTTTCGTCACCCGGCCATGCCTCGTCTACCGCTTCAAAGGGCAGCAGGACTTGATAGATCTCGACCAAGCCTTCGCCGTGTTCGGCCGAGATGGGGATGGGGTCATCCAGCCCCAGGGTATAGGCTTCCATCACACCGGGTTGACTGGCCCTGCCTTCACATTTGTTGGCGACCAGATACACCGGGGTCGGATGGGCGCGCATGATGCGGGCGAAATGTTCATCAAGTGGTGTTATCCCGGCCCGGGCATCGATCATGAACAAGACCACATCGGCTTCATCCAGTGCCAGTTCTGTCTGGGCGTGCATCCGGCTTTCCAGACCATCCTTGGCGGTTTCCAGACCGGCTGTATCAATAACCGTGAAGTCCAGATCACCTATGCTGCCCTCGGCCTCGCGGCGATCTCTGGTCACACCGGGGCGGTCGTCTACAATGGCAATTTTCTTGCCGACCAGACGGTTAAATAGGGTTGATTTGCCCACATTGGGGCGGCCCACAATGGCAACTTTAAAACTCATTTGTAGGCCACAATGCTGGCATCATCTGTCAGGAAGAAGACACGGCCATCGGCTATGACAGGCGGGACTGACACCCCGTCAGGCAAGTCAATGCTGCCAAGCATAACGCCGGAATAGGGTGAAATAGCCCAGGCCTGGCCATGGGAACCGGTAATGATCAGACGATCACTGGCCAGCACCGGGCCGCTCCAGATTATCGGAATATCTTTGTCTTCGGGGTCTTCATAGCGGGGCAGGCTGCGGACCCAGTAGATCCGGCCACTGTTGCGCGACAGACAGATAATATCACCGTCATTGGACAACAGGTAGACATAATCGCCAGCAATCCACAGGTTGCTAATACCGCCAATTTTTTTATCCCAGATGCGCTCACCGGTTTTCAGGTCCAGGGCGGCCAGCGTGCCAGCGTGGCTGATAGCGAAAACCAGCCCGCGATCAATAACCGGATTGGCAAGGATGTGGGCCAGCGATGACACCGCATTTGTGCGACGAACCGACGTCATTGAAAAGGACCACAGCAAGCGTCCTGTTTCCAGGTCATAAGCGACCAGTTCCCCCGATGAATAAGGAACCACGACGACGTCTTCATCAATTGCCGGGCTGGCACCACCAAGCAGATTTGCCGAAATTCCAACGCCTTCCTGTTCCCACAGCAAGTCGCCGTCTTCGGCATTGAGCGTCAATATCCTGTTGTCGATTGTCAGAACAAGAACCCGTCCATTGCGAATTGTCGGTGCAGACCGCATGGGTGACAGGATATATTTACGCCAGATTTCTTCACCATTTTCGGCATTCAGGCTGATGACTTCCCCAAATCCCGAGGTGATGTAAAGGCGGTTGCCATAAAACGCCACGCCACCGGGTATGTGGTCGTCATCTTCTTCCGATTCAGGGGTCAGGTATTTGGACCAGATGGTGCGGCCGGTTTCAGCATTGACTGCCGTAATCCGGGATTCTGAATCCAATGCAAAGACCATGGCGTTGGCAACTACGGGTTCACTGACCAGACGTATTTCGTCAGAGGCCCCCGTGCCAATATCCGCGATCCAGTTTTGCGTGATGCTATCACCCAGAACCATATGGTGCATGGCATGGTTGGCAAAACCGCCGGCCTGTGGCCACTGGGTATTGGGCAGTGGTGCAGGCAGTAAAATCTGGACTCCAGCCAGTTCCGGGTCCGCATTAACCGTTCGGCTGTTTACCAATATGGAGAGCCTTTTACCGGGCAGCTTGATATCATCTTCGGTGAGAAAAACACCACAGGCTGTCAGTGATAGCAGGGATAATCCTATAACCAGACTGCGCACCATGTCTTGGATCTCCTTAGCTTGGTTGCCTATTGGGCATTCAGGGCGGCGAGCAGTTCAAGTGCGCGCGAACTGATGCCCACAGGTGTATTCGGCTCTTCGGAGAGCTGGTTCAAGATGTCCTTGGCCGCCAGCTTGTCATTGTTTCGTAATGCCAGGATAGCACTGGCTTCCAGAGCCGAATACCGCAACGGGTTATCAGCTACGGTAAGCGGGGCCAGTATAGCGCTCAGCTCCTGGGGTGATCCCTGGTCCAGTCTGTTAGAAACCGCGAGCAGAATGGCCAGATCGCGGTATTCTTTGTTAACGGAGCTGTCCGCTGAAATTTCATCATAGGCCAGGGCGGCTAATTCGTTTTTGCCCTGTTCGACCAGCACACCCGCAGCACGGAACTGAGCCATGAGCTTATAACCGCTGGGTGCGTCATTGATCAGGACATTGAATTGGTCAAAGGCCTGATCAGCATTGCCCTGTTCGGCTTGTGAGACCGCCGCCGCAAAGCGCACGCCAGCATCGTTGCGCTGGGACAGGTCATAGGATTGCCAGGTTTTATATCCGGCAACCCCCACAATAAGCATAACAATAGCGGCAATGACGTAGTTACCGAATCTTTTCCAGAGCGACGCATAGTGTTCCTGGCGCAGCTCTTCGTCGATTTCGCGTAGCAAGCCAGTATCAGAATTATCAGCCAATGAAAACTCCGTGGATTTCAAGGTTTAAAACAATGCCGGACAATCCAGCAGATTTGATCGCTAAATTAGTGAATTCGTTGCCAGAACGCAAACCCGTAGTGTGGTTTCTTGGGGTTAGGCAGAAATAAATATCAAAAATCAGGGTTTTTGTTAATTTTGGATGCTGTGGCTGCTATTATTGTTGATGTGGAACATTATACCAGCCATTAACACCTGCTTAACCATAACAGGATTATACTTTGATTTATCGAACCAAAGGGTATGTATTTTGTATGGGCTATAACATTCAACGGATTCTATCAGTATTATTTGTCCTGTCTCTGACAGGGTGCGGTGGTGTGTTCTGGGCAGAAAGTGTTTCGGCCGTTGTGTCTGGTAAAACGGCGAGCGATCATGTTGTATCCATTGTCAGTGGTAAGGATTGTTCTGTTGTCCGCTCGGAACGTGGCCAGACATACTGTGCCGAAGACGAACTGCGGATAAATCAGGCTGGTCTATATTGTTATAGAACGCTGGGTGGCGTAACGTGCTATGACAAGGCGGACCACCGACGCTCAGCGGACCAGCGTGTGGGAGAAATTTCCCCGCCTGCACAATAATCAGTTTGGTATCATGCGTTTCATATCCTTTTTAATCATCTGTGGCATCGCCGTATCTGCCTGGCTTGCGTTTGAATTCCTGGGCGGGTTGGCCGAAGATCAAACCGGTAAGATCAAACGCGAGTTTGCCGAACGGTTGGCGATTATTGAACCTCAGGCAACATCGGGAAATATCATCGCCCAGTACCAGTTGGCCCGACTTTATGACACGGCTGATATTATTGTCGCAAACCCGGTCATTGCTGCACAATGGATGGAAAAGGCTGCTCGCAGCGGGCATGTCAAAGCGCAATACCACTATGCGACCATGCTGGAACAGGGACGCGGGCTGTCAAAGGATTTGAGCGGTGCTGTGCTGTGGTATGAGCGGGCCGCCAGGAATGGCAACGATGCCGATGCTCAGTACATGCTTGGTCGGTTGTTTGGCAGTGGCATCGGGGTCGGCTACGATGATGCCCAGGCTACGAAATGGTATCTCAGCGCGGCCCTTGGGGGACAACCAGCCGCCCAGTATATGGCCGGACGAATGTTTGAAACCGGCTGGGGTGTTCGAAGCGATCCTATCAAGGCCTATATGTGGTATTCACTGGCCAATCGGCGACGCGAAGAAGTGATCGCCATTGTCTACAGAAACGATCCACAAAAAGCCCTCGACCGGCTGGACGGTATCTTGAATAAAAGCCAGCGTGTTGCCGCCCTTCAAATGGCGGCCGATTGGCACAAGCAATAATTTCATGGCTTGCAGACCCCCCCGGCTTGATACTATAAGAAATTTCAAGCAACTGCTGATAATCTCTGGAGGTTTGAATGCCGCAGAATTTTGCCCGTACCGTGCTTAAAGTTGTCGTGTGGTCGTTGATCATCGGCATGTTATTGGCAACCTTCGATATTGACCCACAGGCTCTGCTCGAAGGATTGGGCGGCACAGTCCAGAATATCTTCGGGGTTGTCGCCGGCTTTGTGGAATGGACGGTGCCCTATATTCTGCTCGGGGCCGTGGTGGTGATCCCGCTCTGGCTAATCAGGACTGTCTACCGGATAGTCACGGGAAAATCCAGAAAACCGGGCAGCAGTAGTAATTAGCCGGGTTTTAAACCGCCTTGTTCAGTCAAAAGAAACCGTCGCCACAGCGCGGGCGACTTTGGTTTTGGGCCAGTTCTTGATGGCGGTCGGGGCGGTATCGGCCGAGATAACGGAAGTTCCCTGTCCTGCCTCGTTCAGCTCGACGCGTCCCGAAGCGGTCTCCACATAAACACCTTTGCCTGATATGAGCACGACTTCCAGATCATGGTTCAACGGACCGCCCCAAACGGTGGTGCCACGGATACCTATTGTCGCCGTCTGGGTCTCGATGATAAATGTGGCATCGGCTGTTTCCATAATCTTGCCGGATGTGGCCAGAAAGGCACCTTCCAACAGCCGCATGACTGCATTGCCGCCGTTCTGGCTCGCGATATATTCCAGCACAACGAAGATGGTATTCTCACCCAGTGTCAACTCACCGCCATCAGACATATCTATCTGCAAGCGCGCGTCCGAGCCGGTCGAGATAACATCACCCAGTAAAACCTCACTGCCCACCTCAAGGACCCGGGGCATGGCGTTCTGCATGGCGACCGCGGCTGAACGGATACGGGCAATTTTTCCAATAACCGTATCGTCCTGCTGGGCCAGCAGGGAGGCCGGGGAGAAAGGTATCAAGGCACAGACCGAGGCTGCCAGTAATGACCGTCTTTTGATGTTGTGGTCCATTTTATGACTCCGTCTTGATATCGGTAACGATTATTGCCTGATCGCGGACAACCCGCCCCGCCGGGATAGCGGTTTCGCCTGATACCAGTTGCCCTAATACAGGTTTTTTGTCAGATCCTGTAATCTGCCAAAGCAAACGCCGGGCATTATTAAGGGCACTGTAGGTCAGGCTCAGGCGTTTAAATCCATTGTAGTCACCGCTCATTGCAACATAAGAACCCGCATTATTCAAGATCGGGTCTTGTGGGATCAACGAGGCGGTATGCCCGTCCTGTCCAATTCCCAGGTGTGCCAGGTCCAGCCGGGGTGGTTGCCCAGCATGGGTGATGAGCAGTTTTTCGTAATCCGCGGCCATTGATTCTTCCGGCAATTGTATGACCGGCATGGGGTGGATGTGTGATGGATCAATGGTGATATGATCGAGCAGGTGTTCTTTCAGGTGGGTAAAATTTCTATTATTATCACCCTGGGGAGCCAGCCGTTCATCGACCTGGAATATCTGGGTCTTGTGCCATGGCAGGGATATTTCGGCCAGTCTTTGAAACAGGGGTAGCGGGGTCGATCCACCGCTGAAGGCTATGGTGAATTGTCCGCGTTCCTCAATGGCGGCAAGCATGTTTTGGGTAATAATGTCTGCACAGCGAACGGCAACTGAGCGGGTATCTGCCAGATGTTCAATCTGCATGGGTTTTATTGTCTCTGTATATATCCCACATCAGACCGGCCGTCATCAGGTCCAGGTGTGCGCCGCCACCATTCTTGAAAACCGTTATATCCTGGTCGCATGTGCGGCCTTGCATCCCACTGCACAGATCATAAAAGTCACCGAGGATATCTTTCTCGGTAATAACACCAGCGGCGATGGGGATCATCAGTTCGCCGATGTGATGAATGGTGGTCTGGCGGGAATCAACGAAAATTCTAGCTTTTTGTAAGGTCGTATCGTCGGTCTCGCGCATGTCGGGGCGAAATGCCCCGATCAGGTCCACATGGGTGCCGGGTGTAATCCATTGTCCCAAAAGGATCGGTGTGGCCGAAAGAGTAGCCGTCGAGATGATATCTGCCTTACCGGCGGCCTGTGGCAAATCGCTGGTGGGCTGAACCCGAAAACCAAGCTCAGCCATATCGCGCGAAAGCTGATCTGCATTTTGCGAATTACGGCTCCAGATGAAGATGTCTTCCAGATCGGGAAAGATCGCGTGATAGGCTTCTACCAGTGAGCGTGCCAGTGTGCCGGAGCCCATGATCAGGATATTCCGGGAGTCCGGCCGGGCCAGATATCGGGCGCCGAGCATGGAATCTCCGGCGGTCTTCCACTTGGTAACCGCGATGCCGTCGATGATGGCCGAAATGGTCCCGTTATCGCTGTCATAGAGGATAACAACGCCATGGACACTGGGAATGGGTGGGCTGGCCTGGGGGTTATCGGGAAAAATGGTGACGGTTTTTAGCCCCAGCCCCAGTCCGGGTATCCAGGCAGCCCGGTTCAACATGCTGTTGTCATTTTGTTTCAGCAGCATGTCCCCAATATCGGCTTTTGGTTTGAGATGACCAACGATTATGGCATTCAGCACATCTTCCCACCGCATGTTATGGTCAATATCTTGTGCGTTGATGAAGGGGATATGTGTCATGTGCGATACTTCATTTGTTAGTCAATTGTGATCAGTTCACCATGGCTGGAACACTCGGGACCGCATAACCCCATAACGATTTCTGCTACATCTTCGGGGGATTTGAGGGTGGCGGGGTCTTCTCCGGGAAAGGCCTCGGCGCGCATCCGGGTAGCGGTGGCACCCGGATCAACCAGATTGATCTTGATGTTGGTTTTAAGGACTTCCTCGCCATAGGTCAGGGTCATATTTTCCAGTGCAGCCTTGCTTATGGCATAGATGCCCCAATAGGCCCGTGGTTTGGCAGCCACACTGGATGTCATCATGACCACCCGGCCACCTTGGGACTGTCGTAATAATGGGTCCATACTGCGTAACAGCCGCCAGTTTGCCGTCAGGTTAACAGCCAGAACCTGATCCCAGTCCTTCGTGTCGATGTGGCCCATGGGACTGAGTTTGCCGAGGATACCGGCATTGCCGATCAGGATATCAAGCTTTCCATAACGCTCATACAAACTGGCACCCAGCCGGTCGATTGCCGGATAGTCGGTCAGGTTCATGGGCACCAGGGTTGCCGTACCACCAAGGGCATTAATTTCGTCGTCAACCTCTTCCAGGCCGCCGGTCGTTTTGGCAACCAGAATGCAATGTGCACCTTGGGCTGCCAGTTTCAGGGCACAGGCTTTGCCGATGCCGCGTGATGCGCCCGTGATCAAGGCAATCTGGCCTTTCAGGTGGCCATTGGTGTTTATTGTATTCATCTTTTTGATTTAGTCCTGACCAATAAGTAAGCTGAGTTGTGCAACCTGGCCGGCGTTCAGATCCGATAGTTCAATGTCGTACTCGCCGGTGAAACAGGCATCACAATACCGACGGTTTTCACTGTTGCGGCCTTGTGCTTCTCCAACGGCTTTGTAGAGACCGTCGATGGAAATAAATTCCAGACTGTCCACGCCGATAATTTTTCGCATGGCTTCGATATCATGACTATGGGCCATTAACTCGTCTTCCTTTGGGGTGTCTATGCCATAGAAACAGGCGTGCATGGTCGGTGGACAGGCGATCCGCATATGAACTTCACTGGCACCGGCATTGCGAACCATGGTGACTATTTTTGTAGACGTAGTTCCCCGCACGATGGAATCATCGACCAGTATAACCCGCTTGCCCTTGATGACAGCTGGATTAGCATTGTGTTTCAGGCGGACACCCAGGTGACGGATACGATCCGATGGTTCGATAAAGGTTCGCCCCACATAGTGATTACGGATGATGCCCAGATCAAAGGGAATACCGGTGGCCTGGGCGTATCCGATTGCCGAGGGCACACCTGAATCGGGAACGGGAACAACCACATCGGCCTCGACCGGATTTTCACGCGCCAGCTCGGCGCCAATTTCCTTGCGTACGTCATAGATGCTTTGATTTGCAATGGTGCTGTCGGGGCGGGCAAAATAGACATATTCAAATATACAGAACCGGGGCAGGGCCTGTTGAAACGGTTTGATGCTCTTTACACCGCTATCATCGATCACAACGACTTCGCCGGGTTCAATATCACGGACATATTCAGCATTGATAATATCCAGCGCACAGGTTTCCGATGTTAAAATCCAGGCGTCGTCAAGGCGTCCCAGCACCAGGGGGCGAACACCATTAGGGTCTCGCACACCGATCAGATAGTCGTTGGTCAGGGCGACCAGTGAATAGGCGCCGACGACCTGATGCAAGGCTTCGATCATGCGATCAACCACAGAAACCTTGCGACTGGTTGCGATCAGGTGAACGATGGTTTCGGTATCGCTGGTGGACTGAAAGATAGAACCTTGATCGATAAGGCTGCGGCGCAGGATCTGCGCATTTGTCAGATTGCCATTGTGGGCGATAGCCAATCCGCCAAATTTAAATTCGGCAAACAACGGCTGCACATTGCGCAGCATGGTATCGCCGGATGTGGAATAGCGCACATGGCCGATAGCCTTGCTGCCGGGCAGGGTGCTGATCACGTCCTGGGAATTGAAATTATCGCCAACCAGGCCGAGCGCCTTGTGGGTATGAAAGGTGTTATCCTCAGCGCTGACGATGCCGACGGCTTCCTGGCCGCGGTGCTGGAGCGCGTGTAGGCCAAGGGCGGTATGGGCCGCCGAATCCGTTGAATTGTAGATACCGAATATGCCACATTCGTCATGAAACTTATCATCGTTTTTCGGGGGTTCTGAATATTGGTCAGGGTTGTCCATCGTTCTTCCTCAGGTATTACTGATTTGTAATCAAGCGTTCCATTTCCTGGCGTTCGTCTTTGTTGTAGCCACCCGGTTCAAGTTCTATTCCTGATTCGGGTTTTGGCGAAACCAGCTTGAGCAGGTCTATGGTTGATCCGGTTTGGTTGAAACCCGGAAGTTCCATATCGAAACCGGTATCCTCGGGCAATAACCGTACGATCATGTCGGCACCGTGGGTTATCAGTGGTATTGTCCGCGCCGTGGTGATCCATTCGGGTTGTTCTTCTTCAGGTATCAGGAACGCCAGTCCGAGATATAGCACACAGACCACCAACGCACCACGAGCCACCCCGAACAGGAAGCCAAGTGAGCGGTCGAGCACGTTCAGGGAACTGTCCTTGATCCGGGAACTGATAGCATGGGTTGTCAGGGATAAAACCACCAGTGTGACGATAAAAATCACCGCCCCGGCCGTTAGTTTGGCGGCCAGCTCAACGGGGATCATTTCCAGGGCATAGGGTTCCACATAGGGATAGAAAAAGATGGTCGCGAAGAAAGCTCCCAACCATCCGGCAACGGAAAGGATTTCATGAATAAAACCGCGTGCATAAGCCAGGACAGCCGAGATCAGGATGATAAGAATCACACCGATATCAATAACATTTATGGGCAGGCCTTCCAGATTCTCCACTGGCAGTCTTCCTATTTCTGGGCCGGGGGTTGTTTGCCAACCCCCATGTCGCCTGAGCCAAATCTGGCCACGAGGTCGGTCAGATGAGCAAGTTCTATCACATTCAGCGAAGTGTTTCGGTTTTCTTTTTTTCCACGGTTTCGACGCGGTGGCATAACCACAGATTTAAACCCCAGTTTTTCTGCTTCCTTCATTCTGACATCACTATGGCTGACCGGTCTGATTTCACCCGATAGGCCTACTTCTCCAAAAAAAGCCAATCCGGGCGGAATGGGTATTCCGCTAAGCGAGGAGACCAGTGCAGCGGCCACCGCAAGGTCGGCTGCCGGTTCCGCAATACGTAATCCTCCCGCAACGTTGAGATACACATCCGCACCGCTCATGGCAAGCCCGCATCGTGTATCAAGCACGGCCATCAACATGGCCAGACGCCCGCTGTCCCAACCCACCACAGCGCGGCGCGGTGTGGCCAGTTGTGAATGGGCGATCAGGGACTGGATTTCCACCAGCAATGGACGGGTTCCTTCGACCCCGGCGAACACTGCCGCACCGCTGGCCTTGTCATCGTGATCAGCCAGAAACAGCTCTGACGGGTTGGCGACTTCCATGAGCCCACGGCCGCCCATCTCGAAGACACCTATTTCGTCTGTCGCGCCATAACGGTTTTTGACCGAACGCAGGATGCGGAACTGGTGGCTGCGCTCGCCTTCGAAATAGAGCACTGTGTCGACCATGTGCTCCAGGATTCGGGGCCCGGCAATGGCACCATCCTTGGTAACATGGCCCACCAGAATAACACAGAAACCCTGTCGCTTGGCCAGGCGGATCAGTTCCTGAGCCGAGCTGCGCACCTGGGTGATAGAACCGGGGGCTGAGTCCACGTTATCAACATACATGGTCTGGATGGAATCGATGATGACCACCTGCGGTCCCTTGGGATCGCTCAGGGTGGTGGTGATATCGCGTACCGATGTGGCGGTGGCAAGCTGGACCGTGGTTTTTGTTACACCGAGCCGTTCAGCCCGCATCCGAAGCTGATCGATGGACTCTTCGCCCGAGATATAAGCACAAGGTGCTTTTTTCGACAGGGCTGCGGCGACCTGCAACATCAGGGTCGATTTGCCCACACCGGGATCGCCACCGATAAGCAGGGCAGAACCGGCGACCAGGCCGCCACCGCAAACCCGGTCGAATTCCTTGATGTCACTGATCAGACGTGGTGGGCGGGCGCTCTGTCCGGTCAGTCCGACAAATTCAATGACCCGGCCTTTGGCAGTACTCATGCCCTTGGGCGTGGCTTGGGCTGCGCTATCTTGTTGCAGGCTGTTCCACGCATTGCATTCCGAACACTGGCCATTCCACTTGGCATGGCTGGCACCGCATTCCTGGCAGGTGTATTTGACGGCGTTGCGGCTCATAATGAATTCAATGACTTATAATCCGGCATCAACCGAATGGTTTCCAAAGTAAAATCAGCTTTGGCAGCACCGTTAGAGCGGCCAAAAGAGCGATGAACATTGCCGCCCCGGTTAACACACCAAAATAGATCGTGGGGATGAAGTTGGACAACATCAAAATGGAGAATCCGAAGATGATGGTCATGGTCGTATAAAACACCGCTTTACCGATATTGGAATGGCAAATGTGCAGGGTTTCTTCATAACTGTTCGTCAGAGCGTATTCTTCCCTGAAGCGGTAGATGTAGTGAATTCCATTATCGACGGCGATACCGATGGTAATGGCGGCGATGGTAATGCTCATCATATCCATGGGAATATTCGACCATCCCATTACACCCAGAACCACCACGGCACCCAACAAGTTCGGCAAGATGCCGATAATCGACAAGGTGACAGAGCGGAACAATATCAGGAACATGAGCCCAATACCCAGCATCACCACACCGATGGACTTGATTTGCGATGCGAACAAACTCTGCAGCATGTTGTTATAGAGCACGAGCAGTCCGCTCACGTTCACGTCCTTGATTGTATTCTTGTACGCGGAGAGCTGCTTGAATCCATTTTCTTTCTCCAGGTCGCGGCGCACCTTGTCCAGTAAATCCTTGCGGCGCAGGTCCGGCTGGGAATCCAATACGCGGGCCTCGAGCCGTATCTCGTTGTTTTCGATGGAGATATACGGTTCGATGAGAGCCTTCTTCACCGTGTCTGGAAGTTTGCTATACAGCAACGCCAGTTCCATTCCATCCAGTTCTTTATCGGCGAAGCTTTCGGCAACCCGGACCGACGATGCGAACGAGAGCACCTTGCCGATTTCGGGCAATCCGTCGAGATAGTCATGGGCTTGTTTGATCAGATTGACCTTGGTAGGGGTAAACCATAACTCCGGTTTGGTGCGGAGCGCTTCCATGTACTCAAGCTCCTCCTCTATCTCTTCCGGGGTCATGGCTGCAAGGTCTTCGGGGGTCAATTCTTCGAAATCATCTTGGAAACTTATCACCACTTCCAAAGGCGTCGTGCCACCGAGTTTTTCATCGATCAGCTTGAGGCCCTGATAAATCTCGGTGTACTGGCTGAAGTAGTTGATGAAGCTGTTCTCGACACGCAGCATGGAGATCCCCGCCACACTGACGACGGTCAACAGCCCAGCCAGCAGCAGGATTTTGTTACCCTGGAACTCGGTTAGCCGGGCCAGATATTCAGGTGCGCGAAACCGGTCGTTATCAACGGTGGCTGTGGCTTCGGTTTTCCCCATCATCAACAGCAGTGTGGGGAAGAGCAGAAACGAGGTAACAAACGTCACCGACAGGCCTGCGCTCATCATCCACCCGAAGTCGATGACCGGCTTGATGTCGCTCACGACCAGAGAGCCAAAACCAATGATGGTTGTCAGTGCCGTGTAGAAACAGGGTTTCACCATCTTGTGGATGGTGGTTCTGACCAGCGTGAATTGATCGTCATCAGGATTGTCTCGTTGGAGCTGCAGATAACGCACAATCAAATGAATATTCATGGAAATGGTGATGATCAGCATCAGGGCGAGGAAATTCGATGAGATAACGGTGACCTTCCAGCCGATCAATCCGAGGACGCCGATCATGGTCAATCCAGCATAAAAGCAGCTGATCAGGGGAAGCCCGATCCAGCGCAATTTTCGGAAAATGGCGGTGAGGATGATGATCAGGAACGCAAGAACACCGGCCCCGAAAACGGTCAGATCGTTGCGCACGAATGTTACCATGTCGTCGGTAATCATGGGTAACCCGCCGAGATACAGTACGCCGTACTGGCGGTACGGCTCGATGATGTCTCTGATATGGGCGATGTCGCGGTGGCGTTGCTGGTTTATGGTTTCACTAACCTGGTCGTATTGGGTTGAGATATCTTCCAGGGTTAGGGTTTCTTCGGCCGAAAGCCCGGTGTTTCGTTTTTTCTCCCGTAACTCGTTTCGAGTCTTGAGCAGGCGGTTGAACTCTTCATTCTCCGCCAGTCCCAAAACGATTGCAGCGGTTCGGCCATCCGCGCTGACAATCAGATCGCGGTAAATAGGGCTGTTGATCAACTCGTCCCTGGCCCTGGCCCGGTCAATGCCGGGTTTCTCCAGACTCGGCATATCGTTGATCATTTCCTGAATATCTGCATCCGAGCTATTGAACAGGGGGGCGTCGAGGATTGTCAGCACCATGTCCACGCTGGCAATTTTCCTGAGTTCTCCACGCAGTTGCTTCAAAGGCTCTAATGCCTGGTCGGAGAACAGATCCTTTTCGGGCGTGTAGGTTACAATGAGCAAATCGCTGGTCGGATATCGCTCGTGGATTTTCCGGAATTCCGTGAGGTCCGCATCGTCTTCCAGCAACAAGGTGTCGGCCGATGCGTCTAACTTGAAGTCTTTTGTGTGATAGCCGAAGAATGCCAGAATTAAGAGCATTGCGACCAGAACTAACTTAGGATTATGGAGCACCAGAGTGTCATAAGCCTGCTCGATACGAGATGTCATGAAGTTACCTCTTTGAGCCATTCCCGCCCAGATAGGTGCGCTGATAACGACCGCCAAGCGAGGTTAGAATTTCATAGCCGATGGTGCCAGCCTCATGAGCCAACGCATCAACATCATTATGGGGACCAATCAGGTCCACGGCTTTTCCCGGGGTGCATAGATGGTCTTCAATATGGGAAATATCGATTGCAATCATATCCATTGAAACACGCCCGATAATAGGAACGGGTGTGTCGCCAATAAAGGCCGTGGCGTTATCACTGAGCGAGCGAAGAAATCCATCGGCATATCCTACCCCCAACGTTGCAATGCGCCCCGGTTCACTGAACCGATATGTCGCACCATAACCAACGGTTTGAGGACTGTCAACGGAACGGACTTGCAGGATTTTTCCTTGCAAGCGAACGACTTGGCGTACCGGCGAAGGGGCGTTTGGGGTCGGGTTGATGCCGTAGAGCGCGGCCCCCGGACGGGCCATATCAAAATGATAATCCGGGCCCAGAAAAATTCCCGATGAATTGGCTAAACTGGCACGGCTGGCTCCGAATGATGCATAAACCTTGGCAAACCAATCGCGTTGTTCGCGATTTTTGGGGTTGTCGGCTTCATCGGCGCAGGCAAGGTGGCTGATAATCATGTCCAGGTTAAGCCGCTTCAATACGTCTGGCTCAGTGGTGATGGCGGTGATCTCCGATGGGGTCAGGCCCAGGCGCAACATGCCGGTGTCCATATGAATGTTTGCCGGGGCGGAGGTGTTTGTGTTGGCACCATATTCAAGCCAGTCGTCAATGGTTTTGCGACAGTTCAGAACCGGGACCAGGCCATGTTCAATAAAATCAGCCGGTTTGCCGCCTGCCAGTCCGGTCAGAATATGGATCTTGTGCCGGGCATCAGGCAGCATAGCGCGCAACCGGATGCCGCCCTCCAGAAAGGATACGAAAAAATCCACGCAACCCTCACGCGCCAGCACCGGGGCAATCTTGTCCATGCCCAGACCATAACCGTCCGCCTTGACACATGCACCACAGGCTTTGCCCGCCATTTTGTCGCGCAAAATCCGGTAGTTGGACGCCACGGCATCCAGATCGATCAACAAACGACCACTGCCTTGTGCCCAGGTCTCGGGTAATCTGGTGTCGGGGGCAGGGGAGTTCATCGCAGGAAGCCTTGGGCTTTATTGAGGCCCACTATTGAGACCCGCTGGAATAATGATAGGGATCAAGATTACTGAACCGGGTAAATTCACCCTGGAATAACAGATTGACCGTACCGGTGGGGCCATGGCGCTGCTTCGAGATAATAACGTCGGCCTGGTTGCGGCATTTGTCCATGCGTTCTTCCCACCTGGCGATTTCATCAACGAATTTATCGCTGGTTTCCTTGGGCTTTAATTTTTCCAGATAATATTCTTCACGGTAGATGAACATCACAACATCGGCGTCCTGTTCGATGGAACCTGACTCGCGAAGGTCGGCAAGCTGTGGTCGTTTATCATCACGGTTTTCAACCTGGCGGGATAGTTGCGAGAGGGCCAATACCGGGATGTTCAGTTCCTTGGCCAGCGTTTTCAACCCCCGGGTGATTTCCGAGACTTCCTGCACACGGCCATCGGATCGCGACCGGTTGGAGCCTTGCAAAAGTTGCAGATAATCGACGATGATAAAACCCAGCTGGCTTTGTCGTTGCAGTCGCCGCGCCCTTGTTCGCAGGGCGCTGACGGTCAAGGCCGGTGTGTCGTCGATAAAAATCGGCAGGGTGTGCAATGTCTGGGCTGCGGCAGACAGACGCAGGAATTGTTCGGCCGGGACTTCGCCTTTGCGCATTTTATCCGACGAGATTTCAGTCTGTTCGGATAAAATACGACTGGCCAGCTGTTCGGCGGACATTTCCAGTGAGAAAAACCCGACCACAGCACCTTCTTTTTTATTACTGTCTATATAGGCTTTTGCCGCATTGAAGGCGATATTTGTCGCCAGAGATGTTTTGCCCATGGCGGGGCGTGAGGCCAGGATCAACAGATCGGATTTATGTAAACCACCCAGCATTCTGTCTAGATCGAGCAGACCCGTAGTGCAACCGGACAAAGCCCCGTCACGTTTATGGGCCGCATCCGCCATGTCGATCGCGCTGATCACGGCATCTTTGAATGGTAAGAATCCACCTTCCTGGTTGCCTGTGGAGGCCAGGTCGTAAAGGCTGCGTTCTGCTTCTTCGATCTGGGTAATGGCATTCTCATCGATTTCGCCGCCAAAAGCATTTTCGACAACATCCTGACCGATGGTAATCAGTTCACGCTTGAGGTGAAGGTCATAAATAATGCGGCCATATTCGCCCGCATTGATAATCGTAACGGCATTGGCAGCCAGTTCGCCTAGATAATCCGTGCCGCCGACTTCTGACAGCTTCCCACTTTGTTCGAAATAGGGTTTCAGGGTGATCGGGCTGGCAATCTGGCCCCCATCAATCAATTTGATGCAGGCATCAAAGATCAGTTTGTGCTGGCCAATGACAAAATGTTCCGGGCGCAGATATTCCGCGACTCTTTCCTGGGCCCGGTTATCAACCAATATGGCCCCCAGCAAACCACGCTCGGCCTCTATGTTATGGGGCAGCGTGCGAAATGCCGGACCGCCGATCCGGGTTGTATTGTCGCTGTTTGCTGTGGTGTTTTGTTGGTCTTGAACCGTTGATGTTGACATAGGTTTATGGATACACCCTTCGCGCCATGGCGTAACCCGCTTAGAACGGGTTACATGTGGGTTACATGGGGATAGAATCGATATTATATCACAGTCTGTGAAACACGGGGATGGTATGTGGATAATCTGTGGGTTGTTTGCGCGCCATAATTAAAACGGCGCGCCTGTTTCCAGACGCGCCGTCTATATATCATTTGGTAGCAGGCTTGTTCAGTCCGGAGTTTTTTCTTCTTCGGCTGTTTCACCAGCGCCATCTTCAGCTTCATCTTCAGCATCCGGTGCGGCACCTTCTTCGAAGATTTCCTCGGCGGCAGCTTCCAGCGATGCAGCGGCTTTGGCCTCGAGAGCCGCGGCGGCTTCTGCATCTTCCAGATCACGCAATTCTTCGGCTGACTTTATGGCTTTGCCGGTTTTGGTCTGAATCTCGGCTTCTTCCTGTGAGCGTGCCACGTTGGTCGTCACCGTAACGGTAACCTCCGGATGCAAGGTAATCAGAACCGGGTGGATGCCAATCGTCTTGATCGGGCGTTCCAGTACGACCTGACTGCGCGAGATGGTGAAACCATCTGTGATAACTGCATCAGCAATGTCACGGGCACTTACCGAGCCGTATAACTGGCCGGCATCACCAGCCTGACGGACCAGGATAACGGACAGTCCGTTCAACTTGTCGCCAATGGCCTGGGCTTCATCGCGTAGCTTCAGGTTTTCGGCTTCGAGCTGAACTCGTCCCGCTTCAAAGCGTTCCTTGTTCTCTTTGGTCGCCCGCAGGGCTTTTTTCTGGGGCAGGAGAAAGTTACGGGCATACCCGGGTTTGACATTAACCATGTCACCCATCTGTCCAAGTTTCTCAATACGTTCTAATAGAATGATTTCCATTGTTTACTCCTGGCCATCATGGCCTTTCGGGTCTGATTTCTCAGTTGGTGTTAAATTAGTATTTGAGTTGTCGCTAAAACGTGACCGGATGCCTGCCCATTGTTCGATCATGCCAATGCCAGCCACCAGCAATATTGCCCAGCCCGACATGATCATAATCAAATAGAAGAAGCTCAGCAGTGCAACGGAAAAGCTGATGCGTCGAACCGCCCAGTGAATGACAGAAAGTCCCAGAAAGAAAAACGGTGTCGCCAGTATGATGGCACTGTTTTGCGCAATGTAGTTGGCATCACCGCTCAGGATCAGTGACGCAGCAGCACTGATAACAAGCGGCCATGCAGCCCACTGCGGCAGATCCATATTCAGATATGACGGCGTCGGCCGGATATTTTTATCCATACGCACAACGAATGACTGGGCCAGAACCGTATTGATGACGATCATGATAACCCAGGAACCACCCATCACACCGGGGAAGATGGATGCCATGGTGCCAATCATCTGGGCCAGTTCTTCGTTGTCCATGTTGGGAATAACCTGGGCAAATGCTTCACGAAGAATGGTGTTGATGCCTTGCTCGATGCCCATGGTGGTTATGTTTGAAAATAACAGGGCACCAAATATCATCATGACAGCACAAAGTACTGATAATGAACTGAGCACGGCACCCGGCGTCCGCCAGGCTATGGAACCGTCTTGGGTCTGGTAAGATGCCAGGCTTTGGCGCGAGATAAACCAGGCTGGTAAAGCATGGAAAGCACCATAAGCCGCAGCCGTTACGCTGTCGCCCAGTGTGCCAGCGATAACTATACCGCTTAAGGCCGCAATGGAAACCGCGGTGGTTCCCATGCTGAATGCCACCATAAAGATCGGCAACATGGCAAAGTATACAAACAACAGTCCACCAGGCACTCCGCTCAGGAATGCCAGCGATGCGACAGCACTTAAACTGCCGCCGCCAACTGCCATAAGGATATTCTTCTGTTGCATGAAAACCAGATCTCTTCTGAACATTTCTGAACTTACCGGTTATTTAGCAGCCGGACAGTTTGAGCACGTTTTATTTTACCACGTAAGGGATCAAGGCAAGGAAGCGGGCCCGTTTGATCGCCGTCGACAGTCTGCGCTGTTTCTTGTTGGAAACGGCGGTAATGCGAGACGGTACAATCTTGCCACGTTCGGACAGGAAACGACCTAACAGTTTGATATCCTTGTAATCGATAACCGGGGCATTAGAGCCACTGAACGGGCAGCTTTTGCGACGGCGGAAAAATGTGCGGCTCATGCTTCTGCTCCTTGCTCTGAAGTTTCTTCGGTTTTTTGAACCGGACGCTCATCAGTTTGTTCGGTTTGTTGAGCCGGACGCTCATCACGACTGGGACCATTATCGTAGGATTTGCGGCGCGGGCTGTCATCGCTGCTTTGGTTGCGCATCATGACGGAAGGCTCGGTTTCATGTTCATCCACACGAATGGTCAGGTAACGCAACACGTCCTCGTGGATGCGCATCTGACGTTCCATCTCGCTGATGGCTGCTGCAGGTGCGTCCAGGTTCATGAGGACATAATGACCCTTGCGGTTCTTTTTGACGCGGTAAGCAAGAGTACGCAGACCCCAGCTTTCGACTTTTTCGACAGAACCACCCTGATCGGTGATGATTGATTTGAAGATTTCAGTAAGGGCTTCTACTTGCGGGGCAGCGATATCTTGCCGCGCAATATACACGGTTTCATATAGAGACATTTTTTAATCCCTCTGGATTATCTCAGCTCCGGTCTCAGACCAGAGCATAGCCGAACCATTCGGCAGGGTTAACGGAGCGCGCACTATACACAACCCCCTGCCAAGAGCAAGTGCAAGAATGCTTGTTGGGCAATGAATTTGGAAGAAATTTTGACGGTGGTGATTTTATTTAGGCCCTGTTAGATTGATCAGGAATTTGAACTTATCAATTAACGAGGCTAACCAGACAGATGACACGCGCTTTTATTTTCCCCGGACAGGGCTCCCAGGCCGTTGGCATGGGCAAAGAACTGGCCGACGCTTTTCCCGTCGCCAAACATGTTTTACAGGAAGTCGATGACGCCCTGGACCAAAACCTTTCAAAACTGATGTTTGACGGACCGCAGGAAGACCTTGTTCTGACGGAAAATGCCCAGCCCGCCCTGATGGCGGTTAGTCTGGCAGCACTGCGGGTGCTTGAGAGCGAAGGCAATCTGGAACTTTCCTCCTGTGCCCGATTTGTGGCCGGACATTCGCTTGGCGAATATTCGGCGCTGGCAGCCGCCGGCACGTTTACCATCGCTCAAACCGCGCGGTTGCTGAAAACCAGGGGACGGGCCATGCAACAGGCCGTGCCGGTAGGTGAAGGGGCTATGGCGGCCCTTTTGGGACTGGACCTGAGCGCTGCACAAGAGGTGGCTTCTGAGGCTTCATCGGTTGGTGTGTGTATGTGTGCCAACGATAATGCACCCGGTCAGGTGGTAATTAGCGGCGCCCTTGAAGCCGTTGAGCGGGCCATGGAAATTGCCAAGGAACGTGGCGCAAAACGGGCCATAAAGCTACCGGTCAGCGCGCCATTTCATTGTTCCTTGATGGCACCAGCGGCCCGGATCATGGAACAGGCGCTAAACGATGTTGATGTGACCGCTCCTGTGGTGCCATTGGTGGCTAACATTACCGCCCGGTCTTGCGATGATTGCCATGAAATCCGTACCCTGCTGGTCGAACAGGTTACCGGTATGGTGCGCTGGAGTGAAAGTGTCGCCTGGATGGCTGAACAGGGTATCGAAACATTGATCGAAATAGGTTCCGGCAAGGTTTTGAGCGGCCTGACCCGACGAATTGCACCGGATGTGACGTCGTTGAATGTGGCCACACCGGCTGATGTAGAAGGTGTTCTGGCCGTAATAACCTGATAATTGTATATATTTGAATAAAAAATCTGGAGAGCTAAATGTTTGATATGACAGGCAAAAATGCCATTGTAACCGGTGCGTCCGGTGGTATCGGCAATGCGATTGCCCGGGCCCTGCATTCCAGTGGGGCGTGTGTTACGTTGTCGGGCACTCGTGTTGAGGCACTCGATGCTCTGGCTGGCGAACTGGGCGAGCGGTGTCACGTGGTGCCGTGTGACCTTAGCGATCCGGATGGTCCCGGTGAACTGGTTAAACGGGCGACAGAAGCCATGGGCGGTGTTCATATACTGGTTAACAATGCCGGACTGACCCGTGATGGGCTGGCCATGCGCATGAAAGACGAGGACTGGCAATTAGTGATCGACGTTAATCTGACGGCGACCTTTCGGCTTTGCCGGGCCTCATTGCGCGGTATGATGAAACAACGCTGGGGCCGGATCATCAATATATCCTCGGTGGTCGGACAAACCGGCAACGCCGGGCAGATTAACTATGCAGCCTCGAAAGCCGGCATGGTGGGCATGTCAAAAGCCCTGGCCCAGGAAGTCGCATCGCGGGGTATAACGGTGAACTGTGTGGCCCCCGGATTTATAATAACGGCCATGACCGATGCGCTTGGCGACGATCAGAAATCCGCCTTGTTGGGTGGTATTCCCGCCGGTCGTTTGGGCAGTGTTGAGGATATATCGGCTGGGGTGACTTATCTGGCCAGTGACGAAGCAGGTTATATTACTGGACAAACCCTGCACATTAATGGCGGCATGGCGATGGTTTAATGGCAGATAATATGTGGTTATGCCGTACTTTTGAACGTTATGGGCACTGGTCAACGCGAAAAAAGTATGTTAACAGAAGCCATCTTGGTACTTGTAGGTGTAATGATGTAATGTTGACACGGCAAGTATGGCAGGAAATTTTTGACATATAACCATTATAGGGAACTAGAGTATGAGTGACGTAGCCGAACGCGTTAAGAAAATTGTTATTGAGCATCTTGGAGTAGACGAAGCTAAAGTCGTTGATAATGCCAGCTTTATTGATGATCTGGGCGCTGACAGTCTCGACACCGTAGAACTGGTTATGGCATTTGAAGAAGAATTCGGTTGCGAAATTCCAGATGATGCGGCAGAAAAAATCATGACTTTGAAAGATGCCATTGTCTTGATTGAAGCACAGACATCCTGATTCGGATTAAATGAATCCAGCGCGTAAACTGGAATTACCGTTATAGGCACTGCTTCATGGATTGATTGCGGTGCCTGTTTCTTGTTGGAACCAATGTGTTGCGCCCGGGAATATGGTATCGAGCGTGCTGATATACTGAAATGGTGAGCCAATGAGAAGAGTAGTAGTTACAGGTCTGGGGATGGTCAACGCGCTGGGTTGTGGTGTGGAAGCAAACTGGCGCCGTGTCCTCAATAGCGAATCCGGTCTTTCTGTCATTCAATCGTTCGATGTAACGGACATTCCGGCCAAGGTCGCCGCGCAAATTATCCGTTCCGATGATGGGTCTGAGGGCAGCTACAACCCGGATGACTGGGTATCGGGTAAAGATCGCCGCCGCATGGACGATTTTATCATTTATGCCCTGACCGCCGCCCAACAGGCCGTTGAAGACGCGGGCTGGATGCCGGACGATTACGAGTCCCAATGCCGTACTGGTGTTATGGTCGGTTCCGGCATCGGTGGCCTGACGGAAATTTCCAAAGGCACGCTGACCGTTGACAAGTCCGGCGTTCGCCGTCTCAGCCCGTTTTTTATCCCGGCCAGCCTGATTAATCTGGCATCGGGTCATATATCCATTCGTTGGGGTTTCAGGGGGCCGAACCATGCACCGGTGACGGCCTGTGCGACCGGAACCCATGCTATCGGTGATGCGGCCCGCATTATCATGTTTGATGATGCCGATGTGATGGTCGCCGGTGGTACGGAATCGGCTATATGTCGTGTTGGCATGGCTGGCTTTGCTCAAGCCCGTGCCCTGTCGACAAACTTTAACGACACGCCTGAGGCTGCATCGCGTCCGTGGGACCGCGACCGTGACGGTTTTGTCATGGGTGAAGGTGCCGGGGTATTGGTTCTGGAAGAACTGGAACATGCCAAAAAACGCGGGGCAAAAATTTATGGCGAGATCGTCGGCTATGGCATGGCTGGTGACGCGTATCACATTACAGCCCCTGCGGAGTCCGGTGATGGTGCATTCCGCTGTATGAAGGCGGCCATGAACCGGGCCGAAATGAACCCGGAAGACATTGACTATATCAATGCCCATGGTACCTCGACCCCGTTGGGAGACACAATTGAGCTGAACGCGGTCAAACGCATGTTTGGCGAAGCGGCAAAAAAACTGTCCATGTCTTCGACAAAATCCGCCGTGGGGCATCTGCTTGGTGCGGCCGGTGCGGTGGAGGCGATCTATTCGTTGCTGGCCATGCGCGATGATGTGGCCCCGCCGACACTTAATCTGGATAACCCGTCGGAAGGCTGTGATCTGGATCTGGTTCCCCACCAACCCAAGCAGCGCAAGATCAAAGCGGTGTTATCGAACTCCTTTGGTTTTGGTGGAACGAATGCATCTCTCGTCTTTAAGGCCATCGACTGATATGACGAAGGTACAATGGGTCGTAAATTTATCCGCGTACTGATCGTATTATCACTGCTTATCGTTCTGGCTGGTGGCAGTGGTGCGGTATGGCTCTATACTCAATTCAACCAACCCGGCCCACTTGGCGATGATACCACCGTAATTATTGAACGTGGCAACGGCCTGAAAGCCATCGCCCGGCAACTTCAGGCAAATGGTATCATTGAAAGTGCTCTGGCCTTCGAATTCGGTGCCCGGTTTGTGGGCACGGTTAATGACCTGCAAGCTGGGGAATTTGTTATCAAGACCGCCTTGAGTGCGCGTGAAGTGCTGGGCGTGTTGAGAAGTGGCAAGACAGTCCTGCGCCGCATTACCATTGCCGAAGGCCTGACCGTAGCACAGATAATCGAGCAGATCGCCACCATCGATGGCATGACTGGTGACGTATTTTTTGCCCACCCGCCGGAAGGCTCGCTGTTACCGGAAACATATTTTTTCTCCTATGGCGAGGATCGTCAGGATATGATCGGGCAGATGCGACAGGGCATGACGAATTTATTGTCTGAATTGTGGCTGGCGCGAGTCCCTGATCTGCCCCTGAAAACACCTTTTGAGGCCCTGATACTGGCTTCCATTGTGGAGAAGGAAACCGGGGTGGCGGAAGAACGCTCACGGGTCGCCGGTGTGTTTCTCAACCGGTTGCGTCGCAAGATGCGTCTGCAATCCGACCCCACGGTGTCATACGGCCTGACCAATGGCGATTATGTTCTGGGCCGCGCCCTGAGCAAGGCCGATTTAAAAAAACCGACGGATTATAATACCTATGTCATCCGAGGATTACCGCCCGGACCTATTGCCAATCCCGGACGGGCGGCTCTGGAAGCTGTCCTGTTGAGCCCGGTTCTGGGCAAGGATCTGTATTTTGTTGCCGATGGCAGCGGTGGTCATGCTTTTGCCGAGACTCTGGCCGGGCATAATCGCAATGTGCGGAAATGGCGAAAACTTCAGAAGTCCAAATAACGTTCCGCCTAACGTTCCGCCTTGATCAGGTTTTTTTTGGTAACCGAGCCAGCAGGGGGTCAACCAGTCCGGGCGGCAAGGCGCTGAATAACCAAACCAGTGCGTGCATGACAAAGGGAAAAGCGATGCGGGGCCGGTTGCGGCGCAGGCCTGTGGCAATGATTTTTGCCGCCTTGTCCGCACTCATGAGAAAGGGCATGGAAAAATTGTTGGCATCGGTGATGGAACTTTTCACAAACCCGGGACAGATCACGTTAACCGCAACGCCGCTTTCGCCCAGTTCACCGCGCAGACCCTCACCCCAGGCTTTGACGGCGGCTTTGCTGGCACTGTAGGCCGGGGCAGAAGCCAGCCCACGAAATCCGGCCAGCGAGGACATGATAGCGAGCTGGCCCGTGCCGCGTTTTACCATCAATGGTATGGCCGGTAGAAGTGTATTGAGCACACCAGCCAGATTGATGGCGAAAATATCGCGGGTGCTGTCTGTGCCACCCGACAGGGCTGTCGGTCCACCCGATATACCGGCATTGGCTATAACCAGGTCCAGCGGGCATTGTTTATGGCAAAGCTCAACCCATGTTTCCATATTGAAGCGATCACAAACGTCGATTATCTGTGTTTCCACAGATGCGCCGAGCTTCAGGCAGTCAGCTCTGGTTACCGCCAGGCGGGTGTCATCTCGCCCCGACAGAAACAAGGTGATACCCGGTCTGCTGTATTGTCGCGCCAGAGCCGCCCCGATCCCGCTGGAAGCACCGGTAATCAGGATAGAGCGTGGCATTGGTTTTTTTTGCATGGGTGAGTATAGACAATTTACCGGGCATTTCACGTTAATTGATTATACTGTTATTATCACGGTATGGGTTGTTATAATGGGCCGTCAACTGGACATTGTTAGTCGAAATATTGTGAGGAATAGCAGGGCACATGAGCGTTTCATCTATGACCGGGTTTTCCCGTATAGAAGGAAAAGGGGACGGGGCCGTCTGGTCCTGGGAGGTCAAGAGTGTCAATTCAAAGGGACTGGATATTCGCTGCCGGTTGCCTGGCGGGTTTGATCGGCTGGACCGCCTGGTGCGCGAGCGCATTCAGAAATCCCTGACCCGTGGCAGTATTTTTGCTAATCTGAATTTGGTGCAGGATGTCTCACAAGGCACCTGGCGGGTCAATACTGCCGTTCTTGATGCCGCAATGGCCGCGATCCCTGCTGTCATGGAACGCTTTCCCGATGCCACGCCGCCTAGCGTAGACGGCCTGTTATCCCTGCGCGGTGTTCTGGAACCGGTTGATCAGGAAGACAATCCCGATACACGTTCTGTGCTGGATGAAGCCCTGTTGCTGGGACTGGACCGGGCACTGGAGACCTTGCTTGAGAGCCGGGCTCTGGAAGGTGCCCGCCTGAAGGATATGCTCGACGGTCACATTGCAACCCTGGAAAGCCTGCATACCGAGGCTTTGACATGCGCCGAAACCCAGACCGGCTTGATGAGCCAGCGCATAGAGCTGGGCGTTGCGGCACTGCTTGATAAGACCCCCGCCTTGTCGGAAGACCGTCTCGCCCAGGAAGCAGCCGTGCTGTGTACCAAGGCAGATGTGCGCGAGGAACTGGACCGGCTGGGCGCCCATTGCGAAGCCGCCCACGACCTGTTGTCTCAGGACGGAGCCATTGGCCGGAAGTTTGATTTTCTGTGTCAGGAATTCAATCGAGAAGCCAATACCTTGTGTTCAAAGGCAATTGATCCTGGGCTGACACGGGTCGGTCTGGATATGAAAGTAACAATCGATCAGTTGCGGGAACAGGTGCAAAATGTTGAATAACAAACAAACATCGTCAGATCATCCAGCGGATTTAAATGTCGAGCGGCGGGGAATGTTGTTCGTTTTATCGTCACCGTCGGGGGCTGGCAAATCGACGGTCGCGAGTGCCTTGCTGGAAAGTGATACCAATTTGATTGTTTCTACCTCTGTTACCACCCGAAAACCACGTCCGGGTGAAATCGACGGCAGGGAGTATATATTTGTCAGTCAGGAAAAATTCGACAAAATGACCGCCAATGATGAATTTCTCGAACATGCCATTGTTTTTGGAAATTCCTATGCAACACCCAGAAAGCCTGTCGAAGATGCCCAGGTAAAAGGTATCGATGTGCTGTTCGATGTGGACTGGCAGGGTGCCCAGGAAATTCAGCAATACGCTAGTGATGACCTGGTTTCGGTCTTTATTCTGCCGCCTTCCGTCGCCGAGCTTGAAGCCCGCTTGAAAAGCCGGGCCCAGGACAGTGATGAGGTTGTACGAGCCCGGATGGACAAGGCTACCTCGGAAATGAGCCATTGGGGATCATATCAATACGTGATTATCAATCATGATATTGATATTTGTGTCGAAGATGCGCGGGCCATACTCAAAGCCGAAAGGCTGAAACGCAGCCGCATGAAAGGCCTTGTGAGTTTTGTTCGCGAATTGGGTGTGGGTCAGTAAGACCTGTTACAGCCGGGTTTTCTCGATGACTTGTGCCATCCTGCAAAATGATTGCACGTCCAGGCTTTCGGCCCGTGCCGTGGGATCAATGCCCAATGCCGCAAAATCCAGATCAAAGGATTTAAGGCTAGCCCTCAGCATCTTGCGACGCTGACCAAACGCCGCCGCGGTCACGGTCTCGATGGCTTTGCGCGAGACCTTCACCAGCGGTTCATTGCGAGGGGTCAGGGTGATAATCGCCGAGGTCACCTTGGGCGGCGGGGTGAAGGCCTTTGGTGATACGATAAAATCCAGATGTGCATGGCATAGCCATTGGGTGATGACCGATAATCTGCCATAGGTTCGGTTCCCCGGAGCGGCGACAATCCGTTCGGCGACCTCCTTCTGGAACATCAGGGTCATACTTTCAATACCCGCAAGGTCCTTTAGCCAGTTCAATAACAAAGGTGTGGCAATATTATAAGGTAGATTGGCGACTATTTTCCGGGGGTTGGTTCCGAGCCTGGCATAATCAATTTTCAGGGCATCGTCGGCGATGATGCTCAGACAATCGGGGACCACAGCCTTGATATCGCCGAGCGCCGCAATGCACCGCCTGTCGCGTTCGATGGCATGAACATGGCGCGCCCCACAAGCCAGTAAGGCTCGGGTCAGACCACCCGGTCCGGGGCCAATCTCAATAATATCACAGCCCGAAAGGTCGCCTGCCGCGCGAGCTATGCGCATGGTCAAGTTGAGATCAAACAGGAAATTCTGACCCAGGGACTTTTTTGCCTGCAAGTCATATTTGGCGATCACATCACGTAAGGCGGGCAGGTCGTTCAGTTGGTCGCGTTGCGTGGTCATCGCGTGTCCTTACTGATCTGAGCATCCCGCCGGTTTCTTGCGATGTTATCTGCCATGTGCAGGGCAGCGATCAGGCTGGTCGGCTCGGCGGTGCCCGTACCGGCAATGTCCAGTGCGGTGCCGTGATCCGGCGATGTCCTGATAATGGGCAGGCCCACGGTAACATTGACGGCCCGTTCAACATCGATGGCCTTGATGGGGATCAAAGCCTGATCATGATAATGACAGATTGCCACGTCATAGCTCGATCGCATGCGGGCCATAAACAAGGCGTCTGGTGGAACCGGACCCATCACGTTAAGCCCTGAGCGGCGCAGGGTTTCAATTGCCGGGGCGATGATCGTGCTGTCTTCAAAGCCCATGGTGGCATTTTCGCCGGCATGGGGGTTCAGCCCGGCCATTGCCAGACGTGGATCTGCAAGCGCGAAATCCTGTCGCAGGGCGTTGGCCACGATCAGTGATTTGCGCACAATTGTCTCGCTATTGATGGATGTGATGGCCTGTACGATGGGCTCATGTATGCTCAGCGGGACGACCCGTAATTCCGGAGAAGCCAGCATCATGACCGGTTCAATACCGCCGCTCAGGTGGGCGATAAATTCCGTATGGCCGGGGTATTTAAAACCGGCATCGTACAGGGCATTTTTTTGAATGGGATTGGTAACGATCGCGCGAACATCGTCATTCATGGCCAGTTCGACGGCCATTTCGATGGAACGACAAACCGCTGTTGCGCTGGCCGCAGTTGCCTGGCCTGGAATGTATGATGGGACCATGCCGACAGATAATACCGGCAAAGCATGATGGAAGACCGCCTCGCATTGATCGGGTGAGGAAATCTCTTCGACGGCCACTGTCCAACCCAGATTAGAGGCAATGCGCTGTAATCGCTCTACACTGTCGATAACGAAAAATGCCGGTGTATTGTTGCGGTCCCGTTCGATCCAGGTTTTCAGGGATAATTCACCGCCAATACCACCCGGTTCCCCCATGGTCAGGGCCAGGCCAGTTTCCGGTTTATCAATCTGGGCCATTAGTACTGTACCTTGATGTTAGTGTGGCTCACTGGCGGATATCAATATAGGCCCGACTGCGGATATCGCGGATGTATTGCCGTTCATATATCGTCAGGCGCTCGTTTAACAGTTTCCGCCTTATTCCCTCACGAATTTTTTCTTCATCCGCCTGGGCAGGATTTTCACGATTGCAGACCATCAGAACAACGACACCATCGGGTGTCCGAATGGGCTTGCTGGGCGTTCCCACAGGCAGTTCACTGACAGCTTTTAACAGATGGGGGGGCAGCTTCGATTGATCAATTTTTCCCAGACTGCCAGACATGGGCGAGCCGTTCTGCGTACCGATCTCATTGAATGTGCTACATTGTTTTGTGTCGGAGGTGTGGTTGCGTGCAGCTTCCATGTAGGTCTCTACGGTTTCTGGTTGTGCATCACCGGGAAGTTCAAGGTGAAACTGTGCCAGATCGAGAATAGGGCTCGCAGGTTGCCTGCGGGAATTTTCCTTGAAGTCATTCACTAACAACAGGACAAAACTGGTTTTAAGAGGAATCGGTTGCGAAATCTGTCCCGGTTTCATGGTTGCCAGAACTGCCGAAATTTGTGTTGGTAGTTGATCCAGTCTTCTCCACCCCACATCGCCGCCCTTGGCCGCCGTCGGGGATTGTGAAAACGAGCGTGCCAGTGCGGCAAAGTCGGCACCGTTCTGTAAATCAGCGAAAATCCTGGTGATTTGTCCCTCGGCTTGTTGCTGGTTGGACACATTGTCAACGGCGATGACGATCTCGGATAATAAATAAAGCGGTTTTTCACGGGCCGCTTCTGCCTTGGCAAAGGAAATGTCGATTGAGGAGTCCGAAATAGTAAGGTTTGCACCATATTTGGCCATAACAGTTCGTGGCCACAGAAGGTTTGTTTTGATTTGCTGTAACAACGTATCAATATTGACGCCATTGGTGCTTAATAATTGCGACAACTGTCCGGGTTTCATTTTGTTGCGCTGTTCGATACGTGCAATCGTTGCAATAAGCTCCTGTTCGGATGTGGCAATTCCCAACTGTTCGGCTTCCTGTAACTTCAGGCTTTCATCAATCAATACACGCAGGGTGTCGGCTTTAAGGCGTTCTATCGTCTCATCTGATTTATTTAATCCCGACAGTACGATGGTTAATCGAATGCGGGAAATTAAATCATAGGCTGATATGGCCGTTTCATTCACGACCGCGGAAATACGCAAGGTATCTTGTGCCCTGGCGGTCTTTAAACCAGCCAGGCCGATGCCGGGCAGCACAATCAGGCAGAGCATAACAAAACCTGAGACGGGTCCGAAAATTTTCTTATCACTATATTTCATGAGCTAGACTAATCTTTGTTGGGCAAAATTAATTGACGCGGACCTCGCCGAGGGTTTTAAAACTGACGACGAATAATATTGTATCGGTTGGGTTCAAGTCGCGGTCTTTATAAAATGTGCGCGAAAAGTTTGTGGTAAAGAGCAGGCATTCATCCTCGTATATCAAACTCGAACCAAATGATCGTGTTTGATTATCTGCGATATCATGCCGTACGTCCATGGATCCTCGCCAGTTCCGGTTCATTTGAGAACTCAGAGCGACGGTTATATCTTCGCGTCCTTCAAATTCACTGTCTCTTTGTTTGTCAAAGAACTGATATTGTGTGCTCAATCGCAAGAGCGGAACGCCGATGCCGAGCGCAACTTCGTTTCGTTTGAAATCGCCATTTTCTTTGGCAATTCTGGTTCTGTAAAACAGGTCAAAATAGCTGTTAGGTGCGATCTCGATCTTGGCCACAATATCTGAAAAATTATCTTCCAGCCCAGAGTTTTTAGCGAACGTATTGTCTTGATGCAATCGATAGCTCTGGCCTAAGAACGCCGTGGTTTTCCCACCGGAATTTCCATACACCCCCCACTGCAGACCATAGTCGATCCGGCTTCCGCCCTCTGCCCGGTCTTCTCCGGTAAATCGGCTCCGGCTGAACAGGCTGCTTTCATCGAATTCGAATTCCAGGCTGTCTTCATTGGCAATTTTCTTTGGGTTAACATTGTTCGGTGCAATAATCAGGGCGGTAACAGGCTCGATCAGTTGATGGGTGTTATCCGATTGTTTTACCATGGGCAGACGCCAGTCAAACTTGGCCTGAGGATATATGCGTGCCGTCAGGCCATCAAATTTACTATCATCCACCGGGGTGTAGTCGCTGATACGGTAGAGGTCTGTATCGAGATTGACAGAAAACTTATAGGCTTCGCCAAAAGCAGAAACAAAATTGGCCTTCCATCCTGGGCGTAACGAGATACGCTGCATGTCGGTGCCGTTTTCACGGTTCAGGGATACGAAGCTGGCATCGAGTGTGCTTTGGCCACCAAAGTCGTCTGGTTTGCCGATATGCTGATAGGTAATCAATGGTGCAATAACGGGGACTTTGTCCTGATTAGCACCGGACTTCAGGCTCTGGAAGTAAAATGTGTCGGCACGGAAATAATTGCGGTCCCGGAAGCCTTCGGCAAAGAGGGTACTGGTCAGGGTTTGCGGGCTGGCGAAACTATAACGCCTCAGATATGTATCTTCAGAGGTGTATTGTGCTTCGAAACCCCAACGCCAGGTCTGATCAATATTAAATTTGCCAAAACTGTCAATATGGCCGTTGAATTCGTTGGTATCTTCATCAACCAGACTGGTTTCAATCTGGAACTCGCCATCCAGTGGGAAGTGCCTGAATTCTGATATTATCCCGGTGCCCTGGTTACCGTAGAGGGCTGGCGTGATGGTCATGTCGGTTTGATCGGAAATATTCCAGAAATAAGGTGTCTGCAGGAACAGACCCAATTCAGTACTGTTCCCGAATGATGGCGCCAGAAAACCAGACTCGCGTTTAACGGTTGGGTCAGGGTGGGACAGATATGGGGTATAGAATATTGGAACCCCAGCCACTTCCAGCCAGGCATCGGTGTATTCAATAGTGTGACGGGTATTATCGTGATAAACCTTGACGGCCTTTATTTGCCATAAAGGTGCCCGGTCCGGGTTATCTTCACAGGCTTTGCAGGGTGAATATACGGCCTTTCGAAGGTCAAGGTCACCATTGATGCGCCGTGCGCCGTTGGCGGCTATGCGGGAGTTATCGCTCAGGATCATACGGATGTTTTTAATGATACCATTTTTGAAATCACCTGCCATTTCCAGATGTTCGGCAAAGATGACATTGCCATCGGGTTCCAGCATCGTGATATTACCGGTCGCCGTCAGCACATCGGTTTTCTGATTAAAGCTGATGGTATCGGCCAGCATGGTCTGGTTGTCATGGGTGACTTCTACATTTCCCCGGGCCGTTACAATACCCAGATCCCTGTCAAAATCCATTGCATCGGCCGTAAAATTAACCTCTGGTCGGGCCTGATTTTGTGCTGTGTTCCCGGGTTGGGTTTGTGCGGTAGCGCTGGCAGGTGTGAGACATGTAATAGCCAATGCGGCAACCCCGGTCAGGACAAGTGACCGGAATTTGTGCCATGCATTGTTGATTTGATTTTGAATGGAGAATCTATACATCGTGCAAACGCTTACCCATCTTCCAGATGGAGCAATGTGGTCAATCCGAGAAGCGTTGCAACCCCCGATGGTGTCCACGCCGCGAGAACGGCCGGGATGGTATCACTCTGTCCAAGGGCAAAAACAATGTCAGAGAAAAAATAAAGTACAAAACCTGTCATTACCCCCCCTGAGATGATGAAAACCGTGCTGCCCCGACGTCCGTGGCGCAGGGTGAACGTGGCGGCAATCAAAACCATGGCACACATCAGCAACGGAGCAGATAACAGGGAATGTAAATAAAGTCGGTGACGTACAGCAGAAAACCCGGCTTCTTCCAGTTGGGCCACAAAGCCCGGTAAAGACCAGAAAGACATGGTCTCAGGCGCCGCAAAACTGTCTTGAATACTGTTGAAGGTCAGATCAGTTTCCATCCACATGGTTTTCTCGAACACCGGTGTTTCCTCCGGTGTTTGAACCCAGGCGTTTTTGATGTGCCAGAAACCGTCTTCCAGCACCGCCGAATCCGCATCGAACCGCTGGTAAAACTGGTCAACACCTTTGAACATAAACACGGTAATGCCCGTCAGGGAAACGCTCTGGCCTTTGGTGATAATGCGCGAGGCACTGATAACGGCCTGGCCTTGCGGGTTTGACTGACGGAGCCAGACACCGGACTTGCCAATTTCAAGCAGGTTTCGGCCCCGCTTGAACAACATGGCTTCGGTATGTTCGTATTGCGACAAGGTTGTTGATGCCAACGGATTGAGGGCCACTGTCTGGAATACACCGAGCAGGAAACCAGCCGTAATGACCGGCAGTAAAAATTGCCAGGCAGAAATTCCGGCCGCACGGGTGACCACCAATTCCTGATGTCGTGCCAGCCGCCAGAACGTTAACATGCCCCCGAATAAGGCGGCGAAGGGAAAAATTTTATGGCCCATATAGGGTAATTTCAACAATGCCAGCTGCATGATGTCCTGTAGGGACACATTGGGGCGGGAGTGGGTTCGCCGCAACAACTCGATACTGTCGAACAGCAATACGATCAACAGAATAATGCCGAGCAGCCCGAGAAAATTCCACAGGAATTGCCGTCCGATATAGACTGACAGTGTGGACGATAGGTGCATATGGTTTTATCCTGAAATAAATAGAGCGCCGAATCCGAGTGTCGTGTTTAGTGAAATTACCCCGATTCTCGTAAATTGGAAGAAAAAGTGAAAAAAATCAAGGCATAAGGCGTGTTTTTTTATCAATGGGATCAGGTATCACTTTGCCGGGGTTCATGATATTTTGCGGGTCCAGAACCGATTTTACCGATCGCATCAACTCAATTTCCACAGGGGACGCATAACGCGCAAGATCGCGTCGTTTGAGTTGACCTATACCGTGTTCGGCACTGAAACTGCCGTCCATGTCCATGACGATGTCATGTACAATCCGGTTAAAGTCGTCCCACATGGCGCGAAACTCATGGTCATCCATGGCGATGGGCTGGCTCAGATTATAATGCAGGTTACCATCACCCATGTGGCCGAATGCGATAATGCGCACGTCAGGCTGGATTTGCAGGATGGCCTGCTTGGCCCTTGTCATAAAAACCGGTATGGCAGAAATCGGCACGGAAATGTCATGCTTGATACTAGGGCCTTCCAGTACCTGGGCTTGCGGGATTGACTCGCGGATATGCCAAAAACTTGTTGCCTGGCTTTCGTTCTCTGCGATCAGGGCGTCCGAAATAATCCCGCTTTCCAGGGCGGGTTCCAAACAACCTAAAAGGATATCGCGCAAACTGTCCATGGGCCGTGTGCTGGTCAGCTCAACCAGGGCATAATAGGGGTGAGTTTGAGTGAACAGCCCTTTTGTACCGGCAATATGTTTTTCCACCAGTTCCAGCGCGGACTGGGAAATAATTTCAAATGCCGTCAGGGCGTCGTAACAGGCCCCGCGCAGGGCCGTAAAGGCTTTCAGTGCCGCCTCAACGTCTGGCAGGGCGATGAGTGCCGTTTCCCGGGCTAACGGTTGTGGGGAGAGTTTGAGAACGGCCGCCGTTATAATGCCCAGAGTACCTTCGGCCCCCATAAACAGGTGCTTCAGGTCATAGCCTGTATTGTCCTTGCGCAAGGCTTTCAGGTTGTTCCAGATTTCGCCCGAGGGCAGGACCACTTCCAGACCGAGCACCAGATCACGGGCATTGCCATACCGTAATACGGCCACACCGCCCGCATTGGTCGACAGGTTGCCGCCGATCTGACAGCTACCTTGGGAGGCCATACTGAGGGGGAACAACATGCCCGCCTGTTTGGCAGTGTCCTGGATATGGGCCAGAATGCACCCGGCTTCCACGGTCATGGTCAGGTTGTCCGGATCCATAGACCGGATGGTATTCAACCGCGCGGTAGAGAGCACAATGCCACCACCCGGAACCCCGCCGCCGACCAGCCCGGTGTTGCCGCCGATAACCGAAATGGGGGTCGCGGCCTGGGCACACAAAGTAACGATTTTTGCTACCTCTTCGGTGCTGGCGGGTTTTGCCACACCGATGCACGAGCCTCGCCAGAAGCCTCGCCATTCGGTAATAAACGGCTCAATATCATCATTGGGCCCGTCACCATCGAGCCAGCCTTTGGGACCGAGCAAGTCCTGTAATTCATTCTTGAGTGTTTCATTGTCCATGGTCACAGACTATCAGTCCCTGGAATATCTGTCATGGTTACTGGCCGCACGTACCAAGCGGTCATTGATGGCCACCCCGAGGCCGTGGTGCGGAACCGGCATGACAGTAATGGCAGACGGCGCTGCACGATCCAGTTCACGCAGCATGGCAAACAGGTTAGCCGCGGCCTCATTCAGGTTGCCCGTGGGGCTCAGATTGCATGAGCCGGTGGGAAAATTCTCCCCGGCAACCGGGCCAAAGGCTAATACCAGGCTGTCTTGCAGGGGCGTAACACAGTTCATGAAAACCGGTGTTTCGGGCGCATAGTGGCGCTGTAACATGCCCGGCGATGAAATGGTCGTTTCACTATCCGGGTCCAGCAGGCGCCCGGTGATGGCTTCAATATCCTCGCGCACCATGCCGCCGGGGCGCAGCATGACGCAGTCATCAGCCATAAATCCGATAACCGTCGACTCAATCCCGATGGTACACGGCCCGTCATCGAGAATGGCTGCGATGTCTGCTCCCAGTGAGCGGGCCACATGGTCGGCCGTGGTTGGGCTGATGGAGCCAGACCGATTAGCGCTCGGTGCGGCGAGCGGACAATTGCAAGCCCTGAGCAGGGATTGGGCAATGGGGTTGGCTGGAATGCGTATGGCCAGTGTATCCAGACCGGCACTGGCAAGCAGGGATATGGCGGAACTTTTAGCGCGGGGCAGGACCAGTGTTAGCGGTCCGGGCCAGAATGCTTCGGCCAACCGGTGTGCCATGGCTGACATCTCAACGTGTTCTGCGGCGCTCGCCGGATCGCTGAAATGGATAATCAGCGGATTGAAAGATGGCCGCCCCTTGACCTCAAAGATCGATGCAACCGTTGCATCTGACAGGGCATTTCCGCCCAGCCCGTAAACGGTTTCCGTGGGAAAGGCGACCAGTCGTCCGTTGCGCAACAAATCCGCTGCACGATTAATGCCGTCTCCGGTTCCCGGTAATATTTCTGGTCGGGTCTTGCTCAAAATCAGTCTTTCAGTTGTCCGGCCCCAAAGGCTACGAAATGTGGGTTATCGAGACCTGGTTTGCCATAGCTTAAATCTTCGCCGTCCAGGGTCTTGATGTTGCCTCCGGCAAATTTCAACACGCCGTGGGCGGCGGCGGTATCCCATTCCATGGTGCGCCCCAGGCGGGGATAGAGATCGGCCTTGCCTTCGGCGACCCGGCAAAACTTCAGTGAGCTGCCAGCGGCAAATTCCTGTCCAATATCATAGGGTGCGAGAAAATCATCAATTTCCGGTGTGCGGTGAGACCGGCTGACCAGTGCTATGAGCCCGGTCGCGGGCATGGGGCGTACCGTGATAGCCTTGAAACCGGAACCTGCGGTATCGAGGTAAGCACCGGGTGCTCCACCCACATACATCAGATCCAGTGTCGGGGCATAGACCACCCCCATGATGGGTGTGCCGTTTTCGATCAGTCCGATATTGACGGTAAACTCGCCGTTTCGGCTGACAAATTCCTTGGTGCCATCCAGTGGATCGACGAGCCAGAATGCCATACCGTCCACATCCGGGATGTTGCCTTCCGATGCGGCTTCTTCGCTGATAATGGGTAAATCAAGCGGCAGGTCATTTGCCAGTGCGGGCAGGATGATGTCTTCGGCGGCCTTGTCGGCGGCGGTGACCGGGGAACTATCGCCCTTGATTTCAACCTCAAAGTCGGTGGCGTAAATCTGCATGATTTTTTGTCCGGCCCGCCGTGCAATGTGGGCTACCTGTGTCATCAGGTTCATGTCTACGGTAACGCTCATGGTGTGGTCCTTAATCTGGCGCGTGCAGTGGTTTTGGATTGCCAGAAAGTCCGCCGCCAGATGGATAATGTCAATGTATATTTGATATACAGAGTGCTTCAGGGTTAAATTGACCCGGAAACACTCTAGTCGGCGACTCAGGACCAGATGGATTGCGGTTGCTGAAGATCTGATTGTTTGACTTCACCAGTGATGAAGCGTTTCACGCAAAATGTCGGCGACCAGTGATCGGCTGATAATCCCGCTTTGACTTTGAGCCGGGACAGAAAATCCTCAGCCCTAGGTAGCTGGCTCCAGACTGATGGCAGAAATAACGCGGCGTTGGGACCGTCACTGATAATCAGCCCGTCAATGCCGGGGCGAATTTGTTTCATCAGATCGGCTTCATCGCTAAAGCTCATATCCGTGGCCGGGCTTAACACCGATACGGAAAGCGACAGGTCGGGTATTTCGTTTTGTTGTATTTGAGGGAACCTGCCATCCTTGAAGGCTGCCTTGAAAGCGTTGAGAGCCACATCATCGATCAGCGGACGGCAGGCTTGCGGTGAGCCGATGCAGCCGCGCAAAATCCCGTTTTTGTTGATTGTGACAAAGCAGGCGCCGATGTTTTTCAGATTGTCGGGGAAAGACTTCGTATTCACATTAATCGGCTGGCCGTTCGCCAGACCCTGTTTGATGCCGGCCGCAGACAGTTTGAGCAGGAGATTACCGTGTTGTCGCAAAAGATCTTTTGTCTGCTGTTCAAAGTCTGTCGCTACAGGTTCCGACATATGGGGTTCCGATTTCTGGGGCTCATAAGGTGCTCCGGTTTCATGGAAGGCCCAGGCACCATAACCGACCACCCGGTCTTTCGTGCTCGCCGTGTCGCCGGAATTATTCAGCCCCAGGGTTTCTACGCTCATGCCCCGACGTTTTGCCGAGCACAACAAACCACTCAGGGGAATCCGGCCACAGGCCTGTTCCTGGGCAATTGCATCGGGGTCCATGGCCTCGATGGCTGCACAGGTACGCTGGTCCATTTGCCGGGCCTGATCATAGTTCAGGTAATGACTGAGGTCTGTGCTGATGACAATCAGTGTTTCGCTGCCGCCCCATAAAATATCGAGAACCTGGGCAATCTGTTGTGGGCTGCAGCCACCGACCACCAGCGGGACCAGAGTGAACGTGCCGAGCGCCTGTTGCAGGAAGGGTAACTGGACCTCCAGCGAGTGTTCGTCGCGGTGGGTTTGCTCATGGGTACAGACCTGGGGCAGGTGCTCGATTTTTTTAATGGCTGCCTGATCCAGTTCAATGATGCCAAGTGGCGTCTCGAAAGCCTCGGCACCGCTCAAAGCCAGTCCATTAACAGCAACCCGGTGGCACGGGCCAAGCAGGATAACACGGGTAATCTGATCACGGGCCGGGGCCAGACGGGCATAGGCCTGGGCTGCAATGCTGGCCGAAAATATATATCCGGCATGGGGGGCGACGATAACCTTTGGTACATCAGAAGCCGACAGGTCAGAACCGAGATTCACACCATCCAGAAATCCCTGTACGGTTGTGGCTAGTTCATCAGGTGAGGCGGGATAGAATGTACCGGCAACGGCGGCTGGTCGTATGGATGTCATGGTATCCTCGATAAATCAGTCTTGTTACAGTCTAGCATATTTCTAACCTGGGTACCGGATTATGTTCCGGGCTTGTTTCCAAATATCCAGTTATGAACCCGCGCCGAGAAATGATAGCCACGCTTTAATGCTTGTTGGCATATATCCTCCTGGTGCTTGTGTTGTTGATCTGCGGTCGCGCCCACAGGCATGATCCAGACATCCCAGTTTACACCGGCTGCGCGGTATTCACGGGTCGCTGTCTCGACCTCATGCCAGCATTGTTCCGAATTATCGACCACGTATTTCAGTTGTCCCGTTTGTGATATTTCAGCGTACGCCGCCACCACGTCGGGTTTGATGGCCTGATCCCAGGTTTCCCCTGAAATCGAAAGTTTTGGGCTGACCGACCAGTACAATTCCGTATCCGGGCTCTGATATAACTGTGTTATAATATCGCGAAAGGCCGGGCGCAGGCCTTGGGTTCCGTTTGTTTCGATGGTCAGGTAGCGGGGCAGATTATGCTCAGCCGCGAAGCTATCCAGAATACTGGTCATGGCGGTTTGCGATAACATGGGCTCACCGCCGGTTATCACAAGATGGCACCATTGGCCTGAATTCTGGTGACAGAACGGGCCAAATCTGTCACCGATTTCTGTGCAGATTTCATCAGCCGAGGCTAATTTCGACAAGTGCCGGTACTCTGCCGCCCAACTGTAACGGCTGTCGCAGCCATGACTGATGACGGGCAGGTCGTTTAAATCAGAAATGGTGACGGGATCGGTATCATGTCGGTCAGGCTGATCATTTGAAAAACCCCGACATTCGAAATTACAGCCCCATAAGCGCAGAAATACACTGGAAGTGCCGGTGTAGAAGCCTTCACCCTGAATAGATTTGAAAATTTCCGAATATCGAAAATCTGTCATGAAGGCCCTGTGATCTGTGTGCCAGGATAATCGACGCTGCAATTGGGAGTCTCGTACAACCGGATATTGGTCAGGCTGATTTCATCTCCCCGGAAGGAACGGCGCATGACGCGGTCCAACAGGTCAAACATGTGCTTGGCCATATTCTCGACTGTTGGTGTATATCCCACGGGCACGATCTTCATGCCAGCCGGGTCCTGAGCGCTGATTAAGGTCATGGGCAGGCTCACCGCCTTCAGTTCATGACCGTGCTCCAATGCAAGGCAGTAGTTTTCCAGCTGATTGTCCAGTTCGCTGTCATAGCGAGTGATAACGTCGGCTGGAACCTGGCCGGGGAAGTACATGTTCATGAGCACCGTATCGCGCTGCGAGACAATAAATGCGTGGTCATAAATGCCATCCAGCACATCCATCATAAATTGTTTAATGCGCCCGAAGTCGATCACCATACCGTCTTCACTGTGGCCGTCCTTTTCCAGAATTTCACCACAACACGTGGCGATGATCCGATAACGATGGCCATGGGGGCTGCGGCATTTCGATGTGTGGTCGGGTACCCGGTGGCCACAATCAATGCTGATTTCCCGGTGAACGATTGCTGTATTGCTCATAATATTAGATCTTCACAACTAGGGTCAGGACCCTAAGGTTATTTATTGTGATGATGGGGTAAAGCATAAAAAAATACCCGTCAAATCATTCTTCACCTGATATCAGTTATCCTGTGAGTTCAATTTTTTTCAAGGCTTGCCGGATTTTCCGTTCTTTTCCTTCGGCATAATGGGCAATGGTGGTGTCGACAGTCTCAATATGGCCAATCAGCCAGGCTTTAAGAAACTTGCGCAGTTTTTGTAATGTCTCCGGGTTTTTATTTTCAAACCAGTCATCTGACAGAACGCTCAATTGGGACACCAACTGTTGATGGAGAGCCAGGTGGTTATCCAGGTTCGGATAATCACATGCTTTCATGATCGTCTCTTCCCGCCTGAAGTGGTAGCGGGTGTATTCCTTCACTTCCATGATGATCTCATTTAATTGAGATGCTTTAAATGATTTCTGCATAATCTTGTTGGTCAGGTTAATGAGAATCTGGTGGTCCTTGTCTATTTCATCTACGCCCACACGGAGAATGTCGGTCCAGATGAAAACGTCAGGATTGGATGCCAGGGGCAGTTCGATCCAGAAGGTGCTGCCAATCCCGTCCAGGCTGTTAAACCCGATGTGTCCTGCCATTCGTTCAATAAGAAGTTTGGTCACCGTCAGGCCAATGCCGGTGCCTTCCTTAGAATTCATGAGGTTGTTCTGGGCGCGGTGAAACGGTTTGAAAACGTTAATAAAACTGTCTTGTGGAATGCCGATGCCTGTATCTGTTATGGAAATGTGCAGGAATTTATCACTGTTTTCGAGGACTTCCACCGTAATGGAACCACCCACTTCGTTATATTTGACGGCGTTTGATAATAGATTGATGAGTATCTGTTTGAAGCGTAAAGGATCTGTACGGAGTATGGAATTGACCTTCGTTACGTTTTTGACATCAATCGTAATTTCTTTGATCTCCGCAATGGGGGATACCATAGAAATACACTCGGTTAAGATTTCAATTGCATTGACTTGTGCCAATACAAGAGGGGCCTGGTTGGCTTCTATTCTTGCCAGATCAAGCACCTCGTTTATGAGTTCGAGCAGATGATTGCCGCCCAACAAGATGCTTTCGATCTGATCGTTCTGAGTATCTGAAAGAGTATTGTTTGGGTCGTTTTGCAACAGTTGGGCAAATCCGAGAACGGCGTTCATGGGGGTTCGCAATTCGTGGCTCATACTGGCTAGAAATTTTGACTTCGATACATTGGCCTGTTCGGCTTCGTCTTTGGATTTCTGAAGTTCTAGATTTTGTATCTCGATCTTGGCGAATGATTCTCGTAATTGGGTCGTCAGTTGATCGAAACCCCGGGTTACTTCACCAAACTCATCGATGCCCACATTGGAGAGTTTGCTGACGGCCGGGTCTTTGGGGCTCAAAGCAATGGCAGACAGGCCGTCGCGCAACAGGCGGATGGGGCGTAATATCAGACGTTCGAGAACCAACATGGCAACGGCTGTGACCACGATGGAGATTAACAATATCAGCGCGATAATCCGCCAGATATAGGCGTTTACCTGGGGTGCTATTGCCATGGTATCAATTTTTGCCAGAACGATAAATTTTGAGCGTGTGCGATGGGAAGGCCACATCACTTCCATTGTTTGATCATTATCGAAATTGTAAATGGTTTTTGCAATATCCCCCGTCACTTTTGGCAGCGATGTTGGGATGTCGCCAAATTGGCTGATCAGGGTTCCGCTCAGATCATAGACGATCATTCCCGATAAGACTGTGTTTTGCCTCAAGCTCAGGCCGATGAGCGAAATGGTTGATGTTTTATGGTTATGGAATTCAACGTCCCTAAGGATGATGCGCGAGATTATCAACCCTTCGCGTTCCACCTCATATCGCAGACCCCGTTTAAATTTATCCACCGAGAAGATTAGAATGGTTGCTTCGATAAAAAGTATCGCCATAAAGATTGCCGCGGTGATGCGCCAACATAACCGGCATCCTTTTAAAGCCAGAATAAAATCCTGAAACTGTTTAGATATATTATTCATTAAGAGACATAGTGCACGATTTATACTCGGTGTACTACCCACAGGCCATATTTCTTAGTCCATTGGGATCTCTTTTATGCAATATGGAACAAGTATTTGATTTTGTGAAAATATTTACTATATGACCGTTAGGTGCAATTGGTACTATTATCATGATAATTTCCATCCACGGGCCTTAAACTTATAATTAATTCAGTAATTTTGAAGTGATTCCCAACAGCATTGATATGCTTGTCTTATAAACATACTGCCTTTGTGGTGTTATCCTGAAAGCACCAATCGGGCCTGGCCAGACCCGATTGGTGGAATGGGATGGATCGTTGAAGTGCGGGCCTTAGTGTGGCCGTTCCAGCGGTTTTTGCGGCGATCCCATCGAGAAAAAACCGCTTGATCATTTCCTGCCCGGAACACCCATTCTGTCGTTTGGCACGGCGGGGTGTAACCTGACGTGTAAATTCTGTTAGAATTGATATTAAATCAATTATTCAATGCGCCTTGCTTGACCCACTTATGGAATAAAAGTTGATCACAATTTGTCAATTTTTTGCCATGCAATGGCATTCTGATTTGTTTGCTGGCGCGGCCTTCTATTAAAACAATCAGGTTGCTCATAAAAGGATCCCCCGGCAATACCATCGGACCATATTTTGTTCCCCTCATAAGTCCCTCATAGGTCCTGAGGTCAAAACCGCTTTTTTCATATCCTTCCTTGCCGGGTTGATGGCATTTCAGACATCGTATTTGTATGATCGGGAAAATGTCTTCGCCGAAGCTGATTTTGCTATCTGCAACAGCCATAGACGGCCATAAACAAAGAAGGGTTATTACGATAACACCAAGTGCAAGTATGCAAGGCAGACCGCATATTCTGGAGACATACATAACACCATCCAATACACGTCTTGTGATTTTACTTATGTTCTTGTGTAGGCCCGGCAGACATAATGAACGTCTTGCTAACTTCTTCCACCTGGGCGCTACACCGAGGATACTATTATAGCACAAAAACCTTATAATTTGTAGGGTTATTATGCCTCTATTTGAAATTGCAATCTATGTTGCGGACCACCAGAGGGTCATCTCTTACTTAAAGGTAATGAACTACACCTTGAAATGATGATATAATCCAACTATGGAAAATATTACTGAAACCAAATACTGGCACACCCTCGATGATGGCCGCGTCCAGTGCGATGTGTGTCCGCGTTTCTGCAAGTTGAAAGAAGGCCAGCGGGGATTGTGTTTTGTGCGGGCACGTGAAAACGACGCCATCGTGCTGACAACCTGGGGCCGCTCCAGCGGTTTTTGCGTCGATCCCATCGAGAAAAAACCGCTCAACCATTTCCTGCCCGGCACCCCGGTGCTGTCGTTTGGCACGGCGGGGTGTAACCTGACCTGTAAATTCTGCCAGAATTACGATATTTCAAAATCCCGAGAATTTGACAAACTGGCCCAGCAGGCCACGCCTGACATGATCGCCGAAGCGGCCCGCCTGACCGGTTCGCGCAGTGTGGCCTTTACCTATAATGATCCGGTGATCTTCCTGGAATATGCTATCGATGTGGCACGCGCCTGTCATGCCCGTAACATCAAAACCGTGGCGGTCACGGCGGGCTATATATGCGACGAACCGCGCCGCGAGTTTTTTGCCCACGTTGATGCCGCCAATGTGGATTTGAAATGTTTCACCGAAGAATTTTATCAAAAACTTTGCAGCGGGCATTTGCAGAACGTGCTCGACACCCTGGTTTATCTGAAAGCTGAGACCGATGTGTGGTTTGAAATCACCACCTTGCTGATCCCCGGCGAAAACGATTCGGCCGAAGAAATACATGCCATGACAACCTGGATTAAGGAAAGCCTGGGTCCGGATGTACCGCTCCATTTCAGCGCCTTCCATCCTGACTGGAAGATGCTCGACAAACCCAACACCCCGCCGCAGACCCTGTTTCGCTCGCGTGACATCGCGCTCAAGAACGGCTTGCATCATGTCTATACGGGCAACATCCACGATCATAATGGCAGTTCCACCTATTGTACGGGGTGCGGAGAAATTCTGATTGGTCGTGACTGGTATGAACTGTCCGACTGGGGTGTTGTCATAGGGGGCAATGACGAGGCCCGGTGCAAGTCTTGCCGTGAACCCCTCGTCGGGGTGTTCGATGGCCCGCCCGGAACCTGGGGACGGAAACGCCAGCAGATCCAGTTTAAAACCTGAAATATTATAAACGGGACTTTCTTTTGCGAGGTACTAGTCTAAAGTTGCCCGGACAATTTCCTCATGACCTGATAAAACAAGGACGCCATCATTATGAAAATTGCTTTTGCCAACCCTGTTATTGCCAAATCTGGAACGGTCTGCGTCGGTGTGACCAGTGGAGCTAAAATGACGGAGGCAGCGAAATCTCTGGATAAGATCATCAAGGGAGCAATTGCGCGAACCATCAAGGTTGGTCGTTTCGAAGGTAAAAAAGGCCAGTCGGTAACCTTGCCGGCCCCGGCGGGATGTAACCTTGAGGCCGTTATTCTGATTGGATTGGGCGAGCCTAAAAAACTCGACGCCCTGTCGCTTCAGGATCTGGGCGGCAAAATTTACGCCTCCATTAGCAAGTCCGGCTCAACCGCTGTATCCATCTGTGTCGATGCCGTCAGAGGTTGTAAGTTAAGTGCCAGTGATATGGCAGCGGAAATGGCCTTTGGTGCTCGTCTGCGGTCATACCGGTTTGATAAATATATCACCAAAAAGGCTGCGGAACTGAAACCCACCCTGAAAACCCTGACATTTCATGTGGCCGATGCGGCGAAATCCCGCAAGGCATTCGGGCCGCGCGACAAGGTTGCCGATGGTGTGTTCATGACCCGTGATCTGGTCAGTGAACCGGCCAATATCCTGTATCCAGAGACCCTGGCCAAAGAGGCTCGTACCTTAAGTAAACTCGGCATCAAGGTCGAGGTTCTGGGCGAGGCACAGTTGAAAAAACTGGGCATGGGCGCCCTGCTCGGCGTGGCCCAGGGCAGCGTTCGCACCCCGCGTGTGGTGGTCATGCGCTGGAACGGTGGCCCGGCAAAATCCGCCAAAAGTAAAGACGGCCCGATTGCATTTATCGGCAAGGGGGTGACGTTTGATACGGGTGGTATCTCCATCAAGCCATCGGGTGGCATGGAAGATATGAAGTGGGATATGGGCGGCTCAGGCGTGGTGATCGGCCTGATGAAAGCACTGGCCGGGCGCAAGGCCAAGGTTGACGTTGTCGGCATCGTCGGGCTGGTTGAAAACATGCCCGATGGCAACGCTCAGCGGCCCGGCGATATTGTCACATCCATGTCCGGTCAGACCATCGAGGTTCTTAATACCGACGCCGAAGGCCGACTGGTGCTGTGTGATGTGCTGCATTATTGCAATACCAAGTACAAGCCGCGCATGATGATCGATCTGGCGACCCTGACCGGGGCGATCATGATTGCCCTTGGTGGCGAACGGGCCGGGTTGTTTTCCAATGATGATAAACTGGCCAAGGCGATTTACCGGGCCGGGGAGGATGTCGCCGAGCATGTCTGGCGTATGCCGCTGGGTAGTGTTTATGACAAGATGATCAATTCTGATGCTGCCGATATGAAAAACATTTCCGGTGGACGGGGTGCCGGCAGTATTACCGCCGCCCAGTTCCTGCAACGCTTCGTTGGTGATACGCCTTGGGCACACCTTGATATAGCCGGGGTTACCTGGTCAAAGAAGGATGCACCGACCGTACCCAAAGGCGGTACGGCTTTCGGTGTCCGGTTGCTCGACCGGCTGGTTGCTGATGAATATGAAATATAACATGGTCGGGCCGGTGATAATGTCAGGGGTTTAATGAGTGATATAAATTTCTATCACCTGCAACGATCCTCCCTGGAAACGGTGCTGCCGAAATTGCTGGAAAAGACCATGGGTGCAGGCAAACGAGCCATGGTTCTGGCGGGATCGGCCGTGAAGGTTGAACAATTGGCAAAACACCTGTGGACATACGAGTCTGCCAGCTGGCTGCCCCACGGCACAGCTAAAGATGGCTCTCCTCAGGACCAACCGATCTGGATATCAGAACCCGAACAGGACCAAAACCCCAACGGGGCGGAATTCCTGTTTCTGACCGATGGGACGACGGCCTCAAATCTTGATGAGTATGAGCGTTGTTTTGTTTTGTTTGACGGTAATGATAAACCGGCTCTTGATGGGGCTCGCACGTTCTGGTCCAGTTGCAAGCAAGCCGGTCATGATATGGCATACTGGCAGCAGAATGACCGCAATGGCTGGGATAAGAAACAATAATTTACTAAACTGAAATGAATTTAAATGTCTGAAAATATAGGGCGGTTGCCCGAAAACCCTACGGTGATTACCGATAGTACAACCCTGCAAACTTTTTGTACCCGAGCGGCGCAGGCTCCTTATGTTATTATCGATACAGAGTTCATGCGCGAAACTACCTACTGGCCGATTCTGTGTCTGGTGCAAATCGCCATCGGCGGCGATCCGCTGGACGGTGAGAGCGAGGATGACCTTTCGGCAATCGTCGATCCCATGGCCGGGGTCTCGTCTGGCCGGGAATTTGATCTGACTGCACTCTATGATCTGATGGCCGATGAGAGCGTGCTCAAGGTTTTTCATGCCGCCCGACAAGACCTTGAAATATTTTTCAAGGGTATGGGTCGATTGCCCCATCCGGTGTTTGATACCCAGGTCGCGGCCATGGTCTGTGGTTTTGGTGACTCCGTGGGATTTGAAAATCTGTTGACCCGATTGACCGGTGCCAAGGTAGATAAGGGAGCACGGTTTACCGACTGGTCGATCCGCCCCCTGAACCGTCGCCAGATCGATTATGCACTGGCCGATGTGGTCTTCCTGAAACCGGCGTATCTGAAGCTCTGTAAACTGCTGGAAGACGGTGGACGGTCCGACTGGATCGACGGCGAAATGCAAACCCTGCTCGATGAACGCATTTACGATGTTGACCCCATGCTGGTATTTAAACGCATCAAGGCCCGCAATGCCAAACCCCGCACGCTGGCGGTGTTGCGCGAACTGGCGGCCTGGCGTGAAGGACAATGCAAAAAGCGCAATTTAACACGTAACCGGATTCTTCGCGACGAGGCTCTCCTGGAAATCGCCCATCACACACCGCGCGATGTAGCAGGGGTGGCGCGCATTCGCGGTATGGGACGCCGCATGGCCGAAGGTTCGGCGGGTCAGGAGATTATCCAGGCCGTCAAACGCGGTCTGGATGTAGCGGCCAAGGACTGTCCACAGCCCAATTCCAAACCCGTTTTACCGCGCGGTATCGGGCCAACGGCTGATTTGCTGAAAGTCCTGCTTAAAATTAAGTGCGAAGAATTCAATGTGGCACAAAAGTTGATTGCCTCAAGTGACGATATCGACCAAATCGCCGCCTTTGGTGAAAAAGCTGAAGTCCGTGCCCTGAATAACTGGCGTTACGATGTTTTTGGACGTGATGCACTGCTTATACGGGATGGAAAATGTGGCATTGCAATGAAAGGCAAGTCTTTAGCTCTATTTGAGCTTTAATCCAGGTGTGGGAAGCAGCATTGTTCGGTACTTTCCTTTCGGACCTGGTTCGCACAAAACGCCGTCACCACGGTCGAACGGGCCAATGAAAACAACAACTGTCTTTCTTAAGCTGCCCACAAGACCGGCGAAGTGTTGTCGGGGAATTATGCAAGGTGCGGTTTATAACGTTCCGGGGTAGCTGCCACCATCAAGCAACAGGTTCTGGCCGGTCATAAAGCCCGCTTGTTGGGAACAGACATAGGCACATAAATCACCGAATTCTTCCGGTATGCCAAAACGTCCGGCGGGATTTCGCCCCGCCCATTCTGCGGCAATTTCAGTGGCTTCCCGGCCACTGGATTTGGCCGCATTATTAATATTGCTGCGTAACCTGTCGGTATCAAACGGGCCAGGCAGGATGGCATTGATGGTCACGTTATGGCACACGGTCTGGCGGGCGATACCGGCAACAAAACCGGTTAACCCGGCCCGTGCTCCGTTCGATAATCCGATTGTGGGTATCGGTGCTTTTACCGCACTGGAGGTAATATTGACGATGCGGCCGAATTTACGGTCAATCATGCCGTCAACGACCGCTTTGATCATGAAGATAGCACCTAACATGTTGCTTTCAAGGGCGGCAATCCAGTCGCTTCGATCCCAGTCCCGGAAATCTCCAAGCGGTGGTCCGCCTGCATTATTGACCACAATATCGGGGGCGTTGCAGGCCGCAAGAGCCTCTTCAATTCCCTGGTCAGTGGTAATGTCAGCCGCAATGGCGATGACTTCAACACCCGTAGCATCACGGATTTCCTGGGCCGTGGCCTCCAGCACATCACGGTTACGCGCAATGATGGTTACATCAACCCCTTCACGAGCCAGTGACATCGCGCAGGCTTTGCCCAGTCCTTTGCTGGCGGCACTGACAATTGCTTTTTTTCCCTTGATGCCTAAATCCATAACTTAAATTTCCAATTCTTCCTGATTGAGTGTATCCAGAACTTGCCGGATCAGCGGTATGGTTATATTGCGATGTTCACGCAAGGCCAGCGCATCGATGGCCGTAACAATATGGTGGACACAGCGAAAAGAGCGTTCCATGCGTGGTAAAATATAATCGATGACACCATGATCGATGCGCAACTGGCGGTCTGCGAATTGCTTCACCATGACGGCGGCCAGCAGGCTTTCGTCTGGATCTGCGATTGCAACATGGGTCAACGCGTTTAGCCGTGATTTCAGGTCGGCAAGTTTAACCTTCCAGCGTGCCGGGGGGGTGATGGAACACAGCACCGCATGATGGCCCGTTTCTTTCAGCAAATTGAGAATGTGAAACAGGTTTTCTTCGTGTATATCAGCCCCGTCTTCGCTTACCACGGCCTCGGCATTGTCGATGACCAGAGTCGGGTTGGTTTCGACCAGATCACGTACATTGATCTGGTTGATCTGGCTGCCATCGATCAGATGCGCGCCGCTTTTTGCCATATAGACATGGGCTAAATGTGTTTTGCCACTGCCCGGTGGTCCCGATATGGCCAGGCTCTGGGATGGCCAGTCCGGCCATTTGTCGATCCAGGCCACGGCCTGTTGATTGGCTGGTGCGATTAGAAAGTCTTCCCGTGAAAGGGCTGAACGGTGGACCAGATCGAATGTTAGTTGGTGTGCTCGGTTCAATTGGGATCACCACCGTGGCCATGGTACAGCGGGCTTTCCAGATACCGGGTCGCAGCAAAACGGATCAGCACGCCAATAACCGCAGCGGTGGGCACGGCCAGCAAAACCCCGGCAAATCCAAACAATGAGCCACCAGCCATCAGGGCAAACATGATCCACAGGTCATGCAGGCCGACCTTGTCACCGACAAGTCGCGGGGTTAACACATAACTTTCGGTGATTTGCCCGATCAGGAATATGGCACCAACCATGGCAACCGGGCCCAGGCTATCGAACTGTATGATGGCGATACCCACACCGATGACGATACCGGTCATGGCTCCGACGTAGGGAATAAAGGATATCAATCCGGCCCCCAGTCCAATCAACAGCCCGGCTTCCAGACCGGTCAGGCTCAAGGTTATGCCATACCAGACCATCAGAACCAGACAGACCGAGGACTGTCCGCGCACAAAAGCCGATATGGTCTGATCGATCAGTCGCATTTGCTCACGGATCGTATCAGCCTGTTTGCGTGGCAGCAGCAAATCCATGCGGGCAATCATATTATCCCATTCCAAAAGCATAAAAAAAGCCACGATCGGGGTTATCACAATCATCGAGACAACGCCGAACAGGGCCAGGCTGCCCGACCAGATACTGCCCAGGGTCTTGTTGAACCATTTAACGATTGTACCGCTGTTGTCGGTGGCCGCATCGCGGGCCTGTCCGATGGCCTGTCCGAGGCTGTCTTCCGGCAGCAGAGTCTGAATTTGCGCCATGACTTGTTGGCCGAAACCTTCCAGCAAAGCCAGCATATCGGGCGCCCGTTCACCGATGGCGATGATCTGGGTCTTTAACAAGGGGAACAGCAGAGCCAACCCACTGAGCACGATCAGAAAGAAACTGATCATGATAATCAGGACTGCTATGAGTCGCGAACAACCCTTTTCTTCCATTTTATCAACCACGGGGTCGAGGAAATAGGCAATCGCAAGCCCGGCGATAAAGGGTGCCAGAATATCGCTCAGTAAATGAACCAGCAAGACGAAGACTGCCAAGCCTACGGCCCAGAATGACAACCGTTGAACACGGGTCATAATCGAACGTTCCTGTTGAATTTCATGTTGCTCGCTCACTGCCTGTCATACCGAAAATTATCGAACTGTACTGATGTACCATACACCATCGCGTAGGGTAAGCTGTAGATTGCTTTGCTCCAGGGCCAGTTCCAGTTGGCCGGGGTTGCCCAGATAGTGAAGGTTCAGCCGTGCTTCATCTTTTGATAGCAGGACCACATCGACCCGCTCGATGGTTACGATGGTTTTGATGCGGTCTTGCAGACCAAGCCATTCCTTCAGGTTGGTAAATGGCACGGAAACGGCGAGCACACCGCTTTCGCCATAGTTCATCAGGTTATCTCGTTTCCAGCTATCCTCAACGAAACGCCCCACATCGCCTACACCACGGGCCAGCAATTGTGCCACCGGGGTAGAAATTGGTGCCGAAATGGTCATGGTTTGTGTCTGGGCACTGCTGCCCGCACCATACCGTGTGATGAAGATGTCCAGTGTCCTCGTCTCAGTCGTTGCGGTGGCCTGGCGAATAGAGGCATGAACAACCAGAGCCGCCCCGGCGTTGTATCGTTTGGCAATGGTTTGTAGGCGTGCCTCGTCTCCATCAAGGGCATGTTGCACGCCAATTGATGTTTTGTCGATGAGATCGCCTTTCGGATGGATCAAAGGGACCAGCCCGTTCAGGCCGGTTAACTGGTGCCAGATTCTGCGCCAGATGTTGCTGTCTTCCCAGAGCGACAGGGTGCCGCCCCGTTCCAGTATGGGAATCACCACGGTTGGTGTGCTGATAGTTTCGGCAAACGGCACACCAAATTCGTTCAGCAACAGCCGGATGTCGTTGCCTTTGAACCGCACATGAAGGTTGGACAGGTATCGAACAGATGAAGTTTTCTCATCCGATACGGAAAAATCCTGAATGTAGGTTGAAATAGTTTCGGCGTCGGGTATGGGTAAGCGGTTGTAGTGCTCGCGCAGGGTCAGGCGCCGCAACAAGGTGTTAAAGGCTGTAACCTGCCCCGATTCCAGTGCTTTATCGCGTGCCTTGGCGGCAGATGACGCGGTTGCATCGACCGCAATATTGCGGATTTCAAAAACACTGGGTTGGGCCGCCACAGGCAGGGGCTGATAAAACAGGCCAAGCAGGAAAAACAACACACAGGCAGTTGCTGTTTTGTAAGAAAGTCTGTATCCAGTGCCTGTTGCAAACATGGGCGAAGCTACTATCGTTTAGAGTTCATCGTAATGCGGGTTGTTCGGAAATTGATCCCGCAGTTTAATTACGGGCTTACACCCGATGCAGCCTAAAGATTCTATTTTCACAGGCCCAAGGCAAGCTAAATCAGGCAAGCGAAATCAATTTTTCAGGCGGAGGTTACCCTATATGTCAGAAAACAAACAACCCGATAGTCGTGAAATAGACCGCCCAAATGGTCTGCGCTACAGTGACGCCGGTGTGGATATCGATGCCGGGAACGCCCTGGTTGAAGCGATCAAGCCCCACGCCAAGGCAACCGAACGCTCCGGGGTCATGGCTGGACTTGGCGGTTTCGGTGGGCTCTTTGACTTGCGGGCCGCAGGGTATAATGATCCGGTTCTGGTGGCGGCCAACGACGGCGTTGGTACCAAGCTGAAAATCGCCATCGAGACCGGTCAGCATGACCATGTGGGCATTGATCTGGTTGCCATGTGTGCCAATGATCTGGTGGTGCAGGGCGCAGAGCCTCTGTTTTTTCTGGATTATTTTGCCACCGGGACACTGGATGTTGAGGCTGCCAGCCGTGTTATCGCCGGTATTGCCGCGGGTTGCCAGCAAGCCGGTTGCGCGCTGATCGGTGGAGAAACTGCCGAGATGCCGGGCATGTACCGCGGGGATGATTACGATCTTGCCGGATTTTGTGTCGGTGCCGTCGAACGGGGTGATGAACTGACTGGCCGGGATGTCGCCCATGGTGATGTGGTTCTGGCACTGGGTTCCAGCGGTGTGCATTCCAATGGGTTTTCGCTGGTTCGCCGCATCGTGCAGGTTGCCGGGATGTCCTATAGTGATGCCGCCCCGTTTGAAGACGGCGTGAGCCTCGGCGAGGTTCTGCTGCGTCCGACCCGGATCTATGTAAAAAGCTGTCTGGCATCCTTGCGCACCGGCGGTCCCGGTGGTGTCCGGGCTTTTGCCCACATTACCGGCGGCGGGCTGACGGAGAATATCCCCCGCATACTGTCAGACCATCTTGGTGTGGAAATCCAGGCCGGAAGCTGGTCTGTTCCGGCGGTATTTAACTGGCTCGCCGAGGCCGGTGGTATCGCCAGTGACGAAATGGTCCGCACGTTTAATTGCGGCATCGGCATGGTGGTGATCGTAGCACCAGAGCGGGCCGAAGATTTGATGGAGCTGTTTACCACGGCAGGTGAAGCCGTCAGCAATATCGGCAAAGTCGTTGCACGCGGCAACAAGGCTGTTACAATTGCCGGGTTGGAAGGGGCATGGATGAAACATGAATAAGCTGAAAGTAGCTGTTCTGATATCGGGTCGCGGGTCGAATATGATGGCCCTGCTGGAAGCTTCTCGTCAGCCCGAAAGCTCCTTTGAGATTTGTCTGGTGATTGCCAACCGTTCTGATGCTGGCGGGCTCGCCGCTGCTCAGCAAGCCGGGATAGAAGCCGATATTATCAAATTCGGCGACTTTGAGACCCGCGAAGCCTTCGAAGAAGCCCTCCATGATCGAATCGAACACTCAGACGCCAGACTGGTTTGTCTGGCCGGATTTATGTGGTTGCTGGGTGATGCTTTCGTGCAAAACTGGCGGGACCGCCTGATCAACATTCATCCATCCTTATTACCGGCGTTCAAGGGGCTTAATGTTCAGGCCCAGGCCGTTGAAATGGGCGTGCGATTTGCCGGATGTACGGTTCACTTCGTGCGGCATGAACTGGATGACGGCCCGATCATTGTTCAGGCCGTGGTACCAGTCAAACCTGCCGATGATGAAAATATTCTGGCGGCCCGGATTTTGGAACAGGAACACATTATCTATCCGCAAGCCGTGCAATGGATCGGCGAAGGTCGTATCCGGGTTTCGGGTGAAAGGGTCCTTATCGATAATGCCGATATCCATAACGAGGCCATTATCAGCCCGTTTGATACCTTTGATTGATATACCCGGTGATTGATAAAGCTGGCGATTGATAAAGCCGGCGATTGATATAAACGGACCGACAACCGACCGGAAGTGCGACCCGTTTTACGTCGTTATTGTGCCGGTACCAGTGCCGGTGCGGGCAGGGGGGCCTCGCGGATGGGCAAACAAATCAGAGCCGAAAAAATACCCACGCCGATGCCGACCCACCAAATACTGTCATAAGATCCGGACTGGTCATACATCGTCCCTCCCAGCCAGACGCCGATAAAGGCACCGATCTGGTGTGACAGGAAAACAAGTCCATACAGGGTTCCCATATATTTTACGCCATAAATATGAGCGATTAATCCGGATGTAAGCGGCACGGTTGCGAGCCACAAAACCCCCATGGTGAGCGAGAAAAGCACCACCGTGGTCGGGGTCATGGGTAGCATGATAAATACCACCGCGACGATGGTTCGTCCGGTATATATCCACGCCAGCAGATATTTTTTAGACCAGTATCTGCCCAGTGCCCCGGCGGCTATGGCACCGATGATATTGGCCGTCCCGATCAGGGCAATGGAAAAAGCACCCAGGGACGATGTGGTATTAACCCCGATACTGCGTAGTATACTGCTCGGCGGAATGGCGCTGCATATCTCGGTAATGAAGGCCGGGAAATGGGCGGTGATGAAGGCGAGCTGAAATCCGCAGGAAAAGAAGCCCACGAAAATCATGTAAAAGGTGGGATCGCGCAGGGCTTTTATAACAACCCTGCCCATACTTTCTTCCGGCCCGCTATGGGCTATCGCCACAGTGTCCGTCCGCAACCACGGCAGGACCATTAAAACTGCGATGATCACCATGGCAAAAATAAGAAAAACACTGGACCAGGGCATGATGGCAAGCAAACTGACGGCAGCCGGTGGTCCGATGATCTGCCCTGCCGAACCCGCTGCGGTGGCAATGCCAAGCGTCAGTGAACGGTTTTCAGGCGATGCGGCCCGCCCGACCACGGCCAGAATAACCCCGAAGCCGGTGCCCGCGATGCCGAACCCCACGAGTATTTCATAGAACTGATGGGCTTCCGGGGTTACCGCGAAGCTGCTCAGCACCAGACCTAGCGCGTAAACCAGTGCGCCCAGGATGACCGCCCGCAAGTTGCCAAATTTTTCGGCTATGGCACCGAATATGGGCTGGCCGATACCCCAGGCCAGATTTTGGATGGCGATGGCGAATGAGAACTCGGATCGCAGCCAGCCGAACTGTTCGGCGATGGGGATCTGGAACACACCGAAACTGGCCCGAATGGCAAATCCGGTCATCAGGATCAGACAACCCGCCATTAAAACCGGGGTAATCAGCGGAGTAGGCGATTGAGGTTTCATGAGGTAACGTTCCTTGCGGCCACGATCATACTATAAGGTGCTAAATTGGATATTATCAAGGTTGTTGAAATGATGCGGTTGGCGTAGATATTTCATAGAAAAAGGCCGCTGAGCTATGACACAGCGACCTTTAAATTCTGATGTCGGCTGGGATTAACCAACGATTTCCAGTTGGCTGAAGTAATATGAAATTTCTTCGGCTGCGGTTTCCGGCGAATCAGAACCGTGCACGGAATTGGCCTCAATGTTTTCTGCAAAATCACGGCGGATGGTGCCTTCGTCGGCGTTGGCCGGGTTGGTCGCCCCCATGATTTCACGGTTGCGGGTGATGGCTTCTTCACCTTCCAGAACCTGAACCACGATGGGGCCAGAGCACATGAATTCGCACAGATCACCAAAAAAAGCGCGTTCGCTGTGGACAGCATAAAAGCCTTCGGCCTGTTCGCGGGTCAGTTTGACACGCTTTTGGGCGATAATACGCAGATCAGCATCTTCAAAACGGGCATTGATTTTACCGGTGAGGTTGCGACGGGTTGCGTCAGGCTTGATAATTGACAGTGTACGTTCGACAGCCATTGGCTGATCTCCTTGCAGTAAGTGTAGTATTATATCGTAATAATCTGTTGGTGATATGCACCGAAATACCGCACATCACAATGCGGGCGGGTTATAACCATATCGGGGCGGTCATGCAACCTTGTATGTATTAAATTTTCTAAAACCGGTCCGCTCTGAAGGGGTGAATGTCAATTGACGGTGTCTGATCCAGGGCTATATCGGCCACCAGTTCTGCCGTCGGGGCGCACAGGGTCAGGCCAAGGTGGCCATGGCCATAGGCATGAATAATGTTGGGCCGGATGGGTGAGCGGCCAATCACAGGAAGCGTGTCGGGGGTGGATGGGCGAAACCCCATCCATTGCGGATCGTCAGAACTGTTGAGCCCCGGCAAGCACTGTTTGGCTATTTTCAACATGGCATTGGCCCGGGCGTAATTGGGTGCTGCCTCCAGCCCGCCGAATTCCACCGTACCGGCGATGCGCATACCACACGACAAGGGTGCTATCAAAAAAGCATGGGCGGTAATGGAGACTGAGCGATTTAATTCGATGCCCGGGTTCTTCATTGTAACGGTGTAACCGCGTTCGGTTTCAAGCGGGATGTTTTCCCCCCACAGTGCCGCCAGTCGGTGTGACCACGCACCAGCAGCCAGCACAACCTTGTCGGCCTTTATTTTGCGACCATCAGCCAGCTGAACGGTTGGCTTGGCATTTTCTTCGGCCACGTTTATGACGGTGCCGCTGACAAGAGTGACCCCTTGTTTTATGGCATGATTGGCAATGTCCAGGCCGGTCTGATGGGGATCAGTTACAGACATCCAGTCGGGTTGCAGCACACCGTTGGTAAAACTGTCACCAAGCGCCGGTTCCATGTCATGCAATTCAGCCTTGTTCAGATAAGATACCGGGATACCAAATTCCGTGCGCAGTTCCCAGTCACTGCGCGAGTGTTCAAAGGCGGCTGTTGATTGGTAGGCATGAATGTGGCCTTTGTGATGAAGGCAATGGGCAATCCCGGCCTCGGCAAAAAGCTGTTCCACAGCCGGGCCGGTGATCTTCATGATAGAGGCCAGCGAACGGGCACTGTCGCGGACACGTTTGGCGTTGCTGGCACGCCAGAATTTGTACAGCCATGGCATGATTTTTGGAATATAACGGGGCCGGATCGACAACGGACCAAGCGGGTCCAGCAGCCATTTTGGCGCACTGAGCATAATACCGGGCGATGCCAACGGCATGATGGCAGAGGTCGCAATGGCCCCAGCGTTACCGCTCGATGTGCCGGCGCACGGCTCGTCACGCTCGATTAGGGTGACGGTAACCCCGCGCCTGCGTAACACCGCCGCACAACTGATACCGATAATTCCGGAGCCGATAATGGCGACGTGTAAATTGTCATTTTTCATGGCCCTGAGAGTGTCATAATCCTGATTAGTGTAAAGCATAATTTTGTCATGTTCGAACGATCAAAATTCATCAATAATCTGAGCAATCGCTTTACTCTCCAGCCGGTTATGGTATGTAGCGCCCCATCATGTTGCACATTAATGATCTGACATATCGTATCGCCGGACGTATTTTGTTCGACCAGGCCACCGTCGTTGTCCCAAACGGCCACAAGGTAGGGCTGGTTGGCCGTAACGGCACGGGTAAATCGACCCTGATTAAACTGATCCTTGATGAGGTTCACGCGGATGAAGGATCGATTTCAGTGCGCCCCCGCATCAAGGTGGCCTGTGTTGCTCAGGAAGCCCCTGACGGGGACACCAGCCTGATCGACAGTGTGCTGGCCAGTGATACTGAACGGGTTGCCCTGATGGACGAGGCCGAGACCGCCACCGATCCGGGGCGGATTGCCGATATTCATGAACGTCTGGGCGACATCGATGCTTATACCGCACCGACCAGAGCGGCGGCGATCCTCAGTGGTCTGGGGTTTAATGAAACCGCCCAGCAACGCCCATTGAACAGTTTTTCCGGTGGCTGGCGTATGCGCGTTGCATTGGCGTCCACGTTGTTCGTCAACCCGGATTTGCTGTTGCTGGATGAACCCACCAACCATCTGGATCTGGAAGCCTCCATGTGGCTGGAAAGTCATCTGCGGGCCTGGCGTGGCACCTTGTTGATGATCAGCCACGACCGAACATTCCTGAACGCGGTTGCCAACGAAATTATACATCTGGAGAACCTGAAACTGATACGCTATGCCGGTAATTATGACCGGTTTGAGCGGACCCGGCGGGAACGCCTGGAACTGGATTCCAAGATGCGCATCCGTCAGCTTGCCCAGCGTCGTCACTTACAGACTTTTGTTGACCGGTTCCGCTATTCCGCGTCCAAGGCAAAACAGGCCCAGAGCCGTTTAAAAATGATCGAACGCATGCAGCCCATCGCCGCAGCGTTAGCTGATCAGTCCATCAACTTTGATTTCCCCAAGCCTGATCTGTTATCGCCCCCGATTATTGCCCTTGAGGATGTGCAGGCCGGGTACGCACCGGGCAAACCGGTGTTGCGCGATCTGGACCTGCGCATCGATATGGATGACCGGATCGGGCTGCTGGGTGCCAATGGTAATGGTAAATCAACCCTGATCAAGATATTGGGTGACCGTTTAAAACCTCTGTCCGGGTCTTTACGAAAATCGTCCAAGCTCAAGGTCGGGTTTTTTGCCCAGCATCAGGTGGATGAGTTAAGCATCGATGATACGGCCTTCGAACATTTATTAAAAATGATGCCTATGCAACCGGAGGCACGTATTCGGGCCCATCTGGGAAAATTCGGTTTTCAGGGTCGCCGCGCCGATGTAAAGGCCAGCGAACTATCCGGCGGCGAAAAAGCTCGGCTGGTTTTATCCATCATGAGCCGCGAGGCCCCACACCTGTTGCTGCTCGACGAGCCCACCAACCATCTGGACGTGGACTCTCGCGAGGCTCTGGTGCAGTCCATCAATGCTTACGAAGGGGCCGTGGTCATGGTCAGCCACGATGTGCATTTGCTGGAAACCACCTGTGACCGGTTGTGGCTGGTCGATGAGGGGACGTGCCGGGTGTTCGATGGCGATCTTGAAGAATACAAGGCGCTGTTGCTGGAACGAAAACGGGCCGAACGGCGGGGACCGGAAAACAGTCTGGCCGGGAATGTCGAGGGTGTTGAGGGTGGAAATGTTTCGTCTATCAAACTCAATGCAAAGCCATTGAATAAAAAAGAACAACGCCGCAACCGGGCCGCCTTACGCGCGCAATCGGATCATTTGAAACGCGCGGTACGTGACGCCGAAAAACTCTTGAGCAAACTGACGGCAGACCTCAAGGCGGTCGAAGCATCGCTCGCCGATCCCAAGCTCTACGAAGGCGGCGGAGACGCCGAAGTCATCGCCCTGCAAACCCGCAGCAAGGCATTGAAGGAAAGCATGGTCAAGGCCGAAGAGGTCTGGCTGGAAGCTTCTGATGCCATGGAAGCAAAATGACGGTTTCACGGGATGACGAAAATCTGTCGTCCCATCAGAACTTACCCGGCGGAAGATTTGAAGCCCAGCGGTTGGCGGTGTTTTATGCCCTGTTGTTTGGCATCATTGGTATCAACATCCCGTTCTGGCCGGTCTGGATGGAATCCCGGGGTCTGAACGCCAGCCAGATCGGCATCGCCCTGTCATTGGGGCTGGCAACCAAAATAATCACCAATCCGATTATAGGACATTTTGCCGATCATACCGGGCGCAGACGGGGGCTGATGATTTTTCTGGCTACCGGGGCTTTGTTTGCCTACGCCAGCTTCTGGTTTGGTCATAACTTTCTGGCCCTGACCCTGGTGACTATTGTGTATTTCAGTTTCTGGTCACCGTTGTTACCGCTGATTGAGGGCCTGACCATGTTGGGCGCACAAAAAAAACGGTATGGCTATGGCAGTATCCGATTGTGGGGATCTATCGGTTTTGTCGTCGCATCAAGCGTGGCCGGTCTGATCGTGGCCGGGCGTTCGCCCGATGTGATTTACCTGATGGTCGTTGTCATGCTGGTCATGCTTGTGCTGGCTGGTTTTGCCCTGCCGGAAATTCGGCTCGCCGATCGCACAATGACCCGTTCAGAACCCAATAAGCTAAAGGTCTTGATTGTGTTATCGGATCGGAAATTTGTGATTTTCCTGATCGCCGCGGCTCTGATATTGGCCAGTCACAGTGCGTTTTATGGTTTTGCTACCCTGCTCTGGCGCAGCCTGGGGTATTCTGAGACCATGATCGGATTATTCTGGGCCGAAGGCACCATTGCCGAGGTTCTGCTGTTTATGTTTGCCCACCGCCTGATGCGGATTACCGGCGCTCTGGGCTTGATGTTTCTGGGTGCTGTGGCCGGAATTATCCGCTGGTCGGTGATGGCTTACGCTACCTCGGCGGTCGATATTGCCGCTATTCAGCTACTGCATGGTTTAACCTTCGGGGCCAGCCATCTGGGGGCCATGTATTATATCAGCTCGCATGTGGCTGATCACTTGTCAGCCACGGCCCAGGGTTTGTATTCCAGCACCGTGATGGGGTTGGCTTTGAGCGGGGCGACACTGGTATCGGGGTATTTGTTTGATGCTCATGGCGGTCTGGTCTTCCTCGCCATGGCGGGTATGAGTATGGTAGGCCTGCTGGTATTGATTTTATTGACCATGACACAGGGAAAACAATAATGGGCTACACGCTGTATTGGTGTCCGGGTAAAGCATCCTTTGCCCCCCACGCGTTATTAGCAGAAAGCGGGCTGGATTATGATCTTGAACTGATCGACATCGCCACCGGACAGAGCCATTCACCGGACTATCTGGCTATCAACCCGGCGGGTTACGTTCCGGCGTTGAAGTTGCCCGATGGCGGCATCCTCTATGAAGCCGCCGCCATCATGTTATATCTGGCCGATAAACACGAATTACGCACCATGGCACCGGGAATTCATGATGCCGAACGGGCGTTGTTTTTACGTTCGCTGTTTTATCTGACCAATACCATTCAGGATGCCTGCAAGGCCTATTATTACGCCCACCGCTATTCCACCTCGCCTGATGACAGTCCGCGCATCAAGGCGCGCGCAGTGCAAAATCTCGATGATCGCTGGGCTGTGGTCGAAGACCTGCTAAGTCAGAACGGCCCCTATCATCTGGGCGAGCGGTTCAGCCTGGTCGATATTTATATGACCATGCTGGCCGACTGGTACCCCGGCGAGCGGGACGGTTTTCATGCCCGGTGTCCTTCCGTTAAACGGTGCAGCGATCTGGTGTTGGCCCGACCCGCCATTGTTGGGGTCTTGAAAATCGACTTTGATTAAGCAACCCGGTACGTTTTAAAAGCTGCATCCGCGTTGGCTCCTTTACGGATGTGTAATTCCCGCGTGTCCAAATCCATGACCATGGTGAACACGGTGCCCAGTTCCTTGACCGCTACATGGGGAATGAACGGGCGGAAAATGGGAAACTCAATGTTGGAGCGATCCGACAGGATGGATTTCATTAAATTCAGCGATCTGTCTTCCGGCTGGTTTTGGATGTGTCCTGCGACCCGGCCATAGCGGGCGTAGGAGCTGTGAAAAAGTGGGTCTTCAGGGCTGTTGACCGGCTGGCCACGATAATGATTGGTGTGGATCAGCACGCCGTCTTCCGGGTTCAAGGTAAAACAGGTCTGGCCGGCAAATTCCGTATCGAAACAGTTACCCGCCATATCGGCTACCAGTACGTTGCTGGATTTGCCGGTATTTGCGCTGGTGATTAATGTTGCGGCCTGATCAATGGTCTGGCAATCGAGGATACCGCGCAACAGGATATGGATGGGCACCCCGTCAAGTTTCTCTCCCAGTGTGAGGATATTCAGGCATACCCCGAGACCGGCGCTGTTCATACCGATTTTACCGATAATGCCCGGTTCGGTGATCATGGTGATGGTCGGCCCGTCCGGACTTTCAATCCGTAGCAGAATACTGAGGTCTTCCAGCGGTTTGCCCCAATCCCAGGTCTGGCCCAATAAATTGCTGCCTGGAAAACACAGGGCAGTACATTCTGTGGCCTGCAAATCGGGTGTTTCGACCAGCCCGCCGTGGGACAATATCTCGGTCCGTGAATTGAGGGCCACCAGCCACAAAGGATCAAGACCGGCTGCATCCGCGATGGCATCGATTTCCGTCATATAATCTTGGTTAAAGTCTTCGATGGTGGTGCGAAAGCTGGCGGCCAACTCAAGAATTTTCGGGTCCGGCAGGTTAAAAATTTCCCGGTAATAGGCGATGGTATCGGCGATCTCGCCGCTCAGTTGTTCGCCGTACTGGCGGCCACGCTCAACCGGTGATCCGGAGATGGTTATAGCCCTGAAACTATCGGCTGGGTTATGTTCGGTCATGCGGTCAAACTTGTCAGGACACGGTCTCTGGTGCCGATAAAATTCTGCCCCCGCGCCCCACCCAGGGCGGTTGCCACCATACCGGCCCATTCATCGCCTTGAATGCCATATTGAGCCGGCTGGGTTGATACACCAAGGGTATCGAGCAATGCGCTCAGATCATCCACTCCGGCCTTTAGGTCGGGGCCGAAAATTCTGCCAAGGCTGGCATCACAGTCTTTGTCGATACCGATCACACTGTCGAGGATTTTTGGCAATGTGAAAGAACAGGCCAGACCGTGGGGTACATCATATTTCAAGGTTATGGGGTAGGATATCGAATGGGCCAGCGCGGTTTTGGTGTTCGAGAATGCCAGCCCGGCAAACAGGCAGGCCCTGGCAACACGCGAGCGCAAATCAATGTTTTGCAGATCACCAGTCAGCCGGGGCAGGGCGGCGATCATTTCAGTTGCGCCAAACACGGCATGATTGGCCGAAACAGGGTTGCTGTTGTGGTTCCAGATGCTTTCCAGTGCGTGGGACAGGGCGTCCAGCCCGGTGCTGATGGTCAATGCTTTGGGCAGGTCGAGCATGAGTTCGGGATCAACAACCGCATGTGAGGGGTAAAGTTCCGGGCGCGCCAGTGAGTATTTTTTCTGAGACGTTTTATCCCACACTGTCGCCCAGTAGGTTAACTCGCTGCCGGTTCCTGCGGTGGTGGGCACGGCGATGATGGGATGACTGGCGAGTTGGTCCTCGCCGTGGCCGGTCTCTAAAAACCGCCGCACGGCATCAAATCCATCAGGACAGGAGGCCAGAACCTTGACCGTGTCGATGACAGAACCACCGCCAAGGGCAACGATGACTGTATCTTGACTGGCAGAACTTGCGAACCGGGCGCAGGTTTCGCTAAGGTCTGAAAAATCCGGGTTGGGGGTGATATTATTAATGATGCATTGTGGTTTGCCCGCTCTGCTGACTAACGCTTCGCTTAATGTCGCAAAATACGGCTCGTCATAGGTGACAAGACAATAAGGTCGTTTGTCGATGATTTTATGGAGGCCAGCGAATACCCCTTGCCCAAAACAGATTTGAACCGGGTTCTCAAATTTCCACATTGCTGGTCTCCTGACTTGACATTGGCTGAGGGGCATGGCTTTTCACCGGGATAGTTCAGCCCCTCATCATAGTAAACAGGTTTTTCATACGATGCATCCATACCGAACACATAAATGTGGCGAGCTGCGCCAGGCGCAGGTCAACGAACAGGTCCGTATTTCAGGCTGGGTACATCGTATCCGTGATCATGGAAATCTGTTGTTTATCGATCTACGCGATATGTATGGCATGACCCAGTGTGTGATCGACTCGTCCAGTGATTTATTCGCCGAAGTTGAGGCGTTGCGGGTCGAGACCGTTGTGACGGTGAGCGGTGGTGTGGTCAAACGCAGCGACGATACCATCAACACATCCCTGCCGACCGGCGAGATTGAAATTTCAATTGAAACCATCACCATCGAAGGCCCCGCCCAGGTTCTGCCCATGCAGGTCGCCGGGGATAGCGAGACGGGCGAGGAAATTCGCCTGCGTTACCGGTTCCTGGATTTACGCCGCGAGAAATTACGCGATAACATTTTATTACGCTCGAAGGTGATTTCTTCTATTCGCCGCCGCATGATCGAACAGGATTTCGTTGAATTCCAGACACCCATCCTGACAGCCTCTTCACCGGAAGGTGCGCGTGATTATCTGGTGCCAAGTCGCCATCACCCCGGACAGTTTTATGCCCTGCCGCAGGCTCCGCAACAGTTCAAACAGTTGCTGATGGTCTCCGGGTTCGATCGTTATTTCCAGATTGCACCGTGTTTCCGCGATGAAGACGCGCGGGCAGATCGCAGTCCCGGTGAATTCTACCAACTTGATTTTGAAATGGCGTTTGTCACTCAGGAAGATGTTTTTGCGGCAATAGAGCCGGTTCTGGAAGGTGTGTTTCGCGAATTTGGCAAAGACAAGGCGGTCACCGAAGCACCGTTCCCGCGTATTGCCTATAAAGAATCCATGGCCAAGTACGGTTCCGACAAGCCGGACCTGCGCAACCCGCTGGAAATGGTCGATGTCACCGAAGCCTTCCGGGATTCCGGTTTTGGCTTGTTTGCCAAAAATGTGGCCAAGGGCTGTGTGGTTCGTGCCATACCGGCACCGGGTGGTGCGAGCAAACCGCGCAGCTTCTTCGATAAATTGAATAACTGGGCGCGTGATGAGGGTGCCGGTGGTCTGGGTTATATTATCTACGCCGACGGTGAAGCCCGTGGCCCGATAGGTAAAAACCTGGAAGCCGAACGCACGGCCTCGATCAAACAGGCAACCGGCGTTGCTGATGGTGACGCGGTATTTTTTGTCTGTGGTATGGAATCTGATGCCGCGAAATTCGGCGGAGTAGCCCGTGAACGTATTTGTGATGAACTTGGCTTGCGCGAAAAGGATACCTTCCGGTTCTGCTGGATTGTCGATTATCCCATGTATGAGATGAACGAAGACACCGGCCAGATCGAGTTCAGCCACAACCCGTTTTCCATGCCCCAGGGCGAAATGGATGCGCTGGAAAACAAGGACCCGCTCGATATTCTGGCCTACCAGTATGATATCGTCTGTAATGGCATCGAATTGAGTTCCGGGGCCATCAGAAATCACCGGGCCGATATTATGATAAAGGCTTTTGACATCGCCGGGTATGGCCCCGATGTGGTCGAAGAAAAATTCGGCGGTATGCTCAATGCCTTCCGCTTCGGTGCCCCGCCCCATGGTGGATCAGCACCGGGCATCGACCGTATCGTGATGATGCTGGCCGATGAGCCCAACATTCGCGAAGTTATCGCTTTCCCCATGAACCAGCAGGCCCAGGATTTATTGATGGGCTCACCGGGGTTCGCCGATGAACGGCAACTGAAGGAATTGCACCTGCGGGTAGTCATGCCGAAGGTTGTCAAAACCACCGATGCTGAGACAGAAAACCCGGCCAAACCAGAATAAACTCTTGTTTTAGCTCAACTTGCACCTGAGAACTACAACCTAGTATCCTGATTTATTGGGATATTTACATTTTGTTATTGTCCTGAGGCTATAAATTCAGATAGTCTTAATCCGTTCCCGTGTGTTGTATTTATACGGTGGCAGAGAACTGTCACAATGGGTTCTAGAAAGAAAGAGGATTTGATGAGCCAATTTCGGGTCGTACCTGTTGTCTTGTTTGCACTCTTGCTTAACGGTTGTTTCCTGCCGGTGCAGTATTCTATTGCGTCGTGGGCAATGGACGGCCTGTCATTTTTGTTTACCAAAAAATCCCTGACCGATCATGGAATTTCAGCCATCGCACAGAAAGATTGTGCCTTGTGGCGCACGGTGACCGAGGGTGAAATTTGCCGTGAAGATGGCTCAATTGCTGTTGTTGTAGATGCTGGTGATGTCTCAGGTGTCGACAAGTCGAGCCAGACAACTTCCTTTGCCGGTAACCAGCAAAGTCGAGCCGACAGACTCTATTATAACTCGATTTTGAGCGATCTGATCCCTGTCAAGGATGCATCGGGTGGTCTGGATACCTGGCAGAAAGATAGCCCGCATGATCCCGTGGTTGTGGCCAAAGCAGCGCCGAAGGCTGGAAACAAACCTGCCATGGTTAAGAATATACCTGTGCTTACTGTGGTTGCTTCAGAAACTTTACCGGCCCCGGCAATTTTACCGGCCCCGGAAAAACCAGCTATCAAACCACAATTCAGTGAACAGGCCCGGATTGGGCCGGCATTAGCGGGCCTGAAAGGTCATTATCTGGTTATCGGAAGCTTTGGGCGGTGGTCCAATGCGTCGCGCTTTGCCGAACGGTACGAAGGCCTGGGCACACAATTGGTCTCCGCAGTGGTCAACGATGAACAGGTTTACAGAATTCTTGTCGGACCTTACGTGGCTGATACCAGGCGACAACTGGTGGCTTCGGTAATGGGGGCCGGGATAACAGAAATCTGGGCTATGAAGGTGGCTGAAAACACCATTGCCATTGACCCCAAGCAGGATCAGAAAGTCCAGATTGTCTTTCTTCCCCAGTAAAGGCTGGATTTAATCAAAGGCGAGCACACCGGCCAGTTGGCGCAACAGGCGTGTGATGCACTGTGCAATATCGATGGAATGAACATCGTGATTGTTGTAGCGCCGTACGAAGGCCAGACGTTTCTCCCATTCCCGGACAAAATCGCGGGGTGCGTCGGGCTGGGCTGATTTGTTCAGCAAGGCACCGACGGTTTTATTGTAGTCCGGGTGTAATTCTGACTGGAAAGCAAGGGCATCGTATTCTTCCCACGATATAAGACCCTGCATGTATAGATCAGTGCTCAGGTTAGCCATTTGCCGCGCACTCATGTATCTCACGTCGATATCAACATTGGTAATTTCACGGGCGATAGCACGCCGTCGTTCCGCATCATTCAGGATCGGAACGGGCAAATTCTGATTGCTGAATGTGGGAACCAGCACATCCTTGCCATGCCATAGTTGAAATACATCCGGCGTGGATTTGTCCGTTGCTGCGTGGTTGAACTGATAGGGTGGCAGGGAAACCCGGACGGTACTTTGGCCCGAATAATCCTCGGTGTAATTCGTGTCCTGGCGATTAAGCTGTATTTTCACAGGATATCTCCCTGTTTGTTAAACTGTTGTTGTGGTCCTGGTTCGACAATCCGATAACTTTTTAAAAAGGTACCCCGTATCCGAGGGGTTTGAGGGGGAGGAGAGGGAACCGGATACGGGGCGAGTGCGCAGGGGTCGTTTGTTATCCTTTAATATTCTGGTATTGCGCCTTGTTTGCCGATGGGCTCTGGTGAGCCGTAATACGCTCGCGCAGATTGTCGACGTTTGGTACGCTATCGGATTTAAGGACTGTTGAATTGATCGCTTCTGTGGTCAGGTTGGCGGTGACGGGTATCTCATAACCCAGCCAGTTGACCGTCGTATGGGTCAAAGCCCAGTGCAAAGCACACATACGGTGATGGGCATCTGCCAGCGGCATATCATTAAACAGGATTGTGAACTTGTTTCCCGTGACGCGGCCGACATGATCAATATCGCGAATTTGATCTTTCAAGATCTGGGTAACGGCACACAAGACAGCATCGCCGGCATCGGAACTGTGCTCTTTATTGATGGCTTTGATGTTGTTGACATAAACATGGATCATGGAACCATGTTTGTTGTGGCGCTTGGCATAGGCGTGTGATCGCGACAGTTCCAGTTCAAAACCGCGGTGGTTGAGGGTCTCGGTCAGGTTGTCGGTGACCGAATCATTTCTCAGAGAAACGATCTTTTTTTTCTGTTCATTGATGCACATGTTGGTGTGCTGTGCAGCGTTCAGGACATTGCGTGCCATGTTGAGGACCAGGATTTTATCCTGCCCACTGGTGATGGCGTTTGCCATGATGTGGATCTGTTTTTCCAGATCGAATGCGTCTATTTTATTGAGTTCATAAACGTTGTCTGATTTCTGTACTAACATTGTGGCCTCCTGCGAGAGAACTGTTAAGGAAGATATTTTTTTCTTCACTACAGGTCTTCGCAACAGACGTGCCAAATATTAATGATTTGTAAATCAATGGTTTACGTTCTGTTAACTTTTAGCTTTTCTCGGCAGGAATTGCCCGATGGGTAAAATTTGCCGGGCTCAGCCGGGAAAATTACTCCTCAGATGGCCATAACCAGGCCGCCCCGCGAACGCCACTGGAGTCTCCGTGGGTATTCTTGCGTAACAGGGTTTCGGTGTGATCGGAGAACACCCAGTCCTGCCATATACGCGGTACGGTATCATAGAGCCGGTCAATATTGCTGATGCCGCCACCCAGCACGATTATGTCCGGGTCGAGGATATTGATGACGCTCGCCAGACCACGGGCCAGTTTATTCTCATACAAGGCCAGTGTTTTTTCAGCTACGGGGTCTTCTCGGGCCGCCAGCTCGACGATCTTGCTGGCCGATATAGGCTCGCCGCCATGTTCTACGAAGCTGCGTTCCAGGCCCGGACCTGACAAAAAGGTTTCGATGCAACCTTGTTTGCCGCAATAACAGTCCGCCCCGGGGGCTTCGTCGGCGGTCATCCAGGGCAGGGGATTATGGCCCCATTCACCGGCAATGGCATTGATACCGGTATGGGCCGTCGCCTTGATGGCCAGTGCGCCGCCGACCCCGGTTCCCAATATGACACCAAACACGATATCAAAGCCTTTGGCACTGCCATCGGTGGCTTCCGATACGGCAAAACAATTGGCATCATTTTCCATGCGGACCGGGCGCTCAAGCCTGGCCTCAAGATCCTTGCGCAGCGGGTTACCGATCAGGCAGGTAGAATTGGCATTTTTAATCAGCCCGGTCGCCGGTGATACCGTGCCGGGAATGCCGATGCCCACGGAGCCAGATTGGTGGGTCTGGTCTTCGAGGGATTTTACCACCCCGTCGATGGCTTCCAAGATTGCCCCATAGTCACCTTGTGGGGTGGGTACGCGCAAACGGGCAATCTCGTGGCCTGCCGAATCCAGTGCGATTCCTTCAATTTTTGTGCCGCCAAGGTCGATGCCGATCCTCATTTTACCCCCTGATAATACTATAATTGGCAAATAAGCCCGGATAACCGGGGTTATTGGCGTTTTACTGCAATCTTATTAACTATTATCTGTATAGACTTGGATTAATGGTGATATGTCAGAGTGAAAGTTACATAGGTTTTTGCTGCTTTTGTCCACGGTAGAATGAGAAATGAACAAAATATCTCGCGATTCATCAACCTGTCTTTATCCCGTTCTTGACGGGCTTGTTCATGCCGGGCTTTCTGGCAAACACTTGGCAGGCATTGTCGGGGTTTCGCCCCCGACGTTGAGCAAGTGGCGCACCGGGCGTTCCAGAATGACCGGATCGCAGCTCATGTTTCTGACATTATTGCTGGCCCATTTTCTGGAAGAACACGACAGTCTGGATATTGATACCCATGCAAACACCGGACAGGGCGGGTTCAGTGAAGACCCTGTCGACGAACTTGGTCTTATCCGAAACTATTTACATGAACAGGAAACCCGTAATCTGGCTTTGGCGCCGGTTTCTGTCCATGCCGGGGCGCGTTTGTACCGCACCTGGCTGGAAAATGCCGACAAGTCTGATCTGGTCGCCTTGTGCGGTGTCCTGATCAACCGGTGGGTCAAACCCGGTTATCGTGGCATGGTGGCACAATAAATGAGTAATTCATTTGGATTGAGCCCGGAAGGTTTGAACTTCGCGCTGCATATCAAGAAACAATACCTCAACGGTCAGCCGGTTTGTGTGCCCGGTGATGATGAGCATATTTTGTTACCTGAATACCTGCTCAATAATAATCTTGATCTGTCGTCCATGGAAGACCCCCTGCCGCTAGCCATGCTGGCTACGCGTGATCCTGAATCGCCCATGTCGGTGGCCGCCATTACCCGGCTCAGCCCCCTGGGCAAGACAAACCGGTTGTTGTCCGGTCTGGTCCGGGTGGTCGGCGAGACCAGCAAACATCCCCTTGTTCGCGAGTGTGTCTCGCTGGTAACAGAAAACGACTTTGACCCGGATTCCATTGCCCGGATACACCGTCATGCCAGTGATTTTATTGTTCAGTCGCGGCGGCAGTATTCACAGGCCTTGCGACAGAATTTACAGGATTTAATGAACGGGGAACTTGCACCACGCAAATTTGTCCAGAACTTCTTTGAATTGACCGAAGCCGGTAATTTACGGACCGATATCAGGAAACGCCTGATACTCAGTATGTTGTTATCGGAAAATGTCAGACCCAGTGTGAAATTTCTGGTTCTGGAAAACTTCGACCGTATGCCCAAGCCTGTGCGGATCGCCATTATCTGTGGTGTGCTTCAGGCAGAACCGTCTCATCATATCGATCTGGTCAAAGAAGAAATTCGCTGGATCGTGGCCCACGAAAGGCTTTGATGTCCCCCTGTTAAGCCGTACTTGGGGCGTTCAGTCCGGATTTTTTGTGTGATGTTTCTACCGTCCCGGCTACCAGAGCCAGCAAGGGGGGGATAATCAACAGGGTCAGGACGGCAGACAGCGATAACCCGCCCACAACCACCGAGCCCAATCCACGGTAGAGTTCTGATCCCGCTCCGGGAAAAATGACCAGCGGCAACATGCCGAAGACACTGGTCAGGGTCGACATGAAAATCGGTCTGATACGATTTTGCGTGGCCTCCATGATGGCCGCATTCACATCCATATCCTCATTGCGAATATGGTGTAACGTCTGGTGGACCAGCAAAATAGCGTTGTTGACCACGATGCCGATCAGGATAACAAATCCGAGTAATGTCAGCATATCCAAGGGTTGCAGGGTTACCGTATTGATCAAAGCCAGGCCACCCACCCCGCCCGCCGTTGCAAGCGGTACGGAAAGCATGATGACCATGGGGTAGAGGAAGCTTTCAAACAGTATGGCCATTGAAAGGTAAACAAGGATAATTGCGACGATCAGGTTGATGACCAGGGCGTCCCATGTCTGGCTCAGCTTGTCAGCTGTACCCGACAGGCGCATGCGTACCCCGTCGGGCAGCCCTTCGGCTTTTAGGGGCTCAATGACCTGGCTGGTAATTGTTTCCAGGGCGACTTCCAGCGGCATTTTCTCTGGTGGGCGAATTTCCAGTGTTACCGTGCGCAGGCGCTCAAGATGCCTGATCTCCGTCGGCCCCGAAGTAACCGAAACAGTCGATAGGGAGCCGAGGGGCAATATGTGACCCGAACTGGTCACTACGGGCAACTGTTCGATGCCCTGGGTCTGGGTGACCGCCCCATAGGGGCCTTTTAAGGTCAGATCCATGCGATTGTTATCGATGGTAATCTCGGCAATTCGCAGACCGTCATTGAAGGTGTCGAGGGTATCACCGAGTTCGCGAACCGTGAGGCCATTATCGGCCAGTTTCAGACGATCGGGTTCGACGCGGATTTCCGGTGCCCCAAGTTCCAGTCCGGGACGTGGGCGCAATTGAGTACCTTGGGAAGATGGCATGGCCTGTTGCATTTTTCCCACGGCTTTCAGTGTGGTATCGAGAATGGTTTCCAGATCCGGCCCTGTAACATCCAGGTTGATCGATCGCCCACCACCGATGCCCCGGGCAAACAGGGAGCTTTGGGAAATCAGCCCGAATGTGCCCGGTTCCCTGTATGAGGCATTGCGCATGATCGGGATCAGATCCTTGACCCGGTTTGCGTCCTCGGCAGAAGCACCGAGAAAGGTCGTGCCCCGCGAAGCCACGAAGAGAAACCGGCTGATGCGTGGCCGCTGGTCAGGGTCACTGGCCGTATTCTTCCGATCAGCCCCGTTGTTCATGTTACCCACGTTGCCTGTCGATCCATTCCACAGGGGCTGGAGTTCCGCTTCGATGATAGAGGCGATATCGGTCGTGGTTTTCAAATTATAGCCGGGTGGCGGAATAATGGCACCGAAGATCAGGTTACGATTGCCGTCCGGTAAATAATCGAGTTTGGGCAGGAACATGATAGTCGCTGCGGACGCCACACCACACAGCACGATGACAACAATCAAGGCGACCACGCGGTTAACGATGGTCAGGCGGGTTATGGCGGTAATCAGGCTGATGACCAGACCGCCGAATGCCTTCAGCGGGTCAAATCGTTTCTTGGTAATCGTTTCACCCCCGGTTTTTTCGGGGCTGTCGATTAACAGCTTGTTCGAAAGTGCCGGGATCACGGTTATGGCCACCAGCAGTGACAACAGGACCGAGACTGAAATCGCCACCGCAATGTCACGGAACAACTGACCGACTTCCAATTCCATAATCAGGATCGGTATAAACACCAGCACCGTGGTCATGGCCGAAACCATAATAGCCCCCCAAACCTGGCGGGCACCCTGATAGGCGGCTTCGCGTTTCTTCATGCCCTGCTCACGCAGGCGATAGATATTTTCAAGCACCACAATGGCGGCGTCGACAACCATGCCCACGGCAAAGGCGATGCCAGCCAGCGAGATAACATTGATGGAACGCCCCAGGGCGGACATGGCAACAAATGCCCCGATTATGGAAACCGGAATGGCCAGAGATATGACAAGCGTTGCGCGGCCGGATCGCAAAAATAACAACAATACAATGGCCGCCAGCGTGCCACCGTAGAATATATTCTGGCGCACCAGATTAATCGATGAGTCGATATAGACTGTCTCGTCATAAACCTGAGTCAGATACAGGTCATTTTCCGGTAATACGGTTTCGTTTAACTCGGTCAGGGCCGCGCGGATACCTTTCATGACGTCGATCACATTGGCGCCGGTCTCGCGTACCGCATTGATCGCCAGTGCCGGTTCGCCCAGGAACCGTATGAACGATACGGGTTCCTTGAAGGTAAACGAAACCTTGGCAATGTCGCCGACCCTAACACGGGCTATGCGCCCTGTTACCGGATCGACGCTGGAACGCAGGATTACATTTTCAACCTGTTCGATGGTTTCAAACTCGCCTTGGGTGCGTACCACGTATCGGCGTTTGCCTTCGTTTACATCACCGGCGGTAACGCTGGATTTGGCCGCACGCAGGGTGTTGATCAGCGATGTAACCGTAAGCCCATAACGCGCCATTGCATCGGGATTGACCACGATCACCATTTCCCGGTCGCTGCCGCCATAGAAATTTACCCGCGATACACCGTTAACCCGCTCGATGCGATCCTGAATGAAGTCTTTGACAAAATCGCCGTATTGATGAATATCGGTTTCATTGCCTGCGGTGCGTCGCATAATTATCCAGGCTATGGGGCTGTCTTCGCTCGATGAGGTCGATATGGTTGGCTCGCTGGCTTCGTCGGGATACCCGTTGACCCGGTCCAGACGGTTTGAGACCAGCAGCATGGCCCGGTCCATGTTCTGTCCGACGGCAAATTCCAGGGTAATCGACGAGCGACCATCCTGCGAACGACTGATAATCTGTTCCAGCCCTTCCAGGCCTTTGAGTTCTTCTTCCTGAAGATTGGTAATCTCGCGTTCAATTTCTGCCGGTGCTGCACCGGACCAGATGGTACGCAGATTGATGATCGGTTTACGCACATCCGGGGTCAACTGTATGGGAATATTATTCAATGAAACGAGTCCGAACAGGACCGTCATCAAGACGGCCGATATGACGGTAACCGGGCGTTCAATGGATGCGCGGATCAAATCCATGATTAATTACTGCTCGCAGATTCAAAGCTAACGGCTTGATCGGGGCGCAACCGTTCATTGCCACGAATAACCACCAGATCACCTATTTCAAGTCCGCGGATGACCTCAAAACGGTCATGAATAGCCCCCGCCAGTTTAACGGTTGTAATTTTAGCCACGCCATCCCTGACAACATAAACAATTGTTCTGCCGGATTTATTAATGATTGCATCTTTGTGTACCGACATAACCTGTCGCGGGGCGCCGATCGGGATGTTCACGGTAACGCTCTGGTTTTCTGCAAGGCTGCCCTGGTGGGTAAAGATGGTGGTAAACCGCACCGAACGGGTTCGTGTCAGGGGATTTTCATTGGGCACAATGGCCCGTACCGTGGCCTGGTTGGTTATTTCCCCGTTATCGAAGTCGCTCAGGGTATAGTTAATCACCGTTCCCGGAGGCAGGCCGGCAATCCGGTCGGCCGGTATGTCGGCCTCGATTTCAAGAGTGGAATCGTTGATCAGCGTAACCACCGGGTCGGCGACCCGCAGGAAAGAGCCTACATTGGTATGTCGCATGGTGATGATACTATCAAAGGGTGCCCTGATATTAGCATTGTGCAGGTTGATTTTTGCCAGCATCAGGTTCGCTTCTGCCCGGCTCAGGGCGGCGCGATTCTCGGTTATGGTACTGTTCATAACGGCGATTTCCTGTTGCTTGTCATCCAGTCGGGCCTGGGAAAAAGCTGCCGAAGACCGTAATTTTTGTAACCGTTTAAATTCTTGTTGGCGAAGTTGCAATTGAGCATTGCTGGTTTCTATACGGGTTTTGGCCTGTTTGACCTCGGCTTGTCGCAAATCCCGTTGCGCAGCCAGGGCGTTGTTGATCAGCACGGCGATAATCTCGTTCTTTTTGACCCGGTCCCCGACCTGTACCCGAAGCTCGCCCAAAGGGCCGGCTGTGCGGGCCGCCACAATGCCGCTCTGGGTTGCGACCAGCCTGCCCAGCACTGCCATGGTCTGGCTAAATGGCTGGATGAGCACAGCGTCCACACTGACCAGTGTGGCTTGTTGCTGTTGGGCATGAACACCCTGGGCATGAGAAAGGATTGCCAGGGCGAAGGAAATGCTCAACAGTAGTGTGCGTAAGGCCGTTTTTAATCTCATTAGAGTACCTGAATTTATTGCGCGAAAAATTAATCAGTTCTCGGAAATTTTTTATGTGTGTGGAAACTTACTGCCAGTATGATCACGTAATATAGGAAGGTATAGGAGTTTTAGCCATAGCCACGTTTTATTATTCTCACCCGATCTGCACTGAACATGACCCGGGTGCCAGCCACCCGGAATGCCCGGATCGTCTGCGCGCTATTTCGGCCATGCTCGATGGGGACAATTTCCCGGAGCTTGAATGTTGCGAGCCCCCGCTTGGCACCCTGGAGCAGATCGAGCGTGTTCACGACAGTACCTATGTGCGCAGCGTATTCGATCAGGTTCCCGATCAGGGCCAGGTTTATCTGGACGGTGATACTGCCTTGTCGCCAGCCTCCGGCCAGGCAGCGCTGCGGGCCGTCGGGGGTATTTGTGCCGCCGTCGATGCGGTACTTGGTGGTCAGGCCCACAATGCTTTTTGTGCCATGCGTCCGCCCGGACATCACGCCGAGAGATCCCGTGCAATGGGGTTTTGCCTGTTTAACAATGTGGCCATCGCCGCCCATCATGCACGGGTCATTCATGGCTTGAAGCGGGTTGCGGTGGTCGACTTCGATGTTCATCACGGTAATGGCACCCAGCACACGTTTTATGACGACCCGGCGTTGTTTTTTGCTTCGTCACATCAGTGGCCCAACTATCCGGGGACCGGCATGATCGAGGAAACCGGGGTCGAAGATGACCGGGGCTGCCCGACTAATATAAATGCTCATTTGTCACCGGGTAGCGGGTCACTGGAATTTCGTGCCGCGTGGCGCGATACCCTGTTGCCCGCCCTGGAGAACTTTTCACCGGAACTGATCATTATCTCAGCCGGATTTGATGCTCATGAACGTGATCCACTGGCTAGCCTTAACGTGCAAACCGAGGATTTCGACTGGATTACCCACCAGATTATGATCGTGGCCGATAACTGCTGTGATGGTCATGTTGTTTCGTCACTGGAAGGCGGCTACGACCTGAGCGCCCTGGGCGACAGCGTTGCGGTTCATGTGACGGCATTGATGGATCATTGAAGACAGCTCATTTAGGTCTCGGCAAGGCTGGACGCCTGCATGGCGGAGGTGTAGAGATATGCTGTGTTTCGTGCAATGATATAGACAGAGGTTGATAACAACCGTGAGTGACAAAAAGTCAGACTCCAAACAGGGTAAAATCCCGACTGATATTACAAAATTAAGTTTCGAGGCCGCCCTCGAAGAACTCGAGGATATCGTGCGCAGCCTGGAGGACGGGCGCGGAGAGCTTGATGGCGCCATCAAGGCTTATGAGCGAGGTGCGTGGCTTAAAATGCACTGTGAGCAACGTCTGCAGGAGGCTCGCATGAGAGTCGAGAAAATTGTCGTGGGTTCCGATGATAAACTCTCCGCCCAGTCGGCTGAATTTGATTAACCCCGCCCGATTGGATATGGTCTGATGAAGATGTTGCAAGACAGTATGGCCGATGCCGCCGAGGCTGTTCAGGATACCCTCGATAATTTATTGGAACTGGGTGGCGATCCGGAAGACCGGGTTGTCGAGGCCATGCGCTATGCCTGCCTTGGGGGCGGCAAGCGGATACGACCCTTTATGGTGCTGACCACCGCCGATATGTTCGGGGTCGACCGAGAGGCCGCGTTGCGATGTGCGGCGGCCATGGAAATGGTCCATTGTTATTCTTTGGTCCACGATGACCTGCCAGCCATGGATGACGATGATCTGCGCCGTGGCAAGGCGACCTGTCATAAAGAGTTTGACGAGGCGACGGCAATTTTAGCCGGTGATGGCCTGTTGACCAAGGCTTTCGAGGTTTTAGCCCATAATGATACCCACGGCGATGCGAGGGTTCGCGCCGATCTGGTGCTGGCTCTGGCACAGGCCGCCGGTAATCGGGGCATGATCGGTGGACAGATGCTCGATATTGTTGCCGAAAACACCGAATTGAACATGCCGGAGATCACCCGGATGCAACGTATGAAAACCGGTATGCTGATTAGTGTGGCGTGTGAAATGGGGGCTATACTTGGCAAGGTTCATCCGTCCCTTCGCCATGCCCTGCTTGCATATGCCAACGATCTGGGGCTGGCATTCCAGATCGCCGATGATCTGTTGGATGTGGAAGGTTCCAGCTCGGCAGTGGGCAAGAAAACCGGTAAGGATGCGGCGGCCGGAAAGGCGACCTTCATTAGCCTGGTGGGTGTGAAGCGTGCCCGCAATCAGGCTGAAATTTTAAGTGATCAGGCTATTTCACACCTGGAGGTATTCGCCGATAAAGCCGATCTTCTGAGGCAACTTGCCCGTTTTGTAGTAGAACGGGACAATTAATCCTGGCCAGTAAATAATGATCCTTGGTGGAATACAATCAAACTTGTATAATATTAATGTACTATAGATGTATAATAACTAGATGTATAATAACCTCAGAACTAATTTTGAAAACTGGAAATCAAACACGTGAGTGACAAGACCGCCACACCCTTGCTTGATACAATTAATTCGCCGGGTGATATCGCTGAATTCAGCACCGATAAGCTCAAGCAATTGGCCGATGAATTGCGTAACGATACGATCCGTTCGGTCAGCATTACGGGTGGTCATCTGGGCGCCAGTCTGGGGGTTGTTGAACTCAGCGTTGCCATACACCACATTTTTAATACGCCCCACGACCGTCTGATCTGGGATGTGGGCCATCAATGTTATCCGCACAAGATATTGACCGGTCGGCGCAGCCAAATGTCCACATTGCGAAAAGGTGGCGGCATTTCAGGGTTTACCAATCGCAAGGAAAGCCAATACGACCCGTTTGGTGCCGGTCACAGTTCCACGTCAATATCCGCCGGGCTCGGCATGGCTGTCGCCAGTGAACTGGATGGTATCAAACGTAACATTATTTCGGTCATCGGTGATGGTTCCATGACGGCGGGCATGGCCTACGAAGCCATGAATAATGCCGGGGCCATGGATAGCAAACTGATCGTCATTCTCAATGACAATGATATGTCCATCGCCCCGCCGGTCGGCGCGCTTAGCGCCTATTTGTCACGCCTGATTTCATCACAGTCTTATCGGACAATGCGCCATTACGCCGCCGAGATCGCCAGTAAGTTTCCCCGCCAGATCGAAGAACGTGCCATGCGTGCCGAGGAATACGCCCGTGGTATCCTGTCCGGTGGAACCATGTTCGAGGAACTGGGGTTCTTCTATGTAGGGCCCGTCGATGGTCATAATCTGGATCACCTGTTGCCGGTCTTGAAGAATTTACGCGATGACAAACAAACCGGCCCGGTGTTGCTGCATATTGTCACCAAAAAAGGCCACGGTTATGCCCCGGCGGAACGCTCATCCGATAAATACCATGGTGTGGGTAAATTTGATGTGGTGACCGGAAAACAGGTCAAGGCCAAAGCCAATGCACCGTCTTATACTTCGATTTTTGCCAAGGCGTTGATCCGTGAAGCCGATGATGATGATAAAGTCGTCGCCATTACCGCCGCCATGCCGGGCGGCACCGGGTTGGACATGTTTGGCGAGAAATACCCGCAGCGTTGTTTCGATGCCGGTATCGCCGAACAACACGCGGTAACTTTTGCCGGGGGCATGGCGTGTGAAGGCTACAAGCCTTTCGTGGCCATATATTCCACCTTCTTACAGCGGGCCTATGATCAGGTTATTCATGACATAACCATTCAGAGCTTGCCGGTGCGGTTCGTTCTGGACCGGGCCGGATATGTGGGGGCCGATGGCGCGACCCATTGCGGTGCGTTTGATCTGGCCTATCTGATGACCCTGCCGGGATTTGTAATCATGGCCCCGTCCGACGAAGCAGAATTGGTCCACATGGTCGCCACGGCGGCCCGGATTGATGATGGACCAAGTGCTATCCGCTATCCGCGCGGCGAGGGTATCGGTGTTGAACTGCCCGCCCGTGGCAAGCCTTTGACGATCGGCGAGGGGCGCATCGTACGTGAGGGTACCTCGGTGGCTATCCTCAGTATTGGCAGCTTGCTGAAAGAAGCCCTGTTGGCCGCCGAAGATCTGGCAGCCCGCGGTTTGTCGGCGACGGTTGCCGATGCCCGGTTTGCCAAACCCCTGGACCAGAATTTGATCTTGCAACTGGCAAAAAACCACGACGTACTGGTTTTGCTTGAAGAAGGCTCGTGTGGCGGGTTTGGTGCCCATGTGCTGAGTTACATGAGTAACGCCGGGTTGCTTGAAACCGGTTTGAAGGTCCGCACCCTGACCATGCCGGATCGCTTTATCGAACATGATACGCCCGGCAACCAGTTATCGGAAGCCGGACTGGACGCCCCGGCTGTTGTTGCGTGTGTGCTGAAGGCACTGGGGCGGGGTGATGAGGTCGAACAATCCGTCAGAGCCTGAACGGGGCTTTCATATATGACCGGCAAGCCGAAAAAATGCCGTCTGGACGTGGCGTTGGTGGAACGTGGGCTGGCCGATGATACCAAGCGTGCCCAGGCGCTGATTATGGCTGGTGTGGTGTACCGCGATACGGTCCGGCTCGATAAACCAAGTATCATGACCAAGCCGGATGATAATCTGACCGTAAAGGATAAAGGCCATCCCTGGGTCTCGCGGGGCGGGGTCAAGCTGGCACACGGGCTGGAACATTTTGGGCTTAGTCCGACAGATCGTATTTGCGTCGATGTGGGCGCCTCTACGGGCGGTTTCAGCGATGTCCTGCTCACCGGGGATGCCGCCAAAGTTTATGCCGTCGATGTGGGGCATGGTCAACTGGACTGGAAAATTCGCAATGATGACCGCGTGGTGGTTCTGGAAAAAACCAACGCCCGGTATCTGGACGCGAGCCTGATACCCGAGCCGCTGGATGCCATTGTTTGCGACGCCAGTTTTATTGGCCTGCGAACGGTTCTGCCCGCCGCAATGTCACTGGCCTCAACCGGGGCGTTCCTCATAGCCTTGATTAAACCCCAGTTTGAAGTTGCCCGCGAGCAGGTTGGCGAACGCGGCGTGGTACGCGATGCGGCCTTGCACCGGGAGGTCTGTGAGACTATTGAGGACTGGATGGCAAACTGTGAAGGCTGGCAAACTCTCGGCATCACCCAAAGCCCGATTAAAGGCCCGGAAGGCAATGTGGAATTCCTGATCGGGGCACGGTATGGCACGTTATAACGGTCTCGCCATGACTATTGCATTCGGACAGTAACGCGATATGGATTATGTCTGAGAAGCCGTTTCGTATTTCGACCACTCAGATATAACAGCCCACGTGATGGTCAGCACACCGAATAACGCAACATATAATCGTATGGGTTCGAAATAGGTGAGCAGCAGTTCACTGCCGAAAGCAAGTAGCAGGATTTTGTTGCATACTGGACAAGCTATGCCCAGAAAACCAATAACGCCTCCAACTCCGATCGTTTTATCAGAGCATAAAGGGCGACGAATCATGACGTATATACCACTGAGCATGGATAGCATGGCCAATAGGGCGATCTCCCAGTTTCCGGCCGGTGTCATGCGAATGAAAAAAGAATTTTCCCACAGGGCCGCAACTGTTCCCAGGGTAACGAAACAGCCAGCCATAACAGCCAAACCGGCGAGCAACCGTTTGTAAGATAATTGCTGAATAATGGCTTGCGTTCTCATGTCAGGAGTCCGGATGCTTGTCGTCAGAATGAAGTCAAGGTTTCGCCTGTGCGCCGAGCTGTGGTGTAACGGTGGTCGAATTAGCCTGCATTAAAACAGGCTTTCGTTTTATTTTCCAGGTCTTCATAAAAGCGAGGAATTGAAGCAGACTGACAAAAATGATGAGCCCGACGAATGGCAACTGTGCCCAGTTCGGTTTCGGTACGGCGCGGTGGAAATCCTGGAAGTGGAGATACAGGAAATAAGCCGTATGGATGACAATCAGAATCCATAAAATATAAGCCCCTTGTTGCAGGAACTTCCAGACTGATCCACTGAGGACTCTCTGACTCCAGTCGTTGGAGGAAAGTGCCAGGACGATGCCGTAAAGCAAAGCAACCACACCGATTATGTTTGCCAGTCCAAACCCGTGTTTAACCATGACATAGAGGCCAGTTGCGGGGTGTAGTTCATAGCCGAACAGACGAACCAAATCCCATTGCAGCCAACCGGTAAGGATAATAAGGGTGTGGATGATGGCGAGCAGCACACCGTAGATACCCATTTCCCGACGCCAGGCAAGTGTTGTACGGAAGTGTTTCCACAGGCGGGACAACGGTCCGATTGCTATAGAAATAGCAATCAGGATAATGCTCATATCGCCGATGGCCCGGTTCCATCTGTGCATTTCCGACCAATGGAGCCGTGATTCCAGGAACCCATAGGTCCCCAAACTGGCGAGTATCAAAACCAGTAAATGTCTGGTTTTCCAGCCAAAATTCGGCCGACCAGTCAGTCTGGCCCAAATTCCTGGAGTTTGCGTCATGTTCCCTCAAATTGGTAAATTCATTCGTGTGGATTTATATACACGCATTATAAAACACAATATGTCGAAATTATGCTGCACGTTATCTGTATTGCTCTAATTGGTACACGATTATATGCTTTGTGGTGATTTGGTGTGCAAGCCAGCATGTGTACGTCGGCCAGGACGTCCGCGAAGCAGCCTTGCACCGGAGCACGGTATGGCTGAAGTCTTTATCGATACAACAGGAGTAACCATAACGTGACGGATACTACACGGTTTATCCTAACCGAAGACCATATAGCCACGTTTCACCGCGAAGGCGTTCTGCTGGCCAAGGGGGCATTTACCAACTGGGTCGAAACCTTGCGCCAGGGGATTGATGACAATCTGGCCAGCCCTGGTGAGTTTTCCACCGACAGCACACAACCGGGAGAATCCGGGCGGTTTGTGGATGATTATTGCAACTGGCATAGAATTGACGGGTTTCGGGAATTCGCCGAAAATTCAAATTGCGCCGAATTGGCTGGCCGTGTCATGGGAGCGGTCCAAGCCCGACTTTTTCATGAACATATTGTCATCAAGGAACCCGGCACAGGCAAAGCGACACCTTGGCATCATGACATGCCCTATTATTGTGTGGATGGCCCGAAAACAGTGAGCGTCTGGATCGCACTGGATTATGTGCCGCTGGAAGCCACGGTGCGATTTGTCGCGGGCTCCCAAGACTGGGGCAGACTGTATTATCCGCGCCGTTTTAAAGACGGCACCAGCTACTCTCAGGATAACCAGACACAGGATCACGTGCCCGACATCGACGCCGGAGGGGATAAATACCTTGTTCGGGAATGGGCTTGCGAGCCGGGCGATGCGGTATTATTTGATTTCAAGACATTGCACGGCACCACGGCGGCAATCCTGAAACACCGCCGCCGAGCCATTGCCTTCAGGTGGCTGGGTGAGGATGCCATATATCTGGATCGGCACGGCGAAACATCCCCGCCGTACCCGGAATTGAAAGCCAGGCTGAAATCCGGTGATGCCCTGCCCGAAGATATATTCCCGACCTTGTGGCGCGATAGCTAGCTTCGCCCGTCACGGGGCGGAGAAGTTGTTTTGGATGGTTCGGATGATCGGTGATTATCCACACTGGGCGCGCTGGCGTAAAACATGGTCGGCCAGAACACAAGCCATCATGGCTTCACCGATAGGCACGGCACGAATGCCCACACAAGGGTCGTGGCGGCCCTTGGTGGAAACTTCGATTTCGGTGCCCTGTGAATCGATGCTTTTGGTCGGGATCATAATAGAGCTGGTCGGCTTGACCGCAAAGCGCACGATGATGTCCTGGCCGCTGGAGATGCCACCCAGGATGCCTCCGGCATTGTTGGATTGGAATATGGGGTTGTCGCCGGACATGCGTATTTCGTCGGCATTTTCTTCACCGCGTAACGTCGCCACAGCCATACCGGCACCAATTTCGACACCTTTAACAGCGTTGATGCTCATCATGGCAGCCGCCAGATCGCCATCCAGTTTGCCATAGACCGGCGCCCCGAGACCAGCCGGAATTCCCGAAGCGTGGACTTCTATGGTGGCACCGATCGATGAGCCCTGTTTGCGAATTTTGTCCAGATAGACTTCCCAGGTTGCCGCCATGCGCGTGTCGGGACACCAGAACGGATTGTTCTCTATTACCCGCCAGTCCCAGGCCTCGCGGTCGATGACGTTTTTACCGATCTGGACTAACGCGCCCCGGATGGTGACCTGATCGCCGATAATGTGTTTCAGGATCTTTCGTGCGATGGCACCGGAAGCTACTCGCAGGGCGGTTTCTCTCGCTGAAGAACGCCCGCCACCGCGATGATCACGAATGCCGTATTTAGCCATGTAGCTAAAATCGGCGTGACCGGGGCGGAACTGGTCCTTGATCTGGTCATAGTCTTTGGAACGCTGGTCCTCATTACGGATCAGCAGGCCGATGGGGGTTCCCGTCGTCAGGCCATCCATAACACCGGACAGGATTTCGACAGTGTCGCTTTCTTGCCGTTGGGTGGTGAATCGCGACTGGCCGGGTTTGCGCTTGTTCAGATATCGCTGGATATCATCCACGGTCAGGGCAATTCCGGGTGGTGTGCCGTCCACCACACACCCAATGGCCGGGCCATGGCTTTCACCGAAGGTCGTCGTGCGAAACAGGTGACCGAAGGTATTATGTGACATGGTAACCCTTTATTCTGGACCCATGATGCGGGGTCAAACCACGGAGATGTCCGGTGCGTCAACGGCTTTCATGCCGACAATGTTGTAGCCGCAATCCACGTGATGGGTCTCGCCGGTAACGCCACTGGACAGGTCTGAAAGCAGATAAATACCGGCACCGCCAATATCATCCATATTGACGTTGCGGCGCAAGGGCGAGTTGTATTCATTCCATTTCAGGATGTAGCGGAAATCGCCGATACCCGATGCTGCCAGAGTTTTCATGGGACCGGCCGACAGGGAATTGATGCGAATGTTTTTCTTGCCCAGATCCTCGGCCAGATAACGCACACTGGTTTCAAGTGCTGCCTTGGCTACGCCCATAACGTTGTAATGTGGCATGACCCGTTCTGCACCATAATATGTCAGCGTCAGGATGCTGCCGCCCTCGGGCATCAGGGCTTCGGCATGTTGACAGACCTGGGTGAAGGAAAAACACGATACAGCCATGGTTGCGGTAAAGTTGTCGGCCGAGGTATCAATGTAGCGGCCCTTTAATTCATCTTTATCCGAATAGGCGATGGCGTGAACAACGAAGTCCAGCTTGCCCCATTTCTGGGCTATTTCAGCGAAGGTCGCTTTCAGGCTGTCGCTATCGGTTACATCACACGGCATGGTCAGGGTACTGCCTAAAGTTTCGGCCAGCGGTATGACGCGTTTCTTCAGGGCATCTCCCTGGTAGGTAAACGCCAGCTCCGCGCCGTGTTCATGGGCGGCTTTTGAAATCCCCCAAGCAATAGAGCGCTCGTTTGCGACGCCCATTATCAGTCCTTTTTTGCCTGCCAGAATTGAACCTGTGGTGGTCATGAACTTTTTCCTTAACGGTTGTTATTTAAGGCACATATCAGACCAATATAACTATCAGGCCATATTCTTTACGACAAGTGCCAGTTATCACGTTATTGCGGTAAATTTCAGATTCCGGCGGTCTTGTTAAGCGGGGTTTTGGCCGGATTGATTGAGGGGACCTCTTCTGACGGGTTCCATTGGTGCATAAAACGGGTGAGTTCCCGGTTGCCATATTCGGGTAGTTGCACCATTAAAGTGACAACCTGATCCCCGAAGCCGCCATCGTTTTTGCGCATACCTTTGCCCGGCAACCGGACGGTTGTTCCGGAACTGGCGTTTTTCGGTATCAGGATGTTTACGGCCTCACCATTGCACCCCGGAACCATGAGACGGCCTCCCAAAACCGCCAGTTTAAGGGAAATAGGTTGATCGTGCACGATATCAAAGCCGTCGATGCGGAACAGGTCGTGATCCCCGATCAATATCTCCACCAAAGCAGCACCGTCCGCTCCCCCCCCGGAGCCCGGGGCACCCTGGCCTTTTAATCTGAGCGTTTGTTTATGCCTGGTGCCGGGCGGTATGGTGACCCGGATCTTGCGTCCCGTTGTCATGCCGATGTTTTTGATACCGCCATTGACCGCATCGATGAAGTCTATGCGCAGAATATAGAATACATCGGAGCCGGCAATGCGGATGTTACCCATGTTCGTAGCTGGCCTGGTTTTCGCCTGGTTATTGGATTTTTGTACCGAAGAGCCGTTTTCATCAATATCACCCCGGTCATAACGCGCCCGGTTTTGCGGATTTGACAGGGTTGAATAGGCATTGCTGATTTTCTTGAAGACATCATCCGCGCCCCGGTCATTACGGATTTTGTCGGGGTGTTTATCACGCGCCAGGAGGCGGAACGCTTTCTTGATCTCTTGCGCAGAAGCGGATTTTTTTACACCGAGAATATCATACAGGCTTTGTGTGCTCATGGTTCAAGAGTGCCCGTTTCGCCCTGTTTGTGCAACGTTGTCTGGAATATCTATTCAACCACTTGCCATGAGCCATCGGGTTGAAGGCACGCTTGCCCGTGGGAAATATTGGTTTTTCCGTCTTTTGTGATGGTGCTTTCAAAGTCCCGGCATTTGCTTCCGGTGGAATTTTGATAGGTGGTTTGGGGGGTGATTGAGCCGGAACTGCCCGAATCGGGGTTATTCCACAGGGAGGTTTCCCCATTCGGGTTGGAATTCATGGAAACCTGGACGACTTCTTCTGCCTGGTTGAAATTACCCCGATCAAATGACCTGCCCAGTTCCCGCCCGGCTATGGTGCCAAAAATGGCACCGAATGCCTTGGAAAGTGACTGGCCGTTGCCACTGCCGACCTTGGAGCCCAGATAGGCGCCGAGGAACATGCCTCCTATGGTTCCTGACATCTCGCCGTAACTGTTATCATCAGCGGCGCAATCGTTATTGGCGGCATCACAGTCCGTCACGCTGGATGCGCACGCCGATACGCCCAGCATGATGGCCAAGAAGGGCACAATAATGATAGCTTTTGTTTTTATGGACATGATTTCGATACCTTGACAGCGATGGAAGTCCCGTAACATAAGACAGGTATAGAAATACTATACCATAAAATCAGCAAAGGTGCGGCATGATAAGCGAACGAGAAAATCCGATTGACCTTTTCAATGCCTGGTTCGAAGAGGCCTCCGATACAGAGCCCAACGATGCGAATGCTCTGTCGCTTGCCACATCAACGCCGGGTGGCCTGCCATCAGTGCGTATCGTGCTGTTGAAAAGTGTGGATGATCGCGGGTTCGTTTTTTATACCAACCTGGGCAGCCGCAAGGCCCAGCACATTCAGTCCAATGCCCATGTGGCGCTGTGTTTTCACTGGAAATCCCTGCGCCGTCAGGTCAGGGTTGAAGGCCCCGTTGAGGCCGTCAGTGATGAGGAAGCCGACGCGTATTTCGATAGCCGGCCAAAAATGAGCCAGATCGGTGCCTGGGCTTCCCGACAATCAGCCCCCCTGAAAGGTCGCTTCGAGCTGGAAGCCAGAATAGCCGAATTCACGGCGCGGTTTAATATTGGCAAGGTTCCCCGCCCGGATTTCTGGTCCGGTTACCGGGTGATCCCCCAGACCATTGAATTCTGGCAGGATCAAACATTTCGTTTGCATGACAGACTGGTCTATAGTCGTGTGGATAACCAATGGCAGACAAACCGGCTGTATCCGTGAGGTAATTGGGTATAAAATATGTCCACGCTAGACACATCACCGCCCGTGAATACGCAACAAAATGTCACCGGACATGGCGAGGTCCCCCAGCATGTTGCCCGCTTGATGCGGTTGGCAACCTATGCTTCGGTTCTGGTTGCCTGTATTCTGATTGCCGCTAAATTCTGGGCCTGGCGCTCGACGGGGTCGGTTAGTTTGCTGTCTACCTTGATCGATTCGCTGCTGGACATGGCGGCGTCGCTGATAAATCTGTTTGCGGTTAGCCATGCTCTCGAGCCGGCCGACCGGGAGCACCGTTTTGGTCATGGCAAGGCAGAATCACTGGCCGGACTGGCGCAATCCATCTTCATTACCGGTTCCGCAGCCTTCCTGTTCTATGAAGCCGGGGTTCATCTCGTCGATATGCGCGAAATTAAAAATACCGAAATCGGTTTTTATGTGATGGGGTTATCCATCGGGCTGACGGTACTGTTGGTGAGTTTTCAGCATTATGTCATCGCCGAGACTAAATCAGTGGCGATTATGGCCGATTCCCTGCATTACCGAATGGATATACTGGTCAATCTGGGTGTGATCGTCTCGCTGGCCCTGGTTTCCTGGCTCGGTTGGCAATGGATTGACCCACTGGTCGCGGTATTGATTGCGGGTTATATCGTATATGGTGCCTGGACAATTGCCAAGGAAGCCATGCATGTGCTGATGGATCACGAATTGCCCGATGAGGACAGATCAAAAATCAAGCATATTGCCTTGTCCCATGATTGTGTTCTCGGGGTGCATGATATCCGTACCCGGTCTTCCGGCCTCAATGTTTTTATTCAACTGCATCTGGTGCTCGATTGTGATATCACCCTGGTCGCGGCCCACGAAATTGCCGATGATGTTGAGTTGCTGATCAATACGGAATTCCCCTCGGCGCAGGTCCTCATACACCAGGATCCGTCAGGGCTGGAGGAGAATATTCCGGTGTTTCGCTGATCTGGAGATGGATAGTTGCATGAACATAATGTGCATAGTTCGGGGCTTTCAGATCATGAATATTCTGGCGGCTTGCGCTGGGAAAAAGTACGGTACCGTGGTATAATTACTAATTAATGGATAACTGACAGTAAGAGGAGATAATCATGGCCATAAAAACAATTCTCGTGCCGTTGGATGGATCCGAGGAAGGATGTAACGCCCTTCAAACAGCCATTATACTGGCTCGTCAATGCAAGGCGCACCTGGAAGTCGTCCATGTTCGTGCCAATCCGAAAGACGCCATTCCCCTGCTCGGGGAAGGCATGTCAGGGGCGGTTATCGAAGATATTATTCTGGCCGCCGAGAACGAAGCATCTGAGCGCTCTGCCCGGGCGCGGACCATTTATGAGGATGCCTGCAAGACCGCGGATTTCCCCCACACTGATGATGCGTCTGAGCATGACAAATTCGAAGGTCCCAGCATTTACTGGGTCGAAGAAGTCGGGCGAGAAGATGAAATAATAGCCCTGCGCGGGCGTCTTGCCGATATCATTATCGTCAACCGTCCGACCGACGATACGACCGTATCGGCCACCATGACCCTGAACGCTGCGCTGGTGGAAACCGGACGCGCCGTGCTGGTCGTGCCCCCCAATGGTACGGAAAATTTTGGCTCACGTGTGGCCATATCCTGGAATGGCAGTGCAGAGGCCGCCCGGGCCGTTGCTGCGGCCATGCCATTGATCGAGGGGGCCGAAAAAGTCATGATCTTCACCGTCAATGGCGAAGGTGACAAATCCGACGTTGCCGCCCAGTTGCGCCAATACCTGTCATGGCACGGCGTAAATGCAGAGATCGAGACGACCTGTGTGGGTGACCGCAACGTGGGCGAAATTCTGGTAACCAATTGCAGTCACTGGAAAGCCGATGTGCTGATCATGGGGGCTTATACCCACAGCCGTTTGCGACAGCTTATCTTTGGCGGGGTGACCCGACACGTACTGTCAGAAGCCAACCTGCCGGTGATAATGGTTCACTGATCGGTCCTGGGTGTGTCTTCCGTAAGCTCGACGTTCTCGGCGTTGTCAATATTCTCATTGATTTCCTGATAGGTTTCGGTGGTAAAGGCCGGGGCGATGGTCGATACTTGAATGGTCGAGTATGTGGTGTCCTGTTCATCCATGGGGGTGGCCGCACTGCGGGTCATGCGGTAGAGCGCGAATAAACCGATGGCAAAGTGGATAATGACGAAGTACCACAGGTAACCGACATTCCCGAAATAAGCCATGGCATAGGATATGATGGGCGATCCCATCACCGCCCCAACCCCGATGATCAGGGCCAGGGTTGCACTGCCGCCCAGCATTTGATCGGATTCCAGCCTGTCGTTGGCGTGGGATACACACAACGAATACATGGAAAATGAAAAACCACCCAGGAGAAAAAACATAATCATCGTGGGGTAGATCGAGACGGTATCCAGTGTGCTGCTGTAAAGCGGGACGAGGGCCGCACAGAAGGTTACTGCGATGATGACTTTCCGTCGATCGAAGGCATCGGATATATAACCAATGGGGAATTGCAGGATCACACAGCCCAAATAAATCAGGGATGTGAGGATCGAAATCTCGGCAATGGTGTAACCCAGCGAATACCCATACACCGCTGTCATACCAACCAACGCACCGTTTGACATGCCCACGGCAAAAGCACCGGCAACACCCAGCGGTGACAATCTGTAGAGCTCCATAATCTTGATTCTTTTAGGGGCCTCCACATTGGGTGCCTGACTAGCGGCCAGTAATATGGGCATCAAGGCCAGTGATACCAGCACCGAAGCCAGTATAAAAAGTTCAACGGATGAGGGATGAGACAGGTTGAGGAACAGCGGGCCAATGCCCATGCCACCGACCAGCAAAACAATGTAAATGGATAAAATTTTACCGCGGGTTTTATTGTCCGCCCGGTCATTCAGCCAGCTTTCGGCAATAATGAAGATTCCCGCATAACAAAACCCGGTCAACACCCGCCCGGCAAACCATACATAGGGATCAATAATCATGGCCTGGACCAGCGGTATTATAGATGCCAGAGATGCCAGTGCGGCAAATACCCGGATATGACCCACCCGTTGCACCAGATCGATAATGGTCAGGGAACCGACCACCAGGCCGACAAAATAGCCGGACATGACATAGCCGGTTGTGGCAATGTCAAATTGTTCAATCGAGGCCCGTAAAGCCAGCAGGGTTCCTTGCAGGCTGTTACTGATCATGACGATGAATATAGCCACCAACAATGCCCAGCAGGCTTGGGTAACGGTCAGGATCGAGGTGGTTTGAGGGGAGTTAGGATTGGCCATGGCAGCCTCATAAAAAATTCTTTTTTGCGTTATGTTTGCCAACGTTAAAGGCAGAATTCCTATCTAGCGTGTCGTTTTGATATTTGCAATAAATTGTATTGTATTTTTGATAGAATAAATCATATTTTTCTGGTAATGCCCCGGCCAGAAACAGAGGCCGTCATCCAATTTCATTTGTCCGCAAGAAACGGATAGACCCGGATGTTCTCAGGTTCTAGGAACAGTGTCATGATTGTCATTGATGAGAGGCTTGCTTTATGTCGTCGCATACTCAGATAAACCAGACCATGACCACCATGGAATGGGGCTTGTTAATTTTCCTGTCAGTGCTGTGGGGCGGTTCGTTTTTCTTTAACGGCGTTGCGGTTAAAGAGTTGCCAACTTTTACGGTGGTTGTATGCCGGGTGGCATTCGGCGCCATGATATTGTATCTGATCTTGCGCCTGATGGGCCAGAATATGCCGACCTCGCCCAGGGTGTGGGGCGCTTTTTTCGTTATGGGCTTTATGAATAATGTGGTCCCGTTTTCACTGATCGTCTGGGGCCAGTTACACATAGGTTCAGGCGTGGCCTCGATTTTAAATGCAACCACCCCGGTGTTTGCGGTCATCATCGCCCATTGGCTGACCCATGACGAAAAGATGACACGGGGCCGGTTGCTCGGCGTTATAATCGGCTTCATAGGTGTTGCGGTCATGATTGGCGACGATATTTTCCAGTCTCTGGGGAACAATGTCATCGCACAGTTTGCCTGCCTGGGCGCGGGCATTGCCTACGCCGTTGCCGGGGTTTTCGGTCGCCGGTTCAGTGCCATGGGCATTACCCCCATGGCCACAGCAACCGGGCAGGTTACCGCGGCGAGTATTTTGCTTGTTCCGGTTATGCTGGTGGTCGATATGCCGTGGACCCTTGATGTGCCGAGCATACCGGCTATAGCATCATTGCTGGGTCTGGCGGTCCTGTCGACGGCCATTGCCTATACCATTTATTTCCGAATTCTAGCGACAGCCGGTGCCACCAATCTGTTGCTCGTTACCCTGTTGGTGCCGGTAAGTGCCATCATTCTGGGTGTGTTCATCCTCGATGAAGTGCTGTTACAGAAACACCTGACAGGCATGTTGATCATCAGTTTCGCCCTGTCAATTATCGACGGACGCCTGTGGCACTATCTGGCAAGGCGCGTGGGGTTTGTTATAAAATCAGCAGGGAAATAACAACGGGCAGAAATATCATGGCGATGAAGGTATGGAAGGTGATGATGCTGGCCATCAACGGTGCGTCACCGCCCATCTGGCGGGCCAGAGTATAACCAGCCGAAGCGGTCGGGACCAGAGAGTAGATCATCGCCACGGCCCACACGATGCCGGTATCCCCGGTAATGTTGAAATAAGCCAGTCCAAAGGCTACGCCCGCCGGAAAAATGAGAAACTTGGCAATGGCGGAAACCGTAAAAGGCAGGGCCGAGGTTTTCATGCTGGTAATCTTCAAATTTGCGCCAACGCATAACAAGACGATGGGCAAGGCGGCCTGTCCCAACAGGTTCGTCACGTCGTGCAGGATCGGCGTTTCGCCAATATTCAGCATATTGAACGACAGGCCAGCCGCCACGGCCAGCAACAGGGGGTTACGGATCAGGTCTTTCACCAGATTGCCAAGGACAGAACCCTCGCGGTTGTGTTGCAACATCAAGGACATGGACGTGACGACCACCAGATTGGTCGCCGGGATCAATGCTGCACTGGCCAGCAATGCCAGTGTCAAACCCTCGTTACCATACAGTCGTTCAACCACGGCTATGGCGATAAAGGTGTTGTGACGGGCACCGCCCTGCAAGACCGAGGCGATGACAGGTTTGCTCATACCCAGCATCTTGCTGGTAGAGAAGGAAAACAGGGCTGCGGCCAAAAACCCACCGAGAATGGCAAGTACATACGGCCCCAGTTGCGGCGAGGATAAATCAACCAGCGAGGTTTTGTTGAATAACAGGGCCGGGAACAGGACCCAATAGACCAGCTTGTCATTGATATTCCAGAAATCCGTACTGGGGATACCATTACGGCGTAACAGATTACCGGTAATAATCAGGATAAAAATCGGTGCAATGGTGATAAAGATGGTCAGCATCCAGAGTATTTCCGTTCAGTTGATATCATCGCGTAATATCATTGCGTAATGTCATTAAGGGCGGCGTGAAACCGGTCCATAAAATCGTCGACGGCTGTCTCGTCATGGGCCAGACTCAGATAGAGCTTGGTGCCCATGGGGTTAAGGAATACCCGGCGCCGGAACAGGGCCAGCATTAAGGCCCGGCCTTTTTTACGGTCACCTTTGATGGTCGAGCGATAGTCGAAAACCGGGTCGGGTGAGAACACTACCTGGGCCAGCGGGCCGTCGCCGATGATCTGGCCGGTGATGTCTCGGTCCGTCAGGGCTTTGGCCATCTTGTCACGCAAGGATTGTCCCAGACCATGCAGGTGTTCATAGGTACCGGGCTGGCGAAAGACAGCCAGGGTCGCATTGGCTGCGGCTGTGGAAACCGGGTTGCCGCCAAGGGTCGAAGCCATCCAGACATAATCATCGCCGCCGATGCGGTTTTCATTGACCATTTCCATAATATCGGTCCGTCCACCAAATGCGCCGATGGGATAGCCGCCGCCCAGGGCCTTGCCATAGGCGATCAGGTCGGGTTTGACGCCGTAATATTCCTGCGCCCCGCCATAGGCCAGACGGAAACCGGTGACGACTTCATCGAAAATCAGCAGTACACCAAATTCATCGGCTGCGGCGCGAACGGCTTGCAGGTAACCGTCTTGGGGTGGGGTGCAGCGCTGCAAGGGTTCCATGAGAATGGCCGCGATCTCTGTTTTGTATTCGCTCAGGATCGAGCGCAGGGCGGCAATATCATTGTACGGGGCCACCAATAACTGGCGGGCCGCCGCCGGGGTCCCCGCACTGGTCAGTTCGGGTGTTGGAAAATTTGTCTTGCCCGTGGCAAACAGACTGGTCACACCGGCTTCGTTGGCCCCGTGGTAGGCACCTTCGAATTTGAGGATTTTCTCGGCCCCCGTGAAGGCCCGTGCCAGTCGTTGACAATACATGGTCGCCTCGGTGCCCGATGCACAGAACCGAAGTTTTTCAGCCGCCGGGGATATGCGGCAAATTTCTTCAGCTAACGCCAGTGAATGGGTGTTCAGATAGGCGAAGTTCGAGCCCTGGGTGGCTTGGGCCGTGACAGCCTCGACGATCTCAGGGCGGGCATGGCCGACCAGAACCGAGCCCCAGCCCATGGACATGTCCAGATATTCTTCGCCTTTGTCAGTCCACAGACGGCACCCCTGAGCTTTTTGCATGACCACAATCTGGTCTGTGGGGAACCCGAATTCCCCATTGGCGACACCGCCGGGGAAAACATCCAATACGCGCGGATCGGTGGTCTCTATTTGCTTCATGATGTGGTTCTTGTGTTTTGAGTGTTATAGAAAAAGCTCGCCTTGTGGCGGCGGATCGACAGCATCTTCCATAACACAAAGATCATTGCCTTCATAAGGTTTAAGTAGCCTGGCGGCATTATTAAATGTCACACCGGGATCGAGCCACGCCGTTTCGGCTGATCGTGACAGGATAACGGGCATCCGCCCATGCACCGGGGCCATGATCTGATTGGCCGCACAGGTGATAATGGTAAAGTGCGTGTCGCTCATCAGTCCGGCAAAACCCATGAAGGCGGGCTGATCCTGATCAGTCAGAAAAATACGGTTGCGATAGCTTGATTTACCGTCTTTTCGCCATTCGAGGAACAGGGTCGCCGGGACAATACAGCGGTGCTCCAGAAAGGGCTGGAAACTGGGTTTTTCAGACAGTGTCTCTGCCCGCGCATTATACAGTGGCTTGGCGTCCCAGGTTGCCGGAAACCCCCATGACAGCAGTCGAACCACGCGAGATGGTTCTATCACAACAGCCATGTCCGTTGGTTTGGTTTCTGTATTATGGGGTCTGGTAAGTTCACCCGATACATCAAACCGTTGCTTGATTTTGCTGGTCTTGGCATCAAGTTCAAAACGACTACACATTATCAGAACCTCTGGGCTTGGTCCGGGGTGATTAAAGACGCTGGTATCTGGTCTCAGTTTAGCCTAATTTCAGGTTATGAGTGAAGACCGTAAAACAGTTATTATTACCGGCGCCAGCCGCGGTATCGGGCACTATACGGCCCGCTGCTTTCTCGATCGCGGGTGGCGGATTATTACTTGTTCGCGCGATGCGGTTCCCGAGGAATGTCTGCGCGATAAAAACTGGACCTGTCATTTGCCCACCGATCTGGGTGATGGAGACAGTGTCCTGTCTTTCATCGATCAGGTCAACGAGATCGTCGGGGACGGGGCAATTCATGCGTTGGTGAACAATGCGGGTATGTCGCCCAAAACGCCCTACAAGGAACGCCTTGGCTGTCTGAATGGGGATCTCGATGCGTGGAAAGACGTGTTTGAGATTAATTTTTATGCCGCCCTGCGCCTGAGCCGCGGATTTGCCGCTGCCCTGCACCGGGGCAAAGGGGCGATTGTCAATGTGACGTCCATAGCGGGCCACAAGATACATCCCTTCGCAGGTTCAGCCTATTCCATCTCAAAGGCCGCATTATCCGCCCTGACCCGGGAAATGGCCGATGAATTTGCCGCTCTGGACGTGCGGGTTAATGCGGTGGCTCCCGGTGAGATCGAAACCGATATGATCGAGCCCGAATACGAGGCCCTGATCCCGCGTATACCGCTTGATCGCATGGGCTCGCCGGCCGATGTGGCCGGGACGATCTATTACCTGTGTTCGGACGATGCCAGTTATGTTACCGGCACGGAGATTTGGGTAACCGGTGGTCAACACCTGTTCTGACCCCCCATCAGCGCGAAATCTGCACCAGATATGGTGTTTATCCACAGAAATCAGACTATATTTGCCATATCTGCTTCCATGAGTCGGGTCATGTGTGTAAGATATGGCAGCCTGCGGGCCTTGATTTTAACCCATAAACCAGATGATGAGGCAGTGTGATGGCGGATAAACCCACCAACACGGGAAACGTACAGAAACCCACCAAGGTTGATAATAATTCAAGCGACGCGGATAAAATACGCCGCGAGGGAGGCTATGATCACGCACTCAAAGGCGGTCTCGGTGATGGCCTGACGGCTGATTTTGAGCGGATCGGAGCGGATATTACCACACCGCTGGTCGGCCAGGATTGGCAACCGCCATTCCTGATGCGTTATCATATTCCGGTATATATTGGAGTCTTACTGAGCCTTGGTTGGGCATACCTGTCCTATGGGGGGATCGAGTTATATCTGGGCTGGGGAAATCTGAATATATTATTGCCCCACGAAATGGGTGGTCTGGCCGTTGGTGTGGTGACACCCCTGGCGTTGCTGTGGATGGTCGTGGCTTTCTTTGAACGGGGCCGTTCGTTGCGATTTGAAACGGAATCCCTGCGCTGGCAATTAAAACAACTGGCCTTTCCGGGCGAACAGGCCGAAGAGCGTCTGCGTTCCATCACCGATTCCCTGCGCCAGCAAGCCCAGGATTTAACCAAGGCATCAGATACGGCGTCCAGTCAGGCCGCCACGGCTGCCGATGAAGTCAGACGCCGTTCCATCGAGCTTTCCCAGGTTTCGGAAGATGCCGATTTACGGGCGCGAGCCGTCTCAGAAGCCCTGAAACGTCAGACCGAAGACCTGCGTGATGTCTCGGGCCGAGCGGTTGAACGGGCACGTGAAGTGGGTGATACCTTGTATGAACGCTCGCAAAACCTTGTGACGTCTTCTGACCGGGCCTCTGCGCGGGCTGAGACACTGAACGAAACATTGCGCGAGCGCAGCCAGGATATGTTGGAAATCGTGAGCCAGGCAACCACCAGCACGGAGCAGACAACCCAGAATTTTGTCGAACGTGGTGAACGTTTTGCCGATGTGGTTCGCGAAACCATCAGCCACACATCCCAGGTGGGCGAGGCCCTGTCAGAAAAATCTGATGCCCTGGTGGCCCATGTCCGCGAAGCTTCGGAGAATTTCGATATCAGTATCAAATCCATCGCCGAGTATTCAGAGGAATTTGAGCGTCGCAGTGAAAATACCGCCCGACAAACCGAACTACTCAACTCCATGCTCGCAAACCAGAAAGATGCCCTGGACGAAGCGGCTGATAATTTACAAAACAAGGCGCATGACATTGAAGGCTCAATGGGGCGTCAGACAGATGATTTGCGTAGCGTGACGGACCACGCTCTTGAACGTGCTATTGAGGCCGGTGAAATGCTCAGCGAGCAGACCCAAAACATGGCGGTATCGTCGAACCGGGTTGCTGAAAATACCAACGCCCTGAATGACACCTTGCAGGAACGCAGCCGTGAACTGCTTGAGGTTGCCGCCCAGGCAACCGCCCATACGCAAAAAACCACCGATGTATTCGTTGAACGCGGCGATCATTTTGCCGCGGTCATTAATGAAGCTCTCAGCCGTTCTGAACATGTAGGCACCCAATTATCCTATCAGGCCGATGCTCTGTTAGGCCATGTCCAGGGTGCTGCGGATCATTTTGATGAGAGTACAAAATCTATCGTAAAACATTCGGCAGAAATGGAACGACAAGGCGAGGCGGCGTTGCAACAATCTGAAATGCTGAAGGGTATGCTCAGTGATCAGCAATCCACCCTGGGCGAAGCAGCCGAACAGATGAGCCGTAAGGCCAATGAGATTGAAGGATCATTGGGACGCCAGACCGAATCCTTGCGCGATACCACCGAAGTTATCTCGGAAACCGTTCGTGACACGGTTAATGATCTGGAACGCACGACCCGTAATTTACAGGGCGCTACCTTGCGTGCCAGCGACCGGGTACGGGTTGTCGGTGATGAGTTTCGCCGCCGCATAGCCGAGGTCAATACCATTACCAAAGACGCCGAAACCGGCGTATCGGCCGTGACATCGGTGCTTGAAGGCAGTGCAGAGAGTCTGGCGACCATCAGTGATCGGGTTATTGGCGAAATGGACCGGGTCGGTGATGAATTACAGAAACGGGCTAATCAACTGGATGTGGCATCAAGCGAGGCCTCCGTACGTGTTCGCAGTTCAACTGAAACCCTGGCCCAGCAGGCCACAGATATTGAGCGCATTGCCAATGCAACGGAATCCCGCCTGTCCGAGGTGGGCAATACCCTGCGCGAGCGTTCAACGGAACTGGACGGGGCAACGGAACGGGCCGAATTCAGGATCGGCAAACTCAATACGGAATATCGCCAGCAGGTCGAGACGCTGGAAAATGCCACGGAGCGTGGCATTGCCCATGTCCAGAAAGCGACCCACAATCTACGCCTTTCCACGAACACCATCACCGCTTCATCAAGCCAGACCCGTGATGTGGTGGATGGATTCCGTGGCCAGCTTGATGATATGGGCCAGATGGCCGAACATTTGACGACCCGCCTTCAGGAACTGGGCCAGACGGTCGGTGAGCGATCCCAGGAAATGAAGCATCAATCCAGTGAAATGCTCAACCGTGTGTCCAGTGCCAATGCATCGTTGGGCGATCATGGTAAACGGTTGGTTGAATTATCGGATCACCTGACCTATACGGCTGAAAAAGGCATGGCTGGTTTTGTCACTCACGCCGATGAACTGACCATGACAACCGATAAGGTGGAAGGCCGGCTTGAAGGCATTTCCAGCGTGATCAGGAGCCATCTCGGCGGATTGCTGTCTTCGGCAGATACCGCGGCTTCAAGCATTACATCGTTGGGTGACATGCTGGAGACCAGAACCGGTGATGTAACCCGCAGCACCGATGCCGCCGTACAGGAAATTGGCCGACTGGATGATAGTTTGCGTCAATCATCGCGGGAACTTATTTCATCATCGGATCGCTCCGCCAGGCTTTTGGGGCTTGTGGGCGATGCCTTCGACAAACAGGTGTCGGGCTTGAATACGGCGACCGATGCGGCGACCATGCGAGTTACCGAGTTGACGTCACGGGTCCATGATGAAGCTGCGTCTATCGAACAGAGCATTAATGCGACCGAACAACAGATGACCAAATCGGGCGAGAGCATGATTGTTCATGCCAAACAGCTCGAAGACATCAGCGAAGCCGCCTCTGCCCGCATCAAACGTGTCAATGATGCCCTGCAATCCAATATCACCGAGATTTCAAGAGCAGCCAAGGTTGCCGTACAGGCCGTCGGTATAACGGGGACTACAGCGCGTGATGAACTGGCCAGGACAACCACCGTATCGGATGATGCCAGCGAACGGCTGAAGGCCGTAACGGAGTCCATAAAGCACTATGCCGCTAATCTGGATGTCACTCTGGGTCAGTCGGAAAACAAACTTTCCCAGGTCGGTGAATTGTTGCAGACCCGTTCGAATCAACTGGACGAAACATATGAACGGGCGGTACAGAATGTGCAAACATTCAGCGCCCAGCTTCATGAACAATCCGTTGGCATCCAGGATGTCACGAGCAGCGCGTCCGAACGCCTGGAGAGCGTTGCCCTGGCCTTGCGTGAACGCAGCGTTGAAATCGATCTGGCTGTGGATAAGGCCAGCAAATTACTGGCCAGTGTCAATTCTGCGTTGCACGTGCAATCCAGCGATCTCAGCAGCACGTCTGAGCGGGCGGCATTGCATATGTCATCTGCCCGCGAAGACCTGAAACAGCAATCCTCGGAACTGGATATCACGGCGGCAAAAACGGCTGAAAGCGTCCGTGAAATCGGCCTGGCCCTGACTGCCCGGGTCGAGGAACTGGGCAAGGCCTCACTCACTACCAGCACCAGTCTGGCGGCCGCCTCGAAAATTATTGATATGCGTTCCAATGCCGTTGAAGAGACTTCCAAGCGGGCCGTTAACAGCCTGAACGGGGTTAGCGCGACCTTGTTGGCAAGCGCCAATGAGACCGTCGAGTCCATTGATACAAGCACCAGCAAACTCACAGAAGCCGCCAAACAATTGCTCGACAACGCCATGAACACCGATACGCTGACAACCCAGATTTCGGGCAAGATGGTGACGGCCAGTCATACGCTCAATCAACATATCCAGGGCGTCAGTGGAGCCGCCGGCAAGGCCGAAGAAAACCTGTCCAAAATGAGCCGGGTTGCCGTTTCCCGGCAACAGGAACTGGTCGCCGCTTCAGAAGATGCCTCGCGGCGATTAAAGGGCTGGGATCAGCGGGTCAAATCACACGCCGAAACCCTGCAAAACACCTCACGTGCTGTCCTGAAACAGGTCGAACGGGCGTCATTGACCATGCAGAAACGCTCCGGCGAATTGCGTACGGTATCCGATGATGTGGCGGCGATGCTAAGCGAATTGCGCGAACGTTCCGAACTGGTCGGTCAGGATGATTTCCTGCGCCATGCCACGTTTGTTATGGAGCGATTGCAATCTCTTGCCGTCGATATGAACAGGTTGCTTGAAACCGAAGTCACCGAAGAGGACTGGCGACGCTATAATCGCGGGGAACGCAGCATCTTCGTGCGGAAAATCCTTGGCTTCCGCGAAAAAAGCAAGCTGGCCGTTATCCGCGACCATTATCAGGAAGATCACGATTTCCGCAATTATGTCACCCGCTACCTGAAACAGTTCCATGCATTGGTCGAAGATTCCAGAAAGCGCGATCAGGATAATGTAATGAACACCATCTTGCTGTCATCGGATATGGGTAAGTTGTTTATGCTGTTGAACCGGGCACTGGGACGCGAGGAATAATCAGCAACAAACCCCGTCAGTGGCCTGAATAGGCGGGCAGGGGTTTGTTCCAAAGGAGCAATAGACACAACAGTCACCCTTCAAAGGACGCAACACGGCACCGCATCCCTTGCAGTCATAGAAAAACTGACAGGCATCGGTTGGCATGGTCTCGGTCTCTTTGTGGCCGCACTGGGGACAGGTAATGGTCGATGTGGGGATGATCTCAGGTGACATGTGATTTTTTAAGCCGCCAGATACCGATCCCCAGAATAAGCAGGAATATGGCAAGTCCGGGCAGTAAAATATAATCCAACCAGGCCAGCCAGGCCGACAGACCGACGGTGCCCAGAATAATGACCAACAGGGGTGTGAAACAGCACAACGCCATGATGGTTGATCCTATGGCACCAGTTCTAAGAGTATTTTTGTTTTTCATGGCCTTTTTGTACCACATATCGAAATTTGCTATGAATCACAATTCTGTGATTTTTCGACGTAAAGCGGCAACCGGTGTGCGTTGGTCGATGGCGTGCTGGTAAAACAGTGAAAATTCTTTCATGGCTATTTTCCATTCACCCACTGCGTCATCGCCTGTAACCATGATGGCATCAAATCCACAGCGTTGCAGGAACAGGTACTGATCGCGGATTATATGGCCAACCGCCCTGATTTCACCCATATAGCCGTATTGCTCGCGCAGTTGTCGAGCATAACTGAAGCCGCGCCCATCACTGAAAACCGGGAATTCAATGGCTACCACCGGGATCTGGTCCAGATATTCGGCGATGCAATCGGGTGGTGTGTCGGGACCAAGCTGGATCCCGGCGCTCTTGTCACCGTCATTTAGCCACTCCTCCACAGGGCTTACGGCAATGGGATCGGCGACTATTTCACCGTTCTTAAGCACGGTCATAGAGGGCCTCCTTAAAGGGGGGAAGTCCGGTGCGTCTGAATGTTTCCATAAATGTTTCACCGGCATGGCGGATGGATAAATAGGTGTTGATAATCAGCTCAACCGCATCGACCACCTCTTCGGTGGGAAATGCGCGACCGACGATCTGTCCGATGGCGGCATCTTCAAAGGCGCTGCCGCCCAGGGTGATCTGATAATATTCCTCGCCCTTGCGATCGACACCCAGAATGCCGATGGCGGCAACGTGGTGATGGCCACAGGCATTGATACAGCCCGAAATATTCAGGTGCAGGGGACCGATATCATGCTGCAGTTTCAGCTCGGCAAAGCGATGTGAGATACGTTGGCCAATGGGAATGGAGCGGGCATTTGCCAGCGAGCAATAATCCAGGCCCGGACAAACGATCATGTCGCCAGCCAGACCGATGTTTGGTGTCGCCAGCTTGTTTTCAAGCAGGACCTGCCAGACCTTGAACAGATTGTCCATTCGCACGTTGGGTAGAACAACATTCTGGCGATGAGTAACGCGCAATTCACCCAGGCTATAAAGCTCTGCAAGATCAGCCACCACGCGCATTTGTGCAGAAGTCATATCACCGGCGATGCCGCCAACGGGTTTCAGAGAGATACTGACAACCCCGTAACCGGGTTGTTTGTGCCCGCTGACCGAAGCGCTGACCCAGTCGGCAAAATCCTGGTTGTGGAATTTCTCGACTTCCAGGTCACGGTTAAGGGCTTCGTGATCCAGGGGCTCGTATACCGGCGGCCTGAAGTAGGCTTCGATACGTTCCAGTTCGCCATCTGGCAGATTGTATTCCAGATGGCGTATTTTCTGCCATTCTTCTTCGACCCGATTGCGAAAATCCTCGATACCGGTCTCATGGATCAGAATTTTAATGCGCGCCTTATATTTGTTGTCGCGTCTGCCGAACTGGTTATAGACCCGCATGACGGCTTCCAGGTACGATAACAAATGCTGTTTGGGCAGGAATTCACGGATGGTTTTGGCGACCATGGGGGTGCGGCCCTGGCCGCCACCAGCGAGGATTTCAAAGCCGATTTCGCCCGCCTTGTTTTTGAGCAGGTAAATGCCAATGTCATGGAATTTAACCGCTGCGCGGTCTTCAAAAGCACCCGATACGGCAATTTTGAATTTACGGGGCAGGAAGGCAAATTCGGGATGCAGGGTCGACCACTGGCGGATAATTTCACAATATACCCGCGGGTCTTCGACCTCATCGGCCGCAACACCGGCAAACGGGTCAGAGGTCGTGTTGCGAATGCAGTTGCCACTGGTTTGAATGGCATGCATCTCAACCTCGGCCAGTTCTGCCAGAATATCCGGCGCGTCCTTCAGGGATGGCCAGTTGAACTGGATGTTCTGGCGTGTGGTGAAATGCCCGTAACCCTTGTCATAGGTATCGGCAATATGGGCGAGTTTATGCATTTGTTTGGCCGACAGCGCCCCATAGGGAATAGCGACCCGCAGCATATAAGCATGGAGTTGCAAATATAGCCCATTCATCAGGCGCAGGGGCTTGAACTCGTTCTCGGCCAGATCGCCCTTCAGGCGACGTTCCACCTGATTACGAAATTGCCCGACCCGTTGCTGTACAAAAGCAGCATCAAATTCATCGTAGCGATACATTGGTGTGGTCCCTAGATAGCGTTCAACAAGGCAAGCTGTGCGTCATTGTCTGATTTTCTGCCGCTCAGGGTGCCGATATGGGCGAGCCGGGAATGGGATTTTTCAGTTTCGATGATCTTCAGGGTGCTGAAGGAGGGACCATTGGCGCGAATACGTTCGCCCAGTCGCACCGGCGTAATCGTGGTTCCTTCTATGGTCACATCGATCAAATAAGGGTCCAGAACCACATTATTTGCAACACTGGCAAGGGCTCGTGTCAGGGTGGATTGCTGGCTTTCGTCGTCGTGACTGACATGGGCGCTGGAAACCCGGTGTTCCCAGGTATCTTGTGATGTGAAATACACAACAATGCCATCAGTCAGGCGGTTGGCGGTTACGATTTGCATAGACATGCTACGTCCTTGGTTTATCTCGTTATGACAGGATCGGTTAAATCAAGTTGATAGATCTATAATAGGGTGAATTAAATCAATTGTCCAATTAATTATGTATAATACAAGTTATAACACTAAATATTTGTGAATTAACCTTGTTTTCAAGACCTGAAAATCTGCAAATATGTTAATGGATGTTGTTTGTCTGGCTACAATCGGCAAAGAATTTTTGACTGCATGTGCCAAGGGTGATAATGGATAACACGTGCAATAAGGCTTCCCCCAAAAACAGGCTTGTTGACAGATATGACCGCACAGCAGGATACCAGTAAACAGGCGGAAAACCCGCAAGAAACCTCGGCTGTTCTGGGACAGTCATACAGCCATGGGCATGTTACCGTTATTTCCAACTGGCTGTTTATTTTATGTGCCATGATCCTGGGCATGATTGTCCTGGGTGGGCTGACCAGATTAACCGAGTCCGGGTTATCCATGGTCAACTGGAAACCCATTACCGGCTGGTTGCCACCCCTGGACGAGCAGGCCTGGCGCGCAGTTTTTGAAGCTTACCGACAGTCGCCAGAATATACCAAGGTCAACTTCGGCATGAGCCTCGGCGACTTCAAGGGGATTTTCTGGCTGGAATATATTCACCGTCTGTGGGGCCGTGCCATGGGTGTGGTATTTTTCCTGCCATTCGTATTTTTTGTTTACCGGGGGTGGGTCGACCGCCGGATGGCCCCGATTCTCGTGACATTTTTTATTCTCGGTGGGCTGCAGGGTGGATTGGGTTGGTTTATGGTCAAAAGTGGATTGGTCAATCACCCCGATGTCAGCCAGTACCGTCTGACGGCGCATCTGGGACTGGCCGTGTTTTTGTACGGTATTATGCTGCGATACGGATTTAGTCTGCGGCGTGGATACGATGCCGTGCGCCCCATGCTGCACAAAGGCGTAGCCGGCTTGCGGATGCAGTTGATATTGCTGAGTATTCTGGTTTTTATAACACTTCTTTCCGGTGGCTTTGTTGCCGGGCTCAATGCCGGTCTTATCTATAATACATTTCCGCTTATGGATGGGGTCATGATCCCGGCAGAACTCTATGATGGTGAGCCGTTTTATCTCAGTGCCTTCGAGGATATCATGACTGTTCAGTTCAATCACCGTGTCCTGGCCATGATTACCTTGATGTGCGTCGCTGCTGTGTGGTTGATGTCTTTCGCTGTGAAGCTCTCGGCTCGCCAACGAGCCAGTCTGATGATCGTTATGCTGGTTGTGGTTATTCAGGTGGCCCTGGGGATAACCACCTTGTTGCTTATGGTTCCCATCAGTATTGCCGCCCTGCACCAGTTGGGCGCCATTATTTTGTTCAGTTCCATTATTTATGCAATTTATGTTGTGGAATGGAATAGATAAGTCATGAGAGCATATTTATTAATTGTTGCATGATACTATTTGGCTGTTTTATAAAAGGAATATCAGCTTATACTGTCGGCGACTTGTAAAACGGGTGTTTGTGCCGGAAAATTGAATGGGGAGGTTTTGACAATGAGTGACGAAAAGTTCCGTTTGGTAACGCGTAGTGATTTTGACGGACTGGTTTGCGCCGTGTTGTTCAAAGAACTCGACATGATAGACGAAATTAAATTCGTTCACCCCAAGGATATGCAGGATGGCACCATCTTGATATCGGGTAATGATATCAGCACCAACCTGCCTTATGTTGAAGGGGTGTATCTGGCATTTGATCACCATCTCAGCGAAACCCTGCGGATCGGCGAGATACCCGATAATTACATCACTGATCCCGAGGCCGATTCTGCTGCCCGGGTGGTTTATGATCATTATGGTGGCAAAAGTGCCTTCCCCAAGGTGACAGATGAGATCATGGAAGCCGTTGACAAAAGCGATTCCGCACAGTTTTCCGAAGATGAAATCATCAATCCACAACGCTGGCCGCTGTTGAACTTTTTGATGGATTCACGTACCGGTCTGGGCCGGTTCCGCGAGTTCCGTTTGTCCAATTATCAATTGATGATGCAATTGATCGATTATTGCCGCAACCATACCATCGAGGAGATCATCGAACTTCCCGATGTGAAGGAACGTGTCGATTTGTATATGGACCACGTTGAAAAACACAAAGATCAGATCAAGCGTTGTTCTACGGTGCATGATAATCTGGTTGTGCTGGATTTGCGTGACGAGGAAACCATTTATGCCGGTAACCGTTTCATGATCTACGCACTCTATCCCCAGTGTAATATTTCCATCCATGTGCTGTGGGGACTGAACAAGCTGAACACGGTATTTGCCACGGGCGGTTCCATTACCAATCGCAGTTCGAAGACCAATATTGGTGTATTGATGTTGAAATATGGTGGCGGTGGCCATGAAGCAGCCGGTACGTGCCAGATTGAAAATGATGACAGTGCGCGTGTGCTGGACGAACTCATTGAGACGATCACGGCTGCCGGGTAAGTGCGGCTGCAAAACTTTTGTATTATGAGAGACAGGTATAATCCGTGAAGGGTTGGCGTAAATCACCAGAAACACTGGCGGTCATTATCGCTCTGGCACTTTTTGTATCCTTGTTGCCGGGGTTGAGTGGATGTTCGCTTGACGATGGAACCTTCAGCCGAGTACTGGAAACCATCCAGAGCGGCGGTACGGTTGCCCTGTCCGATGATGCTGAACAGCAAGCCAAGCGATTTGATACCGTGGTTGCACAATATTCCGAGAATTATGATGCGCGCCAGCTCAAACATTTCAGGGATGTTTTCCGCCGGGTTCGTCATAACTATGTCAATCAACTGGATGATGCGGTCCTGATTAATGCGGCGATCACGGGTATCGAGGAATTCGAATTTGACGATGAGCAGGGCAGCCTTGAGTCGCGCAACGTTGTAGAAGCTGGCCTGGACGCAATGGTCGCCTCGCTTGATCCTCATTCCAGCTATATGAATCAATCTGAACTTGAGGACAGTCGGGTTTCCACGAGCGGTCAGTTCGGCGGCCTGGGTATATCGATTACCCTGGAGGACGACACGATCAAGGTGGTTTCACCCATTGAAGATACACCGGCCGAACGTGCCGGTATAAAATCCGGTGACCTGATCACCCATGTGGATGGACAGGAAATCCGCGGCATGGGCCTTCGCATTGCGGTTGATCTCATGCGCGGTTCCCCCGGAACAGAAGTGGTCATTACCATTGAGCGGGGCGAACAGAAACCATTTGATGTGACCCTTGAGCGGGCGATCATCAGGGTTCGGGCTGTTCGCTGGCATATGGAAGGCGATATTGGTTATGTTCGAGTGACCCAGTTTTCCGAACTGGTCGAACCGGGTATCATCGATGCCATGACTGATATACACCGTCAGATCGGCGATAAATTATCAGGCATCGTGCTTGATCTGCGCAGCAATCCGGGCGGCTTGCTGGATCAGTCCATCATTCTGGCCGATGTTTTCCTGGAATCAGGCAAGATCGTATCCATCAGGGGGCGCAAGAAGTCACAAGACCGTACCCATTCCGCCAGTCCCGGCGATATGACCTTCGGATTACCAATTGTGGTGTTGATAAATGGTGGTTCAGCCTCGGCTTCAGAGATCGTTGCCGGTGCCCTTCAGGGCCATGGCAGGGCCGTTGTTATGGGCACACGGTCATTTGGCAAAGGCTCCGTGCAGACCATCACGCCACTGCCCGTCGAAGGTGCCTTGCGTCTGACCACATCGCTGTATTATTCACCGTCGGGTCAGGTCATCCAGGCTCGCGGCATCTTGCCCGATATTGTATTAAAGGGGCAGCAGGATGTGGATAGCAACGATATTAAACACGAGGCCGATTTACCCCATTCGCTATCCGGTGCCAAATCAGTTATGACGAATGACGCCCCGGTTGTCCTTACCGAGACCTGTGCCGTCGCCCCCAGTATGCTCAACGATAACGATGATCAGGGTAATGCAAGCAAGGATAGCGAGATAGAGATTGACCGGGATCTGGCGTGTGCCCTGATGTTCCTGCATTCAGGTTCGACCTCGGCGTTTCTCTCTTCTGTCATTGTACAGCCGAACTCATGATATTAATGAGTGTTGGGTATAAGATCACGACGGTGCGCTTATGACGGGGGGACCATTGACTTTGGTTTTCCCGAACCTTATGATTAATCCCTAAGAAGAAAAATAATAATTATGGTTGACCGGTAGTCTGTTTGACGATGATAACGCAGATTATCTGGACTAAGGAAGACGACCATGGCCGACGGCGGAATGAAGACGCCCGGCGAGAATCAGAACGGTGGCCCGGCAATATTGCAGGCCGACGATACTGGTTCCGTATCTATGCCCGAAGGGCTTTCCCTTGCTGATGCCTCTTTTGAACTTTCCGGTGATGATTTGCATATCACCTGGCCGGACGGGTCGCGCGCGAGCATCGAAGATTTTTCAACTTCAACACCATCCCTGAGCGATGGCCAAGGCATATCCCTGTCCGGTGATATGACCTTGCAGCTGGCTCAGGTCGATGTCCCCCAGGCACCGGGCTCCGTAATCAGCTTTGATGCTGGCAGCGAAGTTCTCGGTGGTACCGATGGTTCATCAATCGGCAGTGTTGATGATGTATCGGGATCGGTCTGGGCCGTTCGTGTTGATGGCACCCGTGTGGAGCTTAATGTGGGCGACCCGGTTTATCAGGGTGATACCCTTGAATCCGGTGCCGATGGTTCGGTCAGTATTATCCTTGTCGATGAAACTACGTTCTCTATGGGTGAAGAAGGCCTGATCGTGCTCGATGAAATGATCTATGACCCGGGCACCCAGGAAGGCAGTATTTCCCTGTCGGCGCTGGAAGGCGTGTTTACGTTTGTCTCCGGCCAGGTTGCCAAAACCGACCCCGATGCCATGACGATCGATACCCCGGTCGCCACCATCGGTATCCGTGGCACCCAGGTGGGTCTTAATCTCGAAGACGAAGGAGGCATGAAAGTCATTCTCATGGAAGAAGCCGACGGCTTCGTAGGTGAAGTTGTTATTACGAACGATGGCGGTGTGGTCATTTTGAATACGGCATTTGCCGGATCGACCGTGGGTGATTTCGGATCTGCGCCTGCCGATAGTTACGAAGTCGATAAAGCGTCGTTCTTGCAAGATTTTGGCGCTGCGCTTAAGGCATTACCGTCTGTCAATAATGCCAACACTTATGGTGTTAATGAAATCAATCTTGAACTCCTGATCGAAGAAGCTATTCAGGAAATTCAAGAAATTGAGGCAGAACTTGAAGCCGAAGCTGAAGCTGAGGCCGAAAGTGAGCTGGCAGAGGAACTGGAAGTTGAGGTAGAGCTAAGTGACAGTGCTGAAGACGAAGCAGTAGCAACTGAACTTGCCGAAGCCAAGGCAAAGGCTGAAGCTGAAGCAGAAGCTCTCGCTCTGGCTGAGGCCCAGGAAGCGGCGGATGCCCAGGCCGAGGCCGAGGCTGAAGCTGAGGTTCTTGCCCAGGCCCAAGCCGAGGCCGAAGCTCTGGCGCTGGCAGAAGAAAACGCCAGAAAACAGGCACAAGCCGAAGCGGAAGCGGAAGCCTTGATCCTGGAAGAAGACGCCAGAAAACAGGCTCAGGCCGACGCCGACGCCGAAGCCGTAGCGCAAGCACAAGCAAATGCTACTGTAGTTGAAGAAGAGCGCCGTGATATCGTGGTGGAAGAGGTCATTGAAGAAGTCGTGGATCCGGAATTTCAGTTAACCACATCAGCCGATGGCGGTAGCTCAGTCGGGGTGGTCATGAAAGCCAGCGGTGGTACGTTTTCCGTATCGGACAGTAGTGATTATTCCGTGATCGGTGGTGCCGGGGCCGATACCATCCTGCTAGGTGGCGGCACTGATTTTATTGCGAGTGGCGCCGGTGACGATCTGGTTGACGCCGGTGGCGGCAACGATATCATTTCAGGCGGTTCTGGCTTGGGCATTGATACTTATATTGGCGGCGAGGGCGTTGACTGGGTTATCTACCCCAGTGCTAAAGACGGTTATGATCTTTTGATCAATTTGGGCGCGGAACAGTTTGTCACGGTAAACGGCTCACTGGTTCAACTGGATGCCAACAGTGCCCAGGATGCTTCCTCAGACCCGGACCTTGTATGGATTGAGAACGATATCCTGACCAGCATTGAAAATGTTATGGGTGGTGAAGGGGACGATATTATTACCGGTAGCGCTGATGCCAATGTCCTGGTCGGCAATCTGGGTGATGATGCCCTGTTCGGTGGTGCCGGTGATGATACCCTGATCGGTGGTTCAATATTTGATAATGCTGATTTGACCGTCAGCGGCTCTGCTTATGTCGGGCAAAACGCAGTATCGGGCGGCGGCGGCAGTGATTATCTGTCTGGCGGAAGCGGTACCGATACTGTGCTATATGGTGGATCGTTCGGCGATTACACCTTCAGCATGAATGCCGACGATCTGGTCCAGGTCCATGCCGCCGATGGTAGTGTCGACACCCTTGCCGATGTGGAGATCATCAAGTTTGCCGATGGCGGCACCCTGTCGGTTGGTTTGCCACCGACCTTGACGGTCAGCGCAGCCGCCGGTGATGATAATTCGGCAATTCCCCTGGACATCAGTGCCAGTTTTGATTTTGGCCTGGATGATCTGGCTGCCATTACAATCTCTGGTATTCCCAGTGGTGCGGTGTTGATGTCAGGCAGTACTGTCATCAGTATTGATAACAGCGGCAGCGCTACATTGTCAGCCGATCAATTAACAGGTCTGACCTTCACACCTGCGTCAGATTCTGGTGGTACAATCAATCTGACGGTCACAGCTGACAGTGTCCTGAGTGCGACCGGTTCCACCCAGACCCTGTCCATTGACGTAACGGCTCTGGCCAGTGCGCCTGAATTGTCGGTTTCAGATAATGCTATTGGTATGGAAACGGCCAATTCAGCTCAGTTTGATTTTTCAACCGTTACCACCGACAGTTCCGAGGTCATCTCGTCAATTCAGATTTCGGGCGTACCCACGGGCGGCAAGCTGTACATTATTACCGATGGCGGGATCAAGGTGCAGATGGCGGTTGTTAATGGCGTTGCCACATTCTCGCCAACTATTGGCTCTTCGGTGGTGGTTGAAACACCCAATGGATATTCTGGTGGAGACTTTAGCCTGACCGTGACCTCAACCTCGACCGAGGCTGGCGGGGGCAGTACGGCGACCACATCGGTGACGGTTGCTGTCGATGTGCCGGATGTTTCCGATACGGTTGGTACAGACAGTGGTGAAACACTGTCGGGAACCACCGGTGGTGAAACAATCTTTGGCATGGATGGCGATGATATCATTACCGGAGGCGGCGGTGTTGACACACTTTACGCCGGTGGTGGCAATGATACGGTTACCGGTGGTGCGCAAGCCGATACTATCGACGGTGGAGCTGGAATTGATACCATCGTTGGTGGTGGCGGTGATGATAACATTACGGGCGGTGCCGGTGACGATACTCTAAGCGGTGGTAGCGGGGCCGATACCTTTGAGTTCGATGCCAACAGCGGTTCCGATATTATCACGGACATTCTGGCCGAAGACACCATCGTCTTCAACGGTCAGGAATTCAATGCCGAGGATATGGTGTTCAGTGAGAATGTCGATGGCGATGTGGAAATTTCCTTCACCGGCGTTCCCGATTCCAAAGTGACCCTGGAAGGGGTCAAGACCGCAGACCTTGACAGGGATGGTGATGGCTCAATCGAAGCCGGAGAAGGCTATACGGTTGCTGAGAGCGGTGACCAGGTCACGATCACCATCGACCCGCAAAGCTAGAGTGTTTCCGGGTTAAATTGACCCATTCTGATGCCCTGTGGCGTGGTAGTCCGCAAGGTGTCCATCGCCGTGCGATGTGGGGCATCGGGCAAGATGGACAACGCCGCGACCGCCCGCCACAGGACACCCTTTGGGGCCGGTCCATATGAACCTGGACAGCGCGTCGGACTTCTTGACCGTGGCCCCGCCACGCTCTGCAAAGATCTCCTTATTCAGGCACATATGGACTCGGTCAGAATGCGTCAATTTATCCCGGAAGCACTCTAGAGCACTTCCGGGATATTATGACAATAAAAAGCCCCGGAGATAGTCCGGGGTTTTATTCATTGTCTTTACAGTCTGCGTTTTTCAAGAGTCCGTCGGATTTGGTCTTCACGCCGTTCGTTATTTTCCTCACGGGTTCCGTCCCGCCGGTCGTCAGACATCCGGCGCTCATGGTCGCGCCGTTCAGACTCACGACGCTCGCTAGCTGTCTCATGGTCAATTATTGAGGTGTTCATACCCTTTTCCCTAGTCCAGTAGATTGGATTTTTATATTGTTATAATAATTGAATGCGGACCTTACTGTAATTCACTATATTTTACAATGTATTAGAAATCATGAACGAATTGATGAAATAAGGGTGGTAAAAAACCTGTAGACGCATACAGTCCCCCCGGAATTAACTTTTTATGTAGATGGATGACAGAGCCTGACATGACGACTCTCTCAGCGGCAGTAGAAAACCGCCGAACCTTTGCAATCATTGCCCACCCCGATGCCGGTAAGACCACACTGACGGAAAAGTTATTGTTACTGGGCGGTGCGATCCAGTCAGCCGGTGCGGTAAAGGCCCGCGGTGAACAACGACGTGCGCGTTCTGACTGGATGAAGGTCGAACGCGAGCGTGGTATTTCTGTGGCCTCATCGGTCATGACCTACGAATACCAGGGTCGGATATTCAATTTGCTCGATACACCGGGCCACGAGGATTTCAGTGAAGATACCTACCGGACACTGACGGCCGTTGATTCTGCTATCATGGTGCTGGATTGTGCCAAGGGCATTGAAACCCAGACCCGCAAGTTGTTCGAAGTCTGTCGGTTGCGCGATATGCCGATCATCACCTTTGTCAACAAGCTCGACCGTGAAAGCCGTGATCCGTTTGAACTGCTCGATGAGATCGAACAATCCCTGCAACTGGATGTCAGTCCGGCAAGCTGGCCTATCGGATCGGGCAGAAACTTCAAGGGGTGTTATGACCTGCTCAATGACCGGTTGTTGCTGATTAACAAAACAAAAGGCGAACGACCGGATATTACCCATACGTGTAACGGGCTTGATGATCCCATGCTGGATGAATTCCTCGGCGAGATGGACGCCGCAAAATTACGCGAAGATATTGAAATGGTTCGAGGTCTTTGCCCGGAATTTGATTTGCAGGCTTACCGTGATGGCAATCTGACACCGGTGTTTTTTGGCAGTGCCCTGAATAGCTTCGGGGTGCGAGAATTACTGGATGGGGTGGCGCAAATGGCACCGCCTCCCTTGCCCCAGCCCAGTTCCTTGCGCAACGTATTGCCGACCGAGGAAAAGGTCACGGCATTTGTGTTTAAAATTCAGGCTAACATGGACCCCAGGCATCGCGACCGTATTGCTTTTGTGCGGATATGTTCAGGGCAGTTCAGGCGGGGCATGAAATTGAAACATGTACGCAGTTCCAAGATGCTCAACGTCCATAATGCCGTGTTGTTTCTGGCCCAGGACCGGGAACTGGCCGAAGATGCCTGGCCGGGTGATATAATCGGTATCCCCAACCACGGGAATTTACGGATCGGCGACACCCTGAGCGAGAACGAGGAAATCCGGTTTTCCGGCGTGCCCAGCTTTGCGCCTGAATTGTTACAGCGGGCCCGCCCGGATGACCCCTTGAAATCCAAACATCTGGGCCGTGCACTCCAGCAACTGGCCGAGGAAGGCGCGGTCAGTGTGTTCAAACCCATGATCGGGGCCGACTGGATTGTCGGGGTGGTCGGGGCCTTGCAATTCGAGGTCATGGCCGACCGCATTCGCACGGAATATCAGGTGCCGGTAAATTTCGAACAAACCGAACTTCTTACCGCCCGGTGGGTATCGTGCGAAGACGCCCATTTGCTGAAGAAATTCGTCGATGCCAATAAATCATCGCTGGGTCTGGATCACGACGGCGATCTGGTGTTCCTGGCACGCAACAATTGGCACCTGAACAAGGCCCAGGAAGATTACCCCAAAGTGGTATTTTCTAAAATCAAGGAACAGGCGGTTTAGTTTTCTGCCGTTAATGTAGAGAAATCATTTCCGGGTTTTCCGAATGGTATAGCTATAAACCCCGTCTGTTTCTTCAGATGCCACCAATTTATTGCCAGTAGTATTGCAAAAATGCGGGATATCAATGGCTGATGCCGGATCGGTTGCCAGCACAGTCAACAGATCGCCATCGTGCAATTCCGAAAGTGCCTTGCGGGCCTTGAGAACCGGGATCGGGCAGTTGTATCCGCGGGCGTCCATTATCGTACTCATGAAGATTTCCCGGTGAGAATTTCAATCATCATAAATTGATCTTTTTTATGGTATATGCAAGGTGTATTCTCATGTCAAATCCTGTAATTGACTACTTGCAGTGACCATGTGGGAGAACCGTCGATGGCCAGTGAATTCGCAGACACAAGGGTTCTGATTACCGCCGGGGCCTCGGGCATTGGTGCGGTTACGGCAAAATATTTTCTCGACGCCGGTGCCCGTGTTCATATCTGTGATATTAACGAGGCTGCTGTTTCGCGGTTTTTAGCTGAGAATCCATCTGCTACGGGGTGCGTGACAGACGTGTCTGATGAACGGGCAGTTGCCGCGCTTTTTACGGTGGTTGAAAAACAGCTCGGCGGGTTGGATGTGATGTACAACAACGCCGGTATCGCCGGTCCAACCGCCCTGATCCAGGACGTATCCTATACCGATTGGCATACCTGTTTAGATGTTAACCTGGGGGCGGCGTTTTTATGCTCCCGTCATGCTATCGCCCTGTTAAAAGCCGCCGGGGGCGGTTCGATCATCAATATGTCCTCGACGGCGGGTCTGTTCGGTTACCCCCGCCGCGCACCATATTGTGCAGCAAAGTGGGCAATTATCGGCTTTACAAAAACCCTCGCCATGGAACTGGGCGGGGATGGTATCCGGGCAAACTGTATATGCCCCGGATCGGTCAGCGGGGACCGTATGGACAAGGTGGTCGCCCATCAGGCTGCGGCCAGTGGGGAGAGTGAAGACGATATTCGCAAAAGCTATGTATCCTCGGTCTCTCTCAAGACATTCGTTTCGCCCCAGGACATTGCAGCCCTGGTGCTGTTCCTGTGTTCCCAAGCAGGCAGCAAGATTTCCGGACAGGCTATTCCGGTTGACGGTCATTCAGAGGCGGTCCAGTAGGCTAGAGTGTTTCAATTTAACCTGGAAATACTCTATTGAGCAGGTGCTTAGCGTGATAACCCGCTCGCGCAACTGATGCAGGTCGGCGTCGATGGATCGTTGCCCAGACGTTTTGGTTCGATCAGCTCGCCACAGCTCAGGCAATAGCCAAATTCACCGTCCTCGACCCTATGCAGGGCGGCTTCGATGCGTTTGATCTCGATCTCACGCCTTCTGTCGGTTTCAAGCGCCATGGCCTGGGTCTGGATGGCATCCATGCGGGTCAGTCTGCCCGATGTAGTCTGGTCCAGGGTGACAGGCGCACGGGATTCAGCCGTGGCCTCGTGGGCTGTACGCAGCTCCGTTAGTTTGCTTTTCAGCCCTTTGGCATACGCTGTAATGGTTTTCTTATTTATTTCCGACATGCCATTACATTAGCGCAATTTATGGCTATGCGAAATATTATTTCTTGGTATGGTTTAGCCAGCAGTGAATGTGCCATAATGTATGAAAGAAAAACCTTATTGATGAATACAGGTGTTATACGTGCCTCAAAGTACTGGAAATAGTACAAACAATGACAACCCGATGGTAAACCCCACCAGGAAGACTGACGCGGGCGGGGCTAAAAAATCCTCAGCCATCGATTGGGATGTTATCTTTGATCATCCTGAAACCGGTCTGGTGCCTCTTATCTACAAGGCAAGATCGGCCAAGGCCTTGCAACAATACAGTAAAGTGATTGGTGACGCGCTATTCAATCGCCAGGGAGACGAGGAACGGCGGCGGGCTTTCAGCACTGTGGTCAACGATATTCTGGAACACACCGCCAAGGGGGGCCATTCAAATGCGGTCGCCTTTTCGACCGCAAAAACAAAGATATGTCAGGTCCTGCACAGTGTGAAAGAGGACCGCCAGAACCGTGCCCGCCAGGTCAACACAACAAATGTGAAGAAGATAAAACGGACCAGGGATCTGGATATTGTTGAGGATATACCCGTCCCGTCAGCCGATGCCAAACCCGGCGATGAAACCTGGAAATTAAATATAGCGACGAAGCCAACGCAAGCCACGCAAACGGCGAAAACAAATACAACTCAAGACGCCGCACCACCGGCAGAGTCTCGACAGGATGATACCCCCCCGGACGGCACCCCCGATGACGACACCCCTGAGCAGGAAGAAACCCTGTTTGGTGGTTACAAAGAAGGAACCCCGGAGGCTTTCTTTATTTATGCCATGGGTCAGGCAATCGACGAGCGTCTGGCCGTATTGCGGGGCCAATCCATTGATACACGACACTTTGCCGATGGCATCCCCTATGTACTGTCAGCAGAGTTTGCCAGTCGTTTTAATGAATTCCTGTGCGAACAGGTTCTGCCCCAGTTGGTATTCGGCTGTTATGTGATGATAAACCGAATGGCGGTCCGCCAGAAAGAGGAGTGGGGCGAGTTTTTGAAAAAGGCTCTGCTCGATCGGGCTGACAGGGTTATTTTGTGGGAGCGTTGGCAGATTGCCTGGCTCGATTGCACAACCCAGCGTGACTTGCCGCCGAAGCCTGATTTTAATGTGCCAAAGGTGAAAAAGGGATTGTTCGCATTTTTAGCCAAACTGGCCGAAGATGACCACTACGATGACGAAGATGATGGCGAGCTGACCGAGGAAGAATGGCGCGAAGCCGTACGAATTGCCAATATAGAAAATGCCAAGGCCAAGGATAACTGGCAGAACCTGTGTGAGCCAGGTCACGACTATATCGCACCCGTTGATGCGGATAACAGGGTGTTGATGGAAATTTTTGGCCACGACCCGGAGATCTACATCGAGAATATTGCCAGGCTGCAAAAAATCGTCAAGTTGGAGAGCGGCAGGGCGCGACAGTTTGAATCCTACCAGTGCGGGGATAATCTTGATCTGCCGTTGCTGTCGGTGTGTTATCGATACCCCAAAGTCATGCTGCAAGGCGATGTGCCGGTATTGTCCACGTTTGTGGCAAGTTTTGATGACAACTGGAAAGATGCCACCCTGCCGCTGACCACCCGTTATTTGTCCGACAAGATGAAGCGCGTGTATACCGAAGATGAACCCTACTGATCAGCTCGCGGTATTGGGAACGTAGCCTTTCTGCTTGTCCACCATATTGATGAGATTCTGTCCGGATAAATAGCGTTTAAAATTATCCAGAAAAACATCGATAACGGCTTGCTCATGGCCTTGGTAATCGCCGCTGGAGTGGGGCGAAACAATCATGTTTGGGGCGTCCCAGATTGCATTGTCTGCTGGCAGAGGTTCATCTCTGAACACATCGAGAGCGGCACTGCCGATGTGGCCTTCGTTAAGGGCGTTTAATAAATCATCCTCATTGACCAGGGCACCGCGCCCGATGTTGATGAACTGGGCATCAGGTTTCATGGCGGTGAATTGGGCCTGGCTGAACAGGTTTTCATTTTCCGGGGTCATGGGGGTAATCAGCACAACATAATCGGCATCGCCAAGTACGGTGTTCAGTTCAGCCTGACCATGTATATGACCAAAATCCGGATCGTTCTGTCGCGCACTGCGCCCAACACCCTTTATCGTCAGACCAAAAGCCCTGCACAAGCGGGCGATTTCGCGGCCAATGCTGCCAACCCCGACGACCAACAGGGTTTGTCCGAGCATTAACCTGTTCAGGCGATAATTCCATTCATTGTGACGCTGATACTCCAGCGAACGGGCCATGTCTTTGGCATGGGCAATCATCATGCCGAGTGCCCATTCGGCCATGGCCCGGTCAAACACGCCGCGTGAATTGGTTAATGATATAGGTGATGCTACCAGTGCGGGGAACATGGCTCTTTCAACCCCGGCCCCGCCCCAGTGTATCCACTTCAAATCTGTTGCCTGGGCCCAGCATTGTTCCAGATCGTTAGCCCGGAAATTCCACCCCAACAGGACTTCTGCGCCGGGCAGGGCATTTGCCAGCGAAGCGCGATCCGTTACGAAGCGAAGTTCTGCCTGATCCTCAAGGGATGAAATGGCGGGCAGGTCAATGGCGGATTTGGCACCCTGTATGACAACGGGAATGCGTTTGTGGGTCTGGGTCATGTTTAACCGTGAAATGTGTCGCGATTAGTGGAGTTTATTGCGATCGACTCTGGTAAACAAATTTGGATTATTGAGGGCCGCCGTGCTGAAAGTCAGCGGGTGGCGGTCATCGTTTATGGGCGATATATGAACATGTGGCGGATAACCGGTTAGATCCAGGACACGGATCACGACCCACACACTATCGAATTTTTCGTTCTTACGAAAAATATCACCCTGTTGAATGCTGATTTTTGCTCTTGCCATGATTAATCATTAATGCCTAAACCTTGATTTTTAGTAAACAAATCACACTCTCGTAGCTAACTTGACAGTAATAGGTATAATTGAAATAATTTTTCTTGAAAAATAAATTATAGGGAGATAGCAGCCCATGGGCTCGCATTCAGTCAACCATCTTTCTGCCGTTGATCGCGATGATAGCGTGATGCTGGTTAATCCGGACGGACAGGGCCGCATGGTTATTGTGTGCGAACACGCCAGCAACTGGATTCCTCAGGAATATAACAACCTGGGTCTCGATGACGTGGCCCGCATGAGCCACATTGCCTGGGATCCGGGTGCCTTGCAGGTGGCCGGGCTGTTGTCGGCAGAATTTGATGCACCGTTGATAACACCGGGCGTATCGCGTCTGGTGTTCGATTGCAATCGCCATATCCAGGCAAAAAGTGCAATCGTGGAAACCAATGATTCTTACGTTATCCCCGGCAATGCCGGGCTGAGCGACGCCGACCGGCATGACCGGGCTCAACGATTTTACACACCCTATCATTCTGCCCTGAGCAATATTCTGGATCGTGCTGAAGCATCAAATCGTTCACCGGCAATCGTGACCATTCATTCATTCACACCGGTTTATTTCGGTCATCTGCGTAACGTGGAAATTGGCATTTTGTATGATGACGACGGGCGGCTGGCGAGTGAAATATTCAACGCTGCCGAAACCGAGGGTGAATATATTGTGCGCTTGAACGAACCCTATTCTGCGGAAGACGGTGTAACGTATACTCTGGCCGAACATGCGGTTCCACGCGGATTGCTGAATGTTATGGTTGAAGTTCGCAGTGACTTGATTGAAGATGCAGACGCTCAGAAAAACATGGCCGGACGATTGGCGGGATATCTGAAGACGGCTTTCCAGATTTTGGATGGCCTTTAATAATGGCTGTAATAAGAATAACTTATAAACGGGATACGGGGATTTAAAATGGCAGGCAAGCTGACGCTGGCGGAGTTACAACAAGCTGTAGACAACGGTGAAATCGATACCGTGATTGTGGCCCTGACCGATATGCAGGGCCGTTTGATGGGCAAACGCTTTCAGGCAGAGTTTTTTCTGGAAAGTGCCTGGCAGGAAACTCATTCGTGTAACTACCTGTTGGCGACGGATATGGAGATGATAACCGTCGAGGGCTATAAATCCACAAGCTGGGAAGCCGGTTATGGCGACTATATCATGAAGCCTGATATGTCGACCTTGCGCCGTGTGCCGTGGCTGGACGGTACGGCTCTTGTTTTGTGTGATGTGCTGGATCATTCTCATGTCGATGTTCCCCATTCACCGCGGGCCGTTCTGAAGAAACAGGTTGCGCGTCTGGAAGCTTTGGGCATGAAGCCCTTTATGGCAACCGAGCTTGAGTTTTACCTGTTCCAGGAAAGCTATGAAGAAGCCCACCAGATGGGCTATCGCGACCTGACCACGGCCAGCATGTATAATGAAGATTACCATATTTTCCAGACCACCAAGGAAGAAGAAGTGCTGCGCGCAATCCGAACCGGCCTGCAAGGGGCCGATATTCCGGTTGAATGCTCAAAAGGTGAGGCCTCTCCGGGTCAGGAAGAGATCAATTACCTTTACGGTGAAGCCGTGATCACCGGTGACCGTCATGTTATTATCAAGAATGCCTGCAAGGAAATAGCCTGGTTAAAGGGACGTTCCATCAGCTTTATGGCAAAAGGCAGTAATGAAGCCTCGGGAAATTCGTCCCATATTCACCAGTCGATCTGGAGTCTGGATGGCAAGCCGTTGTTTTATGACGCCGATGCAAAACACGGCATGTCACAATTGATGCAACATTATATGGCGGGGTTATTACGCTATGCCGGAGATTATACTTATTTTCTGGCACCGAACATTAACTCATACAAACGCTTCGTGCCTGGCACGTTTGCACCAACCAAGGCGATCTGGTCCATGGATAATCGCACCGCCGGTTACCGGGTTTGCGGTGGCCATTCCAAATCGGTCCGGGTGGAATGCCGGGTCGGGGGGGGTGATTTAAATCCCTATCTCGCCATGGCCGGGTTGATCGCCGCTGGCATCGATGGCATTGAAAAAAAACTGACCCTGGAAGATGAATTTGTCGGCGATGCCTATGGTGGCAAGGAAGCCCAGGACATTCCCATCACCTTGCGCGCTGCCACCGAAAGCCTGAACCGCTCAACCATGTTGAGGGCGGCCATAGGTGATGATGTCATTGACCATTATGTCCATGCAGCCAAATGGGAACAGAGTGAATATGACCGCTGTGTCACCGACTGGGAAATCAATCGGGGATTTGAGCGATCCTGAACATGTCTGGTTTATCCCCATTACCCTTTGATGCGGTGATTTTCGATTTTGACGGTGTGTTGGCGGCCTCCGCGCTGATCAAAAGTGATGCCTTCCGCAGCGTATATGCCGACTATGGTCCCGAGATTATTGAAGCGGTTGTGGCGTACCATGCTGCTCATGAGGGTATCTCGCGGGTGATCAAGATCAAGCACTGTCACAAGGAATTGCTGGGCATTGATTTAGATGATCAGGCATTGGCAAGGGTGGTTAAAACCTATCAGGATAACGTCGAGAGCAAGGTCATTGCCTGTCCATGGATAGCAGGGGCCAGGGATTTTCTTGAATTGTGTCACGGCAAGGTACCACTAATCGTTGCCTCAGGAACACCGCAGGACGAATTGCTTCGCATTGTTTCAGCCCGTGGTATGGCGAACTACTTCACGGCTGTACGTGGTTCGCCCGATACCAAAGAGGTTATTGTCAATGGTGCTGCAAAGTCTTACGGCTTTGATCCGTCGGCCGCCCTGTTCCTGGGCGATGCCATGACCGATTTCAAGGCGGCAAGCGTCTGTGGATGCAGATTTATCGGTATCGTTGCAACGGGAAGCAAAAACACGTTTCCCCCCGATACGACGGTCCTGCCTGACCTGGTTTCGTTGACGGAAATGTTTGATTTGTCAGACAATTGTTGAATAATGCAAGGGCTAGAAAGAGTTTGATCCATAACGGAAAGAAATGCTAGGCTCGCTTAAAATCGTGAGAATAGTGCATAAATTATTAATAATACACAAAACATTCACTCTTTAGACTAATCGTAAATTATTACGTATTTTGATACTAAAGGGAACTACAACAGGGAGAAACTAATGTTTAAAATTAAGTCGATTTCATCTGTTCTGGCTGCCGTTGGGTTGGCCTGGACCTTTAATGCGGCAACATCGGGAGTTGCTGAAGCCGCCGAATGTGAACGCGGCACCTTGGACGCGCGCTATTGCGACAGGAACGGAGATCTGGTGGCTGACCTGCCTTTGGATTCCTCAAAGTGGGTTGATCCTGATACCATTATTTTCTCTTATACTCCGGTGGAAGATCCTGCTGTGTACCAGAAAGTCTGGGACGGTTTCATTAAACATATGGAAAAGGTTACCGGTAAAAAGGTTATCTTCTTCCCTGTTCAATCCAATGCTGCCCAGATCGAAGCCTTGCGCTCTGGTCGTCTGCACATTGCTGGTGTGAACACCGGCAGTAATCCCATCGCCGTTAACTGTGCTGGTTTTGTGCCTTTCGGTATGATGGCTTCGGCCGATGGTTCCTATGGTTATGAGATGGAAATAATCGTTCCTGCTGACAGTACCATTATGACACCGGCAGACATCAAAGGCCGCACGTTGACCTTTACATCACCGACCTCGAACTCCGGCAACAAGGCACCTTCGGCACTGCTGAAATCTGAATTCGGGCTGATTAAAGATGTTGATTTTAAAACCAACTTCTCCGGCAAGCATGATAATTCTGTATTGGGCATTGCCAATAATGACTATGAGGTTGCCCCGGTCGCCAATTCCGTGATGAAGCGTATGTTTGACCGCAAAGTCGTTGATCCGGCAAGCATCCGGACTATTTACAAGTCCGAAACCTTCCCCACCACGGGTTATGGTCTTGCCTATAACCTGCACCCGGTCGTGGCTGCCAACATTAAAAACGCGTTCTTCTCTTTCAAGTGGGAAGGCTCAACCCTTCAGAAGGAATTCAAGAAAGAAGGCCGGTTTGTTCACATTACGCACAAGACTGACTGGAACGTCATCCGTCAGATTGATGCCGCAAATGGCGTGGAATATAGCTGTAAGTAAGCCTTAGAAGTCTACCAGGGTCCGGGGCGCAGGGTGCGAGAACACCGTGCGTCCCAGCCCACATAAATGTCAAGAAATGGCGCTGGTTAAGGTCTTGGCAGACATCTTTCTTAGTATCAATTCTGGAAATTAATCGGAGAGCCCGGCATGTTGCGCCTCGACTCACTGTCTAAACGCTATCAAACGGGCGATCTGGCCCTGTCTAACGTGACCCTTGAGGTGCCCGATAGTCAGGTCATGGCCCTGATCGGTCCTTCAGGGGCCGGTAAATCTACCCTCATTCGCTGTATCAACCGTCTGGTTGAACCGACCGAGGGGACCATTACCCTGAATGGCCAGGAACTGACCTCACTCAATTCTTCAAAACTTCGTCTGGCAAGACGCCACATGGGCATGATATTTCAGGAATACGCACTGGTGGAACGCCTGAGCGTCATGGAAAATGTATTGTCGGGCCGCCTTGGTTTCGTGGGTTTCTGGCGCAGCTATTTCCGTAAATTTCCCCAATCCGATGTGGATGAGGCTTTCCGCTTGTTAGAGCGGGTCGGCCTGGATCACATGGTTGATAAACGCGCCGATGAACTGTCTGGCGGGCAACGCCAGCGGGTTGGTATTTGCCGTGCCCTGATCCAGGATCCTAATATCCTGTTGATCGACGAACCCACGGCGTCGCTTGATCCTAAAACATCACGCCAAATCATGCGTTTGATCTGCGAACTTTGTAAAGAACGCAAACTGTCGGCCATTATTAACATCCACGATGTGATGCTGGCCCAGATGTTCGCCCAGCGCATCGTAGGCCTGCAAATGGGCGAGATTGTCTATGACGGTCCACCTAACGAAATTACGCCAGATGTTCTGACCAAGATTTATGGTGAGGAAGACTGGGAGGCGACTATCGAAACCGTCGATGAAGACGATGATGAAAATGTTGATGAACCCGAACAGGTTAAGGACGAACATCATCCAGGGATCGACCGTGATCGCATGTCTGGATTGACATGACCACAGACACTGTACGATCCGGTGTCAGTCGCCGGTGGACAAAACCGCCCTTTATCAGGAACCCCAGGACGCGGTGGTTTCTCTGGCTTGGTGCCGGGATTTATCTGGCACTGGCGCTTGGAACCCTCGAAGTGAACTGGGTACGTATGGCCGATGGCATCCCCCGGGGAATCCGGTTCATCTCCAGCTTTTTTCCACCGGATTTTGTGACCAGTTGGGGCGAGATCGTAACGGGGCTGTATGAGAGCATCTGGATGACCATCACCTCTACGGTGGTCGGTGTTGCCCTGGCGATCCCTATCGGTCTCGGTGCGGCCAGGAACCTGGCGCCCAGGCCAGTGTATCTTGTGTGCCGTGCTATCCTGGCACTGACCCGTAGTTTTCAGGAAATCATTATTGCTATCTTTATGGTCAAGTTGTTTGGTTTCGGACCTTTTGCCGGATTCCTGACCCTGTCCATTGCCAGTATCGGTTTTTATGGCAAGTTGCTGGCCGAAGATATCGAGGATATGGACCCGGTCCAGGCCGAGGCCATCAGGGCTACGGGGGCCAAGTGGTTCCAATGGCTGAATTACGCCGTTCAACCCCAGGTTATGCCGCGCATGATCGGTCTGGGTATTTATCGCCTCGACATTAATTTCCGCGAGTCTGCCGTGCTTGGGATTGTTGGTGCCGGTGGCATCGGTGCGACCCTGAACACGGCTTTTGATCGATATGAATTCGACACCGCAGCAGCCGTGTTGTTGATCATTATCGCCATCGTCATGTTCGTCGAATATACGTCGGGCTACGTTCGTAAGAAGGTGCAGTAAGATGGCTGTCTCACAACTCAACGGCGTCAAAGTCTGGCAACGGCGCGACCGTGCCAAACAGTTAAAAATCTGGTTCGGGTATTTCATCGCCGTAACGATTTTCATGGTTTGCTGGAAGTATATGTCGGATAGAACCATCTGGATATTTGTTTGGGATGCACCGACCCAGGCGATCGATATAGCGACCCGTATGGTGCCGCCAAAATGGGGCTATATAAACTCATTATGGGGCGTCATCTGGGATACCATCAATATAGCAACACTGGGTACTGTTATCGCGATTTTTCTGGCCGTACCGACGGCATTTTGTGCCGCCCGTAATACCACACCCAGCGTGCGTTTTGTGCGACCCATTGCGTTGTTTATCATCGTTTCGTCGCGCTCCATCAATTCCCTGATCTGGGCCTTGATACTGGTCGCCATTCTTGGACCGGGCGTGGTCGCCGGGATTATCGCCATCGGGCTGCGGTCCATCGGGTTTTGCGCCAAGTTGCTCTATGAAGCCATCGAGGAAATCGAACCTACGCAGGTCGAAGCCATCACGGCGACCGGTGCCGGTAGATTACAGGTGCTGGCCTATGGGATCGTACCGCAGATACTACCTGCTTTTGCCGGAATTTCCGTTTTCCGCTGGGATATCAATATCCGCGAGTCGACCATTCTGGGCTACGTGGGTGCGGGTGGTATCGGGTTGCACCTGAGCGCATCCATCGACAATCTGGTGTGGACCCAAGTCAGTATCATCCTGATGGTCATTATCGTCACGGTGATTGTCAGCGAATGGGTATCGGCCAAGGTGCGCCACTCGATTATTTAGATCCAAGCAGCTTCCGGGCGACCTCTACAAAACCGTCGCCACGGGGGCTGTGGGTAATCCATGCGGGCAGGTCGCTGCACTGGTCTTGCAACTCGCGCAGGTTTGCCACGCCGACGGCATTGGGGAAAAATTTGAACATGGGGCAATCGTTGGGTGAGTCTCCGACAAATACATATTCATCGGCCTCTTTCGCTATATCCACATTATAAAGCTCGGCCATGATGCGCACCGTCATGGACAGTTTGTCATAGTTGCCAAACCAGCCATTGACATGGATGGAACTGATTTTGGCGGTGGCGCCAAAGTCCTCGAATATATCCACAATCTGGTTGATCTGCTGCATGGGCAACGGGGCCACGTCTTCACAAAAGTCGATGGCCAGATCAGCCTCGCGGTAGGGTTGGTCAGAGGCAATACCGGCACCGGGTATGGCGCTCAGAACGGCTTCGCGAATGGCCGCCAGCTTAGTCCGGTTTTCCAGCCGCTGTGAATCGCTGTGGGCAAAGACCCGGATCATGGTCTGGTTTTTGGCATCATGGGCAAAATACAGGGCACCGTTTTCACCGACCACCGCGTCGACCGGCCAGGTTCGGGCAATCATATCACACCAGCCCGCCGGCCTGCCAGTGATGGGAATAACCAGAAACCCCGCCTGGCGCAGGTTTTCCATGGCGGAAAACACACTTGCCGGAACCCGGCCATCAGTGGACAGGGTGTCATCGATATCGGTAAACACACCGCGGATATGTTTGCAATCGGCCTGGGGCCATTGGTCGAGGGGCTGTAGTTGTAATGTCATGATGATCTTTCGTTGTTGCGTGGTATTATAGCCAACTGGTGAAAACAGTTTCCAGCCCTGATTGGTTGTGATCTTTACAATGGGCAGAACACCAAGTACAACCCGGCGCATAAAGTTTATATTATGAAAGAAATAAAATGGCTGAATTCGACGGTGTTGTCCCGACACTCGTTCAGGCACTGAGCAAACGTGGTTACAGTGCGTTAACGCCCGTACAGAAAGCTGTATTGGCCCCCGAACTTATTGACGCCGATCTGTTGGTCTCTGCCCAGACCGGGTCGGGCAAAACCGTGGCATTCGGTATGTCTCTGGCACCCACGCTGTTGGACGGCTCGACACACTTCAAACCGACGCGCAGCCCGCTTGCCTTGTGCGTTGCCCCAACCCGTGAACTGGCCTTGCAGGTCAAACGGGAACTTGAATGGCTGTATGAAATAGCCGGGGTCGTGGTGGCGTCCTGTGTCGGCGGCATGGATATGCGTAGCGAACGACGGGTGCTGGAGCGCGGCGCACATATTGTGGTGGGAACACCGGGACGATTGCTGGATCACATTAAACGCGGTTCGCTCGTTATGTCGGGCCTGCGTGCCGTGGTCCTGGATGAAGCCGATGAAATGCTCGATCTGGGCTTTCGTGAGGAACTGGAAGCAATACTGGGGGTGGCCCCGAAAAATCGCCGCACATTGATGTTTTCTGCCACCGTGCCGCTACCCATCGTCAACCTTGCCAAGCGTTATCAACGCGATGCGGTTCGAGTGTCCACTACGGCGGAACAAAAACAACATCTGGATATTGAATACCGTGCCCTGAGCGTGGCGGGAAATGATCAGGAGAACGCCATCGTCAATGTGCTGCGGTATTTCGAGGCCAAAAACGCCTTGGTATTCTGTGCCACGCGGGCCACCGTCAATCACATGGTCAGCCGGTTTAATAACCGGGGTTTTTCGGTTGTGGCTTTATCGGGTGAGCTGAGCCAGAACGAACGGACTCATGCCTTGCAGGCTCTGCGTGATGGCCGGGCCCGGGTATGCATTGCCACCGATGTGGCGGCGCGCGGTCTGGACTTGCCCAATCTGGAACTGGTTATTCACGCCGATATTCCCAAAAATCACGATATTTTGTTACACCGCAGTGGCCGTACAGGGCGCGCCGGTCGCAAAGGGGTGAGTGCTCTTATCGTGCCCCACAGTGCACGCAAACGCACAGAGCGACTGTTACAGCGCGCCAACATTGTGGCGACCTGGGGCAGGCCGCCCTCCGTGGAAGATGTCTTGAAACGCGATCAGGAACGTATTTTCGAAGATCCGGTCCTGAGCGATGTCATCACGCAGGACGAAAAGGCATTTTCGCAGGAATTACTGGATCGTTATGATGCGCAGCATATAGCGGCGGCTTTTGTGCGTCTCTATCGGGCGGGCCAGTCGGCACCCGAAGAACTGATCGATCCGGGCGTTTCTTCGCGTTCTGGCAGACCTGACAGACCCGGTAGATCCGGCAGACCTGACAGACCCGGCAGATCCGACAGATCCGACAGATCCGACAGGCCTGACAGAACTGATAAACCCGACAGGCCACCGCGTACCCGCGATGTCGATTTTGAGGGCAGTGTATGGTTCAAGTTGTCGGTCGGTCGCAAGGATGAGGCCGAGCCGCGATGGCTTTTGCCCGTACTGTGCAAAGCCGGTCAAATGACCAAAAAGGCCGTCGGTGCAATAAAAATCCTGCAACATGAATCCTACGTTGAAATTGCCCCAAAGAATGTGGATAAATTTATCGCTGCCATTGGCCCCGATAATGTGGTCGACAAGACCATTACGGTAACGCGTATGGATGGCGCGCCTAATGTGGCAAATGAGAGTCCCCGAAAGAAATACCAGGGCAAACCCCGTGATAATCACCGGGAAAAGCCCCGTGAGTATTCACGTAGCAAACCGGCGGAAAAGAAATGGCAGAAACCCCGCAAAGAACCGCAATCCTCTGAGCATGAGAAATCCGCTGAACAGCCGTCTCATGCCCATAGAACGGATGATAAAACCGTAAGGGAACCGGTGGGCAAGAAGGCCTATACGTCAAACTTTGCTTCAAAACCCGGCAAAAAAACTACCAAAAAATCCGCAAAGAAGGGTGCAAAGAAAACCGGAAAACTTAAAGCCGGTAACAGCCCCCTGAAACGCAAGAAAACCAAAAGAGCCAACAACACGTAGCTGGTTTTGTTACAAAGCGGCTGTCTGGGCCTGTTTCCAGTTGCCACCTGCGGTGACAATTGAACGCACCAGCTCAACGGCACCCGGCGCATCGGCACCATAGCCGTCTGCCCCGATGGCGTCGGCAAATTCCTGGGTCAACGGTGCGCCGCCGACAATAATCGGGTAGGGTTCATCGGCTTCGCGGAAGGCGGTAATGAATTTGCCCATTTGCGGCATGGTGGTGGTCAACAGGGCCGACAGCCCGATCACATCGGGTTTCAGGTCGCGGGCTTTTTCCATCAGGTCGTCAATGCCGATATTAACCCCCATGTCGATCACGGTATATCCGGCACCTTCCAGCATCATGCCGACCAGGTTTTTCCCGATATCGTGCACATCGCCCTGAACCGTTGCCAACAAGACAATACCTTTGGGTTTGGCACTGGTTTCTGTCAGCAGGGGGCGCAGAATTTCCAACCCGCCCTTCATGGCGCGGGCCGACAACAGCATTTCGGGCACAAAAATGGTGCCTTGGGAAAACATGCCGCCGACTTCTTCCATGGCCGCGATCAGGCTGTCGTCCAGGATCGTCAACAACGGAATTTCATCGCTTAAAGCCTGATTAACAGCCGAAATTGCGGCGTCAGTTTCGCCTTCGACCACATGATCGAACAGCTCGTCGAGCAGGTCTTCCTGATCTTCGTTCAGGTTGCTGAAGGATGGTGTGGCTTTTGATTCTGATGGATCAATTTTTTTCTTGCCGAATTTTTCATAATCGGCGGCCTCAGGAGTTCCGCTGGTATGCTGACCTGCCCATGGCCGCTCGCCCTGGCGGTAATTATGGATGGCGGCCACAGACGCCTGGACCATGTCGACCGGCGTTTGTGAGCTGAAATTACACAGATAGAGTAGGTTCTTGCCACCCGGTTCGATAATTTCCAGATATTCGTGAATACGTTTTTCAATGTCGGTGGCCGGGCCTGTCATCAACAGGTTGTTGGAAACCCCCAGCATGATGGGCAGGTCGCGAGCCTTGGCGTAATCGGTGGCTTTTTGGGCACCGACGCGGTACAGGTCTGGATCCTGAACTTTCAGATAGTTGGGGTTAGCCCGCAGCTTGAATTGCCAGAATTTCTCCTGATCCTCGACAAACGAGTCACCCCACCAGTTATCCACGATGGCCATATTGTCAGTCAGGCTGCGCAGACGTTCGATATAATGCAGGGAGAACTCTTCCAGCATATCGAGGGTAATAAATGGTAGTGACGAAACGGCGTCGCTGCCGGGTACAACGGTCACATTGGGAAAACGCCTGCGAAATTCGTTGATATAGGGTGCCAGAACCTCGTCGGTCAGGTAGGTCATGACCTTGTGCACATAATCCGGGTTGTCCTGCATTTCCAGAATCAGTGTCTCGAAGGTCATGACATGGGATGCCAGAGTAAACGGCCCACAATAGACCAGTTGAGGCTCGACGCCGGTGACCTCAAGGAAAAGGCTCGAAACATCCATGGCAAACGGCACACGCCCGGCGCTGACATCCAGGGGTTTGAGTTTTGCCAGATCCTTTTCGCAACTGACCAGCGGTGTGGTATTGTCGATGGCCGGGGTCAGGTCATCGAACGTGACCAGTTTGCACCCGATGGCTTCCGCTTCGATATTATAAGCATCCCAGCACAAATCAGGCGTGTCGAATTTCATATCATGGGCGGTTTTCATGGAACCATAGACGAAACTTTCCGGGTCGGAATAAAACGTCCAGGCGTTCATGGCCATATATTTCATACTGAATTCATGGCATTGCTGAACGAAGGGGATTTGATCGGCAGTATTATTTTCAAAGCCCTGGGCCAGCAGTTCGTAGCCAGCGCTGAAATCAAACTCGGAGAAATCGAATTTTGTCATGACCTATACTCTCATTATTCATGAAGCAGTGTACAATAATATTATTCTATAAAGCAAAATAGCTGTTCTGGCCTCTTAAATTTTGTTATGGTGACATACGTTTAGCGTATGTGACTGTTACGGATGATAAGGGGTTATTATGAACCTTGACTGGCGTATTAGTATGGCGCTCAAACACCTTGCGGCGTTTGAAAGCTCGGTGGATCAGGGCAGCTTTACCAAGGCGGCCGATAAACTGGGCACCACCCAGCCGTCGGTCAGCCGTCATATTGCCTCGCTTGAGGGGGTGCTGGGTGTTACGTTGTTCACCCGGCTGTATCACCGGGTCGAATTAACGGCGGCCGGGCAGGAGTTCTACGATGCGGTCAAGTTGGGACTCGGCCATATCCGCCAGTCGGCAAACCGGATCACCACCCGGCGCGATCCTGAAACCCTGTCCATTGGCTGTACCTATGGTTTTGCCCATCTGTGGTTGATGCCGAGATTTTCGGCCCTGCAGAAATTAATCTGTGATCAGGAATTACGCATGATTACCTCCGATGCCAACACCCTGTTCAATCTGGATGATGTGGATTTTGCCTTGCGCTTCGGTCGCGGTGACTGGGCTGACGGTGAAGCCCGGGAGATTTTCAGGGAACAACTTTTCCCGGTCTGCTCACCCCGGTTTGCCCAGCAACATTTTGCCGGCCCCCATGATGTGGACCCTGCATGGTTAGCCACAGTGCCCCTGATCCATGAATATGAGGAGGACAACAGCTGGTTATCATGGCGGCAATGGCTGGCCCATCACCGGGTTGATTATGCGGCGCCGGAAAATGCTGTTTATTATGATAATTACGCCATGACCCTGCAGGCCGCCATGGAAGGCCAGGGGGTCGCTCTGGCCTGGCTGCAATTTACCGAGCCATACTTGAAGACTGGTCAGCTTGTGGAGTTGCGAGACCTGCGGGTCAAGACGGAGAGCGGCTATTACCTTGTCAGCCGTCCCCAACATCCGCTGGCCCAGATGATCGGCCAATGGTTCAAGGACAAGGCCATAATACACGAATCAGACGCCAGATAACTTATTGTGCGGCGGCGGCGACCTTGCGTTCACGAAGAATAATGACCAGCCCGGCCCCGATGATGAAGATGACGCCGGGGAAAATACGTTCCACAGGCCATTCTGCGAACACGATCCAGCCGATGGCCAGGGCAGACAACACCCCGAAATACTCGAAAGGTGCCAGCAGGGAAGCTGCCGTACGCCGATAAGCCAGGGTCAGCAAATAGACCCCGAAACCGCCAAAGCCACCCAACAGCAAGGCAAATCCCAGATCCGTGAGTGTGGCGAAGGTTTCTCCCTGGGGCCAGTCCAGCGTCGAGGTTGTCATCAGCAGTATAAAACTGCCGACGATGGCCCCGGCCTGGGCGTGTAGGTTGATTGCAGCATGGGATGCGTCTTTATCGAATTTCCGGGTTAATACCAACGAGTTCGCATAGAAAAAAGCCGCTACCGCAGGCAGAATACCAACCCAGGTAAAAATATCTGTGCCGGGACCGATAACCAACACCACGCCGCCAAAGCCGCCCAGCACGGCAACCCAGCGCCAGATGCCAACCCGTTCGCCAAGCCAGGGCACCGCCAGAATAGTGATGAATAACGGCCCGGAATAGGCAATTACCTCCACGGTGGCCAGGTCAAGGTGTTTATAAGCACCATAAAGTGCCAACTGGGCAATCGCGACCAAGAATCCGCGTGCAAGCCCGAGCCGCCATTGTCGCAAATAAATAGAATTGAGTGAGAGGCGTGTTTTATTTTCCCATAGTAAAATCAGAAATGTAGGTAACAATCCGAAGGTGTTCCGGGCCAGTGAGATTTGCTGGGCGGTATAACGATCGACCAGATGTTTGGCCACAGCACCCATACAGTCCAGCATAACGATTCCGGCCAGTAGCATGAGCACACTTATTAAAATTGTCTGCCATTGGGTAGTGGATTGATATTCAGACATTGAGTGCTTTGGCCATCCGTTGAACTGACGGGCGCATTTTTTCAGGCGGGGTGCAACAGAACCCCAGGAACAGACCAGAACGCGAGGGTTGTTCCGTATAATAATATGATAAGGGATAACTCAGTATCCCCTGTTCCAGTAATGCCTGTTTAGCCTGCTTGTCATCGTTGCCAGGCGGCAGCCAGCCGATAACGTTCATACCGGCCCGGGTCGGCGATACATCCAGATACCCGTCCAGTTCACCATGAATAGCTTCCATGAGCGCACCATGGCGTTCCGCATAAACCAGACGCATCCGCCGGATATGATTTGAAAAATGACCGTTATCGATGAAATCAGTCAACACGGCCTGGGTAACTGTAGAAATGCCTCTGGTCAGTAGATGTACGGCCGCCCCGTAGGCGTCTACCAGGCCTGGCGGTACCACCATGTAACCCACACGCAAGGACGGGAAGATAACCTTGCTCATGGTTCCTGCGTAAATAACCCGGTCATTTCGATCCAGGGTTTGCAAAGGGGCCAGCGGTGCACCGGAGAAACGAAATTCGCTATCGTAGTCATCTTCCACAATCCAGCTTTTATTCTTCGCAGCCCAGGCGAGTAGTTCCAGCCGCCGGGGAAGGCTCAGGGTAACACCCAGGGGATACTGGTGAGATGGCGAGATAATCGCCAGACGGGCATCGGGTTTACTGGCGATACCAGCAGACACATCCATGCCATTCTGATCGACCGGGACATTAATAACACGGGCGCCAAAACCGGAAAGCATTTCATGCAGGGTCACAAAAAACGGATCTTCCATTAATATCCCGTCACCGGGATTGAGTAATATCCATGCGGTCAGGCTCATGGCCATTTGTGTTCCCGCTACCACGATGACCTGGCCCGCATCACATTTGATGCCACGGGCATCGCGCAGATAATTTGCGATAGCGCGGCGCAAGGGTGGATAGCCGAATGAGTCCCCGTAATTCAGCATGTCAATGCTCGGTTGGCGGAGTCGCCGGGCCGTCAGGCGGGACCAAATGTTAAACGGAAACATATCGTAAGCCGGTTGATTGGGCAGAAAAGCCGTTGGAATTTGTGATTTGAATTCGGCCCGGTTCGCCGCAATGATCGACCCGCGTCGGGAAAGAATGATCTCTGGTTTGTTCCGTTTCGTGTGCCGTCGCTCTACGGCTGGTCGTTGGTTGATTTGGGCGGCCAGGTTGGGGCTGACATAAGTCCCCACACCAACCCGGCCTTCGATAAATCCTTCGGCGTTTAATTGCTCGAAGGCCATCAGAACGCACATACGCGATATGCCCAGTTCTTTTGCCAGGGAACGGCTGGAAGGTAATCGTATGTCCGATGTTAGTATGCCCGATAATACGGCTTGCCGGATCTGGGCATACAATTGTTGAAACAACGGAACGGATGATTTGCGATCCAGATTGATAAATGTAAAAAGGGCGACGCCTAATTTTTTCAGCATGGAATACCTCGATTGAACCAATAATTAGTGTAGAGAAAAAATTGGCACGGTCAATTGTGCAAAATTGGTTATTTTAATAATGCTAATTTTATCCCTTGCATCGCTCATTTATTGCTATTAGGGTTTTTCTCTAGATCCAGTGACCTTGAAGTTTTGCCACATAAAAAAACTGGCTGGATTGCAAACAGGAACAAATTGGCAATATGTTTTGGCCGAGGATGTGGCTTTTGGGGAGCTATCTAATAAAAATATCGTCTGATATTTAGATTCTCTAATAATAATTATAGTACGTAAATTACAGGGAAGTTATTGATAATGACTTATAAAAAATTAGGATTAATACCTCTTGCTGGGCTTGCCTTTTTGGCATTCCAGGCAGGTTCTGCAACCGAAGTATCGGCTGCAGCATGTCCCACCGTAACGGTGGCCAAAGATATGGGCATCAGCGGTGCTTATCCGCAGCAGTTTGAACTTGCTGAATTTGAGAAGCTGGCAAACTGCAAATTGAGTTTCTCTGAAAACCCATCGATTGGTTCTTTGAACGGTAAAATTGTCGGGAACTCTTCTTCCTTACCACCCGTTGCCGACCGCTTGCCCGATGAGCCTCTCGTCGTCGCACCGTATGACTCTATTGGTAAATATGGCGGCGTTTTCGATATGATTTCCAATAACACGGAAGCTGGCACGTCTGATTTGCTGTCCGTACGCCACGTTAATCTGGTGCGTTTTTCCGATGATCTGACAACGATTGTTCCGAATGTTGCCAAGAGCTGGTCATGGAATGACGATTCTACACAGCTAACCTTCAAACTTCGCAAAGGACATAAATGGTCCGATGGTGCTCCTTTCACCGCCGATGATGTGGTGTTCTGGTATCACAATCTGAACATGGACAAGAACGTCTTTGAAAAACCTAAAGGTTTCATGCTTGCCGGTGGCAAGCCAATGAAGGTTGAGGCTCTTGACCCTCAGACGGTTCGTTTCACCATGGAAGTACCATTTCCTGGCTTGCTGGCACATTTTGCGGGCCATTATGCCCAGGCATTCCAGCCCAAGCATTTCCTGGGCCGGTTCCATCCTGATATTAACCCCGATGCTGACAAAGTAGCAAAAGCCGCCGGGTTCGAATCAGGTTACGAGATGCTGCTGTTATATTATGGCTCATCTGACTGGACCGATGTTCCTTCACCCATGCTGCGCGACCCTTCCAAGTTAAGCAAGTTGCCAGCAAATATTCAGCCATCTCTGGAATCATTCATCACGACCGCTGATACGACAGAAGGTCGTCATTATGTGGCCAATCCATACTTCTTCATGGTTGATACGGCGGGTAACCAGTTACCTTATATCAATGAGCAGGATGAAACCTACGTCAATGATAACGAAGTTCGCATCCTGAAAGCCATCAACGGCGAATATGACTATAAATATCAGTCGTTAACGTTGCCTGATGCGCCTATCTTGATGGATAATCAGAAAAAGGGTGATTATACCATCGAACTGATTCCCGGCATTTCTTCCTCAGTTATCGGTTTTAACCTGACACACGCCGATAAAGAAAAACGGAAAGTATTCAGTAACAACAAATTCCGTCAGGCCATGTCTATTGCCATGGATCGTGACGAGATTAACGAAGTCGCCTATTATGGTCTTGGCAAAGTTGTACAGCACACCGGATTTAGTCCTGTTCCTGATTTTGTAGATCCAAAATGGGAAAAATACTTAACCAAACATGATGCTGGTAAAGCCAAAAGCATGCTTGATGAAATCGGCCTTGTCGACAAGGACGGTGACGGCTTCCGTGATCTGCTTAATGGCAGCAAACTGGTGGTGAACATTCAATATGCAACACAGGGCATACCTGGTTCTGTTGTAGAACTGATCGCTCAGCACTGGAATAATGTTGGTGTTAAAACCATCTTTAAGGAAGTTACACCGGATGAGTATCGTTCAGCTCAATCGGCTAACGAACTGGATGTGGTCTCTTGGGTTACATCACAGCCATTGGCTATTACAGTCGGTAACAATGATCCGTTCCTGCCTCCATTTGGAACATATTTTGGCGTAACGAACGGTATGTTGTGGAAACAGTATATTGACAGTAACGGTTCAGATGGCATTGAGCCTCCTACTTTTGTTAATAATATGAAGGATAGCATTGATGCTTTGCAGGCAGCCGTTGTCGGTACGCCTGCATCTAATGCAGCAGTTAGCAAACTGATTGCAAACACGACTGAAAGCCTGATGTACTACGGAATTGTTCTGGCTCCTGGCCCGGTTTATCACCGCAATAGTCTGAAGAACTTCCCAACCTTCAAAACGGCCTCTTATGAGTTCTATCGGACTTATCCGTATAGAGGTCCACAATGGTATATTGATGAATAGATAATCATCTGAAGATTATGCCGGGCGTTTGTAACCAGACGTCCGGCATACTCTTAACCACAATACTTTTTAGTTTATTTATTTTCATTAACGGTAATTCGGAATTTAGATAATGTTCCAGTTTGGCCAATTTGTCGTTACGCGGGCCTTTATGGCCGTCATCACATTATTAACAGTTTCATTTATTGTTTTCACCCTGATGGAGATGGTTCCTGCCAACTGTGCAGAGCGCTATCTGTCCTATAAAAGTTTCTCCGGGGCTAAAATTACCGCGGCTGATATCGCGGCCGAAGAAAAACGTTTGGGACTCGATCAGCCCTATGTTCTGCGTTGGGGGAAATGGGTTGGTAATGTTTTCTTCAAGGGTGATTTTGGCCAAAGCTGTATCCTTCGAGTTGGCATTAACCAGTTGCTTGGACAGAAATTCCTGCTGTCTCTGGGCATTTGTCTGGCCTCCTTGATTTTCGCCTATATGATCGCCATACCGGCGGGCATATATTCTGCTTCATCCAACAACAAAGCCGTTAACAATTTTGTCCGATTCTTCAGCTATCTGGGTCTGGCTATGCCCAACTTCCTGCTTGCTTTGATGATCATGTTAGCCTCGACAATCCTGTTCGGCGACTCGCTCACCGGGTTATTCAGTAAAGAATTCCGCGATGCGGCTTGGTCTTATGAGCGGGTACAGGATTTCTTGTCGCGGGTCTGGCTGCCGGTCTTTATTCTGGGCTGGTCGGCGACGGCCTTTGCCTTGCAAACTGTTCGCGCCCTGATGTCCGATGAAAATGGCAAGCTTTATGTGACAGCCGCCCGGGCGCGTGGTTTGTCCGGCTGGCCGTTGTTGTGGCGTTATCCGGCCCGTCATGCTCTGGGTCCCATCGTTAATTCCCTGGGTTTTGATTTGAACCGGGTTTTCAATGAGCTGCCGATTATTGCTCTGATCCTGACGTTGACAGAAGCTGGTGCGTTGCTGTTTGAAGCCCTGGCCCGGTCTAATGACCAGCAATTGGCTGGCGCGATTATCTTCTTGCTGACGGCGTCCATCGTTACCGTGAATTTCCTGACTGATATACTCCTGGCGATTATTGATCCAAGGGTATGGCGCAGCATCATGGGGGGGAATTAGACAATGTCTGAAGCAACAAGCAATCCGACCATGACGGCCGCCGAACTGGAAGATAAAAAAAACAAAGAGGCATATTTCACGGCTGGCCAGATGGAATTGGTGTGGTCTCGGTTTAAACGCAACCACTCTGCCATGTGGGGTGCACGTGTGCTCATTTTGTTGATCATGATGGGGGTGTTTGCCCCATTCCTGTCGCCCTATAATCCGACAATCGAAGGCCGCGATAAAACCTATCAGAACGGAGCCCCACAGATCCCTAAATTCTGGGATGAAAATGGTTTTTCCTTCCGGCCTTTTGTTTACACTCATTCCCGCGAACGTTCTGCGGCGACCAATTTCCGCTGGGTCAGCAAGGAAGACCGGGAAGCACGTCGCTATGTGGAACTGTTTGTCCGGGATTGGAAATATAATTTCATCGATTTGACGCTGGACTTGCCCGGTGACACGCTGGACATAGATATTCAAATGTTTGAATCCAACCTGCATTTGTTCGGTGTAGACAAGGGCATGCTCCACATATTCGGAACGGATGCTCCCGGTAAGGACATCTTTGGTCGAACGTTGCACGCCATCTACACTTCACTGGCCGTTGGGACCATCGGTGTAGTCATCAGTTTTGTTCTGGCGTTGTTTATCGGCGGGATATCAGGTTACTTCGGCGGCAAGCTCGATGCTGTGATCCAGATGATTACAGACGCCGTACGAACCATTCCGACCATCCCGTTGTTTATGGCATTGGCCGCCTTTATTCCCGACGAATGGAGTGCGGAGCTGCGGTTTTTCTTCATATCCGTGATTTTGGGGCTGATCGGCTGGCCGACCCTGGCGCGACGGGTACGCACCCATTTATTGACGGAACGGACACAGGAATACGTGCTGGCCGCGCAATTGTGTGGAGCCAGTGCCGCGCATGTAATCAAGCGTCATCTGTTACCCAGTTTCACCAGTTATATCATCGTCGATCTGGTAATTTCCTTCCCGTACATGGTGCTCAGCGAAACCGCCCTCAGCTTTATCGGGCTGGGCCTTAAAGACCCGATCAATTCGCTTGGTGTCATGTTGCAAAATGTAACCAAGGCAGACGTGTTGCTGAATTATCAGTGGTATTTCATTCCCGTATTTTTCTTCATGGCACTGGTTCTGTCATTTGTCTTCGTGGGCGATGGCCTACGCGATGCCGCAGACCCTTATTCGGATCATAAATGATGAGTGAGCAACTTTTAAACGTAAAAAATCTGACTCTGCAATTTAAGACAGACGAAGGTTTGATCACCGCCGTGGATGATGTTTCATTCGATCTGGCCCCGGGCGAGGTCATGGGTCTGGTCGGTGAATCCGGTTCCGGAAAATCAGTAACGGCGAAAGCCCTGATGTTGCTTAATCCGGGCAATGCGGTTTATTCACCCGAGAGTAGTATTTCTTTTACGGCCAACGGTGTCACTGTCGAGGTGTTCGATCTGAAATCCGCAAAGGAACTCATGCTGGTGCGTGGCGGGGCCGTCTCCATGATTTTTCAGGAACCCATGGCGAGTTTTGCCCCGGCCATAACAATTGGCGTGCAAATGGTCGAACAACTGGTCCTGCACAAGAATATTTCCGTCAAGGAAGCAAAGGAAATCTCCATTGAAATGCTCAACCATGTGGGTATTTCTGAAGCCGCCAAAAGGTTCGATCAGTATGCCTTCGAATTGTCCGGCGGTATGCGGCAACGCGCCATGATTGCCATGGCTTTGTCCACCAAACCGAAGCTGTTAATCGCTGATGAGCCGACCACGGCCCTCGATGTGACCATTCAGGCCCAGGTGCTGGATCTGATGTCCGATCTGGTTAAAGAGTTCGGTATGGGCATTATTTTCATTACCCATGATCTGGCGGTTGTTGCCCAGACCGCTGATAAAGTGGCGGTGATGTATCTCGGTAAGATCGTTGAGCAAGGTCCGGTCCGCGAAGTTATTAAAAACCCAAAACATCCCTATACCAAGGGCTTGATAAACGCATTACCACAACTCGATGATATCGATGCGCCGCTGGAAGCCATCCCGGGAGATATCCCCAGCCCCCTTGATCGTCCGGTTGGCTGTGTGTTCAATACCCGATGTCCCGAAATGATTTCGGGTCGTTGTGATGTTGATTCCCCTAAAAGATTAAGTGTCGGCCATGATCACAGTGTCTCATGCTTTGTGGCCGAGGAGCAGTCATCATGAATGATCAGGCGCAAAACAACATAATTTCTACAAAAAATCTGTCGGTCAGCTTTCCCCTTGGAAAGACCTTTTTCGGGCCGAAACTCTTTGTTAAGGCCGTCAGCAACATTACGCTGGATATACCGCGAGGTAGTTTTTTCGGACTGGTCGGTGAGTCCGGTTCCGGCAAAACAACCTTTGGCCGCGCCTTGTTAAAAGCCGCACCGGTCTCCAACGGCCATGTGGAATATCACGATGAAGAGGTTAGTTATAATCTCAATGACATCACCAAGGAAGAGCTCAAGGATTACCGCAAACGCATGCAATTGATCTTTCAGGATCCCTATGCGGCACTAAGCCCGCGTATGACGGTTCGTGATATCCTGGCGGAACCTATTGAGCTTATGGGGCTTACCAGTTCACGTGAAGAAACAGATGAAAAAGTTCGTGAGATTGCTGCCAAGTGTCGCTTGAATCTGGAACATTTACGGCGCTTTCCCCATGCGTTTTCTGGCGGGCAACGCCAGCGTATTTCAATCGCCAGAGCTTTGATTTCAAATCCTAAATTCATCGTTGCCGATGAGTCCGTTGCGGCACTCGATGTGTCGATTCAGGCCGATGTTCTTAATCTGTTGAAATCCATGCAAAAGGAAATGGGCCTTACCTATCTGTTTATTAGTCACGATCTGAGCGTTATTGCCCATATATGTGATCAGGTTGCCGTGATGTATCTTGGTCAACTGGTTGAAACAGCCCCGACACACGAATTGTTCGCCGGGCCGAAACACCCCTATACCAAGGCCCTGTTATCGGCGATCCCGTCTCTGGACCCGGACGATGACAGCAAGGCGCAAAGGTTGGAAGGTGAAATCCCCAGTCCGGCTTCACCGCCACCGGGCTGTAAATTTCATACCCGGTGCCCGTTTGCTACTGATATTTGCAAAAAAGATGAGCCGCAACTTGATTATCTCAGCGTGACTCATACGGTAGCCTGCCATCACTGGAAAGATCTTGAAACTTCGAACACCTGACATTAATTATACCTTCAAGAACAATTTTCAGGAAATATCATGAATATCCTTTTTATTACCGCAGACCAATGGCGTGGCGACTGTTTGTCGGCCGTTGGCCACCCGCATTTGAAAACCCCTAATCTGGATGCGCTGGCTGCTGATGGTGTATGTTTCAAAAACCACTTTGGACAGGCAACGCCGTGCGGCCCAGCTCGGGCATCTCTATACACGGGCATGTATTTGCAAAACCATCGCTCGGTCCTGAATGGAACACCGTTAGATGCCCGCCATACCAATGTGGCCCTTGAAACCCGCAAAGTCGGGTACGAACCGGCCTTGTTCGGTTATACCGATGTTAGCCCCGATCCCCGTTGCAATGAAATCGACAATGGTTATGAAGGTGTATTGCCGGGTATGGACGGTGTCGTGCATCTATCGAGCCACTTCAAGCCGTGGCTCGACGATCTGGACAAAAAGGGATATGATATTCCTGAGGGACCGAAGGCTGCCTTTACCCCCCAGCACGACTTTCCCGGTGCTGAAAACAAGGGTCCGACCTTTGCGCCAACGATCTACAAGGCGGAAGACAGCAACACGGCCTTTCTGGTCAATGAAGCCATCGATTACCTTTCGGATCGGCAGGACAAGCCCTGGTTTGTTCATCTGTCGTTTTTATCCCCCCATCCGCCATTCGTTGTGGCCGATCCGTATCATGCCATGTACAATGCGGATGATATGGACCTTCCCGTTCGCCACGAGACGCCCGAGCAAGAGGCCGAGCAACATCCCTGGCTAAAGCATTATCTCTACAATCAAACCGGCTCCGGATATACTCATGGTGCCGATTCAATCAATAACCTTGAATTGTCGGATGACGATACACGCCAGATCAAGGCCACGTATTATGGCATGATGTCCGAAGTCGATGCCCAGGTTGGACGGTTGATAGACCATCTCAAGGAAACCGGGACATATGATGATACCCTGATTATTTTTACCTCTGATCACGGTGAGAATTTGGGCGATCACTGGGCCTATGCCAAATACACCTATTTTAATTCAACCTTTCATATTCCTCTGATCGTCCGTGATCCCAGTGTGCAAGCTGAGCAAAGTCGTGGCACCATGGTTGATGCTTTTACCGAGAGTGTAGACGTTATGCCGACCATTCTGGATCTGATCGGTGTGGATATTCCATTTCAATGTGACGGTTATTCATTATTACCGTTCTGCCGGGGTGAACACCCGGAAGGGTGGCGTACTGAATACCATGCGGAATTTGATCTTCGCGCACCTTATGAGAAATTAGAGAATACGCCGATGAATTTACCCATGAAGCACTGTACGGCGAATATAATTTGTGATGAAAATTACAAGTATGTTCATTTCACAACGTTGCCAGCTTTGTTCTTCGACCTGAAAAAAGACCCCAATGAGTTCGTTGATCTTTCAAATGATCCCGACTATAAGGCCCTGGCCCTCGAATATGCGGGCAAGTTGCTGAGTTGGCGTATGGAGCATGATGATCCGGCCCTGACCGACTACCAGTTGTCTACCAGTAATATTGTTAAAGAAGGTCTTCGTTCACGCTAACGCCGGTCGGTCACGAGCAATTTAAATACGGAACAAAACCAGATGATTGAGATCGGTGAACGGCTGAAATCAGGGCTCAGGGACGTTCGCGGTCATCTGGAATTGCTTGCCGATCCGCTTGCCGCCGAACAACCGTCCCACGGTATTTACGCTATTCGTGATAGCCACGGCGATATTGTACCCGGTGCGTTGCGCTATGGCGAGGCTGGGGCGGGGTCCCGTGTCGCAATTCTGGGTGGCATACACATGAATGAAATGGCCGGGGTTTTTGCCCTGCTTAAATTCCACGAGCGCTGGTTAAGCGGGACACGCCCCAAATCCGGCACTATTTATATCGCCACCGGTCACATTGAACGCGCCCTGGAATTTATTGATCTGGTGATTACATCTGATCAAATATCGCCTCGGGTATGGGGACCGCTGCGAGCCACAAAAGATCATTGCAATTATAACAGGGTCGCCTTTGATATTCTGGAAAAACCCCTGTCCAGTGATTTTGATCGCCACGCTTATCAGATCGTGAAACATGTTCTGAAACCGGCTAACGGTATGGTGCTGGACCTTCATAATACCTCCGAAGATGCCGCACCCATGGTGACATTATTCATGGATAAGGGTGAAACGCCTGAAATGAGCATCAAGCGATTACACGACGGGGGTGTGGCCCGTGACCTGCCCATCCGTGATTTCATATTCTGGAAACCCGGGCCTTATAATGGCATGGAGTCCATCAGGTCTGTGGTACGGGGTGCCCCCGGCAGTATTTCCATTCTGGTTGAAAACGGGGGTGGGGCAAATCCTGACTCGTTTAACAATGCGGATATCTGTACACAAATCTGGTTGCGCAATGTGCTGGGCATGGAACCGGAAGACCACGTAATCGCCAGCACAAGAATCCCTGTGGAGCGACACCATTATATCGAGACCAGTGAGTTATATCATCCGGCGGTGAAACCCGAAGATTATACCGACCTGCCTGCCGATATCTTTGATGCGGCGAAGGGCGATACGTTTATTCTGGTTCGCGACTGGGATAGCCTGAATAAAACGGTCGGGTGGTCGCCTGAAGCCAGACAGGTTTTGGATACTCTGGATGAACGGTTATTGCACAAAAATCGTCTGGATAACTTCGAGCCCATCAGGCAAGGCGATGTTATTGCCATCGGTCTGGAAACCGGGTTGAAACTATGCGCGCCCCATGACGGTGTCGTGATGATGGTCGGTGCCAGCCCGGCTATTATGCCAGCCGAGCGTGAAACCTTTGCAAACATTGGTGTTCTGCTTTAATCGCAGGATACGGTTATTGTTGTTGAAGTTCGGATTTCATGGAATCCAGGAATAATGAAAACAGTTCGGACTGGGATGATATTTCCAGTTTTGCATAGGCCCGTTTGCGGTGGGTTTTAACCGTGGTTATGGAGATGTCCAGGTTCATGGCGATGGACTCAGATGAATGGCCCCGCATGACATACCGAATGACTTCACATTCGCGCAGAGAGAGTTCATCGGCGCAAAAATTATCAAAGATTTCATCGATACTGGAATCCCGTGGATCTGCGGCCAGTTTGCCACTTCGAAACTTCCAATATTTACGAATTATAGCCCCAATCACGGATATTTTCGCCGTCAGACTGGTGATGCTGGAATCACTGAACCCTCCGGCCTTGACGCTGTTATATAGCCCGATTTCGATGGTAACGTCGTCGATGGGCACGGCAATATCCAGTTCTTCAAATCCTTTCGGCCAGTTTTCTGTCTTGTAACCGATTTCTTCTTCCGGCATGGGGATAGCCTTGTGGACATCATACAATCCGCTGGAAAAATATTCATCGGGTGCCAGATCGCCAATTCTGTAGACGCCTTGTTTCAGGCCGCCTAAGTGAGCCCGGTAAAACGGATTGAGCACGTATGTTCCCTTGATATAATTATGGATACCGGATTTGTCGGCCTGAGTAGGAAACGTATCGAAGATACATATGGGGCGGGATCGGCCACGATTAATAATGATCGTAGACATAGAAAATGGCACTAATGCCGCTAATGCCCCGATCAGCCGATGGGGCAGCTCATCACTTTCGAGATGATCGATTATATGGGCTAGTCCCGCACACCAACGAGCCTCCCGCTCTTCGACGGAATTGGGAATGATGGATATCTCTGACGAAATTATTGGTTTTTGTATCATTGTATTTGTTTGTCCTGCTTTAGGAGGATACACCAGCTTTCCTATTTGCCGATAGTATCATTTCATAACAATTTAATAACCTCTCACTTTGGGATACTTTTTCATGACAATTCTCGATATCGACCGGATCAGGGCTCAATTTCCCGCCATTGCACAAAATTCAGGCCCGGATGCGCCTGTTTTCCTAGACAACCCCGGTGGCACCCAGGTTCCGCAGATGGTTATCGATGCCATGACCGACTGCCTGATTAATGCCAATGCAAATCTGGGTGGGCAATTCAAGACGACCCAGGCTGCCAGTGCTGTGGTTGATCAGGCCCACGAGGCCATGGCGGATTTTGTTAATGCCGGTTCTGCACAGGAGATTATCTTTGGTCAGAATATGACCAGTCTTACGTTTCATATATCGCGCTCTATTGGAAACCTGTTCTCTGAAGGTGACGAAATTATTCTGACCCGCATGGAACACGATGCCAATGTTTCGCCCTGGTTGTTGATGGCACGCGATAAAGGACTGGTCGTAAAATGGCTGCCTTTTGAAACAGACAGCTACGAATTTGATCTGGACAAACTGGCTGATCTGCTGAGCGAGCGGACCAAACTGGTGTGTTTTAACCATGCCAGCAATTTAACCGGCACCATCAATGATGTGAAAACTGTCACCAAAATGGCCCACGCTGTGGGTGCCCTGGTCTATGTGGATTCCGTTCAGTACGCCCCCCATGGCATTATTGATGTGCAAGATCTGGGTTGTGATTTTCTGGTCTGTTCGCCCTACAAGTTTTTCGGTCCCCATATGGGGGTGTTGTGGGGCAAACTTGATGTGTTGAAACGCCTGGACCCATACAAGGTTCGTCCGGCAACCGATCAATTACCCGGTTGTTTCGAGACCGGCACCCTGAGCCACGAAGGCATGGCCGGTGTGACCGCCACGGTGGAATATTTCGCCCAGGCCGGACGGGATTGGGCCGACGAACATTACCGGACGCGTTATAGCGGGACCGGCAATGAGCGGCGCCAGCTCCTGTGCGCCGGTATGCACGCCCTGAGTGATTATGAACTGCCGTTGACCCGGCGTCTGATTGAAGGTCTGCAAGGCCTTCCCGGGGTTACCATTCACGGTATTTCCAGTTCCAACGCCCTGGCCCGCCGGGTGCCAACAATTTCCTTTACCGCAGAGGGCCACAAGCCGTTCGATATCACAGCCAAGCTGGCAAAACATGATATATTTGTCTGGGATGGTCACAACTACGCCATTGAGCCGGTTACTGAGATGGGCCTCATGGACAAAGGTGGTGTCGTGCGGGTTGGTCTGGCCCACTACAATACCATGGCGGAAGTCGAACGCACGATCGAGGTAATTTCCGCACACCTGAACGGATAATAATCGTGGATATTACGGTGTCCTCCTGCGGGGGGATATACAGCTTGGTGCATAATTAGCAAAACTAGGGACAATCAATAAAAGGTTGAACAAAATCATCCCGATTCACTTACAGGAGAAGTAGCTAAAATGAAAAAGATTTTCACCTATACAATAGCGGCCCTTGCTGTGGCCGTTACAGGCATGATCCAACCAGCAGCGGCAGAAACCCTTCGTGTTGGTATGGAGTGCACCTACGCACCCTTTAACTATCGCACGGCTGAGGGCACACTGACCGGTTATGATGTGGATGTGGCCAAGGGCATTGCCGGGATTATCGGTGCCGATGTGGAATTTGTTTGTCAGAAATGGGATGGCATGATCCCGGCTTTGTTGGCGAATAAATTTGATCTGATCGCCGCTTCCATGTCGATTACCGAAAAGCGTTTGAAAAAAATTGATTTCTCTCAACCCTACCGTATTTCTGTTGGCCGTCTGGTTGGCAAGAAGAACGGTGGTCTAGGCCTGTTTGATGGCATGGGCAAACCTGTCGCGCGTCATTTTGAAGGCGTCAAGGTTGGTCTTGAAAAAGGTTCGACCTATGCAAACTGGTTCAAGGCCGTATTGCCGGGTGCCGATATTAAATATTACGAATCAAACGAAGCTTTGTATCTCGATTTACAGAACGGCCGGACCGATGTGATCATGACCAACCCCATGAAAGCTTTCCTCAAGTTCCTGAGCAAAGATGATGGTGCCGGTTTTGAATTTGTCAGCCCGCAGATTGACGAAAATGAATTCTTCGGTATCGGTGTGGGTATCGGCCTGCGCCAGGATAACGATGCATTGAAGGGCCGCATTAATGGTGCCCTGAAAACCCTGACCGAGGATGGCTCGCTGGAAACATATGCCCTTAAATATTTCCCGTTTGCTATCCATAACGAAAAATGGGTTCCGGTAGAAAATTAACCCCCTTAAAATTTTGCGGTGAGGACTTGCAGAGGTTCTCACCGCACCATTTTAAAATATTTGCTATACTCAATAAACGGCCATTTTAACACAATGGAGTGAACCACTGTGGACGTATTAACCGGATGGTGGGACGATTTTTTTTGGGGCTCTGTGGTCGTTGTACAGGTATTTTTTGTTGCCCTGATCCTGATGGTTCTTTTTGGCTTGATCGGTGCTGCTGCGAAGCTGTCTGATAACAAAGTCGCCCAAAAAATAGCCAGTGGTTATACGATTGTTTTTCGCGGCACACCGGAAATCCTGGTCCTGCTACTGTTTTATTTTGGTTCGGCCATTGCGCTGACCTCCATTGCCCAGATTTTTGACCCCGAAATAAAGTACCTTGATATTCCGCCTTTTTGGGCCGGTTCATTTGCCATTGCCTTGATTGTGGGTTCGTATGCAACCGAGACTTTCCGGGGTGCCTTCCTGGGGGTCGATCCGGGACAGGTGGAAGCCGCCAGGGCGCTCGGATTATCGAACTTTAAAACCTTCATATATATCCAGGTTCCCGCCATGTGGCGTTTGGCGCTGCCGCCCTTTGGCAATCATATGCTTTCCCTGATCAAGGACACGGCCCTGATTTCGGTGATCGGTCTGGAAGAAACCGTGTTTATCGCTGAGCAGGCCATGGGCACTACGGGCAAGCCGTTCACCATGTTTATCCTCGTCGGTGCCATCTACCTGTCATTTTCAACCATCATCACCTTGTCGGTTATGCGGATGGAGAAATACGCCAATAAACATCTGGAGGTCAGTCGGTAATGACCCCGGTTCTTGAAAGTTTAACTCTGATCATCGAAAGTGTTCCGCAAATCCTCATGGGATTTGGCCTGACCCTGCAATTATTATTCCTGTCCGGTATTCTGGGGCTGATCCTTGCTATATTACTATTGTTGATGCGGATCAGTGGCAGTGCGTATTTATCTGCCCCGGCTATGGTGTACATCTATGTTTTTCGCGGTACACCAATTCTGGTGCAGATATTTATCATTTATCACGGTCTGGCACAGTTTGAAGCGATCAGGGAGAGCATTTTCTGGGCAATCTTGCGGGAGCCATTTGGTTGTGGTGTTTTGGCCTTGACCTTGAATACGGGGGCTTATGTATCGGAAATCCTGCGCGGAGGTGTGCTGGGTGTCGAGCGCGGGTTGTTAGAGGCCGGGGCTGCATTGGGTCTGTCCAAACGGCACCGGTTTATCCATATCACGACCCCCATCGCCGTGCGTCTGGCGATCCCGGCCTATAGCAATGACGTAATCAGTTTAATGAAAAGCACGGCCCTGGTCAGCACGATCACCCTGCTGGATATGATGGGTTATGCCAGAATTGTCTATGCAGAGACCTACGCGCCTTATGAGGTGTTCACATCCCTGATGGTGATTTATCTGCTCATGACATGGATTATCCAACGTGCCTTCGGCTTGTTCGAAAGACGCATGAGCCGCCATATCAGACAATGAGGAAGTCATGAGTAATTCCGAACCCAATTCCGAACCCAATGCCGAGCCTATCATCGTCCTGAAAGACGTAGATAAATTTTTTGGTGACTTTCAGGCTCTGAAGAAAATTAATCTGACCGTAAAAAAAGGTGAACGTATTGTGGTGTGCGGCCCGTCCGGTTCTGGCAAATCGACCATGATCCGTTGCATCAACCGGCTTGAACAGCATAACGCCGGACAGATTACGGTCGCAGGTCATGTTCTGACCGACCAGATCAAGGATATCGATGCGGTGCGACGCGAGGTTGGCATGGTGTTCCAGAACTTCAATCTGTTTCCCCATTTGAGCGTGATCGATAATCTCATGCTGGCGCCACGGCTGGTGCGTAATACCGGCAAAATTGAAGCCCGCGAGAAGGCCATGAGCCTGTTGGAGCGGGTGCGTATCCCCGAACAGGCCGATAAATACCCCAGCCAGCTTTCCGGTGGACAGCAACAACGTGTGGCCATTGCCCGCGCCTTGTGCATGAACCCTGAGATCATGCTGTTCGACGAGCCCACTTCGGCGCTTGATCCGGAAATGATCAGCGAGGTTCTCGAGGTGATGACCGATCTGGCCCAAGATGGCATGACCATGATCTGTGTGACCCACGAAATGGGTTTTGCCCGATCGGTCGCCGATGAAGTGGTCTTCATGGATGAAGGTGAAATCGTCGAAAGAAACAACCCCGAGAATTTTTTCAACAATCCACAGCACCAGCGCACAAAATTATTCCTCAGCCAGATTTTGGCCCACTGACAAAGGTTTATCACCATGGATCAGAAAGATCTTGAATACTTCGCGGCCAGTATGAATCGCATGGCCGATGCCAGTGGCCAGTTGATTCGCGAAAAACGATACGCAGATTTTCAAACCGAGATAAAAGATGATGGCAGCCCGGTCACATCCGTCGATCAGGCCGTTGAGCTGCGAATCCGCGATATTATAACCGAGCACCACCCCGACCATGGCATTGTGGGCGAAGAGCATGATGATGTGGCCCCCGACAGTGAATTCGTCTGGGTCATTGATCCCATCGATGGGACCTTGCCATTTCTGGCCGGGTTCCCGGTTTTCGGCACGCTCATATCCTTAATGCATAATGAGAAACCCGTATTGGGTGTCATTGATATGCCCATGACCCACGAACGATGGGTTGGCGGGGGTAACCTGCAAACCCTGCGTAATGGCGAGCCTGTCCATGTTCGATCTTGCGATGATATTTCCGATGCCCTGATGTCGACCAGCAACCCTGACTTTTATGATGATGGTTCCGCGCCGGCATTGGCGCGCATGAAACAGGCGACAAAACTGAATGTATATGGCGGAAGCTGCATGGCCTATGCCCAGATCGCCTCGGGGCGTATCGATATAGGTATGGATGTGCAGTTCGATATTTATGATTTTCTGGCGTTGGTCCCTGTCATTGCCGGTGCCGGGGGAGTAATAACCGACTGGGATGGCAATCAGCTCAACGCCCATTCCGGTGACCGGTTTGTTGCCGCCGGTGACAAACGTGTCCATGACCAGGCCCTGAATATCCTGAACGGTTGACTTGAAATCTTCATTAGTAAATTCCACATTAGAGATAGATTTTAATGACGTGAGAGAAATGTCATGTCTGCATTACTTCGAGGAGCCGACCGCCATAGGGCTATAGCCGGGCTGAATGACTGGAACAGCCTTGAAGATCGTGATGCCATACGCCGGTATCTGGAATTCAGGAGCTTCAATGCTGCTTTTGGTTTCATGAGCAGGGTTGCCTTGAAGGCGGAAAAAATGGACCATCATCCGGAATGGTGTAATTCCTATAACAAGGTCAGGATCACCCTGACTACACACAGCTCGGGCGGTATTACCGAACTGGACATTAAACTGGCAAAATTCATTGACGCGGCTGCCGCACAGGCCAATAAGTAATAATAATAAAAGACGAGGGGTGGGGCGATGACAGATAACTTGCGCGGTGCCATGTGGATAATTCTTGCTGCCATTTGTGCGGCTGGAATGACCCTGAGTATCCGGGGGCTGGGCACCGACATTGCCATCATGCAAATCGTTTTTGTGCGGTGTCTTATCGGGTTGGGATTGGTATTATTGTTTTCCGCACGCCAGCGGAGTATTCGTATCATCACCCCACAATGGAAATGGTTGATGGCCCGGAGCCTGATGACGCTGGTGGCATTATTCTGCGGATTTTATACTATTTCTGTGCTGCCTTTGGCGCTTGTTACGGTCTTGTTTTTTACCGCACCTTTATTCGTTACCATTCTGGCCGTACCTTTTTTTGGCGAAACCATTGGCTGGCGACGCGGGTTTGCAACTCTCGGCGGTTTTGCCGGTACAATGGTGGTCCTGCGTCCCGGGATTGCCGAATTTGAACCGGCAATGTTACTGGCATTATCCAGTTCGCTGTTATTTGCCGGGGTATTGTTGATTGGCAAGAAATTAAGCAAAACCGACAGTATATCGACCATGATGTTCTACGGCATGACCGTGGCTGGACTGGGTAGCCTGCCAATAGCCGTGTCCCAGTGGCAGGACCCCAGTTGGGCTCAATGGGCCTTGATGTTTTCGGTCGCAGGATTTGGCACGCTGCGGGGATTTGGTGATACCAAGGGTTATGCCCTGGGCGAGGCCAGTGTCATGGCACCGTTTCAGTATACCCGTCTTGTGATTGTGGTGATCGCCGGGTATTTCATTTTTGCCGAAGTACCGGATATGTTTACAGTCATCGGTGGCCTGATTATTATCATGAGTTCACTTTACATCGCCCATCGCGAGAGAAAACGACCCACGAAAGTGGGTGAAATCGCTGCTCCCTGAGCCTGAGTGTCGGTAAATCTGCCCGAACATGTTCACTGGTTTCAGGCAGGAGATTTTCTAAGGACTTGAATATAGATAGTTATGGTTTATTTTTAACGTTCAATAACATTATATTCGGTTCAGGTAAGCAAGTCCATTATTGCCAGGATAGATTACACAAATGACGATCCGTACCCAATTTGTTGTCATTTTTTCAATTCTCCTTGTTTTGCTCAGTGCCATCATTTTCATCATGGAGCGTGTGGCCGACAATCACGATACACTAGCCAAACAAGAACATATTCGTTTTGAGTCCCATAAGCTGGCTAACCAAATTCGTCATAGTTCCGATGATTTGACGCGAATGGCGCGGACCTATGTTGCCACCGGTGATAAAAAATATAAGGCGTACTTTCAGGAAATCCTGGCAATCCGAAATGGAACGGCGCCCCGGCCATTGAATTACAATCAGGTATACTGGGATTTTGTTATCGGGAACGGAGTTCGCCCGGAAGGTTTTGGGGAACCGATATCGCTGCTGAGCATGTTGAAGGAACTTGGTTTGTCGAGCCAGGAAATTGCCAAACTGGAAGAAGCCACGAAATTCTCTGATGATCTGGCAAGCTTGGAAAATAAGGCCTTCGATGCTTTGCAGGAGGAAGTCGATGGAGTTGCCGGGACCAAGGCGGCGGAAAAGGAATTTGCTCGTGATATTCTCCACGGCGAACAATACGACAAGGCCAAAAGCAAGATAATGCGCCCCATCCTGGAATTTATGATCCTTTTGGATGCACGGATACGTAAGAAAATCGAAAACGCGCGGATCGATATGAATTATTACAATAATCTCTTGTATGTCATGATCGTAATGACAGTCCTGTTTTCTGTATTTGCATATTTCTACATCCGCTGGCGGATCATAAACCCGGTGCTGTCACTGGCTATGATTTCCAATCGCATCGAAAAAGGCGAACTGGGTGCCCGGGCGACAAGGAAATCTTCTGATGAAGTCGGGAAATTGTTCGATGCTTTCAACAGCATGACCGAAAAAAACCGGGTGGCAATCGCCAACCTGAAGCTGGAGAACCTGGAGCGCAGAAAGGTCGAAAAAGAACTGGAGATAGCCAGGGCCAATGCCGAAGAAGCCAATTTGGCCAAATCAAAATTTCTGGCGGCCATGAGCCACGATCTCCGTACCCCCCTTAACGCCATCACGGGTTTCAGTGATATGATGCGGCTGAAAATTTATGGCCCGCTGGGTAATACGCACTATGAAGAATATGCCGACGCCATCAATTACAGCGCATTGCTGCTGGTTAGTCAGATCAATGATATTCTTGATCTGGCGAAGGTTGAGTCAGGAAAATATAAACTGACCGAAAAACTGCTCGAAATTGCCGGGGTGGTTCGCTCAAGTTTTCTTCAAGTAGAAGTATCGGCAAAATCATCAGGTCATACAATGACGGCCCTCGTAGCGCCAGATGCCCCGGGATTGCTGGGGGATGAGAAAATCATGATCCAGATCCTTAACAACCTGTTGTCCAACGCCATAAAATTCACACCATTCGGCGGAAACATCACGGTGATATCCAGTGTAGATGATGAAAATTGCACGGTGATCAGCGTCATGGATACCGGAATCGGTATGTCAGAAGACGACATTGTCAAGGTATTGGTGCCTTTTGAACAGGCCGATGGCACCCTCACTCGCAATCACATAGGTACCGGGCTCGGTCTGCACCTTTGTGTTAATTTCATGGAATTGTTTGGTGGAACGCTGAAGCTTGAAAGTGTTGTAAATGAAGGCACCACGGTTACCCTGAGGTTTCCACCCGAACGTACCCTTAACTCATGATCTGGTGTTATCCAGGTGTTTTCTGATTTTTTCCAGAATCGGTAAAATTGTCGTAAATTCCTCGGCAGAAATTTCGCTTGAAAGACTGGCCAGCAAAGGCTTAAGGTTTTTGATGCACTGGGTGTGTGTTTCCCAGCCTGCCTCTGAGATGACAACGAGTTTTCCGCGACCGTCATCCGGGTCGTTCGAGATGAGCACCAGACCTCGTTTTTCCAGACGTTTCAGCGTATTGGTCATGGCACCCTTGGTGACCTGAAAGGCCGCTGCCAGCCGCAAGGGGTTCCACGCACCGCCGAGACGTATCAGGTGGTTGAGCACACCGAACTGGGACACCTTCAAGCCGCCGGGTAAATGGCGTTCCAGTTGATGACGGGATAATTGCTCAATGATGCCAATTTCATTGAGCACCTGAAAAGCGGCCGGGGGGGATGTTAGTTTTGTCATCAGCCAGGTTTTATCCTCGTATCCAGTGACCAGCGGGGGGACGGACCTGTATCTTTGGCATATCCCAGTCGGGCCAGCATTTGTATTCTCTCACCCGGGTGTTTTGCCAGTTTGGTGTGAACGGCTTGATAGTAGGATGCCATTTCCGGGTATTCCTGCAAAGACTGGCTCATGGGCTGCATGGAAAGCCCACTTGCTGCTACTTGCAAAGATACTTTCATGTATGATCGACCTGCCTCGATTTCTGCTGTGCGGTTATCACCCGAATTTGCGATCCAGACAAACCCCATGGATGTCATAGCACTTTCGTTTATCATGTCGAGCCCGATCTGGTAAGAATCCGATTTTGGATCGGCGAGGCTTTCACGGGTTAAAATGCCCACCAGAGCGAGGCTTTCCAGAAAGGGACCGCCCAATGATATGCCATCCGGATTGGCATTGATCTCCGAACGGCCAATACGCATGAGATCGATGCTTTCGCGGTAGGCATCTTCGGTACGGACTTCGTCCAGCAATGCATCTCGTGTGAGGATACGCAGTTCTTGGAGCAGATTGCCGGAGTTTGATGTGCCGATCCGCGCTGTGGCATTGCTGAGATCATGCAAGGGTTTCAGCGCATCGCTGTTGATGGTCTGGCTTGTCTCATAGGGTTCCCGGTTGGTATGGCGCTTCAGTATATGATCAAACAGAGGGGCGCGTGACAGGCCATTTTGTTTAACCAGTGATAATCGGGCGATGGGTCGTTGATCCAGCTCGGGCCCCGGTTCCCCGGCTGGAAAATAGACTATTTTTGCCTGAAAACCCTGTCGCGCCGCCGCAATGGAAAACAATTCCAGGAAACAACCTAACCCGATGACAATTTGCCGGCTGAAGGGGTCCGTATGGGGGAGCAGGCGATCGAGGTCACAATACAGTGTCGCTTCGGTGCTGCTGATCAAATCAACCACCCACGGTTGGCGATTGTGCGGATTTGGTGCCAATATGGCGTATGACAGGGCCCGGCGCATGGGGTCGCTGTAATCTTTCCCTGCATTTTCCCACGGTTTCAAGGCATCAGCCGGACCGCGCAGGATGGCAGTACCCACCCCGCCAGCCGCCATGATGATACCCGTTGTTCCGACAATTTTCAAAAATTTGCGTCTTTTCATGATCGTTACTTTCATTAGGAAGTTACATTTTTGTTTAACGTTAAGCTAAATATATAGTTTAGCGTTAAACTAGTCAACCAAAAAATAACGGCCAGAATTTTCATACGTCTTGATGGTGAAGGTCACAGTTTTGGGTGTTTCATGGACCACGAAAATTTGTACAGTTGAAATTATGATGAATTTCGCTATAATACATCCCCTCCCTGTAAAAACAGTGGATTATCGTGCTCATGCTTGAAGGACTTAACAATTCACATTATCTGCTTACACTGGATGCCACCAATATGGCACCACGTGCCAGATCTGTGGATAGGCGCTCCGTTCATGACGGTAAGTCGCAAAATGGTTTTGCCGATAAACCTGAAACCAGCCAGTCCTACGGAACCAGACTGCGATTGAACAATATGCAGGTTCTACTGGACGAGCAGGAAAAGAAATCAGACGATAAAAAAGACACTTCGGGGGAGCCTGAAGACAAGGATTTGAGTCTGCGGGAAGAAACAAGGGTTCGCAAAATGAAAGCCAGGGACCGTGAGGTTCGTGATCATGAGCGGGCACATGCCAATGTGGGTGGAGGCATCGCAGGTTCCCCAAAATATGAAATGATGATTGGACCGGACGGGCACAGTTATGCGGTGGGTGGCGAGGTGAAAATAAATCTCATCAAGGCCAGCACTCCAGAATCGACCATCGAGAGAATGGATCAGATCATTCGTGCTGCTATGGCACCCGTTCGACCATCGGCCGGTGATCGTTCAGTTGCCGTGCGGGCTCGCGAAATTAAAATGGAAGCCGAAATCGAGATCACCCAGAAACGAAACGATGATGAGGGTGTCGGCCAGAATATCGATCAGGTGTATTAGTTCCGATCTGATCTGACACTGCTCCCTTGAAAGAGCGAGAGTTACCAGTTTTGATGGTGGTGCAACCCAACCATCGAAAACTTAGAAAAGGTAACTCTCATGATACAAAGTAACGTAAAAATCATTAA